>NZ_CP146256.1:1200000-2400000 GCF_039134705.1 Kineothrix sp. IPX-CK | reverse complement strand
CGTCGCATATTGCAGACGCATCCATATCGGGAGTGAGCCCTGCTTTTTCTGCCGCCGCCTTGATTGCATAAATTGCATCATAAGCATCTGCAGCGAACTGGTTCGGGGTATCCCCGAATTTTTCTTTGAAAGCTGCTACGAAATTCTGTGTCAGCTCATCCTCAGCATCTGCCGCAAAAGGTGTAAGGAGCATAACGCCCTCAGCCAGAGAAGTATCGAAGTTTTCAACATCGAGGATGCCGTCCAAGCCGTCGCAGCCGAAGAAAGTAGGTGCATAATTCATCGAGGCAGCCTGGGAAAGAATCAAGGATGCTTCTGTATAATATATGGGCAGGAATACAAGCTCTGCTCCGCTGTCCTTGGCTTTCTGAAGCTGTACGGAGAAATCAGTCTTGCTGTCCGCTGTGAAAGCTTCTGCGGAAACTATTTCAAAAGACTGACTTGCTGCTTCGGATACGAATTTCTGATAAATTCCAGAAGAATAAATATCGGAGCTGTCATAGATAACTGCAACCTTTGTCGCTACCGCATTCTCGCCGATATATTTAGCGGAAGCCATACCTTGGTTCGGGTCGGAGAAGCATACGCGGAACGCATTGTCATACTTGATCGCTTCTATTGAAGATCCGGAAGGAGTTAACTGGAACATATTGTCGGCTGAGGTCTTTTCAACGACAGCCACGCAGCATCCGCTGGTAACCGTTCCCATAAGTATCTGCATATTCCAGTCTTTCAGTGTATTATATGCATTTACAGATTTCTCGGGATCATTCTCATCGTCCTCGAACTTGAATTCTATCTGATAGCCGCCTATACCTCCGGCAGCATTTATTTCATCCACTGCGAGCTGAGCCGCATTCTGTACAGCCATACCGTATACGGCGGCTCCTCCTGTGGTGGGGCCAATTCCACCGATTTTAAATACACCGCCTGAGGCGCTCTCTTCCGTACTCTCAGCAGCTGTCGTATTCTCTTCTGCCGCTTCCGTACTCTCAGCAGCTGTCGTATCCGTATCCGTCGCAGCATCCGTACCTTCCGATGCCGTACTTCCACAACCGGCAAGCAAAGTCATAACCATAGCCGAAGCCATTGCAATACTCATAAACCTTTTCATATTTTTTCCTCCTCAAAAATATTTTTTGAATGTATACTAGTATACTATCATTTTCGAATAATCTTACTCTGAATAAAAATTTTTGTCAATGTTATTTTATACATTTTATGTAAATTAAACAAAATACGCGGAAAAGTTTGCATTAATATACATAAAAGAAAAGCGAATGGGGAAAATAAAACCGATACAAAAAAATTCTTGAATGGAGGTCTCATCATGAATAATAAAGTACTAGATTGCATCGCTTTGACTATTGTTATTATAGGAGCGATCAACTGGGGGCTCATCGGTTTTTTCAATTTCGATTTAGTTGCCCTTATATTCGGCAGTATGTCTTGGATATCAAGAATCATATATGCTTTGGTCGGAATCTGTGGTTTATATCTCATTACCTTTTATATGTATGTCGGAGGAACAAGGAGAGATTAAATCAGCAAAATTGCTTAGAAAAAACGGTGCTTCTTTTTGGGGAAGCACCGTTTTACATATGGAGCTTTATTTTTCAACTTCGATTATCTTCTGCATCCAGACCCCTTTTTTAACAAGAACAAAACCGATGATGCACTTGATAATGTCGACGAGCTGACAGATAAGATACAACGTTATGATATAGAGACCGGTATACCTTGTCAACACGAAAGCCAGGGGGATATTAACTACCCATACGTATACGCTGTCGAAAAAGAAAGTGATCCATGTTTTTCCTCCGGAGCGCAGGGTGAAATAGGTGGCATGCATAAAGGCGTATAAGGGCATGCACAAGGATGCGACAACGATAAAACGGGTAGCAAGCTGGCGTATTTCCGTCGTTGTATTGTATATCATAGGGAAAAATGGTGCAAAAAGGGACATGAGCAGACCGATTCCCACACAACTTACTACGGAGAAAAATATGAGTTTTCTGTCCGTATCCTTCGCTTCTTCCATCTTGCCGGCCCCCAGCAACTGTCCGACAATGATGCCTACAGAACTTCCCATGGCAATGAATACCACATTGAACACATTGGATATGGTAGAGGAAATATTAAATGCCGCTACCACGGAAAGCCCCCGTACCGAATAGCATTGAGTAAGCATCGCCTGGCCGCTGGCCCAGAGAATCTCGTTGACCATAAGAGGCGTTCCAAATACAGCAACTTTTCCTATAAGCTGTGCAGGTATATGGAAGCTTCGGTATGCACCCTTGATAAACTGGTACATTTCTCGGTGCTTATACGTCCAACCGGCAATGATTCCGAATTCCACAAAGCGTGCAATGGTGGTGGCGATTGCGGCGCCCTCCACTCCCAGAGCAGGCGCCCCGAATTTACCATAAATCAATATGTAATTCAAAATGAGATTGACAAACACTGCAGCAATACCTGCTTTCATCGGAATAACCGTTTCTCCTGTTTCGCGCAGAGTGGAAGCATATGCCTGAACGAAGGCGAAAGGCACTATTTCCAACATCATAATGCGCAAATACTGCTTCGCATATATTAGCGTGGCGTTAACGGCCCCGGAATCATTTGTCTCATGCAGATAGAGACCAATTAAGCGCTCACCGTAAAGTGAAAATACGGCAAGACCTATAACTGTTATTCCTAAACTGATCAGAATCTTTATGCGGAAGGTATCCCGCACCCCTTTATGATCGCCGCTTCCGAAAAATTGGGCCGTAAAAATACCTGCACCGGAGACGCCTCCGAAGATGCAGATATTGAATACGAATATGAGCTGATTGACTATTGCCACGCCGGACATTTGTTCCGTCCCTATTCGCCCGACCATAATATTGTCAAGCATACTGACAAAGTTTGTAATTCCGTTCTGAATCATAATAGGTATGGCGATTGCCAATACCATCATGTAAAACTTTTTATCTCCTATGAATCTTTTCATTGTTGTTCAATCCTTATTTATAATTCTCAGCTTTCCGTCACTTCTGATAAGCTTATCCGCTTTCCATCGCGCCAAATACGCTCTAAGTCGTAAAAAAGGCGGTTTTCCTTATCGAAAACATGCACGATGATGTCGCCGAAATCAAGCAGTACCCAGTTAGCGGTATCGTATCCTTCTATTTGCTTAAGGTTAAGTCCTGCTCTGCTAAGCTTTTCCTCTACGTTGTCGGAAAGAGCTTGTATCTGGCTTCTGTTTGTACCGCTCGCGATGATGAAATAATCGGCGATGATAGATACCTCACTGATATCGATGACGCGGATATCTTCCGCTTTTTTATCCTCTAACGCCTCGATGGCGAGTTTTGTCATTTTCTTGGATTCTTCTTTATTCATTCAGATTTCCTTCCTTTTTATTCATTTCTGCCCGATTTTTATAAAAGTCATAAGTCTTCTGTGTCATCGGGTCGATTTCTCCGTCAATGGTATTTAAATAAATGAGGGTATCTCCCAAAATACGAAGCAGCGCCTCGTCCAAATCGACAAATGCCAGCCTTCTGATTTCCGACAGATTAGGAGCTTGCTTTCTGCCCGGCTCGATATAATCGGATACATACACAATCTTTTCCAAAAGAGACATGTCAGGCCGTCCGGTAGTGTGGTTTAAAATGGCGTTTATCGTATCCGTATCGCGAATATTATATTTCTGCATAGCGATATAGCTTCCTACCTTCGCATGCAGCAAAAAAGGATTGTTCCTCTCGATATCGTTTACACTGATATTATGCTTTTCGCATATAGACAGTCTCTTTTCATTGCTTAAACATTTTGCACAGTCGTGAAGCATTCCAGCCGTCTGTGCCTTTATTATGTCGGCGTCGTAGCGCATAGCTAAGGCCGCCGCCGTATAGGCGACTCCTAAGGTGTGCTCGAAGCGCTTATCATCCAAGGTTCTTTCCATGGCTCTTCGAATTTTCTTTATATTGGAAGACTTAGATCGCATCCATTTCAACCTCCATTGTCTTAGGTGGATTTTCCTCTATTTTATTTATAGTATAAACGATTCTCATCCATGTAAGCAATCACTTTATCAGGAACCAGATAACGGACAGAGCGCTTTTCTTTCCTCCTGCAGCGAATATCGGTAGAGGAAATGGGAATTTCCTTCATTGGAAGAGGAAGGATGCAGGCGGCATATTTCTTCGTCAGGTACTCGATTTGCTCCGTAAGCTCCTGACGGCCCTTATCATCCCGTATTGCTGCAAGTATCGTGCAGCTTCCGAAAATGATCTGAGGTTCTCTCCAGTTTTCTATGTGAAACAGGCTGTCCGCTCCCACTATGAAATAAAACTCGGTATCCGGCTCCTCTTTCCGTAAAAGAAGGAGGGTTTCATAGGTGTAGGTATTCCCTTCCCTCTCCACCTCTATAGCAGACAACCTAAAGAAGGGGTTGTCCTCAATGGCAAGCCTTGTCATATCAAGGCGCATCCGCTTATCCGCTACATCCGTTTCTTCTTTCATATAAGAGCATCCGCTCGGTATAAAGAGTACTTCGTTAAGCCCGAGCTCTTCCTTTGCTGTTTCGGCAAGCAATAGATGGCCTATATGGATAGGATTGAAGGTGCCCCCCATAATTCCGGTTCTTTTTGTGCGGTTTTTCATAAAAACAGCATCTCCTTTCATACGTTAAGTCATGAAGGCAGAATAATTTTTTTGTGCTCTTTGCTTTCTTTATATAGTACTATTTTCTTGCCGATCACCTGGACCACTTGAGACTTGGTACGTTCTGCAAGAACCTCGGCAAGTGACTTCGGTTCATCCATGCAGTTTTTCAATACGGCAACCTTAATAAGCTCTCTCGTATTGAAGGCTTCCGCTACCGCCTCCGTTACCTCGGGCGACAAGCCGGACTTGCCGATTTGAAATATAGGGTCGATATTGCTCGCAAGGCTTTTCAAATAGCTTCTTTGTTTGCTTGTCATAATAAATTTCTCCTAATCTATTTGTAATAATCGAAGGAAAGTCCATACATGCGGACGGTATCGCCTTCTTTAATGCCAAGCGTTTCTAACTCTTCAAGAATTCCATTTTCCTTTAAGAAATTCTGGAAGAAGGTAAAACCTTTTTCGGATTCCAGGTTGGTATAACCTAACATTTTCTCGATACGGGGACCTTCTACTACATATTCATCCGCATCCTCATCATAAACCACCGTATATGGGTCGTTTCCGGAAGTCGTCTGGAACTCGGGGAAATATTCCTGCTCGAAAACCACAGGCTTATCGTCCATTTGAGTGAGGAGATTATTCACATAGTATAAGAGTTCTCTTACACCTTCTCCGCTTATGGCGGAAATAGGAAATACCTTTATACCCTTGGGCTCGAATTCATTCTTAATCTTATCTAAGGCATCCTCATCGTAAAGCATATCTATTTTGTTAGCGGCGATGACCTGCGGACGCTTGGCGATTTCAGGATTGTAGGCGTCCAATTCCTTGTCGATAGCATAAATATCGGCTACCGGATCTCTGCCCTCGGTAGATGCGGCATCAACGATATGAATAATAAGTTTGGTTCTCTCGATGTGACGGAGAAATTCATGCCCCAACCCTATTCCCTCGGAGGCTCCTTCTATGAGTCCCGGAATATCGGCGATGACAAAGCCCTTCGCATCCTCAAGATCCACGACACCCAGATTGGGATTTAACGTAGTAAAATGATAGTTGGCAATCTTCGGCCGGGCATTTGTCACTCTCGCTAAAAAGGTGGATTTTCCTACGTTGGGAAATCCTACAAGCCCCACATCTGCAATGACCTTCAGCTCTAACTGCAGTTCTAATTCCAAAGCAGCCTGTCCAGGCTGCGCATACTTAGGAACCTGCATCGTGCTGGTAGCATAATGCTGATTTCCGTTTCCGCCCCGTCCCCCTTTTAATAGGACGATACGTCTATTGTCTCCAGACATATCCGTGATGACTTTTCCGCTCTGGGCTTCCTTGATGACAGTGCCGTGAGGAATCTTAATGATGATATCCTGTCCATTTTTGCCGCGGCAGTTTTTCTTTCCGCCTTCTTCGCCGTTTTCGGCGCTGTATTTGCGAATGTGCCTGAAATCGGTAAGGGTATTAAGACCTTCATCCACCTCGAAGATTACACTTCCGCCGTCTCCGCCGTCTCCGCCGTCCGGCCCTCCGTTAGGAACATATTTTTCTCTTCGAAAGGAAACGTGTCCATCTCCGCCCTTTCCGCTCTTTATATATATTTTTGCTCTATCTGCAAACATTGTATTCCACCTCTGAATGATAAAACAGGCTTCAAACACTCAATATGTTTGAAGCCCGATTCGTTCGTTATTTTTCGACAGGATATACGGAAGCTTGTTTTTTATCTCTTCCTTTTCTTTCAAATCTAAGTACACCGTCCACTAATGCGAATAATGTGTCATCTCCGCCTCTACCTACGTTTACGCCGGGATGAATCTTAGTTCCGCGCTGTCTGTACAGAATATTTCCTGCTTTTACGAATTGTCCGTCAGCTCTTTTCGCACCAAGTCTTTTGGATTCGGAATCTCTACCGTTCTTGGTAGAACCAACACCCTTTTTGTGAGCGAAAAATTGAAGGTTCATATTTAACATGGTTTTACACCTCCTTGAATTTAAGTGATACATACTTTTTGCCATACCGTTTTTCAACGTCCGACAGTCCAAGTATCATGGAATCCATAAGGAGCTTTCCTTTTTCGGACAAACCTCCCTTAAAAAGGCAGTCGATATAGCCTGACTCTTCATCGGAAGAAACATCCATATCCTCCTTAGCCAGCTCTTCCATCGAATTGATGGTATTGATGACCAGCATGGATACAGCAGCACATACAATGTCTTTGCCGTTTCTTGCGAAGTCAGAATGTCCCTTGCAGGTAAATCCCTTATATTCTCCATTTACGTTTTTTTTAACAATAACCGTTGTCATAAAGCATTACGCGTTAATTTTATCGATCTTAACCTGAGTGTATGCTTGTCTATGACCATTTTTCTTATGATAACCGGTTTTTCTCTTATACTTGTAAACGATAACTTTCTTTCCTCTTCCCTGCTCCATTACTGTTGCAGTTACGGTGGAATTAGCTACGTCACCGGCAACCTTAAGCCCATTATCGCTGATAGCGACAACCTGATCAAATGTTACAGCACTTCCCGGCTCCATATCGAGTTTCTCAACTCTGATTACGTCACCTTCGGAAACCTTATACTGTTTTCCACCTGTGGCAATAATTGCGTACATATTGCACCTCCTAATAATTTACTCGCTAGGGTCGGCGGCCTCCTCAAAAAAGGACACACTTTGAGCCTATCTATGCGGCATACTTCGTTAGTTTATCATTCCATTTTCCTGATGTCAAGACATTTTAAAAATATCAATCATTTTTAAAATGTCAGAAATTTGAAAAATCTAGCACTTTAGTGAAAAAGTAGGCAATAACCTGTGCTCTGGAGCTGAATTCCTCTGTTTTCATAAGTTGTTCTACCTCCGCCTTCGTATAAAAGCCCGCTTCGATCATTTCGTTATCCGAGCTGTGATCCTCGAACCTGCCTTGCGCTTCCACGAATACGATGTGCGTCTTCATATCCGAAATGGCTACGGCAGCGTAGGAGGCAGGAAGAATATTGATAATTCGCTTTACGCCAAGTCCGGTTTCCTCAAACAGTTCTCTGGCGATGCACTCCTCTACAGTTTCTCCGTCCTCCAGCATTCCGGCACAGAGATTATAAATGCTCTTGTTGATACCCATGCGGAATTCCTTCAATAAAAGAAGCTTTCCTTCCTTTACGGCAACGATGGACAATCCGCTCACGTTGCTGCCTATGTCCTCCACACTGCCTAATTCCTTGCGGCTGACTATTTCGTATTTTTTCTCGCGACCGGCCTTGTTGAGATAGGTAAGCTCATAATTTTTTAAATATTTACCGTCTTTTACTTTTTCCATTTTAATGATTTTCATGTATTATCTTCCTCTTAATACCGAACTTGCTGCAGTTTCGGTCCTGATTTAAAGCTGTGAAAGCTGTTCCTTCAAAGGTTTGTTTATTTTCATACGGGTGATTTCCACCAGCCCAAGAACGGTCATATCCACTAGACTGGTCTTCACCGGGTCTTTTTTTAGCAAATCGCCGAAATGTGCCATTAGCCTGTCGCTATGTTCCCGCTTTCGCATATTGATAAAGTCGACTACGACGATGCCCGATATGTTTCGAAGGGTGAGTTGAAATGCTATTTCCCCGGCAGCTTCCATGTTAATGCGAAAAAAGGTTTCTTCATCCTCTTTTTTCGTGCTCACTTTTCCGGTATTTACGTCGATTACCGTCAGGGCTTCGGTAGGCTCGATGATAAGGTAACCGCCGGATTTAAGCCATACTTTCCTATCCAGTGCCTCCTTTAAACGAGTGTCCACGGAGTACAGCTTGTGAAGGGGGAGAAGTTCGTCCTTATATAGCCTTGCTCCACATATACGAAAGGCCGGATGCAGACGGGAATATTCTGTCACCTCTTCATAAATGTCCTTATCATCCGTTACGATTTCTTCGTATTGCCCTGCATAGGTATCCCGAAGCCGAAGGAGGTAATCCGAAGGCTTTTTATAAAGCAGGGAATAGCTTGTTCTATGAATGGACATTTCCGCCAGCTCCTTAAGCTGCGCTGTTAAGTCCTTCCATTCCTCCAGCAGGGGAGAATAATCCTCAAGCTCTTTAGCGTTCGTGCGGACAACAGTTCCGATACCTTTTGGAAGCAATGCAAACTCTTCTTTCAGAGCCTCTCCGATTCTCGCTTTAGCCTTAGCCGACAGCTTGGAGGAATATGCGATTCCCGGCTTTCCCATGGATACGACGCAGTATTTTCCGCTTAAGGAAAGGGCGCATGTGGCGACAGGCTGTTTTGTCTTCACCGCATCCTTGTTTATCTGCACCACAATATCATCTCCGGCAAGAATCCTCCCATCGTAACGCCTATTGGTAAGGATGGGGCTTTTTGCTTCGTTCAGGGCGAGAAAACAGGGTAAGCCCGGCTCTGATTCCACAAAGGCCGCATTGATATTGGCGGATATGTTTTTCACCTTTGCCACATATATATTGCCTACAAAACTGCCCTCTTCTTTCTCGGCATTCACAGAAAGCAGACGATTGCCATGAAAAAGCAGAGATATTATTTGATTGTTTCTTTTTATTATGACATATTTCTTATCATTCATTAAAATTCTTTACCTACCGTGTCCAATGGGATAAATGCCGGACAATCTTCCGTTCCTGTATTTGTAAAGGTATCCTCCCTCGTTATTTCCAGTGAGAAATCGGAAAGCGTATCGCCGTTTTCCGTTAAAAAGGCTTCGATGACCAGACCGGGCTTGATATTGCCCGAGCTGCTGGCGTCCACCATCATACGTATGGCTCCTCGGCCGTTTTTGTCTTTAACAGCTTCCAAGGCATAGATAGATGGCTTGATATCCATTTCTATTTCACTCTTTTTCGTTTTCTTTGTAACCGGGATGGATGTTCTGGAATAAAATACTTCCACCTGCTCTTCCCAATCGAAATCGGGCTCATACCCCTCTCTGAATCTCACGATATATTCCGCAGCAGCAACGCTGGCCATGGCGTTCATGGCGTCGTCGGGCAGCTTAGTGACGCTTATGATTTCCATTCCGGGGACCATGGCTTTATTCAGGCTGTCCTTAAGCTCCCCGGAAGAGGCAGAGGAAACTACTTCAATATCCATATATTCCCCATTGCTTGTCAAGCCTACTCCTAAGGGAGCCGCAAAGGACATGATTTGATGAGGGCTGAAGCCACCCGAATATGCAACATCAATGCCCGCGCGGCGGATAGCCTTCTGGAAATACCTCATCACGTCCAAATGGCCGATAAAACGCATGACGCCGGATTTGGCGAATTTAATTCTTACTTTCATAGCACACACCTCCTCCGAATACGGCAGCACCGCATCCGAGACACTGCATCCGGCAGTTGGGCGATATCGTTTCCTCCACCGCCTTGTCCCATTCTCTTTTCAGAAAGCTTTTGGTTACGCCGCAGTCGATGAAATCCCAAGGAAATACTTCATCGAAGGAACGTTCCCTCGTAGTATAAAAATCAATGTTTATACCACACTCCTTAAAGGTCTCCATCCACACGTCATTATGGAAATATTCGCTCCACGAATCAAAGAGGCAGCCTTTTTCGTAAGCCCTGCGGATGACGGCAGCAATTTTTCTGTCTCCTCTGGCAAAAACCCCCTCCATAACGCTTACATCCGCTTCGTGCCAGTTATATTTGATGCTCTTTTGATTGAGCTGTTCCCTGATGGAACTGCGGGTAAGATAAGCCTTTTCAATGAACTCCTCCTTAGTACACATCCTCGCCCACTGAAAGGGGGTAAAGGGCTTGGGGATAAAAAAGGAGGTGCTGGTAACGATCTGCACCCTGCCATTTTTTCGCTCCTCTTTGGGAACTATTTCGAAAAATGTGGCGGCTATTTTGTTGGATAGATCGGCAATGCCTCTTATATCTTCCTCTGTTTCCGTAGGAAGTCCAAGCATGAAATAAAGCTTTACTCTTGTCCAGCCTCCCTCGAAGGCCAAAGCTGATCCTTTCAGAATGACTTCCTCGGTCAACCCCTTGTTGATAACGTCTCTAAGCCTTTGACTTCCTGCTTCAGGGGCAAAAGTCAGGCTGCTCTTTCTTATATCCTGAACCTTACTCATCACATCCAGAGAAAAAGCGTCGATGCGAAGGGACGGCAGGGAAATGTTGATATATTTTTTTCCGCACTCCTCGATGAGGAAATCGATCAGCTCGGGAAGCTTGGAATAATCGCTGGAGCTTAGAGAGCTTAATGAAATTTCTTCATGTCCGGTATTTTTTAACATTTCTACCGCGTAGCCCTTCAGCACGTCCACATCGCGTTCCCGCACCGGACGGTAAAGTTGTCCTGCCTGACAGAATCGGCATCCCCTGATACATCCCCGTTGGATTTCTAAGACCACCCTGTCCTGGGTCGCCTTAATAAAAGGAACTACGGGTTTCATCGGATAAAAGGTATCGGAAACCGCCATTTCGATTTCCTTCTTCACGGTTTCGGGTATTCCTTCCTCCGTTGGTTTCATTTCAAGAATCGTACCATCCTCTTTATAATCGACTTCATAGAACATCGGCACATAAATACCGGAAAGCCTGGCCGCCCTTCTCAAGAATTCTATACGGCTTTCGCCCTTCTCTCTGGAATCTTTATATAAATCTATGAGTTCCCGGTACCTGGTCTCCCCTTCACCGATATAAAACATGTCGAAAAACTCAGCAATCGGTTCGGGATTATAGGTGCAGGGTCCTCCTCCTATTACGATGGGATGGTCTAAGGTCCTGTCCTTTGCTGAAAGGGGGATCTGGGATAGGTCGAGGATCTGCAAAATATTCGTATAGCACATCTCATACTGAATAGTGATTCCGAGAAAATCCATATTTTTTACCGGTTCCTGAGATTCCAACGCAAAAAGAGGGATATGTTCCTCCCTCATAATTTTATCCAAATCGACCCATGGGGAATAAACCCTTTCACACCATACGTCCTCAAAGCTGTTCAACATATCGTACAAAATCTGGATTCCCAAATGCGACATGCCGATTTCATATATATCCGGAAAGCACATCGCCATACGGACGGATACCGTATTCTTATCTTTTACCACCGCATTTACTTCGTTGCCGATATAGCGGGCCGGCTTCTCCACCTGCAGCAGTATTTCATCTTTTAACGCAAGCTTGCTCATAATACTCCTATCTCTTTATGAGTGTCCTTTACTCATTATGAGTGTTCTCTACTCATTGATATTATTTCACATCATTAAATAGAGTATAAGGGAAATTATGTTCAAAATCAAATACTACTTCATCCAGCCCCGTATCGAAATCCTTATTTATCTCTTCCTTCATCTGATTTGTACTAATGCCTGCGATGTTCCCTTCCTCGGCGTCTAGGAATAAAAAGCCCGCAAAAAGCAAGACGGCGATAACCAGCCGCAGTCTGAAGGAGGAAAAGGAAGTGTGGACCGCATTCTCCCTGCCATTTTCCAAAGCCTGAAGCTCATAATCCTTATTATCCTTATAATCGCCGTAATACCCTTTGGCATACAGCGGCAGTTCCTCCTGCTCATATTTCATATCCGTTCCGTACAGCATCCTTTCCCTACTCCTCATCCTCATTCTATTATCCTTGCTTTCTGTGCGTATCATCTGGACTAATTGTAGTTTTTGATCGCTAGAAATATTACCCATGCAGCTTCGTCCTAACCAGTTACTTAACAAAGACTATGCAGAAAAAAAACGAATTATTCTTATTCGTATAAATCCGACAAAGGCTTAAAGGTATACCCCATCGCCTCCCACTTCGTCAGAAGCTCATCCAGAATCTCCCCGTTCGTCTGTGAAGTGCTATGCATCAGAACGATAGCCCCCGGATGGATTCGCCCTACCAGTTTTGAAAAAGCTTCTTCCTTCGTGGGCTGCTTATCCTGATACCAGTCTACATAGGCCAGACTCCAGAAAAAAGTCTTATACCCCAGTTCCTTCGCCATCTTTAAATTTTCAACGCTATACTTTCCCTGCGGTGGCCTGTAATACATACTAAGCTCTTTCCCGGTTATCTGCTGAAACAAATCAGCAACCCCATCCATTTCCTTCCGAAAGGAATCCATATCCGAGATCTTAGACATATCCAGATGATGATAAGTATGATTCCCGACGCAATGCCCCTCGGTTACCATTCGCTTCACCAGTTCGGGAGCTGACTCCAAATAGTGGCCTACGATAAAAAAAGTAGCCGGTGCGTTATGTTTTTTCAACGCATCCAGAATAGGTGCAGTATTCCCGTTTTCATACCCGGCGTCAAAAGTAAGATAAATAACCTTTTCCCCCTTATCTCCTACGAAGTATGTATCATACTTCTTCAATTCCTCCGCGGAAGCTATTCCTGTAGGCTGTGTCTCGTCCCCATATCCGCCAAGTCCCCAGTTCTCACATTCTGCAAAACCTGTCGAGGCCGGTATTACCTTCTCCTTCACATAACCGAGCGCTCTTCCGATAAAAAACATTGAAATTAAAAATAGCAGCGCTAAGATTACCTTCTTATGAACCAATTGTTTAAGCCGCATATATTTTTCCCCAAAAATCTTTGTAACAATATATGGAATATTCACTTCATTTATGAGCCTGAAATATCTTCTTAAATCATCTGTCGGTTAAACAAAATATTCTTTGATATTTTCTCCTTTCTATAGTAAAATAAATTCAAATCATACAGCAATACCATGATCGTTTTTAATTATTAAATATAGAAAGAAATACGAAGAAATAACAAAGGAGAGATGTATTATGAAAGGTACTGTAGTTTCTACATGGATGGAATCCTGCCGCAAACTCTTTGGCGATCAAGTTGTTAACAGCGCATTAGAGCACTACCACTTATCCTCCGACCATATTTTTACTCCCATCGAAGACGTTGCCGATGATGTTGCTCTTGGGCTCGTAGACACGATTGGCAACAGTGTTGGGAAAAATCATCAGGAAATATGGGGTCTTATGGGTGAGGAAAATATTAAGACGTTCAGCCGCATTTATCCCGGCTTCTTCCGGCACGAAGGCGCTTATCAGTTTTTAAAATCCATGAATGACGTACATATTATCGTTATGCGCCGCTTTAAGGGCGCTGTTCCTCCTATTTTGGATCTGCAGCCTGTCTCTTCCAGAGAAACTCTTTTCATATATCGCTCCAAGCGTGGAATGGGCGACTATCTGGTAGGTTTGTTAAAAGGCGTTTCCAACTACTTCAAGGAAGATATTAAGACAGAGATTCTAAACAAGTCTGCTGACGAGATTCATTTGAAGCTGACCTTCGAAAAGGAAATACAGTATACAAAGAATTTCCGCTTTAATCAGATACTCTCCCTCGGTTTTTTGAAACGAAGCTCTCAAAAGCTTGCTTTACTCAACACGATTTTAATTGGTGCTGTCGGCTTCGTGCTCTTTGGAGACCCGGCAAAGTCTGCAATACTTGCAGTTTCCACCTGTGTAATCTGTCTGATTTCTTCTTATATTACCGGCAGACCTGCAAGGCTGATTGCATCGGAGCTTCATAACTTGGCTGACAGAACATTTTCGGAAAACGTAGAGCTCCATTCTATGGATGAGAACGAAAAGCTCATGGAAATTATTAACGACTTAAAGGCTGTGGTTCAGAAGGATTTTATCGAATTCAACGCTATCGTGGACGAGATGTACACCTTCAATAACTCGCTTTCCGGCATCGCTTCCACCATGCAGTCCACCTCCAATGATATTACCGATGTTCTGGATGAGGTTGCCGTAGCGGCGACGACGCAGGCAGAGGATACGGAGAACGTTGTTTCCGTATTGAACGAAAGCATCGGCAACATTACTCGTATCTCCGACGAAAGCCAGAAGAATAAATCTGAAATCGAAAATGCGGTGAACAGCATCGAAAACAGTTTCCTTAACGTAAAAAATACTGCGGAACAAATCAATCAGGTATTGGATAAATTTGGTAAGATAAAGGATAACAGCAATGAACTCCAAAATAACGCTGCTAACATTACGGAAATCGTATCTATTGTTTCCGGTATCGCGAAGCAGATTAATCTTCTCGCTTTGAACGCTTCTATCGAAGCAGCCAGAGCCGGAGAAGCCGGAAGAGGATTCACCGTTGTTGCCGAGGAGGTCCGCAAGCTTTCTGAAGAAACCAACAGCGCGGTGGAGGAAATCAACAATAATCTTACCAACTTTGTTTCCAGCGTAGGTGAAGTGGTTGTGGGCATCGATACCCAGTATGCCATTCTGGAGACAGAGAACACCTCCCTTATGGAAGCGGTGGCCACCTCCAATCATTCCAATGACAACTTAAAAGGAGTTTCAGGTCTTATGATTGAGACATCTCTCGATCTAAAAAAAGAGGCGGATCATATTTCTTCCCTGTTCGAAAGCATTCAGAATCTTGCAGCCATTGCCGAGGAGAATTCTGCTTCTACGGAAGAGGCAAGCTCTAATGTAGCTATATATGTGGATCAGATCAACGAGCTGACCAGACAGATTTCTGTCTTCGATTCCATGATCAAGGCATTCCAAGAAAATTTGAAGAAGTATAAAATATAAGAAAAGTTTATCTATAAAAGATTACCCTTATCCGACCGTGTTGACCTTGTCAAACGATGATAAGATGCAAAGGAGCAAAAAACTCACAAAACGGGTTTTTTGCTTTTTTATCTGAAATCTTAAAAATATATTAAAAATCTTAAAAAAATCTCAACAAAAAGATTGCATTTCTTTTCGCATTCGTATACGATATATTCTGTCAAACAATAAACTATGCCAAAGGCTGGAATATTGTTGCAAAGAAAACACACAATTTAAGCAAGGAGAATAACAATGGAGAAACTATTCAAACTGAAACAGAACAACACCAACGTACCTACGGAAGTTGTGGCCGGACTTACTACATTTTTTGCAATGGCGTATATTCTGTTCGTCAACCCGGCAATGCTTTCACAAACAGGCATTCCTTATGGCGCGGTATTTCTCGCAACCATCTTCGCTTCCGCTGCAGGTACTCTCGTTATGGCGCTTTTCGCCAACGTTCCTTATGCGCAGGCACCGGGAATGGGGCTTAACGCATTCTTTACCTATACCGTATGCTTCGGTCTGGGCTTCACATGGCAGCAAGCTCTCGCCATGGTATTTATCTGCGGTATCATTAATGTTATCATTACGGTTACCAAGATCCGTAAATCTATCATTAAAGCAATTCCTGTAAGTCTTCAGCACGCTATCGGCGGCGGTATCGGTATTTTCATCGCTTACATAGGAATTAAAAATGCCGGATTGCTGAGCTTTACCTCCGATCCTGGCAAAAATGTCGTTTTAGATAGCGGAACGGTCATTGCAGACTCCAGTATCGTTCCTGCTTTGGCAACCTTCAATACTCTTCCGATACTCCTTTCCTTGATTTCACTTATTTTAATGGTAGTACTCGTTATCAAGAAGGTTCCGGGAGCTATTTTTGTAAGTATCATTCTTTCCACTATAATCGGTGTGGTTATGGGAATCGTAGATTTAGGCCAGGTCGGCATCGCTTCCAACCTTGGAACTTCATTCTCAGAGCTTGGGACAACCTTTGGCGCTGCTTTCGGTGCAGAAGGAATGTTATCTCTTTTTTCGGATATCACGAAGCTTCCGCTGGTTCTCATGACGATTTTCGCATTCAGCCTTTCTGATACCTTTGATACGATAGGAACATTCATCGGTACGGGACGCCGTACAGGTATTTTCAGCGAGAAAGATCAGGCGGAAATGGACAGTTCCAGCGGCTTTAAGTCCAAAATGGATCGTGCATTGTTCGCAGACTCCATCGCTACTTCTATCGGCGCAGTTTTCGGTACCTCCAACACTACCACCTATGTGGAAAGTGCAGCGGGCATCGGTGCGGGAGGACGTACAGGTCTTACCGCTCTCGTAACGGCAATCATGTTCTTGCTCAGCATTTTCTTGGCTCCTGTTGTCGGCATCGTTCCCACTCAGGCTACTGCACCTGCCCTCATTATGGTCGGCGTTATGATGCTTTCCTCTTTTGCAAGCATCAAATGGGATGATCTGGCCGAAGCGGTTCCTGCGTTCTTCGCTGGCATCTTCATGGCTTTATGCTACAGCATTTCCTATGGTATTGCAACGGGCTTCATCTTCTATTGTATCGTAAAATGTCTGCGCGGCGAGGCTAAAAGCATTCATCCGATCCTTTGGGTGAGCACGGCGCTGTTCGTTTTGAACTTTGTAATACTTGCAATTATATAAAAGCTTGTAATAAAGATATAAATAAAATTTCAACAACGGGCAATTCTCAAAATGTGTTGTTCGTTGTTGAATAAAAAATCTCCGAACCGATATGCTCATATCAGTCCGGAGATTTTTAGATTATATTATAAATTTTAACTGTTTTCAAATTACCTTTTTGCCAGCTCTTCTGTAATTTCTTCCCAGGTCACTCCCTTTTCCGCCATCAGAACCATCATATGGTAGAGAAAATCTGAAATCTCATATTTGATTTCATTAGGATTGGGATTCTTGGAAGCTATGACTATTTCTGTGGCCTCTTCTCCCAGCTTCTTCAGTATCTTGTCGATTCCCTTCTCGAACAGATAATTGGTATAAGAACCTTCCTTCGGGTGAACCTTTCTGTCCATAATGACGTTCATAACAGCTTCAAACACTTTAAGAGGATTGGTTTCGTTATATTCCTTCTTCAATATCTCATTGAAAAAACAGGAATAACTTCCGGTATGACAGGCCGCTCCGATTTGAGAAACCTTTGCGAGAATCGTGTCCATATCGCAGTCAGCAGTCAGAGATTTGACATACTGGTAATGACCGCTTGTATCACCCTTTACCCACAACTCGTTCCTGCTGCGGCTGTAATAGGTCATCTTGCCGGTATGAACAGTAGCGTTATATGCTTCTTCATTCATATAAGCCACCATAAGAATTTGATCGGTCTTATAATCCTGAACAACAACGGTTATATGCCCGTCAGAATTCAACTTGAAATCAGACCACTGAAATGCTGCTTCTAAGACATTCACGCGAATCCCGTTACCTTGACAGAGGGATTTGATCGCGGGAAGCTCCTTGGCATTCTCGTTGATGGCATGGCCGGTAATACCGCATATTGAAGGCACAGAAAGGATCTCGATCAGCTTATCCAAGGAAACCTCAGGCAGGGATACGAGAATTTTTGTCGTCCCATCCCACTTTTGGACACTTTCCCTTATGGAGCTTTCCTTCAAAAGAATCAGCTCATCCACATAGTTTTCGATGGTTTCCTTGTTTCGAAGAAGTTCCTGTGTATCAATAAAGCACGCAGCAATTTTTTCTTTGCCGAATTTTAAGGATACTTCCTGCGTGATTTCAATATTTTCAGGCTTGGAATAATTTAAGGCTGCCTTCTTACAACCGGCATAAAGCAGCTTTTTAATATCCTCCATCCGGTGGATATTGCCCGCTCCCGTTACCGGCATCTCCGTATTCAGACATATTTCCTTTATAATATCCAGAGCTTCGTCATGTTCTGCATCCCCCTTCGACATATCGAAAACCAAAAGCTCGTCCGCATTGTTATCTCTATAAAACTTGGCAAGCTTCACCGGATTGGTGTCAAGAATCGTAATATCAGACAGATTTTTGACCGCATTGCCTTTATATAAATAAATGCAGGGAACTAATTTTTTATAATTGTCGCTCATGTATATGCTCCTTTTTTACTACAGACTGCCCTTAGTACTCAGTACATCCGTAATTCTTTCGTCTTTCATTACCGCCTCATCCAGGGCCTTGGCAAAGGATTTGAACATCGCTTCTATCATATGATGATTATTCTCACCCGACAGCATTTTTATGTGAAGATTCATTCCGGCAGAATAAGAAACTGCATAAAAAAACTCTTTTACCAGCTCTGTGGCCAGCCCTCCAACCATTTCAGCGGTAAATGTACAGTCGAAGTCAAAGTATGGTCGACCGCATAAGTCAATAGAACAAAGCGCCAGCGCGTCGTCCATAGGAAGGATAAAATAGCCGTAGCGCTTGATTCCAACCTTATCGCCCAGAGCATTCTTTATCGCCTGCCCTAAAACGATTCCGGTGTCTTCTACGGTGTGGTGTCCGTCTACGTTCAAATCTCCCGTTACCTTTACTTTCAAATCAAAAAAACCGTGCTTCGAAAAACCCTCAAGCATATGGTCAAAAAAACCGATTCCCGTATGGATTTCGCCTTTTCCTGTACCATCGAGGTTCAGGATGACTGAAATATCGGTTTCTTTCGTTTTACGTTCTACCGTCGTGCTTCTTGCCATAGTATTCGCCCCCGTTTCTTTTTTCTTCATTATTGTTCAAATCTTACTTTAATCGAGTTCGCGTGAGCAGTCAAGCCCTCACTTTCGGCAAACAGTTCGATATCCTCATGAACCTTTGAAAGCGCTTCCTTCGAATAAGAAATGATACTGGTTTTCTTCGTGAAGTCGTCTACGTTAAGAGGTGAGAAAAACTTTGCCGTACCGCTTGTGGGTAATATATGGTTTGGCCCCGCATAATAATCTCCCAAAGGCTCGGAGGAATATTCTCCAAGGAAAATTGCTCCCGCATTATTTATTTTAGTCATGATTTCGTAGGGATTCGCCGTTAAAATTTCCAAATGTTCCGAAGCGATTTCGTTAGCCGCGCCGATGGCATCCTCCATGGTATCCGCAAGAAGAATATAGCCGTAATTATCCAGCGATTTTTTGATGATTTCCGTTCTGGATAATTCCTCTGCCAACCGGTCAGCCTGTGCAGATACTTCCTTTGCCAGAGCTTCGTTCGTGGTAATAAGTATGGCGCTTGCCATTTCGTCGTGCTCCGCCTGCGACAATAAATCGGAGGCAACATAGAGCGGATTCGCCGTCTCATCCGCAATAATGAGAATTTCACTGGGGCCTGCTATAGAGTCTATGCTCACATAGCCAAAGCAGGCTTTTTTGGCGAGAGCCACATAAATATTACCGGGGCCGGTAATCTTATCCACCTTGGGAATAGAGTCGGTACCAAAGGCCATGGCTGCAATCGCCTGCGCTCCTCCTGCTTTATATATTTCATCCACGCCTGCGATATCTGCCGCGACCAAAGTCCCGGCGTATACCTTACCTTCTGCATCCGGAGGCGTTGTCATGATGATTCTCTTAACGCCCGCCACCTTGGCAGGAATGACGTTCATCAGTACACTGGAGGGATAAGCGGCCTTGCCGCCGGGCACGTATACCCCGGAAAATTCGATGGGGGTTATTTTCTGCCCGAGCATTGTACCATCCTCATTCATGTCGATCCAGCTGTTGTGAAGCTGCTTCTCGTGAAAAACACGAATGTTGTCCGCTGCCCTTTTCATTACCTCCACCAGCTTTTCATCCACTTTCTGATAGGCTTCTTTAATCTCCTCTTTCGTCACTCTTATATTGGAAGCGTCGATTTCACATTTATCAAAGCGTTTCGTGTATTCGAATACTGCTTCGTCTCCTCTTTCCCGAACGCTTGAGACAATGCCGGAGACTGCCGATTCGAACTGTCCGTAATTATTGGGACTGCGCTTTAACAATGTATTCAATAAATCTTTTTTTGATTCAGAGGTTAGCTTTAAAATTTTCATGTCTATAACCACATCCTTTCGATTCACCATATAAACGCTCGGAAACAGATTTAAACTGCCGAAATGTATGCCTTCAAATCGTTTATTAACTTCTTGATCCGCTCTGTCTCCATCTGCATGCTCACCTGATTGACAATCATTCTTGCGGAAAGCGGACAAATTTCCTCAAGAACCTGAAGCCCGTTCTCATCCAGCGTGGATCCGGTTTCTACAATGTCCACGATGACATCCGACAGCTTCACTATAGGGCCTAATTCCACCGAGCCGTTCAGCTTGATGATATCTACGGTCTGATGCTTTTTATTATAAAAATAGTCCTTGGCAATATTCGGATACTTACTGGCTACGCGGATTCTCTCGTGATGCTGAAGAAGCTCTTTTGCGCCGGCCGGCCCGCATACGCACATCCGGCACTTTCCAAAGCCCAGATCCAGAACTTCGTAAACACGTCTGTTTTCCTCCATGATGGTATCTTTTCCAACTACACCGATGTCTGCAGCACCGTACTCCACATAAGTGGGCACATCCGGTCCTTTGGAGAGAAAAAAGCGAAGCTTTAACTCCTCGTTGGCAAAAACAAGCTTTCTCGAATTCTTGTCCTTCATCTCCTCACAGGTAATTCCGATTTCTTCAAGCAGCTCTAACGTTTTATTTGCAAGTCTGCCCTTCCCCAAAGCGAAGGTCAAATATCTATCCTCTTTACTCATAGCACAACCTCCTCTTTCGTTTTCTGGGGACAAAGGACAGCCTTTTTCCCTTCTTTTCGAAGTTTTCCGGCCGCTTTCAGCGCTTCCTTGTAATTTTCGGAGGTATATTCTATAAGTTCGGCCCTTTGAGGAGTATGGACGCTTATATTCTGCCTGCTTAAAGCGGACATCAAATCATCGATAACGATCATAAAGCCGATAGCCGGCGCTTCTTTTCCGAAGCGTCCAAGGAGGGTATCGTATCTCCCGCCTGTCACGATGGCGTCTCCTACTCCGTAGGTATATGCCTTGAAGATTACTCCTGTATAATAATTATATCTGCTGAGCATGCCGAGATCAAAGGAGACATATTTCTCCACGCCGTATAAGCAAAGGGCCTCATACAGCCGCTCAAGGCGCTCAACGGCTGAAAGGGAGCAGCTGTTATGTACAAAAGATTTCGCCTGCGCAAGCGCATCCATAGAGCCGAACAAGTCCGTGACCTTTAAAAGGACTTCACGAAATTCAGGCTTAATATTTCGGTCTATCAAAAGCTCCTCCGCACCAAAGTAATTTTTGCCGGAAATGTATTCCCTAAGCTCAAGCTCCGTATCTTCATCCAATCCGGCTTCCATGCAGATTCCTTTGAAGTATTCTACATTTCCGATGCTTAGTTGGAAATCACGGATCCCCGTATCTAAGAGGGTCTCTATTATTAAGGCGGCCAACTCTGCATCTGCTTCCACTGAGGCGTCTCCGATGAGTTCCGCCCCCATCTGGGTTACCTCTTTAAGCTTGCCTTGCAGGCTGTTCGTATTTGTAAAGGTATTACCTGCATAGCAAAAACGAATGGGCACATTCTCATCCATAAAATACTTCGCAGCACAGCGCGCTATGGATGGAGTGAAATCCGGACGCAGAACGAGAGTCTCTCCTTCTTTATCGAAAAACTTATATAGTTCTCTGGAAGGCGTGGTACCAACCTCCTTGGAGAATACATCAAAAAATTCGAAGGTAGGCGTCTGGATATCTTCGTAGCCATAGCATCTTATCTTATCCAGAATCCATGTTTCCACCATCAGTTTTTTCGCATATTCTTCTCCGTATATGTCCCTGACCCCTTCCGGAGTATGTAACAGCTTTTTGTCCATAAACAGGCATTTCCTTTCCAATTTTGCTTTATCAAATTAAAGTGGTAATTAGGTAGCATACAAAACTATTGGTAGTATACCGTAAAACTATTGCCTTGTCAATGAAATGATGATTTCTACTCTCTATCCTCCAAATCCTTCTGAAGCATATCCAGATAAGGTACGAAGATGCCGTTCTTTTTCGGAAGTATATATTCGGGGTTGAGCTCCTCGAAGCGGAAGCTCTTTCTTCCGCCGCAAACCGCTCTTTCCCAGAAAAAGTTCAGCATTTCATAGGGAAGGTAATAGTAAAGATCCTTATGTGTGTAATAAATGATAAAAAAAGCGATGCCTCCCTGCTTCTCGAACTGCTTCATAAACTCCACCTGATGCTCATGTATGTTCTGAAGCGTGAAGGTATCCGCCGCACATTCCTTAGCGTCGAAGCATACGGGAATGCCCTGCACTACTCCGATATAATCCACCGTACTCTTCTGCTCGAAATAAGCGAGCGTAATATGCCGGCTTTCCTTATCGATAGCTATAGGAGTTATAGGGGTCGGAATTTTCTGAATCAGCGCCAGCCCGCTTTCCAAGTATCTTTCATTTGTTAAGTTGATCAGGTCCTCCAAAGTAGACCCTCTTAATCCTCTCGAATTCCATGTTCCCATCTCTACTCATGCTCCAAAGTCATCATATCTATTATTTATGTCCATTCCCCTCCAAGGTATAAAATACTTGGGGTGCTCTCGCTGTAAATATCCGCTTGCTGAGTTCGCTGAATTCTCCGTCCAGCTCAGGGAATTCCAGACGATATGCGTGGAGGAGCTGGCTCTTAATCTTATATTTTTTCTTATAACTGTCGTTGAAGTTCTTGTCTCCATATTTATAATCCCCCAAAAGAGGATGTCCTACACTGGCAAGATGAGCTCTGATCTGATGGGTTTTCCCTGTAATCAGTTCTACCTCTAACAGGGTCTTATCCTCGAAAATCTTAAGGGGTTCATATTTCGTTTTAATATAAGAAGATTTATCCTGAACGGGACTGGGACTTATTCTTACCGTATTTCGCTTCTCATCCTTGACCAAATAGCCTTCGATAAGAGAAGGCTCCGTTACTTTCCCCTTTACGTAAAGTCTATAAAATTTATGCAGGTCCCTGTTCTTTAACAGCTCACTCATCTTCTGGCTTCCGGGAAGCGTCTTCCCGCAGATTACCATGCCGCTGGTATTACGATCCAAACGATTGCATACTGAGGGTTTAAAGGTACGAAGTTCCTCCCTCCTAAGTTGTCCGTGATGAAGCATATATCCGATGAACCATTCGTTTAAGGATAAATCGACCGCCGCGGCTTTCTGGGTCAGTATTCCCTCCGGCTTATTGACAATCAGTATATGGTGATTGTCATAAATAATTTCAAGCTCCTTGTATTTATCGTATGCTGCTTTATATTCCGCCACTTCCTTATCAGAGAGCTCTTCTGAGAGCTGCGAAGGAATTCCTGACATCTTATTTAAGGTTTCCTCCGAGAGGAAGAAACGGATTTCGTCGCCAATTTCCAGTTTCTCGCCTCCGGATGCCTTTTTGCCGTTTAAAATAATATTTTTCTTACGCAGCATTTTATAAATAAAGCTTCCTTGCGCTTCCTTCAGATATTTATGCAAATATTTATCAAGACGTTGCCCGGCCTCGTTTTCCTTTATTAATACCTGCTTCATAACTATACTCCATGTATCTTAATATTGAACGTCTATGCTAAATCAGTCTTAATTCTGTTTATTTAAGCATGGAATTACTTTAGCAGATTCGTTATCCCTAACAGCCATGAATGAGGCATTATTTTTGAAAGGGCGTGAAATGTCTTTATAGGAAAGCTGCAT
Organism: Kineothrix sp. IPX-CK; assembly: GCF_039134705.1. Lineage (NCBI taxonomy): Bacteria > Bacillati > Bacillota > Clostridia > Lachnospirales > Lachnospiraceae > Kineothrix > Kineothrix sedimenti. Next base: position 2,376,038 of record NZ_CP146256.1, on the reverse strand, counting down.
ACGGACAGCGCTTTTTTGTCATAGGAATCTAAAAGCGCCTTTTTTACAACCTTCTGCGAGCTGACCATTGTCCATTTTTTAATAGCCAGTGTAGAACCTGATTTTTCAGCAATATCAAAAAATTCCGTTTCCACCGGTCCCGGGCATACTGCCGTAACCCATATTTTTTTATACTTCAGCTCCTCTCTGAGGGCTCTGGAAAAACTAAGGACATAAGCTTTGCTGGCTGCATAAATAGCAAAATTCTTTTGAGGAAGGAATCCGGCACTTGATGCCATTTGGATAATTCGGCTGTTCTTTCTCATATATGGGATACAATAGTATGTCAGCTCCGTTAGCGCTTCACAGTTCACGGACAGCATCGCCAGCTGCTCGTCAATATCCAACGCTTCAAAGGGGCCCAGCAAACCGAAACCTGCGCTGTTAATGAGCATTCTGACTGTAACATCCTCAATTTCCAGAATCTTCTTAAAAGCTCGCATATCGTTTTTATCCGATACGTCCATGGGGATTATTTTTGTGGGAATATCAAGCAGCCGAGCCAGTTCCGTAAGGCGATCCTTCCGTCTCGCGATCAGCCAGAGTTCGTCCGTACTATGCAGGATTCCGTCCAGCTGCATAGCGAACTCCTGTCCCATTCCTGAAGATGCTCCCGTAATAATTACAATATTTTTTTTACCCATAAATACACCCCTTCTATTAGTTATTAACGCTTAACAAATACACTTCTCTTATTTTTTCTTGTGAACATTTCTGATCGTTGATTTCTTCTTCACGTTTTTGGCTGTAGTACTCCCCGGATTCGGATTACTGTTTTTTTCATGCCCCTTAAGGGTGTTATTCTTACGTTTATATGCGCCGCTTTTACCTGCCGGTGAATAAAGGTTTCCTTTTTCCTGCATCGTCTGTCTCGGGCGAATCAGGCATTTCTTATCGAAGCCGATCAAATCCTCTCTTCCGGCGGCAAGTAATGCTTCTCTCACGAGATCGTAATTTTTCGGATTACGGTATTGAATCAAAGCCCTCTGCATCGCCTTTTCATGGGGATTCTTGCAAACATAAACAATTTTTCCGTTGCGCGGGTCGATGCCCGTATAATACATGACGGTAGAGACGGTAGAGGGTGTTGGATAGAAATCCTGAACCTGCTCGGGCATATATCCCAGATCTCTCAAGTATTCCGCCAGCTCTACCGCTTCTTTCAGCGTAGAGCCCGGGTGGGAGGACATCAGATAGGGCACTAGAAACTGTTTTTTCCCCAGCCGTTCGTTAATCTTGTTGTATTTCTTCACAAAACGTTCGTATACTGCATTTTCCGGTTTTCCCATCTTGCTTAAGACTGCGTCGGAAATATGCTCCGGAGCCACCTTGAGCTGACCGCTGACATGATGCTCCACCAATTCCGTAAAAAAGGAATCGTCGCTGTCCGCCATCAGGTAATCGAAGCGTATGCCGGAGCGTATAAATACCTTTTTCATACCGGGTATTTTTCGAAGATTCCGCAGAAGATCAAGATAATCGCTGTGGTCTACCGTAAGGTTCTTACAGGGAGAAGGAAATAGGCATTGCTTTGTCTTGCATACACCGTGTATGAGCTGCTTTTCGCAGGAAGGATGCCTGAAATTGGCGGTCGGACCGCCTACATCATGGATGTATCCCTTGAAATCGGGCTCCTTTGCAAGCTCCTGTGCTTCCTTTACTATGGACTCATGGCTCCTCGCCTGAACGGTCCTCCCCTGATGAAAGGTAAGCGCACAGAAATTGCAGCCCCCAAAGCAGCCTCTATTGCTGATCAGGGAAAATTTTATCTCGGCAATTGCCGGCACACCGCCCTTTTCTTCGTAAGATGGATGATAAGTCCTTTGATAGGGCAAATCATAAACGTAGTCCATCTCCTCCTTGGTAAGAGGCTTTGCCGGAGGGTTCTGCACTACATATATGCCGTTTGGGTATCCTTCTATTAAGAACTTTCCCGTAAAGGGGTCAGTATTCTCATATTGGAGGGCAAAGCTGTCCGCATATTTCTTCTTGTCCGCTTTCATGGACTCGTAGGATGGAAGCTCTATTCCATCGTAAACTCCTGATATATCCTTTGTTTTATATACCGTTCCCTGAATAAAGGTAATGTCCTTTATATCGATTCCGCTGTTTAGGGCATCCGCGATTTCTACGATGGAATGTTCCCCCATACCGTAAGAAATCAAATCTGCCTGAGAATCTAGCAGAACGGAGCGCTTAAAGCTATCCGTCCAATAGTCATAATGGGCCAGCCTTCTCAAGCTGGCTTCGATTCCGCCGATAATAATGGGGACATCTTTATAAGTTCTGCGAATCAGATTGCCGTATACTGCAGTGGCATGATCCGGTCTTTTATAAGGCTCACCGCCTGGAGTATAGGCATCATTAGGCCGTCGTTTCTTAGATACATAATAATGGTTTACCATAGAATCCATGTTCCCTGCCGATATTAGGTAAGCCAGCCTCGGCTTCCCAAGTACTGTTATGCTTCTATTGTCCTTCCAATCAGGTTGGGCAATAATGCCTACGGAATAGCCGTTAGCCTCCAAAATACGGCCGATAACAGCGTGGCCGAAGGAAGGATGATCTACATAAGCATCTCCCGTCACATAGACGAAATCCAATTGTTCAATGCCCCGCTCTATTAAATCTTCTTTTGATATTGGTAAAAATCCGTTGGTCAAGTTCGTTCTCCTATCTACTACAATATATTTATGGTTAATATCCCTTACAGCCAGTAAGGAATTATCCATCTTGTTGCTTAAGCTGTTATAATGATGGAGCAATAGGTACATCGGCTTCCTTTCTTGGACTTCGCGTCCGTTGTTTAGACTGATGGCCAGCTCCTCATTTGCAGCATTCGTTTTATGCAGGTTGAACTGCCTCAGGCACGTTCGTGTCACACCACAGTAGATTGAATAGGTAATGAGTAAAACTGGTATCTATCCATTGCAATTATCTTAAGGAGTGACATATTTATGAACATGAACGCAGTAGGTATTGATGTTTCCAAGGGCAAGAGCATGATTGCCATTCTACGCCCTTATGGTGAGATAATCTACTCACCCTTTGAAATCCGCCACACCTCTGATGAAATCCGTTCCTTGATTGAACAGATTAAATCCATTGATGGTGATTCCCGTATTGTTATGGAGCACACTGGCCGTTATTACGAACCATTGGCTCGTGAGCTTTCCCATGCTAATCTGTTTGTAAGCGCTGTGAATCCCAAGCTCATTAAAGATTTTGGTGATAATTCTTTGCGCAAAGTCAAGTCTGATAAGGCGGATGCGGTTAAAATTGCCCGTTATGCTCTTGACAGTTGGACTGATTTGAAACAGTATAGTTTTATGGATGAAATAAGAAATCAACTTAAAACGATGAACCGCCAGTTCGGCTTCTACATGAAGCACAAAACTGCTATGAAGAACAACCTGATCGGCATCCTTGACCAGACCTATCCTGGTGTTAATACTTACTTTGACAGCCCTGCCCGTGATGATGGAAGCCAGAAGTGGGTTGATTTCGCCACTACATACTGGCATGCGGACTGTGTTCGTAAGCTGTCATTAAACGCTTTTATCGACCATTATCAAAAATGGTGTAAACGTAAAAAGTATAACTTCAGTAAGACAAAAGCGGAAGAAATCTATGGGGCAGCCAAGGAACTTGTTCCTGTACATCCAAAAGATGATTTAACCAAACTTATTGTTAAGCAAGCTATAGAGCAATTAAATACCGCTTCTAAAACGGTAGAGGAACTTCGCGCTCTGATGAACGAAACCGCTTCTAAACTGCCGGAATATCCCATTGTTATGGCTATGTGCGGCATTGGTCCGTCACTTGGCCCACAACTGATGGCCGAAATCGGCGATATCACACGTTTTACTCACAAGGGCTCCATTACTGCTTTTGCGGGCGTTGATCCCGGTGTGAATGAATCTGGTACTTATGAGCAAAAAAGTGTACCAACTTCAAAACGTGGTTCCTCGACCTTGCGCAAAACCCTATTTCAAGTCATGGACGTTCTGATAAAAACCAGACCACAGGATGATGCTGTCTATCGATTTCTGGACAAGAAACGTGCTCAGGGCAAGCCTTACTATGTGTACATGACAGCAGGTGCCAATAAGTTCCTGCGCATCTACTATGGAAGAGTAAAAGAATATTTAGCATCTCTCCCACAATAATTATCACACTCTTTCCTTTTTAGACCAGCGTATAGCGGTGGTCTATTTGTGATGCTTAAAATCCTGCATATAAATTATTTCACAAATTCTTCAATTTCCTATTGACTTTTTATTTGCAGGCTAAACATCTATCCTGAAGCCTTTAATAAAAGGAGGTAAGATTCGTATAGTCTTCAATATAATAATCAGCCAGCTCTTTTTTCTCCGCCCTTATCCCTTCGGAGTAGGTATCCTCTACGGCGCATACCTTCATTCCTGCCGCTTTACCCGCCAAGATTCCCGGAATAATGTCCTCGAATACGAGGCAACGAGAAGGATCCACCTTAAGAGCGTCCGCTACTGCCAGATAAATATCGGGGGCAGGCTTTCCTTTTTCTACGTCACAACCGGTCATAATGCAGTCGAAGTAGTTCTCCAACCCGTGTACGGCGGCTACGTTCATAGCCAGCTCTCTGGAATTGCTGGTTGCTATTCCTAATTTAATATTATTGGCCTTACAATAGGACAGAAAGGAATCCGCACCGTCTTTCAGAGGAACCTCGCAGCTATATTTATTCCATGCCATTTCATTCCAGTCATCTTTTATTTTTTGAACCGGATCAGGAATTTGAAAACGCTCCTTGAAAAAATAAGCGGTTTCACTAAAGCTCTTTCCTTCTATTTCATATTGCAGGTTATCGGGAAGTGCTATTCCAAATCGTCCCAAATACTCGATATCAATCTGCTCCCATATCCACATGGAGTCCACCAGTGAACCGTCCAAGTCGAAAATAACCGCATCTATATCCTTTAACATCATACTTCCTTTCCTTTACAACCGCGCTCTTCTTCAAATATGTTCTTACAAATTAAAGACTGAATTCATCCATTTATTTATCATAATATCATACCATATCTCAGGCAAATGCGCACGTGATACTTTTGCTGATTGCTGCTATGGATCCTGGCAATAAATAATAAAAAGGGCGGGGAATTAACCCCGCCCAAGCCACTTCAAAAGTTTATGATTTATAGAATAAAGAAACCGACCGCTGCGATGATGTAAACGGATATGAGCTTCAAGCCCTCCATCCAGTCTGTTCTTCCAGCCTTTACAATATGATTTACGATAAATACGCTGGCTGCAAACAAGAAGATTTCTTCTATCTTAAAGATAATGCTCATCGGTGTATCCGCTATGAAAAGGCTCATGATTACGGAAATCGGAATTACGAACAAAACTATCTGCAAACTGGAGCCTACTGCAATTTCTATAGAAATATCCATTTTGTTCTTCAATGCCATGATGATTGCGGTACTGTGCTCTGCCGCATTACCTACGATAGGAATCAGGATAATTCCGACAAACATCTCTGAAATACCGACTGCCGCCGTCATCGGCTCGATGCTGGAAACCAGGAGTTCGGATTCGATTGCAATTAAAATAGTAGCTATTGCAAGAACGGTAATACTGATCGGAAGACTCCACTCCGCCTCTTCATCCTCTTCCATACCCTCATATAGGTCATTCTGGCCTTTAAAGGAGTATACAACTCCTACTACATAGGTGCAAAGCATGATGACACTTGTAATAATACTAAAGTTCTCATACTTGGAAACGATGATGTTCTCGGATAGATCCGACATAAAAACCGCCGGCATAGCAAGCGCTACCACTGCAAAAAGCAACATGGTCGCCGTAGAACGACCTACCTTCGCATCGTATTTCAATACCTTGTGTTTAAGTCCGCCGGCTAAGATGCTGCAGCCCAAAACCAACAATATGTTTCCCAATACGGAGCCTGCCAAAGTAGCCTTTACCACTTCATACAATCCTGCACGGATTGAAAAGAAACTGATGATAAGCTCTGTGGCATTACCGAAGGTTGCATTTAAAAAACCGCCGGCCTTAGGACCTGTATAAACCGCGATTGACTCGGTAGCATTTCCCAAATAGCCCGCTAAAGGAATAATGGAAATACAAGTTAAAATGAACATAACTGTTGCGCTCCAGTTCATAAAATATCCTATAAAGGACAACGGAACGCAGATTAACAAAAATCTTAGATACTTCATACTTTTCGACCTCGCCTTACCTAATTTTTTTTAACTATGATGACTGCAATTAAGCGGTAAGGAAAATCTCATCCTTATCTCATTGCCAACGCGATAAATTATAACCTTGAAAAAAGATAAAATCAACAATATAAATTAAAATTAGCAAATTTTTAACACCAAATTTGTCTATTCTACCTTTTTCGACATTCAGGCACATTTGTAAACCGTATAAGTATATGATTTATCTTTCTTTTTTGATATCCCATTTGTAAGATATGTGTAAATACTTCATTTGATATCCTATAGCATATCCTGTCCTACGATTTTTTTCAGAACAAAATCTTATTATAGAAAAAACGGAATGAATTAACATTCCGCTTTTTCGCATTCACAAGGTTTTACAGTAATAGATTTAATTTTCTGGTTTGTCATATAACCGCAGGTAATAAGTCCTGCCTGAATGACCGAGTTCCATTTTTTCGCTGAAAGATGGTAGGTCGTATCGTCTTCTAACACCACTACGCAGGCATCCTCCATGGAGCAATGCTCCGAATATGATACCCTGTACATATTCTTCCGGCTGATCGCTCCGATTTCTTCCAGGATATTTACCATCCGATAAACGGTAGCAGTACCTATCTGGTTATCGATTTTTGCCGCCTTGTAGAAAATATCCTTGCAGCTTGAGCACTCGTTTTCCAAAATAATATCGATTAAAGTAAGTCGTTGTTTTGTAATTCTGCATCCTCTTTCCCGCAGGCTGTCAATAATCATCTCACGTTGCATCCGCGTCCTATGATAGCTTCTGGAATCAGGGATTTTTCTTTTTTCAGGATTGTTTCTGTCAACTGTCACTTACGTACCTCCATCTTTACTGCCCGCAATGGCCTCCGCAATGTTTACAGTCCGCACCGCATTGTATTGATTTGCCGTTCTTTTTATCGCGTATCATGCTCCCTATGGCGATGGCCGCCAAGCCGAGCACAATCGCGCCTACAATAATTGTTCCCATATATAGAACACTTCCTTTCTATAAATCTGAACCTCAAACGTAGGTACAAATTTTGTGAATAGGTTTTATTTTGCCTGAGCTAAGTTCTTCGTATTCAATTTAAGGGAGCTGCTTTCCTTATAAGGCCTGAACAGCAGATAAATAAACCCTATGAAGAACAGTAAGGCAACAACTGTTAATATACCGAAAGTACCAGTGGTTAAAAGCGTACCAAATTGGTAAACACACATAGCTACTACATACGCCAGGGAAGTCTGATATCCGATGGCGAACCAGAACCATTTCGTATTGTTCATTTCTCTCTTGATAGCTCCCATAGCTGCAAAGCAAGGTGCGCACAAAAGGTTGAACACGAGGAAGGAATATGCGGCTACTGCCGTCATGCTGCCTGCCAGAGTCCCCCAGATTTCCGTACCATCTTCAGCCACTTCCGCAAAGCCGAACAGAATACCAAAGGTTCCTACTACATTTTCTTTTGCGACCAGACCTGTAATCGCTGCAACTGTAGATTTCCAGTCACCCCAACCAAGAGGAATGAATATCCAGCTAATGGCATTTCCGATGCTTGCCAGGATACTATGGTCTATTTCCAAGTCCTCAAGCATTCTAAATTGTCCGTCTACCCAGCCAAAGAAGGTCGTAAACCATACTACGATAGTAGATAAAAGTATGATCGTTCCGGCTTTTTTGATAAAAGACCAGCCTCTCTCCCACATGCTTCTAAGTACATTTCCTACCGTAGGCATATGATAAGCAGGAAGCTCCATAACGAAAGGGGCAGGATCTCCTGCGAACATTTTGGTTTTCTTAAGGATGATGCCGGAGCAGATAATCGCAGCAATACCTACAAAGTAAGCGCTGGGAGCCACCCACCATGCCCCCTGAAACAAAGCACCTGCAATCAAGGCAATAATAGGAAGCTTCGCACCACAGGGAATGAATGTCGTGGTCATTATAGTCATTTTTCTGTCACGGTCGTTTTCTATCGTACGGGACGCCATAACGCCCGGAACGCCGCAGCCGGTTCCGATGAGCATAGGTATGAAAGACTTGCCGGAAAGTCCGAATTTGCGGAAAATTCTATCCATGATAAAAGCGACTCGCGCCATATATCCGCAAGCTTCCAAAAAGGCAAGAAAGATAAACAGCACTAACATCTGAGGTACAAAGCCGAGTACGGCACCCACACCGGCTACGATTCCGTCTAGAATCAGTCCCTGAAGCCAATCCGCACATCCTATCGCTGTTAGTGCAGAGTCAACAAGTACAGGGATTCCGGGGACTTCCAAGCCGAATAAGCTCCAACCTTCGCCGAATAATCCGTCATTCGCCCAATCGGTGGCCCATGTTCCTACCGTAGTAACGGACACATAATAAACAATAAACATTACCACAGCAAAAATAGGCAGGGCAAGGATACGATTCGTCACAATCCTGTCAATTTTATCAGAAATCGTCAGGCTGTCCTTTCTGCCCTTCGTATAGCACTCTCCGATGATGGATGAAATATAAACATATCTTTCATTGGTGATGATACTTTCCGTGTCGTCGTCAAGTATCTTCTCGATTTGCTCGATTTCCTTTGATACATCAGGTACCAGATTCATTTGGCTCCGTATTTTATCATCTTTTTCCAATAATTTTATAGCGAAGAAACGCTTTTGCTCTTTTGGAATATCACTCCCCAGCTTCTGCTCTATAGCTTCCAGAACGGTTTCCACCTCTGGTGCAAATTTGTGTACGGGTATAGCAATATTCTTCTGGTTCGCAACAGTCACAGCCTTCTGCGCCGCTTTTTCGATGCCGGTTCCCTTTAATGCGGAAATCTCTACCACATCGCAGCCAAGACTCTTGCTCAGCTTATCTATATGTATTCTATCGCCGTTTTTCTCTACGATATCCATCATATTTACGGCCATGATTACGGGAATCCCCAATTCCATAAGCTGTGTGGACAAATACAGGTTTCTTTCAATATTTGTTCCGTCTACAATATTGAGAATTGCATCCGGTCTTTCTCCGATCAGATAATTTCTTGCAACTACCTCTTCCAAAGTATAGGGAGAAAGAGAATAGATACCGGGAAGGTCCATAATGATAACATCCTTATGCCCTTTCAGTTTTCCTTCCTTTTTCTCTACCGTAACACCCGGCCAGTTTCCTACGAATTGATTGGAACCGGTCAGCGCATTAAATAATGTGGTTTTACCGCAGTTTGGATTACCTGCTAACGCAATCTTAATAGACATATTCTTCCTCTTTCTGCTTTACAGCAAATCATTATTCGTTTCGTTTAATATTTCTACCTCTCATTAGTCACCACTAACCTGTTAGTAAAAATTTATTCCACCGAAATCATCTCGGCATCAGCCTTACGCAAGGATAATTCATAGCCTCTCACCATAACCTCTACAGGGTCTCCAAGGGGAGCTACTTTTCTTACGAAAATATCCACGCCCTTCGTGATTCCCATATCCATGATACGCCTCTTTACGGGGCCTTCTCCCGTCAGCTTCATCACTTTTACCGTTTCGCCGCACGAAACATCCTTTAATGTCTTCATCGTTTCTCCTTCTCCCATCCTATTATTATGATATCTTAATTTACCATAATTTTAATCGCCATATCTTTGCCGATAGCAACTCTGGAATCCTTCACATTGACTATCATATTGCCGCCGATTTCAGATACTACGGTAACTATGCCGCCCGTTACAAAGCCGAGGTTTTCTAAAAATCTCCGAGTTTCTTCCTTGCCGCCGATTTTACGTATTACATTAGGTTCTCCTGCTTTTACCATTGTTAAGGGCATCGCTCATCCTTCTTTCTCGTTGTACTTTAAGTGATTTTGATAATTATTTTCATTACGTTCTTTCATAGTTAGTATATTCTAACTTAAAATGATTGTCAAGATTTTTATAAACACTTTTTATAATTTGCTGTTTTTGGTAACATATGCTATAATAATAGCAATTTGACAGGGGGGCCCGATATTTTATTTTCATCTTTTTTCATTGAATCTTATCAAAATTGAGGTAAAAATTATGCATATAAACGAATCAGCAGAAAACTATTTAGAAACTATTTTAATATTGAGCAAATCCCATCCAGTAGTACGTTCCGTGGACGTCGCCGAGGAACTGGGGTTCAAGAAGTCCAGCGTCAGTGTGGCGATGAAAAACCTGCGTGAAAAAGAATATATAACCGTATCCAAGGAAGGATTCATCCGGCTTACCACAGCGGGCCGGGAAATCGCCGATATAATATATGAACGCCACGAGCTGCTCTCCTCCTGGCTGGTGAAGCTTGGTGTGGATAAAAAGACCGCTGCCGACGACGCCTGTCGCATCGAGCATGTTATCAGTGCGGAAAGTTTTGAGGCAATCAAGAAGTATATTAAATAACCGCAGCATACGAACCACATAAAGTCATATAGGAACATAAAACAAAATAAAGGCCATAAGAAATCCGCACTCGCTTAAACGGGTGCGGATTTTCGTGTCCTGAAAATTATAAGTTAAAAAGCGTCGAAGCCAGGGTATACAGCGCTTGCTCCAAGTTCTTCCTCGATGCGCAGCAATTGATTATACTTTGCAACTCTTTCACTTCTGCTCGGTGCACCAGTCTTGATCTGGCAGGTGTTCAACGCTACAGCCAAATCAGCGATAGTCGTATCCTCTGTTTCTCCCGAACGATGGGAAGAAATTGCAGTATAGCCCGCCTTATGTGCCATTTTAATAGCTTCCAAGGTCTCCGATACGGAGCCGATTTGATTTAATTTAATAAGGATGGAGTTGCCACAGCCGAGGCCAATGCCTTTTTGGAGACGCTCGGTATTGGTCACGAACAAGTCGTCGCCTACCAACTGTACCTTATCTCCCAGTTCCTTGGTCATAATCTGCCAACCTTCCCAGTCCTCCTCGTCCAAACCATCTTCGATAGAATAGATAGGATATTTTTCGCAAAGCTCCTTCCAGTGAGCCACTAATTCTACGGAAGTAAACTTTTTGCCATTTTTGGGAAGTACATATTCCCCCTTTTTCTCACCCTTCCATTCGCTGGAAGCTGCGTCCATAGCCAGTACAAAATCTTTGCCCGGTTCGTAACCCGCCGCCTTTACTGCTTCCAGGATATACTCGATTGCTTCCTCATCGCTTGCGAGGTCGGGTGCGAATCCTCCTTCATCTCCCACGGAGGTAGCCAATCCCTTTTTCTTGAGCAATGACGCTAACGCATGGAATACCTCCGTACACTGGCGGAGTCCTTCTTTGAAGCTGCTTGCGCCTACGGGCATGATCATGAATTCCTGAACGTCTACAGTGTTCGCTGCATGTGCGCCGCCGTTTAAAATATTCATCATAGGCACCGGAAGTCTGTTGCTGTTAACACCGCCGAGGAAACGATAAAGCGGAATATCGAGTGCAATAGCTGCTGCTCTCGCACATGCAATAGAAACGGCCAGTATAGCGTTGGCTCCAAGCTTAGACTTATCATTCGTACCGTCCGCCTTTATCATTGCTGCATCTACTCCATAGATGTCAGAAGCATCCATCCCCTTTAAAGTATCATTAATTACCGTATTGATATTATGTACCGCCTTAAGAACGCCCTTTCCTCCAAAACGGTTCTTGTCTGCGTCGCGCAGCTCCAGCGCCTCAAACTCTCCGGTGGAAGCCCCACTGGGCGCTGCCCCTCTGCCCACGGTGCCGTCAAACAGATGAACCTCTGCTTCTACGGTGGGATTTCCTCTTGAGTCGATGATTTCGCGTCCGATTACTTTTTCAATTTCCAAATAATTCATACTTAATAACCATTCCTTTCCCTTGGAGGGATTCCCCCTTTTGCCTCTGCGACTATGCTTATAAGGTTTCAAATAATATAGATAAGGCAAAAGGAGTTGTCCATGATTTATTCGCAATTAGTTAGCGAGAACTAACCACTTACACTATTATAACAACTACTTTAAAAAATTACAAGATGGTACGAAATATTTTTACAGAAAATAATTCTCAATATCTATAAGCTACATTTGGTTCAACAGACCGGAAATGCCCTGCTCTTTAAAAATTTCCTTATAATAGCCGATTTCATCCCGAATCAATCCATCGATTACGCTCATTCCAAGCAGCTCCACCGGAGCCTTATCGTCGGTCAGAAGATATTCTCCCTTTTCATAAGCCGTAAGTCCTGCGTCTACAATCCTTATCATAGCCGCCAGCTCTTCGTTGTTAATTTCAGCGACATAGTCTTTATTATGTTCAGAATTTACATCGGCACTCATTTTCAAATACTCCGCCGCATCCTCATTTAATGTGGCAAAAAGCTCTCTGTTAGTAGCACCCTTAACATTTACCGTGAATACATGGGGGAAGACGTTCGCGATAGTATCCGAAAGATAATCATTAATATTACCTTTTTCTTCAGAATGCATATTCATATTTACCACCATCACTCCGTTATCCTTTAAATGCTCCTTTACCATAGTAAAAAACTCTATGGAAGACATCTGGAAGGGAATCGTAATATCCTGATAGGCGTCTACCATGATGACATCATATTTATCGTCTATTGCTTGAAGGTAAGCGCGGCCGTCGTAAGTCGTCACGTTGACCGCATCGGGCAATTCAAAATATTCTCTCGCCAAATCCGTAATCTTTTGGTCGATTTCCACACCTTCCACGTTTATGTTATCAAAATACTTCATACACTGTTTGGCATATGTTCCCGTACCCATCCCAAGAATAAGTATATCCCCTTCTCCGCGCTCGGCAATGCCTGCCATGACGGGTGCGGCAAGAGCATAATCGTAATACATCCCGGTGAGGGAGTCGTCTTTTTTCATGATCGACTGCACCCCGAATAATACGTTCGTGGAAAGGATAACACTGTCATCGGTTTCCTTCACCTGCAAATAGTTGTAAATGGATTCCCCCTCGTAAACCAGATTCTTTTCCCAAAAGGCGAAACTGTCCGAGTTCCCGAAGATGCCGCATAGTACAAAAAGCACAGTTGCTGCAGCACAGGCCTTCCCTTTTTTCTTCTTGCTAAAGAAATATACCAGTCCGAGAACAAGCAGGATACCCGAGAAAATCAAAAAGGTAATGGAGGTTCCAACCGCCGGAATGGTGACAAAGGTTGGCATGAAGGTTCCGATAATACTTCCGATAGTGTTGAAGGCGCCTAAGGTTCCTACAGTCTTGCCGCTGTCATCCAAGCTCTCCACCGTATATTTCACTAGTGACGGCGTTACCGTTCCGAGTAAAAAAAGCGGAAAAACGAATATGACCATACAGGCAATGAAGCCCGCCAGAATCAAAAAGTTATTATTGACCGTAAATACCAGCACCGCAGATATTCCCAGTATAATATATTTGCCAACAAGAGGAATCGCTGCAATCCAAATAGCGGCAATAATTAATCTCATATACAGCTTGTCCGGATCCGGATTCCTATCTGCACTCCGGCCTCCCCATATATTTCCTAAAGCCATGGCGATCATAATAGTGCCTATGATAATTGTCCATACGATCTGGGAAGAACTGAAATAAGGCGCTAACAGCCTGCTGGCGCCCAGCTCTACTGCCATTACTGCCGTTCCCGCAAAGAATTCCGTCATATAAAGATAATACTTGTTTTTCAAAATGTTTCTTGTTCCCATGCTGTCTCCTGCTTCTTCTTTTTCCCCTTTATTTCTTTTGTCTGCGCCTTAATTTATGATGCATTATCTTATCTTCCGGGACAATTCAATTAATCATATCACGTATGTCCCTATAGAGCAAACATTAATAATTCACCGTTATATTATGGGTCAGCAGTACTTTCCCGCCTGAAAGCTCTTCCGCCTGGACATCCACTTGGCAGGAGGACGCATTCAGCTCCGATAGAACTTGGTTCATATAAGCATCGGCATATACCCCGCTGTTATAAGCGTCATAGCATTGCTGCCATAAATCGGCGCTGTCCACTACGTTCTGGAACTGAACGGAACCGCCGCTTTGCATAATATTGTTATAGCAGTTCTGATAATAATCCTCCAGACCGGTAAGCACTGCATCTGAGGAAAATCCGATATCATCCAGACTCCTCCTGCTGTCCGATGCGCTCTGCGCTTCGTTTTCCTGCGCTTGGTACTTTTGTCCGTTACAAGCGGGCAAATACACTGATAAGTCCTCCCTGACGTGAGTGACAGCAAAATATCCGTCTGTTTTATTGAAATAATCATAAGTATTAGGATCCGTATCGTTCCAGGTGGAATCCACGTTATAGAACTCCCCATCCAGCTTGATGATATTCCAAGCGTGATTTTGGCCGGCATAGCCCGTACAATAATAACAAGGTACCCCAAGCTGCTCCATTAAATACTGAAAAGCCCGTGCATAACCCGCACATACCGTTTGTTCGTTTACTAATGCACTGTAGGCTGTCTGATTAAGAGGCGCGGCCATATTATACTGAATCCTGTCCAGTAAGGCATCGTGAACATATACCTCTTTTTCATAGTCGCTCCCCATATTTCGTGCACCGCTTAAAATTTCCTCGGCAGCTTCTTCGAACTCGGCTTTAGATGCCGATAGGTTATCTGCGGTCTGGTTAAACTGCAGAACGATTTGCATACAGATGCCTCCTGCCGAAAACCTGCCCCGGTACGCAGAGTCCATCCAGAAAATTTCAGGATGGTCATTGAACACTGCCATAAAAACGTTCCTAAGCTGTTGTATCCCTACCTTCTCTACCGGAGTGAATATTCCGTTTAAAGCCATTGCGTTGGCATATATCTGACGGTAGAGCTTTTGCAGCGGCGCGTCCAGCATACCATAATAAGGATAAAGTTCCGTATTGAAGGTCAGGCCGTCGCCGGTTTCACCATAAGCAAGCTGGTTCTCTAAATCCTGCGCTTCGTTATCATCAACCTGCTCGTTTGTATCCTGAACGGGAACATATCCGCTTTTATCAGCAACCTCTTCCGGAACTTCTACTACAGATTTTTCCGGAGGAATGTAGGAGCCGTCTTCCGGCAAATCATCTTTTCCGATTTCCGAAATATCACTTAGTAGTTCATCAGAAGTATAAGCATGCGTATCTCCCGCAGCATCCGATACCGACAGTTCCTTAGGGACTTCTATTTCCTCCTGGAGGGTTTCCTGAGGTAAAATGTCATGAGAATACAAAAAATCCGAGAGCCTATCCGAAAAATCCGGATTAAACGCACTTATAATTATGATTAAGTTTAAAAGAGAAAGTATTCCTAGAAATAAATATAGCAGTTTTTTTACATATTTCATCCTTTTTCTCCGCAACCTTTTTGCTTCAGGCATTGTATTTCTTCCGTTGTCAATTCCCGATATTCTCCCGGCCTTAATCCTTCGTCTAACCTCAGGCTTCCCATAACGACCCTCTTTAAATACAAGACGTTGTTGCCCACCGCATTCAGCATACGCTTTACCTGATGGAATTTTCCTTCTGTAATCGTCAGATGAATACATTGATCAGGCAAAATCTCCACCCGGGCGGGAAGCGTATATTTCTCTTCTCCGATGTCCACCCCCTGTTCCAGCAGACGTACGTCCTCCTCCGTAAGGGCTCGCTCCAACCTTGCAAAGTAAACCTTTTTCACATGTTTTTTAGGAGAAAGCAGATCGTGAGCCAGCGCCCCGTCATTGGTCATGAGCAAAAGACCTTCCGTATCCTTGTCCAGCCGTCCTACCGGAAATAAATCCATATAGCCGGTATCCTTCAAAAGTTCCGTTACCGTGACGTTTAAGTTATCTTTAGTGGCGGATACTATGTCCTGCGGCTTATTCAGCATATAATATACATACCTTCTGTAGCGGCAGGATGCTCCCTTAAAAGCAACCTCATCTTTATTCTCATCCACCTTCGTTTCGGGTTTGGTTATGATCTCGCCGTTTACCGTCACTAAGCCCTGCTTTAAATAAAGCTTCACCTGACTTCGGCTGCCGATATTCATTTCGCACAAAAATTTATCCAAACGCAACATTCCCTCAGCCTTTCTTCCATTCTTATTTCCTGTACCCGCACATATAACTGTAATATACTTCATTTTCGATCTGCGGTGATATTTTTGAAGAAAAATCTAAAAACTTTTTTGCTCACAGTTTTTTTCTTTTTTTTAACGCTATTACTTTTGACTTTTCCTGCGGAAAGTCTTTCCTACTCCTTTATCGGCTTGCAGCTATGGTTCAACAGAATGATACCTACACTCCTGCCGTTTATGATTTTGACAGGAATTATGATCCGCTTGAATCTGACGGAAAGTTTCGTGCGTGTGTTAACCCCTATTCTTAAGCCATTGCTGTCCATCAGCCCTAACGGTATTTATACGCTGGTCATCGGCTTCTTATGTGGCTTTCCCATGGGAGCGAAGGTTATCGCTGATTTGCTTTCCAGAGGTAAGCTGTCGCAAGAAGAAGCCCAGTTTCTGCTGGCTTTTTGCAACAATATCGGCCCCATCTATTTTATGAGCTTCGTACTTCCTGTTCTCGGCCTGCAAAAAAGGGTTCCCTATGTACTTGGGATGTATGGACTTCCTTTTTTATATGGTATCCTGTTAAGGTATACCCTCTATAAAAACATGAATCCTGTAGGGAAGCGGGCACCGATGATGCTGTCCGCTGCTGAAACAAAGCAAACGGACACTCTTTTGGACGCGCTGGACGATTCCATCATGTCCGGCCTGTACGGCATCTCAAAGCTGGGAGGATATATGGTCCTGTTCAACCTGTTAAATCTAATTCCACAGTTTTTTCTGTATAACAAATACTTGTTCGGTATACATCTCTGTGCACTTATAAACTGTCTGCTGGAAATCACAAGTGGAATAAGCCGTATGGGAAGTTCTGCGCCTCTGGTCATCCTGCTCATTCTGCCCTTCGGAGGCTTTTCCTGCATCGCCCAGACTTACAGCATGATTAAGGATACTGGGCTGTCTTTAAAAAGCTATATTTTGCATAAGCTGGCGCTGAGTGCTATTACAGCGGTGTACTACGGAATGTGGTTTTTATTTTCTCCGTCTTCTTTTCTTCTTTGAGCGTGCGGAAATCAAAATCATGGCAAAGGAAAAGAGCACGAATAAAATGGCAATACAGATCAAGATCACTTGAAGGAAATAGATTACTGTTATTTCTTTTTCTTCCTTCGGAGC
Source organism: Kineothrix sp. IPX-CK (assembly GCF_039134705.1). Taxonomy (NCBI): domain Bacteria; kingdom Bacillati; phylum Bacillota; class Clostridia; order Lachnospirales; family Lachnospiraceae; genus Kineothrix; species Kineothrix sedimenti. The sequence continues at coordinate 2,358,620 of NZ_CP146256.1, read as the reverse complement.
CTTTTCCTTCAAGTTGTTATCCTGCTGTTCTTCCGGCGCTTCTATAGAGCCGAGCTCCTCTTCGCCTGCGGATGAGCCTGCATTCATATTGCTCGCCTCTACGGCTTCTTCCGTTTCAGGTTCGCCATAAATTAAGGAAGAAAGGTGTATATGGTTGCTCTCGGTGAACTTGTCGAAGCCATTATACGCATTCACCACGATTTCAGGAAGCGTGCCGGAAGGCACGTTCATAGTAAAGCTTATGGTATCCTCTCCCTCTTCCCACTTCTGCAAATCGGAAAAGGTCAATCCTCCGTCATAGCTATAGGAATAATAGAGCATATAGCTGTCATAATCTTGTGCCGAGAGGCTTACGGTAACGTCACCGTTCTCCTCGTTCACATCCTTCACATCGATGATGCAGATATCCGGTTTTGTATCGTCCGGCTTTACGGGAGAGGCAGGAACGGGTATCTCTACATTTTGATAACTGCTGTAGTCTACGCCAAGGATATCCGATTTCAGTCCATAATATCTAGCTACTGCAGTAGCGTCTAAAATACCGAACTTCTCCAGCTTCTCCTGAGAGTTATAAAATTCTTTATCGTTTTCCTGATCCAGATGGCAGTGTTCAATGAGCGCCGCCGGAAGGTCATTTTCCGTAGCGTGGCGAAGAATCCCATAATAATCCGAACCTTCGTCGTTTAATTTCGTCTTAATTCCTCTGGAATAAAGTCCCAGTTCCGTCAACATATCCATTTCTGCACTGGCGAATGTATAGCCCTTTTGATATTCATTATCGAATGCGGAAATCCACACCTCCGCTCCGAACAGATCGTGTTTCACAGACATATTGAAATGCAGGCAGAATAAAAAATCTGCATTCACGGACTTGGCAAAGTCTACCCTCTCTTCGAGGGTCATATCTTTATCCCCTTCTCTCGTCAGATAAACAGTGATTCCTTCATATTTTTCAAGCTCTGCCTTCATGGACTTCGCCACCGTCATGGTCATATACTTTTCTGTATACGCCTCGTATTCTGCTCCCAGATTCTCTCCGCCGTGCCCTGGATCCAGCACTACTACAATAGGAGGCGCCTCCTCCTGCGCGATCTCAGCCGATTGTGCAGTTTCCGTATCCTGCTGGCCCAGCTGTGCGCCGTGGACATTCAGGCTTCCGCCAAAGAACATCAAAATTCCCGCTAAAACATATACCGCTGTCTTTCTCATAACCCTCCTCGTTTCTTACCGTTTCCTCCATATATAAAACCGGCTCCGTCAAAGGCGAAGCCGGTTCAAATAGATCGTTGTTTTCACTTCAGCAAATCGAGATTCAGAGATTCCGCTTCGGCATCTCCTACACCTTCCTTCAATAAATCATCCTCTTCCTGAGGATTTAACTCCGCTCTGTTCGCCCTCACGATTTCAGCATAACTGTTTAGGTTATTGACAAAACTCTCATAATGTGCGGTAGTCATGTTGGCTGTCTGTGCGATTAAGTTCTCAAGATTCGCTAACATCTCATCCGCATACTGCATTACCGCGGACCGAATGTTGTTGGCTTCTATTGTAGCATTGTCCAAAATCTCCTGCGCCTGATGTGACGCCAGCGTAACCACCTCATTAGCCTGCGCATATGCCTGCTGCATAATTTCGTGCTCATTAATAAGTTCGTTAGTATGCATTGTGGCTTCGTTAATCAGGGCCTCCGCTTTGGAACGTGCATCGTTCAAAATGGCTTCCTTGTTGCTTATGATTTTCTGATAGCGCTTGATTTCATCGGGAGTTTTCATGCGAAGCTCTCTGAGCAATTCGTCAATTTCCTCTTTGTTTACAATTATTTTCGTATTGGATAAAGGTTGATATTTACAACTGTCAATATATTCCTCTATCTCGTCTATCAATTGTTCGATTCTACTGCTCATATACAAATCTCCTATTGCGGTCAGCCGCGCATGACAATTTTATTCTCTTATAAATCCATATTTTGCATAGACAAGCTTAGCGATGAATTCCGGCACACACATGGATATATCTCCGTTGAAGCTGGCAATTTCCTTTACACTGCTGGAGCTTAAGTAAGCATATTCCAGACTGGTGGTCAAAAACATTGTATCCAACTGGCCCCCTGAAAGTTTATGGTTCGTCTGGGCAATCTGTAACTCATATTCAAAATCGGTGATGGCACGAAGTCCTCTTACCGCTACATGTACACCTTTTTTCTTCGCATAATCGATCAGCAAACCACTAAAAGAATCTATCTTTATATTAGGGATGTCCTTCGTCGCTTCCTGTAATATCTTAACACGTTCTTCCACAGAAAACAACGGAGTCTTTAAGTGATTATCCAACACACTTACCGTTAATTCGTCAAAAATATTCGCCGTACGCTTTATTACATCCAGATGTCCGAAGGTCACCGGGTCAAAGCTTCCCGGATATATCGCAGATTTCATTTATTTGTCCCTTCTTTTATTATAAATACGTGTTTATTCGTTTTATAATTTTTCGTTTTCCAAATCTTTAATCCAAAATCTTCCAAACTGTTCAAATATGAAAAATCTGTTTCCAACGTTGCTTCCACAACGATCAAAGTGTTTTCCGTCACATAAGGCTTGTCCGACAGTGCCAGCAACACTTCCTTCTCTGCGCCGGAGGCATAAGGCGGATCCATGAAAATAATGTCCGCTTCTTTTTCAGAAAACATGGACAGGGCAGTCAGAACATCCTGCTTTAAAAGCACCGCCTTATCCTCAAAACCGGTAAAACTTACGTTATGAGTAATACAGGAAAAAGCATCCTTTCCGCTTTCCACAAAATAAGCTTTTTGGGCTCCGCGGCTTAAAGCCTCTATCCCGATTCCACCGCTTCCGCTGAACAGATCGATAAAAATGCTGTCCGCTACATATGGTTGTAACATATTAAATAAGGTCTCTTTTATTCTGTCGGTAGTCGGTCTTGTATTCAGCCCATCGACAGTCTTCAATCTCAGGCTTCTCGCCGTTCCTGCTATTACTCTCATATATACCTCCATATTAATCGTTTCAAGGCTTGCGGTCAATCTTTTTGCGAAATATTATATACGAATTTTAATGCCCTTCGTATCTCTCTTTCCCATCTTCAGCTTGTTCAGCTCCACCTTTTTATTCTTGTATTCTACCGAGTTTTCTCCGGTTCCCAGCGTATAATAAACTGCTTCCACGCTGTCTTCCTCGCCGAGCTTCATTCCGCGTACTCCTACCGCGCCTTTCTTCTTTTCAGGAATCTCTTCCACCGGAAAGCGGAGAAAAAATCCGGCTGTGGTCTGAAGAACGATGCTTTTCTGTCCGTCAAAAATCTCCACACTCACTACCTCGTCTCCGTCCAGAAGCTTGGTCGCCGCCACTGTGCGCTTCGTGACATCAAATTCTCCTCCGTCTACGACTTTTAACATAGACAGTTTGGTGGAAAAGATAATCCGGTAGAGATTAAGCTGGGACTGACTGGTAACTAATATGATTTCTTCCTTTCCCGAATTGTAGTTGCTCACATTGTCCACCGGAACGCCCTTGTCCCTGAATTTTCCAAACGGAAGATCCATTACCTTGATCGTATGTAGCTGTCCTTTATTTGTGAAAAGGCAGATGCGCCCCACGTTTTTGCAGGGGAATACAAATCGGTTTTCCGCATCCGCTGCCTCCTTGTTTCTTTCGTAGGTAGGAATATCTATTGTTTTTAAATAGCCGAAGCGGTCCATTAGGCACATAACTTCCATCTCTTCCAGCTTCTTGTCTTCGTATACCGCTTCTGTACCGTTTTCGACCACGGTCCTTCTGGGACGTCCATATTCCTTCTTGATGGAATCCAGCTCGTTCATGATAACCTGCGCCATGGAATCCCTGCGGTCGAGAATATCTTCGTACCGGTAAATATTTGCCATGGTTTCCTCGTGCTGGCTGATTAACGCCTCTATTTCCAGACCGATCAACCGATAGAGACGCATATCCAGAATAGCGTCCGCCTGCTTTTCGGAGAACATGAGCTGTGCCGCCATGATTTTGGATTCCTTAGACCGGAACTTGATTCCGTCCACCACACCATCTATCAGGCAGGCCTTTGCCATGGCCCGGTCCTTGCTCCCGCGCAATATCTCTATGATCAAATCGATAACGTTGCACGCCTTGATAAGTCCTTCTTGTATTTCTTTACGTTCCAGTTCCTTTTGAAGGAGGGTCTCATACTTCCTTTTTGCAACTTCGAACTGAAAATCGACGCTCGCTTTAATAATTTGCTTTAATCCCAAAATCTCAGGTCTGCCGTCTGCAATAGCAAGCATATTGACCCCGAAGGTGTCTTCCAGTCTCGTCTTCTTATAGAGCATATTCGTAAAATTCTCTACATCGGCATCCTTCCTAAGCTCAATGACTATGCGGATGCCTTCCTTGGAAGACTGGTTGGAAATATCCACGATATCCTGGGTCTTCTTCGTCTCCGCGAGGCTTGCCACGTCGGAAAGGAACTTGGAAATGCCCTGACCTATCATCGGATAGGGGATTTGCGTAATGACCAGATTGGTCTTGCCTCCCTTGCCCTTTTCGATCTCGACCTTTCCGCGGACCTTGATCTTGCCGGCTCCGGTCTCATAGATTTCCAGAAGTTCATCCTTATTGATCACGATGCCTCCCGTAGGGAAATCGGGGCCCTTCATGTATTTTATCAACTCTCTTACGGTGATGTTCTCATCCTTCATATAGGCTCTGGTGGCATCGATGACCTCGGAAAGATTGTGAGGCGGAATGCTTGTCGCCATACCTACAGCAATACCTTCTGAGCCGTTCACTAAAAGGTTGGGAATCTTAACCGGCAGCACGGAAGGCTCCTTTTCCGTTTCATCGAAGTTCGGAATGAAGTCCACCACACCCTTGTCGAGATCGGCAAGAAATGCCTCCTGTGTTATCTTCTGAAGCCTCGCCTCCGTATACCTCATGGCCGCGGCTCCGTCTCCTTCGATATTGCCGAAATTACCGTGTCCGTCCACTAAAGGTAATCCCTTCTTAAAGTCCTGCGTCATGACAACGAGGGCCTCATAAATGGAACTGTCCCCGTGGGGATGGTACTTACCCATGGTATCGCCCACGATACGGGCGCTCTTGCGATAGGGCCTGTCGTATTTCATTCCAAGCTCATGCATATCGAACAATGTCCTTCTCTGCACCGGCTTAAGCCCGTCCCTTACATCGGGAAGCGCTCTGGCAATGATAACGCTCATTGCGTAATCGATATATGATTTTTGCATAACCTCCGAATACTCGGTCTTAATAATTCTGCTGTCGTCCATGTTCTACCCCTCTGATTCCTTCTTACACATCCAGCTCTGCATCGGCTGCATGCTCGTAAATAAATGCTTTTCTGGGAGGAACCTCCGTTCCCATCAGCATTTCCGTCACCTCAGAAGCCATTCTCGCATCCTCGATTTCCACCAGCTTCAAAAGTCTGGTCTCGGGATCAAGGGTCGTCTCCCAAAGCTGATCGGCATCCATTTCACCGAGTCCCTTATACCTTTGCAGAGTAAATGGGCCCTTGTGATGCTTCCTGTATTTTTCCAGTGCCTTGTCGTCGTAGAGGTATTCCTCTTTCCCCTTAGCGGGCATGGCTTTATATAAGGGCGGCATAGCGAGATATACGTGCCCTTCAAAGATGAGCTCCGGCATGAATCGGTAAAACAACGTCAATAAAAGAGTGGAGATATGGGCTCCGTCTACGTCGGCATCGGCCATAATGATAATCTTATCGTACCGCAGCTTGGAAATATCGAAATCATTGCCGTAGCCCTCGGAAAAACCGCATCCGAAGGCGTTTATCATCGTCTTAATTTCCGCATTTGCAAGTATTTTGTCAATACTGGCCTTTTCTACGTTAAGAATCTTGCCTCGAATGGGCAAAATCGCCTGAAATGCACGATTTCTTGCAGTTTTAGCACTTCCTCCCGCAGAATCTCCCTCAACTATAAATATCTCGCAGCGGGAAGCGTCTCTGGATTCGCAGTTGGCAAGCTTTCCGTTGGAATCGAAGGAAAATTTCTGTTTGGTGAGCATATTCGTCTTCGCTTTCTCCTCCGACTTTCGGATTTTGGCCGCTTTCTCCGCGCATCCGATAATACTCTTCAAGGTCTCCAGATTGCGGTCGAAGTAATGGACAATCTCATCCCCTGTCACCTTGCTCACCACCTTGGCAGCATCCTGATTGTCCAGCTTCGTTTTCGTCTGTCCTTCGAATCTGGGATCCGGGTGTTTAATGGATACTACCGCCGTCATTCCGTTTCGCACATCGGCTCCGGTGAAGTTTACATCTTTTTCCTTCAGTATATTAAGCTCTCTAGCATAATTATTAATCGCGTTAGTGAACATGGTTTTAAAGCCGGTCAGATGAGTGCCGCCTTCCGCATTGTATATATTATTGCAAAAACCAAGTACATTTTCGTGAAATTCATTCACATACTGAAAGGCCACCTCGACGGATATGCCCTCACTTTCTCCGCTGAAGTAAATGACGTCGTGTATACTCTCCTTCGTCTTATTCATATCGCGGATGAAGCCCACAATGCCTTCGGGCTCGTGATATTCGATATATTCGGCTTCAGCCTTTCTTTTATCCTCATATATAATCGTAAGGGCCGGATTCAAATACGCCGTCTCATGAAGGCGGCTTTTCACTTCATCCTCCTTAAAACGCGTCTTATCGAAAATCGTGTCATCCGGAAGGAAGTTCACCCTTGTTCCCGTCGCCTTGGATTTACCGATAACAGGAAGCAGCCCGTTTTGCAGCTCGATGACCGGATTGCCTCTTTCATATTTATCCTCATAAATAAATCCGCCGTTTTTTACCTGAACCGTCAGATATGCAGACAAAGCGTTTACGACAGAAGAACCCACTCCGTGAAGCCCTCCGCTGGTCTTATAAGCGGAATCGTCGAATTTACCGCCTGCATGCAGAGTGGTAAAGACAAGGCGCTCCGCACTCACTCCCTTTTCGTGCATGCCTACCGGAATACCTCGTCCGTTATCGTCTACGGTAGCAGAACCATCCTCCTCCAGTGTTACCCTTATTGTATCGCAATAGCCGGCAAGATGCTCGTCCACCGCATTGTCCACAATTTCATATATCAGATGATTCAAGCCTTTGGTTGAAACGCTTCCTATGTACATTCCCGGCCTTTTTCTGACCGCTTCCAATCCTTCCAAAACTGTGATGCTCGAAGCGTCGTAGGTACCCTCTCTAGCCATTTACTACACCCTCTCTCATAATTGTATATAAAAACACACAATGTAGTATACCATATACTTTGTACATTGAAAAGTGAAAAAATACTGTATATAGTGTATTATATTAAAAATGCGGCTGCCCGGACAAATACCGGACACGCCGCTTACAAAGCCGTATATTATTTATTTTTCTTACAGCAGGCGACAGCCAAAGCACCCGGCCCGATATGGCAAGCTACGCTAAGAGACAGAGGCGCCACATGTACATCAAAATCCGGAAACGTTTTAAACAGTTCCTCTTTAAATGTAAGTGCTGCTTCATCGTTGTAGGTATAAGCAATCTGAAGCCATATATTATCTCTGTCAGCACCGCCCAAACGGTTGTTCATATCGTTTCTGATCGCCGTAGTCATAACAGATTTGCCCTGTGCGGTAGTTCTCGCTTTCGCAAAGGCATCCAACTTCTCGCCCTGAATCTGAAGCACCGGCTTCAACTTGAGCAGAGTGCCGAGAGCCGCAGCAGCCGGGGTGATCCTTCCGCCCTTTTTCAGATAATACAAGGTGTCCAGCATAATATAAATACTGGAATTATATTTGTCGGCCTCGAGAAAATCTTTGATTTCCTGCCCGCTCTTTCCTTCTTCCGCCAGATTCTTAGCATCTATTGCCGACTGCCTCTGGGTAACCGAAATCCTTTGATTATTGACAACGTGCACCCTCCCATCGTATTCCCTCGCAAGCATCAGTGCGCTCTGACAGGATCCGGAAAGGCCGCTGGACATAGGTATATGCACGACCTCATCGAAATCTTTCAGTAAATTGTTCCATAGATTCATAACAGCCTCCGGGGAAGGCTGGCTGGTGACTACGCTGTCTCCCGCCGCAAGCCTTTCATAGAACTGTCCCTGAGACAAATCGATATCTTCAAAATAAGTCACATCATTAATCATAAAAGGCATAGGCAATACATATATTCCCAGTTCCTTAGCCTGTGCCTGTGTAATTCCGCTGTTACTGTCCGTTACAATTGCAATATTTGCCAATTTCATTTCCGGTATCCTCATGCATAAGATTCATGCAGTGAACACCTCTCCTTCCGCCCTTATGTTTTCTTATTATATATTACTGTCAGATTGTCCTAAAGTCAACTGAATTTAACGCTTCATACATATACCGCTTAAGCGGCAGATGCTTGTCCATCGCCAGCTCTTCATCCTCCAGAAGCAAGGAATCTACGCTTTCCTTCGCCCTTTTTAGGACATCGGTATCCTGATATACGTCTCCTATTTTAAAATCCATGATCCCGCTTTGCCTGATACCGAACAGATCGCCCGGCCCCCTAAGCTTCAGGTCTTCTCCCGCAATAAAAAAGCCGTCGTTAGAATGATTCAGTATATCCAGGCGCTCCATCGTCTGTTTTTTATCGGAACCGCTTACGAAAATACAATAGGACTGATGTTCACCTCTTCCTACTCGTCCGCGAAGCTGGTGAAGCTGAGCCAGCCCGAAACGTTCCGCATTTTCCACCATCATCACTGTCGCATTAGGAACATTGATGCCGACCTCGATAACAGTGGTGGATACCAGTACGTCTATATTGCGCTTCGCAAATTCCTCCATCACCTGATTCTTATCCGCAGGACGCATTTTACCATGAAGGTATGCTGTCTGTATCTTGGAAGAAAGGACGCTTTTCAATTTCTCCGTGTAAGAAATGACATTCTCCGCACCTTCCAGTTCCCCCTCCTCCACCATCGGACAAATCACATAGACCTGACGGCCCGCTTGCACTTCTTTTTCAATAAAGCGGTATGCCTTTTCCCTGTAATCCGTGGGAACCACACAGTTTTTAATGGGAAGCCTGTTAGCAGGAAGCTCGTCCACAATAGAAATATCCAGGTCGCCGTATAAAATAATAGCGAGGGTACGGGGGATTGGCGTTGCACTCATTACGATTACATGTACGTTTTCTCCCTTTCCGGCAAGTGTTTCTCTCTGTCTGACACCGAAGCGATGCTGTTCATCCGTTATCACGAGAGCCAGATTTTTATAGTCCGCCTTTTCCTGAATCAATGCATGGGTACCGATAATGAGATTGGCATGTCCGCATTTTATTTCCTCATAAGCTTCTCTCTTTTCCTTTGCGCTCATAGAACCGGTCAGAAGTACAGGAACAAAAGGCAGCTTATATTTTGCGGTCAATTCTGAGGCTGCTTCGAAATGCTGCCTCGCCAGCACCTCGGTAGGAGCCATCATCGCGCCCTGATAACCGTTGGATACGCACATTAAAAGGGAAAGAAAAGCGAGAATCGTCTTACCCGAACCAACATCGCCCTGAATCAAACGATTCATTACCTTTTCTCCCTGCAAATCCTGCCGAATTTCTTCCCATACCCTTCTCTGAGCACCTGTCAGCGCATAGGGGAGCGCTTCAATGAGCCGCTTTGTCTCTGCTACCTCAAGCATGGGATAGATATTTTGAAGCACCTCGTTGTGCTCTTTACACTTGCGAAGGGCAAGAAGAAACAAGAAGAATTCGTCGAATACAAGCCGTTTCCTCGCTGTGAGCATTTCTTCAAAATCCTTAGGAAAATGAATATCTTCTATGGCATGTTCATAGGAAATGAGCTGTTGTGTCTTTCTTATCTCCTCAGGCAGATAGTCTTCTCCGAAGCGATAATGCGCCAGCGCCTGCTTTACGGCTTTTGTTGCCATATTGTTGGTAAGTCCCGCCGTAAGAGAATATCTGGGCTGCATAACTCCGGTAAGTTTAAAATATTCCTCCGGCTTGTATATTTTCGCCTGTTCCATCACAAGCCGTCCGCCCTTTTTCAAGGGAATCCCTCTAAAAATATAAAATAACCCCTTTTTCAATATGTTTTTCACATAAGGAGTGTTGAAATAGGTCATGAAGATCTGCCCGCTTGCGTCCCTTATCTCAAAATTCAAAATCGTCAGGTTGCGCACCTTTTTTGCGGAGATATTGCCCGCAAGGCATGCCCTTACGGAGCAGACCTCTCCTGCCGGAGCATCGCTTATCATTACCGGTTCCTTAAAAGTCTCATAATCCCTCGGATAATTGTGTAAAAGCCCGCCCACATCGTTAATATTCAGTTTGCCAAAAAGCTTCGCTGTTTTTTCACCGATGCCCTTAATGTCAATAATGTTCGTGCTATCGTTCATAACCATACCATCTGTCTAAAAAAGGACGGCATACGCATCCGTCCTTTACCGTTGTTCTCAATTATTCTGCCGAAACAATATAGTAGTAAATGGGCTGTCCGCCGTACTGCAGTTCTATATCACATTTCGGATAACGGGCTTCTACCCTCGCCTTCAACGCTTCCGCAGTCTCTTCAGAAATCTCTTTTCCATAATAGATGCTGATGAGCTCCTTGTCGTCCTCCATCATATCCTCTATCATCCGGAAGGTGATTTCTATCATATCGGTGCCATTGGATAAAATACCGCCGTCTCCAATTCCCATGTAATCACCGGCTTTGATTTCCTTATCGTCGATAACCGTATCGCGAACCGCATAAGTTACCTGACCGGTACTGACCGCTTTAATCTCTTCGTTCATCGTCTCCGTATTCTCTTCGATGGAAAGATCAGGCACATAATTGATTACAGCCGTAATTCCCTGAGGTACGGTCTTGGTGGGAATTACCACGATGTTTTTGCCCTCCGCCATATGTGTTGCCTGCTCTGCAGCCAAAATGATGTTTTTATTATTGGGCAGGATGAAAATAGTATCTGCATTCACTTTATCGATTGCATTAAGCATATCCTCGGTGCTGGGGTTCATCGTCTGCCCCCCTTCGATGATATAATCCACTCCTAATCCGGTAAAAATCTCGTTAATTCCTTCGCCTACGGAAACCGCAATAAATCCGACTTCTTTTCTTGGCATATCGGAAGATGAGAGTTCCTGATTCTTTTCAGACATCTGGAACAGCTTCTCCTGATGCTCCAATCTCATATTGTCTATTTTCAAATTGGACAGAGCGCCATACTTCAAAGCCTTTTGAATCGCAAGTCCCGGATCATTGGTATGTACATGCACCTTTACCACATCGTCATCCGCAACTACTACAATGGAATCTCCGATGGATTCTAAATATTCCTTAAAGTCCATCTCCTGCTTGATGTTAAAATTCCTGCTGAGCATAATAATGAATTCCGTACAGTAACCAAACTTAATTTCGGCCTGAACCTGGGCCTCCATATTCGTCGTCACTACATAGGAAGCAGCCGGCTTAGCGTCCGGTATCGTAAGGTCTAATTCTTTACCGAGGAAAGCGTCATAAGCTCCCTTTAACACTTGCATAAGACCCTGACCACCAGAGTCAACAACTCCTGCCTGCTTTAATACCGGAAGCATATCCGGGGTCTTGTCAAGGACCTCATCCGCATAACGGATTATTTCGCCGAAATAAATCTCCAAATCCTCTTCGCCGTTATCCACAAGCTCTCTCGCTTTCTGCGCGCCTCCCTTGGCAACGGTAAGAATCGTACCCTCTTTGGGCTTCATAACTGCTTTATACGCGGTCTCCACCGCCTTATCAAAGGCATCGGCAAGGATAGCTGCATCCAGCTCATCGTATTCCCTTACAACCTTTGTAAATCCACGAAACAACTGTGAAAGAATAACTCCGGAATTACCTCTCGCTCCTCTCAGGGAGCCTGAAGAAATCGCCTTGCAAAGCGAAGACATATCAGGATTTTCCATAAGTGAAACTTCTTTTGCCGCAGACATAATGGTCAATGTCATGTTCGTACCCGTATCGCCATCCGGCACCGGGAATACGTTCAATTCATTGATCCATTCCTTTTTTGCCTCCAAATTTTTTGCACCAGCCAAGAACATCTTAGAAAGCATCTTAGCGTTGATTGTATTAGCCACAACAAAATCCTCCTTAATCAATCACTCTTACACCTTCTACAAAGATGTTGATTTTCTCAATTTCAATACCTGTAAATTCTTCCACTTTGTATTTCACGTTACTGAGCAGATTATCAGAAACAGCTAAGATGCTCACCCCATAAGAGACGATTACGTGAAAATCGAGTATCAGCTTGTTATTATCGAGCGCTACTTTAATGCCTCTCGTCATACTATCCATTTTTAAAAGTTTTACAAGACCATCTTTCATATTAACACTGGCCATTCCGACTATGCCGAAGCATTCCATGGCCACCGAACCGGCGTACTGTGCAATTACTTCATTATCAATAGAAATATTTCCCATATGGGTATCCATAGAAGAAGCTTTCATAACATACCTCCTTATTCTTTAATCATAGACATATATATTGTATTATAACCGCTCTTTATCAAAAAAGAAACTACTAATAATAAAAAAATTAGGACATTGAAAATTTGGGCTTGCATTCCCTATTATTTTCTGATATTATACAAATGTTGTGAGTATAAATTCGAGGAGGTGCAAGACGATGGCTAAATGTGATATCTGCAGTAAAGGCGCTCATTTTGGTAATAATGTAAGCCATTCTAATAGAAAAACTAACAGAATCTGGAATTCTAATGTGAAGAATGTAAAATGCAAAGTGAATGGTGCAGCCAAAAAATTACATGTTTGTACGAGCTGCTTAAAGTCCGGAAGAGTTGAAAGAGCTTAAATTTATCGGATTATCTTAATGAAAACGTATCGAAAAAACAGCCTGATCGGCTGTTTTTTTAGTGTAATAGGAATACCGTCCACTGCACAACTCTTATTATATTCTATGCTTGCTTTCCTACATCATACGCCCTTCGCAGCTCTTCGTATTCCCGATTAATAATCTGTACCATTTCGTGGTCTCCTGCCACATTATCAGGATGAAACATCTTGATCAAGTCCTTGTACCTCTTTTTTAATGCGAGACGGCTGTTCACACCCTTAAAGAGCATTCCAGCCAAATCTGAGCGCCCAAAAAATGACGGCCCGTCCTCATACACTTCCTTCTTCGCTTCAAACTTGTCCTTCTCCTTTTGGAATTTATGCCGATCCTCTTCCAGCTGTTCGAACCCTCTTTGAAGAATCTTCATCTTCTGATCGAAAAAAGCGTTTTCCTGCTGCAACCGTTTTTGATCTATTTCCATGGAATGGCTGAGCGTGCGCATCTCATCTTGAAACTGCTTCTTCTCTCCCTCGAACCTATCCTGAAGATCTGATATTTCCCTTTTTAAATTCTCCATTCGCACATGTTCTTTGAAAAGCCAGACTTTTAATTCGTTAAGTTCATCGCCGGAACCATTTTTCAGTATCTCCTCCAAATCGAAGAAAGACTCCCTTTCCTCCTGCAAACTCATCCTGCTACCCTCATCCTGCCGCTTTATAAAGCCATACTAATAACTACACCTTTTCCTGTTAGTCGCAATAATAAAAATTATAACCAACTAACAAAAGCAGTGCGCAAATAATCAAACCGAGAAACCTGCTGGTAAAAAAAAGCATAAGTAACATGCCTACCGCAATCCAAAAAGCGATAAAACCAATCATCTTTTTCATGCAACCATCTCCGCTTATGCCTTTTAATATATCTTATGCAATTTCCCCATAATAGATACCATTACTCCGTTCCCTCGGGAAACGCAATATCTACCGCAGTATCGTCTGCAATCATCTCTTCCTTATCGGAAGAAGAAGTGAACTTATCTACGATATCGGGTATCATGTCAAGAATCTTCGTAACCGTATCCTGATTCTTTATATTGACCAGTTTGGTGGTACCATTCTTGATAACTAATACCGCGCTGGGCGTCATCTTACCGGTAAAGCCTCCTGCTCCTCCGTTTTTATTATCCTTGGAGCTGGCTCCTGCCCCTACACCGAAGGTGACGTCTACAAGGGGAAGGATGATAGTATCTCCAACCTGCGTTGCCTCTCCCACTACTGTCTTCGTCGAAAGCACGGAATCAATGCCCTTCATCAAAGATTCTATTACTCCGGAAAAATTATTATCTGCCATTTAAGAGTCCTCCCTTTTTAATAAATTCAGCAATTGCCTGATATTCTTATCCCGATACAGCCGAAAGGCTGCGATAAGAAGCGTGAAAGCGGTAACCCTGCCCCTTATATCCAAGCTGCCTTCTAGTATCATATTTTCAAAATCCGCCTGTACAATAACATTATTCCCGATGAAGGGATATAACATTCCGTAAATAGCGAGTATCTGTCCCGTACTTGCCGGATCACCGGTGCCTACCGTCAGGTGGACGTCACACTTCCTCGGCCGGACGTTTCTGATAATACGAAAAAGTTGTTTTTTCGAAATTCCAAAGGCTTCCTTAAAAACTTCTCCCTGCAAAAGCTCCGTATAATATCCTATGTTCTCAATAATCTTTTTTATTTTATCACACATAGCTGCTATTGTGTACTCAATATTTCTTATTATTTCCAAAAATTTCTGAAAGAAATCTATTAATTTTCGAAAAAAAGCTATTACCTTAAAATAAAATGCTCTCAGTTTTTTTAAGAGCCCGCTCTCTTCTCCGCATTCTACATTGTCCCCGATGCTGGCATCTGTTTTATCCTTATCTTCGAATACGGTATCTTTTATCACAGAATCATTTCCGATCGTATTATTTCCAGCAGCTTCCTCCGGCTCTTTCTTCTCCGCTGAAGGACCGGGCGGCAGTTCTTCCGTAACCGCTTGGGGTTCTGCCTGCTCTGCCTGCACTTTCTGCTTTTCTTTCTTTGCTTTAGGCTTCTTTTCAATTTTTTCTTTCTTCTCTTTCTTCGGTCTGGAGGAATCGAAAAGAGTGAAAAAGAATATCCGTATCCTAACTCTCACCGCCTTTGAGTAGGTCATAAGAGCGTTTAGGATGTGAAAAAGCCACGTTACTTTGATCCTCACACGAAGAGGCTCGTCCTCTCCCAGCTTTCCGTCTGCTTGAATACGATATCTGACCGGAACAAACAACGCCAGACAGATCATTAGAAGCAAGACGCCCAAGAGGATTGCCAGAGTCACTCCTATTATTTTCAGTATCAGTAATACGATATGCAGCATATATACCTCGCAATCACGTTTCTAAGGAAATAAGAACTTTTTAATATCAGGGCTTCCGCTGGCCTGCAGCGCCTCTTGAACAATTTTTACCACAATGTCCACGGCTTCCTCATAGCCGCTACTGATGCCTATAATATAAGGAGGATGCTTTCCGTAATATTTCTGACGCAAAAAACCGCTGTGATATATCTCCAACTGGTCTCTTCCTTTCGAAAGGACAATCACATATATCGTCGGCTGTACGGAACCAAGGCGCAGCTTCCACTTCACTTTATTCGGATTTTTTATAGTATCACCTACATAGAGATTTTTATAAAATTTCATTCATACACCTATCCGTCCTCTTTTTTGCATACCATCGTTACTATTCAGCGGCCGCCTGAATAGTAATATTATAGCATACTTCACTCAAAAAAACATTGACATTCTTTAGCCATAAATTATACTGAAATTACAAGGTTACTGTTCATACAGCAGCTTAACAGCAAGTGTTAAGCTGCGTAAGGACGTGATTCAGGAGATGATTTCTGCTTCGCGAAGCGAATTCAAATGCAAAAAGTTTGCATTGCAGAACATCATGTGTTGCTGTGAACGGAGTGAACAGTAACATTACAAGAAAACATGTTACCCACCAACAGGAGGGATCCGCTTATGATTAATATTGCCAGCATTGCCCTAAAATCCGGAATGGAAATCGGTGAAGATGTTTTTAATTACAAAAATGAGCTTCTTGTGCCTGCCGGTACGATTATTGAGGACAACCATATCAAGAAGATCGTCCGCCACTGCGTGATGAGCGTCGTCGTGAAAGAAGCTATCGACTACGCAACTACACGTTTTGAAAAGGTGCGATTGAGCGAAGGTTTCAAGAAATTCGATGCCGTTTACAGCGAATACCTTCTTTATTACAAAGAACTTATGGTAGACTTCGTTACAAAGGGCATTCCCTTTCAAATCGACCACCTCATGGACATTTATCGTGCAATTATCCCTTATGCTCAAAGCGGCGAACTTTTATTGGACTACCTTTATCATCAGCTTCCCAGCGAAGACAACATGACTCACGCTCATTGCCTGAATTCCGCTTTAATTGCCGGTGTATTCGCGAAATGGCTCAATCTTTCGCAGGAGGATACTGATATCCTGATTAAATGCGGATTTTTCTATGATATTGGTAAATTAAAGCTTCCCGATGAATTGATATGGAAGTCGGAAAAGCTTACAGACCTCGAGTTCGCTCAAATAAAGACGCACACCCTGGCGGGTTTCGATTTGCTCAAGGATCTCGATTTGAATCCTCATATCATCAATGCTACACTCATGCACCACGAGCGCTGTGACGGTTCCGGCTATCCCTCCGGACTCAGATGTGATAAAATAGACCGTTTTGCAAAATACATAGCGATTATCGATACCTATGAAGCTATGACTTCTTCCAGAATGTACCGCCAGTCCTACCATCCGTTCCAAATCATCGCCGGTTTCGAAAAGGCGGGATTCATCATCTATGAAGAAGCTATATTGCGCCCGATTCTGTCTCATATCGCTGCATATCAGGTGGGGAATGACGTACGTCTGAGCGACGGTCGCGTGGCGGAGGTCGTCTTAATCAACCAAAGGTGTTTATCCAGACCGCTTCTCCGCTCGCCGGAAGGACTCATCGATTTATCGACGGAACCACAGTTACAGATAGAAGCTATTTATTAGGCTACGGCTCCGTACACAGACGAAACCGTAACAAGTTATGTCCGGTTACAAAGCGACTCTCAGGCGCCAAAATATGCGTCGAATATTCTCTTTGCTATAGGAACCGCATAATCGCCGCCGGAACCTGCTCCTTCTATAATGATAGTTACACAGATCTCCGGCTCTTCCACCGGTGCGAAGCCAGTAAACCACGCATGAGAATCTTCTTTTACATTGTTATATTCTGCGGAGCCGGTCTTCCCCGCCGCGGTGTAGGACAAGCCCTTTAGCCTGCTGGCAGTTCCTTCCTCCACTACTCCAGTCATCAATCCGGTCAGAATATCAGATTCTTCTTCAGTCATCAGTCTGCGATAGGAAGACGGTGCAAACTGTTTGATTACCGTTTTTGCACTGTTCTCCACTCGATCGATCATATAGGGCTGCATCACTATACCACCATCTGCAATGGCACTGGTAATCATATTTAGATGAATAGGCGTCATGCCGGTGGTTCCCTGACCGATTGCGGTCTGCATCATGTCTGCGTTAGTGGAGTCTTCATTTACCGTTATTCTGCTTTTGCTGTAATTCATCTTCAGAGGAAGTTCATCGTTAAACATCAAATTCTCTAACGTATCGTCGAATTGGCTCTTATCTAATTTAAGCCCTATATTGGCGAAGGAGGAGTTGCATGATTTTGCGAAAGACAATGCAAAGTCTTCGTTTCCATGGCTTTGTCCATGGTAACAATTGATTCTGTCGGTCCCGTCTGAGAAGCTTCCGGTACAATTAAATGTATAGTTTTTATAGGAATCGGGATTCTCTCTTATATATTCCAGCGCCGTAACGATCTTAAAGGTTGAGCCGGGCGGATACAAACCTTGTGTCGTGCGGTTAAGCAGAATGCTGTTATCCTCATCCACCACCAAATCGTCCCAAATGGCATCTATTTGATTCGGATCGAAATCAGGCTTGGAAACCATGGCAAGAATCTTTCCCGTGGAGGGCTGAGTCACAATGATTGCGCCTCTGTATACTCCGAGCGCATTATATGCCACCTCCTGAAGGTTTACATCCAGCGTGGTATATATATCGTCTCCCGGATATTTTTCGCCTGATACATCGTAGGCCACCTTGTCCGACAAAGGGGCATTGGAATTGATCAAATAATAATTGCCTAAGGCTTCCACACCGGCTCTGCCGTTGGTGGAATAGCCCACCGCGTGGGAAAACAGATTCGCATAAGGGTACTGTCTCGTCTCTTCCCCGTCACTGTCTGTTGCCGTCTCTGCCAACACATCGCCATCCTTGGAATATATGGTCCCCCTGATGTTTTTTGCTATGAGCATTTTCTGCCTGCTGTTATAGCTGTTGTTAATCAGCTCCTGTTTATTAGTTATGGAGTAAAAGCAGATGTATCCCATCATTCCCACAAAAGCACCCACAAATAAAAAGGTCACTATCGCAATCTGAATATTTATTTTTTTTCTGTTATTATCTGCCTTATTCTTCATCGCTCTCATCAAAATCCTCAATGTAAGTTATTTCTCTTTGTTTCTGATTTTTCAGCTTCTTCAACTTCCTTTTTTCTGCCCGAAGCATTTCTTTTTCCTCGTCCTTGCGAATCATACAAAGCCCTTCGATAATGGCGAACATGATGAGTGTCGTAAGGACGGAGCTTCCCCCGTAGCTGATGAGCGGTAAGGTCACTCCGGTAAGAGGAATGAATTTGCTGCCGCCGCCAATGGTGAGGAATACCTGAAATATATAGGTTACTCCTAAACCAAAGGCTATGAGCTGATAAAAGCGATCGTTCAGCTTCATGGAGATATTCATGAACATGATGAAGCAGCTGATACATACGAGAATCATGCACATGGAAAATATGATTCCAAGCTCTTCCGCAATCGCTGAAAATATAAAGTCCGCCTCTACGAACGGAATGGATTCCGGCGTCCCCTGAAAAAGGCCCAAGCCAAACCATCCTCCGCTGCTTATGGCAAACAGCGACTGGGTAATCTGATATCCTGCCGAGTCAATTTGACTCCACGGGTCACTCCATGCCTGAACCCTTACCTGAACATGAGCAAACACCCTATAGGCGATGATTGCCGCACCGGATCCTCCCGCTGCTCCGGCAATCAGATATAGGGGATTCTTCGTGGCTATAAACACCATAAAAATATATACGATAAAAAAGATCAAAGCGCTGCCAAGGTCTTTGGAAATGACCAATATGACCACATGTATTCCCGCTACCACAGCCGTAGTGAAAACTTCGAAAAACGAAGTGGATTGATACAGTGCGCTGGCCACAAAAAATACGAAGATTATTTTGACGAATTCCGAGGGCTGAAAGGTCACTCCTCCAATGGAATAAGATATCTTCGAACCATAGGTCGCCGTTCCCAGAATGAGCACTATTGCCAAAGCCCCGGCTCCCACCAGTGCATAAACCCATGTCAGACTCTTTAAAAATTTAAGTCTGTGTACAAAAAAAGGAATCACCATGGTTATGGCGATGGAAAATGCCACGATGACGAATTGTTTCACGGCTTTTTCATAAGAAATCCTCGTAAGGACTACAAAGCCGATGCTCAAAAGCATACACATATTGTTTACAATCAATCGATTTGCCCGCGGATATATTACATGGAAGAGCACCACTGTTGCGAACAGAACAATTTGCTGGAACGCATAAAAAAACAGATAGCTCATCTCTCCCGTTTCAAAACAAATCACCATAAAACAAGAAAAATGTATCAAAAGCATTAAAATATTCTGCCTTGTGTAAATACCGCTTCTATCCTCTTCGTCCCGGTATCTGAATACCGCGAAACATTCGCAGGCATACAATACCATAAATAAGGTTATAACATATTTCGATAGTTCCGTAATATATAATTCCATAATTCACCCGTACACTTTTTAAGCGTAAATTTATTCTACTCCCCTATTTAAATGCGCGTTTGTATATTCTGCGAATGGAGGCTTTGCTTCGTCTTTCCCGGTATTTTTTATCCTGTTCTCATAGAAGGAT
Organism: Kineothrix sp. IPX-CK; assembly: GCF_039134705.1. Taxonomy (NCBI): domain Bacteria; kingdom Bacillati; phylum Bacillota; class Clostridia; order Lachnospirales; family Lachnospiraceae; genus Kineothrix; species Kineothrix sedimenti. Next base: position 2,338,655 of record NZ_CP146256.1, on the reverse strand, counting down.
ATGATATCCTGTACATCCTTCCCCTTTTCCATAGTAAAATCCAGACGAAATGTTGAGACCCCCAGCTTCATCATTTTATAAAGGCTCTGATGCAGCGACAAAGGAACCGAATTATAAATAATATTATAGCAATGTCTGCAATTCAAATATACCGGGAACCTTTTTCGGTACCGATCCGTCAAAAAGGGGGTTCCGCTTATACTTTCTGCTTCCTTGTTTTCCTTCGTTTTCCTGCAAAATCCCATGGTCTTGGAAATGCAGTTGGCAGTTACCATCATTGGTATTCTTCCGTAGGCGATTTGAGACAGAGCATTGCTGCCCACAGCTTCCATCAGTCTGGCAATTTCCTTGAAATTAAGCTCGTGGGGAAGATACCTTTCCACACACTCATCCTTATAAGCCTCATAGGCTTCCTTGTTCCAAATATAGAGATTGGAATCAGTGACAATGTCCTTACTATAGGAAAATTTCTTGAGCCATTGCAGTTCTTCCTGGTTGCGGATCAATACTCCGGAAAACAACTCGCCCTCCAGCAGCGCCTTCATTTTGTCCAAAAATATTTTATCATAATCTCTTATGATATGGGGCATTGCAAGGTAAAAATTTATATCCTTTTTATTATTTCTTAAGGTGGTCTCTATGGCACCGGATGTTTCCAACAAATCAGAGGAAATATAGATTCTTGAAATATTGCTTTTTAGCGCTATGCCAAGCTGTTCCTCGGTCTGTATGGATGCATGCAGCGTTATTTTATTTATCGGGCTGATGGTTGCCGGCTTTCCTGTATTTGAACTCGCCCCTGCTGTTTCTTTGCGCCCCGGATAGGCCAGGCCATTGTTCGCGATTATTTTTTCCGCCAGAGCATCACACGCTATGCGGCGCAGATCGTTCAGTGCCTTTACGGGAATGAAAATATCGGATTCCATATCAATTTCAATACTATCTAAATTAAATGCCGTATTTCCGCTTTTTGAAAGCTGTTTGCGAATGCTTTCCTCATTCATTGGCTGCTTCAAGGCTTCTTCCACAATATTTCCATATACGGCAGCTGTTATATTTTTATAAACAAGGGCAAAATAGGCCGGACTGTTTTTATATAGTCTCGTTTTTCCCGTCACAGCCAAACGATGGTCACCTTGCAGATATTCCTCTCTGATTCTTTGGGACAGGATCTCGTCCCGTCCGCCGTAGCTTGGATTATCCAGCGTTATCATATCGCTGCCATTATGCTTATGATAATATCCTTCACTTATTTCGCTTCGGATATACAAGGAGCGAAGCTCCTCCATGTCCTCTTTTTTAACGAGATATCCTGCGCCCCCGTCATCATAATATTTATCTATATACTTCCGGTAAAGAGCGGTCACCCCCGAAACATACTCGGGGCTTTTCATCCTTCCTTCGATTTTAAAGGAATCAATTCCGGCTTCGATCAGCTCGGGAATCAGTTCTATTGTACACATATCCTTTAGGCTGAGGGGATAGTTTTCCTTCTTGCCTTCCACCGAATAAGGAAGACGGCACGGCTGTGCACACCTTCCTCTGTTGCCGCTTCTGCCTCCGATGATGCTGCTGAACAAGCATTGCCCGGAATAACAATAGCAGACAGCGCCATGAACGAAGGCCTCTATTTCAATATCCACTTCACTTTTTATATTTCTGATTTCCGCAAGAGAAAGCTCTCTGGCCGGTACGATGCGCGTAGCTCCTAAGCCTTTTACATACGCCGCTCCATAAGAGCCCGTCACGGTCATCTGTGTACTGATATGGCGCTCCAATCCGGGAAACCATTTTCCGACTGCGCAAAACACTCCCATATCCTGAATGATGACACCGTCCAGCCCCGCTTGGTAGAAGGGCTGCAAATAATCGTAAATCTCCGCAAATTCGCTTTCCTTTACAAGAGTATTCAGCGTTAAATATATTTTTCTTCCATATATGTGAGCATGCTTTACAGCGTTTATAATTTCTTCTTCCGAAAAGTTGTCCGCATATGCCCGTGCTCCAAATTTGTTTCCACCCAGATAAACGGCATCTGCCCCGGCATGCACTGCACCCAGAAAGCATTCATAATTTCCCGCAGGTGCAAGAAGTTCTACTTTTTTCATCTTTATAACAATGCTCCCTTCAAAGCCTGGAGACTTAGTGCGGGTGTGCCTGCACACCTTAAGCACAAATCTCCGGTTGAAAGAATATTATTCTTTCAACCTCTTACCTTCGATTAGAAAAAGCTGCCTTTTCCTAAGACAGCCCACTTTCTATAATTCCTTTATATTACTTTTTCGCATCCTTCAGTTCCATTTCCATGCGAATCATTTTCTTCGCGTTTTCATTTATCTCCGTCTGTAGACTTTTTACACTTTTCTCCGTATTTTCCAGCTTAATCTGGGAAGTAATCAACTCATGTTTCAAATCGTACAATTCCTTTTCTTTGCTCTGGATATCTTCTTCTAAAAGGCTTATCTGTTTCTTTGCCTTAAAATAATCGTCGGCAATGTTAAGCTGCAGCAGGACGTTCTGGGTGTCCAGAGGCTGCCTTCTAAAGCTGTCGACTTTGCCGTACTCCGTCATCTTATTGTTAATATAAGACGCGACTCTCTGTAGATACTCTTCGCTTTCGTAACCGCTCAAAGTGAATACTTTACCGCCAATGATAACTTCCGTATCTGTCTTCGCCGACATTCCCTCACCCCTTAACACAAAATATGCCCTAATACATTCATAATTTACACAATATTTATTATATAGATATTAAGAGGGAATTTCAAGTCCTAAATGATGATATGCCAAATCTGTAGCTGTTCTTCCTTTCGGTGTACGGTTTAAAAACCCGTTTTTCAAAAGGTAAGGCTCATATACATCCTCCAGGGTGCCCGCATCCTCACCGATGGATGCCGCCAGTGTGTCCAGTCCCACCGGCCCCCCCTTGAACTTATCGATTATAGTAATCAATATGTTCCTGTCTATATAATCCAGTCCCATTCTGTCCACGTCCATAAGATCCAAAGCTGTCTTAGCCACTTCTTCCGTGATGATTCCGTCGTACTTTATCTGTGCATAATCTCTTACCCGCTTAAGCATCCGGTTAGCCAGCCGCGGCGTTCCCCTGCTCCTCCTCGCCAGCTCCTCCGCTCCCTGTTCTTCGATCGCCACCTTCAAAACCCGGGCGGAATGCAGGATAATAACCTTAAGTTCATCCACGGAGTAGAATTCCAACCGGTGAATTACGCCGAAACGGTCTCTCAGGGGAGCTGTCAATAGTCCCGCTCTTGTAGTCGCTCCCACCAGAGTGAACTTTGGAAGCTCCAAACGGATAGACCGTGCCGCGGCGCCCTTTCCTATTATAATATCTATGGCGTAATCTTCCATCGCAGGGTAGAGAACTTCCTCCACCTGTCTGTTCAGACGGTGGATCTCATCCACAAACAATAAATCACCCGGCTGTAAATTATTTAGAATTGCAGCCATTTCTCCTGGCTTCTCGATGGCAGGACCGCTGGTAACCTTCATATTCACGCCCATCTCCGATGCTATGATGCCGGCCAGGGTAGTCTTTCCAAGACCAGGAGGCCCATAGAACAATACGTGATCCAGGGAATCGTTTCTAAGCTTGGCTGCGTCTATATATACCTTCAGATTTTCTTTCACCTTTGTCTGTCCGATATAATCTGCAAGGCACTGGGGTCTGAGAGAGCCTTCGATCTTAATGTCTTCTTCCGTCAGGTTTGTTTCTATCATTCTTCTTGCCATTTATATAACCATTTTCCTTTCAAAGTAAGAGCCTAAACGGTAATTTCTCCGGCACGAATGCCCGGTGACTCCTGCTTCAATACATCTTCTTAAGCGCCTGCTTCAAGATATCCTCGGTATCCATATCCTCCATAACTGTAACCTGCTTTACAGCCTTCAACGCCTCGGAGGCAGAGTAACCCAATGCAGTAAGCGCTTCAATCGCTTCGTTTTTAATGTTTGCATCGCCGGACGATACATCGCCAAGATCGTCGCCCATGCTTTTATTCACAAAGGTATCTTCTATAGAAACCTTATCCCGAAGGTCGAGAATAACCCTCTCGGCTGTCTTCTTTCCAATTCCGGGAGCTTTGGAAATTTCCTTCACATCCCCTGAGATGATAGCAAACCGCAGGCTGTCCGCACTCATTACAGACAAGATTGCAAGGCCGCCCTTAGGGCCGATTCCGTTTACCGTAATCAGCTTCTTAAATATATCCAGATCATCCTTTGTAAGAAAGCCGTACAGAAGAAAAGCATCCTCTCTCACACAGGTATAGGTATATATCTTCACTTCCTCTCCGATTCCCGGCAGCATCCCTGCCGTGCCTGAGGATATTTTAATATTATATCCGATGCTGTTCGCTTCCAAAATAAGATTATCCTCTGTAATATCTGCGATTTCACCCTTTAAATATGCTATCATATCCGCTTCTCCTGTTTTTTGTTTCTTATTTCATATTTATGAAATCAAGTATATCACGACGAACATATGTTTGCAACATTATCCTTCCATAATCTGCAGGGCGCGGATATGCGGATCCTTTATTTTCTCCATAATGTACATCGTATGATTTTCCAAAAAATTGTCCTCACCTACTGTAAGTCCCTGTGAGATAAGTTCCTGAAGCACCAGATTACATATGGCTTCCACGATAATGATTCTTTGATCCTTCGTATTCAGCGCATATAAGTAGTCCTGTGCCCTTGTATTTCCCCAGGCTTCTGCCTGTTCTTCCGTCATGACGAGGAGATTTAGTATATCACCGATTTCGGATAATATGGGAAGTTCCTTCATCCCGCGGTGCATCCATTTATAAAAAGGCGTATATTTCTTATTCAGAAGATATACCATAGAAATCGTACTTTTTGTAAATTCGTCCAGAGAAAGCTGTGCTGCCACATGCTCTCCCCTTTTCATGGCCCTTGCATAGTTATATTGTCCGGCCTGAGCCATAACAGCCGCTCTTGCAGCTATTTTCTTGAGTCTTACATCCTCCGGATAAAATGCCAGCAGTTCATTTCGTATCCGGCTGAATTCCCCCAAGGGATCCATAAACACCTTACCGTTTACCGCACTGCAAAGCCCAGACTCCGGTATCCGCAGCCATTCCATATTGCTTTCGGGAGTATCTTCACAACCAATAAGCCCATAATAAAAATCAGGAATGGAGTGTACCCCCACTCTGCCTTTGCCGTGAGCGCTCACTATTCTTCCTTGCACGCCGCCGAAATCCGCCGGAAGCCTTTCATATTCCCGAGCTACTTTCCCGCCATATTCCTCATAATCTTCTTTGGTCAGCCATATGCAAAAGGATGGGCCGTAATCGTGATCCATGGAAATCTCGTCATCGAAGCCGAGGCATTCTGAACCTTGTCCCACCAATCCAATGGCTGCCCGTTTTGCGACCTCGGGAAATTTTTCTTCTAACATTTTTTTACCATGTACAAGGTAATATTTTTCCGATAACTCTAAACCTTTCATTGCTGCAATCCAATTCTGCTATAAATTTCTTCCACATTCTTTCTATAATATTCAGCTTTTTCCTTGTCCTTCAAGCATTCGCACACTGCAGCGCAATTCTCGCATAGTATGCCATAGCTTTGATTCTCCCCAAAATGCTTTTTTACCTCAGACAGAGCCTTCTCATAGGAGAGCAGGGAATTCTCATAATCTCCTATACGGAAATATGCTTCCCCCACTCCTGCAAGAGCCGCACTGTAATGGGCATCCGTCTGCTCCCCTCCGGTAGCTTCGAATAGTCCCAGCGCTTCTTCCAAAGCTTTTGAAGCCTCTCCCGGCTTATTCATCTTGAAATACAAAAGTGCGAGATTCGTTAAAGTCGTCGCCTGTTCCGCTTCGCTGTTTTCCAAAACACATACGATAGAGAGCGCCTTCTTAGAAAGCTCCGCCGCTTTTTCGTTCTCATTCATCTGCTCTAACAAAATGCTCATATTGTTGTAAAGTCCGGCGAACCGGTAATCGTCTTTTGGAAGCAGTCCCTCGTATATCTGAAGCACCTGCAAGTAATATTTATATGCCGGTCCTAACTCGCCAGCCGCACGATAAGCCGTCGCCGCATTCAGAAGTGTTGTGGCGAAGTGTTCGCTGTTTTCCAGCTGTAATTCTTCTAAAAGTAAAAGGACGTCCTCCGCGATATCGAAGGCTTTTTTGAATTGAGAGACGCTGCGGTAAAAGCCGATCATCTCATTGCCGATTACGATATATGCGGGATAATCTTCTGCTTCCTTGGCTTTTTCCAGTTCCCCCAGCAGATAGGGCTCTACTTTATCTATTTCGTTTCTTTGAAACAGGTTGTCCAGATGTCCCCAAAATTGTTCGGTATTCATTTATGATTTTACTCCTTTTTCATGCATGATCTATTTACAATCGATATTTTAACATACTTTGGGGGATATGGGAAGAAGCCGGAAGTTCAACTCATCCTTGTTGATTTCTCCTATTTGTAGTATAATGCCCTTGTCAAACGACGGTAATGAGACGGTATGCGAATGGCATAATATTTTACTAATATTTTTACTAACATACGAAAGGATAAACATTATGAAAATTATTTTTATCAGACACGGAGATCCGGATTATGCGAACGATATTTTGACACAAAAGGGCTGGCGGGAAGCAAAGCTCCTTGCGAAGAGGGTAAGCAGCTGGAACGTAAAGGATTTTTACTGCTCTCCCCTTGGACGGGCACAGGAGACTGCTTCCTGCAGTTTAAATATCATGAATAGGCAGGCCGTTACTTATGATTGGCTTAGGGAGTTTTATTATCCGATTACCGATCCTACTACCGGAAGACACGGCGTGCCTTGGGATTTCATGCCTTCTTACTGGACGAAGGAGCCGTTGTTCTATGATAAGGACCATTGGCATGAAGCGGATGTTTTGAGGAGCAATAGTGATCTGAAGCCCGCATTCGATGAAGTATGCAGCGGGCTTGACAGTATCCTGGCAAAATACGGTTATGTGAGGGACGGCATGATATACCGCACCGGAATAACGAAGGAGGAGACAGGTGTCTCTTCTCTTACTCCCGATTCAGGAAAGGATGCCGGTACGTCAAAGCTCTTGAAGTCTTACAGCGATGATACTATCGTCATCTTCTGCCATCTGGGCGTTACCTTTGCAATGATGTCATATCTGTTAGGAATCGCGCCTACTTTATTGTGGCAGAATTTCTTCATTGCTCCTGCTTCAGTTACTGTTCTCATTTCGGAAGAAAGGATACCCGGCGAGGCGTATTTCCGTGGCCAGGTGGTAGGGGATACCTCGCATCTGCGGGATGGCAACGAACCGGTTTCACAAGCGGGATATTTTGCAGAGCCGTTTCAGCTATAAAAGTTCTATCTATTGTTAATGTAATTAATCAACCCTTCCGAAGCTATGATCTTCTGCATGAACTCAGGAAAAGCCTGACCTTGGAATGCTGTCCCCTTCGTCAGATTGGTAATAACACCGGTATCGAAGTTCACTTCAACTTCATCTCCAGCCTCAATTCCCTTGGAAGCCTCGGGACACTCGATAATGGGAAGTCCGATATTGATCGCATTGCGGTAAAAGATTCTTGCGAAGGTCTCCGCGATTACGCAGCTTATCCCAGCTGCTTTTATCGCTATCGGAGCATGTTCTCTGGAGGAACCGCAGCCGAAATTTTTGTCCGCCACGATGATATCTCCTTTTTTTATATTCTTAATAAACTCCTTGTCGATATCCTCCATACAGTGTGTTGCAAGCTCGGACGGATCGGAAGAGTTCAGATATCTTGCCGGAATGATAACATCCGTATCCACATTGTCTCCATATTTAAAAACTGTTCCTTTTGCTGATTTCATATATTCCTCCATTCTGCCTTTCGGCAGCTTTTTAATCTTCTATCAATAAACCTTTTACTGCAAACGGCATGGATAGGAAATCTTACCTTCAATCGCGCTGGCTGCCGCCACCGCAGGGCTCGCAAGATAGATTTCCGACTTCACATGTCCCATGCGGCCTACGAAATTACGATTTGTAGTGGAAACACACCTCTCGTCCTCCGCAAGGATTCCCATGTAACCGCCAAGGCAAGGACCGCAGGTAGGGGTACTGACAACTGCTCCCGCCTCAATAAAAGTTTTCAAAAGCCCTTCCTCCATAGCCTGCATATAAATAGCCTGCGTCGCGGGAATGATAATACAGCGCATTCCCTTTTTCACATGTCTTCCCTCGAACACTTCCGCCGCAATGCGCAGATCATCTAATCTACCGTTAGTGCAGGACCCAATGACTACCTGATCGATTGCAATATCCTCTTTAATATCGTCGATAGTCTTTGTGTTTTCGGGAAGATGGGGAAACGCAATGGTAGGTCTTAAGACGCTTAAGTCGATAGTATATTCTTCATCATAAACCGCATCCTCATCCGCTTCATAAATAGTATACGGCTTTTTAGAATGCTCCTTGATATATGCGATTGCAAGATCGTCGACAGGAAAGATTCCATTCTTACCACCCGCTTCGATTGCCATGTTCGCAATTGTAAATCTATCGTCCATAGAAAGATTCGCAATACCCTCTCCTGTAAATTCCATGGACTTATAAAGTGCGCCGTCTACGCCGATCATCCCTATAATATGTAAGATAACATCCTTGCCGCTGACCCACTTGGACATTTTACCAATTACATGGAACCTGATTGCCGATGGAACTTTAAACCACGCTTTTCCGGTAGCCATACCTGCCGCCATATCCGTACTTCCCACACCTGTGGAAAATGCGCCGAGAGCGCCGTAGGTACACGTATGAGAGTCAGCGCCGATAATAACATCTCCGGCAACGGTAAGTCCTTTTTCCGGCAAAAGCGCATGTTCGATGCCCATCTCTCCTACTTCAAAGTAATTCGTAATGTCATTGCGGTATGCGAATTCCCTCACGCACTTACAATGCTCCGCAGATTTAATATCCTTGTTAGGCACGAAGTGGTCCGGCACCAGCGCAATTTTATCCTTATCAAAAACGCCGTTTACTTTCATTTTTTCCATTTCTTTAATTGCAACAGGACTCGTAATGTCGTTGCCGAGCACCAAATCCAAATCAGCCTCTATCAGTTGCCCGGCTTCCACTTTATCGAGTCCAGCATGTGCTGCCAGAATCTTCTGGGTCATCGTCATTCCCATCGTATCATTCCTCCTAAAAATAATCTATTATTGTAATAATTCTACCATGAATATTCTATTTTGAAAAATAGTATATATTCATAGTTTTAATAACTTGTGGTTATACTAATGCAATGTTATAATTACTATTATTCATTCTTTTGTATTAGTAATCCGATGGCACAAAAAAGAAAGGTACTATCGCATATTATGGAGCAAAATCTCAATTTATATCAAATATTTTATGAAGTAGCCAATTGCCGCAACTTCTCAGTTGCCGCCAAAAAATTATATATCAGCCAGCCGGCTATCAGCAAGTCCATCTCCAAACTTGAGGAAGGCTTAAATGTGATGCTTTTTCATCGCTCCTCCCGAGGCGTGACCCTGACGGCTGAAGGAGAAATACTTTATAAACACGTAGAAAATGCCATGCTCGCTCTGCACTCGGGTGAGGAAATGCTGCGCTCATCCACCTCACAGGGTATCAGCCCTCTTTCCATCGGAGTCAGTACTACTCTTTGCAAATACATCCTCCTTCCCCTTTTGAAGGATTTTATTGCAGGAAATCCTAATATAAAAATTACCATCTCCTGCCAGTCCACCTTCGAGACGATTTCCGAGTTGAAAAGCGGAGCAATAGATATCGGACTTGTGGGCATCCCTCCTAAAGAAATATCTAATTCGTCCATGGTCTCCTATCTTCCCGTCAAAACGATAGAAGATATTTTCGTCGCTACAGACACCTATTTAGCGCCATATTCTTATAAAAACAAAGGGGAGTCCTATGAAAATGAGAAACTTTTTAAAGAAGCTTCTTTTATCATGCTTGATAAAGAGAACATATCGAGAAAGCACGCAGATACCTTTTTATCTGAACAAAGGCTTACACTTAAAAACATCATCGAAGTGAACAATATGGACTTGTCCATCGAATTTGCCAGAGCCGGACTGGGTATCGCCTGCGTTATCGGAGATTTCGTAAAAGAAGATTTAAAAAACGGAACCTTGCGCGAATTAAAGCTGGGGCACAAAGTTCCGAAACGTCAAATCGGCTTCGCTTATCCTTCCAAAATACCGATGACAAATACAATGAATACATTGATTCAGTATTATCAGGTGCTTTTGTAAGGATAAGCCCGACCATTTGACTTAATTAATAACTATCAATTAATTATTGATGAGCTTGCTGCTTTCATTGTTCCAGCTGTACAGCTTGCGGATATCCTTACCTACTGTCTCTGCCGGATGCTCAGCAGCTAACTTCCTCATAGCCTTGAAGTGCGCCTGTCCGCCTGCCTGTGACATATCTAACAAGAAGTCCTTGGCAAAGGTTCCGTCCTGAATATCTGAAAGAATTTTCTTCATAGCTTTTTTCGTGTCTTCCGTAATAATCTTAGGACCTGTAATATAATCACCATATTCGGCCGTATTGGAGATGGAATATCTCATTCCTTCGAAACCGGACTGGTAAATAAGGTCTACAATCAGCTTCATTTCGTGGATACATTCGAAGTAAGCGTTTCTTTCATCATATCCAGCTTCTATCAGCGTCTCAAAGCCTGCCTGCATCAAAGCACATACGCCGCCGCAGAGGACTGCCTGCTCGCCGAAAAGGTCTGTTTCTGTTTCCGTTCTGAAGGTCGTCTCCAGAACGCCCGCTCTCGCGCCGCCGATCGCCAAAGCATAAGCTAAAGCCATATCCAGAGCTTTTCCTGTAGCATCCTGATGTACCGCTACAAGGCAAGGAACGCCTTTGCCTTCCTGATATTCGCTTCTTACCGTATGTCCCGGTCCCTTAGGTGCGATCATGGTAACATCCACATCCTTAGGTGCAACAATCTGCCCGAAATGAATGTTGAAACCGTGTGCGAACATGAGCATATTGCCCGCCTCCAAATTGGGCTCGATGGACTCTTTGTACATCTTAGCCTGAAGCTCATCATTGATGAGAATCATGATAATGTCTGCTTTTTTAGCAGCTTCAGCTGCTGTATATACCTGAAAACCCTGAGCTTCTGCCTTTGCCCAAGATTTTGAACCTTCATAAAGGCCGATAATGACATTGCATCCCGATTCTTTCGCATTGAGTGCGTGTGCATGTCCTTGGCTGCCATAACCGATAACAGCAATTGTTTTTCCATCCAGCATGGAAAGGTTACAATCTTCCTGATAATAGATATTTGCCATTTCTTTTTCCTCCACTAAATTAATATTGTTATTTATAACTGAAAGGGTCATTCCCTAAGAGCTAACATATTATGAGTGTCCTTACTCAATTTAAGAGTGTCTTTTGCTCATTAATCCACTAAATAGGTAACATTATGAGAACCTCTCCCCAAACCGGTAATCCCCGTTTTGGCAAGTTCCAGAATCTCGTAGCCGTCCAGCAGACTGATAAATGCTTCTATCTTCGACTGTGCACCCGTTAATTCGATAATCAGGCTTTCCGCAGCAACATCGATAATCTTCGCCCTAAATACATCCGCTACCGCAATAATTGCCTGACGCTCTTTGGCGGCTGCTTTTACCTTAATCAACACCAGTTCCCTGTATACACTGTCGTCGGGTTCCAGCACCTTTATATCCCTGACATCTACTAATTTTGCTACCTGCTTCTCTATCTGGTCCAGTATCTCGTCGTCTCCCGATGCCACAATCGTAATTCTTGTAAATCTCGGATCAGCGGTAACTCCCGCCGTAATGCTTTCAATATTATAGCCCCGTCTGGAAAACAATCCCGATATTCTGCTCAAAACACCGGCAGTATTATCGACCAGGAGCTGGAATACTTTCTTACGCATGGTACTCCTCCATTCTCAATCGTTGCGTTCGACATTTATTTTAGCAACACTAATAGTAAAAGTCAATAAGAATACTTTAATTCTCTAAGACTTTAACTCGTTGAATTGCATTATTTTTGATTCCCGGAGTGTTCAACTCTCCATATCCTTACATTTCTGAAGCGCCAGAGTACCTGTTCTGGCAACCTCTACAATACTGATAGATTTCAGCATGTTGATAAACAGCTGAATCCTCTCGGGAATGTCACACACCTGAATGATCATCATGTTCTTGGACATATCTACGATCTGTGCCTTCATAATATCACAGTTCTCCATAATATCACGGCGATTGTTCTTATTATACTTTACCTTAATGAGCATAAGCTCTCTGCTGATACTGGCGCTTTCATCAAAAGTCTTAACCTTTATGACATCTAGCTTCTTATTAAGCTGCTTTTCTATCTGTTCTATGGTCCTCTCATCGCCGCTGCTCACTATGGTCATGCAGGATACTGCAGAATCATCGGTTTCTCCCACTGCAAGAGAGTCGATATTAAAGCACCTTCTGGAAAAAAGTCCCGCCACTTTACAGAGAACGCCCGATCGGTTTTCTACTAATACGGAATATATTCTTTTCATTTCACTCATCCTCCCATTACCAAATCCATCGGATTTATCAGGCATTCTAACAGCATGGAATTATCCTCTTTTAAAAACCGATCGATAACCTCATCCGCCTTCTCCATATTGTATAAGCGGAGAAAGTCAATATCATAAGCGGCTGCCAGCTTTTCCAAGTCCGGGCTGCCGGATATGTCAACTGCGGAATACTTGTCTTTGTAGGTATAATGCTGGTATTCACGCACCATGCCCAGATAGTTATTTTTTAAGACAACGATTTTAACCGGTACATCATGCTGTTTCATCGTCGCCAATTCCATCATGGACATCTGGAAGGAACCATCGCCGCATACTGCAACTACCTGCTTCTTCTCATCCGCAAGCTTAGCGCCTATTGCCGCAGGAATGGAATATCCCATGGTTCCCATACCTCCGGAAGTCAGAAAGCGGCCATTCTTTACGATATGATAGCTGCAGGACCAAATCTGGTTCTGGCCTACGTCCGCAACATAAATACCGTCGTCCTCCATCTTTCTTGAAAGCTTTGTGATGAACTGGGCAGGATCCACGTAATTCTTATCAGGACTGCGCTTTACCGCCATCGTCGTTTTGTATTCGCTAAGTGCCTTCAACCACTCTTCGTGCTCGCAAGAGATTTCCTGCGCACCCAAATCCTTGAAGATATGTCCCGCATCGCCTACGAGAGGGATATGAGAGCCTACATTCTTGCCGATTTCTACCGGGTCCACGTCGATATGTACGAGCACCTTGTAATTTGTTATCATATTCGGATGGCTGACAGCCCTATCCGCCACTCTGGCTCCTACCATGATCAGCAAATCGGATTCCTTCATGGCACGGTTGGCGCAGGGTGCACCGTTATTTCCGACCATTCCGTAAAACATAGGATGTTCACTCGGCATAACTCCGATTCCCATCATCGTGGAGACAACCGGAATATCGTATTTTTCCGAGAATTCACGAATCTCCTTTTCCGCACTGCTTAAAAGCACTCCTCCGCCAACGCAGATAAGGGGCTTCTTTGCCTTTTCAAGCTCTTTTGCTACTTTTTTGATCTGAACCATATTTCCCTTTACCGTAGGCTTGTAGGTTCTCATATTTACTTTTTCCGGATAATTGAACTTCGAAATAGCTGCATTTTGTATATCGAGCGGCACATCGATGAGCACCGGCCCTTTTCTTCCTGTATTGGCGATATGAAACGCCTCTTTAAATATCCGGGGGATTTCGTTTGCATCCTTAATGAGATAGCTGTATTTTACAAAAGATTCCACAGCTCCCGTTATATCTGCCTCTTGAAAGGCATCGCTACCGATCAGATCGCTCTCTACCTGACCGGTAATACATATAAGCGGGATGCTGTCGGCAAAAGCCGTAGCTATTCCCGTAATAATATTGGTTGCCCCGGGACCTGATGTAACGACACAGACGCCAGGCTCTCCCGATACGCGAGCAAGTCCGTTCGCTGCATGAGCCGCACTCTGTTCCGTCCGAACGAGAATCGTGCGGATATCCGTATCCAGGATACTGTCATAAAAAGGACAAATTGCTGCTCCCGGATAACCGAAAATTATCTTTACGCCTTCTTCCTCCAGACACTTTACCATTGCATCTGCACCAATCATATTTTATACCTCGTCTTTCCATTCAATAATATATTTACTGAATTGCATTGTTATTTTACCGTTTTATCACCATTATTATTCTTCTATGTTCAGAATATGTTTCGTCAGCCTGACCGCATCCGCGGCATCCTTGGAATAGCCGTCAGCACCTATTTCATCCGCATAATCCTGAGTAATGACCGCTCCGCCGATAATGACCTTAGCCGTAACCCCCTGCTCTCTCGCATATGAGATGACTCGCCGCATTTCCTGCATCGTCGTCGTCATAAGGGCAGAAAGAGCTATAACACTGGCATCGTTCTCAATTGCCGCCTGAATAATTTTCTCCTTAGGCACGTCCTTCCCAAGGTCGATGACTCGGAAACCGTAATTTTTCAGCATCAGTGCCACCAGATTCTTCCCGATGTCGTGAATATCTCCCTCCACTGTCGCTATTATGATCGCCGGCATCTCTTTCTCTCCGCTTGCCTCTTTCAGAAGCGGTTCCAAATATTCGATAGCCGTTTTCATCGCTTCCGCACTTGCGATAAGCTGGGGAAGGAAGTATTTTCCTTTATCGAAGAGGTCGCCCACCTCGTTGATAGCCGGAAGGAGTGCATCGTTCAGAATTTCCTGAGGTGCTCGTCCCTCCTCTAATGCCGTTATGGTATAGTCGGTGATTTTTTTCTTATTTCCCTTTAATACGGCTTCGTTTATTGTGGTGAGTATTTTGTACCCATCTATAACAGATGCTTGTGCATCCCTGCTGGTTTTTACATTATCCGTCCCCGAAGGGGGGACGTTCCCGCCTTCCTGAGATTTCTTTTTTGCCTCTATGCCGCCTATCAATTCAATATAGCGAATATCGGCTTCCTCCTTGTTAAGAAGCAAATCGGAAGCGAAGGCGCTGCTTACTAACAATTCCTGTGAGGGATTGGCAATCGCCATTGTAAGGCCATCTTTGATTGCCATCGTCAGGAAGGCCGTATTGATATATCCTCTCTGGGGAAGGCCGAAAGAAATATTGGATAATCCACAAATGGTTGCATAGCCGTTTTCCTTGCAGTAACGTATAGTTTCCAAGGTCTCCAAGGCCGCCCTTTTGTCGGCACCCACGGTAGCCACCAATCCGTCTACGACGATATCCGATTTATTCATGCCCAGTTCCCTTGCCCTAAGCGTGATCTTTTCAATAATGTCCTTTTTTTCCTCTAAACTTTTGGGAAGTCCCGCGTCCGATAAAGGGAGCAGGATGAACATCGCTCCATACTTCCTTACGATGGGCAGCAAATGATTGAATTTCATCTTTTCATAAGAGACGGAATTGATGAGCGCACGTCCTGGATAGCGCCTGAGGGCAGCCTCCAGGACGTCTATATGGCTGGAATCGATAGATAAAGGAATGGAGGTTACTCCTGCTACCTCCTCCAAAGCTCTTAGCATAAGCTCCTTCTCATCCACTCCGCTCATTCCCATATTCACATCCAGAATACCCGCTCCGCAAGCCTCCTGTTCCTGAGCGAATTCAGCTACCATATCCATGTTTCCGGCTCTGAGCTGTTCCTGAAGCTTCTTTTTACCTGTTGGATTGATACGTTCGCCCACAATAATGAAATTATCGTCCAAGCCAAATTCCACCGTCTTACGCTCCGAAGTCAGGTAACGCTTTACAGGCTCCTGCCGCTTTACAAGGCTCATATGAGCGGTACGGTTTTTCAGTTTTTCTATATATTCCGGTGTCGTACCGCAGCAGCCGCCTAAAATGGACGCTCCTGCTTCCACCAGCTTTGCCATACCTTCAGCAAAATCCTTGCTGTTCATATCATAAACGGTATTGCCGTCTTTATCCAGATAGGGCAGACCGGCGTTGGGCTTTGCAATGATCGGTACGGAGGTCACCTCCGCCATTGTTCTTATAATATCCGCCATCTTGTCCGGTCCTGTGGAGCAATTAGCCCCCACAGCATCAGCTCCAAGACTTTGAAGTACTATTGCTGCCGTCTTGGCATCCGTTCCATAAAGAGTCCTGCCATCGGACTCGAAGGTCATGGTTACCATTACCGGCAAATCACAGATTTCCTTGGCGGCGATAAGAGCCGCCCGGCTCTCTTGCAGGCTCATCATCGTTTCTATTACCAGGAGGTCCACATCTCCTCGCACAAGATAGCCTATCTGCTCTTTATAAATATTGATCAAATCCTCGAAATCCATGGTTCCCATGGGGGAAAGCTGCTCTCCCGTCATGGTGAGATCGCCTGCGACAAGGCAACGGCCTCCTGCCGCATCCCTGGAAACTGCAACTAATTCCATGTTCATCGCTTCGATGTCGTTTTCCAGACCGTATTCCGTAAGCTTTACAGAATTGGCCGAAAAGGTTGGGGCATAGACAATATTACTTCCCGCTTCTATAAACTCCTTCTGTAATGCGATTAATGTACTTTTATTTTCTAAAATCCATTTCTCCGGGCAGACGCCCACCGGCATTCCTCTTTTCAGCAAATTGGAGCCTGTAGCACCGTCCAAATAAATTGGATGTTCTTTTATAAAACTTCTGAATTCGTTCTTTGTCATATCTATTTTCCTGCGCCTCCCGGTGAATAAAATAGCCGTACGAAGATTGGTTTAAATCACATGCTACCATATATTTTAAAAAACTACAATATTTGATGTATGTATTCTTAGTTATGGCGGGGAAATCGTTACTCAGAACAGAGTGAGCAGTAACGTGAAATCGGATGATGATCTCAGTTCCAGTATTTATAAGATATATAGAAATATCCGGCAAACATTTGTTCTTTTTCTGCTGGATATTTTTTAGCGGATGTATTATAATGATAATACATCGCCAGAACACGCATTCGAAAGGAGTAGATAAATGGAACTTAACCGAGAAAAGATTAAAAGTGTATTAGAAAAAGAGAAACTCATTTATCTGGCAACAACAAATAGTAAATATCCGGATAACTCTGCTGTTTGTTTTGCATATGATGAAAAATTGCATTTATTTTTTGGCAGTTATTCAGATACGCTGAAATGTAGAAATATATCGCGAAATCCATATGTGGCGATCTCTGTCGGAACATTGCAGATTCATGGGGTTGCAAAAATCGTTCCATATGGGAGTGAAGAATATAGGAGCAAAAGAGAAATATACGATAAACGATTTCCACAGTATGCCTCTGTATTTGAGAAAGTTGATAACGAGTTATATGAAATACTTCCTCTTGTAATATGGAACTACAATCCGTCATTTGGTGAAATGAATAGAGATGAATTAATAATTGATTTAGAGTACTATAAATCAATCTCCCCATACATATTTCACAAATACAATGACCGTTCAGTTTAGTGCATTCTTGCTTTAATTACTGAATAGTAACTTGCTTTCACACACTATATATGGTAACTTATTTTATGGATATCTACAGTTACGGAGGGGATAATGTGAGCAGGAAATTTGTATATATATTTCTTTTTTCCTTTATTGTTCTTTTTTTTGCAGGATGTGGCAGCAAGAAGGAATTGGAAGAATATAAAAATAACATGGATACTTTTTATTCGGACATTTCCGAATATGACAATATTATAAATTCTATAGACGCGGATTCCGAGACCTGTGTTCAGGAGCTCTTATCTGCATTAGACGGCATCGGTGAACGCTTTTCGTGGATGGCTTCTCTTACCGTTCCCGAAGAGTTCTCTTCGGTAGAGGCCCTTTCCGCAGAGGCGAATGAATCTATGACAAATGCCGTCTCTCTTTATCATCAGGCATTTGAAAGTGAGACTTTCGATTCCGATGCCGCAGCCAGCGCGAAGGATTATTACAATAAAGCCAATCAAAACGTACGTGAGATTCTGTCCATTCTGCATGGAAACATTCCGGACGGGGGCGAGGATTATTCCGATTCCGCCGAAAAAATAGACGGAATGGAACCCATTCCCGAATAAGAAAAAATACTTAACAATTCCCTTCATACACATACTTCAAATGCTCTCTTGCCGTTTTTGCAAGAGAATAAACCGTTTCTATCCCGGTAGCCTCTTTGTCCTTCATCTCCCACATGG
Organism: Kineothrix sp. IPX-CK; assembly: GCF_039134705.1. NCBI lineage: Bacteria > Bacillati > Bacillota > Clostridia > Lachnospirales > Lachnospiraceae > Kineothrix > Kineothrix sedimenti. The sequence continues at coordinate 2,320,402 of NZ_CP146256.1, read as the reverse complement.
GAAAAAAGCGGGAAACATGGTAAGGTATATTTTCATCGATAGAAGCCAGCCACGACACGGCCTGCTTAATCTCCTTCACATCATCGTTTTCTCCCGGTATTATAAGCGTCGTAACCTCCACATGGCTTTCCTTCGCTGCTCTTTCAATAAAAGCCTTTACCATGGACAAGCTTCCCCCCACATTCTTATAAAAATGTTCGGTAAAGCCTTTTAAATCTATATTAAAGGCATCCGTATAGGGCAAAAGCTCCTCCAATACCTCAAGCTCTGCGCAGCCATTAGTGACGATTACATTCTTTAGCCCGTTTTTTCTTGCAAGCTTCGCACAGTCTCTCACATACTCATAACCAATGAGTGGTTCATTGTAGGTATAAGCAATTCCAATATTTCCTTTTTCCGTGTAAGCAAGGGCTTCGTTCACGAGTTCCTCCGGCATAAGTATTCCGTAATCAGCCTCTTCCTCCTTTACCATGGAAATACCATGATTTTGGCAAAAGCCACAGGATAAATTACAGCCGTAGCTTCCCACGGAGAGGATTTTACTCCCGGGAAAAAAGCGCCTAAGAGGCTTTTTCTCGATCGGATCGAGAGCATAGGATGTGATTTTTCCATAATTTGTACAGACAATTCTGCCATTTTCATTGCTTCTCGCTCTACAAAGCCCTGTCTTTCCTTCTTCTATTGTACAATGGTGCATGCACACCGGACAAACTGTTTTCATTAATAATGTCTCACCACCTCAAAACGTTCCAGCAAACATTTACCTTCTCTGTAATCCTTTTCGTCAATTCCTGCCTTCTTTAACGAAATACCTATCTGTTCCTCTACCGTTTCTACACCTTCCAGATTCGGAAGCAGAAGTCCTCTCCGGCCTCCCATCGATATGATCACGCCGTATTTTTTTACATCCAGTTCCTCTGCGGATGTAACCGGTTCCGGGGCAGACAGGACATCTACCGTACAAATAATATGGCCCAGTTCCGTCGCCTCCACTTGCGGGAATCTCGGGTCCCACAACCCGGCATTTACCGCATTCTCAATAACTTCCTCCGCCACGCAGTTTTTCGTTTCCTGTATGGTTCCTATACAGCCTCTTAAATTGCCATATTTCTTTAAAGAAACAAATGCTCCCGCCTTTTTCTTAAGCAGCTCTTCGGGCAGTCCGGCCGGCACTGGAAGATTAATACCTTTTCTCAGATAATATTCCAAAGCTTCTCTGGCTAAAGACACATAGGCATCCTGAAAGGCCGCTACCGCATATCCAACTCCAAATGGTCCTTCATAGGATAGAAGTTCCGCCTTAAGAGGCATCCCGTCCATACATCCTGCCATAATAGAAATAGAACGATGTCCGCATTCCCCCGCTTTCCCGCAGAAATCATCCGAAAAATCGAGCGCTTTGGATAAATTGCCCTCCGCAAGGATATCCGTAATTCTCCTGTCATATTCCGGTCCTTCCTTGGCATATTCATATGGTCCGCTATCCAATAAACGATGGGACAGATCCCCGCTGGCAACCACGACAATCCGCCGCCCTGCTTTTTCTGCGGCTTCCCTTATCGTTTTTCCCAAGCGATAGTGTTCGGATAAAGGAAGACCGGATAAGCCTATTCTTACTATTTTAAACTTTTTCGCGTAAGCTTCCTTTATAAAACGAAGGGGTATCATCGTTCCGTGATCCAATTCTTTCTCTCTTTCACCTTCCGTTCCTGCCTGAATTTTATTACAGTGTGCCTTCCTTTCAATCTCTGCCACAAGCTCCGTATCATAATCTGCTTCCAATATGATTTCAGGATAACCGTAACGCGAGAAATTCCCTGACGCATGAACGCCCGGTGAAATATGAAAATAGTCTCTATACATAACAGAATGGGGCGAAATAATCACAATCGTCTCGGGCTGCATCACCTTGATTCTTTTTGCAACATCCTTATATGAATCGATTGTCTTTTGTATTCTGAATTGTTCTCCGTGCCCGATTTCCGGAAAAATAAGAGGCGGATGGGGAACTACAAATGCTCCAGCGATTGGCATAATATACCTCCTGTCACTATGATCTATATATTAGTTTCTAAAATTTGCTTGATGTCGGGAATGCTTTTTCCCTTTTCCCTCAGCTCTTTGATCTCTGCTATTCTTCGCAGTGTCTTTTCCCTTGGGAATCTGCGGGTCAGATTCTCTTCCTCCTGCTCAAAATAAAGCAAACCTTCTTCCGTATAAAATTTCAGCGTGCTATATCGGCATCCCGTAATCCTCACAAGCTCTCCGATCGATACATATTCCGATACCATAATTTTTTCCATTGTTCTCTGTCTGGACATATTTCACCTACCTGTATACCGGCAAAAGCTCTACTCCCTGAATAGGTACTTTGCAGCTGCGGGTAGAAGGCCATATTCTGTAATATGCGTTATCAATTTTTACCATTGTTTCGCTTTCTATCCGTAATTCTTCGCAGGAATGACCGTTTTCACGCAAAAATTGCATTGCTGTCTGCCGCCTATCCCGTACCGTTGTTCCTAAAATAACCATATCGATAAAAATTGCCTGCCTTCTGTCAAAAAAAGGAAAAAGAAGGTTTACCCCCTCTAAATAAGGATTCTTAAAAATATTACTCTTAAAATTAAGAAATTTTAAATAAGTCCGTCTTACTCCGCTATGAAATTCCTGCTCCAGAATAACTTTATATAATTGACTTTCTGCCGAAATCTCTATGAGTCGCGACTCTATTTTCTTCTGTTCTTCTATGGAAAAAATATCATGGAAACATCCGCATTCACGAAAAAGCCAGAGAACGGCTACTGTTTCCTCCGGAACTTCTCCCGGCTCCAATATGACAGCTCTTACGCTTTCTATTATTCTCTGATACGTGCCTTCGTCGGTTTTATATTCCCTCATGGTTACATTCGCCGTATAATAGTTCATATCACATCCCAGCAGATTCGGTACTTCTTCAAGGACCTTTTCGGCTTTTAACATGGACACTGTTTCTTTTTCCAGACTCCGTCTCTGTTTGCCGTTCATTTTTTTGATTTTTTCCAACTGATGGCAAAAACGATTCTTAAACTCATTCACATTTTTTTGCGCATCCTCCACAAGCAAGGTCTGTAAAACACTTGCTGCCGCAATTCCTATAACTGCGGCTTTCTTTGCCGCCGTATTGTGTATGCTGTCCTGACCATCCAGGGCTACCAATGCAAACTGCTCCATTATCGTATAATCCATAATAATACCTTCTTTCAGCTTTGATATATGAGTTTTACTTATTACTTACTACTTATCACTTACTACTTATTATGAATCATAATTCAAAAATAGTCAACTAAAAGTATAAATGATTAGAGCAAGTGCACAGGATATACTCTCAAATGATAAAAGCCATGACGGCCGTCACATTTTATGCAAGTGACTGTCATGACTTTCATTTTTTGTACTATTCTATTTCTATTTTACTATCGCCTTACTGAGCTGGAAGGAATAACTGATATCGTCTCCGGCATTTATACGATAAGCTTCTTCCACATCCGCACCCCAGCTATCGATTCCTCCAACGCCTCTTACCGCTCCCAGAATGGATACTACTGTTCTTCTCGCAGGGGGCAGTTCTTCATGATGAGCAGCGTTTTCAAGCTCCAGCGGAGTGTATGGAATACAGGAAAATGCAAACTCATTCCCCTCTTCCATGGCAGAAAATTTAAGTCCGAAGATCTTATTGTTCTGATCTGCATTGTTTAAAGTCGTATTCCTATATACTTCCAGCCATTTGGTCTTCATATGGACATTACAATCCTGAGGAACCAGATATTTCGTTACCGGCAGCCCTTTTATGTCGTAAATACCGGGAATCCCACCGGCCATCCTATCGGGATAGGTCTCACCGGACAATCCTTCGTACCGGTATCCTATCGCCTTTGTCGGCATAACGAACCGCATTCCGAATACGGGCAGCTCCGGCAGCTTATCATTTCCGTGATACTGCACATGGACATTTATTTTGCCGTCAGCACATACTTCATAAGCAACTTCTGCTTTTGTGGAAGGAACAGTTATTGTTTCATAAAAAAATTTCAGTTGTACTTTTTTAGCACGTTCATTTCCCGTATATTTATTATTTTCCGGCGCGATTGGCAAAGGGATCTCTCTTCCGTCTACCATAACCTCTCCTCCGACACAGGAAATAAAAGAATCGGCTCCCATCCACATTCCAGAACGGAGCGGAAAATCGTTCCCTCTGTCATTATCTGTTACAGCGCGCCAAAAAGCAGGCCCCGGCGTGCGATACAGCCACTCCTTCCCATCGATTACCAAGGATTCCAATCCGCCCTTCACATAGGAAAACAGATAACTGAAGCCCTCTCCATGAAGTCCAAGCACAATATCTCCATATACGATGTGCAGCGTTTCATCGATGTGTTCTTCTTTATTCATATAATCCATAATAGTATCTTACCTCCTGCATCGCGGGTTTTTCCATTCTATCGGCAAATACGATTCCATTGCCGGAAAACTCATAATCGGACGGACGGTCGTCGAAGTCTCCGCCATAGCGCAGCACCTTTTCCCCGCTTACCTCATCCTGAACAAAAAGAGCCTGATCGATATAATCCCATATAAATCCACCCTGATACATAGGATATTTCTCAAGTAAATCGATGTAGGATTTCATTCCTCCGAGAGAATTACCCATATCATGCATATATTCGCATAGGACAAACGGCTTTTTCGGATCGTTTTCCAGGTATTCCTTTATTTGAGCGGGAGACGCATACATACGGCTCTCCATATCAGATATAGTATCTTCATAAGCTCTGTTATGTACCACACCTTCATAATGCACCAATCTGCTTCCATCCGTCTCCTTATAAAAACGGTTCATACTTTCTATTCCATCTCCCGCATAGGACTCATTGCCTAATGACCAGAATAATATGGAAGTATGGTTCTTGAACACTTCGAAATTCGTCTTCGCCCTGTCCATTACCGCCTGCTCCCAGGCCGGAAGGCTTCCCGGCACATTCCAAGAAGGCTCCACTTTCCCCAGCTTCTGCCAGGAACCATGAGATTCCAGATTCGTTTCCGCCATCATATATATTCCATTTTCATCGCACATGCCATACCACGAAAGCTGATTAGGATAATGGCAGGTTCTGACCGCATTGATATTGTTATTTTTCATAACCTGGATATCCCATTCCATTTCTCGCCTGCCGATGCAGCGTCCGCCTTCAGCACTCCATTCATGGCGGTTTACTCCATTTATAATCAGCCGCTTTCCGTTTAACAACATCAGATTATCCTTGATTTCAATGCGACGGAAACCCACTTTATAAGGAACGAATTCCACTTCCTTACCGTTTTCATCTTCTAAGCTTATGGTCAGCTCATATAAATAAGGATCTTTATTGCTCCATGCGTTAATGTTCTTTAACTCCTCCGGCTCCATATGGATATTAGCATTTATGATAGGAAGCCTTTTCTCCAGGCAGACCCTATTCTCCTTATCCATCAGCTTTATCGCCGCAGTTCCGGCCAGTTCATTTCCGGACAGTTTTACATCCAGAGCAAAAGTCCCCGACACATTATCTTCCTTAAGTGTCGGCTTTGCCCATATATCCTCTGCATGCATCTTAGGAAGGGCATACAGCGTTACATTTCTATATACACCAAAGAAGCGGAAAAAATCCTGATCCTCCAAATAAGCTGCCGTGCTCCGCTTATGTACCTCAATAGCAAGCACATTGCCCTTTTCCTTAATGAAAGGGGTCAGATCGAACTCTGAAGGAGTAAAGCTGTCCTCCGCATAGCCTACAAACCTTCCGTTTAACCAAACATACATCGCCTGCTCCACACCCTCGAAGAAAACGACTACTCTCTTGCCTCTAAGGCCCTCCTCCAAATCAAAACGCTTGATATAGGAGCCTACCGGATTATAATCCGCCCTGCTGAAGCTGCCCTTCGCATCATCTTCCTTATGCAGGGCATGGGCCGGTCTTCGAAACATATGCCCTTCCCACGGATACATCGTATTGATATAATGAATCTTATCGTAGCCTGCAATCTCGATATGGCACGGTACCTTTATATCGCCAAATCCCTCTTCTGGATAATCTTCCTCAAAAAAATCTATCGGCCGTTCCATGGCATTCACGGAGTAGCGGAATCTCCAGTCTCCGTTTAACGATTGAGCCAAAGAATTCTTCCCATGCAAAAACTCTTCTCTGTCAGAATAAAATTCATGATCACTATGCGCCGGCAATTGGTTCACGCTGAAAACCTCCGGTTGATCCAACCATGTAATATCTGCTTTCATAAAGCCTCCTCCTTGTGTAATGATGGGTATCAATGATCATTCCTTTACGGCGCCCGCCGCTACTCCTGCCAGTATATACCTCTGAAAAAACACATAAATCACTATGGTAGGTATCATAATAATGATGATACCGGCAGCTAATGTCTGCCATGAACCTAATTGTGCGTTAGCATAATCCATCAAAAAGGTCGTAAGAGTGCGCAGTTTGTTCTTAGGCATATATAAATAAGGGATATACATGTCATTAATAATATTAATGGCCTTTATAATACATACGGTAGCGGTAGCCGGAGCCAGCAGCGGGAATATAATCTTAACGAAAAGCCCGAAATAACTGCATCCGTCAATTAACGCCGCCTCATCGAGAGAAACGGACAGGCCGGAAATAAACTGCCTGTAAATATAAAGCTGCATCAAATCGGAAGCCACATATATGACTATGGGCGCTCCCAGCGTATTATATAAACCGAGGCCTTGAATTACCTGGAAACGGGCAATTTCCGTAACGAAGGTGGGTATCAGCATACCGATAAAAAATAAGGATACTACCAGTTTTTTCCCTCTGAACTCAAATCGCTCTATAATAAATGCAGTTATCGTTCCGAACATAACATTAAAGAATATCGACACCATTAATATAATACCTGTATTTTTAAAACCAATCAATAAATATTTATCGGACAGCACATCTTTGAAATTATCGAAGGTAACTCTCCCCCATTCCGGCAACAATAAAGGCGAAGTAGTAACCATATCCGCCTTCGTTTTAAGCGCGGCAAATAAAGTGAGGATAATGGGTGCCATAACGATCACTACCATACTTGCACAAAGGATCTGTTTAACGATTTGTGTTGAAATTCTCTTTACCATCTTATTTCCTCCTGTCCCTAAGTATCAAGCTGTGGATGATTTTATTCTGAATAACATAAATAAAGACAATCATAATCATAATTGCAACTGCCATCGTGGAGGCCAGACCGAAATTCGAATAAGTAAAGGCCGTTTTTATCGTATACAGCGTAAATGTAGAGGAAGCGTATCCCGGTCCTCCTGCAGTAATTACGAAAGGTATGTCGAACACCTGAAGCGAGCCCCTGATATTGTCGAACAAAACAAAATCAACCATAAGCATAATTCCCGGAACCTGAATATATTTGAATAGCTGCCATGCATTAGCACCATCCACCTTTGCCGCCTCCGCCACATCCTGAGGGATCGACTGCAATGCGGCCATAAAGAGAATTACGTGATACCCGCTGAACCGCCACACCGAGACAAATGACAGCACATAATTTACTATTTTAGGGTCTGACAGCCAGTTCCTGATCAAGAATTCCAGATTCAATGCACCCAAAACGGCATCGAAAGCACCATTGATCGGGGAAAAGAAATAGGAAAAGGCATAGGATACCGCAACACCATTGATAATGTACGGCATAAACACCATCGTCTTATAGAACTTTGCCGCCCGCAGCCTGCCGGTAAGGATAACGGCAAAGCCCAGCTCTACCGCAATCATAAAGAAATGAATGACAAAATAAACAGCATTGTTTTTCAATGACAACCATAAATCCTTATTTTTCAACATAGAAATATAATTGGTAAAGCCTACGATGTCACTCTCTTTTGAATATCCATCCCAATTGGTAAAGCTCATGCGAAATAAATCCGCCGCAGGTATAACAACAAATACAATCAGCAATATAACAGGCACCACTAACGCCGTTATAACGAACTGCATCCTTTTCTTTCTCAATTTACTCATACAAATAACCAAGCCTTTCTTTACTGCCTGCAACCTTTCACACGCAGGTGTAGGGTATAATAGCTTTCCTGAATTTTTATTTTTGAAAATATGAGGACTGCCAAAAGCAGTCCTCATAGACCTTAATCTTACTGAATTTGCAGTTTGCTTCTCGCATCCGCCCATTTTGCATTCAATTCATCCAATGAGGCATTCAGATCAAAGCCATCCGTCATCATCTGAGCGCCAAGTTTTTTATAATCAAAGGTCGTTTCGTTCTGTATTGCAGTAAAATCATCACCGCCGCCATCATACATTACAAGAGTCTTGTCGGGTGTGAGTTCATCTGCCTGAGCCAGCACCGGGTCCTTCTCCTTGGGGAAATTCGTCATGGATGATGCGGAGGATACATAATTGATGTAATCCGGATACCATGCATCCGAGTAAAACCATTCCACAAAAGCAACCGCAGCCTCCTGATTTTTGGAATGAGTGGTCACTCCCATAAAAGAGTCACCCTGTACGATTACGTTATACGGATCCGCCTGCGTGTTTCTTGTAGGTAGATAAAAGGTTCCTAACTGAGAAATATCATCCGTACCATTTTGAATATTCTGAAGCCCCCAGTCTCCCAGAGCGATAATTGCTGCACTTTTTGCTGCGAACAATGAAGTTACCTGATCGTTTCCAAGTCCTAACGGATCCTTGCCCAGTACGCCGGATGTGAACAGATTGTATACCTTTTGATATGCCTTATTGATGTCGCTTCCTTCCGCAAAGGGCGCATCCTGGCTTGCCATGGTATTCCAGTTCTGCCCATTCCCCGATTCCAGTGCAGGCATGAATTCCATATAAGGATAGTCCGGCCATTCATCCTTAAGGCCGCAGGCAATCGCCATAAAATCCGGATTATCTTTTCCATAATAATCTTGCAGCGTCTTTGCTGCCGCTTCGAATTCCAGCCATGTAGTAGGAACTTCAACTCCCGCTTCCTCAAACATATCTTTCCAATAGAATACATATTCGTATCCGGAGGTCATAGGAATACCTAAAACCTTTCCGTCAATGGCATAGCCCGACGCCAGATCGTTGTTTGCACTAGCCTGCGTTCCCGACAAATCCACAAGGTAATCCTTAAATCTGGATAGAGTAAAAGGCTTGTTAAACATAATATCCGGCAATTGGTTCGCCGAAGCTCTCATCTTCATCGCATTCCAATATTCGCTGTCATCCTTGATTTTCTCTACTTCAATATCAATATTAGGATATTGTTCTTGAAACTTTCCTACCATATCGTTATCTTCGATGAATTCATTTAAATTGTTGTCCCAAATGGCAAAAGTAAGTGTTCCGCTTAAATCCTTATCTGAAGCGTTTGCCGCTTCGGTATTTTCGGCTCCTTCCTCCGCATTTCCCGTTTCTGCAGATGTGCCTTGCGTATCCTTTGTTTCCGCTGAGCCCGTGCTTGTGCACCCTGCAAGCAAAGATGCCGTCATCACACAAGTTAATAATGTTGCTAATACTTTTCTTTTCATTGAGCAATTCCTCCCTTTCTTTTTGTGGCTTCAGCATAGCAGTCTATAGAAAATGTTACCATCTCTTATATTCACTTTTATTGACTTTTTTTCAGATTCGGTTTTTTTGCTTTCTTGTTATTTGTAAAGATTTTTTGATTAATCGTAAGAAAAACCATGCATTTTACATGGTTTTTCTATACTGCGAAGGGCTAATCCCATTTATTTTCTTAAACATCCTGTTAAAGTGCTCTGCATTTTGATATCCAGTCATCTCGGCAATTTCGTACACCTTAAAGCTTGTGGTCTTCAATAATTCTCTCGCCTTCTGCATTCTAAGCCCCGTCAAATATGAGGAGAAATTCTCTCCTGCCTCCTTGGTGAAACGGTTTGTAAAATATTTCTCGTTCAGCCCCACATACTCCGCAACCATCCCCAGCGTAAGCTCCGTTTCCTCGTAATGAGCCGTAATATAACGCTTGGCTCTCACTACCATATCCGTCTCTGAAACCTTCAGCTTAGAGGCAGAATAATCCATAATCCATGCAAAATAATTAGTAAGCCATATTTTCAGACTTCTCACGTCTTCTATACGACGAAATTTCTCCACATAGTCATATTGTTTTCCAAATACCTCGGTAAAATTAGAATTATCTTCACTGAACCTGTTTCCTATCGCTAAGACCACCGAACAGGCCAACTGATAAAGCTCTCCCATGCCACGATTAGGAAACATCTCGAATAGTCGCTCCTTTTCCTCCACCATGTTTTTTTCATCCGCAATATAGAGTGCTCCGGCCAGCCTTTCATACTCTCTGGAAAGGATGATAATCTTCTCCCACTGAGAGCTTTCCTCGCTCACATCGATAACCGCGCATTCTCCTTTCAAATGGCGCAGGCACATTTTGCTTCGTATATCCTCGATCCGGTGCCTAAAATCTCCGCAGCCGAAGGCTTCGCGCCCGATAAGGGCACAAATTCCTGCACCAAACTCCGCCTTTGCGGCTTTTTGTAAATCCTGCACCATTTTTTTTATTCCGGATACATAATCCTCTTCCGTAATCCTGTAAAATATAAAAAAGAAATCGGAACGTTCCATGTAGAGGAGGCATCTTGAGGCAAAACGTGGATTGCGTTCAAAGCTATAGGTCAATCGAGAAGTGCCTTTTGTCCCATCCTCTTCCCCATGATAGCCATATACAAAGAAGCCCAATATCGCATAGCGCTCAGCAAAAAATTCAGCAAAGCTTGTATTCACCTCCTCAGGCGTCATTTCTTCTTTAAGCATTGCTGCCAGGTAATCCTTCGGACTCCGCTTCGCACTCCTCACTTTATCCTCGTATTCCTCAATTAATGCATTCAGCCGCCTTACCATGGCATTGAACTGATGAATCATAGTTCTGATTTCAAACTGACCGCTGGGAGATATATGGACTTCCAGATTCCCTTCCTCTACTTGCCGTAAGCCACTGCTGATTTCCTCCACCGGCTTTACAATACTTCTTAAAAAATACCGGGAAAAATATGCCGCAAGTGCCAGAATCAACACCGCCGCCAAAAGAATGAACACTGCATTCTTCCAATAATCGGCAGTAAGCTGCGAAGTTTTGATATAGCTTTCGATATACCACACAGTATCATTGAACTCAATCGGAGTTCTCACGCACGTATATTTTCCTTCCGGAATCTGCTCCGCCTCCTCTTGTGTGGAAAATATGACCTGTCCTTCTTCGTCTGTGATCTGTGCGATTCCAAGCTTGTTCTTTCCTGCCAGATAGTTCGTATTATATTTCCTGATTCGTTCCGCCGCCGCAGTGGAATGATAGAATGTCACCATCTCTATCCTTTGAGAACGGTCCGTGGTCACATCGGGAGCAAGCGCGAACACCAAAACAAGCATATCTTTTTTACCTCCGGTAAAAAGATCATTTAACGAGTTCGTATCATATGAGCCTACAAATACTCTATTAGGATTTTCCAGCGCTGCCTGATACCATTTCGTCTGTTTGATTTCCTCCTCCGAGCGGTGAATATCATTTTTTATATAAGTCTCCCTGCCGCTCTTCATGTAAAAACCAACAGAAACTATATCTTTTACCGGTTCCAGCGCCAGATTACCTGTTTGCGCCAGCTTCTGCGCATTCTCATATCTGATTTCCCACTGCGCCGTATCCGTACCTGCCGCGTAAGCCAATATTTCATTATTGTTAGTATAAATCAAATGAGACAATCGCATGGACATAACGCTTATATCCGATAGTAGTTCCGCGATAACTGTTTGCTGCGCCTGTTCTATGTTCTCCATCGCCTGATTCTTGAACTGCTGGTTCAAAATCAAAAGCGACACCAGCAAAACAATCAGTATAGGAATCATAATAAAAAGAAGAAAAAGCATATTATATATGGTTTTTAAAGGAAGCGTCTTCATTTTTTGTTTTTTAATCATCGCCGTTCTCCACATAATGATCGTGTCTTCAATGTTATTCCTGTTATTCTTGCGTTAAAAATTATATCATAATTGACTTGTAAGCACTATATTAAACAAATACATTTATCTTTTCATACATACCAAAAAGATTTCTTATTATTTTTCATATAGTGGCAGAAAAGCTTTATACTTCATTTGATGCAGCAATTCTGCATCATCTACTGTTGCCAATATTAATTTAATTTTACCATTCATTATTTGCCTCCGTCTCATACAAAAAATCGCATCAAGCATTCTATATGCCTGATGCGATAAGTATAATACAAAATGCAAATATATAAAGAGTAAGCTCACATTTTCATCTACGCACAGACATATAAGACCTATTGCTTACAACCGTGCATCCGATGTGTTTCAGTTATAAGCAAATACGTCTATCATGCATGTACATATATCTAACTATCGAGTTTTTCCCAGTGCAAATAATTCTCCTTGTACTATGTCATTCCATCCAGACATCCTTTCTTGCTTGGAAACGAGAGTTGCCTTGCCGGCACATCCATAAAAGATATCCCATGCCTGAATATACTTAGGATTGGTAATTATTATCCTTAGTTTTGCATAAACACAATGCTGTGATATTAAGGATAATAGTAATTATTACAAGGATAACCGACGCCGCAGAGGTTGCACCAATTGTGTCCATAATAGCAGAGAAATCTTCAATAATCACTCGATGTCTTATTTCAAACAATTGAAAAACCAATGCTATGGCACAGCAAGAGAAACTATAAATCGAAAAACCTGCCAACTTGTATCCTTTGCGATATCGATTAATTGCAACGATTGGAATAATCCAGGACATAATTCCCAAAACAAAACTTCCCAAATTAAAGAATGCCGACATAAACATATCTCCTTTTCAAATGTGACAAATATAAACAATATATAACGTATTTATTCTCGATTAAGAGCTGATTAAACATAAATAGGATGTTGGAACGGCTTCATATTATGCTCATTTAATGCATTTGAAATAGGCGATTGATTGCTCATTGAACAATTCTACTTTAGAATATAGGCCATGTAATACATTTTCTAATTCTTCAAAGGTTTGAAAAGGAGGTGTAAACCATCCCTTTTTTGAAAGAAATGAGCGTACCACAAAATCACTTATCTTATTTTCTCCTTTTATATAAAAGCAACCACAAAAGATACCGCCGTGTTTAAGAACTCTTGTTGTTTCAGAAAAGGCTTTTCCTTTGTCTGGAAATGCATGAAATCCATTCATTGAAAGAAGAATATCAAAGGTGTTGTCCTCAAATTCCAGATTTCCAACATCACCCTGCATACATGTAATATTTGATAATCCCATATCTTCAAAGCGTTTACTGGCCAATGACAGCATATCATCAGAATAATCCAAGCAGGTAATGTCTGCAGAATTTAACATTTTGTATTTTGAGAGTGTAAATACTGCAGTACCAACCGGAACATCTAATATTTTCCCGTTAAAATTATCCGGTATCATTTTTAAAATTCGATTGGCAATCTCAGTATCATCTACGCCGCCCCAAAACATAGAAATGTATAGCTTCGACCACCACTTTTTCTGTGTTAGTGTATCATCATAGATGCTTTTTGATGATTTATAAGCCGTTTTTATATCTCCCATAATGACTCCTTTGTATAGATAGTTTTGTATATTTTATAAATGATTTGATTTTATTATATTGCCTTTGTAAAAAACATTTCCATAGGTTGCTTAAACTTGGAAACATTAACAATCAATCCTCCGGAATCTTGATACCCTATTTTTCTATAAAAATGCTGTGCCTCTTCATCTACCTGAGTCGATGTCATAATCATTTCATAGCCTGCTGACTTCATGTTTTCTTCCCAAAATTTAATAAGTTTTCTGCCATATCCCTTGTGCTGATATTCTTGCTTGACATAAATCATTGTCAAAAAAGGGGTATTATCCCAAAACAGATTGTATCTTAATAGAGCAATAGGAACATTATTCTCTAGGAGTACATATCCCATTTTGTCTCTGATTTTCTTTTCAAACTCACATTGCGATAAGTGTTTATCTAATTTAAACCAGAATTCATTATCTTCTTCTTGTACATATCTAATACTTAGCATATTATTATCTCCATCAATTCCCATGTTTCTATTTTATCCACATTTTCATAACCTTCGTAAATATAGCGGACATGCCCTTCGGAACGTAGTGAAAAGCATATTGTTGCTGCAATGTTCAATCAAATTACCTTGCCTGTCATATAAAAAGTCCTTCTGCTCCGTCTATACAACATTCCCAAACAAAGAAATGCGGCAGATAGTCCTATGTATACCGCGCACATTGGGATATTTGAGCTTAGAGCATTTATCACAGCGCTTGTTGCCCATAATATGGCACAAACAAAATATAATACAGCAGCTAATTTACTCCTTCTCATATTCAAACCTCGCCTAATATAAATAATTCGCCCTTTAAACTGTCAGATAAATTGGAATTTTAGCGTTCTGCAATTTCTTTGGACAATTTACTTATTTTCAGCTCATTATTTATAATTAATTTAATTAGTGTTTTGGAGTTCCTGTAGGAAAGTCTAACAACAAAATAATTTACCTGTTCTACAATAGCAAACAACAAAATAAATAATCCTTTTTTCATCCCTCGCTACCCCCATACAAATTCCCGTTATTATGGAACTTCACGTTATATAAAAATAGGAATATCCCAATACCCGGTTAAATCGGTTACCTTCGTAAAATAATTCCAATAATTACCCGTCCCATGATGAAACAGCTCTGCCAAGTATGTTTGGACAGGGATGAGCAGTAACATCCCAAACAACAGCGGGACGAGCAATTTTAAGACACGCTCTTTCAAATAGGCGCCGCCCGATCGCTTCTGCAGTGCATAGGCTGAGCTCATACCCGCGACGGTGAACAAGACCGGCATCATCCAAGGCCATAGCTCATAAAGTATTCTGCTTAATCCATCTATTTCATTCTCATGAATATAAAAGCTCTCAAAATTATTATAAATCATAAATATATGATAGGGGAAAAGCAACAATACGACCATCCAACGTAGATTGTCAATATATATTTTTCTCATTTTATCCACCACCCTGCTTTAAATATTATATAAATAATTAGATATTCATACTAAGTATAGATCCTTACTCAAATAAATCATATCCACTAATTGAATACCGTTATCAAACATTGGGTGGTCATAATTGTCTATAAAAAAATCCTTAATCCTATGCGAAACCATAAAACCGTTTTTTTCGTAAAACCGTAATATCCATGGGCTGTCACCTGTTCCCACAATCATAGTCATGTACTTGCCTTTGTAATGTAAAAAAATGTAATGCAAAAGTTTGCTGCCATACCCGTTACCATGCCATTTTTCATAAGTGGCTATGTTTTTTAGCTCACATACATCATCACTTTCCCGTGTAACTATGCACACGCTTTTCAAGTCACCATCATATAAGGCAAAAAGATCCCCTCGCTCTAAATATTTATCTATCATGGATTCTTGTTCATCAGCTAACAAGAGTAAATCCAGAAACTGTTTTTTATTTTCGCAAATACTTTTAATCTCCAAAATGCACCATCCAATCTTTTGCCATTAGCAATCGCATCATTCATAGAAATGAAGGTTCCGGCATTTGCTTATTTAATATGTTTTATCGGATGTCTAAGAATTGTCTTGCGTTTTTCCGGAGCACACTTGCGGGCATCGCTTAAATATATTTCATGGTGAAATCTCTCATCATTGATATCAATTTCATACCCTTGTTCCTCCGCATATTTCTCCATCAATTTCACGGTAGCCGGCTCATCATCATACGAACCGATATGCATACATTGCACACACATTCCTTCTTCATAAGTAAAAAATTCTACTTTTGAAAAATCGATTTTTTTCTTTTGTGTTGCTTCCTGCACTGCCCAGTCGAAATCATCCTTCGTAACAAAATCCGGCAATCTGATCAGAGAAATCCACTGAAAAGTTTCTTTATGTTCATAATCAACACCTATAACGTTCTCCTGCCACCAAAAGCCCTCCAGCGGCGGCACGACATAATCAAAAAAGCCTTTAATTTCATGCGTTCCCTTATAGCTCATTTTAATGGTAAATGCAATTCCATAGAGCAAATTTAGTGCTTTTTTATATTCTCCATCTTCCTCGTTCGGATTTCCCTTTCCTCTAACTGCGACAAAATTCATCCTTGGTATCTGTACGATGGCCGGTTTTTTCGCTGGTGCATAATATTCTTTATATTCCTTTTTATAATCAAATGCCATTGCAATCACTCTCCGTTCTAAGAATTTCAAATCCCTTTTTCATTATCTGCTGAATATCTGTAAACAACATTGGAAATTCATTTGTTCGATCCCCCTGATCGGTAAGATACTCAACAATGATATCCTTAATCCTTGAAATGATAATTGCGCCTTCACTAAAAGTGCCGGAAGCCTTCATCATTTTTAAATCCTTATATTCCTCGCCTAACGCCTCCAGTACAACAGAAATCTTGTCAAATCCACCACCAAATTCTACGTCATCCTCTTCGTTGATTCCCTGTAATGCATTTGGTACCGTTGGAACCGTACCAAAAAACTGTACCATATTAAACAGTAAATTATTGTAATCCTCTTTTGAAAGTTCTGTTTTCCAGTTTGGCAGATCCTTTATAAGTTTGTCAAGGCCGCGATAACCGATAAATCCCACAGGAGGATTTAAAAATAAATCACACTTTTTTGAAAGTGCTTCTTTTGCGATTTCATATTTGTCCCTCATACTGCGCATTCTGATTGTACATACTGTATTCGGTTTTGAAAGTCCTGGATAGGAACAGTCCCATGCCAGCCGAAGTTCATCATAGGCTAGCACTTGTGTCTCTTTCTTACCGCAATCATTAATATAGACGCATTGTGCCTCATCATCATATCCAATCATCATGACATAATGAAACGGTATGCTTTTTCCATGATAAAGTTTTGGGTAATATTGTAAGTAATACATATCAAGTGCACCGAGTATACAAGGAAATCCATCATTAATTTCCGCTTTTGCTCTAGTTAATGCTTTCTTAAATGTCTTGAATTCGTGATGTTTGAAGTCAAAGCCGACAATTGGTGCAAGAAATGCATACATTTGTTTTGTACGTCCATCGCCAAGTGCAACCATACGCTTTAACTCTGAATGGTTTGTCTTCATATAGCAAAACGAACCAAATGATGCCAGAGAAAAGAAAAACTTCGGCGGTAAATTTTCATGGGTGTCACGAATATATAAGTCTTCAATTCCATTCCACATACACACATAATCATCAACACGATGCGAAATATTCAGCATTTGTTTCATAAAGTATTCATCCTTTCAAATTCTCTTTACTAAAGAAAGGATAAACCCTTGTATCGTACGAGAGTCAACTACTTTTTTCACAAACCGGAAAACAAAGCTCTGTTACGAACTGATCCTCTGACTGACTTTCCCTTGGAGAATTATAATAGATGGAAAATGCTTTATCACATATTTCATAATGGTTTGTTTCCAGCCATCTCGCAACAAATGTATTGATTCTTCCAATCTGTGAATAGCTTCCTTTGAATATAATGGATGCAACCTGACGTTCAGGCAATTTCCTGAATTTTAAATTTCCACAAGCTTTTTGTTCTTTGTTCGTAGATAGTAATACCTCTACATCTATTTCATTTTTCTGACTGCTAATCATATGCTGTATTGCCATAGCAACAGAATTTGTGTTCACTGCTATATGATATATCTCACACTCTTTCGTGAGTTCTCCCCATAAGCGTCCCTCCTCACTGAATTCTAAAATGGTATCACGATAGCTTACCATATGCATTTCAGGCATTGTCTTCAACACGATGGAAAGTGCATATTCCTCAGCATTTTGTTGTAACAGAATCGTCTTCTCCAAGGTATCGATCTGGTGTTTTAGTATTTTTGCTTCCAGTATTTTACTTTGCAGCTTTTCATTCAAAAGTGCTTCTAATTCCTCCTGCGTCATAGCAAGCGCATTCTTTATTTCTTCTAAACCAAATCCCAGATTCTTCATTGACACGATTTGATTCGCCTGCACCAATTGTTCAATATTATAATAACGGTAGCCGTTGTTTACATCTACATACTGTGGACAGAGCATACCAATCTTATCATAATGACGCAGCATATAAATGCTGATAGAAGATAACGATGCAAATTCTCCAATTTTTAGCATAAGTGAGGATCCCTTTCTAATTAAAGTTCTTATACTTCTATCTTCCTTCGCTTCATAAACATAAACTGTAAAAATCTATAATCTCAAAAAAAGCATCTAAAAGAGAAGAACTCTTCTGAAATCTAACTTATAAAAGAACTAATGTAATTCAAATTATGATTATAATCCTCCTAACAAATTAACATTTCCCTTCATAATATTGGTTAAATTTTTTTGGACGATATCATCATCCCAATTCCACCATTGCAGTTTGATTAATTTTGCTATTACTTCTTCGGAAAAGCGTTTTCTAATTTGTTTTGCTGGTGTTCCGCCTACAATTGTATATGGTGGAACATCCTTTGTTACAACCGATCTTGTTCCTATTATTGCCCCATCCCCTATATGAATTCCTTGCATGATTACTGCTTCATAACCAATCCAAACATCATTTCCTATTAAGATATCACCATTATTGTTCCATGCATCTATTATATTACTACTATTTAATCCCCAATCCTCATAAAATATTGGAAATGGATAAGTTGAAAGTGAGGTCATATTATGGTTTCCAGCTGTAAACATAAATTTAGCACCACATGCTATAGAACAATACTTCCCTATAATTAACTTATCATTATTAACTGGATAATGGTATATAATATTATTTTTTTCAAATTGTGTTGGATCATTTACAAAATCATTATACATAGTATAATCCCCAACAATTATATTGGGTTTTGTAATAGTAGATTTTAAATACACTGTTTCTTTATCGCCCGTTCTTGGATAGACTTTCTTACTATTCATAACTTCCTCCTATATATTTAAAAAATCGTTTAGCATTATTATAAAATAAATCCTCAATCTCTGTTCCGCTAAACGTATTTATTAACTTTTCTTCAAAATCATCATACCTTCTATAACTATCTTCACCAAATACAACAGCATCAGAGCCAAAAAGAATTTTCTTACTTCCACAACACCTAATCGCTTTAATTACATCATCAATTTTTACCATAGTAGTATCTCCATATAAGTTTGAGCATTCTTTTATGTATTGCATTGCACACTGATGGTTTGTCCCCATTTCCATATGTATTGCAATAAAATTGATATCGGAATATTGTTTTGCAACATTATAGACATATTCAATATTTGAAAATCCATCATTCTGTGTATGGATGCAAAATGGTAGTGCTAGTTTCTTACATAATTCTAAATATGTATGGTAATTTTCAAGTGAAAATTTTAAATTCGAACATCGTGGATGAACTTTTAAGCCAACAAACCATTCTCTATTCACTTCCAAGTAGTTTTCTAATTGTCTATCTGCCACTTCCGAATGAGGTCTTATCCAAAATAGTGCTTTTAGTCTTCCTTTATATTTTTTTATCTCTTGCAGCATATCATGATTGATTCTTATTTGGCCTTTATCTGAATTCACTAAATTTAGCTCATAATCATATTCATTTCCGCTTATAGTTGATACAATTCCTTGACTTACTCCAAACTTTCTCATACAGGTCATTAAGGTTTCACACGAACAGTTCCATTGCCCAAATTGCCCAATGTGAGTATGCGTATCTATTATTTCCACTTTGCTCACCCCTTTGATTATATAAATTTGATTCAAAACCTAATCGCAAGTTCACTGCTGATATTACCGTCCAAGTGTCCATTAATCAACTCTGGTTTCACAGTTTTCGCCACTTAAAACCCGTTCATTTTCCATAAATAAATTCAATGCTTCCTTAGAAATCGAACTTGAATCAAAGGTGTTCCATTTTTCTAAGTCTCCGACAAATTCTTTGCCGAAAAGTATATTTGACAGGCCATTGATAATCAGGAATGCTGCATATGGATGTGCCAGGGAGTTATCATTTTTTGATTGATTAATATAAGTTTCTAATTTGTTAAAAGTATCAGGATGGTAAATTAGCTCTACAAGTTTTGCTCGATATTCTAATCCTGACCCATCCAGATTTGGATACTTGGCATAATCACTTAGATGCTGAGCCTCATGTTTCAGAAACCAAACCTGAAAATCAGCAGAATGTGTGTCTATTTTCTTATTGTCAGCATTCACATAATAAATCCCTTCTTCTTTCGCCCAGCCACCTGTGTGATGCTTTCCAAAAGTTGCAAAATGCAACCAACTCAACATTATAAACTCGGAAATAAAAAACACCGTTACCTTTTGGATACCACATGGTAATTCCACTAAAAAGTCTTCTTTATTTGTTGTTTTCCAGATATAAGGGCCTCTATAAGGTGACGTTTTGCCGCCTAAAAAGCAATAACCTTTTTCTCCAAAGATACTCTCCAATCTTGCTTCAATTTCATCTAAATCTTTGTACTCATTCATCATAAGAGTCTTTGCCAAACCGACAATCAGCTGTTTTTCGCACTCTTGTACATCATGATTCGTTAATACAGATATATAGTATTTATAATAACACTTCAAGACTTCTTCAATCCAAGGGTCTTCTGAGTCTATTTTGAGAACTTCATCTTGAGTTATAAATCTATGTAAATACTTTTGTTTCAATTCAAGAATATCTTCATTATTGTTTTCAAAAGACTCCAAATAATTAATGGCTTCAAGAACATTTCCCTGAAAGCACTTTGAATAGAATTTTTTGATATCCATATTTTTCCTCCCATATTGTTATGTTTATAATACAGCACACAATTGAGATAGTAAATCTAATTACTACACCATAAAAGCTAACGCTATAAGTATATAAGAGTACTTAAAATTACGATCCAACAGTAAATATATCACACCATAAATCAATGAAAATGTCATAACTACTATCCCAACATGAAGACTTCCTTGTGACAGAATATGTATTGCACCCCATGTAATGCATAAAATAATACCTCCCCACGGAATTAATCTTATCTTACCCGTCAAAACTTCACCAAATTTTTGACCAAACGCAAGAATTAGAACCACCAATACTACCTCAAATAAATAATAAACATACTGAAACAAAAATAGCAATAATCCTTTACTCTGAAATTCCGCAACCACTTTTAGGACTCCCCAATCAAATGCATTGATCACAATACAAGCAATAGTCAATAGTATACTTATAATGATACCATTTCTAGTAGGTTTTTCTGCCAATATAACGTCAAAATCCAACTTTTTCTTTGAACATTTAATAAGGGAAAACGATATAACGCCCCAACATATTATTGTAAGAATCCAATGAATTATCCGTTGTAAGGATGTATAATCACTGCTACTCACCCCGCCAAATAATATTGGTTCTAACAAGACTATCAGTAATAATTCTATTCCTAAACCGGCAAATGCATATAAAGCATACCATAAGTAATCCCAAATAACTTTTTTCTCTTTCAATATTTTTTTCCTCCAATAGTTTTATATAGGCACATTAAATCCAGACTTTCCTCTATTTCAATATCTCATTAACTTCTTTTACACTGATTTGGATTTATATTATAAAAATGGACAGCTCATGTCCACATGTAAAACCGAAAATCTGTTTTGTTGTGGGGATTCCAAAGGAACTTGACCCTTGGCACACGAATTTGCGGCAGGGAAAGTCGCAAAGGACAGTCCGATTTCA
The DNA here is from genome assembly GCF_039134705.1 of Kineothrix sp. IPX-CK. NCBI lineage: Bacteria > Bacillati > Bacillota > Clostridia > Lachnospirales > Lachnospiraceae > Kineothrix > Kineothrix sedimenti. Next base: position 2,298,544 of record NZ_CP146256.1, on the reverse strand, counting down.
GCAGCGACAGGGCGTATATGAATGCTCAAAAAATCTCTGTTTAGCGATGCTTTAAGATTAATTATACATGATTTTCCTTGCCTTCACAATCTTTTCAATCTCTTTTGCCGTCTCATCATCCACATAATACCTGCCACACATATACTAACTGCCCATAGAGAGACGTCAGCCGCCACTTCATAGTATGTTGATTTCCATAAGAGGGGAAAGACAATTCATTTTACAAAAATACTGATAAAACTCAAGTGCTGCTTCCTTCTGTTCTGTATTTCCAACCAACTGTGTTATTTCGGACAGTATGCGATTCATTACAGTGCCGGAACAATACTTAAATGCCGTATTTCCCCATCTTGGCAGGGTGTCCTGATCTAAATATTCCCAAAACAATAGTGGAGCCTCAGACGGAACCATCATTCGATACCTAGGGTGTCCTTCAATGAGTCCGTTATATACATCCTCACCAAAGAAATCTTCTCCGACCATGAATGCACCTATAATTCGCCGTTCTTGTTCTGTCTGCCCACGCCTGCGTTCAGTCATCAGGCATACTGAATTGGGCTTCAGTCTCTCTACAATTCTTGGCTGTCCTTTGGACGCCCCGCTTAAATATTGTCCCGTCGAAACTATATATGTCTTACAGACATGTTCCACTTGTTCCGGTATAATGTTAAAAACAGCGTGTGAATTGGCCGCTATGGAAAAATTGAGTAATTTTTGCTTTCTCTCCCGTTCTGTTTGCTTTGCCTGACGCAATCGATTTATTTCAGCTTCTTTTTTATCGATTTGTGCTATCATATGCCGCTGCATATTCTTATCCTTCAAAACCAAATACTCTCTGAATGCATCCGGATATACAAACTTTTTCTCTCCTTCCTAGTGTGAAAAGAACTTCTAATCCTGACCTGAAAACCAGATATGGAAGTCCTTTTTAAAAATGTGATGAATAAAAGATTATTGCTCTGTTTTCTCATCAACACGTTTTTTATCACTGTTGCGCAGGACAATATTACCTGCATCGGCTTGTAGTTCGATTTTATCGCTTTGAAATTCCGGGATATTTCCAATTGTAAGTATTGTCCCAATCGGCATATTCTCAAGATTGACCGTAACGGTATCGAGTAGATATTCCGGTTCAGCTGCATGAGGAATCTGCATCTGCTCCAAAACTCCGGACACTTTTTCCTTCTACCTGGATATTCACCTTGCTTCCTATGTGCTTGGTTCGCAGGAGTTGTCTGGCCGTACTCTAATCAATCTGGACGGAGAGCGATTCCTTCAATCCTACACCACAAATAATGCGTCGCGCTTTTGTGTCAAAATATTATTCATCTTAACTCATCCTATTGTTGAAAAATTGATGTCTTATAAAAAAGAAGGGCTTTTCATAGTACGCAAATCAGCGCAATATCAAAAGCCCTTCTCAAAGACGGTTCTTTTATATTTAACTTTCTTAAGCATAACATAGCATTGAGAAAAAAGCAAATCTGTAAGGCATGTATATATAAGACCATATATAAAATTTAAAATTCTACACCCTATAGATCAAACGAAATCTCTATATTTTGATTTTTGTTATTTTCAACATTTATTATTCCTATAATGCAACTATCATGGATTACACTTTTTACAAGGAACATATCCTTGTCCAATAATCTCATCCCGACTCAGAGTTGAATCGCTCCTATTTGTAGTTGGTAAATAACTGCAGCTCGGCAAATGAAATTTCATTGTTTTTACGTTTAACACATAGGTAAGTGAATTGGTATCCTGCTGCACTTCCTGCTTTGGTTCTTCAACAGCCGGTGTGGATTCCTGCTGTTTCGTTTCAGCCTTTGGTACTGCGGCTGCACTGGATTTATTACTATTTGATTTTATATTACTCGCTTTCGTAGGCTCTCCCGCTTTCCATGTTTCGGAAGGGGCTGCATTCCAGGTAATCTTTTTCCCATCGGAAGTAGCGATTAATGATCCTTGTTCATCCGTACGGAATACTTTTACGTTTAAAGCTCTTAAGGTATTCAGCGTTGCTGCATCGGGATTCCCATATTCATTATTTTCTCCGCAGCTTATCACTGCATATTCCGGATCAATGGCTTCTACAAAATCTTGTGTGGAAGATGTTTTACTGCCATGATGCCCTGCTTTATAGACATCGGCGGATATATCGATTCCATTATCGAGAATATCCCCCTCGGCCTCTTCCTCTGCATCACCGGTAAATAGAAACTTTTTATCTCCATGGGAAAGCAAGATACCAACAGAATAATTATTGGCTGCATCCCCATAATCTTCTTTATTCGGAGCAATTATCGTAAATTCTGAATCACCCAGCTCATAGGTGTCACCGACAACCGGATCAGTCACTTTATACCGCTTATTATCCATTGCCTTTATTACATCACGATAGGTGGCTGTATCTTTTGCATAATTGGGCATAATGACCTTACCAATGTCATATTTGGTTATGATAACATCTGCCCCGCCGCAATGGTCTGAATCAGGATGTGTGACAATCAAATAATCGAGACTTTTTACTCCCTGCTTCTTAATATAATTCTGTACCAGAGTCCCTTTATCATCTCCCCCGGCATCTATGAGCATGGACGAATCACCACACTTAATTAATGTGGCATCCCCTTGCCCAACATCAATATAATGGACTTCCAGTTTATCAATTTGAGTTACTTTATTATTTGTTTGGGTTTTTGCTTCAGATGTACTGCCATACAAAGATATTGATATTAAAAGTGCCGACAATAGCACTAGAAATTTTTTCATTATGAAATTCCCCCCTTTTATATTTGGTAATATAATATCATATTTTGATAAAATATACTATTACCATTATTTATCGTTGGCATGCTTTTTGGATTGTTACATTAAACAGTAGAGGCACAAACAGAGAATAGCCGCCCTGCTCTGACATAGTTAGGCGGCTGTCCCTGATAGTTATCATATAATTTGTAAATATCCATCATCAAGATTTACTTGATCGAAAAATACTGCAAGTGATTATCGAGTCTTTCCGCATAATTACTCAACTTTACAGCCATAGATTCTACTTCATCAATATTTTTGCTTAATTCAATAACTGCTTTTTGTGTATGCAGCGTAGATTCAACACTTTCTTCCGACACATTTCTCAGGCCTTCAATATTTTCTATGATTTTATCTTTTTCGACATTGCATACTTGCGTGCGTTCCCGTATTTCAGATATTTCTTGCAACGAATCTTCAATTCCTTCATTTACTTTTTCAAAGTGCTTTTGTGTTTCTAAAAGCTTTGTTTTTTGTTTTTCCACATCAGTTAATACTTCATCCATAATCACGAGCATTTTCCCCGATTCTGTCGAAAGATCTCCAACAATTTCATCAATCTGCTTTGTTGATTCGCTGGATTGGCTTGCCAACTTACTAATTTCTTCCGCAACTACCGAAAATCCTGCACCGTGTTCTCCTGCTCTCGCTGCCTCTATACTGGCATTTAACGCCAATAATCCCGTCTGTTTTGAAATGCCTGCGATCATTTGAAGTACAGAATTAATCTGAGCAGCAGCTTCATATGTTAGATCAACCTGTTGACTGATTCGTTCAATCGCATAATTCGTTCTCTTATTTGATTCATCAAGATCATTCATATTTTTCACAGATTGCCTTCCATCTTCTTTCATTCCTCCCGAGGTTTCTTCCAAGTGTTGTATACTTCTCAGAATATTGTCGATCATGCTGCCTATTTCATCAATATGTACGGATGCCTTATTCATGTTATCACTTTGCTTTTTGGTATCACCGGTAATTCTTTTCATAGCAGAGCCTATCTGTTCTGTAGCTATATTCGTTTCCTCTACTGTCTTTCCCAATACTGCTTCTGAACTAATCAGCTTTTCCGAAATCAGTTGAATATCCGTCATGGAATTATTTAGTTTTTGGCTCAGCGCCATCATCGATTCAAACATAACGCCAATTTCATCTTCTCGTTTGCTTATCTTCTTGTCCACCTCAATATTAAGATCTCCGTCAGACAACTGCAGCATATACTCTTCAATTTTCCGCAAAGGTCCTACAATATTTCTCGTAACCAATGCCAGCTGAATAACACCTACAAACAATATAAAAGCAATTATATTAGCAATCAGCATTTCATTAAACCCATTCATCGCTAATACGGAAACAGATGTTGACATCGCAAGCAATGGACACAATGCAGTTGCAATGATCTGATTTCTAATACTTTTTTTGACCCTCCTGGGCCGCTTCTTATTTTTAACTCTTTCTGCCATAAAACCACCTCTCCAGATATTAATAAATAATTATTGTTCTTACTTAACTTAAATTTTCAAAACTTATGTGCCTTATTTCCCAATCCAACATAGAATAAATCGCTTTGGCCATAAAGCAGAAAACTGCCAATATCAAACCTAACCAAATGATATTTCTTTTTTTCATTTTCTCCTCCTTCCATCTACTGCGTTCTCTCTATATAATCTCTGACAGGCGCAGTAAGCAATATTCTATATAATTGTTTGAGTGTATTATATTTATTTATTATTTAAAAATTATTTATGAATTGTTTAAGAAATATTAATTGTCCTTTCCTCTAGAAATTGTGCATAGAACAAAAATATTGGAATTCGGAGCAGGAGTCTTTTTGTTTTGAGCATATTGACTTGAGACGTTTGCAAAAGGACCTTTTGACACCCTAATACTATAAGATAAAAAACGTCCGGATTTCTCCGAACGTTTTATTCTATATTTTTCATTTAACACTGCATATTTATTATTATCTTTTGTTTCTTATGATATTAACTGTTGTGACTACCATAATTACCATAACTGCCGCAGCTATAATCTTACTCAACATACTTTCACCTCTCCTTTGTTATTCCGCCTTTTACCGCATATACCGCTGTTCTTATTCCAATCCTTTTATGAAGGGTATTAAGCAAAGCAGCGCTGCAATTCCAACAATACCTATTGCAATTCCCAATATCAGATTACTCCATACCATAACGAGGCACATCCCAATTCCCAACAATAACGCTCCGATAATACCTATAAGCAGTCCGCCTATTATCTTTCCTGACAGCCTTATCGGTTCTTTATTTTCCATCCGTCTCCATATCAATATTGTAATTAATAGTACAATGACACCTATAATTCCTACAATAAGCCCTTGCTTAAAAGCATTCCATTCCAATATCAGGCACATGCACATTCCAAGTGCAAACAAAATACCTCCTATTGTTCCTAAAATCATTGCTACAAAATTACTTTTTTTCATTTGACATTCCTCTCTCCCTCTTCTAATGGGTTATTATTTATTTGATAAGGAAAGAATACTGTCTAAATATTTAAGCTGTATTTAAGTATTGTTTCTAAAATATTAATTGTTTTTTGAATGAGTTACCAAGTCTGTACAAAAAAACAGGGTTCCCCAAGCCGGACTATGGCTTGAGAAACCCTGTAAATCAACTATTTGATTAGAACTTGCCAGCTGTAGCTGCTTCCTCGATGGAAACCGCAACAGCAACCGTCATACCAACCATCGGGTTGTTACCTGCTCCGATAAGCCCCATCATTTCTACGTGAGCCGGTACGGAAGAAGAACCGGCGAACTGTGCGTCAGAGTGCATACGTCCCATAGTATCAGTCATACCATAAGAAGCAGGACCTGCCGCCATGTTGTCCGGGTGAAGTGTACGTCCTGTACCGCCGCCGGATGCAACGGAGAAGTATTTCTTACCCTGTTCGATACATTCTTTTTTGTATGTACCTGCAACCGGATGCTGGAATCTTGTCGGATTGGTTGAGTTACCTGTAATGGAAACATCAACACCCTCTTTGTGCATGATAGCAACACCTTCGCATACATCGTTAGCTCCATAGCAGTTAACTTTCGCACGAAGTCCTTCGGAATAAGATTTTCTATATACTTCCTTAACCGTATTGGTGTAAGGATCATACTCTGTTTCAACAAAGGTAAAGCCGTTAATTCTGGAAATTACCTGAGCAGCATCTTTTCCAAGTCCGTTAAGAATAACTCTTAAGGGGTTCTTACGTACCTTATTAGCCTTTTCAGCGATACCGATAGCACCCTCTGCAGCTGCAAAGGACTCATGTCCTGCAAGGAAACAGAAACATTCTGTCTCTTCTTCCAATAACATCTTACCTAAGTTGCCGTGACCAAGACCTACCACACGGGTATCCGCAACGGAGCCGGGAATACAGAAAGCCTGAAGACCTTCACCGATTGCAGCAGCAGCATCCGCTGCTTTTCTGCAGTCCTTTTTGATTGCGATTGCGGCACCTACGATGTAAGCCCAGCAAGCGTTCTCAAAACAAATAGGCTGAATGCCCTTTACCTGATCATATACGTTAAGACCTGCGTCTTTTGTGATTTTTTCCGCTTCTTCGATAGAAGAGATTCCATAGCTGTTCAATACGGAATTAATTTTATCAATTCTTCTTTCATAAGATTCAAATAATGCCATTTTTTATGTCCTCCTATTCTTCTCTCGGATCGATAATCTTAACAGCATCAGCAACACGTCCATACTGGCCCTTTGCCTTCTCCCAAGCTGTGTTCGGATCATCGCCCTTTTTGATGAAATCTGTCATTTTGCCAAGGCTTACAAACTGATAACCGATAATCTGGTCTTCCGCATCGAGCGCGATGCCCGTTACGTAGCCTTCTGCCATTTCAAGATAACGAGGACCTTTCTCTAAAGTACCGTACATAGTACCAACCTGACTTCTAAGTCCTTTTCCTAAGTCTTCAAGACCTGCACCAACCGGAAGTCCGTCTTCTGAAAATGCGCTCTGGGTTCTTCCGTAAACGATCTGTAAGAATAATTCTCTCATAGCAGTATTGATAGCATCGCATACGAGGTCCGTATTCAACGCTTCCATAACTGTTCTGCCCGGTAAAATTTCAGCTGCCATAGCTGCGGAGTGAGTCATTCCTGAACATCCGATAGTCTCTATCAGAGCTTCCTGAACAATACCTTCCTTAACATTAAGTGTGAGCTTGCAAGCGCCCTGCTGAGGAGCACACCAGCCTACACCGTGTGTCAAACCGGAAATATCCTTTACATCTTTCGCCTTAACCCATTTTGCTTCTTCTGGGATAGGAGCACAGCCGTGATTTACGCCTTGTGCTACCGTACACATTTCTTCAACTTCCTTTGAATAAATCATGTGAAAACTCCTTTCAATATGTAACTCGTGAATATTTTGTCATAATCGCAACTACTATTCTCGCATACTTTCTACAAAAAATCCAGTACATTTTCAAATAACACCATATTTTTTATTCTGAAACAGACGGCCAAAATTTTCATCTCTTTAAAGCTTGCTTAATATCGTATATATAAATGATGTCTTTCTCTTTTTCATACCTCGAAGTCCCTCTGCTATGCTGGCCATAACATTTTTGGGAACTTTTACAGATTCCTTATAATGACCTCGCCCTTATCTTTATAAATGCTGTCCGGAGGAATATAACCCCTCACAGAGGAGGTTGGATATATGCTGGAATTTTTCCCTATCACCGTTCCCGGATTCAGTACAGAATTACAGCCTACCTCTACCATATCGCCCAACATCGCTCCGAACTTCTTAAGGCCGGTCTCGATACAGCCGTTCTCAGCTTTTGCCACCACCAGCGTCTTATCGCTTTTTACGTTGGAGGTGATAGAACCGGCTCCCATATGTGCCTTGAACCCAAGTACGCTGTCGCCCACATAATTGTAGTGAGGCACCTGAACCTTATTAAAAAGAATAACATTTTTCAGTTCCGTAGAGTTTCCCACTACCGAGCCTTTGCCCACGATGGCATTTCCTCTGATAAATGCACAGTGACGTACCTCCGCATCCTCATCGATAATTGCAGGACCGGCAATGTAAGCGCTTTGAAAAACGGTTGCTGATTTTGCGATCCAGACGTTTTCCCCTCTTTTCTCATACTTATCTTCGGGCAGAGAATTTCCCAGCTTCACGATAAAGTCTTTGATTTTGGGCAATACCTCCCACGGATAGATGACTCCTTCAAAAATCTCCGAAGCAATTGTCTCCGAAAGCGTATACAAATTTTCAATCTTAAATTGTTCCATCGCATTTCCTCCTCTTTTTTGCCTTTCTTAAAACGAAGTTTACTTCACCTTGTGAAACATATTGCGCCCTGTGGGCAAACTTCACTTTTTATAGTTCTTTGCCGCTATATCGAACTGCATATAAAGTGTGGACTGGTTTTCCATCTGCTTTACGCTGTTCGTCCTTCGTGTTACGAAATCATCAAGCTTACGCATATATTCATCTTCCGTAATGCTTCCTTCCGACACAAGTGTCAGTCCCTTTTCCCAGCTGGCGGTAAGGGCCGGGTCTAGCAACGGCCTTATGGCCCCCGCCACAACATCGTATATCATCTCACCCATCAGGGTGGGGGTAATGATCTGAGTCTTTTTATTCAGTGACAAATATTTAATATTTACCAATTTCTTCAGTATCTCGGCCCGCGTAGCGGAAGTTCCGATGCCGCTTCCCTTTATCTGGGCGCGCAGTTCTTCGTCCTCGATGAACTGGCCTGCATTTTCCATGGTAAGTATCATCGTTCCGGAGTTATAGCGTTTGGGCGGAGATGTCTCTCCTTCCTTGATTTCAAATCCCTTTAAGGACAGCTCATCACCTTTTTTCAGCCGCCTGAGCATGGCCATGAATTCAGGATCTTTCGTATCGTTTCCTTCCTCTTGGCCTTCCCCTTCTTCCGCACCCGCTTCTTTATTCTCTGCATCCTTGCGTTCCGGAGCTTTACTGCTCTCCTCCTTCTTCTTAGCGAAGGAGAATTCCGCCGCCCTTAAATATCCCGGGTCAGCTAATACCTTGAAACTGGCAAAGAATCTCTCTTCCTTCATTCCTATGGTCAAAGCAATTTTTTGATACACGGCCGCCGGATAAAAAATACAGAGAAAACGTCTGACGATAATTTCATAGACCTTAGCTGCTGTAGGGCTTAAGCTTCCCAGATTTCCAAGCCCCTGCCCGGTGGGAATGATAGCATAGTGATCGGTGATCTGCTTATCGTTCACATATCTGGTCTTGGCGATGTTCTTATAGGTACCCTTTTGAAGCACCTCTTCAGCAAGCTCTGCTGTCTGGGAATAGCCTTTGAGTCCGCTTATATTCTTGTATATCTCTTTTGCCACCGCAGTCGACAATACTCTGGCGTCTGTTCTCGGATAAGTGGCCATCTTTTTTTCGTATAGCTCCTGTACGACGCGCAGCGTTTCGTCGGGGCTTATTTTGAAATATTTGGAGCAGTCGTTTTGAAGCTCCGCCAGATTATACAAGAGAGGTGGATTTTTCGTCTCCTTTTTCTTCTCTACAGCTTCTATGACCGGTACTGCCCTGAGAGTCTCCTCCAATGCATTAATGAGCTCCTGAGCGGTCTTTTTTTCCTTGAAGCCATTTTCCTTATAAAGAAGCGGCGAATTAAAATATTTCGTCCCTTCAACCGCTTTCCATTCGCAATCGAAGCTCCTTCCCTCCGTCTCCACTCCGGCTATAACCCGATAGAAGGAGGTCTTCACAAAGTTGCGGATTTCCCGCTCTCTGTTGACTACCATACCCAGGACACAAGTCATGACTCTTCCTACGGAAACCACCGCCTTGTCCGTTTTCAGATACGACTTAATGGAATTGCTGTATTTCAAAGTGAGCACCCGCGAGAAATTGATTCCCATGAGATAATCCTCCTTCGCCCGAAGGTAGGCTGCAGAGCAAAGATTATCATAGGCAGACAAATCCTTCGCCTCCCGTATGCCGCGCAATATTTCCTCTTCCGTCTGGGAATCGATCCACACACGCTTCCTTTGTTTTCCGCTTACTCCTGCCTGTTTCTCCACCAGACGATATATGTACTCTCCCTCCCGCCCGGAGTCAGTGCAGACATAAATGGTGTCCACCTCCGTGCGGTTCAAAAGCCCGCTTACGATCGTAAATTGCTTTTTGACATTTTCAATGACTTCGTACTTAAACTCTCCGGGAATAAAAGGCAGTGTAGCCAAAGACCATCTCTTGTATTTCTCGTCATAAACCTCAGGATAACTCATGGTTACTAAATGACCTACACACCATGTTACGATCGCTTCCTCCGATTCCATGTAGCCGTCCCTGTTGCTCATATTCAATTTTAACGCTTTCGCGAACTCTCTCGCCACGCTGGGCTTCTCCGCAATATATAAACTTTTTCCCATGAAATATTAAAAAACTATCCTCTCTTGCAACAAGCCCTTGCCATAAAAATGACAGGGCTTGCTATAAACAATTTTTATACCGCAGTGTATTTAAGTAATTCCTCAACCTCGTCAGAGGGCATCGGCTTTCCTAAAAAGAATCCTTGAATGTTATCGCACTCAATGGATTTCAAATATTCAAACTGCTCCTTCGTCTCCACACCTTCGGCCACCGTTTCAAAGCCTAGTTTCTTGACCATATAAATAATGGACTCCGTAATTATCTTCGTATTATCGTCAGAGACCACCGTGTCGATAAACGACTTGTCTATTTTCAACGTGTCGATGGGAAGTCCTTTCAAATAAGAAAGGGAGGAATACCCCGTTCCGAAATCATCTAAAGAAATACGGATTCCATAGCTTCTTAAAGTGACGAGCTTGTTCGTAATCTCTCCAAAATCATCAATTAACACACTCTCAGTAATCTCCAGCTCCACCTCTGTAGGCCTCACATCGTATTTTTTCAAGATCTTCATCAATTTACTTACAAAATCCGATTTTCTGTACTGAATAGCCGATATATTCAAGGAAAGAATCAATTCTGACTTATATTTCTTCTTCCACTGGGAATAGATACGAATGCTCTCCTCAATTACCCAGGTGCCTATGGGAATGATTGTCCCGTTTTTCTCCGCAATCGGTATGAATACGGAGGGGCTTATCATATGCCCGTCATCGTCTCTCCAGCGAATCAGCGCCTCCACGCCCCGAAGCTTCTTATCCTTGGCATGGTACTGGGGCTGAAAATACATCATGAAATTCTGATTGAAGGCAGCCTCTTTCAACTTATTTTCAATGATTACATTCTGCAGAAAATCATTCAGTATAGGCGCATCGAAGTATTGTATAGAGTCCTTACCCGTGCTCTTAGCCTTAAACATTACGATTTCAGCACAGTTGATAAGCTCAAGCGTAGTCTTCGCCGCTTCGGGATATTCCGCAACTCCCATACTTACCGTAACGCTCACTTCCATCCCGTTACTAAGGGCAAAAGGCTTATGCAGGCGCTCATGTATCATGCGGAATATATGCTCTACACTTCTGGCTCCGCAAGGATCGTAAATGGCGATACAGTAAATATCGCTGTTAAAATGAGACACAATTACGTTATTATTCTTAAAGGTAGACAGAAACTGGCCAAACTGCTGAACAATTTCATCCCCTATTACAATTCCCAGACCATCGTTGATCTTGCGAAAATCGTCGATGTCTATGAACATGACCGCTACCGCAGCGCGTTCCTCTTCCGCTTTTCTTACATAATCTCCCAAAAGACGTATGAAATAATTCCGGTTGTAGAGCCCGGTCAATACGTCATAGTACGCCATATACATCAATTCTTCATTTTGATTTTTGAACTTCGTAATGTTTTTAAACCGGATTACTTTCTCCTTCGGGTTCTCGTTCTCATCATATGTGACTGCGGTCTCGCATTCCACCCAGACGCCGTCCTTCATGCGGATTACAGCACTTTCGCTTTTTCGCCCCTTTTTTTCAATAAATAAAAGCTCTCTAAGCTGAAGAACATATTTGTCATCTATGAAATCATAAATGCCCGAAATGTCCCTTACTTCATGAATACTCACCTTAAAGAAAAATTTCCAATTGCCAAACGTCCTTACGATATCGTCCTCGAAGCTGTAATATAAAAATGCGCTGCTCGATGTATTACAGAGCATTTGAAACATTTTCTCATCGATGCTTAATTTCTGATTCATCGCATTAAGCAGTTCAAATTGATACTGTAATTCATCCATTTGCTGTCACCCTTCTCAATACATTTTTTCTCCATCTTCCATATTGATTACGTCAATATTATGATTACATCAATATTAATCACTTCACTGCTGAAGATATGCTATACCCCGTATTTATCATATTTCCCACAAAATACAATAAATATTTATCATTATCTTATTTTTTTGTAATATAACCCTGTGCCTTCAAAAGCTCTGCGCAAAGCACCGCCCCACCGGCAGCTCCGCGAACCGTATTGTGTGACAGTCCCACAAACTTCCAATCGTATACGTTATCCTCTCTTAAACGTCCTACGCTCACACCCATTCCCTTTTCGTAATCCACGTCCGCAGTCACCTGAGGACGGTTATCCTCCTTCAGATATTGGATAAACTGCTTAGGTGCGCTGGGAAGCTCAAGCTCCTGAGGTTCTCCTTTGAAGTTAATCAGCTTCTCAATAAGCTGTTCTTTAGTAGCTTTTTTCTTAAGTTTTACGAAAACAGCCGCCGTATGTCCATTCAAAACAGGAACGCGGATACACTGGCAGGTAATGACGGGTGAAACCGCGGGAACGATTTCTCCGTCCTTGATTTCTCCCCATATTCTAAGGGGCTCTTTTTCGCTCTTTTCTTCTTCTCCGCCGATATAAGGAATGATATTGCCTTCCATCTCAGGCCAGTCTTTGAAGTTCTTGCCTGCTCCGGAAATTGCCTGATAAGTGGTGGCAACCACCTCGTAGGGCTCGAATTCCTTCCATGCGGTAAGCACAGGCGCATAGCTTTGGATGGAGCAGTTGGGCTTTACCGCGATAAAACCTCTCGTCGTGCCAAGTCTCTTCTTCTGGAAATCGATAACTTTCATATGCTCAGGATTGATTTCCGGCACTACCATCGGCACATCAGGAGTCCATCTGTGAGCACTATTATTAGAAACTACGGGAGTCTCCGTCTTAGCATATTCTTCTTCGATCTTCTTAATTTCATCCTTCGTCATATCTACGGCACTGAACACAAAGTCTACTCCCGCCGCAACCTTTTCTACTTCATTTACGTTCATTACAACAATATTTTTTACGGCTTCCGGCATAGGCGTAGTCATTTTCCATCTGTCGCCTACCGCCTCCGCATAAGTCTTTCCTGCAGATCTGGGACTTGCCGCAATTACTGTCACCTCAAACCATGGATGGTTATCTAGCAAAGAGATAAATCTCTGCCCAACCATACCGGTTCCGCCTAAAATACCTACCTTTAACCTATCGCTCATTTTCCATTCTCCTCATCTTTCTATATAATAATTTCATATCTTTCATATATTATGATGTCGGGGTCAAAAAGTATTTACCCCTGATACTTACAGATTGTTACGCACTTTATACTCCACATTATGAATTATCTCTTGTCTCCTGCATCCAACTATTTTTTAAAAATTCCATGTTGATAGCAATAACCTCTTTCATCGCTCTCTGTCCCGGAGCGCCGATCGTCAGACGCTTTTCCACACAGGTCTTTAAACTCACCGCATCGAAGACATCTTCCTCGAACACCGGGCTGATTTCTTTCAGCTGTTCTATACTGAGAGCATCGATGCATGTGTTCTTGTCTATACAGTAAAGCACCAGTCTGCCTACGATTTCATGGGCATCTCTAAACGGAACTCCCTTGCCTACCAGATAATCCGCTGCGTCCGTCGCATTGGTAAAGCCGTTCATCGCACTGACGGCCATGACCTCCTCATTAAACTTCATCGTTCTTAGCATTCCGTTAAACAAAGCGAGGCAGCCTTTCACCGTGTCGATAGCATCGAAGGTCAGTTCCTTATCCTCCTGCATATCTTTATTATAGGCAAGCGGTATTCCTTTCATTACGGTCAAAATGGAGATTAAAGCCCCATACACCCTGCCTGTCTTTCCTCTTACTAACTCCGCAATATCAGGATTCTTCTTCTGGGGCATAATGCTGCTTCCTGTAGAATACGCATCATCTATTTCAACAAAACGATATTCGTTAGAATTCCAAATAATGATTTCTTCACAAAAACGACTAAGATGCATCATAATCGTGGACAGCGCGGATAAAAATTCAATCACATAATCTCTGTCTGAAACGGAATCCATGCTGTTGAAGGTCGGACCTTCAAAGCCCATCAGTGCCGCCGTATATCCTCTATCGAGAGGATAGGTGGTCCCCGCCAAAGCTCCCGCTCCTAACGGACAGTAGTTCATCCTTGCATAAATATCCTTGAGCCTGAGACTATCCCTTTTGAACATCTCGAAATATGCTCCCATATGATGTGCCAGCGTAATCGGCTGCGCCTTTTGTAAGTGAGTAAATCCGGGCATGTAAGTGTCCAGATTATTTTCCATAATAGTAAGCAGGGTAGAGAGAAGCTCCTGAATCTCCTCCGCCACATGCAAGACCTCCGCTCTCGTATACAACCTCATATCTAACGCCACCTGATCATTGCGGCTTCTTCCTGTATGCAGCTTCTTTCCTGCTTCTCCTATCCGGTCTATCAGATTAGCTTCCACAAAGCTGTGGATATCCTCATATTCCTCCGTAATGACGAGCTTTCCGCTCTTTACATCCTGCCGGATGCCGGTGAGTCCTTTTACAATGGCATTTTTCTCTTCTTCAGTGAGAATATTCTGCTTCTCCAGCATTACTACGTGCGCAATGCTTCCTTCTATATCTTCTTCAAAGAATTTTCTATCAAAAGAAATGGATGCATTGAAATTATATACAAGCTTATCCGTCTCTTTCGTAAAACGTCCGCCCCAAAGCTGTGCCATGGTATTCTCCTCCACAATATCTAAACCTTGTTTCTGATACTAACATATTTCAACGGGTTTTTCAATCTTTTCCGTTTCTGCCTCTGCATAAAAATTACATACTTTGTCAAATTTCAACGGTATACTGCACACCGTTTTTTACTCCTTCATATAATAGGGTATATATAACAGGAGGATTTCTATGGATAAGCCAATACTGGAATTAAAGGATATTTCTTATTCTTATCATAATTTAAAGGGTGAAACCCCCGCCCTGTCACATATATCGTTTCAGGTGGAGAAAGGCGAGTTCGTCGCTATCGCAGGCCCAAGCGGATGCGGAAAATCCACATTATTATCAATCATCTTTGGTCTGCTCGTTCCGGAAAGCGGGGAGATACTCTTTCATATCACCCAAGGAGAAATGCAGGCCTCCAGACATCAGACGGCTGGGCTATGCCCTAAAATGGGCTACATGCTCCAGCACGACCATTTGTTTGAATGGAGGACTGTTTACCAGAACGTTTTGTTAGGTCTGGAGATCAACCGTCAGTTGACCGAAGACAAAATAGACCAGGCAGTAAAGCTGCTAAAGGATTACGACTTATATAAGTTTAAAGACAAAAAGCCAAGCGAGCTGTCCGGCGGTATGAAACAGCGTGCAGCCCTCATCCGTACCCTCGTCCTGGACCCGGAAATTCTGCTTTTGGATGAACCCTTCAGCGCCCTCGACTATCAGACCAGACTTTCTGTCTCTTCAGATATATGCAACATCATCCGCTCCACCGGAAAAACTGCTATCTTAATTACTCATGACTTATCCGAAGCGATTAGCCTTTCCGACCGGATACTCGTCATGTCCAAGCGTCCTGCTACGATCAAATGCGATATTCCCATCCATCTGACAATTTCAGAGGACTCGCCTCTGGCATCCAGAAACGCGCCGGAATATCAAAGTTACTTCAATCAATTATGGAAGGAGATTTCTGATGAAAACTACATCCAAAGTTCCGCAGCTCTTAAGTAATCAGGAAAAATATGAGCGTTCCCATCGCAGACAACAGTACCTCATCACTGCCGCCCGCTTATTAATCCTCGTTTTCTTTCTCGCCCTGTGGGAGTTTTCCGCACGTAAGGGATATATCGATACTTTCTTTTTCAGCAGTCCCAGCAAAGTGGCGGCCTGCTTCATCGGTATGGTGAAGGATTTATCGTTTTTTTCCAATACTGGTATCACCCTGCTGGAAACAATTATAAGCTTTGCCCTCGTCTTTATGATAGGTATGGTTTCCGCCACGATTTTATGGTATTCCAAGAAATGCTCGGAGATTTTAGAGCCTTACCTTGTCATTTTGAACAGCCTGCCCAAATCAGCTCTTGCCCCTTTATTTATCGTATGGCTGGGGACTGGTATCAATACCATTATTGTAGCCGGCATTTCCGTCGCCATCTTCGGCTCTATCATCAATCTTTATACCGGCTTTAAGCAAGTGGACGAGGAAAAGATAAAATTGATTTATACCCTGGGCGGAGGAAAAAAAGACGCATTTATGAAGGTAGTCCTTCCCGGCTCCGTCCCTACTATTCTGAGTAATATGAAGGTGAACATCGGCCTCGCTCTCGTAGGCGTCATCATAGGTGAATTTCTCGCCGCCAGAAGAGGGCTTGGGTATCTGATCATTTACGGCTCTCAGGTTTTTCAACTGAATCTCGTCATTACCTCTATCATCATTCTGTGCCTTATCGCCATGGGCTTGTATCAGATGATTCAGGCTTTGGAATATTATTATAAGAAAAAAATATAATTTAAACCAAAAATATATTGACAAACAAACACGTAAAGAGTATGTTAATAGTACGTCTGAAAATTTACGAATTAATAAAACTTGGAAAGGAGGAAGAAATTATGACGAATATATATGCTTTTGATTTTGATAAAGACAACAGCCTTCAATTGAATAGCCGTTTTAATGGAATTGCCTCCGGTGACAGGAATAATTGATTCGATATATTACTTTATATATCTTGTTTACTGATGCGGTCCGATTTATTTGACCGCATTTTTTATTCGCTTTGCGTCAAAATTTAAAGCCGCGGCACTTTCTGCCGCGGCTTTTTATATTAAAATCAGAAAAGTCCGCATCGCGTTCTTTTCCTGATTGATTAAACTGGGGAGGGACCTTATGAAAACGAATTATCCAACAAAAAAGCTATCGGCCTACATATTCGAGCATAAATTTACTTATATTTTTGCTATCTTGGCCATGATTATCAGCGTTTCGCTGGATCTGATAGCTCCGCAGCTCACCAAGCGCATCATCGATGATGTCATCGTGGGCGGACAGACCGATAAGCTTATGTATCTCTTAGGCGGTATCCTTATCGTCGGCATCGGACGGTGTATTTTCCAATATCTCAAGGAATACTCTTTCGACGTCGCCGGTATAAAAATCACTGCAAAAATGCGCCGCAACCTCTTCGATCACATTCAATCGCTGAGTGCGGATTTCTTCGAACGGACCAACACCGGAGAGCTGATGGCTCGCATCAAGGACGATATCGACAGGATCGGTGACGGTCTTACCTTTGTAGGAATGCTGATGATCGAAGTCGTTATCCATACTTCCATCGTGCTCTTTTGCATGTTCAGTCTGGATGCGAGGCTGGCGCTTCTTCCTACTGCATTCATGATCATCGCCGGCAGCATTGCTATTATAATGGAAAGAAAGCTGGACTCCGTATACGAAGCGATCAGTGAGGAAAATGCTGTTTTAAATACGGTGGCGGAAGAAAACCTGGCCGGCGTGCGTACCGTTAAAGCTTTTGCGCGGGAAAAGTTTGAAATCAGCAAATTTTTATCCCATAACAAAAAGTATTACGAGCTCAATATGAGACAGTCCAGGATTTTTGTAACCTACTATCCGTATCTTTCCTTTATCACGAAATTGCTTCCCCTCCTTGTTCTGTTATTCGGAGGTGTCCTCGTGATGAAAAAGGAGCTTACCTTAGGCTCCCTCAGTGCTTTCGTTGAATATTCCATGAACATCGTATGGCCTATGGAAATGCTGGGGTGGCTGACTAACAGCTTTTCTTCCGCTGTGGCTTCTAACAGAAAGCTGAACAAGATTTATAAGGAAACTCCGACCATCGTCGAGAAGGAAGAGCCGATTCTTCTTGAACAGGTAAAGGGCGGAATAGAATTTTCCCACGTTTCCTTCAGCAAGACGGATGCCGGCACCACCGCCAAAGTATCCATCCTGAACGATGTCTCCTTCCGTGTGGAAGCAGGCAAGACCATTGGCATCATGGGGGCTACCGGAGCAGGAAAAAGTTCTATCATTCATCTTCTGCAGCGCTTTTATGACGTTACAGACGGCTCTATCCGCATCGACGGCATAAATATAGAAGATATGAGTTTAAAACAGCTAAGAGGAAACATTTCTCTGGTAATGCAGGATGTATTCCTATTTTCAGATACGATAAACGAGAACGTAAAGCTAGGCAAAAGGGATTACCTGGATACCGCCGCTGTAAAGCTGGCTTCTTTCGAAGCCCAGGCCAGCAACTTCATCGAGCGGATGGATAACCAGTATGAAACGGTTATCGGAGAACGTGGCGTAGGTCTTTCCGGCGGTCAGAAGCAGCGGATCAGCATAGCCCGCGCTCTGGCCAAACGCAATCCTATTCTCGTGCTGGATGACTCTACCTCTGCTTTGGATATGGAGACGGAGCAGATGATACAGCAGACCCTGCGCGAGCTGGAACAAACCACAAAAATAATTATTGCACACCGTATCAGTTCCGTAATAAACGCGGACGAAATCATCGTTCTGGATAACGGTGCTATTGCGGAACGCGGGACACACGAAACGCTGCTTAAAAAGGGCGGGCTTTACTATGCCACTTACGCAGCTCAATACGAGGGAGGTGAACAACATGCCAATTAACTCATTTAAGGACGACGAGCAGACGATAGAAGTCAGCAAGCTAAAGACTCTGCTCAGACTCCTCTCCTATCTTTTAACATACAAGAAAGAAATACTGGGGGTGCTTGCCATTATGGCCTTCTGCGTATTCGTTTCCCTTTTGAATCCGCTGATTATGGAATCTGCTGTGGATGATTATATTTCCAAGGGCAATGTCGCAGGACTGTTCAAACTCATAGGCTTTGCCCTCTCGCTTAATATCCTCATGGTCATCGGCATCAAAATCCGTATGTACGTCATGGCTAAGGTATGTAACAATATACTCGTTACCATACGTCAGGATCTATACAGCCACATACAGACCTTGGACTTTCACTTTTTCGACAGCCGTCCTACGGGAAAGATTCTCGCCCGCATCATCGGAGATATCAACTCCTTAAAAGACGTGCTCTCTAACTGTGTTACGACGCTGATTCCCGATTTCATTACGATATGCGCCGTAGTAATCATTATGTTTATTAAAAATCCGGTACTGGCGGCAGCTTCCTTGATCAGTACTCCGCTCATGGCAATATGCCTCTTTCTTATTCAGGTATATTCCCATAAAAGATGGCAGATATTCAGGAAGAAGTCTTCTAATCTAAACGCCTTTGTGCATGAAGACTTTTCCGGCATACGTATCATTCAAAGCTTTACTGCAGAGGAAGAAACGAAGCAGACCTTCCGGGGGCTGGTGAAGGAACACAGGGATTCCTTTATCTCTGCCATCCGTCTAAACGACGCCTTCGGTTCAGTCATCGACTTCTGCTGGGGTATCGGTACCGTCATGCTCTATTATACAGGCATTATGATACTGGGTACTGATAAGGTATCCGTAGGTATCCTCATCGCTTTCGGTACTTATATTTCCATGTTCTGGCATCCGATTATGAACCTGAGTAACTTTTATACGCAGCTCATTACGAATATAAGCGGCGCAGAGCGCGTCTTCGAGATCATGGACACCAACGCGGAAATTACCGATGCAGATATGGTTATCGACATCCCCCCCATCGAAGGAAAAGTATGCTTCGAGCATGTCACCTTTTCCTATGACGGAACTACAAAGGTGTTGGATGATGTGAGCTTTACGGTCGAACCGGGCGAAACCATCGCTCTCGTAGGGCCTACCGGTGCCGGTAAGACGACCATAGTCAATCTGATCAGCCGCTTCTACGATGTGCAGCAAGGCAATGTATATGTGGACGGTCACGATGTGAAGACAGTTTCCATCGAAAGCCTTCGTAAGCAGATGGGCATTATGACGCAGGATAACTTCCTTTTTTCAGGTACTATAAAGGACAATATTCTCTACGGTAAGCTGGATGCGTCCGACGAGGAAATCGTAACGGCATCAAAAACCGTTCATGCCGACAGCTTCATTTCTAAAATGGAAAAAGGCTATGATTCGGAGCTTTCCGAGCGCGGCGGCGGCTTGTCCGGCGGACAGAAACAGCTCCTCGCCTTTGCCAGAACCATGGTGTCTATGCCCAAGATACTTATACTGGACGAAGCCACTTCCAGTATCGATACGCAGACGGAACTTCTCGTCCAAGCAGGCATCGAAAGCCTGCTGAAGGGACGTACCTCTTTTGTGGTAGCCCACCGTCTGTCTACCATACAGAAAGCCGATCGTATCTTCTATATCGATAACGGCCGCATTATCGAGGAGGGTTCTCCCTCAGAGTTAATGAAAAAAAGAGGCTTCTACTACAATTTATATATGTCTCAGTTTTATTGCTGATTTTTCGGTACATTTTTTTGAGTGCCCATAAGGAATTTACTTATTACTGTTCACTCCGTTCACAGCAACCCATGATTTCCGCATTTCAATTCGCTTCCCGAAGCAGAAATCATCTCCTGAATCATATTCTCTGTGTGAACAGTAATATTTATTTCTTATATGGGCGCTTTTTAGTATTTTTATATATTCTTATAAGCATTTCTCCTTATTTTAATGAGCATTTTTACTATTTTTTCGTTGACTTTTCCCCTTAATTCATGTATTATTTACTTTATTGGCGCATTGCGTTAAAGCGCGAAAAATTATTAATAACTATTATTTATTGCATACGGAGAAATATTAAAATGCCTATCATTAATCTATTGGAAAAAAACTGTAAGAAATTCGGAGAAGATATCTGTCTTGTCGAGATCAATCCCGAGGTGAAGGAAAACCGCCGGGTCACATGGAAGGAATATGAGTTGATGGAGCCGAATCCCCTTTCTCACTACCGCAGGGAGATCACATGGAACGTCTTCAACGAAAAGGCCAATCGCTTCGCCAATCTTCTGCTTGGCAGAAACGTAAGGAAGGGTGATAAAGTGGCAATTCTTCTTATGAATTGCCTGGAATGGCTTCCCATCTATTTCGGAATTCTAAAGACCGGTGCCTTGGCAGTCCCCCTCAACTTCCGCTATACTTCCGAGGAAATCCAGTACTGCGTGGATCTCGCCGAAGCGGACGTCTTGATTTTCGGTCCTGAATTCATCGGCCGTGTGGAGGAGAATGCCGATTCCGTCAGCAAGAACCGCCTTTTGTTCTATGTGGGAGAAAATTGCCCCAGCTTCGCCGAGGACTATAATTCGCTGACCGCCAATTGCTCCAGTCAATCTCCTGTAATTCCCCTGACAGACGAAGATGACGCCGCCATCTATTTTTCTTCTGGAACCACAGGATTTCCAAAGGCTATTTTACATAACCACGAAAGTCTGATGCACTCCTGTCTCACGGAGCAAAACCATCACGGGCAGACAAAAGATGACGTTTTCTTATGTATTCCTCCGCTTTATCATACCGGGGCGAAAATGCACTGGTTCGGTTCCCTGCTTTCCGGCGGGAAAGCCGTCCTGCTTAAAGGAACGAAGCCTGAATACATATTGGATGCGGTATCCAAAGAAAAATGCACTATCGTATGGCTTCTCGTTCCGTGGGCTCAGGATATTCTGGAGGCCTTGGACTGCGGAAGAATCTTCCTTGGGGACTACGATTTATCGGGATGGAGGCTTATGCACATCGGCGCTCAGCCTGTTCCGCCCAGCCTTATCAAGCATTGGAAGAACTATTTTCCCCATCATGCCTACGATACCAACTACGGCTTAAGCGAGTCCATCGGCCCCGGCTGCGTACATTTGGGTGTGGAAAATATTCATAAGGTAGGGGCCATCGGCAAAGCCGGTTATGGCTGGGAAATTAAAATCGTGGATGAGAACCGCTGCACGGTCACTCACGGTGAAGTTGGTGAGCTTGCAGTAAAGGGGCCCGGTGTCATGACCTGCTATTACAACGACAAAAAGGCCACGAAGGAAGTACTCTCCGATGACGGATGGCTATTTACCGGAGATATGGCCCAGGAGGATGCGGACGGTTTCATCTTTCTCGTAGACAGGAAAAAGGATGTCATAATCAGCGGAGGAGAAAATATCTATCCGGTACAAATCGAGGATTTTCTGCGCGCTCACAAGGCCATTCACGACGTTGCAGTCATCGGTCTGCCGGACAAGCGTCTCGGAGAAATTACGGCGGCCATTATCGACCTAAAGCCGGGCACAGAATGCACGAAGGAAGAAATCGATGAGTTCTGTCACAAGCTTCCCCGCTACAAAAGGCCGCACAAGGTTATCTTCGCAGATATACCGCGCAATCCTACCGGCAAGATCGAAAAGCCCAGGCTTCGGGAGAGATATTGCGGCGAAAACCTTGTAGCAGCTCAAAACCGCGGTTAAAAATATACGAACAATTCATATTCATGTAACTTATGAATTCATATCACTTATGAGAGGGTAAAACTATGATTATAAAGTTATCGATGTTAATATTATTCTTTGCAATTATGATAGGCATCGGCTTTTATTGCAGAAAGCATGCCACCGATGTCAATGGCTTCGTTTTGGGAGGAAGGAATGTAGGGCCATGGCTTTCCGCTTTCGCCTACGGAACTTCCTATTTCTCCGCCGTTATCTTTGTCGGCTATGCCGGACAATTTGGCTGGAAATACGGCATTTCTGCCACATGGATCGGCATCGGCAACGCTCTGTTAGGCTCCATGCTCGCATGGGTAGTCTTAGGCCGCCGAACCCGTATTATAACTCAGCATCTGAACAGCGCTACCATGCCCGAATTTTTCGGCAGGCGCTTTCATAGCGACCGTCTGAAGATTTGTGCTTCAGCCATCGTATTCATCTTTTTGATTCCTTATACCGCATCCTTGTACAACGGGCTTTCCAGATTGTTTGGAATGGCGTTCAACATCGATTATACGGTTTGTATCATTATTATGGCTGTACTCACCGGTATCTACGTGATCGCCGGTGGCTATATGGCTACTGCCATTACCGATTTCGTTCAAGGCATTATCATGCTTTTTGGAATCACAGCGGTCATTGCTGCAATCTTAAAAAACAACGGAGGCTTTTCTGAAGCCATTAACAGCCTCGCTGCTCTTACCGATGAAACAGTATCCTCCCAGCCGGGAGTGTTCGCCTCCTTCTTCGGTCCGGATCCGTTAAACCTTCTTGGGGTGGTGATTCTGACCTCCCTGGGCACTTGGGGACTTCCTCAGATGGTTCAGAAATTCTATTCCATTAAAAGCGAAGCTTCCATCAAAAAAGGAACTATTATATCTACACTTTTCGCTATCGTCATTTCCGGCGGCTGCTATTTCCTCGGCAGCTTCGGACGCTTGTACTCGGACCGCAGCAATATTGCAGCAGAGGGTTACGATTCCATCGTTCCTACCATGATTTCCAGTCTTTCGCCTGCACTTATGGGATTAGTTATCATATTGGTGCTCTCCGCTTCCATGTCCACGCTGTCCTCTCTTGTCATGGCTTCCAGTTCCACATTGACAATTGACTTTATAAAGGATAATATTATTAAAAACATGAGCGAAAAAAAGCAGCTTTTAAGCATACGTATCCTTATTGTAGTGTTCATCGCCATCTCCGTGGTGATCGCCGTCATACAGTACAAGCAGAACATCACGTTTATTGCCCAGCTCATGGGCGTATCATGGGGTGCTTTGGCAGGATCATTCCTCGCGCCCTTCCTCTACGGCTTATATTGGAAGAGAACCACTGCTGCGTCCGTATGGACCGCGTTCATCTTTGGTTCAGGATTTATGATATGCAACCTGCTCTTGCGCAGCTACTTTCCCGCCATTTTACAATCGCCCATCAATGCCGGTGCGTTCGCCATGGTGGCAGGGCTTATCCTTGTACCCGTTGTCAGCTTGTTTACGCCTAAGCTGGAGGCTTCCTTCATAAACGCCTCTTTCTCCTGCTATGACAAAACGACTCAGGTGCCCGTAAAGGAAGATTTAGGAAAATAAAAGTTCGCAGGCTATAAGAAAGGCATGAGAAATAATATGAAGAAAAAACGCGTTCAGGATTCTATAACAGAACAGATTCACTTCTTGAAATATGAAGATATCAACGGAGAAGGCCGTCTTTTCGGCGGTCAGCTCGTTTCCTGGATCGATGAAGTAGCAGGAACCGTGGCTAAGCGCCATGCCGGTACCCAGATCACCACCGCCTCCATCGATAACCTTCAATTCAAAAGCGCCGCCTATCTTAACGATTTGGTTGTTATCATCGGCCATGTTACCTATGTAGGCAATACTTCCATGGAGGTAAGAGTGGATTCTTACGTGGAAGGCATCGACGGAATGCGCCGCCCGATCAACCGGGCCTTTTTAACTTTAGTCGCCCTCGACGATGACCAGCGGCCCATACCGATTCCCTATGGACTCTTAATTGAAAGCGAAGTACAGCAGTTGGAATGGGATAATGCGAAGAAACGTATCGACTTGCGTAAATACAGACAAAAAGAAGCGTTTTAAAAAACGCTTCTTTTTTTAACCGACATAGTATAGGAACTTTCTACAAAACGTATTTTCTCTTACGCCCACGAAACAATAAGAAGCAGCATTCCCTCTTCTACGGTTATCACACCCTCTTCACCTATGAATTCATTGCTGATGCCAATAGGGTAATCATTGGTTACCGTGGCTTCCCTTAACGGATATTTCATTCCGTCTATCGTAACGCCTCTCGCCTTTTCTCCAAGCGAAAATAACGATAGGAATCCGTTCATTCCTTTATCAAACTTTATGGATTCGCTTTTTATTACGGTCATCATTACATTGGCATCCATGATATATGCTTTCCTGCCGTTATTTTTCAAGAAGCTAAGGCATTGAATATTAGCGATGGTATGCTCCAGCCTTCCGCCCATGGCCCCATATATGCGAAAGTCCTTATACCCCCTTTCCATACCGATGCGCAGGGCTGCCAGGGTATCCGTATCATCCTTTTCAGGGTTTAGCATGATAACTTTTTCAGGATTTTCTTCCTTCATCGCCTCTATTTCCGGCCTGATGTTCTCATCTATGGAATCCATGTCGCCGATGAGCAGATCAACTGCAAGCCCTACCAGCTTGCAATACAAATATCCGCCATCCACCGCGATGCAGAAATCTCCTTCTTTTTTATTGATTTCTATGGGGGTAAAATCTCCTGCCCCGACTACGATACACTTTCCTTCACCCAATCCAGACACTCCTTTAATATGTTTTCTCCCACTGGTAAGGTCCGCCCCAGTCACCGATCATGTCCGTCGTCATTCCTTCCTCCGTCCACGTTCTCGTCTCGAAATGATAATTCATCTCCGCCTCGAAAGAATTCTCCTTCTGTACATTGCTGTACATATAGCTGATGACGTACTGCGTATGAGGGAAATAGCTTTCTCCTTCCTTAGCCGGTTCGTAGGCAATACAGGATCGTTGAATTCCTTCGTCTGTCATCTTATTTCCCCATACCGTTATTATTCCCGCTGTGGTTTCATCGTCCTCGAATTCCGGGAACCGGAAGGTCCATGTTCCGTCTGTTTGTTTCAGGATCACCGTCTCACGGCTTACCGGTATATAGGTTTCTCCGCTCCAGTATTCCATCGTGCCGTTAATGAACGCATCCCGAATCTGTGTATAGTCTTCTGAAACGACAAAATCCTTAGCCGCCTCATAATTTCCGGCATCAAATGAGGCAAATATATCCGCAAAGACGCTTTGAACCGATTCTTCCTTATTCAGGCAGGAAAGCAGCCTGTTTACAGCTTCATTCTCTCCCAGTGCCGATACCTTCTCTAAAAGGCTACGATAAGCTTCCGCATGTGTTCTGCTTATCTTTAGTTCGGGAACATCTATAAGGGCATATCTGAAAATAATATTCTTCACATCTTCAGAAGAACTTGTCCCGTAAATGTCAAATAATTTATCCATTATCTGCTGATAAAGGAGAAACTGGCAGGCCTCCTGTCCATTCACATCATAAAAAAAGTCTGTGTCATTTTTCTCCTGAAATCCCAGAATAACACGTTCGTAAGCGGTGTTCATAAGCTCCAGTGCATCCGTATTATTCTCATCCATCTCAAGTGCACTCAAGATCTTCCGGACAGTCTCCAAGGTGCAGGCACCGTCGTTTATCTCCGCCACCGCTTCGTTCAAAATAGTGGTACAATAATACTTAAGCAGGCCTTCGTCCTGTGTATTCTGCCAGCCCTCAAGAAGTACCTTCGTTGCCTGTTGACTGTCTTCCTTGCTAAAATATGCGTTCGCCATATAGCGGTATGCTTTGACGGAAGTGGAATCTATCTTCAATGCTTCTTCGTAATATGCGATTGCTTCATCGAAAGCTTCCTCCTGAGTGTATTCCTCTCCTGCCTTTAACTCTCTGTCCAGTTTAAGCGCCGGCAGATTCCAGATAAGAGCAAAGCAGCCCCCTGCGGCCGCAAGTACCAATATGACAGCAAAGATTCTTTGAAGAAGGACTATCCTGCGTCTCACTCTTCTCCTTCTCTCCCTTTTTTCGCCTCTGGAAGTCTCTATCCCGTTCGTTTTTTTATTCTTATTTTCATTTCCCATATTTATACCTATGCTTCTTTCAAAGTCTGGAGACTTTGTGCGTAACACAAATCTCAGGTTGAAGGAAAAATATTCTTTCAACCTTATAACCTCAAAAACAATTTTTACACAATTTTCATACTACCATAGAAAAGTAAGCTTGACAATGCTATAATGCTTTTTATGAGCGATATGATTTTATTAAAAAACAAAAAAAATATGACAGTGCAAGCCGACTATGAAGTATTCCGAAGCAAGCGCAAGACCTACTCCATCTCTCTTAACGAAAACGGAATTCTGACGATAAGGGTTCCTCTTTACGTCAGTGACGGCGAAGTGGAGCAGATATTGCGCGGGAAGCAGTTCTGGATTACGGATAGGCTGGCTGAATATGAAGTGCGAAAGAGCAGACGGCCGGCCTTCGAATATACACAGACCCAGCGCCTCGCTCTCGAAAAGCGTTACAAAGAAGCCGCCAGAGAATATATTCCTAAGCGCGCCGACTATTATCTTGCCGCTTATCCTGACTTGTTCCCCCGTTGCTATTCCCGCATTTCCGTGAGGGAACAGAAAACCCGCTGGGGAAGCTGCAGCAGCAAGGGAACCTTATCCTTTAACTGGAAGCTGATGCTGGCCCCTCCTGCTATTTTGGATTATGTCATTGTACATGAGCTCTGCCATTTGGCCCATATGAATCATTCCGAAAGATTCTGGAGCTGTGTAGCGACCATTCTTCCAGATTACAAAGAAAGAAGAAAATGGTTAAAAGAACATGGAAATGAATTAACGCTGTCCTGATAGCTCGGGACAGCGTTAATTATTGTTGCTCATAATTTATATGGCTTCTCTTCTGCTTTTCTTGCTTTTTTCTCTTCCTTTGAAGATTTCCGGTGCTTCTCTGTCTTTGCGGACTCTTTTGTCGTTATTTTTATCCGTGAAACGTTTCTCGCTAAAGCCCTTATCCTTGCTTCTGTCTTTACCGCCACCGTATCTCTTACCATCGTATTTCTTCCCGTCGTCTCTCCTGCGTCCTTCGCCGCCTCGCACGCCCAGACCGGAACCCTTGCCTTTGCCTTTACCGAAGCCGCGGTCTCTCGGACCGTACTTCTCAATTTTGATGTCCTTGATATCGTCGCCCATCTTCAACTTCATAAAGGCCGCCGCAAGCTCCAATGCGGTGTAATCGCTTTCGGCCAGCTTATTTTCAAGAAATTCTATGGTCTTATCCATTTTCTTATTCTGCATCACTTCCAGAACTTCGCTTAGAACTTTCTCCTCTTTTACAGAAGTAATATCCGCTGCAGAAGGGACACTTTTCTCTTTTATCGTAGTGTGGCATATTCTCTCGATTTCACGCAGCTTGAAGACCTCTCTGCCCACCACCAGAGTGAAGGAGCGCCCCGTCTTGCCTGCACGTCCGGTACGTCCGATACGATGAACATAATATTCAATATCATCCGGCACGTCGAAGTTAAATACCGCTTCCACGTTATCAACATCAATTCCTCTGGCAGCCACATCCGTAGCGATAAGGATATCAGTCCTTCCGCTTCTGAAAAGATTCATTACGGTGTCTCTCTGGTTCTGGCTCAAATCACCATGCAATCCTTCCGCCTGATAGCCTCTGTCTTTTAAATGCTCTGTCAGTTCATCCACCATTCGTTTTGTATTACAGAAAATGAGAGAACGCTTAGGATGATAGTAATCCATAAGACGGCAAAGAACTTCTTCCTTATCCTTGCGCTGTATCTGATAATATGCCTGCTTAACTAATGGTATCGTCACTTCCTTCGGCGTCATCTTCAAATATTCTGCATCCGCCTTCTGATATTCTCTCGTAATATCCAGTATCGGCTTGGGCATCGTCGCTGAGAAAAGTGCAGTCTGCCTTTCTGTTGGCATATCCTTAAGTATCGTCTCTATATCCTCACGAAATCCCATGTTCAACATCTCATCTGCTTCATCCAGGACGATAATTTTCATCTGCCCCGTCCTTATTGTATGGCGGCGCATATGGTCCATGACCCTTCCAGGGGTTCCTACTACAATCTGTGTGCCGCCGCTAAGCGCCCGAATCTGTCTGGAAATATCCTGACCGCCATATACGGGAAGCACCTTAACTCCGTGCATATATTTGGCAAATCGCCTCATCTCCTCCGCCGCCTGAATAGCCAGCTCTCTCGTAGGGCAAAGAACAATCGCCTGTAATGCTTTATTATTCACATCGATGCTCTGAATAACGGGTATTCCAAACGCCGCGGTCTTACCGGTTCCCGTCTGCGCCTGCCCTATAATATCTCTGCCCTCCAGCATAACGGGTATTGCCTGCGCTTGAATAGGCGTCATATTCTCGAATCCCATTTCTTCTACCGCTCGAATAATTCTCTCATCAATTGCCGATTCTTTATAACTAATCTGATTTTCTGTACTGCTCATCTAACTCCTGTTCTGTCCGTCAAACGGACTTTTTAATCACATTTCCATCATTACTTTCTCTCGCAAAAAAAGACAACACTCGTTTCAAAAGTGCTGTCTTTCATTTACGAACTTATTCAGTATAACGTGGTTTATTGATAAAGTCAAGACCTATTCTCATTTATATCTTTATATTTTTATTTATAGAAATTACACGAAAAAAAGGTTAAAAAGTTGCCTCCCCGTCCTGCGATATGAGCGAAACATTGTTAGTGTACTCAAGTGCATTTACTTCTCTAATACACTGCGCTTCTTCTTTTATTCGCACCTCGACCACCATGTTCAGGCACTCTGCGTTCATGTTCCTCGATTTTACGCGCACATGAGGGCTGTATTTCCTGACTACTTCCATAATATCCTCTTCTGCCTCTATATTATCGGAATCCACTACCAGCATCATGGATGTCTTCGCCACGGGCATTTTATCCAAAAAGATGATGATAGCCGTCAATACCAACGAAGTGACAATAGCAATTTCAAACAAGCCGGCACCGCAAATAATTCCCACGCTGATCGACCAAAACAGAAAGACCAGATCCATAGGCTCCTTAATTGCCGTACGAAACCGGACAATGGACAGTGCTCCTACCATTCCGAGGGATATTACCACACTGGATTGTATGGAGAGAATAATCGCCGTTGTGATGACCGCCAGGGCTACCAGCGATATATTGAAGTTCTTGTTATAAAAGGAATTCCTTGTCATCACCCTATATATGGTAAAAATATACACCGCAATCAGGCAGGCCACCCCTATCGACAGCAAAACGTCTCCTCTGCTCATGCTGTCTGCCGTAATCTGTAAAAAAGATTTTTTTAATACATCATTAAAACCCATTGCTTATCATTCCTCCTATATTGTATTTTCTGCATAAATAATATTTTGAAAATGTTGTCCGGCGCAGATTCTCCAACTGAAGGCTTCTATAAATATGATCCGGCAAATACTCGTCATATTTTACCTCCAGCAAATGTTGTCCTACCGGCATAATTGGTCTGGAATAAACCCTGTCGTCGAAAAAGCTTTCTTTTCTATTGGAGGAACGGATATTCCTGTCAAAAGTAATTCTAACATTCCCGTTTTTACATACGTAGGGCTCTCTTTCGTATTCCACGATGACCTTCGGTTCCAACAACCGGCTTTTTTGCTGAAGGCAGAATTTCTGAAGGACTGGCGGATCTTCCTTTTTGCAGGACAGCAGCTTGGCGTGTATGACAGCTTCGCACTGTTCCTTCGTTAATATGCAGGAATCCTTATGTATCTTCCCACGTTCTTTACGCTTAAGTTCCAGACGGATCCTCTTGCTGTCTCCGTTATAAATACGAATTCTAAACTTCTCCCGTGGACTGGTCCCCTCCTCATTTTCATAATAGTTTGTATTTCTATAATCATCCAGATAAACGCTTCGGATACTATACATCCCATCTCCGCCTGCATGCTTATCCAATTCCATAAAAGGGCGTATCCGGCTTTTAAGGCATACCATCTGCGCCTCAGACACTACATACTTAAGTTCATTTCTATAGTAAAGAGCCATTTGCTATCCCCTTTCCTCCTGCCATTTTCCCGAGGTCAGGTTTTTGCGGTATACACCGTCTGTCATACCCAAACTTGGAATCTTTATCTTCTCTTGGACACCGCCTCCGGAACACCCCAGAATTACTTCTTCTCCCTTTTTCAGGTTGAAATTCACATTCATAAAGGAATCCTCTCCGGCATAATTCTTACATCCTATCAAAAGGCTTTCTCCCGGAGTCAATACTGTTTCCTCCAGATAATTCATATGGGAGACACTTTCCTTATCCATAATAAAGTATCCCCTCGTGTCAATTTCCTCCTCCGAAACATTGGTCAGAACGATATAATCTTCCTTCCCATTCGACTTGATTTCACTGATTATCAGCCCGTCACCCGCAGCCTCCGTATATAAGGTCACATACACCGAACCGTCAAGAAGCATCCCCTCATCGATGTGCAGCTCCTCCTCCATATAGGTTTCGCCGTTTACTTCCCAGTAAGAGAAAACTCTTCCCTCCGGTACTATGGCGGTAAGCACAGTATCGCATCCGGTAAGATATGTTCCCGTGAATTCCGGCTCGCTTACTTCCAGAGAGTTGACTTTCATCCCTTCACCCGAAAGACATGACGTATACAGAGAATAGGAATCGCCTAACTGCCAAAGCTGTCTTATCCCCTCTAATAAATTATCAGGAGTCACCTCGGCCCAAGCTCTTATACAATCCATCTGCATATCCAAATAGGTTTGGCTGATTTCGGGCAAATCGGAGTTTATAACACTTTCTTCTATATATTCCTGCATCTCGTTCTCCCGCAGGGCATTAAGCTCTTCCAGTACTTCGTTTACATTCTCCTGCGAAAAAGCGCCGTTCATCAAATCACAAATATACGAAGCAAAATATTTCCGGCAATCTTCGCGTTCCATCAATGCAGTGAATAAAGGTGCATAATTCCTTTCCCACAACATCACCAGAGTATCAAAGCTCTGAGACTCATCCAACGTGTCTCTTACCGAGCCGAGTCCCATGGTAGTGTCCACATCGAACAGAAGATAACGGTATCTTCCGTCAAATACCGAATCCTGCTCATATGCTTCGTCCTCCGAAACATAGCGGTAAGCCTTTAAATTGTTATACGGCCAGTCTCTGTTCGCCAGATACACCTCTACGGCAAAATATTGCAAATAGTTCTCCGTATCGATATAATCATTCAATTCTTCAAATACGGCATCCTTCGTCAAATCCTCAGTACTGTACTTATTATAGATTACCGTATATTCCTTCGAGCACTCTACCTCCAGAGCATCTGAAGCGTCCTGCATATTTGTCTCACCGTCGCCGATGACCACCATTTCCCCTTCGTATTCACCGTATTTCTCCTCGAAATATTCTTGGTCATAGGTAGAATGCAACCAGTAAAGCCCCTGATAGACTCCATTGATATATACACTGAGGGGACGGACACTCTGCGTATCGGGAAATCCTGCTTCCTTCGCAAGTGTCATTCCAAGCTCGTCCCGTATAAAGCCCTCCGAGCGGTCATTGCCAGTATTTCTTATTTTCAAGGTCTTATACTTTCCTATTACGCTTCCGTCCACCTCTGAAATTAAGTCTTCAAAAAAAGCAAAGCGGAACTTGTTCTCTTCGTCGTACTCGCTCCTGGCATACAGCTTGAAGGATTTCTGCTCCGATTGCCTTGTGAAGTTACCCGATATGCGAATTCCTCCGTTTTGGGAAATAATACGACTGCCGTCCTGTTCGAAAATTTCTATATGGACGTCCCGCTCGCTTTCCCTTCCGCGCACATTGTAATTTGCCGGAGTATCATAAGTAAGAGCCTCCTCCGGATGCTCGCTAAGCCAGTCCGCACGAAGCTTCCCTTCCACGAAGATCCCGTTCTCATAGCCGTACAGATCTTCCTCTTCTGCGGTGAGGCTCATTACCAGCGTATCGTAGCGCATATCTATATTTTTACCCAAGAAATAAGTATTCGTATATGTTTCAGACTGTGTTCCGTCCTCATAAACAGCTTTATATTTCAAAACGTTAACCGTTTCTTCCTCTCCGGCGGTTAACTCAATCGCTTCCTCATATAAATAGGTATCGTCACTATCTTCTTCCGGCTCCGAACCGTTCAGTGTATACAAAATATGCCCCGGTCTCTTCATATTCACCGTAAGCACAACATCTTCGCTATAAAATCCGCTTTCTGCAGACAATACAATATCCCCGGCATTTACTTCTTCTAATTCATCGAAGGCTTCTTTTTCCGGTGTCTGTCTTTCGCTGTTTAAATCCTCTCGCACAAAAAGAATCAGGACCAGAATCAAAGCTGCAGAGAATACGGCTATCAATCCTTTTCCAGTAATTGTAAAAACCTCTTTTCTTTACAAATATGGTAAATATGCCCTTATATTCTATTAATCTTTTTTCATTAATTCAAGCAAATATCCATTTTTTTAGTGTTGGGATATAATTTTTAATAATTATTTTACTTATTTTTTACGTTTTTTTTATAAAATATATAGTTTGTCCAATATAAAAGCTTATCATACAAATCTGAAAATACCTGCATAACTTTTACACACGGCATCATCAAACATCTATTTGCCCTGCCCGGTACATCATCATATCAGCGCAGGCACTTGAGTTTCCGTAAAATGTAATTTTTAAAAAATATAACTTCTCCTAAAGTACCAATCTGTCTTTTTTTTGAAAAATAAAAGGACAATACTTCGAATAGAGTCACCGAAACAAGCCCCGTGGGAACCGGACTTTGGGAGAAATATTATGTTATCTATTTATGCGATCAGCTTAAAGCAAAGTTGACGGTATGCAGGACGTTTTGTTCTGAACCAAAGCCTGACACCTTCTTTTGCATACGACAGTATACCAGAGATACCTTTCGCTAATCGGTAATAGCAGAATTGAACTTTTTCCTTTATAGGAGCTGCTGTCTGTATGATTGAAACTTTTAGGGCATTTGTTTCTGCTTTCATTGAAACCAGCGCAAGAAATGCCATACACATGGTAATGTAAAAATTTAGAGCATTGATTGCTTTCAGTTTCCGAACTCGGAAGTTTTCGAACTGGAAGACCTGTTTCTTGCAGCGGAAATATTCCTCGATGCGCCAGCGGGAGAAATAAAGTCTTGCAATCCGGATTACATCATCTCTGGATTTTAATTCTTTGTTCGTTGCGAGCATCATCGGATACTCTGTGATGCCATAGACAAGAACCAGAAAAATGTCTTTTCTGGATGCGGTGATCTGAACCTTCACATGGGATAGATAAGCCTCCCGTTTTTTACCTTTATAGAATACAGGTGTCGTGATTTTACCTTTCCGACGATTTCGAAGTTCTGTGGCAGCTACCCATTTGTTATGGAAAAGGAGCTTTCTTTTAGCAGTAAGCCGAATCACATAGTCCTGTTTTAATTCATCAAGCTTAAGGAACATCTTATTATCATCATAGCCCCGGTCCATAACAAAAGTAGCTTTTCCAAACATTGCTTTTCCACGCTCCATGGCATCGAAGGTAACGCTATTGACAGAGGTGAAGGTCTTTTCTTTTGAAGAATGGATTTTGGAGTAAATGCTGACAGGATGATTGTCTTTTGTCATGACACAGGCCTCTGTTACATGGTAGCCTTTCTCGTAGACATTTTTTGTTTTAGTACTTTTGGAACCATCCCTTACCATACCAAGAGCCTCAAACTTATATCCGTCAGGCTTGATGACGTCACTGTCATCGATATGGATTACCGGATCATCGGGCACCCATTTACGAACAGTTTGAAGATAAGAAAGTAAGGCTTGTTTGGAAGTCCCTTTATTTAAATGTCTGGTAAGGCGCTCAACACTGTTGACCTTTTTAGAGTCTTCGTGAAGTTGATCTGCAATATCAGTCAGAAGACAACTACCAGAAGCTAACATGCCATAGGTCATGTCCGAAGTAAACTTTTTGTCCGGTTTGGAAAGCTTACGGGATATTTTGTTTGAAAAAGATAAAATTTCACGTTTCAAAGTGTAGGTTTTTGTAGTAGAATTAAGCATGAGGAATCCCTTTCTTTATTGTTTAGTGTAGATTTTGTTTCGCAACTTAATTCTACTACAAAAGGACTGGTGATTCCTTATATTTTGGGCATTTTCTGAAAGTTGTTCATTGCATTACTAGTGAAACAAGGGGTTTGTGGATAAAACTACGAAAACTCAAGAGCGCAGGCAGCATTGACATCGAAATAGCTCTATGATAAATTTAAAACAATAACTTTGAGGAGGATCAAATGACAACAAATGAAATTCAAGTTTTAATCTCCATGGTACTTTATATGCTATGTATTATCAGTATCGGTCTTTTTTTTATGAAAAAAGCCAACAAGAACAGTGAAAATTATTTTCTTGGAGGCCGTTCTCTCGGTCCATGGGTCGCTGCAATGAGCGCAGAGGCTTCCGATATGAGCGGCTGGCTTCTTATGGGACTCCCCGGCGTCGCATATTTCAGCGGTGTAGCCGACGCTGCATGGACTGCAATCGGACTGGCTGCCGGAACCTATATCAACTGGCTCATCGTTGCCAAAAGGCTGAGACGCTACTCCGCCGTGGCCAACGATGCAATAACCATTCCTGATTTTTTCAGTTTTCGCTATCATGAGGAAAAGAAGATCATCATGATGATCGCCTCGCTTTTTATCCTCATTTTCTTTACCGTTTATGCCGCAAGCTGCTTTGTGACCTGCGGTAAATTATTCTCCAAGCTCTTCGGCGCTTCTTACCACTCCATGATGATTCTTGGGGCGTTATTCGTTATCATATATACATTTCTCGGCGGATTCCTTGCAGAAAGCGCTTCCGACTTCATTCAGGCTGTAGTAATGATATGTGCTCTGAGTACGGTACTTATTCTTGGTACGGTGAATGCGGGAGGCGTGGCTGCGGTCATTTCCAATGCGCAAAACATCGAAGGGTTTTTCAGTTTCTTCACGACGGCTTCACCTTCGTTAAATCCGGACGGAGTCCAGCAGGTTTCGGATGGAATAGCTTTATTCGGCCCTCCTGCCGCTTACGGCTTTTTGACTATAATATCCACGATGTCGTGGGGGCTCGGTTACTTCGGCATGCCTCAGGTACTTCTCCGCTTCATGGCTATCCGCAAAGTGGAGGAGCTTAAGAAATCCAGGCGAATTGCTACTACATGGGTATTGATATCTCTTTTCTGCGCTGTTTCTATCGGTGTTATAGGAAGGGTACTCTATCCTACGGAAGAAGCGCTGTTAACCAGCAGCGGCGCGGAAAGTGTATTTGTCGTATTGTCGCAGAGTATGCTTCCGCCTCTCCTGGCAGGTATCGTTATGGCGGGGATTCTTGCCGCTACTATCAGCTCTTCGGATTCCTATTTGTTAATTGCCGCTTCGGCTTTTTCTAAGAATATTTATCAGAGTATTATCAAAAAGGATGCTACAGACAAACAAGTAATGAAAATATCCCGCATTATTTTGATTGTGATATCTGTTATAGGTATTATAATTGCATTGGATGAGGCAAGCATTATATTCAAGGTGGTTTCTTTTGCCTGGGCAGGCTTTGGCGCGACCTTTGGACCGTTGCTTTTATTCAGTCTTTTCTGGAAACGCACGACAAGAGAAGGCGCTGTAGCTGGTATGCTGTCAGGCGGAATTATGGTATTTTTCTGGAATCTGGTGGTTAAGCCGTTTGGGAAGTCGCTTGGAGGACCGTTTGGAGAGGTATTAGGAATTTATGAACTGTTGCCGGCATTTTTGATTTCCTGCTTGTTTATCATAGTATTTTCACTTATGAGTAAACAGCCTTCGGACGAAATCATAAAAGAATTTGAATTGGCAAAAGCGCAAAGCCGGGGGTAACCGCAAAAACAAGGATTAATTGTAATTATATATAAATATAAAAAAGAACATTCGCTGGAATTAGATGGCCGGATGTTCTTTTTTTAACTTATGAATTCTTCCTCTTAATACTCATATACATTAAGTTAAAAAAGTACATGAACTTCATAATAATTATAAAGTTAGACGCATATAGATAACATCATCCATAGGATTATCATAATAAGGCAGGATTTCTTCAAAACCGTACTTCTGATATAGGTGAATGGCACTTTAGAAAGGTTTTATGGTGTCTAGGACAATTTCCCGATAGCCGTCTTTTCGTGCCTGATCTATGAGGGTTTCAATCAGTTTCTGACCAGTTTGCTCTTTCCTGTATTCCGGCTTCACATACAGTCTCTTCATTTCACAGCGCACAGCGTTATGCCTATGAAAAGCAATACAGCCTATCACTTCATCTTCGTCAGTAACAGCTGCAAAAAGCCGCCCATTTTCCCCTGTATACTTTTCTTCCAGATCTGATAACTCTTCGTCCAAATGCTGGAACTTCAAGTCACGGTTCAGGGAGTTTGTGTATTCTATAATAAGAGACTTGATTTCTTCTATGCAGCTACTTCCTTCCATTATTTTCATGTCATTAACCTTTCTTATTCAAAACATCATTTTCCAATTATTATAAACCATAGAAAAACCCGTTTCAATTAGTCATTTAAACTAAGTGAAACGGGTTTTGAGTTATACATAATTATTTGTAATTTACGATTTTTCCGAAGTCAGGCTTCAAAGCTGCGCCGCCAACTAAACCACCGTCGATATCCGGCTGTGCGAATAACTCGGCTGCGCTGGAAGCGGATACAGAACCGCCATACTGGATGCGGATTGCTGCTGCGGTAGCGTCATCATAAATTTCTGCGATGCAGTCACGGATAGCCTTGCATACTTCCTGAGCCTGTTCCGTAGTCGCAACCTTACCGGTGCCGATTGCCCAGATAGGTTCGTAAGCGATAACAGAGGAAGCTGCCTGAGCTGCCGTTACGTTTAAGAAAGCGATCTTAATCTGTTGGCGGATCCAATCGATAGTGATACCCTGCTCTCTCTGCGTCAAGCTCTCTCCGCAGCAAACGATAGGCGTAATACCATGCTCAAATGCTTTCAATACTTTTTTATTTACAGTTTCATCTGTTTCAGCAAAATATTCTCTTCTTTCGGAATGTCCGATGATTACATACTTCACACCTACATCCGTCAGCATCTTCGGAGAAATCTCTCCCGTATAAGCGCCGCTTTCTTCATAGTACATATTCTCAGCGCCGATATGGATGTTGGAGCCTTTTGCGGCCTCCATAGCGGGAATGATATCGATAGCCGGTACGCAGAATACTACGTCAGCATCTTCCGTAGCTACCAAAGGTTTCAATGTGTTTACTAATTCTACAGCTTCACTGGGAGTCATGTTCATTTTCCAGTTGCCGGCGATAATTTTTTTTCTTGCCATTTTTGTTAGTCTCCTGATTTTTTATTTGTCATTTGCTGCTGCAACACCCGGAAGTTCTTTTCCTTCGAGGAATTCTAAGGATGCGCCGCCGCCAGTGGAAATGTGAGTCATCTTGCTGCCAAAGCCAAGTTGATTAACTGCCGCTGCAGAATCGCCGCCGCCGATAATCGTGGTCGCATCTGTCTCTGCAAGAGATTTCGCTACCGCAATCGTGCCTTTTGCAAGGACAGGATTCTCGAATACGCCCATAGGTCCGTTCCAAACAACAGTTTTAGCAGATTTAACAGCCTCTGCATAGGTTACCGCTGTCTTTGTTCCGATATCAAGGCCTTCTTTATCTGCAGGAATATCTTCGGAATCCACTACGGATACTTCAATTTCAGCATCGATAGGATTCGGGAAAGAAGCTGCAATTGTGGTATCTTCAGGAAGAAGAAGTTTCTTACCAAGCTTCTGCGCTTTTTCCATCATCTCTTTACAGTAATCGAGCTTCTCGAGATCCACTAAAGAATTACCTACTTCGTAGCCCTTCGCCTTTAAGAAAGTAAATGCCATACCACCGCCGATAATAAGGGTATCGCATTTCTCTAACAGGTTAGAGATAACATTGAGTTTGTCGGCAACCTTTGCACCGCCGAGAATAGCTACGAAAGGTCTTTGCGGATTCTCAACAGCATTTCCTAAGAATTCGATTTCTTTCTGCATTAAGTAACCAACTACCGCTGTATCTACCAGGCTTGCTACGCCAACATTGGAGCAGTGTGCTCTATGAGCGGTACCAAAAGCATCGTTTACGAAAACATCACAAATAGAAGCCAGTTCCTTGGAGAAAGCTTCTCCATTCTTCGTCTCTTCCGCTCTGTAACGGGTATTCTCAAGAAGGATTACATCTCCGTCCTTCATCGCTTCTACAGCTGCTTTTGCGTTAGGACCAACCACTTCGGGATCCGCCGCAAATTTTACTTCCTGACCGAGCAATTCGGATAATTTTATAGCAACCGGTGCCAGGGATAATTCCGGCTTCGGTTCTCCCTTAGGTTTTCCAAGATGTGAACAAAGAATAACCTTTCCGCCATCAGCAATTAATTTCTTAATGGTAGGAAGCGCTGCTGTCAAACGGTTTATATCCGTAATAGCGCCTTCCTTGAGCGGAACATTGAAATCGCATCTGCAAAGAACACGTTTGCCATTAACGTTGATATCATCCACCGATTTTTTGTTTAATCCCATAATGATTTCCTCCATTTAATATAATTATTAAAGGTCCGGTCCATAAGACCGGACCCTTATAGGTCTTTAAATACAGTTCACCGCTATATAATTAGCCTAATTCAGCGAAGTATTTGATTGTACGAACCATCTGAGATACATAGCTGTTCTCATTGTCATACCAAGCTACAACCTGAACAAGATTGTCGGAACCAACCATCGTCTGAGTAGCATCGAAGATAGAACCGAATGTGCTGCCGATAACATCGCTGGATACGATTTCATCTGTATTATAGGCAAAGGACTCAGTAGCTGCTGCTTTCATAGCTGCATTGATTTCATCTTTCGTTACGGACTTCTCTACAGTTGCAACTAAGATTGTAGTAGAACCTGTAGGGGTGGGTACACGCTGCGCAGAACCGATCAATTTACCGTTCAAATCAGGAATAACCAAACCGATGGCTTTTGCTGCACCAGTAGAGTTGGGAACGATATTGCAAGCGCCTGCACGGCTTCTTCTCTTATCGCCTTTTCTCTGAGGTCCGTCGAGGATCATCTGGTCGCCGGTGTAAGCATGAACAGTTGTCATGATACCGGATTTGATTGTAGCAAGGTCATTTAACGCTTTTGCCATAGGAGCTAAGCAGTTCGTTGTACAAGAAGCTGCGGAAATAACCGTATCTTCTTTTGTCAATGACTCGTGGTTTACATTGTAAACGACTGTAGGAAGGTCGTTTCCTGCCGGAGCAGAGATAACAACTTTCTTAGCACCTGCTGTAAGATGAGCGGATGCTTTGTCTTTGGAAGTATAGAAACCTGTACACTCAAGAACTACGTCTACGTCCAATTCTCCCCAAGGAAGTTCTGCTGCATTAGCCTTTGCATAGATTGTAATTTTCTTTCCGTTTACGGAAATGGAATCCTCACCGTACTCTACAGCGCTTGCATATTTGTAATTACCCTGAGCTGTATCATATTTCAATAAATGAGCGAGCATTTCAGGACTTGTTAAGTCATTGATTGCTACCACTTCATAACCTTCTGCATCGAACATCTGTCTGAATGCAAGACGGCCAATACGACCAAAACCATTAATTGCTACTTTTACTGCCATTTTAGATTCCTCCTAAAAATGTATTTGTTTATATTATTTTGCAATCTAACTAACTGATTGTCAAAATTTTATCAGCACGTCTATTTTACCTAATTTGTCCCAATAATTCAAGTCGTAATTAGAAAATATTTCTTTTTTGTTTGTTTTTTAATAGTTTACTTACATTTCTTAGGTATAATTGGAGGAAATGCTAAATATAATTCCGGCGTTGCCTTTTCCTTCCATTTCCATTAAACTCTACTTATAGACATAAATTTTCCACCAAGCACAAACTATTAAGAAAGGATCTGCATATGGCTGTTTTATCCGATTATCATTTACACTCCTCTTTCTCAGGGGATTCCGATGCACCCATGGAAGCCATGATAGAAAGGGCTGTCTCTCTGGGCATGAAAAACATGTGCTTTACAGAGCATATGGACATAGATTACGTCTATGTAAAAGAAGAGGATACCGGCATGTTCGACTTAAATACCGATTCCTATCTGTTCGACCTGATTAAATACAAAGAAAAATACGCAGACAAAATCAATATATATTTCGGCGTAGAGCTTGGCCTGCAGTCCCATTTGGCGAGGGACTTGTCCAAATATGTGAAGGAATACGATTTTGATTTCGTAATAGGCTCCTCACACCTTTGTAACAGAAAGGACCCTTATTTTCCCTACTTCTACGAAGGCAGGCCCGAGGAAGAGGCTTACCGCGAGTATTTTTCTTCTATACTGGATAACCTGAAAGTATTCCAGAACTTCGATGTGTACGGTCACCTGGATTACGTTGTCCGCTACGGTCCTAACCGGGACAATGATTATTCCTATGAAAAATATAAAGATGTCCTGGATTCCATCCTCAAAAAACTGATCGATATGGAAAAAGGTATCGAAATCAACACCGGCGGCGTTTCCTATGGGTTGAAGGAATTAAATCCCTGCACCGGCGTTCTTAAGCGTTATAGGGAGCTTGGAGGAGAAATCATCACCATAGGCTCCGACGCACATTCTCCCGACCGCATCCTGAAGGATTTTGACCGCGCCGCAGACATCTTAAAGGCCTGCGGATACAAATACTATACTGTTTTTGCGAAACGGATGCCCGAATACGTAAGGCTATAAACACTATCAGATGATAGTGCCTCCGCCAAGAACATAGTCCTCTTCATAGAACACCACAGCCTGTCCCGGCGTCACAGCCCGGACGGGCTCCTCAAAGCTGCATTTTATTTCATCCTCCCCGATCCTTTCTATAAAACAGGGAGCGCCTTTATGAGCATATCTGATCTTCGCCGTCACTCTTCTTCCTTCCGGTAAAGCCTCCATTCCCATATAATTAATATGATTACAGATCAATTCCTTCGAAAAAACATCCTCATGTTCTCCGATGATTACCTCTCCCGTCTCCGGCAATATCTTCGTTACAAATACCGGATGACCCATAGCGAGATTAAGTCCCTTTCTCTGTCCCACTGTATAATGGGTAATTCCTTTATGCTGTCCTAAAACTTCCCCTTTTACCGAGATGAAATTACCCGGTTCAGGGACTCTGTCTTTCGCTTCTCTGTCGATGAAGCCTGCATAGTCGTTATCCGGGATAAAGCATATCTCCTGACTGTCCGGCTTATGTGCAACCGGCAGTCCCAATTGCTGTGCAATCTGCCTGATTTCATCCTTTGCATAGGCCCCCACCGGCATAAGCGTATGAGCCAGCTGATACTGGGTAAGGTTATAAAGAGCATAGGTCTGGTCCTTGGCCGCCGTCACTGAATTACAGATAGCAAATCTGCCGTTTGCAAGCTTCGCTATCTGTGCATAATGCCCGGTGGCTATATAGTCCGCTCCGATATCCATGCTTCTTTTTAGAAGAGATTCCCATTTTACATAACGATTGCATGCAATACAAGGGTTAGGTGTTCTTCCATGAAGATATTCCTCCACAAAATAATCGGTGACCTTCTCCTTGAACTCCTGCTTAAAATTCATTACATAATAAGGAATCCCGAGAAACTGGGCCACTCTTCTCGCATCATCTACCGCGGTCAGCCCGCAGCAGCCGCCATTTTCCTCCCGCTCTCCTTCTTCTTCATCCTGCCATATCTGCATAGTCACGCCGATGACATCATACCCTTCTTCTTTTAACAAATAGGCAGCCACGGAGGAGTCCACACCTCCCGACATGCCTACCACTACTTTCTTTTTCATGGATTAATATTCTTCCTCTTCCGCTTCTTCCCCTTCGTGGATATCGGATTTGGGCTTTACTAAGCCATCGATCACAATACCGTGCTTCCCTGCGTAATCCCAGAGTGCAGCATGAATTGCCTCCTCTGCAAGCAAAGAACAATGTACCTTAACCGGCGGCAGTCCGTCAAGCGCTTCCATTACCGCTTTGTTCGTTACAAGCAAGGCTTCCTGTACGCTCTTTCCCTTTACTAACTCAGTCGCCATACTGCTGGTCGCAACAGCGGCGCCGCAGCCGAAAGTCTTGAACTTACAGTCTTTTATGATTCCGTCGTCGTCGATGTCCAGATACATACGCATGATATCTCCGCACTTCGCGTTTCCTACCGTGCCGACACCGCTGGCATTTTCTATTTCACCCACGTTGCGCGGATGCTCAAAATGGTCCATTACCTTTTCCGTATACATACTTATTCCTCCAAAATTTATCTTACTTCTTCTGCTTCTTTATGAAGTCTTCATATAGAGGCGACATTTTTCTCAATTTATCTACAATTTCCTTTATCGCATCTATTACCGCATCCATCTCTTCTATAGTGTTCTCCTCGCTCACCGTTAACCTGAGAGAGCCGTGGGCAATCTCATGAGGCAAACCAATAGCCAAAAGCACGTGTGAGGGGTCCAAAGAGCCGGAGGTACATGCCGAACCGCTGGAAGCGCAGATTCCCTTCATATCCAGCATGATAAGAAGAGACTCGCCTTCGATAAACTGGAAACTGTAATTCACATTATTAGGCAGACGTCTTACACCGTCACCGTTCAGTCTGCAATGAGGGACTTCCTCTTTAATTCTCTTTATCAAATAATCGCGAAGCTCCCTTTGCTTTGCCGCACTTTCCTCCATGCGCAAAAAAGACAGCTCCACAGCCTTACCCATTCCTACTATACCCGTTACGTTCTCCGTTCCTGCACGTCTGCCCCGTTCCTGTTGACCGCCGTGGATAAAAGAACGAATCTTGATGCCCGTGCGGATATAGAGAAAGCCGATTCCTTTCGGCCCATGAAATTTATGACCGCTGGCACTGAGCATATCAATGTTCATCTCGTCCACATCGATGGGCACATGCGCATATGCCTGCACTGCATCCGTATGAAAAAGAACGCCATGAGCCTTGGCGATTGCACCTATTTCCTTAATGGGCTGTATCGTCCCAATCTCGTTATTGGCAAACATGACGGAAATCAAAACCGTATCCGGCCTTATCGCTTTTTCCAGTTCATCCAGCTTGACGATTCCGTTTTCATCCACGTCAACATAGGTTATCTCATAACCCTGCTTTTCCAGATAGCTGCATGTATGCAGTACGGCATGGTGCTCTATCTTGGAGGTAATAATATGTTTTCCCTTCGCCTCATAGGTCTGAGCAGTGGCAATGAGCGCCCAGTTGTCCGATTCTGAGCCGCCGCCGGTAAAATAAATCTCATTGTTCTTCGCACCCAGACTGGAGGCTATGCGTTCTCTCACCTTCGTTACAGCCTCCTTGGCCGTTGCTCCGATGGAATAGATACTGCTGGGATTCCCGTAATTCTCTGTAAAATAAGGCAGCATCTCGTTTACTACCTCGGATGCTGTTTTGGTCGTGGCAGCATTATCTAAATATATCAATTTTTGCATATTTTTCGCTCCTCATTTAATTCCTACTAACCCGCTACGGATTCAGTAATTTCACTATATCACTCCTCTTATGTTCTGTCAATAAATCAAATTGCATATAATTATAAACAAACCTCCCCTTTAAGGTAATACATGAAGAAAAAGAATCCTCTCATCGCCGGAACCATCATCCTGACGGT
Organism: Kineothrix sp. IPX-CK; assembly: GCF_039134705.1. Taxonomy (NCBI): domain Bacteria; kingdom Bacillati; phylum Bacillota; class Clostridia; order Lachnospirales; family Lachnospiraceae; genus Kineothrix; species Kineothrix sedimenti. The sequence continues at coordinate 2,254,189 of NZ_CP146256.1, read as the reverse complement.
CACCGGCTTCGCCAGCCGGTTCATCGGTTTTTTTTACCGTATTTTTCTATCCCGCGTGTTTGGAGCAGAAGGCATGGGACTCTATCAGCTGATTTCCCCTGTGCTGGCACTTACCTTTTCTGTTACGGTATCCGGCATGCAGACTGCGATATCCAAGTTCGTAGCCAGTGAAACATCCACCCGGGATTATAAGTATACCTTCCGAATCTTATTAGTGGGATTTTCCATCGCTATGTTTTTATCCTTTGGATGTACCTTATATATATACACTTTTTCCGAAATGATTGCTGCCAGGTTTTTATTTGAGCCGCGCACGGCACCTTTGCTGCGTATCATTTCTCTTTCAATCCCCATGGCGACGGTCCATTCCTGCATAAACGGCTATTTCTACGGCATCCGTAAGACTGCCATACCGGCTGCCACCCAGCTGGCAGAGCAAATCGTCCGCGTAGGAAGCATTTTCTTTCTCTATGAAATTATTAAGGCACAGGGCGGTGTCCCTACCATCAGTTTCGCAGTAGTCGGACTCGTTATTGGCGAAAGCGCTTCCATGTTAGTTTCTTTGCTTGCCATTTATCATCGATTTTATACGCTTACTAACTCTCATTGTATGCTGGCTAAGGTAAAGCAGTCTCTTAACGTGTACTTAAAAGACACAAAACAGCTTCTCAGCCTTGCTGTACCGCTTTCCGTAAACCGTACCCTGATCAACTTCCTGCAAAGCATAGAGGCTATTTATATCCCGCAAAGATTGCAGCTATACGGCTACGACAACGCTACAGCACTGAGCGTATACGGTGTTCTAACGGGAATGGCGCTGCCTCTCATTCTCTTCCCCTCCGCCATTACCAATTCCATCTCCGTCCTGCTCCTTCCCTTAGTATCGGAAGCGGAAGCAGTAAATAATCAAAGTGCCATTAGAAAAGCCGTCCGTAAATCCATCAAGTATTGCTTTATTCTCGGTTTTCTATGCACCGGACTCTTTCTAGTCTTCGGAAGGTATACGGGTATGCTTCTTTACAACAGCAGCCTCGCGGGCAGTTTTATCATTACCTTAAGCTTTATCTGCCCCTTCATGTACGTGGCAAGCACCTTGAACAGCATATTGAACGGCCTCGGAAAAACCGGGCAAACCTTCGCCTACAGCATGATAAGTCTTGGCTTCCGCCTGCTGTTCGTCTTCTTCGCCCTTCCGGTTTTCGGCATTCAGGGCTATTTGTGGGGGCTGCTCGTCAGCCAGCTTGTCCAGACCTCGCTTTGTGTTTTTGCAGTGAGAACGTATTTAAAATAAAGGAATGTATAATACTTCATAAAGATTATAACAATCGCACCTCCTCGTTGTCTATTATTGCTGTTGCCTAAATATTTTTATTATATTATAATTAAAATGTTTTATTTGTATATTTATAAAAATATTAAAATCAACAGCATTGGAGGTATCTGAAATGTCATTTGAATTTGTACAAAAGCTGCCCACTCCGGACGAGATACGTGAACAGTTTCCCGTTCCGGCAAAATTGAGCGAGCTGAAAAAAGAAAGAGATGCCGAAATCCGCGATGTCATTACCGGAAAGAGTAACAAGCTCCTCGTTATTATAGGGCCCTGCTCCGCGGACAACGAAGATGCCGTATGCGAATATGTAAGCCGCTTGGCGAAGGTAAACGAAAAGGTCAAGGACAAGCTCCTCCTCATACCGAGGATTTATACGAATAAACCGCGCACCACCGGAGAAGGCTACAAAGGAATCATCCATCAGCCCGACCCGGAGAAGAAGCCTGATTTTCTCGCCGGTCTCATCGCCATGAGGAAGATGCAGATTCGGGCGTTCGAAGAATCAGGACTGACTGCAGCCGACGAAATGCTTTATCCGGAAAACTGGCGCTATCTCTCGGATATTCTCTCCTATGTCGCCATAGGCGCCCGCTCCGTGGAGGACCAGCAGCACAGACTTACCGTCAGTGGATTCGATGTTCCCGCAGGCATGAAAAATCCTACCAGCGGCGACTTCTCGGTTATGCTGAACTCGGTTTACGCTTCGCAGCATCCGCACTCTTTCATTTACAGGGGCTGGGAGGTGAACACCTCCGGCAATGAGCTGACTCATACTGTTTTACGCGGTGCTGTCAATAAATACGGCCGCAGCCTTCCGAACTATCATTACGAGGACCTGAACACGCTTCTTACATTATATAATGAACGCGATTTAAAAAATCCCGCCTGTGTCATCGATGCCAACCACAACAACTCCAACAAGCAGTTTATAGAGCAGGTAAGAATCGTAAAGGAAGTGATGCACAACCGCAAGGTAAACAAGGATATTTACCAATTAGTAAAAGGCGTAATGATCGAAAGTTATCTGGAAGAGGGCTGCCAGAAAATCGGCGAAGGCATCTATGGAAAATCCATTACCGATCCCTGCCTAGGCTGGAAGGACTCGGAGAATCTCATTTACGATATTGCCGAATATGAATAAGATATACCTATTTAATATGGGCTGCTGTACTTGTGTAAAAGTACGGCAGCCTAATGTTTTTAATATTTAATGGATATAAATACACAAGCATTTACTCTCATCCACGCGGATGTGCTTTTGCATATACCTCTCTGATGCGGTTATGATTCATATTCGCATAAACTTGCGTCGTAGAAATGTCAGAATGCCCAAGCATTTCCTGAACGCTTCTTAAATCAGCTCCGTTTTCTACCAAATGTGCCGCAAAGGAATGCCTCAGCGTATGTGGAGTAATATCTGCCGTTATCCCCGCTTTCTTCGCATAATGCTTTATCAGCTTCCAAAAACCCTGTCTGCTCATCGGTTGTCCGGAGCAATTGGTAAAGAGAATATCCGAGTCCGAGCCATGGATCATCGTATTCCTCGCATTCTCCAGATAACGAAGCAGAGCACTTCTCGCCTCTGCGCCAAAGGGAATGACTCTCTCCTTATTCGAATCCCTGCACATGATAAAACCCATTTGAAGATTTACATCATGAACCTTCAGCGAGATCAATTCCGTAACTCTTATTCCAGTAGCATAAAGAAGCTCAAGCATCGCCTTATCCCTGATTTCCTTTGAAGAACTTCCCCGTGGTTGTTCCAAAAGGCGTACTACCTCTTCCGTGGACATAATCTCAGGCAGCTTCTTCTCTATCTTCGGCGCTTTCAAAGCCTCGGATATATCCTCCTTCACGATCCCTTCTTTATGCATGAAATGATAAAAGGCTTTTATCGACGCGATATTTCTCGAAACGGTAGCCGCCTTAAAGTTGTTTTTCTCCAAATACAAAACATAAGAATTTAAATTTGTAACAGTTATTTTCTGTACATCCACAACTCCCTGCTCTTCCATAAAATTCTTTACCTTTGCCAGATCTCTCTTATAAGACATCTCGGTATTCTCAGAAGTTTTCTTTACGTTATGTAAATACAAAATGAATGACGCAATTTCTTTTTCCATCTAATATATAACCCTTCCCCATGCCATTTTATGTCAATCCCCGAGCTGTATAAAGTTCATTATAATAAGAATATGAGAGAAAAGCAAATGGTATTTTTGGCGTTTTTACGCACTTTTCGATAGGTATTTGCACAAAGCACAACATATCGGCAAACACATTTTTACGTCATACCACATGTAGAAAATTTGGTTTAAAATATTTTTAGAAAACGTGAAATCAGAATTGGATTAACATAACTTTCTATCATGCTTCCGATTATGACAACCATCACGATAACAAAAAGCTGTACTATTTTTTTCATATAGTACTGTCTTTTCATTCCATATCCATCCTCATATACCTTATGAGGATAATAGAGACCCGTGCATAGCTGATAGCACCAATTCATAAGCATAATATAAGCAGGAACGAGCAGAAGATACTGGGGCATAACTCCTGCCAATATGAGAAAGATTCCCCTAAGTCCATAACGCATAGCCGCTACGGATAAAAAGATTCCCGCCATCATCCCCATCCATGCTGCATACAGCGCAATCGTCACTGTACCCACATAAGTGGTGGCAAGCAGGCAGAGTATGACAAGAGTTCCTATCCTCTCTCTCAATATGTAAGCGAGAAAGGAGTTTCCGTTGATATCCAGATATTTCAGACGGCTTAAGGAGGCCGCACTCAGCAAATCCATCTCTCCAAAAAAAGTGTTCCTCCAAATATTGATTGATAGTATTCCTATCAGAAAGCCTCCTAAAAATAAATACAGCCAGCTAATATGCCGGCTGTTTGTACCATTTCCTTTATACATCCGCTTTGAAGCACCGCCATATACAAGTTTATACAATATATGTTCCGTGCCTTCCATGAATGACATTCATTGCTATTTATTACAATATTTATCTTTATAGGTCATAACAGCTGAAATCGTCTTCGCATCCTCTATCCTGCCGCTGTAAATCATCCGGCATAGTTCATCGACCTCATAGGCTTCCACATTGATGAATTCGTCTTCATCCAGATTCTGCTCACTCTTTATCAAATGCTTCGCTACATAAATATCGATTTTTTCATTGCAGAAAGCAACTGTCGTACGAATCGTGATCAGCAGTTCCAAATCAGCCGATCGGTAACCGGTCTCCTCTTCCAGCTCCCTCGCCGCCGCCCCTTTTGTCGGTTCATCCGGGGTGTTCAACCCTCCTGCTGGAATTTCAACAGTATAACGATCCAAAGCATTTCGGTACTGCCGTACCATTAACAGCTTGCCGTCATCCATTACCGGAATGACCGCCGCTGCTCCTTTATGCCCGATAAAATCCCATTTTACCACGTTTCCATTGGGAACCTGAACGGTATCCTTATAAAAATCAACAATAGTACCGTGATATACAAGTTCTCTGTCCAGCCGTTTAAACTCGTTAGCCATATACACTCTACCTCATTCTCAAACGGCACATTTTTCTGTTTGAACAGAATCCAGCAGCTTTTCTGTGCTGACCAGCTTTACACATAATACAAACAAATCAGCCGCCTCACACAGCTCTTCTAACGCAGGGAAGGTAGGCGCAATACGTATGTTGCTATCTTGCGGATCACAGCCGTAGGGGAACGCAGCTCCCGCACCGGTGAGCACTACTCCCGCTTCCTTGCATTTCGCCACAATTTTCTTCGCACAGCCGTCCATAGCCTCCAAAGAAATGAAGTAGCCTCCCTTAGGTGTAGTCCACTGAGCGATTTCCAAACCGCCGAGCTCGCCGTCCAATATCTGTAACACCGCTTCGAATTTGGGCCGCATAATATTGGCATGCTTCTTCATATGAGCGATCATGCCATCTAAGTTCCTGAAATATCTCACATGGCGCAGTTGATTGATTTTATCATAACCAATGGTCTGCATGGTCATCGCACTCCGCATAGCGTCCAGATTGGCTTTCGAGGATGCAATAGCCGCAATGCCGGCTCCCGGAAAGCTTACCTTAGAGGTAGAAGCGAATTCATATACCATGTTCGGATTGCCCGCTTTCTCACATTCGCTTATTATATCGAGGATTTTATCCTGAGCATCGTCATATAAATGATGAATCACATAAGCGTTATCCCAGAAAATCCTGAAATCCTCTGCCGCAGGCTTAAGCGCCGCAAATCTCTTCACGGTTTCATCCGAATAAGAATAGCCCTGAGGATTGGAATACTTGGGTACACACCAGATTCCTTTAATCGAAACATCTTCACTTACCAACTTCTCCACCATATCCATATCCGGCCCCTGAGAAGTCATAGGTACAATAATCATCTCTATTCCAAAGTGTTCAGTGACAGAAAAATGTCTGTCATATCCCGGAGCCGGACATAAAAATTTCACCTTATCCAGCTTGCACCACGGTGTACTCCCAAGTACTCCATGAGTCATGGAACGGGAAACCGTATCGTACATAATAGCGAGACTGGCATTTCCGCATACGATAACGTTATCCGCACTACTTACTCCCATCATTTCAGCCATCAATTTCTTCGCTTCGGGAATGCCGTCAACAATGCCGTAATTCCTGCAATCCATTCCCGCATCCGTATTATAATCGGAAGAGGACGTAAGAACATCCATAATGTCCATTTCCACATCCAATTGGGTGGCTGCCGGCTTTCCTCTCGACATGTCGAGCTTCAATCCCTTACCTTTTGCATCTTCGTATTCTGCTTCAAGTTTTGCGTGCAGCTGCAATAATTCTTCTCTACTTAAATCTTTGTACGACTTCATCTTTTCACCATCCTATTAATTATCCGGATACTATAATTCATACATTTATCCACTTCATATTGGGATTGGATAATCGTATACAATCATACATATCCCGTTTATTCTACTACAAGGAATACGATAGCACAAGGACTTTTTTATAAAAGTTCATATAAATAGAAAAACCGTCATAAACTTTACGTTTATAACGGTTTCTTATTTTAGACTTCGTCGAAAAAATTACTTCGCATAGTCTATCACTCTTGACTCTCTGATTACATTGACTTTGATTTGACCCGGATATTCCAGTTCAGATTCAATCTGCTTAGAAATATCTCTGGCCAATAATACCATATCTGCGTCAGTGATTTGATCAGGAACTACCATTACTCGAATCTCTCTACCCGCCTGTATAGCAAAAGATTTGTCAACACCTTTGAAATTGTTTGTGATATCTTCTAATTGTTTCAGTCTGCTTGTATACGTCTCTAACGTTTCTCTTCTCGCACCCGGTCTTGCTGCCGAAATAGTATCCGAAGCTTGTACCAGACATGCAATCAAGGATTGTGGTTCTACATCCCCGTGATGTGATTCTACCGCATTAATTACAGTGGCTGATTCTTTGTATTTCTTACAAAGCTCAACACCCAGTTGAATATGAGAACCTTCCATTTCATGGTCTACCGCCTTACCTATATCATGCAGTAAGCCTGCACGCTTCGCCATTCTCACGTCAAGCCCCATCTCCGCAGCTAAAAGCCCGGATAATTGAGCCACCTCAATCGAATGCTTCAACGCGTTCTGACCATAACTGGTTCTGAATTTCATTTTACCAAGTAATTTTACAAGTTCAGGATGAATGCCATGAACGCCCACTTCAAGCGTAGCAGCTTCACCTTCTTCTTTTATCATCACTTCGACTTCTTTTTGTGCCTTTTCAACCATCTCCTCGATTCTTGCCGGATGGATACGCCCATCCACTATCAATTTTTCGAGTGCAATTCTTGCGACTTCACGTCGAATCGGATCAAAGCCCGATAAAATAACCGCTTCCGGCGTATCATCAATAATGAGATCAACGCCCGTCATCGTTTCAAGGGTTCTAATATTCCTTCCCTCTCTACCGATGATTCTGCCCTTCATTTCGTCGTTAGGAAGCTGTACCACAGATATCGTAGTCTCGGACACATGATCCGCCGCACATTTCTGAATGGCGGTAACCACATATTCCTTGGCTTTCTTGTCTGCTTCTTCCTTCGCTCTGAGTTCCATTTCCTTAATCATTACAGCAGATTCATGTTTTACTTCATCTTCAACAATTTTCAATAAATAATCTTTTGCCTGTTCGGAGGTAAGACCCGAGATTCTTTCCAGTTCCTGTAATCTCTGTTCGTTGAGTTTCGCAACTTCTTCACGCTGTTTGGCTAAAGATTCCTCTCTCACTGTCAAACTCGTTTCCTTTTTCTCAATGGCCTCTGCTTTTTTATCGATGTTCTCTTCCTTCTGCTGAACTCTGCGTTCATAACGCTGCGCTTCGGCTCTCCGCTCTTTGATCTCTTTATCCAGCTCATTCTTTGTACGAATGGACTCTTCTTTGACCTCGAGCAGCGATTCGCGCTTTTTCGTCTCGGCAGCTTTCAAAGCTTCATCAATAATTTCCCTTGCCTTGTCTTCCGCATTTCCAATTTTAGATTCGACAATCTTCTTGCGATAAGTCGTCGCCAAAATTGCGGAAACCGGCACAGAAATAACCAGAGTTGCGAGTACTGCTACAACATACAACATGTACAGGAGCACCTCCTTATTTAATTTTCATTGTACTATTATCTATTTTAGAATGTAACAAACTTAACACATTCTAACAAGCGATTTTACAATAGTTAAATTTTAAACTTAAATTGAAGTTATGTCAAGTAAAAGTACTCTTCTTATTGTATCAGCACCGAATCCTTTTCTGTATAAAAGTGCCGCAAACCGTCTTTTTTCCTCGATAGTTGCCGTATTTGCGTCATATTTTTTCTTTCGCATAAGCTCTGCCGCCATGGAAAATTCGTCCGGTTCGTTTCCGTCTTCCCTCATTCTTTCGAAGGCCTCGAATATAACATTTTTATTGATTCCCTTCTTTAGAAGATCCTGTTCCATCCGTTTCAGGCTCTTATTCTCCATATTATATGCGATGAAGTCATCACAATACCGCTTATCGTCCACATAACCATAAGATTTCACATATTCCAAAGCTATTTCTATGAGTTCCTGTGTATACTCTCCCTGCTTTAATTTATCACGAAGCTGTCTTTCCGTATAGGATTTAGATTTTAAAAGGTTCATGCAGCGAAGCTTCGCCCGTTTAGGAAGCACCTCGGACATCAGGTCATTGTATACCTTCGCATCGACTTCTTCCTTTTCCTTTAAACCGTATAGACGCAATTCGCCTTTGTATACTACAAAGGCGAATTCATCATCGATATATACCTTAACTCTTTTCTTATCCAACTCTTCTATCTTTGTTACAACCATATTTTCATACTCAACTTTTTATTCCGCTTTTTTCTTCTCCGAAGTTTTCTTCTTTTCCGACGTCTCATCCGCCTTTTCTATCGAATCGCTGCTTAAGCCGAAATGCTCCCGCACCTTCTTCTCGATCTCCGCACACACCGCCGGATTGTCCTTCAGATACTGCTTCGCATTCTCTCGGCCCTGTCCCACCTTATTTCCCTCGTAAGCGTACCATGCTCCGCTTTTATTGACAATATTGACTTCCGATGCCAAATCCAGCACATCGCCAGCAAAAGAGATTCCTTCTCCGAACATAATATCAAATTCCGCTTCTTTAAACGGAGGGGCTATTTTATTTTTAACAACCTTTACCCTCGTTCTATTTCCAACAATTTCTCCGCTCTGCTTCAGCGATTCGATTCTTCTTACGTCAAGGCGGACGGAGGAGTAGAATTTAAGTGCGCGTCCGCCGGTAGTTGTCTCCGGATTCCCGAACATAACACCTACTTTCTCACGAAGCTGATTGATAAATATTACCGTACAATTGGATTTGCTGATTACCGCCGTCAGCTTTCTAAGGGCCTGCGACATCAAACGCGCCTGAAGTCCCACATGACTGTCGCCCATATCGCCGTCTATTTCTGCTTTAGGCACAAGTGCTGCCACCGAGTCCACTACAACGATATCAATTGCCCCGGAACGCACCATCGTCTCTGTGATTTCCAGCGCCTGCTCACCGTTATCAGGCTGGGAAATATACAAGTTGTCTACATCCACCCCGATATTCTTCGCATAGGCAGGGTCCAGCGCGTGCTCTGCATCGATGAAACCAGCTATCCCGCCTCTCTTCTGTACTTCTGCAATCATATGTAAGGTAACTGTGGTCTTACCGCTGGATTCCGGCCCGTATATCTCCACGACTCTTCCCTTGGGTATTCCGCCCAGGCCCAACGCGATATCGAGACTTAAGGCCCCCGTAGGAATGGTTTCCACATTCATCTGTGCGCTGGAATCTCCCAGCTTCATAACCGCACCCTTTCCGTACTGCTTTTCTATCTGTACCAGTGCCGCATCAAGCGCTTTCAATCTTTCTTCTCTTTCCATCTCTTTTCTCCTTAACCTATAATTAAAACACAACCCTGTGTTTATATGACACAATCAGAACATAGGTTCTTTCTATAAAAATAATAAAACAAATGTTCGATTTTGTCAATGTGTTTTCACTCTTTTATCATAAAATATTAAGAGTTCCTTCCTCATCCCTTTTCCAACATTATCTCAATATTCTTCGCATCTTTATGGAACCTTTGGCTGAAACGCCGGATTTGCATTCTAATATCGCTATAGTTTTCATGAACAGTTCTCCTTTAATTTATCATATCTTTCTCTAAATAACAATACCGGAAGCTTTTATCTTCCGGTAATTATTAATAATTTTATTTCAATATTTCTCCATATAAGGCTTATAATCATCAAAGGTAACCGTAATGAAACCGTCGTCATAATTCATCCCCACCTCCATGCCGAGAGGGGTATAGAAGATGATCGTACTTCCTTCCGTTAAATGATACATGAGCTCCTGATCCGACATTTCATCCAGTGCACCACCGTTCTGGACTTCGCTCTTGTTCCTGAAAGCCTGCAGGAATTCATCATTGACTCTAAGAATGCTGCCGTTATCAATGACCACTCCGTTCTCCATATCTATATTGATGCAATATAGTTGATAGTCCTGCCAGTAGTCCGTATAAATCTCCTCACTGAACACCACGCTCATGATTTCCTCATCCATGTAGGTGACGTAACCGCCGGCATATACATAAAAGTACTCATTGCTTAGCATATACTTTGAATATTCTCTTATATACTCCTCGAAATATACTTTCTCATCCTCAATAATACCATTCAGAATATCCTTGTTCGGCGCATCCCCTTTAATTATAGGATAATCAATTTCAATACTGATATTTCCGTCGTTCTCTTCATAACTATAATTTTCCCACAAAATGGAATAATCAAGATCAGTGCGTATGGCATCCTCTAATTCCATATAGTAATCCAAAGAACCTCCGCTCTCCCACTCCGGATAAGCAAAGTCGGAATACGGTTCATCTTCCATATACGGTATGTTTTCCTGTATATCGACGCCGCTTCGTTCCTGCATTTCCTTTCGCCCGGATATGTCATCAATAAGAAATACCGTCAGTAAAAAAGCTGCAAGCAGCATGATCACTGCCGCCGACACGGAAAGTATAAGCACCGAATAGTCTGTCTTATCTTTCCCGTAATTTGGCATTCGAGGAAAAGGATTTCGAGAATAATTACTTTGTGAATAATTTCTATCAATAACAGGTCTCCCGGATATCGCTTTCTGAGTAAAAGATTTTTCAGGCAAAGGCTTTTCAGGCAGAAAATTCTTCGTATTATCCTGATAATAGCTTCCTGAATAATTATTCCTATTATAATTATGTAAAGGCGGTGTATACGGCTGGCCTTGGTCATTATTCCGCACTCCGCTGAACACCCCGTTCTCGTACTTTCTATTGCTGCCGTCTTCTAAACCCGGTTGTTCCATAATCCATCCTCCCCATGATGTTCTTATTTCTTACCGAAAGCAATCTCTTCATCATGCTCCAAGATACACTGTCTCATGAGAATCAATGCGTTAGACACCGTCGTTTCCCTTATCTTAGCTCGATTTCCACTAAAATGGTATCGCTTTACCGTCACCCTGCCGCACACGTTACATGCGATATATACAAGGCCTACCGGCTTCTCCTTTGTTCCGCCGTCCGGTCCTGCAATTCCTGTAACCGCCACCGCCACGTCAGCTTTTGAAATTCCTGCCGCTCCTTTTGCCATAGCCTCCGCCGTCTCTTCGCTAACTGCACCTTTTTTCTCAAGCAAAGACTTCTTCACGCCGAGGACCTTTCTTTTGGCCTTATTGGAATAAGTGATATATCCTGATTTATAAGTGTTGGATACGCCGGGGACGTTGATAAGCCTTGCCGCCAGCATCCCTCCCGTGCAGGACTCCGCCGTGCTCACACTCAGATGCCTTTCCTCAAGCAGATCGACTACCGCTTTTTCTAAGGTTACATCCGTATCCATAGTATAGATAGTATTTCCGAACCGTCTCGTCAGCTCCTCGAGCATAGGCATAAGGAACATCTGTGCCTCCTCTTCATCCGCAGCACTGGCCGTAACACGAAGGTGTACCTCGCTGTTTTTCGCATAAGGGGCGATGGTCGGGTTGCTCTGCCCGTCGATTAAATCCTTTACCACCGTCTCCACCTTACTCTCCCCGACACCGCAGATTTTTACCGTCCGAGAATAAATGGTCCCATTTTTTTCACCAGATAAATAAGGTATAATACTTTTTTCGAACATCGGTATCAATTCGTTCGGAGGGCCGGGAAGAAGAATTACTTTCTTGCTTTTCCCTTCTATGATCACTCCGGGAGCTGTACCATTCTCATTGTCTACAGCAATGGCTCCCTCCGGTATCAGTGCCTGCTTCCAGTTATTTTCTGTCAGCTCCAGATTTCTCCTCAGGAAAAATTCCTCGATAGACTTTCTGGAAGGCTCGTGCATCTCTAATTTTCTGCCCATCACCTTCGCCGCAGTCTCTTTTGTCAAATCGTCCGCCGTGGGTCCTAATCCACCGGAAAGTATGACGATGTCCGAACGCTCAAGTGCGGTTTTTATTACATTCGCCAGACGATCCTCATTGTCCCCGACCACGCTCTGATAAAAGCAGGACAATCCCAAATCTGCACATCTTTCGGCAAGATAAGCAGCATTAGTATTTATTATATTGCCGAGCAATAACTCCGTTCCTACCGCAATTAATTCCACTACCATCTTTCTCATCCTCTTTGCAGCCTGCATTGGCCACTATTTCACATCTATCATTATTTCTTTATTCTTTACGATATAATCTACCAGAGAAACTATTGTCAATATGAGCGCAACCCACATAACGATAGTCGTAAGCAGATTTAAAGGCTCCAGATCTGCAATCATAAGGCAAATCATTATCATTTGGAAGGTGGTCTTAAATTTCCCCCAATAACTGGCCGCAATAACCACACCATTATCGGAAGCCACCAAGCGGAAACCGCTGATAATAAACTCACGGGCGATGATAACGATGACGATCCAGGACGGAATGCTCTTAAGTTCCACCAGACAGATGAGTGCCGAGCATACGAGCAGCTTATCTGCAAGGGGATCCATAAATTTCCCGAAATTTGTTACGAGATCATTCTTCCTCGCAAGATATCCATCCAGCCAATCCGTAAGGCTTGCTATAATAAATATGGCCAAGGCTATCCATTTACTCGCCTCTCCTGCAACGGGAACCAATGTGAAAAACACAAAAAAAGGAATCATAATTACTCTGAAAATAGTTAACTTATTCGGTAAATTCATCATATATCTCTCCTATCAAATCATATTCATAAGAACCAGTCACTCTCACCTTTACGAAATCTCCGCTCATCAAAGTCTTATCCGTATTGATGAACAAATAGCCATCCACATTAGGTGCATCCTTATAAGTTCTGGCAACATATGCGTCCTCATCCGCCACCTTACCCTCTATCATGGCATACAGCACCTTCCCTACCATATTTTCTGCCGCCTCATAAGCGATATCCTGTTGCAGCTCCATAAGCTGTGCTTTTCTGTCTTCCTTGACTTCCTCCGGTATCTGGTCCTCCATCTCAGCCGCCGGCGTATCTTCCTCCGGCGAATAGGTAAATACCCCCAAACGGTCGAATTTCATCTCCTCAACAAATTCTAACAGTGTCTCGTGGTCTGCCTCCGTTTCTCCCGGGAAACCGGTAATTAACGTCGTCCGCAAGCATATATCGGGAATGCTGCTTCGCAGCTTCATAACAATATCCCTTATTTCCTGCCTGTCCGTCCTTCTCCCCATGAGCCGTAAGATAGTATCTGAGCCATGCTGGATGGGAATATCCAGATAATTACAGATTTTCTTTTCCTGCTTTATGGTTTCTATCAATTCGTCCGTGATCTCTTCCGGATAACAGTACAGAATACGGATCCAGTAAATCCCCGAAACCTCACAAAGCATGCGGAGTAATTGAGACAGTTTCTTTTCTCCGTACAGATCCTTGCCATAAAGAGTTGTCTCCTGGGCTACCAGCACGAGCTCCTTCACACCGCCCGCCGCCAGCTTCTCTGCCTCGGATACGAGCTTTTCCATGGGAACGCTTCGGTAACTACCTCTCACCTTGGGAATGATGCAGTAAGTACAATGCTTTTCGCACCCTTCTGCGATTTTCAGATAAGCATAATGCCCGCCCGTAGTCACAACGCGCTTTTTATCTCCAAGGGGCTCTGAATCCAAAGGTTCAATATGATTCTCACCCTTTCCTGCCAGTACCGATTCTACGGTTTCCACGATCTTATCGATGGCCGACGTGCCGATAATTGCGTCCACTTCCGCTATTTCTTCCTGAATCTCCTTCTGGTAACGCTGTGCCAAACAGCCCGTCACAATTAAGGCCTTTAATTGTCCGGTCTTTTTTAACTCCGCCATCTCCAGAATCGTATTGATGCTTTCCTCCTTCGCATCGCCGATAAAACAGCATGTGTTGACCACAATAATGTCGGCCTGCGCCTCATCGTCCGTAAAAGAGTACCCCTTTTCCGACAGCATCCCCAGCATCACCTCGGAATCAACCAGATTTTTATCACATCCCAGTGATACGAATAAAATTTTCATATGTGCTCCTCAAAATGAATATGCCCGCATAATTCACGGGCACAAAATTTACAATCGGTTATTTTTCAGACTGAGCTTCGTCCTCGCTCAAAATCTTTATTTTCCCCTGATTTAATTCTTCTACCGCAACAGACAGAGGTTTCTTCCCTTCGTCGTCTACCAAAGCATCTTCGCCCGCAATCAACTGTCTCGCACGCTTAGAAGTCGCCATAACAATGGAATATCTACTGTTAACTACCGGAGCCTCTCCCGGCTCTACCTCGCTATTTACTACTTTCATTAAATCAGAATAAGATGGATGTAACATTATTTTTCTCCTTTCACAAGCGCCTGAAGCTCTTGTCTCATATTTTCTATAAATTCTTTATTTCTAATGGGGGCATCATGTGCTGCCGTAATCAAATTATGCAATTGCCTCGTACATGATTCCAAATCATCGTTAACTACGATAAAATCATATTTTTCTATTCCCTGTGCCTCTTCCGTCGCCCTGCTTAAGCGCTTTTCGATTACCTCCGGCGGCTCCGTCCCCCGCTTAGTCAGACGATTTTCCAATTCCTTCGCCGACGGCGGCATAACGAACAATAAAAGGGCCGTGGGAAATTTCTCCTTTATCTTAAGAGCTCCCTGAATCTCTATCTCCAGAATAACGTCCTTGCCCATATTGAGCTGCTCTTCCACATACTTTCTGGGCGTGCCGTAGTAGTTCTCGCAGTAGGTCGCGTATTCGATCAGCCCGTCCTGCTTTATCTCTCCCTCGAAACTTTCCTTCGTCACGAAAAAATATTCTCTGCCCTCCTGCTCCTTCGGCCTCGGCGCACGGGTCGTCATCGATATGGATAATGAATAATTATCATATGTCTTAAGAAGCTGCTCCATCAAGGTTCCTTTGCCGGCCCCCGAAAAGCCCGACACTACCACCAAAATTCCTTTACGTTTCATCTGTCTCTCCACTTTCTGCCTGTGCCCTGTTCGCAATTGTCTCCGGCAGAAGCGCCGATAATACCAACTGATTATTCTCCATAACAAGCACCGCTTTCGTTTTTCTCCCCTGCGTTGCATCAATTGCCATTCCAGATTCCTTGGCATTTTGCACCATACGCTTTACAGGCGCAGAATCCGGACTGACGATTGCAATTATCTTACCGGTATTTACTATATTCCCAAAACCAATATGAATCAACTTATTCATGGTATTTTATCCTACTCTATATTCTGTATTTGTTCACGGACTTTTTCTATTTCCGTCTTCAATTCGATAGCACGGTTAGAAATCTCCAAATCGTTGGCTTTCGACAGTATCGTATTGGCCTCTCTGTTCATCTCCTGCGCGATAAAATCCAACTTTCTTCCAATGCTTCCGCCCTCGATCAACGTGCTCTTTGTAGTCTCAATATGGCTCTTTAAACGCACCAGTTCTTCATCCACACATACCTTATCCGCAAAAAGAGTAACCTCCATAAGGAGTCTGTTCTCATCCATCTGCGTATCCTCTAAAAGTTCCTTTACTTTTTCACGGAGCTTGTCCTTATATTCGGCAACCAGCTGAGGGGAACGCTCAGTAATAAATTCCACGTGGGAAAGCATTACATTTAGTTTACTGATCAAGTCTTCCCTGAGATTTTCGCCCTCTTTTATCCTGGTCTCTACAAAATTCTCCGAAGCCCCTTTAATCGCCTTATCCAGAACCTTCCATATTTCCTCTTCATCAGGGCTCTGCTCTTCCATCGCCAGCACCTCAGGATATCTGGAAAGAGCGGAAACGCGAATGTCGTTATCCAGATGAAAATCCTCCGCCATCTGCTCTAAGTATCCCATATATTCGGCAGCAATGTCCTTATTATATTTAATGCAGACGTTGTTTTCCGTAAAGTCCTCATACGTAATGAAAATGTCGACTTTTCCTCTCTGGATATAATTTTTCAGCTCAGCGCGGATTGCCGCCTCGAAAAAGTTGAGCTTTTTGGGCATCTTAATATTTACATCCAAATATCTGTGATTAACGGATTTCATCTCTACCGTAATCTTGCGGTCTGCCTCCGCCGCTTCGTATCTCCCGAAGCCAGTCATGCTCTTGATCATCGATTTACCCTCTCCAACTGCACGCTCTATGCGTACTTCATATTATTATAGAATACCAATTCCGCCTCGTCAAGATGAACCCGCCGAAAAACACGCACATTCAGTTGAAATACAATGCAAAATATTGTAGAATCAAAGCCGTAGCACTATTTTATTTAATTGAAAAGAGAGGTACTCATATGGCATTCGATGGAATTACCATTGCAAATATTGTAAAGGATTTAAATGACAGCCTTATAGGAGGGCGCATATATAAAATCGCACAGCCGGAAAACGACGAACTGCTTCTTACCATAAAGGTCAGCGGCGGTCAGAAAAGATTATTCATTTCAGCAGGTGCTTCCCTCCCTCTGATTTATTTGACGGATAGCAACAAGCAAAGTCCCATGACCGCACCGGGCTTTTGCATGCTTCTTAGGAAACATATTCAAAACGGCAGAATAATCAGCGTTACCCAGCCGGGACTGGAACGAATCGTTCAAATAGAAATTGAACATCTAAACGAGCTGGGCGATTTATGCACAAAGAAACTTATCGTTGAGATTATGGGAAAGCACAGCAATATCATTTTTGTTAATGACGAAAATATAATCATCGACAGCATAAAGCATATTTCGGGCATGGTCAGCAGTGTGAGGGAAGTACTTCCCGGCAGGCATTATTTTATACCGGAGACCATGGACAAGGCTGATCCGCTTACAGCATCCGAGGAAGATTTCACTCGTCAAATCAGTAAAAAAAGTATGCCTGTATACAAAGCCATTTACAGTACCTATACCGGATTTTCGCCGACGATTTCCCATGAGCTTTGCTGCCTCGCGAAAATTGACGGGGATTATCCCGTAGCTTCTCTTTCTCCCGAACGCATGCACACCCTTTATGCAGAGTTCTCCGCTCTTATCTGTGCTGTGAAAAATGGTGATTTCTTTCCTAACATCATCTATGATAACAAAACTCCGGTGGAATTCGCATCCGTTCCGTTGACCATGTACGGGGAAAGCCAAAGGGTTCTCTGCGATTCCATAAGCCATGTACTGGAGGAATATTACGCCCGGAAAAATGCGGTTACAAGAATCCGTCAAAAATCTGTGGACCTGCGCAAGATTGTGCAGACTGCGCTGGAGAGAAATATCAAAAAGTATGATTTACAGCTACGTCAAATGAAAGATACCGAAAAGAGGGAAAAATACAAGGTGTACGGAGAACTTCTGAACACTTACGGCTATGAAGTGAAACCTGGCGCAGAATCCATGGTTGCATTGAATTACTATACCAACGAAGAAATCACAATTCCTCTGGATCCTACTTTAACTGCCACGGAAAACGCGAAAAAATATTTCGAAAAATATAACAAATTGAAACGGACCTTTGAAGCCTTGTCTGAATTGACACTTGAAGTAAAGGCGGAAATCGAACATCTGGAATCCATCAGTACCGCACTGGATATCGCCCTCCTGGAGGAGGACCTCGTTCAGATCAAGGAGGAGCTGATCGAGAACGGTTATGTCCGCAGAAAGGGCAGCGCAAAAAAAGAAAAGATCACGAGCAAACCATTCCATTATATGAGCAGCGACGGCTTCCATATTTATGTAGGAAAGAATAATTATCAGAATGAAGAAATCACCTTTAAGCTGGCTTCAGGAAACGACTGGTGGTTTCATGCCAAGGGCATTCCCGGCTCCCATGTCATTGTAAAAACAGGCGGTGCAAAGCTGCCCGACCGTACCTTTGAAGAGGCATCCAGGCTTGCCGCCCACTATTCCAAGGCTAAGGGGCAGGATAAGGTGGAAATCGATTATACGGAAAAGAAAAATATTAAGAAGCCTAATGGGGGAAAACCCGGTTTTGTCATATATTATACTAACTATTCCATGGTAATCGATTCGGATATCAGTTCTTTGCAGCCTGTAAACGAATAGATGAATATTTCCGTAAAGATTGGCGCGAGAATAAAAAAAGAGTTCAAGGAGTTGTATGTAATGGTAAATAATAGAGAAAATTCAGTAATTAAGAAATTAACCAGGGAAGAATTGATTTCCGTATATACTACACATTCTGTGAGACATTTTCCGGCAGATGAGAGGAAGCCTGTTTCTTCCATTAGCCGGATGGCTGAGGAGGGTATTTATGCCGGCTATGGGTTATATAAGGAAACGGATACCGAGCTATTGTGTTATGCTTTCTTTACAGTTCTTCCCGGATGCCGAAATATCTTGTTAGATTATTTTGCAGTAATGGAACAATACCGCAGCGAAGGAATCGGTTCTTATTTTCTTGAGAAAATGAAACACTCTCTTCCGAATTGCGACGGTATATTGATCGAGACAGAAAACCCAGATTATGCAAAAGATGAAAGCGAACGGCTTGTCAGAGATAAACGAATTTCTTTTTATGAGAGAAACGGGGCTTATTCTGCGGGTATTCTAGCGGAAATATTCGGCGTGCATTATAGAATTCTTTTTCTTCCGGTTCTGAAATCTCCCGCACAGGGCACTTTACTTTCGGATTTCGATTCCATTTACAGATATATGGTACCGCCGGAATATTATAAGAAGTATATTCATATCTCCGATATATAGTTATGTAAAAACGGCGTCGCTTACCGCATACGCCGTTTTGAATTAATAATAAGTTTTATAAAACTCCGCTGGTAAATAAGGTTTTTACATGCTCTACTTCTTCCTGTGTTGCCTTGGAAGCCGGTACGTAGTATGATTTTTCTCTTGCAATCTGATATAATTCTTCCTGCGACTGTTCGCATGTGTTCCTGAATTGCTTTAATGTCTGCTTCAGTTCCTTGTTTTCCGTCTGAGGAATCATCTCGCCGAAACGAACGAGTTCTCCGTTAATACCTGCCAAGGTATCCGCTACCATTGTTTTTTCCTGCATTCTCTCACCCTCCTACTGCAAAAATTTCATAAGCTGCTGTTTATTGTCCATCGCCGATTGCGCGCCTTTTTCAAAAAATTGTTTCACATTGGAGTCGGTGGCGCATTCCGCATATTCTGTCAGCTTGCAGTGAGTAGTGTCATACCCGCCAATTAAATGACGAAGATTCTGTAAGTCTAATTCAGATAAATTAGTCATGATCTTGTGTAACCTCCTAATAAAATATTTTCATTCCTATTATTACCAGAGGGTTCATTTCTATACATGTAATTCTTTCTATTCTTAATAAAGTTCACCTTTTAAATTTAGAATATTCCAATATGCTCTGCTAAAATCTTTATCCCCAGCAATATCAGTACTGCGCCTCCCGCGATTTCCGACTTTGCCTTATATTTCATCCCGAATCGGTTCCCTGCTTTCACGCCCGCCATGGATAAAATAAATGTAACTGTACCGATAACGACTATTGCCGTAAAAATATTCACATCCAAAAAAGCAAAGGTAATTCCTACCGCCAGCGCATCGACACTTGTAGCCGCTGCAAGAATGAACATTTCCTTGGGCGCAAGGGAATCATTGCTCTCTTCCGTTTTCCCCCATATTGCCTCTCTAATCATATTGGCACCAATTAACAATAGTAAAAGGAATGAGATCCAATGATCCACTGCCGCAATTTCATCCCGGAACCGTATTCCCAGCATATATCCGACGGCGGGCATTAATGCCTGAAAGCTTCCAAACCATCCAGCTACTGCCGCCGCTTTTTTTATCGTCATCCTCTGCATAGCGAGTCCCTTACAGACAGCTACTGCAAAAGCGTCCATGGATAAGCCTGCGGCAAGCGTAAATAATGTAATCAAATCCATTTTTCTTTTGCCTCCGCCGTTTACTACCTGTAAATAATATAGTATAATTTTTCTTATAACTTTTAAATTTGAAACGAAACAAATTTGAATAATATGGGGGAACATACATGGAAACAATTAACGCAGACATACAAAAAGAAATAAGTCTACCAAGATTACTTTGCTATATTTTTATTCCTACTTCGTTACTGACCGCAGTTTATATTTTTATAGGATTTTTGCAAAATAAAATCCCTTCACTTTTATTGTTCTTTCTCTTGGCAGTCTTTATCTTATTTCCAATTGAATTAGGTATTGTTCTATATTCAAGTAAAAAAGAATATGGCAGTTATTCATTAAAAAGCTCGTTTTTATTTCATAACAGAATGAGCTGGTGGAAAATACTTCTATATGGTTTTTTCCTATTCGCTTTTGCAGGCATTATGTCTGTAACCATAGCTCCTTTGGAAAATCTCCTGTTCGCTCCGGTATCCAATCGTCTGGCACCACTTATTCCCGTATATTTTGATTGGACTAATATCGAATATCTCAAGCAATATCCTAATGATATATTAATATTAACTTGTATTGGATATTTTATTCTCAATGTTATAGTTGGCCCGATTATTGAAGAGCTCTTTTTCAGAGGCTACCTCACATCAAAAATAAGAAGATTTGGGGCTTTTGCACCATTGATAATTACTATGCTGTTTTCCTTATATCATCTATGGCTTCCCTTCAATAATCTATTTAGAATTTTTGTATTTCTGCCTGCCTCATTTATTGCTTGGAAGAAGAAAAACATCTATATATCAATAACATTTCATTGTATGTGCAACTTGTTTTCAACTATATCCTTTATTACTGCAGTATATTCTATATAAAGCACATTAGGATGACGCTGACCAAGCTATTGTTAATGCTGTTCATATAAGGAGAATTACGTGTGAATTTATATCATTATTTTGAAAAGGAAAAAGGACCATTTGTCAATCTTTCAGAATTACCGTTGGATGAAGCTCAGAAAATTCAAGATAACTTACAAAATGAGGGGAAAGTCTTTGCGACAAGAAGAAATCCACAGTACCTCTCCCGCAGAAGATATTTAGAACAACTGACTCGAAAAATGTTCATCGAAAAGGGGGGACTTCCTATCAGACAAACTCCATATTATATGGTTGTTGAAGAATGTCTCTGGCTGAATACATGGTATAAAACCGCGGATCATATTAGAATTCCAATAAGTGAATTTGACTTAAAAACCTTATCGTTTACTTACGGAGATACTTTTCCTACGTTCAGCCCTAAAGTTACGGATCACTTGGAATTCAGAAAAACTGTTTATACTTATGATGAAATACTAAAAGTTATCAACAAATATGGGCTCCCTCAAAATGATTGGAAGGAGCCCATATTTGCACAACCTGCTTACGTTGAAGTTCAGGTATGGTCCGACTGGCCCATCGCGCAATATCGATCGCAGGAGTAATTTATCGCTTTTATCTGACTCTTTTTGCGATTTTTCAAAAATTTATCCATTCGTTGATAAGGCCTTCATGGTCATTCATCCAACTATGTGCCGCATCCAGCGGTTCACCGTCATATTCTTCGATCACACCCATAAGATCACCAAGTTCAGCCTCTGTCATTTTAAAATTCTTTAGAAATGCCGTAACCTCCGGCATATCTTCTTCCAGACCTTTTCTGGAATATTTATGAATATTCTCAACCTCACCAAATACACCTTTGGGATCCTCCAGCACTTTTAAATCCCACTTTGCAAACATCCAATGAGGTGCCCATCCGGTAACTACAATAGAGCTGTTTGCATCAATTGCTTTTCCTAATGCGGCCGTCATGGTCGGTCCGCTGCCGGTCAGGAGTTTATAATCCAGAGCATATTCCTCTACCGCCTTTTCTGCAGCTGCCATCAAACCTGCGCCTGCGTCTATTCCTATGATCTCGCCGCCAAACATACCTTTATTTTCATTAAGCTCTTCAATACTGTCTATTTCAACATATGAAGGTACGATTAATCCCAGAAGCGCGTTTTCATATGATATACCCAAATCCACCATATCATCCCCATATTTTTCAATATAGCTTTCATGAGTTACCGGGAGCCAGACATCCAGGAAAGCATCGGTATTTCCGCTTGATACAGAAGTGAATACAGGAGCAGCATCAGCCATAGTCAGCTCAACCTCATATCCCATTTTCTCCTCGAGCACAGCTGCCGCAAGGTTCGTCATTGCGATACCCTCCGCCCAATTGACATATGCCAGTTTAACAGTTCCTTTCGTGTCCTTATCTTCTGTTCTGCCACACCCTGTTGCGGCCACGGCTATTAATAACACTGATATAAGCATTAAAGTTATTTTTTTTAACATAATATCCTCCTGATTTCTTGGCTTGATTTATTGTAAGGTCATTTACCCAGTAATTTTTTTATGAACTCTTTTCCCGACTTTTGTGGTGTTGAGCCGAGACATTGTGTAATACGGTCAAGCAGCATAGCCATGATGACTACAGCCAGCCCCCCTTCAAAGCCTTTCCCGATATTCATTTGTGTTATGCCTTCATAGACGGTTCTGCCAAGACCGTCGGCTCCAATCATAGCCGATATGACTACCATGGAAAGAGAAAGCATGATAGTTTGATTCAGCCCTGCCATAATAGTAGGAACCGCAAGAGGGATCCGAACTTTAAAAAGCAGCTGTGCAGGGGTCGAGCCAAATGATTTAGCCGCTTCCACTACATCCGCAGGCACCTGACGGATTCCGAGGTTTGTCAAGCGTACGATAGGCGGCATGGCAAATATGATGGTTGCTACCGCACCG
Source organism: Kineothrix sp. IPX-CK (assembly GCF_039134705.1). NCBI lineage: Bacteria > Bacillati > Bacillota > Clostridia > Lachnospirales > Lachnospiraceae > Kineothrix > Kineothrix sedimenti. The sequence continues at coordinate 2,231,103 of NZ_CP146256.1, read as the reverse complement.
GGGACAGTACCCAGATCAAAGAAATATACCGCCGGAATTAAGTACACAAAGGCCGGCATCGTTTGCATAAAATCCAATATCGGCCGTATGATCTTGTTTGCTGCATCGCTTTTCGACATAAGAATACCAAGAGGCAAACCGATAAGCAAAGCAATCAAAGTTGAGGCGCCGACTAAGGCCAGCGTTTGCATGGTCTTATCCCAAAGGTTAAGATTATATATGAGAGAAAGACCAATTCCGGCAAAAATCGCAAGCCCCTTTCCTGCAATCCACCACGCGAAAAGAACGACCAGAATTATAAAAACAAAAGCCGGTATAATGGTAAGAAGCCAGCTTGTGCCATCAATAACTCCGGAGAGAGCTTCCTTTATCGAGGTAAAGAATCCACTAAAATTTTGTGTCATCCAGTCAATGCCTTTTTCCACGAAACTACCCACTGGAAGTTTTTCACTAAACATAGTAAGGTTCCCTCCCTTCTCCTGCAATACCGGCAAGCACAGTAGACTTAAAAATAATTCCTTTTAACTTTTTATCTGTGTCCACCACCGCAACGGGATAATTTGAATACAAAAACAACGGGATAATTTCATCAATTGACGATTCGGGGCCTACTGTTTTAATGTTGTCATCAATAATAGATGCCAGATCCTCCTTACCTTCCTTTATCAGCGAAGACACCTGTTCAATTGTGACGATTCCCAGCAGCATATTGCTTTTATCTGTTACAAAAAGGCTTGAAATGCCTAAATCTTTCATTTTGCGAACAGCCATGCGAATTCCCGATTTTTCGAGAACCAGTGCTTCAGCATCACGCATGATTGCAGAGGCTGTAATAATCTTTGCCCGGTTTACATCCTGTGTGAATTCACGGACATAATCATCCGCAGGACTTTGAAGAATTTCTTCAGCGGTACCGATTTGAACAATATTGCCATCCTTCATAATTGCAATTCTGTCTCCGATTTTCAGCGCTTCGTCCAAATCGTGTGTTATAAATATTATTGTTTTTTTCAATTTATGCTGCAAGGACAGAAGTTCATTCTGCATGTCCTTACGAATCAACGGGTCAAGGGCACTGAATGCTTCATCCATCAGAAGAATGTCTGCTTTTGTTGCGAGAGCTCTTGCAAGTCCCACCCTTTGCTGCATGCCGCCCGACAATTCATTTGGTTTTGCATTTCCATATCCTTTTAACCCTACAGTTTCCAACATTTCCTGCGCTTTTTGTTTACGTATTTCCGCTTTTACATCTTGTATTTCCAATCCAAATGCCACATTTTCCAGTACGGTTTTATGCGGCAAAAGTGCAAAGTTCTGAAAAACCATCGCGATTTTTTTTCTCCGCACTTCTCGAAGATGTGCGGCAGATACTTTCGTAATATCTTGATCATCAATGAAAACACTACCTCCCGTGGGCTCTATTAAACGATTTAAACAACGTATAAGCGTCGACTTTCCGCTGCCTGATAAGCCCATAACAACAAATATTTCTCCTTCTTCAACCGTGAAGGAAGCATTATTCACACCAACACTATGCTTGTGCTTTTTTAAAATATTGGCTTTATCCGCACCGTCTTGCAACATAGTTATGACTTGTCTTGGCGTCGGACCAAATATTTTGTATAGCCCTTTGATTTCAACTTTTGGCATACATCTCCTCCTTATTTTTTCAAAGTAACAACACTATATTATTTTCAAGTTGTTTCTTTAATGCTAACATAAATAAAAATATGTGTCAAATTTAAAGCATATACAAAATAAGTAAGATTTCAGCACTATAAATATCATTTAGACAAAAAAGCAGATTCTCCGTTATGGAAAATCTGCTTGATATACCAGTTATTTATTTTGAATACAAAAAATTCTTCACTCTCTCATGACAGTTTTCATCACCGACGTAATAAAGGATATCTCCCTCTGTGATTACCGCATATGGTCCGGGGGATATAATAATTTGTTCTCCGCGCCGTATCGCAATGACAGTTGCCGCAGTATTATGCCAAAAATTACTTTCCGAAAGGTTTTGACCTATATAAGATGCCTGTTCCGTAATAGCAATTTCAAAAGGTGAAAATGGATTCACTACACGAAAACGTTCTGTTTTGTACATCAACTCGGTAACCATCGTTTTTAACTCGGTGCTTTGCGTAATTTGTTGCTCTATACTGTTTAGAATATGCTTTTTCAGCTCACTCATCTGACTGACTGAATCAAACTTATTAATGAAATCCATGGCTAGTTTTCTGGACTTAATAAGAACTCCGCTGCCCTTTGTAATTTCCACAATTTTCATATCCGACAGCACGCATACTGCACGCCTGGCCGTTTCGGAGGAAACTCCATATTGGCTTGCTAAAGAGGAGCGAACATATATCTTTTCGCCTTCCGAATAATCACCATAAGCGATCTTGGCTGCGATATCTGCAGCAATCTGCTGATATTTTGGAATGTCAATTTTCATGTTAAACCTCAGTTATTAGTAAATAATTATGGAAGCGATAATACAGTCTGTATCGTTATCGATATATAGTATAAAACAATCCATGTGATTTTACAAGATATAAAATATTTGCTGATTTCAATTTCTCATATTGTTTTATAAGGCCTGTTGATTCATTATTTTATCCATAAATCTAAATACAGAAAAATGTTGCAAAACAATAGCATAACAAGGTAATATATTTAGATAAATAATATGAAAGGTGAAGAATTATGGGAAAAGTAAAGTTGACTGTTGTTAGCAGTAAATGCAGATGTGGATATAGTAAAACGGGAGACGAATATATCATCGATGACATCTGCCCGCCCCTATGCCACGAGCTTTGGAACTGTGCTTATCCAATGGTGTATGCACTCAAAAACGGTGCTTCTCTCGATTATGGTAATCAAACAGCTAAAATGTTTGATGTAAAATGCCCGGACAACGGCAGAGTCGTTCTGCACGGGGAAGCGATTGAATAATTAAAAATGACATTTCGTCTCCCTTATTGCGGCAGCGGCGCGTCTTTAAAATCATATAGAACACCGTCTGCGATTTTCTGTATGGCAGCCCACTGCTCCTTTGACGCTTCATCAAACACTCCATATACAACCATTCCAGCTAGCTTAGCACTCTGAATCGCCTGCAAAATATCCTCGAATACCACACATTCCTTAGGCGCTGCACCAAGTTTATCCGCAGTGTACAGAAACACCTCGGGACTGGACTTGCCCAAACCCACCTCATCTGTGGAACAAACGACATCAAACATCTCTATAATACCGTGCCCTCGAAGCGACGGTTCGTAAAGAGCTGCAGGCAGACTGGTAGCTATGCCAAGTTTAACGCCTCTCTCTTTGACTGCAGTAAGAAACTCCCTGGCATACGGCTTTAGCGCAACGGTATGACCGTATGCATGTACCGCCATAGCATTCCATGCTTTCAGCAGTTCATCTACGCTAACCGGAAGGCCGAACCTCTCAATAGTATATGCTGCGGTCTCCTGAAAGCTGAGTGCGCAGACAGCACTAATATAATCAGGCGGCATCTCTATTCCTCGTTTGGTCAGAAATTCCGCATCAATCTGCTCCCATACGCCCATGGAATCCAGCAGGGTACCGTCCAGATCGAATATATATGCCTTCATGCCCTGCTCCTCCCTTTAAGGAATAAGTTTTTCAGCTCGTGTGCCGCACCTGCCGTATCCTCTTGGGAAACAATGGCAGAAACTACTGCCAGCCCGTCGATACCTATGCCATGAAAAAGCGGTATCGTTTCTTTGTTAATTCCCCCAATCACGACAATGGGAAGCCGAACCTCCTCCCGTATGCGCCTCAGTACCTGTATAGGAGTAATATTGGCATCCGTTTTCGTTCCCGTAGCGAACATGGCACCTACTCCCAGATAGTCTGCACCTGCATCAGCGGCGGAAATCGCCTCGGTAAGACTGCCCGCCGATACCCCGACGATCCGATCCGGCCCGACCATTTTCCGTATTACATCGACAGGAATATCCCCCTGTCCCACATGCACTCCGTCCGCCTCCACTGCGAGAGCAATATCCGCCCTATCATTAATGATAAGCGGCACATCCAGCCGGGATGTTACCTTTCGTACTCTTACAGCCGTTTCATAAAACTCCCGGGAGGATACCCTTTTCTCCCTAAGCTGCACTAATGTGCAGCCGCCTCTGACTGCCTCCTCCACCGATTCCTCTATGGTTTCCTGGACCATAAGTTCTCTGTCTGTAACAAGATATAGGGTATAGTCGATATCAGGCTTCATATAGCCTTGCCCTCCTTCCAAGAGTTTCCCCATCCAATTTGCTCACTGCGTCATGCAAAGCCGCATGAAAGCTGCCGTTACCGTTATGCCCTGCCCGTTCAAAGGCGAGCTCTCCGGCAATACCCATAGAAAGCAAGGCCGTGACCGCAGCCTCTAACGGAGATTCCGGGGCCGCTCCGCAAAAGGAGCCTATCAGCGAAGAACACATGCAGCCGGTTCCCGTGAGATTTGCCAGCATGGAATGACCGTTTTCTATACAGACACTTCTCCCCCCATCCGATACCACATCTACTGCTCCGGTAATCGCAACCACACAGCCTGACCGGACTGCCATTGTCTTTGCCACAGATATGGCATCCTCTATATTTTGCAGATCGGCTTCGTCCGCATCCACACCTTTTGTTTCCGCATGCAAGCCCGCGAGAAACCGTACTTCTGAAATATTGCCGCGCAGGACGTTGATTTTCATCTCCCGCAAAATTCTGACAGCCGTTTCATTGCGAAGTTTAGAAGCCCCGGCTCCTACCGGATCGAATACAACCGGAACTCCCGCCTCGTTTGCCGCCCTGCCTGCCGTGATCATTGCGGGAATGGTGCGCTCATTAAGCGTCCCCATGTTCAGCACAACTGCCGAGGCTATGCCGGCAATATCCGCGGCCTCCTCCAGCGCATCGGCCATGATGGGCGATGCTCCGATATCCAGCGTAATGTTTGCGCAGTCATTTACCGTAACGTAATTTGTAATATGGTGTACCAACGGCTTTTTCATGCGTACCTGCCCCACAAGATCCATGTATATTTTTCTCATGTAATATCCTCCCTCCAGTTTTTCACATCTGATAATCCATGTTGAAACAAATCGTAAAAATGGTGCGTCGGTCCGTTGCCCCGCCCGATTTCCAGAGCATTGGCAATAGCCGTAGTAACATACTTCTTAGACCGTGCGACAGCTTGCCGTATCGGCAGCTCCAATGCAAGATTAGAGGCAATAGCCGAAGAATAGGTGCAACCGGTACCATGGGTGTTTTTGGTTGGGATACGCGGAGAGGAAAAACTGTAAAACTCGCTGCCGTCAAATAAGATATCCGTAGCGTCACCCTCACTGTGTCCTCCCTTCACCAGTACCGCCCTGCAACCCATATCATGGATGATCCGAGCCGCTTTCCTCATATCCTTCTGCGTATAAATGCGTATTCCAGCCATCTTCTCTGCCTCGGGAATGTTAGGAGTAATTACATCGGCAAGCGGCACCACCTCGGCAATCAATGTATCTATGGAATCCGGGTCCATGAGCGCACAACCGTTTTTTGCGTACATTACCGGGTCAATAACCACATTGGACGGCTTCCATTCACGAAGCTTGCCTGCCACCGCCAGCATACCTTCCTTACATGACAGCATACCGATTTTCAGCGCATCGGGCGGAATGTCCTCGAAAACAGCATCGATTTGTTTCTCGATGATATCGGGCCGTATGTCCTGATATTCAATAACCCGAAAGGTGTTCTCCGCAACCACCGAGGCAATGACTGTCATGCCAAACACTCCATGGGCGGAAAAGGTCTTTAAATCAGCCTGGATGCCGGCACCGCCGCTGCAATCCGAGCCTGCAATACTCAATACCTTTTTCATATTCAATCTCCTATATTTTTTGATATTAAAAAGAGGTGCTTTTGCCGAAACAAAAAACACCCCTATATGTAAAAAGGACGCTTCGCGTATACACAAAGCGTCCGAATCACCCAAAAGATGATTTGCTTCCCTACGTCGGTATTAACCAACAGGTTCAAAGGGTCAGGTTCTGCCTTCTCAACTCCAAAGAGTCCCCCCGCAAACTTGTATGCTATTCAATTATAATATAGCAGTTTACATCGTTTTATCCAAAAAAGCAAGCTCATTCGCGCAAATTTAATTCACATCCATGCTTTCAAAGCCAGAAACTCGTCGATAAAAATACAATGAGCCAAAGTGCCGTCTCGCATAGCGGCGAGGCATTTTTCGTAATCCATCCATACCACAGACTCGATCTCCTCTTTTTGCAAGTGAAAAGAGGAAACCGGAATATCCAAAGATAAGACATAGACAGCGCTGAACTCATGGTTGTGGAAGGGATTGCCATAAAATGAGGTCACGACTTCTCCGTCGTGATAGCCGATAAGCTTTAAGTCTTCGGGCAACGCAGTAATTCCCAGCTCTTCTTCCAGTTCCCGTAAGGCGGATTCCAGATAATCCATTCCTGCAGGAATGTGCCCTGCGGAGGAAATATCGAAGCAGCCGGGAAAGGAGTCCTTGTCGAATGCTCGTTTCTGCAAAAGCACATCGAAGCTGCCTCTTTCGTTCCTGCGAACGATCCATACGTGGGCAGTTCGGTGCAAATCGCCGTAACGGTGAACAAGAGAACGTTCCCTCACCCGTCCAGTAGGGATCCCATTTTCATCTACAATGTCGAAAAGCTCCATCTCTTTGCCGTTTAGAACGGCTCCCTTTAATATATTATCTATATAGTGTAACTTCAAGGAAAAGAAGGGAACATTTTCCTCCAGGAGCCGGAAAAAAATAAGATCACCCTCCCATAAATTCAAAGATGGGATTCTATCCTTCGCTACCCACTCTAACGTTCCTTCATTACAGCTTTTCAAATCTCCTTCAAAGCCATCGGCAGTGTATATGAATATATAATAATCCGTAATGTCGTCGCACAGAAAAGTCAGGACTCCGCGAAGCCGATAAGAGGTGAGTGTCAGCCCGGTCTCCTCCTTCGCTTCCCGGACTACGCAGTCGTCCGGACTTTCATCGGCTTCAAAATGGCCGCCGATACCGATCCATTTATCCTTGTTAATGTCATGTTCCTTTTTGATACGATGGAGCATAAGATAGGAGTCATCTTTTTCTATGTAACAAAGAGTTGTCAATGTCATAATAATCAACAGAGCCTTTCTAAAAAAGTTATGATTTTTCCGCAAGCTTTATATTATCATCCAATAACCTTATATTTCAAGCGAATATAGGAATCTTCAAGAACATCACATGCTTCGAGCTTTAGAATCCCCAACTGCTCAAGCTCCTCAGACTTAGAAAGAGAAACTCCGTCTACCAGAGAGGCAGTTTCCTTTCCGCCGATGAGAACAGGCGGTATAACAATATCTATATAATCAAAAAGCTTCTCACGGAGAAACAGCCCATTGAGAGTTCCTCCCGTCTGTATGGTAATTCTGTCACAATTATATGATTCTTTCAATATTTCTAACATTTCCTTCAGATTCAGCTTCTCTTGCAGGATAATATGCAGATTATCTTCCTTCAGGGAGAATGCCGGATGCTCTTTATTTGTCGTTACAAGTACAAACGCCTTCGACAGCGAACAAAAATAACGAACACCATGCTTCGTCAGGTGCTTGTTATCTATTACTACAAAAGAAACGGGAGTCTTATCAGGAAACTCTTTCCGGTTCACTCCTATTTTTTCTTGTACACGCCCGGAATTCAACGACCATAGATCTGTTGTCCGCTCTATTTCATAGTATTGGTGGAGTCCTTCCCTGACACCTTTCAGTTTGGGAAAGTCACAGTCAACATCTAAAATATCCGATGATCCCGTACTAATTTTTCCATCTACAGAACTAAGCATAAATAATGTTGTAACAGGTCGCTGCTTCATCGATATATCCTCCTGCGCATTATAAAAACAGATAGTTTACATAACTTTAATGTTTTGCTTGTTTCACTGATATTCTACTATATTTTCAAACCTTTGGGAATCGCTTTCTTTATTTTATCCCTGACCCCGAAAAAAAAGAGACAGCCACCGGGACACTGATGTTCCCGGCATTTGCCTCCATATAAATTCATATCTTATTTGTGTCATCTATAACAACCGCAGCTTCTTTGCGGCTTTCACTAATAAATGTCCTTTGGGAAGCCCCTTCAGATCCTTCTCCTTTACCGCCTTTAGTTTAATAATCAACACGAAATAAATAGGAACTGCAGACCCTATCGTTATGATCAAAGCGATTAAATTGATAAAATATAAGGAAGACATAAACATCTCCAAAAGGTACGAAGCCCCTTCATAAATCCCAAATGCCGCCGCACCCATAATCAGTGAGGAAAACATAGGTCTTGCAAAGGTCTTATCGAATTCCTGCTTATAATCCAAATATTTTCGCAAAGATATGCTATTTAATATGCACATCATGAGCGAATACATCATCGTGGCCAGCATCACACCGTAAATCCCTAAGTCCGTAAACCATATGACGGGAACTAACATCGCTGTTTGCAAAATGAGAGCGATCGCCGCATTGATGACCGGAGTGTTCACTCTACCAATCCCTTGTAATACCGCATTAGTCAGCGTAGATAATCCATAAAAAATAACCGTTACCGAAAGTCCTGTCAACAGCCTGGACGCCAGTTCTAAAGACTCTAACTGGGGAAACAATGCCAAAACCAAGGGCTTTGACAACACGCCGATTCCCACCGCCGCCGGTATTGAAATCAGCATCGTCACCTTTATTGCGGAAGCGGTCTTCTTCTTCGCCTGCTTAAATGCCCCCTGCGCATAGACCGAAGCTATGGTCGGTATGATCGCCGAAGACATGGCAGAAGCCAGAGCGATGGGAATATTGGAAATCGTCACCGCCTTTTGAGCCAGAATTCCATAACTCGTGGATGCCTCTGAAAAGTCCATATCCTTTAAATGCACCATAAATCTCAGGTAAATGGTCTGATCCAGTGCCGTTACCAAATTGTAGATACAGGTACCCAGAATAAAAGGCGTCACTACCGAGGTTATGGTCTTAAATATTTCCTTATAGGATTCCTCATCCGTTGTCATATCACGCTCAATGCGTTTGCCTATCGTCTTACGGTTCATTGCATATACCGCGGCCATGAATAAAAGGGCAATCAACACGCCGCTGCCGGTCCCCAGCGCACTGCCGATAGCTCCGTACATAGCCTGCTCGCTTCCGTCCTTCCCGGAAGCACTTGCCGCCCACATAAGAAAATATGCCGCCCCCATGCTCACCGCCGCATTGAGTATCTGCTCTAATATCTGGGATACGGAGGTCTGCATCATCGTCCTGTGAGCCTGAAAATATCCTCTGAGAACTCCCAGCAGTCCATAGAAAAAAATAGTTGGCGCAAAAATGCGAAGCACCGGAACTGAGTGTCCCATAACGATATATGGCGCACAGATAAACAATATGAGACTTGCAGCCCCTCCGACTACCATAACATATAGCACAGAGCACTTAAAGATTCTCTGTGCGTTACGGTATTCTTTCAGCGCAAGTCTCTGTGCGAGCACCTTTGCAATTGCCGACGGAATGCTGTAAGATGAAACCAGAAGGATAATCGTATAATATGTATACGCCGTCGCGTAATAGCCGTTGCCTTCGTCTCCGATAATGGCTGTCAGCGGACTCTTATAAAGCAAACCAATAATTCTGCATATTATGGACGCTGCAGCGAGTATTCCCGCCTGCATAATAAATCCGTCTTTTTTCTTATTGTCAGACATAATGGTATCCGTCCTCTATCCTATCAGCCAATCATACATTTCCTGATATTTTTTCGCAGATACGTGCCAAGAAAAGTCTGCCGCCATTCCTCTGTCGATAATCTTATTCCACTCACGTTTCCTATCGTAATAAATACGCTCCGCATAGCGAATCGTCGCCAGCATCTCATGGGCATTATAGTTGGAAAAGGAAAATCCGGTTCCTTCGCTCTCGTATTCGTTATAAGGTTCTACTGTATCCTTCAATCCGCCGGTCTCCCTTACAATCGGTACCGTTCCGTAGCGAAGCGCCATGAGCTGGCTGAGTCCGCAGGGCTCGAACAAGGACGGCATGAGAAAAGCGTCACACGCCGCATAAATCTTATGGGACAGCGCCTCGGAGTAAAAGATATTGGCAGAAACCTTATTGTTATATTTCCAGTCAAAATGACGGAACATATTTTCATATTGCTCCTCACCGGTTCCTAATATCACGATTTGAACCGCATCCTGACACATTTCTTCCATCATATAGCTGATCAGGTCAAAACCCTTCTGGTCCGTCAGTCTGGATACGATGCCAATCAGCATCTTCTTATCATCCTGCTCCAAACCGAGTTCCGCCTGAAGTGCGCGTTTATTCTTAATTTTTTCCTTTCGGAAATTCACCGCATTGTAATTATGTTCAATATATTTATCGGTCTCGGGATTGAAATCATCGTAATCAATACCATTTACGATTCCCCGCAGGTCCTTTTCTTTCGCACGAAGGAGTCCGTCCATGCCTTCCCCGTAAAAAGGAGTCTTAATTTCCTCCGCATAAGTATCGCTTACCGTAGTTATTGCGTCCGCATATACGATACCTCCCTTTAGTAGATTCGCATCCTTATATGCTTCCAGCTTATCCGGCGTGAAAAAATAATCCGGCAATCCGGTAATTGACTTTACGGTCTTCACATCCCATTTCCCTTGGAACTTCAAATTGTGAATAGTCATTACGGACTTTATTCCGCGGAAAAATTCGCTCCCCTGAAAACGCTCTTTTAAATATACCGGAACGAGTCCTGTCTGCCAATCATGACAATGAATCACATCCGGTCTGAAATCGATGAGCGGAAGGGCAGATAACGCAGCCTTGGAAAAGAAGGAAAACTTGGTGACCTCCTCCAAAACATTGTCACTATATGGCCTAAATCCTGAAAACATGGTTTCATTGTCGATGAAATAATAAGTTACTCCATCCTCCTTCGCCTCCATGATTCCCACATATTCATTCTTCCAATTAAAATCCATATGAAAGTAAGTCTTAAACGTCATTTTTTCTTTCATTTCTTCCGTTATACAGCTATATTTGGGAATCATGACTCTGACGTCAAAATACTCTTTATCTATACATTTCGGCAAAGAACCGACCACATCAGCCAAACCGCCGGTCTTAATGAAGGGTACACCCTCCGACGCCATAAATAAAATTTTCTTCATAGCCTAACCTCCAATATACTTAGAGTCATTATACATCATATCGGAGTGCTTTGAAAGTATTAAAAACACTAATTTCTGTTATTTCATCAGTTTTTGTACTGCAAACGAATTTTATCTGCAATCAGCGCAATGAACTCCGAATTAGTCGGTTTTCCTTTACCCGTATTGATTGTATAGCCGAACAGTGCATCCAAGGTTTCCATTCTTCCCCTGCTCCATGCTACTTCAATGGCGTGTCTGATTGCTCTTTCCACGCGGCTGGAAGTAGTCTGATATTTTTTCGCAATGGAGGGATAAAGTACCTTAGTAATGGAATTGAGCATCTCCGTGTCCTCCACCGACATCATGATAGCTTCCCTTAAATACTGATAGCCTTTAATATGGGCCGGAACGCCTATTTCGTGAATCATTTCAGTAACATCCTTCTCCAGGTCCCTCTCCGTATTAATGCTTTTCACAACTGTCTCCTGCCCTGCCATGGAGGAGTCTTTATGACCGGACGGTACCGTTATCATAATCTGAAATTCCTTATCCATATTCATCAGGTCACCAAGTATTTTGTATACCCTTTCATTATCCTTTGTTGCTGTTAGATTCAGTTGCTCCATATCAAACCTCCGACTTTTTTCTTTGCTAATATCTGAAAATCCAATTCAAATGATATTTATTTCCAAATATTGCTAGTGTCTATTATAAAGGAACACTATTTGATGATTCAACAGTAAAGCATCGCACAAAAGATAGAAAAGCTTCCATTTCCGCATATATATGCGGTCTGGAAGCTTTTTTAATTCTTATTTTTTTTAATGCAGCAGCATATTTTCAATAAAAATGCCGTATCCGCTGGTCGCGTCCTGAACAAGTACATGGGTTACCGCTCCGATTATTTTTCCATTCTGCACAATGGGCGACCCGCTCATTCCCTGTATAATTCCTCCTGTTAAAGAAAGCAGTTCCTGATCCGTAATTCGAAGGACGATACCTCTGTTTATATTGTCATTATTCAGATGCACCTCCAATATTTCTATATCATAATACTTTGGCTGTCCCTCGATACTGCAAATGATTTGTGCCGGCCCTTTTTTTATCTCCTGTTTCAAGCCGATGGGGAGCTCCCCGAAGGGCACCTGCGCCTTTATCTGCTCATTGCAGTAGCCGAATATGCCCTCCGATGTATTCTCGGTTATCTCCCCTATAATCTTAGAATCATCGTATTCGATATATCCTGTCAATTCTCCGGGAGAACCGTTGCTCCCTCTCGTAATGCCCACAATTTCAGTCTGATACAGCTTGCCCTCCTCCAGATTCATAAGTGTGCTCGTATCTACATCGTTTATTCCGTGTCCCAATGCGCCGAAGCCGGAGCCTTCATTTAAGTAGGTCATCGTTCCTACCCCCTGCGCGTTATCTCTGATCCATACCCCAATTTTATAATCTCCGGCTTGATTCGTCTCAGGCTTTACCTTTAACGTGAGTATCTCTTCTTCTCTCTTTACTGTAAGAACCATCTCCTGTCCCTCGGAATGCTTTACTATATCCACGAAGGTTGTCTTACTCGTTATCTTCTCCTCATTGACCTGCGTAATATAGTCTCCCGATTGCAAAATATATTGGGAAGGAGAATACTTCTGTCCGTCCTCCCCAATGAATTCCCCTACGCCGATTACCAAAACTCCTTCTGTCTTCACATAAATGCCAATGGGTATTCCTGCCGGGATCAACGTCTTATCCTGAATCACCTGAATATCCACCGTCTTAAGCGGGATGATTCCAAACAGCTTCAAATCCAGTACATATTTATTGATTTCATTGGCTTTAATTGTTACCGGCTTGGCTAAATCTATGTGAATACTGTCTCTGGGAATATTGGATGCCGTAAGCCCGCTCACCTCTATGGCATCCTTATACAGATCCCCCGAAGCGGGAAGCTGTAAATCCAACGTTTGATCTACTCCGGCCTTTATTTTGATATTGGAAGGCACCATTTTCCATAAGGTAAAATAGCAGGTGCATATGAGTGCGGCCGTGCTGCAAAACAGCGCAAGGTACAGAAATATTCTATAATTATCGATTCTGTCTCTCTTTTTATCTTTTATGCTCTTCAAGTCCTCACATCCTTTCGTCGTTCGCAGCCAAACGATAAATGATTTTTAAACAAACGAGGGATGCAGCCTATATGAAATTCCTTCCGGAATTCCATATGACATACATCCCTCTTAGTATGTGATAAACTTGCACATTTTACTTTAGTATTGTTTTGTATTTCTTGCCAAATCTTTCATTTCTTTTGCATTTTGAAGCGCCGCCTCCGTAAGTCTGTCGCCTCCCAGCATTCTGGCAAGTTCTTTCAGGCTATCCTGCCCTGTAATTTTATTTATAGTAGTAACCGTCCGCTCTTCTTTTTCATTTTTTTCTATTAAAAAATGAACATCCGCTCTTGCTGCAATCTGCGGAAGATGAGTAATGCAAATGACCTGATGGGACATTCCCAAGATTCCCAGTTTTTCGGAAACCTTCCATGCAGTCTTCCCACTGATTCCTGTGTCTATCTCGTCAAAAATCAATGTCTGAATATCGTCCTTATCTGCGAGAACAGTCTTAAGCGCCAACATGATTCTGGATAGCTCGCCGCCGCTGGCCACCTGACTTAAGGGTTTCATTGCCTCTCCTCTGTTGGTAGATATCATGAACTCCACATCGTCATAGCCATCCGCCGCCATATTCTCGGTATCAGGCCTGATCTGTATATCAAACTCCACATTTTCAAAATTTAAATCTAACAGAGCTTTTTTAAGGCTTCCGGTAAGCTCTTTCGCATATTTTATGCGGACAGCAGATGCTTTTCCACATAAAACAGTCAGTTCTTCCTTTGTTTTTTCGTATTCGATAAGCTTCCCTTCACAGTAAGCTTCGTAATTTTCCAATACACTTAGCTTTTCTTCTCCGGCATCTTTATATGCAAGTATTTCTTTTATATTATTTCCATATTTTGACTTCAAATGATTAATTAAATTCAGACGGCTTTCCGTATGTACGAAGTCCTCCTCGTCGAACTCCAAATCCTCCAAATAGTCTTTTACGGTACGGTTGAAATCATTCAAAATGCCGTCTATATCCTGAAGCTGCTCTTCCATACCGGACAGCGCCTCGTCATAACCTGATATATTCCTTATTTCCTTTAGAGCCCTTCCTATATTTTCCCCCGCACTTTCTTCTTCATCATAGCCGGTCAGTCGATAGACAAAAGAAACCGATTCCTTTATTTTACGGCCGTTAGTCATCAGGCGGTACTGCTTTTCCAGCCGCACATCCTCATCTTCTAAAAGCGAGGCATCCTCAATTTCCTTTATTTCGAAACGAAGTAAAGAGGTCTCTTTTTCTCTTGCGGTTTCATCAGAATTCAGCGCCTTTAGTTCCCTTCCGATTTGCTGATAGTCATTATATTTCCCCCTGATGTTATTTTTAAGCTTCGAAAGAGAATCTCCTGCATAACCGTCTAAAATTTCTTTATGCTTTTTCGTCTGAAGAAGGGACTGGTGTTCGTGTTGCCCGTGGATATCCAAGAGGAGGCCTGCGATTTCCTGAAGCTGCTTCGTCCCTGTCGTTTCTCCGCACACCTTGCACACGCTTCTGCCTGCCATTATCTTCCTCTGAATGAGCAGAATGCCGTCTTCCTCAGGGAAAATATCCATTTTCTTTAATTCTTCTTTTTGTTCATCATCCAGTTTAAACGTCAATTCAATCAAAGCGTACTCGGCTCCCGTACGAATCAAGTCCTTATCTGCCTTGGCTCCCAGTGCAAGGTTCACAGAACCGATAATAATCGATTTACCCGCTCCGGTCTCGCCGGTCAGAATATTAAGACCTTCCTCGAAGCAGATCTCCTCTTCATCGATCAAAGCCAGATTTTTTACATGTAAACTTACTAACATCTTCCTACTCCTTATTTGATTGGGGCAAACATCATAACATACGAACATTTTAAGCCGGCGGCTAATTCCCTATCATCTTTCGGATTTTGTCCATCACGATAGCCGTATCGTCCACAGTCCTTATGGCCATCATAATCGTATCGTCGCCCGCGATAGAGCCTACGATTTCTTTCATCTTCATGGCGTCAATAGCAGCAGCGACTGCCATTGCCATGCCGGAGACCGTCTTGATGACGAGAATATTCTGTGCCATGTCCATGGAAACAAAGCCGTCTCGCAGCACTCTGATAAATTTCTCGCCCAGATGACTGTCATCCTGTCTGAACACTACATATTTTTGTTTTCCGTCTCCCGTAGGGATTTTCGATAGTTTCAGTTCCCTTATGTCCCTCGAAACGGTAGCCTGCGTCACCGCAAATCCGGCCTCCTTCAGCTTGTCTGCGAGCTCATCCTGCGTCTCTATATTATAATGCTCGATGATCTCGACAATTTTACCATGTCTGCTCTTTTTCATACCTTTTATCCTCCCCTTTTAAGCCAAACAGTCTATACTGCCCATGCACTTTAATCGCTCATTTTCTTATGCAATACTTCTAAAAAGCTGACCTTGCTCAATTTCACAATACCGGTCGTCTTCGCCGCTCTTTTTATTTTTACTCTGTCTCCGGTATATAAAGTAAGCTTGTGGCTTCCGTCAAAGTTCACTTCTACCTGCTGGACGGAATCCTCTCTGCCGGACACGATTTCTATCTCTATCTCATCCTCGGGCGCTAAAACTATGCTTCTCGTATTCAGGGTATGGGGACAAATAGGCGTCACCAGCAGAAGCTTCGCCTTAGGCTCCACGATCGGCCCCCCTGCAGACATATTGTAACCGGTAGAGCCCGTAGGCGTTGCAACGATCACTCCATCCGCATTATACCGGTTTAAAAACTGTCCGTTCACATAGAGATTAAACTTAATGATCTGCAGACTACCGCTCCTCGTAATGACAATATCGTTCAGGGCATAGGAATCATTCCTGTCATAATCCAGGATCCCCTTTTCCTGATGGAGGTTTTCGTGGAATTCGTTCCTTTTTACGCTTCCGCTTAGCATCATTCGTTGTTCGATTCCGTATTCGCCCTTTAAGAGCTGTTCTAAGGCCGCCTCCAGCCCGGCTTCCTCTACCTCCGCTAAATAACCGAGAGTTCCAAGATTGATCCCAAGAAGGGGCGTATCCCTATCGATCATATCTCTGGCCGCCTGAAGGAGCGTCCCATCGCCTCCCAGCACGAGCACACAGTCCGCATTCTCGGGTATCCCGTCCCCGCCTATGCCGGTCCTTTTACCATGGGCTTCCAGATATGTCCTTATATAATTCGTCTTCTCCAAATTACAGTCTTTATGATTGTTCGCAATAATATAAAAATATTCCATACCTTCCATACTCTCTACAATTCCCGGTGCGCTTCCCTTACCGTTTCTGCAATTCTTTCTTTTTCTTCCTGCACAGTCTCAGACTTCTCTTCCTCTTTTTCGATATACAGCAGATATTCTATATTACCCTCCGGTCCCTTGACCGGCGAATATTGAAGTCCCAGAATGTGAAAACCCACAGACATTGCATAATCCATCACCTTCTCGATTACCTCTTCGTGAATCTCCGGTTCCCTGACGACTCCTTTTTTCCCAACTTTCTCTTTACCCGCTTCGAACTGGGGTTTTATCAGGCATACCATCCGTCCGTTCGTTTTTAGCAAATCCCTGGCAGGAATCAGTATCTTCGTCAGGGAGATGAAGGATACGTCCACCGATGCAAAATCGAGAATGTCCCCGATATCCTCCGGTTTCACATAGCGGAAGTTGGTCTTTTCCATGCACACTACCCGTTCGTCGTTTCTAAGCCTCCAATCCAGCTGTCCGTGGCCTACGTCTACAGAATATACCTTTACTGCGCCGTTTTGCAGCATACAGTCGGTAAAACCGCCCGTAGAAGCCCCAATATCCATGCAAATCATGCCCTCTAATGAAATATCGAAGGACTGAATCGCCTTTTCCAGCTTCAGACCTCCTCTGCTCACATACTTGAGTGCACTACCTTTTACCTCGATAACCGATTTAGCCTCTTCGAAAGAGGTGCCGGCCTTGTCCTCTCTCTGCCCATTTACGAAGACATTTCCGGCCATAATGATCGCCTTCGCCTTTTCTCTGGATTGGGCATATCCTAATTTGACCAGAAGAACATCCAAACGTTCTTTCATCCTTTGCCCTTCCTCATTCCATTATTTACTTCAGCACTGCATATTCCGTAATGATACGTTTTACGACAGAATCTTCGTCTATACCGATTTCCTGCCTCAAAAGATCCACATTGCCATGCTCCACATACTCATCTGGAATTGTCACCGTAAGCAGCGTCTTGCCAATTTCCTTCCGGTCCATGAATTCTCTGACCTTCTCTCCGAAGCCGCCGCTGGCTACATTCTCCTCCAGCGTTACAAAAAGCTTATGCCCCGTCGCCGCCTCTTCTATCAGTTCCTCATCGATAGGCTTTACAAATCTGGCATTAACCAAGGAACAGGAATATCCCTTCTCCTTTAATTCCTTCCTCACCTGTTCCGCCACCTTCACCATACTGCCTACCGCAAGAAGGCAGATATCCTCTTCTTCATAGATATATTCGCCCTTTCCGTATACGATAGGCGCCCGGTATTCCTTCAGACCGTCATAGGCCTCTCCTCTCGGATAACGCAAAGCAATAGGAGCTTCAAAGTCGACCGCGAACTTCATCATATCGGACAGCTCCCACTTATTCTTAGGAGCCATAATATGCATATTGGGTATGGATGAAAGGTAGGACAGATCAAAAATCCCCTGATGTGTCTCTCCATCGCTTCCTACCAGTCCCGCCCTGTCGATAGCAAAAACTACCGGCAAATTCTGTATGCAGACATCGTGCAGTACCTGGTCGTAAGCCCTCTGCAAAAAGGAGGAATAAATAGCCACGATAGGCTTAAGCCCGCCCGCCGCCAAACCCGCCGCAAAGGTAACGGCATGCGCCTCGGCAATTCCCACGTCAAAAAAGCGGTCGGGGTACATATTTTTGAACCGTTTCAGTCCGGTTCCGTCAGGCATAGCGGCTGTAATCGCAACTACCTTTTCATCCCGCTGTCCCAGCTTTGTCATTACCGTAGAGAAAATATCCGTATAATTTGCCTTCGTCCGCGAACGAAGGGGAAGTCCCGTCTCCACATCGAAAGGCTCCGCTCCATGAAATCTCGCCGGATGCCGCTCCGCAGGCTTATATCCCTTTCCTTTCTCGGTAATCACATGAATCAGTACGGACTTCTTTATCTTCTTCGCTTCCTGAAATACGCGCACCATCTGGCCGATATTGTGTCCATCCACGGGGCCTAAATAAGTAATTCCCATGTCCTCAAAAAACATCCCCGGAATGACCAGCTGCTTGAAGCTGTTTTTTGCCCTTCGGATGAACTTCACCATCTGTTCTCCGTATTTAGGCATGTCTTTTAACGTATTATATACACCATCTCTCAAATCCAGATAGCTTCCCGCAGTCCGAATGTTGTTCAGGTACTTAGACACTCCTCCAACATTTTCAGAAATTGACATGTTATTATCGTTTAATATTATCATGAAATTGGTTTCCTGCCTGGCGGCGTTGTTCAGCGCCTCATAGGCCATTCCTCCCGTTAAGGAACCGTCCCCAATAACGGAAACCACAGTATGTTTCTCACCGTTTAAGTCTCTGGCCTTTACCAACCCCAGTCCTGCCGATATGGAGGTAGAGCTGTGCCCCGTATCGAAACTGTCACAGTTACTCTCCTTGCGTTTGGGAAAACCGCTCATTCCGCCGTATTTGCGCAGGGTTTCAAAGCCGTCTCTTCTTCCGGTCAATAATTTATGGGTATAGGATTGATGACCTACGTCCCATATGATCTTATCATCGGGAAGCTTTAACGCCAGATGCAGTGCCATAGTAAGCTCTACGGCTCCCAGATTGGAGCCCAGATGACCGCCCGTCACGCTTATCTTCTCTATAAGAAATTCCCTTATTTCCCCGGCTAGCGCCGGATAATCCTTTTCATCGATATTTTTAATATCATTAACTTTTTGAATATTGTCTAACAGCATGTCTGCACCTCATCTATTTTTCTCTGGTAATCAACTGTTTTATCAGAGCTTCCAAAAATTCATTTCTGTTATCAAACGAACTTAAGATACCTGCGGCTTCCACCGAAAGACTTTCCACCTCCGCCTTCGCCCGTTCCATCCCCTTCAGCGCAACATATGTTGACTTATGATTCTTCTCATCGCTTCCAGTCTGCTTACCTAATACCTCAAGACTGCTCGTGATATCCAGAATATCATCCTGGATCTGAAATGCGATGCCTACGTTATAAGCACATGTTTCGATCTTAAAAAGCTCCTCGTCCGAGGCTCCGGCTAACGTTGCCCCTATCATCATCGCACTCTGAATAAGAGCCGCCGTCTTATATCCGTAAATGAACAGAAGCTGATCCTGTGTCACCTCACCACCCATATTCTCCGCTTCAATATCCGCAGTCTGCCCGCCGATCATTCCGTATATGCCTGCCTTGCCTGCCAAAATGGAAAGTGCCCTGTACACCCTTTCCATCTCCTGCGCATTCTTCGTCCTTGAAAACGCTGAAACCGCCGTCTCAAAAGCGAAATTCAAAAGTGCGTCCCCCGCCAGCACCGCCATGCCCTCTCCATAAACGGCATGGGTCGTCTTCCTTCCTCTCCGGTACTCATCATCGTCCATACACGGCAAATCGTCGTGTACCAGGGAATAGGTATGTATCATCTCCAGAGCAGCCATAAAAGGCTCCTCCAGGCCTTCTTCCCCATTGAACATTTTATAAGTTTCCTGTAAAAGCATAGGACGAAGTCTTTTTCCGCCGGCCAGAATACTATAGTTCATAGCCTCTATCACCGTCTTCTGATATCCCTTTTCTTCCGGCAGAAAGCGACGAACAATTTTTTCTATCTGACCGGTTTTCTGTGCCATCTCATCTTTAAAATTCATTCACTTCACCATCTTCATTTATCTGAAGAACCTTTTTTTCCACTTTGTCAATCTTGTCGTTGCAGTATTTCAGTATGTTCATCCCTTCCTTATACACGAAGAAGGAGTCCTCCAATGAGATATCTTCAGATTCCAGCTTAGCCACGGCTTCCTCCAGCTCGGAAAATGCTTCCTCTAATGTCAGTTCTTTTTTTTCTTCTCCCATACAACACTCTCCTTATCTACTGCTTTCGCTTTGATCAGTCCGTTTTTCACGTGGACATGCAGCATATCGCCAATTTCCACGCTGTGAATATCCGTCACAGTTCTGCCTGTTTCATCTGAAACGTAGGAAAATCCCTGATTCAGCTTGTCCAAGGGCGACAGCCCCTTCAGTCTCTCTATATAGACCTCCAGTCTATGCCTCTTTTTGGATACTTTACCGCGCATAGCTTCTTCCAGCCGCTCCTCCAGCTTAAGTGCGAGAGTTCGTTTTTCCCGAATCTGCCCTGCGGGACTCAAGTATCTCAATTTTATTTTTAAATTGTCCAGCCTGCCCTTGTATAAGTTAAGCCTATTCCTAAGCAGGCGCTTCAATGTATAATCATAATCTCTAAGTGTTTCTTCATATTTCCTATATTCATATACTGCCAGCTCCGCTGCCGCAGAAGGCGTTGGCGCACGCAAATCCGCCACGTAATCTGCAATCGTCGTATCCGTCTCGTGGCCTACCGCAGAAATGACCGGCACACTGCAGTCGAAAATCGCCTGTGCCACCGTCTCTTCGTTGAATGCCCATAAATCTTCTATGGAGCCTCCTCCGCGTCCTGCGATAATCACATCCACACCATAGTGCTCAAGCGTCCTTATTCCCTTCACTATGGAGGAAGCAGCCTGTTCTCCTTGTACGATTGCGGGATATACCACGATCTGCACGTATGGATTTCGTCTGGATGCGATGTTGATTATGTCTCTTACCGCAGCTCCGGTAGATGCCGTAACCACTCCCAACATTTTTATATATTTAGGAATCGGCTGCTTATAAGAGCTATCGAACATCCCTCTTTCTTCCAACTCCCTTTTTAACCTCTCAAATCTTTCGTACAAAAGCCCTGCGCCGTCTAATACGATCTGTTTGGCATAAAGCTGATACTTTCCGTCCCTTTCGTATATATCTATCGTTCCGCCGGCAACTACCGACTGTCCTTCCTGCATCCGAAAAGCAAGACCGGAACGGTTTCCTGCAAACATAACACAGGAAATCGTTCCTTTCTCATCCTTTAACGTAAAATAAATATGCCCCGAAGAATGATATTTGCAATTGCTCACTTCGCCTCTGACGAATACCGATTGCAGCATAAAATCCTGCGTAAACATATTTTTAATATATGAATTTATTTGTGCTACAGTATACACATTCTGCATAACTATCCCGCCTAAGCAAATTTAGCAAGTACTCCGTTAATAAATCCGGGAGAATTATCCTGCCCAAACTTTTTTGCCAATTCTACAGCTTCATTGATCGCCACTCCCGTAGGAATTTCGTCATCATATTTTATTTCATAAACAGCAAGACGAATAAGAGTCAGATCTACCTTCCCCATACGGGAAGTATCCCACCCTTTCGTTTCTTTATTAATCATCTCGTCAATGATGTCAAGCCTGGAAACAATATCTTCATACTTCTTCAAAATATAGCGTTCGCTTTCTTCATCCGCCGTATTCTCATCTTCAAAAAACAGCTTTTCCTGCTCCGGCATATCCTCTCTCGCATTGAATTCGACGCGAAAGAGCAACTTGAAAATCTGTTCCCGCAGTTCTCTTCTTCCCATGGGTATACTCTTCCTATCTGTCTTTTTGCATATTCACGCCTGCGATGCGGATGTTCACGCTGGATACCTCGAGTCCTGTCATATTTTCAATGGCATTCTTCACCTTCTCCTGAACCTTACGGCTGGTTACGGGAATATTGAATCCGTATTCCATGATAAGCGCCAAATCGACTTCTACAACCTTATCAAGAACATCGACCTTTACACCCTTCTTCATATTTTTCACGCCGACCATGCTCATCAGCTCGTTGGTCGCATTTCCCGCCATAGACGCAACACCTTCTACCTCCGTAGCCGCGATTCCTGCTATCATGGCAACCACATCATCCGCTATTTTAACTGCCCCGGTGCTTTCATCATCCTGTAATACATACGTGCTTCTATCTAATTCCTTTTCCATTTAAACGACCTCCATTCAGTGCGAAACTTAATTCTGATTAAATATATCTATTTGTATAATATACCAAAATTTACGACTTTTGCATAGACCTTTCTTTCGCGGCAAACGGGTAAAACCGCAAGCTTTTTACAGCCAAAAGCTTAGGCTTAGCTGTTCCTTGTTGTCTGCATAGGCGATAACTCCGTCCGGGCTGTCCAGATATTCGAAAATCTCCTGCTCTTCGATCAACGCCTCCTCCATCTCCTCGTACACTGTCTTGTCGCTGCACTTTAACGTGACGTAGGTGCTCCCCTCTTCGTATTCTTTTATGAAGAGCTCTTTTAGCTTGTCCCTATCCACGGAAGAAAAATACGCCCCTTCCCGCACATAATAATTCGCAAGCATGGAATTGCATTCCGGCAGGGCTACCACATTTTCTATGGTATGTGTTTTGCTTAACTGTTCGGTGGTAACGCACAGGTAGTCGTAATTGATAGTCGGCAGATGCTCTTTCTCATATCCCGCGTCACCCTGTGCCTCCTCCATCTGATAAGAGGCATCCCCCCACGTAGGGTCTACATAATAATAATTTCCGTCTATCATTACCAGATTCCATGCATGGCCTTCCCCGTCGGAGACCCTTCCGATTACCAACGTAGAAAAAATATCCAGACGCCCAAGCAGATATTGCATAGCCTTCGCATAACCCTGACACACCGACTCTCCGTATAAAAAGACGGAACAGATATTCTGATTATCGGCAGCCTGCGAATTATATTCAGTGGCACCTATGATATATTCATAAATATACTTCACTTTTTCGTATTCATCCGAATCTGCTGGAAGTCCCGCCAGACATTTCTCCGCATAAGCATCGATGAGTTTCTGTCTGCGCTTCGCCTCTTCCTCATCGATGTGATAGGTCCCGGTAAACGTAATCTTTTTCAATTCCTCGCCCAGTGTATATTTGGTAAAGGTATACCCATCTACATAGAAAATTTCAGGATGGTCGTTTAAGACACACTGAAAAACTTTATCTATGCTGCCCGTATCCATGCTGGAAATGAGCACATCCTCTCCCCGACCCGAAAGCACCTGAAATATTTCCGTATAAATAATTTGCTCTTCTTCGGTAAGCCTTTCGAAATTGTAATTTCCTTTTTGTGCGGCAATAAGTCCCGGCATTTCTTCTTCCGTAAGGCCAAGCGCAGCCCGGACAGCATTATCGTCCTTCTCCGACTCCCCTAAGGTCTGAGGGGCCTTTGAGCTTTCCTCATTTGTCTCTTCCCCGCGTGTTTTGTACTCATTTTCTTCCGCATTTTTTTCTTCAGCCGTCGTTACGGGCGCTTTTTCTGGCGATTTCACTTCCGGAGCGCATCCCATGAGCAGAAGAAATACTAGTAAAAAGGCAATCCGATTCTTTTTCATCATTTAATCACGTCCAAATTCAGATAATATTAATCCTTCATTTCTGTCGAGTGTCATACCGATACTCCATTGATTGATAAAGAGAAGCAAGGGATTCCCCTTCATATCCTTCACCTTTTTCATATCGGAAGTTCCCGTCAGCTTTACCATATCGATATCTTTATTCTCTACCCAGCGAATGTATTCATAGGGAAGATTCTCAAGCCTTATTTCCACATTATATTCTTTTTCCAACCGGTATTTTAAGACCTCGAACTGCAGTACTCCTACCACGCCTACTATGATTTCCTCCATACCGGTATTAAATTCCTGAAAAATCTGAATTGCGCCTTCCTGCGCAATCTGTGTAATCCCTTTTACGAACTGCTTACGCTTCATCGTATCCATCTGGCGTACCCTCGCGAAATGCTCCGGTGCAAAGGTAGGTATTCCTTCATACTGAAATTGTTCCTTAGGCATGCAGAGTGTATCTCCAATGGAGAAAATTCCCGGATCAAACACTCCGATAATATCTCCGGCATATGCCTCATCCAATATCTTCCTCTCGCTTGCCATGATCTGCTGAGGCTGAGACAGGCGCATGATCTTCCCGCCCTGAATATGCTTCACTTCCATGCTTGCTTCGTATTTCCCGGAGCAGATTCTCATGAATGCGATTCTGTCCCGATGGGCCTTATTCATATTTGCCTGAATCTTGAATACAAATGCGGAAAAGTCGTTCTCCACCGGATGTATCAATCCTATATCCGCCTTTCTCGGAAGCGGTGTAGTCGTCATCTTAAGGAAATACTGCAAAAATATCTCCACACCGAAGTTCGTCAAGGCGGAGCCAAAAAATACAGGAGTCAATTCACCGGCCTGCACTACCTCCAGGTCGAACTGCGCACTGGCTCCGTCTAAAAGCTCGACTTCCTCTAAAAACTGCCCCTTCAAGTCCCCTCCTATATACTTGGAAAGCTCGTCCTCTTTCTCAATAGGGATTACAGTAATCTCCCCTTCCTTCGTCCCTTTTTGCGTATCCGCATACATGACTACGTTTTTTTCTCCTCTGTCATAAACACCTTTAAAGTTCTTGCCGGAGCCTATCGGCCAATTGATCGGACATGTGGCGATACCAAGCTCCCGCTCTATTTCATCCAAAAGTTCAAACATATCACCGGCGTCCCTGTCCATCTTATTAATAAAGGTAAAGATGGGAATTTTCCGCATGACACATACCTTAAAAAGCTTTCTCGTCTGAGCTTCTACACCCTTGGAAGCGTCGATGACCATAACTGCGGAATCCGCCGCCATCAGGGTACGATAAGTGTCCTCGGAAAAATCCTGATGTCCCGGGGTATCCAATATATTAATACAATAACCATCATATTCAAATTGCAGAACGCTGGAAGTAACGGAAATACCTCTCTCCTTTTCTATCTCCATCCAGTCGGAAACCGCATGCCTCGCGGTAGCCTTTCCCTTTACACTTCCGGCCAGATTGATTGCTCCTCCATAGAGCAGAAATTTCTCCGTCAAAGTGGTTTTTCCCGCATCGGGATGCGAAATAATCGCAAAAGTCCTCCGCTTGTTTATTTCCTCTGCATAGTTGCTCACATTTTTATCCTCCTGTTTCTCTTTTACGTTACTGTTCACTCCGTTCACAGCAACGCATGATTTCTGCATTTAAATTCGCTCTGCGAAGCAGAAATCATCTCTTGAGTCACGTTCTTACGCAGCTTAACAGCAAGTGTTAAGCTACTGTGTGAACAGTAACTCTTTTACAGCATCGTTTTTCCGTCAAACTGAGGCTCTATTTCAAAATAATCGAGTACCGTTGCACCGATATCCGCAAAAGTGTCTCTCGTACCCATGTTCTTCGGTTCTATATTTTTTCCGTACATAAGAAACGGCGTATGCTCCCTCGAATGATCCGTCGATACCGTATAGCCCGGATCGCATCCGTGGTCCGCCGTAATCATAAGCGCATCCTCAGGCCTCATTTTGCGAAGAATCTCAGGCAGTCTCGTGTCAAAGTAGGTGAGAGCCTTTGCATACCCATCGATGTCGTTTCTATGTCCGTACAGCATATCGTAGTCTACCAGATTGATGAAGCACAGTCCACAAAAATCTTTTTCCATCATTTCCAGCGTTTTATCGATTCCATCCTCATTGCTTTTCGTATAGGTGAATTCCGTGATTCCCTTTCCTGCAAAAATATCATTTATCTTTCCTACGGCAATAACGTCTCTGCCTTCCGCCTTAAGCTGGTCCAGCATGGTAACTGCCGGCGGCTCCAGAGAATAGTCATGTCTTCCCGAAGTGCGCACATAATTGCCGCTAACTCCGGCAAAAGGTCTGGCGATCACTCTTCCTACCCCGTGTTTTCCGGCAAGCAGCTTTCTTGCTATGGCGCAGTATCCATATAAGGTTGCAAGGGGAACGACATCTTCATGGGCAGCGATTTGAAATACGCTATCCGCAGAAGTATATATGATGAGCTTTCCGGTTTTCACATGCTCATCGCCGTAATCCTTTATTACCTCCGTGCCAGAATATGGCTTGTTACACAGTATCTCTTTTCCCGTCAGGGCTACGAATTCATCGATGACCTCCCCCGGAAATCCGTCGGGATAGGTGGGAAGCGGCTCCTTCGACAGGACTCCTGCGATCTCCCAATGTCCGATCGTCGTATCTTTTCCCTTAGATGCCTCTTTCATACGGGCAATTCTGGCCGCCGGATTCTCAGTCCTCTCCCCGCAGGTAACTCCATCTATGTTGAATAATCCCATGTCTCTCATATTAGGCATGGAAAAATAAGGACTGGATGCGGCAGAAGACAGGGTATTGGTACCTTCATCCCCATATTCCTTCGCATCCTCCATCGCTCCAATTCCTACACTATCGAGTACAATTAAAAATATACGTTTCATAAGTACACCTCTCTGCTTCTCTTTGCATGGCGCATCCGCCTGCCGGATGCGTCCAAATTACTGACTAGCGTTACATATTATAGCACATCTTTTCTCTCAAATAAACTCTTATATTTTTGCCGAAAAGCTCTCTTACAGACGGAAGCTTATTTTCTTATTTTGACTTCCTAATTACTCTGCTTATTCTGCCGCGGTCGTGCTTATAATAATCGTTTCAGGCGCTACTCCGGTTTTGCGGATAATGATGTCTTCGATCTGAGCGCGCTGCGCCTCTGACAACTCTGTCGCATTCACTACTACGTCCACGCCGGTGTCGCTGATGCTCACTACTACATCGGAAAAGCCTTTTGCTTCCAAAAGAATCTCGGCAGCGGTCTCTTTTTCCGCAATATCCGTAAGGGCTATCATATTATCAACGGCTTCCTGTTTCTGGCTCTCAGTAATATTGGCGTTGTTGATGATTTCCAATAATGTTTCTTTATTTTTTGCCCTTGTTTGTTCCTTTAACAGCTTAGCACCGGAAAGCGAGCTCGTGCTGGCGGTGGAAGTAAATACAGCTTCACCCGGCACTCCACTATCAGCAGGAGTGGTTTCATCTACGTTCTCCGCCATTCCTTCATCGAGATAATCAGCAACAACTACATCCCCATCGGAATCGAGGCTCTCAATATCTCCATAGGCGGAATCCAAAGCCGCATCTTCATCAGAAATATCAAAGAGCGAAGCAACATCCGTATCCACCGTATCGGAGTCAGCGCTATCTGCATTCAAACCGTTATCGTCGCTGACCACCGTGTCGCTTTCTACTGTCATTATATCCTCTTCTGTAACCTTCGTACCTGCAAAATTCAGGTAACCTGCAACAGCAATCATAATTGCAAGTGCAGTAATCATAATCTGGTTCTTTTTAAGCATATTTTTCACGCGATTCTCCCCTTTTCTTTATTCGGTTTCCTTATTCGGATTTCATTTTAATTATTTTAATTTTATGTGACTCTATATCAAATAATGCCACAATTGCTTCAGTAATATTTTTCCTTACCTCAGGTTTGTCACCTCCCTGAACTACGACCACTACACCTTCTATTTCGGGCTGTAAGGTTTTCACTACATAAGGTGTGCTGCTTCCGTCGCTTTCTTTCACATATACTGTTTCTTCCTGAATATCGGATGCTTCTATATTTCTGCTTCCGCCCCCTGCATCGTTTTCTGCCGTAGTACTCTTCGTCTCCGGAATATCCTTCTCCACAACGGCCTCCTTCGAGGTACCCGCCGTTATTGCCACCTTTGCTTTTCCAGCCCCCTCCATTGAGGAAATTACCTGTTCTAATTTATTCTCCATATATTGCTCATATGCCTCAGCGTCTCCTTTTATGGATGCCGGGGCATATATTTCTTCGTTATTAATATTTTCTTCCGACTCTGCGTTCTGCGTTACTTTCATTTTATCCGAATCCATGCTCCATATTCCTGAGTCCTTAGAATTTTTTTCCGAGGTCTGGGCGGTGGGAAGCGCAATGATAATAAGCAGGATTCCTGCAAGAATAAAAATAACGAACTGATCCTTCCCCGGCCGTTTTCCCTCTTTAATTTTTTTCCATATGCCGATTTTATTTTCTCCTTCCACCAGAGCCTCCTATTCCACGATTATTTCCACGTATGATTCATCCGTTCCCAAACGGCTGCAGAATTCTTTTTTCATTTCTGCTATTTCTCCTGCCTCTTCGCCTTCTGCATTCATATATGATCCTTCTGCTTCTTTTTTATCTCCATTCGAATATGTTTCTGTTTCTTCCGAAAGAGAATCTGAAACTTTCACGTCAATCTTCACCTCATCTACCATATCAATACCATAGCCACTGCCTTTTTCTACACCAGCAACTCCTACATATCCACTCTTTTCATGAAATATCTTTACCTTAAGTTTAGGCGGCTCTTCATATAAAAAGACCTCTCTTACCCCATATCCATAATTTTCCGCGATCTCCTCCAGATTCTTTTTGATTTCTTCCTGAAGTGCCTGCGTAAGTTCTCCATCTTCCTCTTCTTCATATACGATTTCGGCATCCTCCATCGCCTTATCCATTTCTATTTGAAATTCCTCTATGGCCGACCATATTTCTCCGTTGTCTGCCCCTAAAAGCAATGCTCTTACAGGAACAATAAACTGTGCCAATATCATGATACCGACCAAAATTTTCACATACCTTTCATAGGATTTCTCTGCCGCAAAGTGCAGAATGCTCTGTGCACATATAATAAAAATTCCTATACGTTTCATGAATTCCAAAAAAGAATATCCCACAGTTACATCCCCTTACCCGTCGTATATGCAACGACCGCTATTGTAATGATAAACAGTGCCACCGATGTAAATGTCGTGCGAAACAGCAAAAAACTTCCGTCCCCCACCCTGTCCGTACATCCCGTAATTCTCTTATCGCTTACAATTCCAACTAACGCCGCACTTCCTTTCATAATGCAGGCAATGATAAACAGCTTTGCCAAGGGAATAAGGCAAATAGCGAGAAGCAGGAGCAGCATGAGAATGCCGATGCTGTTTTTTATAAGTACGGCAGAACCTATGAGCATTTCTGTTACTCCCTCCGCAAGATTTCCAATTCCCGGTATGGCAGATACCGCTTTCTTCACTGCTGTCGCTCTAAGCGAATCTATAACAGGTGTTATCATTGATTGAAATAAGCTCAAACCCGTGATTGCTCCCATTGCCACTTTAAGCCCCAGCACAATTCCTTTTTTTAAAAACTCCAGCATAAGGGTAAGCCGTTCCTCCGCCCATATTCCATTCATCAAGGCTAGCAGCACGTAGCTGTATATAAGAGGCATCATAATACATAACAGTAGTTTTTCTACTCCATATACCAAGAATAACGTAAATTGGTAATATACTGCAGCTGTTGCCGCTCCGGTAGCCGCTCCGATTGCCATGAAATAAGTGGGAATGAACATCTTGATGAACAGCACAATATTTTCCACTGCCCCGGAAGCAATTTCAGCCGCAGCCAGAAATGACTTCATTAGCACCGCCATCAGCAGTAAGTAGAGAAAGTAAAAGCCGATATCCGCTATCTGATGACTTTTGAACATATCGGAGAAATTGGAGAAAAGTGCTGAAATAATGCCCAGAATTAAAATGGACACGAAGATGTTTCTCATTCCGGCCAGCTCGTTAAAGAGCATTCCCTTTACTCCGTCCCAAAGCAGTTTGATAGCGTTCCATATATCCCCCTTCAATATACTGGACAAGACCTCTTGTACGTCAAATTCGTAATTGGGCAGTATCCGGTCCAGATTATCAGATATTTCATCCATTCCATATTCTCCCCATATATTGGAAAAATCCACCGCGGCCTCCGCGGCATATACAGGCCTGTCCATGAAAAAAGAAAGAGCTAACACGAGCACTGCGCTGAGCAATATTTTTTTCATTATCCTCTTCCTATTTTTATTCATCCTGCAATCTCCTGAATACTTTTAATAATTGCCAGCAGAATCGGCATACCTGCAATAAGTACCGATAGCTTTCCAAAGATTTCCACCTGCCCGGCTATGGAAGAATATCCTGCATCTTTGCATATTCCTGAACAAAACTCACAAATATAAGTGATGCCTATTACCTTAAGCAAGATCTGGAAATATGTATTATTGGCGTTCATATATTGCTTCAGTTCTCCCATACTATTAAGCAATGAGCTAAGCCCCAGGACCGCCGCGGAAAAAATAATCAGGCACACGGCAAAGCCGATATATAGGCCGTATTCCTGCTTGTTCGATTTGAATTGCAAAGCAATCATAACACCTGCTATCCCTAACATTCCTACCTTTAGCACATCCATAGAAATACCATTCCTTTCTACTATAATTCGAACAGATTTTGAATCATGGTAAACAAATCGTAAATGTATGGAACGATCCATGTCAAAACGAGTATTAAGCCGGCCAGACTTATCAAAAAGGCATGCTCTTCCCTGCCGCTGTGCTTTAATATCTGGCTCAAAATGGTTATCAATATTCCTACTGCCGCAATTTTAAATATTAGACTAACGCCCATATTTCCCCCTTATGTACCGGTCATATTAGTATAATGGCGACAAGCAGACCGCCCATTACGCTTAAACTCATAATTACCTTGCTTTTATTTATCATATCTTCTTCCAGCTTCTTCACCGACAGCTCCAGGCGATGTAAATACTGCTCAATTGCTTCCGCCTGCATCTTCCCGTCCATATATCCGGCACAGTCTGCAAAGTCCAGACACACTCGCTTCTCTTCTTCAGACAGTGCCGTCCCTTTTAAACACTTTTTCATGCATTCCTTCCATATTTCAGAGAAAGAACACCCGCTATTTAATAGCATCTTTTCGTATATATCATGAAAAGCTCTTCCGTAAGGCTCTTTTATCCTGCTCCCTATTCTCCGGCAAGCTTCCGGCAAAGGTGCCTTGCTGTATGTAATTTCATTTTGCAGCATCTTGAATATCTGCTGTACCTGATATAATGCATTTAGATTATCTTTCATCCGGTTTTTCATAGATAGGCCGAGCCCAAAGCTTCCACCCACCAAAAATATGATTCCTATCAACCGTAACATAATTCGAAACTCCTGTTATAAATGGCTTTTATGCCACATCTTCCACCTACTTTTTCAAGCAATATGTAGCGCCCGAAACTTTTATTTTTCTTTAAATCGAATAAAAAACTCTTATTCATTACATCCTCCAAAGAATCCCCGTGTATAGTAGCTATTACTTTGCTCCCGCACTGCATGACCTGATATACCGCTTTCATGTCCTCCTCACATCCCAGCTCGTCTACTGCTACCGCCTGAGGGGACATAGATCTGATCAGCATCATCATTCCCAGGACCTTCGGGCAGGCGTCCAAAATATCCGTTCTCATCCCAATGTCGTTTTGAGGTCTTCCAAGATAACTGCCTGCAATTTCCGAGCGCTCGTCCACTACCCCCACCGCCATCCCTTTTCCATAGAGGTTCCCGTCGGATATCTGCCTTATCATATCCCGAAGCAGTGTGGTCTTTCCACAGCCTGGCGGAGAAATGAGTAAAGCATTAAGCAGTCTTCCCTCTTCGTATATATATGGAAGCAGCATATCTGCCGCTCCTTTGATTTCATGGGAAATACGTATGTTCATATAGCTTATATGCTTCATATTTCGTATAATATTGTTTTCCTGCAATATAACTTGTCCGGCAAGTCCGATTCTATGCCCTCCGGGTATAGTAAGAAATCCTTGTTTTATTTCATCAGCAAAAGCATACACAGAATATTCGCATATGTGATTCAATATAGCTTCCATATCCCTTTCTGACATGAGGCATGCACCCTCCTGCTGTCTCGTGACCTGTCCATCCTCCGATAGATACCATTCCTCATTTTGAAGAATAACGATGACTTCTCTGCCGATTCTAAGCCTTATTTCCTGCAGATTATCGGCTTGCTTTATAACGATTCCCCACTTGTCCCTCATATAATCGGGAAATATATGCAGAATTTCTTCTCCCTTTGCCACGCGCCTTCGCCTCCGTCCTCTTATCTCAATATATGAAATGTTGTCCAAGTTATTCCAAATTTTTTGTATCAAAAAAAATACATCCATTTTTTGAATTTCCATAGACAATATCATTTGCAGGTGATATGATTATCACATAAAACAGTAACGATTATTATTATCAAAACATATAAATAGAAAGAGAGGTATTTTTTATGACAAACTCATCTCAAATTGATAACTTAGTAAGCTTATTGGACGGCTATGCAGAAAAAGGCGGTCACCACCTGAATGTCAATGTATTGAATAAAGATACGCTCCTGGATGCTCAGAAGCATCCGGAAAAATATCCTCAGCTGACTATCCGCGTCAGCGGCTATGCGGTTAATTTTATTAAATTAACGCCCGAGCAGCAAAACGACGTTATAAGCAGAACCTTCCATG
This sequence comes from Kineothrix sp. IPX-CK, assembly GCF_039134705.1. Classification (NCBI taxonomy): domain Bacteria; kingdom Bacillati; phylum Bacillota; class Clostridia; order Lachnospirales; family Lachnospiraceae; genus Kineothrix; species Kineothrix sedimenti. The sequence goes on along the minus strand of NZ_CP146256.1, from coordinate 2,198,367 downwards.
AAATCATCTAATTCTCCTCTATGCGATAGAATTACAGAAAAGTCTGCCGTACTGAATTTGTACGACAGACTTTTATTGTTGAAATCACCTTCAAGTGTGCAATTGATCAAATAATGCCGGAAGATTGTTAAACGGTGCGGAACAAACACCGTTATGACACAAGTAATACGTCGTTCCAGTTTCCGGAATCGGATAGCTTGACGTAAAAGGGGCTGCACGTTCCAATTCATCCTTATTTTCATTTGTTTTAATGAGTAATGACAAATTGGGTAAAGGTGTTCTTTTCAAACAGGTGACTAATTCCTTTGGAACATTTTTTTCCGAAGTTACACAGACAAGTTCAAAAGAAGAATAAACTGCCTGAGAGACCGCAAGCAACGCCATGCTGTGTCCGGCAGGATAATCCTGTATTGCCCCGGCTAAAAAGCAAAATTGCCGGTAACTCATTTGCTGCCACTTTGTATCACCTGTCAATTTTGAAAGGCATTCCAGCACAACTGCCGCTACCGAATTGCCGGATGGCATCGCCCCGTCATAAGTTTCTTTCGGACAACTGACCAACTGCTCACTATCTTTGGAATAGAGGAAAAATCCGCCTCGTTCCTGATCCCAGAATAGATCGGTCATCCGTTCTGAAATGTTGATAGCCTGCTGTAGATATTCAATTTCAAACGTGGCTTTATACAATTCAAGTAAGGCATAGGCATAAAACGCATAATCATCCAACTGACCGTCATGTGCCGCCTCACCTTCACGCCAACGAACCTTTAATTCACCATTCCCATCAGTCAGAGTATTTTGCAGAAAGTACTGCCCTTCCTTTGCTCTTTGTATATATTCCGGTCTGCCAAACAGCCACCCCGCTTTTGCCAAAGCTGCGATCATAAGTGCATTCCACGAAGTAAGCACCTTATCATCTTTATGCAGCTTAGTACGGTTCAGTCGGTAAGTGTACAGCTTATGAGAAAGTTCTTTTATACAGGAATCCTCCTCGGTATATTTAGGATTGTCCAGTAAATTTAAAATGTTCATTCCTTCGAAATTCCCATGCTCAGTGATCCCATACCATAAGCAGAAAATGTCTCCGTCCTGTTCACCCAATATATTAAATACTTCCCGTTTTGTAAATACATAATATTTACCCTCGACACCATCGCTGTCTGCATCTTGTCCGCAATAAAACCCACCTTTTTCATCATGCAGTTCGCGCATCACATAATCCAGAGTACGTTCTGCTACCATTTGAAAAAATATATCATTGGTGATATGGTATGCATCCAAATAGGCAAGCGTGAGCAAGGCATTGTCATAGAGCATTTTTTCGAAATGAGGTATAAGCCATTTTTCATCGGTGGAATAGCGGGAGAAACCGCAGCCAAGGTGGTCGAATATACCGCCGCGGAACATTTGAGTAAGCGAGTGCTTTACCATTTCTAACGCAGAAGAGTCTTTCTCCAGCAGAGAATAACGTAAAAGGAATAACAGATTGTGCGGTGCCGGGAATTTGGGGGCTGTTCCGAATCCTCCCCACTGCGTATCATATATTCTCTTAAATTGTTCAGCCGCTTTTGCCAAAAGAGCTTTATCAGGTTCCATGTTCTTTCCGAGGATTCCCTGCTGTTCATTTAATAAGGCTGTAACTTGTTCTCCCTTTGAAAGAAGCATCTTCCGGTCCGTTTCCCACAACTGTTTGACCGCTGTTAATAGTTCCATAAGTCCCATTCTGCCATAGGCTGCCGTTTTAGGCAAATAGGTTCCGGCCCAGAATGGTTTTTGCGCCGGCGTCATGATAACAGTAAGGGGCCAGCCGCCTGATCCGGTGAGCATTTGACATGCCGCCATATAGACTGCATCAATATCAGGACGTTCCTCTCGATCTACCTTGATACAGATATAATCGCCGTTAAGGACTGCCGCTACATCGGCATCCTCAAAGGATTCATGCGCCATGACATGACACCAGTGGCAGGTACTGTATCCAATACTTAAAAAAACAGGTTTGTCTTCTCGTGCTGCCCGCTCAAAGGCCTCCGGCTTCCAAGGAAACCAGTTTACAGGATTCGCGGCATGCTGGAGCAGATAGGGGGATTTTTCTTTACCTAATTTATTCAAACTGATTCCTCCGATAACTTTTTATTCCACCACGTGAAAAGGTGTTATGTGAATATACAAATCTATTTATTTTCAGTATTCATATTATATCAGTTCTTATACACTATTTATCAATAATAATATTTTTTTAATCTCATTAATCCATCTGGAAATATAGCTGCTAAGGCACAGAAATCCAGGATTATTTCTTTTGTTATTTGAGTCCGTTAAAAATATATATTTATTCAAAAAGTCTGCCGCACTTAAATTTGTACGGCAGACTTTTGAACTTAGAATGGTAAATCAAATCTGACAGAGACACCGATTTTAGACATAAAATCAATACCTCTTCTTAATCTCTAGATAGTTCCAACAATTGTTCCTTCATATGTTGCATTCGTAGATTTAGGAAAATGTGGCCAAATATCATAATTATACATCTTTAAATATAATGTACCACTCATATTAGTATTCCAGTCACTCTCATAGCCAGAATAACTAAATGTTGCAGGTGGAGTAATATGCCCTTCATATGAAATCATGTACGTCTTAGTCTTTGAAACTACAATAAATGGAGTAATCTCATTGAGATACAATCATTGTTGCCTTTTTACAATCTCTTGTTTCAATGATTTCAAAGAGGTCACGGCACTTATCCATGCTTAGTTCCATAAGACCGAAATCATCAATTACCAGCAAGTCATAAGCTGCCATCTGATTTGTATAATCGTAGGCATGACCAAGTTGACGTGCCTTTTCACTTTCTAGAAGAAGTGCATTGGCTCTGATATATTTTACTGTTCGTAGCTGTTGTAAAGCGGTAATGCATAGTGCATTCGCGATATAAGTTTTGCCTGCCCCAGCGCTACCAGTAATCAATAGATTTTTAGGTTCGTCAATCCATTCACATTTTTGTAGTAACTCAATGGTGTGAGTATCCAGCATACGATCTGATTCGTAAAGACCAGAATCAAAGTCTGCAGTCGGATATTTCAAGGACGCTTTCTTAAGTAGCTTGTTGAACTTTGTGTTCTGACGCTGATCCCATTCATAGTGAATAATCTCAGATATACGGGTATGAAAGTCCTCGAGTGCCGTGTTGGGGTTAAGGAACTGCTTCTCCAATGCCTCCGACATGTGGGACAGGCGGAGTTTAAATAGTTTGTCCAATAACAGATTTTCATCAGTGCTTAGCTTGTCATTGTATGTATAGTTTTTTTGTGTATAAGCCATAATTCTCACCTTACTTATAGAAGCCCTTTCCTCGGATGTTTTCGTGTTCAGGAAGAACTCCTGGACTAATCGGATTGCTTTGCATTCGACTTAATACCTGCTTAAATGTTTTGTAACGGCAGGAGTTCATTTGAATACACTGACGTGCTGTTTCTTCTACGATTCCATGCGGCATTTCTTTTACCGTATGAAGAAGCCCAGCACACGCATTATAGGCTTGTTCCTCGTGTTTAGAAGCTTTCAGTAGCCTATCAATGCATTCTTCCATGTTAGGTCCGAATACTGAAGCCCAGCGCCTATAGTAAGCACCATCCTTTTCATTGACTTCCTTGTAGTAAAGGTGTTCCGGTCTCATATGACTATCTTCTGTGATGTATTTGGGAAAGTCCTTGTAAGACCGTTTGTGTTTGCAGATCAATCTGTTGTATCCATCGCAGATACGGATTTCTGATGCTGTTGCCTTTATAATTGCAGGTTTTCCACAATGGGTATACACTACTGAATAGTAGTGATCGTCATACTCGATGTGGTAATTATCAGGAATTCTTGTGACTGTTTTGTAATCGCATACCGTGAAGCATCCGCCTGGCAGTGGTTTCATACACGGTTTGTCGTACTTTACAAATGCGTCGGCTCTTGAGTAATTCTTGTTTTGAAATTTCCTAGAGTTGAGGGTCGCTACTATTTTTTGTATGTCAGCGTTCAACTCTTCCAAAGAGATATAAATGTTCTCTTTGAGTTTTTCTACAAGATGGGTTTCAAGATAGCGCACGTGATTCTCCACGGTAGGTTTCCCTTTCGGTTTTCGAGGCGGTGGAGGGAGTACGATCGTATCGTAGAAATCTTCCAGATCAGAATAAGCAGACTGTAAAATCAGCTCATCCTTGGTATGCTTTGTAACAGCAGCTTTTAAATTGTCAGGAACAAGATACTTAGGTATCCCTTCATAGAATTGAAGTGCATGAACCGTTCCTGTCGAGAAGCTTTGCAACTTTTCATCTAAGAATGCTTCCGCATAGATATAGCTGCTAAGTCCCATCGTGGTTACGAATAAATGTACCTTCCGTATTTCGCCGGTTTCTGGATCCATTAATAGCTCTGGTTGGTCACCGACCCAATCGATGTACATTTTTTCTCCGGGAACGCGTTCCACTGCCATCTTGACATCACGCTTTCCAAAGTTTTGTTCTACGAAGCGGTTATAAAGTTCGTAGAACTGGGATTGTTCGTATCCATCAGGATGTTCCTGTTTGTATTCCATCCAACAGTAAGATACATTCACCTTACTTCCTTTGGAATGAATACGATTGAAATAGTGCTGGAATTCTGGTAGTTGGATGTCTTTGCGTTGTAGGTTCTCGGGTGGATAAAACAGCATCTCAACCTCAGGTGGTTCCATGGATTTTAGTTGCTCCAGGGCGAAACCCGAAGCATTGTAACGTTTTAGAATAAGCTGCACCGTTCCGGAGCCGATATGATATCGGTCTTGGATCACACTGATTGAGCACTTATTCTGGCGCATTTGAATCACGCAAATAATAGTGTTGTAGTCTTGCATTTGCATGCCTCCTTTCGTAGTTTGTTTTATGACTACGAAAGAACTATAACACGTTGAAAATATTTATGCAGTTAAAGCGGAAAGGCGTGCAGAACCGGTCGGAAGTGCCATGCAGTTGCTATCGGAATCGGCATGCAGATTGACCGGAATATGCAGAAAAACAAATAAATTATTTAAAAGTAATTATATTTTTTAGATTGAATCCTCTTGCAAAGTCTCATCAAGCCCCAAAAAGCAGAATTTCGCATTGTAAATTCTAGTAAAATGTTTATGACCCAGAAAGTCAATACCATAATCCTCGAAAACTCAAAAATATTAAAGAGATATAATATTATTAAAAAAATGATTATTCCTACCAAGTTTGCCCAAAAAATATTCTTCATTTCCCAACGATACCCATGAATATATTTTGTAATATAAGCTTTAAAAAAATAATATAAAACCAAATAACCTGGTATGATAAAAACCAGACCAAACATATATTTTCCAAATGATAAATGTAAATTTCCTCTTCCATACAGACCACTGCCAAGACATAAGTAATATGCCAATAGGTACGATACACCGATTATACATATATCTACAAAGGGATATATTATACTAAATTTCTTATAATTATCCTCTTTTTTTTCATCCAGATCTTCATAAGAATTTATAATGTCCTCTGCTATTTGTTTGACATTGCCCAAACTATAAACGGCATTTTCTTCCGTCATACCATTTTCCATTTTATCCAAAATTATTTCTTCATAGTCATTAATGCTCTTTTTTCTCTCATCTTTCGTCAAACGCTTTAGTTCATGATTCAATTCCTTTAAAAATTGATTCTTCATTTTTATTTGCCTACTTCCCAATAAAATCTAAAATTTTAATTATTTGCTCCCTTTCTTGACGAAACATACCTAAATATATATGACCCTTATCCGTTAAATGAAAATATTTACGCAACCGATGGTTATGTTCTACCATATATGAGATTACATTATTCCCTGCTTCCATTCTCCGTAATATAGTATACAAGGTTGCCTCTGAAATCTCGATATGACACGATATATCCTTTATAATTTGATATCCATAAGAATCTTGCTTTTCCAAAACAGCCAAAACACAAAATTCCAAAAATCCTTTTCTTAGTTGTGCATCCATATAATACCTTCTTATACATAATACTATATATTACATAGTATAATCTGTCAATATATTTTATAATATATGTTTAATAAAAAGGAAGCTTTATACATCAAAGCTTCCTCTTGTCATATTTATTGCTATCTCTTCAATTATACCTGAGCTACGTCCTTCATAGAAAAGCTGAGTCTTCCCATCTTATCCTTGCCAAGGCATACTACCGTCACCTTGTCTCCGAGAGACAGTACATCCTCCACACGATTGATTCTTTCTTTTGCAATCTTGGAAATATGAACCATTCCTTCTTTACCCGGCGCAAATTCAACAAATGCTCCGAAATCCTTTATGCTGACAACCGTCCCTTTGAAAATCTGTCCTTCTTCGAAGTCAGTCGTGATGATTTTAACAATTTCCACCGCTTTATCCATCATCTCGGCATCTGTACCGCAGATAGATACTTTTCCATCATCGGTAATATCGATCTTAACACCGGTGCGCGCAATAATTTCATTAATGGTCTTGCCGCGCTGTCCTACCACATCACCGATTTTCTCCGGATCGATCTGAACAGAAATAATCTTAGGTGCATACGGTCCCACTTCTTTTCTGGGTTCCGCGATAGCGGGAGTCATGATCTCATTAAGAATATACTCTCTCGCTTCCTTCGTCTTTTGAATCGCTTCCTCTACGATAGGTCTGGTCAAACCGTGAATCTTAATATCCATCTGAATGGCAGTAATTCCATCATGAGTACCCGCTACCTTGAAGTCCATATCTCCAAAGAAATCTTCCAAGCCCTGAATATCCGTAAGCACGATATAGTCATCGTCGCCTTCTCCCGTCACAAGACCGCAGGAAATACCTGCAACCGGTCTGCGAATGGGAACTCCGGCAGCCATAAGGGACATGGTGGATGCACAGACAGACGCCTGAGAGGTAGAGCCATTGGATTCAAACGTCTCAGATACCGTACGGATCGCATACGGGAATTCCTCTTCCGTAGGAAGTACCGGAATGAGAGCCTTCTCCGCCAGTGCTCCGTGTCCTATTTCCCGGCGTCCGGGCCCTCTGCTGGGCTTCGTCTCTCCTACGGAATAGGACGGAAAATTATAATGATGCATATATCTTTTATTTACTTCATTTTCATCCAAACCGTCAATTCTCTGCATATCAGACAGGGGTGCCAGCGTCGTCACCGTACAAATCTGTGTCTGGCCGCGCGTAAACATCGCTGAACCATGCACTCTGGGAATCAAATCGATTTCGGCAGCAAGATGTCTGATCTGCGTAATAGCACGACCGTCCGGACGCTTATGGTCCTTTAAAATCATCTTACGCACTGTCTTCTTCTCATACTGATAAATAGCTTCACCTAAAATAGCAAGCCACTCTTCGTTCTCCGCAAAGGCCTCTTCTAATTTTGCCGTAATCTTTCTTATATTCTCTTCACGCACCTGTTTCTCGTCCGTGAATACTGCTTCTTCCATTTCTTCAGGAGTTACTATTTTCTTCATCTCCTCGAACATTTCCGCCGGTACTGCACAGCTTGTATATTCGTGCTTCGCTTTTCCTACTTCGTCAACGATCTTGTTGATGAATGCGATCAGCGTCTGATTGATTTCATGGGCCATATAAATCGCTTCAATCATCTTACCTTCGGGTACCTCGTTAGCACCCGCCTCAATCATAATAACTTTTTCGGCGGTAGAAGCTACGGTAAGATTTAGATCACCGATTTTCCACTCCTCTTGGGAAGGGTTGATGACGAACTCACCGTCTATCATGCCTATCTGTGTCGTTGCGCACGGTCCGTCAAAGGGAATGTCTGAAATACATGTTGCAACTGCGGAACCGATCATAGCTACCAATTCAGGACGGCAGGTCGGATCTACAGACATTACCATATTGTTGAGAGTGACATCATTTCTGTAATCCTTAGGGAAAAGAGGTCTCATCGGTCTGTCGATAACGCGGCTCGTCAAAATGGCGTTCTCAGAAGCCTTACCCTCTCTTTTATTAAAGCCACCGGGAATCTTTCCTACTGCGTATAATTTTTCTTCATATTCTACGCTTAAAGGGAAGAAATCGATTCCTTCTCTCGGCTTCTCAGAAGCCGTAGCCGTGCAAAGCACGGTAGTCTCACCATACTGCATGAACGCGCAGCCGTTTGCCTGCTTGCCGACTCTGTCTATATCGATGCTCAGAGTTCTGCCAGCAAGATCCATTGTAAAAGTTTTGTAATTTTTTTCCATTTACTCTTTTTCTCCTTTTTTATACTTAAAAGGCAAGAGATACCGAAACTACTGATGTACTCTCGAAGCAGAAAACATTTTAAGTTCGAGCTCACATCAGTGGTCTCGGAGTATCCCCTCCGCCTTTTATTAACATATCCTATTTACGCATAAAAAGACGGACACTGCAACCTATCAGTCTGTATCCGCCTTTTTTCCATTTAATAATTACTTTCTGATTCCAAGTCTTTCAATTAAAGAACGGTATCTCTCAATGTCGGTTTTCTTCAAATAACCGAGAAGACCACGTCTCTGTCCAACCATTTTGAGAAGCCCTCTTCTTGAGTGATGATCCTTCGAATTGCTCTTCAAATGCTCTGTAAGCTCCTGAATTCTCGCTGTAAGTACCGCAATCTGTACCTCCGGTGAACCGGTATCGCCTTCTGTTCTGGCGTATTCCTGAATAATCGATGTTTTCTTTTCCTTTGAAATCATTTGATTTCCTCCTTCTTGTCTTAACGCCGTATACTAAGATGGGGTCGGAGTCGTCCCTAATCTGAGTATCGGTTCCATATCATACTTTGTCATTTTAACACATTTTATTCTTCATGTAAACACTACAAATCAATCTTTTGGCAAAACCCGTACTATTTTTGCAGGAGTTCTATAATTATATTGGGAAATCTTGATTCCCGTCTTAGGACTGCTGGCATGCACCACCTGCCCCCCGCCGATATACAACGCTACATGATTGATGCTGCCGCCCTTCGCATAGAAAATCAAATCACCGGGCTGCGCTTCAGAAATGGATATTTTCGTTCCTGTCCCCGCCTGTGACCCTGAATTTCTAGGCAGAGAGATACCAAAATTCTTAAATACGCTGAGCACAAAACCGGAACAATCCGCGCCCTTGGTCAGGCTGGTTCCGCCCCACACATAAGGATTCCCTACAAACTGCTTTGCATATTGGCACAAATCCACACGAACATTGGACACACCCTGCCCATATAACAACTCAGTCATCGTAATAGCATTTGCAAGCTTCTCCTCTACGCTGACATATTCTGCCGCAACATAATTCTCCTCATCGTCGATTAAAATCTTAACCCAGTCGCCTTCTACTGCTACTACGTCAAGTTCCTCTCCTTTAGGAACCATGGTAATCACTTCACAGTCCGTATTCGGCTTTTCCCTGACCTTTAAGCTGTCGCTATTGACTACTGCAACTACGGCCATAGCTTCGTTGGCACGCTTTTTTGCATTCCAGCCATTCAATAGGAATTCGCTCTTCACATAGCCCTCTACCTTTCCGGACTTGATAAGCGTCCACTCACCTTCGTTCTTTATTATTTCACATGCCGCATTCTTCGGAAGCTTCCCTACCAGTTTTCCGTCATCTGCAGGCGTTTGTCTTATATTTAAATTATTGTCCACATTGGAAATACCGAGATTCGTATATCCCCAGAGCGCGCCCTGAGCCTCATCTGCCGCAGCGATATATTCTTCCTGCGTCTTTTCCGTTTCCAGCAAGGCCGCTGCTCCTACCGGCTGTGCTATGGATTCCTTTATAGGCTCCGTGACCGCAATCGCTTTCGGCTTGAACACACTGGCCGTAGTAATGCCTTCGGCTATGGAATAATTCGTTCCCAGTTCATTGTTTGCAACAGTGGAAACCTCTTTCGACAAAAACAGCTTCTCCAGCGCTTCACTGCCTTCTATTGCATGTACCGGAGTATTCTGCAGTAAGATCATTCCCGTTATGCACATACTGGCAATGCCCGTCATTTTATATTTCATGAAAACCTCCGCGATATATTACAGAATTATTAAATATATTACAGGGTTATTATAGCAACAGAGCATACTGCTGTCAAATAAAAAAAAGCGGGAAACTTTGGAAGTTTTCGCGCTTTTTCTACATTATTCTGCATTGCGTCCTTACGCCTTGCTCTCCCCGCTGACACGAGATTCACTATCCGAAATGAAATGCCTTTCCTTCTTCGATATCTTTTATCATCTGCTCCTTTAAAGCAGCTTTACCGTCAAATTTTTCCTCCGGCCTCTTATAGGAAAGCAGTCTTACCGTCATCTCTTCTCCGTAAATATCCTCATCGAATTCATAAATAAAGGTTTCCACACCCATTTGCTTTATATCGCTTACTGTGGGCTTGTAACCGATATTCGTTATCCCGGCATATCGCATTTCTTTTATGAATACCTCGGAATAATAGACCCCTCTTGGAGGCAATAGCTTAGTCTCAGAAGGCAGAAGATTAGCCGTAGGCATTCCGATTGTTCTGCCAAAACGGTTTCCATGGACTACCGTCTCACTTATGCCATAAGGGGCTCCCAGCAGTTTTGCCACAGTTTCCATATTGCCTTTTTCCAATTCTTCACGCACGTAGGTGGAACTGATTTCCCGTCCATTAAAATAAATCTTATCAATAATCTCCACCTGATATCCAAAATGCTTTGCCATAGAACGCAAGAGCATGTAATTTCCTGCCCCTTTATCGCCGAAGGACACGTCGGCTCCCGCTGCTATGTATTCGGCACGAAGCCTCTTTACCAGAATATCCTCGATGAAATCCTCGGGCAAAGTGGCTGCAGTCTGCGCTGTCAGCGGGAATTCTATGAGTACATCAATTCCCATCCGATCAAAGGCCGTTCTTTTCTCCTTTTTCGTCATCAGTTCCCTATCGTCCGCTCTTCCAAAAAGTACGGAGGGCGGCGGATCGAAAGTGAATACAACCGCTTTCTGACCTTGTTCTTTTTGCTCCAATATATTGCCAAGCAATTTCTGATGCCCCAAATGGATACCGTCGAATTTACCTATGGAAACCGCACTCTTTTCGCTTAACTCGAATTCTGTCGTTCCTTGAATAATTTGCATTTTATTTCTCCAAAAACATTTTCACAGGAGTAAACCGCTCGTCCCGCGAACAATATTCATATATGCCGTAAAACTTTCCTTCACAGCCGTACACCCGCACCGGTTCTTCATCCCCGTATGCGCCCGTCTCCGTCAGCATACCGGCATAAAAGGAATTCCCGTTGTCGATAAGTTTCTTAAACTTTTCCTCTACCATTACCGCTTTATAATCCTTAAATACCGCATCCACCGGAAGTATGTATTTACCTACAGTGCCCTGCACTGCAGCTTTCTCTATATCGCCGAGTGTCATGGAATCCGCTAAAACGAATCCGCCTGCACGGGTCCTCTCCAAATGTGTCATCACGGCTCCGCAGCCTGACTTTTGACCGATATCATGGCATAGTGTCCGGATATAGGTACCCTTTGAACAGCCTACCGTCATTGCAACTTTAGGAAGTTCTATACTATTTATCGTTATATAATCAATGTGTACCGACCTTGCCTTCCGCTCTATTTCCCTGCCTTCGCGCGCAAGCTGGTACAGCTTTTTTCCGTCTACTTTAATTGCAGAATACATGGGCGGGACCTGATCATAGGCTCCAACGAAGGACAAGACAGCCTCCTGCACCTGTAATGCAGTAACGTCTACCTCTCTTTCTGAAAGAACCTTACCCGAAATATCCTGCGTATCCGTTATCTTTCCAAGCAGAAACTCCGTCCGGTATTCCTTGCTCTTATCCGTAAGCATATCGCACAGCTTAGTAGCACTTCCAAGACAGACCGGGAGCACTCCTACCGCATCCGGATCCAGCGTCCCCGTATGCCCTATCTTCTTCTGCTTCAATATTCCACGAAGCTTCGCCACCACGTCATGAGAGGTAAAGCCTGCTTCTTTATATACATTGATAATTCCGTTATACATCTTACCTCTCCATAATCTTTTGCATGTTTTATCTCATATTCTTCTGAAGTTCTTTTTCAATATGCAGAGATAGATTATTCACTACGTCGTGGAAGGTGCCGTTCATTGTACAGCCTGCCGCACGTACATGCCCTCCGCCGCCGAAAAATACGGCAATCTGCGCCACGTCTACCATTCCCTTGGAGCGCAGGCTTACCTTGTATTCCATCGTTCCCGTCTGATACATGAAAATGGTGCACTCCACGCCCTCTGTATGATTAAGCTGACTTACGATGCCCTCCAAATCCTTAGAATCCGCATGATAAAAAGCCAGAGTTCTCTGATGTATCGCACTAACAATACATTTTCCGTCCATAAATGTGATACTTTCCAAAAGCGCACGCCCCAGCAGAAGGTTCTGCACATATGACTTTTCATAAAAGGTCTTTTCTATGATTTCGGAAAAATCAAAACCGAAAGAAATCAGCTTAGATGCTATTGCAAGCGCATCCGGGGTGGTATTGGAATAATTGAATACTCCCGTATCGTGTATGATGCCGATATAAATTGCCTTAGCGATTTCTTCATCCAGCTTTTCTTCGTCTAATACCTTGTAAATCAGCTCGCTGGTGGAGCTGGCCTGCGCATCGATATAGTTCGTGCCACCGCAGCCTTTATTGCTGATGTGGTGGTCGATATTTATCTTCTTACCCGCATTGTCAAAAAACTTCTCCGCTTCTCCCATACGCTCTTTCACCGTGTCGAGGGCAATAAAAGCATCGAAGCGTTGAAGCTCCGTTTTAAAATCGGTCCGTATTTCTTTTATGTCCTTGATACAGTTAAAAACCTCAGGAGGCTGCTCCAGGAACACTTCCACCTGCGCCTCGGGAAATTCCTTTTTTAAATACAAATATAAAGCCATACAGGAGCCGACGCAATCTCCGTCAGGTCTGATATGTCCGCTGATGCCAATGGTCTGCGCCCCTTTTAATTCTTCTGAAATTTTCATCGTCCGCCCCCTTTCTCCGCCTAAAAAGGCGGAAGTCAAACATTTACCCCTACTCCTCTTCTTTACCGCCTTCCTTATTCACTTCGTCGATCAGTTTGGACATGTTCACCCCATAAGCGATGGACTGGTCCATAATAAAAGTGATTTCCGGCGTATTTCTTAGATTGATTTCTTTTGCCAGCTGGTTCTTAATATAGCCGCTCGCGCTTCTTAAGCCTGCCAGCGTGCTCTTTAGGGCATCTTCTTCTCCCAGCACGCTGATCCATGCCTTGCATGTCTTTAAGTCCGGAGACACCTCTACCGATACCACCGAGGTGAGAGGGCTGATACGCGGATCCTTGATTCCTCCACGTATGATCTCAGCCAAAGCTCTCTGTACTTCCCCGTTGATGCGTGTATTCTTTAAACTATTTTTTCTCATATCATCATCCATTTCTTTCAAGGCCGTACCAGAAGCCATAGACTCCTTAGCGAGGTACCTCTACCATAATATAAGCCTCTACGACATCCAGCTCCTGCATCTGATCAAAGCCTTCAAATACAAGGCCGCACTCGAATCCGGCTTTTACTTCTTTGACGTCGTCCTTGAATCTCTTAAGAGAAGCCAGCTCGCCTTCGAAGATCTGCTCGCCCTCTCTCGTAACGCGAACCTTGCAGTCTTTTCTGAACATACCGTCCAGTACATAAGATCCGGCAATGTTGCCGATCGCAGATGCCTTGAATATCTGACGCACCTCCGCATGACCGATTACCTTCTCTTCGAATACGGGATCTAACATACCCTTCATCGCTGCCTCTATATCCTCTATCGCCTGATAGATGACTTTATAAAGCCTGATATCTACGCCTTCCCTCTCGGAAATGGTCTTGGCCATCGCATCCGGTCTGACGTTGAAGCCGATAATAATCGCCTGCGAAGCCGATGCCAGCGATACGTCCGACTCGTTGATAGCACCTACTCCTCCATGAATACATTTTACTACCACCTCGTCGTTGGAAAGCTTGAGAAGGCTTTGCTTTACCGCCTCAACGCTTCCCTGTACGTCGGCCTTTACAATCAGATTAAGTTCCTTCAAATTGCCTGCCTGAATCTTTGTAAAGAGATCGTCAAGAGACATCTTGGCTTTAGTATCTTCAAGCATCTTTTCTTTATTCTGAGAGAGATAGGTTTCTGCATAAGTTTTTGCAGTCTTGTCATTTTCATGTGCAATAAACACTTCGCCTGCACTGGGTACATCGGAAAGTCCCAGAATTTCTACCGGCGTAGAAGGAAGCGCTTCTTTTACCCGTCTTCCCTTATCATCGATCATAGCTCTTACCTTACCGTGACATGCGCCTGCCGAAATAAAGTCTCCTACATGAAGCGTACCCTTTTGTACCAGTACAGTGGCAACCGGACCTCTTCCCTTATCCAATTCAGCCTCGATGACGAGACCTCTTGCGCGTCTTTCAGGATTTGCCTTAAGCTCCAGAATTTCTGCCGTAAGCAAAATGGTCTCTAACAGTGTATCGATGCCTTCTCCTGACTTTGCAGAAACAGGTACGAACTCTGTCGTTCCGCCCCAATCAACAGGAATCAGCTCATATTCTGTCATTTCCTGTTTTACCCGATCCATATTGGCACTGGGTTTATCTATCTTGTTGACAGCCACGATAATTTCGATGCCTGCCGCCTTAGCATGGTTGATTGCTTCTACCGTCTGAGGCATTACTCCGTCATCCGCCGCAACTACGAGAATAGCGATATCCGTGGAGTTCGCTCCGCGCATACGCATTGCTGTAAAGGCCTCATGACCTGGTGTATCGAGAAACGTAATCTTCTGACCGTTAACATTTACCGTATAAGCACCGATATGCTGCGTAATGCCGCCGGCTTCCTTATCGATGACGTTGGTTTTACGAATAGCGTCTAACAGTGAAGTTTTCCCGTGATCGACGTGACCCATAACGCATATAACCGGAGGTCTCGTAGCCAGTTCTTCTTCGTTTTCGTCCTCTTCCTTTAACAGTTCCTCGATGACGTCAACCTTAACTTCTTTTTCACAGATAATATCGTATTCAATCGCGATATTTTCCGCCTCTTCAAAGGAAAGCTCGGAATTCACCGTTACAATCTGACCCTGAAGAAACAGCTTTTTAATGATGGCAGAAGGCTGCAACTTCATTTTATCCGCAAAATCTTTAATCGTGATAGATTCAGGCACTGTAATTACTTTAATCTGCTCTTCCTTCGCATCTTCCACTCTCTTTTCCGGTTTGATAAACCTCCCGGCCTTATTTTTGTTCAGCGTTTTTGTATCTTCTTCATAAATAAAATCTTTTTTGGAACGCTTATCCTTTTCCTGACTGATTCTGCGCTTTTCTTCATCTCTGTGCTTTTCAGTGTCCTTTACCGGACTTTCCGGTACGAAGCCTTTGGAAGACGCAGGTTTTCTGAACCTATTGTCCGCCCCTGCATTGCCTCTGCCACCGCCTTCATTATTGTTAAAAGGCCTATTGCCCCTTGTATTAGAAGAATAATTACGCCTATCGCCTTGATTCTCCTGATTGCCGCCATAAGGAGGGCGATTCGTTCCTCGGTTATCATTTCTATTGTCACTCCGATTTTCATTTCTGTTATTGTCGGGCCTGTTGTTATTATATGGTCTGTTTCCGCCATCAGGTCTGTTGTTATTATACGGTCTGCTTCCGCCGTCGGGCCTGTTATTATTGTTATTATACGGCCTGTTTCCGCCGTCAGGCCTGTTGTTATTATACGGTCTGCTTCCGCCGTCGGGCCTGTTATTATTGTTATTATACGGCCTGTTTCCGCCGTCAGGCCTGTTGTTATTATACGGCCTGTTTCCGCCGTCGGGCCTGTTGTTATTATACGGTCTGCTCCCACCGTCAGGCCTGTTGTTATTATACGGCCTGTTTCCGCCGTCGGGCCTGTTGTTATTATACGGTCTGCTTCCGCCGTCATTTCTATTATTATCGGTTCTTCTTTGAGACTCCGTATTGCCGCTGCGGTTATCAGAATAGCTTCTTCTTTCAGAAGTATCCCTTTCCGTCGGTCTTGCTGCCGCTGTCTGTGTCTCAATTACAGAATCTGCTTCCTGCATCGATTTCGTCTCTTTTTTAGGTGTACCGGCAGGCGATACCATCGTCACGGGAGGTGTAGGCGAGGGTGGTGTCAACGGTTTTACCGGACGATATGGCTCTGCAGCCTTTTTCTGATTCGAATTCGTCGAATTGCTATTACCAGGAGCCGAGGTTGCTTTTCTCTCTCCGCCCTGCTGCTGGGGCTTTTGTCCCGGCATCTTGCTGTTGTGAGGATTGCTCACAAAAATAATCTTCTTCTTTTTCTTAGGTATATCTGCTGTCTCCTGCTCTGCTTTTACAACTTCCTGCTTCGTCGTCTCAGCCCTCTCTTTCCCAAATTGTTTTCTTATAAGAGCTACCGAATCGTCCTCGATGGAGCTTTGCGGCGCCTTTGCCTCTATTCCCTTTTCTTGTAGAAAAGAGATAATATCTTTACTCTGTTTATCTAATTCTTTCGCAAGCTCATGTACTTTCATTTTCGCCATGCTCACTACCTCCGTTTTATTCTTCTGATGCTTCCAAATGCTTCTTTATGGACTGTGCAAATCCATTATCTGTTACTGCTAATGAAGAGCGCATTTCTTTACCCATGGCGTGCCCCAGTTCCTCTTTCGTTCCATATTGAAAAAACGGCACATTATAAAAGTCACACATATTGCGAAACATTTTTATGGTATTATCGGAAGCGTCCTTACTGACTATTACCAATACCGCGCTTCCCGTCTTCACTGCTTTTTCTGTTGCTATCTCTCCGCTCACTACATTTCTGGATCTGGCAGCGAGGCCGAGTAATGAATATATCTTATTCATTCTCCTCTAAACTCCTTCTCCAGCTTTTCATAAACCTCGTCTGGAATACTCATTTTAAAAGACCGCTCAAGCCCTTTATTCTTCCTTGCCTTTTTCAGGCACTCCTCAGAAATACAAACATAAGCACCCCTTCCATTCTTTTTGCCTGTTACGTCGAGAATAATGTCGTTTTCCGCTGTTTTTAAAACCCGCATCATTTCCTTCTTGCTCTTCATCTCACCACAGCCCACGCATTGTCTCAAAGGGATTTTCTTTGCCATATCATGCCCTTTCTAAGCTTATCGTATCAATTTGATACAAAAGCCCTCTATTCTTCTGCCGGAATTTCTTCCAAACTATCCTCTTCTACATACTCGCCGTCATACTCTTCATCATATTCCTCGTCATACTCGTCATATTCATCCGCGTAATCCTCATAACGGAAGCCCGGCGAATCCTTCGCCTGCGTCTCACTCTTGATGTCTATCTTATATCCGGTCAGTCTCGCTGCGAGCCTTGCATTCTGTCCTTCCTTACCGATCGCCAGAGAAAGCTGATAATCCGGTACTACGACCTTTGCCGTCTTTTCATCAGGATCTGCGAATACCGCAACGATTTTTGCCGGAGACAAAGCATTCTGAATGAGATTGCCGGGGTTTTCGTCCCAGTTAATAATGTCGATTTTTTCTCCGCGCAGCTCCTCCACAATGGAATTCACTCGCGCGCCATTTAAACCGACACATGCACCTACAGCATCCACATTGGGATTATTGGACCAAACAGCCATTTTAGTTCTGCTCCCCGATTCCCTGGCAATGCTTTTGATTTCAACCGTGCCGTCCTTGATCTCCGTAACCTCGGACTCAAACAGCCTCTTTACCAGTTCGGGATGGGTACGGCTAACGAGAATCCTCGGTCCCTTAGGCGTGTTCTTCACTTCCAAAATATAAACCTTAACCCGTTCCGTAGGTTTGAAAACTTCACCCTTTACCTGCTCGGTCTCATTCAATATTCCGTCCGCTTTCCCTAAGTTTATGCTAATGTTCTTTCCTACATAACGTTGTACGATTCCGGTTACCACATCTTTTTCTTTTTCATAATACTGATTATAGATAACGCTTCTTTCTTCTTCTCTTATTTTCTGCAGGATAACATTCTTCGCATTCTGTGTTGCAATGCGTCCGAATTCCTTGGATTTGATTTCTACGTGAAGAAGGTCTCCAAGCTGCGCCTTTTGCGAAAGCTCTTTTGCATCCGCAAGCGTAATCTGACAGCAGTCGTCCTCTACTTCCTCCACTACTTCTTTCTCCGCATAGCATAGAAAATCGCAGGTCTCTCTGTTAATTTCAACTTTGATATTATCCGATTTTCCAAAATGATTTTTGCAGGCTGTAATCAATGAATTCTCAATGGCATCAAACAATGTTTCTTTGCTGATTTCCTTTTCCTTCTCCAGAATATCTAATGCTTCCATCAATTCTTTGTTCATTTTTCTCTTTTCCTTTCTGCTATCTCGTACCGAGATTATCCTCTCTAAAAATCAAGTGCTAATCTGATTAATGCGATATCTGTTCTTTCAAAAACCAGTTCCTTCTCAGCCTCTATCGTTACGGATTTCTCATCGTATGCTTTCAATACGCCTTTGAACTCCTTACACTTGTCTATCTGCTTATATGTTTTAATTTCTACTTCTTCTCCGATACTTTTCTCCAAATGCTTATCTTTTTTCAATGTTCTTCCAAGCCCCGGACTGCTCACTTCCAAAATGTAGGCATCGCTTATAAAGTCTTTCTCATCTAACGCATCCGACAGCGCACGGCTCACCGCCTCGCAGTCATTAATATTCACTCCCTCCGGCTTATCGATATAAGCACGAAGATAAAAATCGCTCCCCTCTTTTACATATTCCACATCGTAAATCTCTACGCCAGCTTCCTGCACTATCGGCCGAAGCAGCTCCTCTGTCCTGTTTTCATATGTTTCTTTTCTGGACATCTATTCACCCGTTCCTTTCTCAATTTCTGATAGAAAATTTCTATCAGAAATTCCCGTCAGAAAATCATTACCCGCAAAAAGAGTGGACTCGCAAGTCCACTCTAATTAACAGTAACATATATTCTTCCTATACTATAGCACTACATCACACTAATTGCAAGGATTTTCGAAAAAATAATTAAAGCAGCTCGTAGGGGAATCGAACCCCTGATTCCGCCGTGAGAGGGCGGCGTCTTAACCGCTTGACCAACGAGCCAGAACGAATACAAACCGAACATTTTTTCCTGTTCATTTGCCGACTTGCTTATTTTATTATAAAACGACTAATAATGCAAGCACTTTTTTTTAAAATTTTGTATTTGTTCTGTCTTTTTAATTTCCCCTCCATTTATCGGTCATTTCGCGCCTTATTTCATCGCTCCAACAAGCGGTTTACCGCTTCGATTACATGTTCCGCCTCGAAAGGCTTGGTAATGAAATCGGCAGCACCTTCCTTAATTGCCTTGACCATCTTCTCCTTCTGCCCGGCGGCGGTAATCATAATAACCTTCACCTTCTTGTCCTCCTCGATCAAGTGTTCAAGCGCCTCCAAACCGTTCATCACCGGCATGGTAATATCCAAGGTCACTAAGTCCGGCTTCAATTCTCTATATAAACCGACTCCTTCTTCTCCGTTCGCAGCCTCACCAACCACCTTATGTCCTGCGCTCTCCAACACTTCCTTCAAAATCTTTCGGGATGTCCTCGAATCGTCTATAATCAAAATACTTGCCATAATTATGTCCTCCTATTGATATATATCTATGTTATACGGAAACGTTAAGGTTTGTGTCCATCGCAATAAAAACTTCTATCTTGCTGTTCTTAATGTATAAAGGGATAACGAGCGCTTTCCCGTCAACTTTTATTCTTCCCTTCTGATAAAACATGGGAGGAACCATATCCACTGAAACTCCCTCTACACTCAACGCGGAAGCATACAGCCCGTTTACACAGTTAATGAACTCACATACCGAGTCGAAAGCATACAGATCCATCTCGGTAAACTCTTCCTTCGCAAAAGCGCTGGCGATTGCAAGCAGACTGTTCTCTTCTCCCGAAAGCCCTAGAGTTATATTGTACTCCCCCTTTACGTCCTGTAAAGCTATATCTTTGAATTCATAATCTTCGACTTCCTCGGAGGGGCCGATTGCTATTCTGGAATCTATCAGGCGGATCACCGTGCGGATAGCTACTCCCGCAAGCGCCTGCGCCCGCTCATCGTCGCTCCTTATGAAAAGAGGTACGATACGATCCGCATCGCCGCTCTTCAAATCCTCGATATCGGTAGCCGTAAATCCAGTCTCTTTCCGGTACAGCTCCATCGCTTTCTCTATTTCCTCAAGCGTCATAATGCCATTCTCCGTCATCGACTGTACGAACACCAGATAAGGATTACCCTGAAGCTTTAAAAGCCTCTCTACCTGATTCTCAGTCAGGTAACCCTGTTCTACCGCAATATCGCCGAAGCGCTTATCTTCCCCTGCCTGCCTTTTATTAATTTTTTCCGCTTCTTCTTCGGTTAAAAGCTTCTCGGAAACAGCGATAAGCCCCATTTTTACGCGGACCTTCTGCTGATATTCCAATGCCTTTTCCAGCTTACTCGCCGAAATCAAGTTTTTTCCCACTAAATATCTCCCAAAAATCTGACTAAACATATGTACCCTCCATCTGACGTCTTATGTACTACCAAAACTTCCCTTTTATTATATAATATTTAGGATACAAAATCAAATAAACTTATTTGATTCGACTCCGGAAGATTACCTAACAAATTCAAGGTGTCCATCAGCTCGATGACCGTTTTGGAGACCTTCGTTCTCTGTCTGAAATCGTCCTTCGACAAAAAAGCGCCGTCCTTAGCAGCCTCTACAATGGCGTCCGCCGCCTTCTCTCCCAAACCATCTATGCTATTTAGCGACGGCATGAGCTTGCCGCCCACGACTTGGAACAGGCGGGACTGTGCGGAAAAAATATCGATAGGAACGAATTCAAATCCCCTGGCGTACATCTCCTGAACAACCTTCATATCACGGAATGAGTCCTGCTCCTTTTTTGACAGCGTATCACTTCTGCGCTTATAATCCGTCATCATTTTCTCCAAGTGATCCCTGCCCTGACACATCAGCTCATAGGAAAAGGCAGAGGCACGGATGCTGAAAAAGGCCGCATAAAAAGCAAGGGGATAATTGATCTTACAATAGGCGATGCGCCAAGCCATCATAACATATGCCGCCGCATGGGCTTTCGGGAACATATACTTGATCTTCTTGCACGACCATATATACCAGTCGGGCACATCCGCAGCCACCATGGCTTCCTCCATCTGAGCGGTCAGGCCCTTTCCTTTCCGCACGCTCTCCATTATGTTAAACGCCAGAGAGCTCTCCACTCCCATACCGATCAAATAGACCATGATATCGTCTCTTGTACAGATTGCCGTGGAAATAGTCGCCTTTCCTTCCTGAATGAGCGTCTGTGCATTTCCAAGCCATACGTCCGTACCGTGAGCCAGCCCCGCAATTCTGACCAAATCGGAAAAAGCCTGAGGCTTCGTATCGATCAACATCTGCATGGCGAATTCCGTACCGAACTCCGGTATTCCCAAAGCTCCCAGCTTACAGCCCCCGATCTGGTCGGGCGTAATTCCAAGTGCCTCCGTATTCTTAAACAGAGACATGACCTGTTTATCGTCCAAAGGAATCTTTACCGGATCGATTCCTGTCAAATCTTGAAGCATACGAATCATGGTAGGATCGTCGTGCCCAAGAATATCCAGCTTCAATAGGTTATGGTCTATGGAGTGGTAATCGAAATGGGTCGTTACGGTATCCGTGGTCATATCATTAGCCGGATGCTGCACAGGCGTAAAAGAGTTGATATCCTCACCCAAAGGCAATACGATAATGCCTCCCGGATGCTGGCCAGTACTTCTTCGAATTCCTGTGCACCCTACGACAATGCGGTTGATTTCGCAGGTACGCTTTCTCCATCCGCGCTCTTCGAAATAATTCTTCACATAGCCGAAGGCGGTCTTATCCGCCAGGGTACCTATCGTCCCGGCCCTGTATGTCTGCCCCGCTCCGAAGATAACCTCCGTATATTTATGTGCCTTACTCTGGTATTCACCGGAAAAGTTAAGGTCAATGTCCGGCTCCTTGTCTCCCTTAAAACCGAGGAAGGTTTCAAAAGGGATATCGAAGCCGTCCTTCTTAAGCGGCGCACCGCAGACCGGACATGCCTTATCCGGCATATCACAGCCCGCCCGCCCCGCATAAGCCTTTACCTCTTCGGAATAGAAATCATTATAATGGCATTCTGAGCAATAATAGTGCGGGCTTAATGGATTTACCTCCGTGATACCTGCCATAGTCGCCACAAAAGAGGAGCCTACCGATCCTCTGGAGCCTACCAGATACCCATCCTCCACCGATTTCCAAACAAGCTTTTGGGCAATGATATACATTACTGCGAAGCCGTTGGTTATAATGGAATGAAGTTCCCTCTCCAATCTTTTTTCCACGATATCCGGCAACATATCCCCGTATATTTCATGTGCCTTATTATAGCAAATATCCGTCAGCGTCTTGTCGCTGTCAGGAATGATGGGTGCGCATTTATCCGGTCTTACCGGAGACATGGTTTCCACCATATCCGCAATCAGATTCGTATTGGTAATGACTACCTCCTGCGCTTTATCGCTTCCCAGATATTCGAACTCCTCCAACATCTCCTCCGTAGTGCGAAGGTAGAGCGGAGCCTGATCATCCGAATCGGAAAACCCCTTTCCCGCCATAATGATACGTCGGTAAACCTCATCCTCCGGATCGAGGAAATGCACATCGCAGGTCGCTACCACCGGCTTTCCAAACTGCTCTCCAAGCTCCACGATTTTCTTATTGATGTCCATAATATCATCCATGGAGTTGATATTCCTTACCTTCTCCGACTCGATCATAAACTTGTTGTTGCCAAGAGGCTGTATCTCCAAATAATCATAGAAATTAACAAGCCTTGCAATTTCTGCATCCGCCTTGCCGTCTAGCAGAGCCCGATAAAGCTCTCCCGCTTCGCACGCACTGCCAAGAATCAAGCCTTCTCTATATTTGAGAAGCAAGCTCTTTGGAACCCTCGGCCTCTTACTATAAAAAGTTAAATGAGATTCCGAAACAAGACGATATAAATTAACCCGTCCCGTATCGTTCTTGGCAAGAATGATCGCATGGTAGGTGGGAAGCTTCTTTACAATATCCGGGCTGGAGGCTCCGAGAGCGTTAACTTTCTTTAACGTATCGGCGCCTTCTTCTTTAAGCATCGGAATGAACTTTACAAATATTTCTGCGGTAGCTTCCGCATCATCCACTGCACGATGATGGTTTTCAAGGGATATTCCCAGTGTTTTTGCCACCGCGTCCAACGTATGTCTGGCCTGATGCGGCAGAAGTATTCTCGCGATGCCTACCGTATCCACGTAAGTAAATTCCTTCTCCAAGCCTAACCTTCTGGCATTTTCTATAATAAAACTCATATCGAAATTCGCGTTATGGGCTACCAGCACTGCATCCTCACAGAAATCAAAAAATTGCGGCAAAATCACATCGATCATAGGAGAATCCATAACCATCTCGTCGTTGATACCCGTCAGTTTCTCTATTTCGAAGGGAATCGGCACATCCGGATTCACAAAGGCAGAATATCTGTCCGCAATCTGTCCGTCAATTACCTTCACTGCGCCAATTTCTATAATTCTGTTATGTACCGGAGAAAAGCCCGTAGTCTCGATATCGAATACAACAAAGGTGCTGCTGAAATCCTGCCCCTTATCACCCGTCACGATTTCCTTCAAATCATCTACCAGATAGGCTTCCATTCCGTAAATAACCTTGAAGAAGTCCTGCTTATCGGGATTCTTATCTCCTGCCTCCTTCCGTTTCGCCTTCTCTGCCTTCCACAAATCCTCCCATACGTGATTGGCATCGGGAAAGGACTGCACGACTCCATGGTCCGTAATGGCGATAGCCGGATGTCCCCACTTATAGGCACGCTTAACAATATCCTTCGCCTCAGAAACGCCGTCCATATCACTCATTTTGGTATGACAATGAAGCTCCACTCTCTTTCTGGCACTGTTATCCGACCGTGAAGAGGTGAAATCCGGTATTCTCTTTACTCCACTAATAGAGCCTATGGTCAATTCGTTATCGAACTTATCGATGACAGCCATACCTTTAAGCTTCACGAACGCCCCAGGCCTCATTCCTTCCGTTATTTCCGCCACCTGCTCGTTGCCCGCAAACAGTTTTACCGTCAGAGTATCCGAAAAGTCCGTAATATCATAAAAAAGAATAGTCTTCTCATTCTTTATCTCACGCTTATCCATGTTGATGATCTTGCCGCGGATCGTCACCTCTCCCATTTCGCCAATGATGTCTTCTATAGGCATGGCTTCTTCGTCAAAGTCCCTGCCGTACAAGACGTCCGGATTATCAGAGCGCTTTACCGCCCTCCTGAAGTCACTCTTATCACCGTCTTTTCTTCCGGTGCGGAAACTTCCCCTCATTCCAGACTCGATCGGCTTCGTCACACCGCCTGACTTAGGTTCCGCAGGTGAATTAGCCTCTGCCTCCGATTCATTCTGCGCATCCTCGCCGGGAGATAATCCTCCTACTCTAGCCGCAATATCCGCAACCTGCCTTGCAATCTTCAGATCATCTTCTTCTTTATATTTTCCAGATTTCCCTTCCTTATAGTCTACGGAAATATCTACCTGAAATTCGAACCTCTCATTATATATCTTATCCAAGATACGGAGCAGCTCCTCAGACTTGCTTCTCGCCGGTACGGAATCCTCTATGGTAAGTCTGATTTTATTTTCCGAAGGATATTCAATGTCTGCATTCTTGAAGATATTGTATTCCACCGGACTATATTCTCTAAGTTCCAGCAAAATACTATCCTTATATATATGCATGAACTTCTCTGGGTTATATTGTGCCGACAGATGATATTTTTCATATATCTTTATTGTCATGGAAAAGCTGGGGAAGAGCTGTTTTTTTATTGACTCCTCCACCTTCATAACATATTCCTTGCGAATAAGTCTGTCGCTGGAAATATAGATACGCAAAAAATCCTTTCGCTTAGTAGCAGAGATTCTTTCCACCTCCACCTGACCGAACAAATCCTGCAGCTTATCCTCCAATTGTAACGACGGGAAAACCTCAAAAAACTTTTTCAACTCTCATCAACCCTATTCTTTGTTCCAATTTAACAGTTCTTCCTTTAATACGGAAAGAAGCTGATCCTCCGGTACCTTTTTTACGATTTTGCCCTTTTTGATTAACAGCCCTTCTCCGGTACCGCCCGCAATACCGATATCTGCCTCTCTCGCTTCTCCGGGGCCATTTACCGCACAGCCCATCACTGCTACCTTGATGTCTAACGGTATATCCTGGACCATCTGTTCCACCTCATTGGCAAGCTGGATCAGATCGATTTTCGTTCTGCCGCAGGTAGGGCAGGAAACTACCTCTATCCCACCTTTTCTAAGCCCCAGCGTGCGCAGAATCAGTTTCGCCGATTTGATTTCCTCCACCGGATCACCGGTCAGGGACACCCTGATTGTATCACCAATCCCCTGATATAAAATGATGCCAAGCCCCACTCCCGATTTGATATTTCCTCCTAAGAGCGTTCCCGACTCTGTAATTCCTACGTGAAGCGGGTAACCGGTCTCCTTAGCCAATATCTCATGGGCCTTTACGCACATAAGCACATCGGAGGATTTGATACTGATCACCAGATGATCATAGCCCAGCTCCTCTATCATCTTCACCTTATCCAGCGCACTTTCCACGATTCCCTGTGCGGTGACACCGCCGTATTTTTCAATCAGATCCTTTTCCAAAGAGCCGCTGTTTACACCGACGCGAATGGGGATATTCCGCTCCTTCGCCACCGTTACGACAGCGGCGACATTTTCCTTTTTCCCGATATTTCCCGGATTGATTCTTATCTTATCCGCACCGTTTTCCATTGCTGCAATCGCCATCCGGTAATCGAAATGAATATCGGCTACTAAAGGTATGGATATTTGCTTTTTAATCTCTTTTATAGCAAGCGCCGCCTCCATAGTAGGCACCGTGCATCGAATGATTTCGCAGCCCGCCTGCTCCAGCCTGTGTATCTGCGTAACTGTGGCTTCCACATCCTCTGTCCTCGTATTTGTCATAGACTGGATCAGAATGGGATTCCCACCGCCAATCACCCTATTTCCTATATGTACAACCTTCGTATTATCTCTATACATGAATACCTCCCTGCCGGAGTTCTCCGACAAACTGTACCATCGATTGACAAGATCTTACACGCCCTGAACCATGAGTTTTGCATGAGTCAATCGATGGTATGATAACTTGAAGTCTATCATACCCCTATTTTAGTGTCAAGGTGCGGGAAATTTCAAGTAAAAAGTTCTGCTTCTTTCGTCCTTTGTATCAAGCTCGGTACAAATAAGAGTAAGCTCGTATTCTTTCCCGCCTTCAAAACTGTCCGCCGGTACTTCTAATTTCATATCTCCCGGGGGACTGTACACAGTATCATACCGGATGATTAACTTCTGTCCCTTTTCGTTCCGGATGACTACAGGGAAGATCTCATCCTTTTCAGAAGCCATACAAGGGGCCGCCAGAAGAAAGGAAGCCATTACGATACAAAAAATCATCATAAGCCCTCTGTTCTTTTTAGCGGAAAGGTAAACAGACTTTATCTGCCTTACCTTTTTGCACGGCCCCGCTCTCCTGCTTCCAAGTACCGTTTTTATAAGGCAAAGAGCAATAATAACTCCCGCTGTAACTTCCACTTTCCATTCATTGCCGATAAGCCTCTCTTCTCCATATCTTATATATAACTCCCACAAGTTCAAAAATATACCCCCTGCGATAAGCAATAATATATAATAAATAACGCCTGCCACTGCATACATCCACTTCCGCCTCTTGTCTGCCCCATTCTGCTTCTTTAGCGCTTCCTCCATTTGTGCTATGTTCTGATACCGTCTCTCCCTCTCCTTCTCTGTTGCCTTCTTAATTACTTTTTCCAGTCCGGGTGACAATGCTGCATTGTAAAATCGAAGGGGCTGTATCAGAAAAGGAGGCAGAGATGGATCGCTTCCCGTAAGCATATAGTGAAGGGTTGCTCCCAGACCATAGACATCACTCCTCTCATCCACAACCGATCCCGCACTTCTTCCAAACTGCTCCGGCGCCGCATAGCCGTAGGTACCCGTGCATATCTGTTCCTGCCTCTCCTCATATTTAAAATATGCGCTGCCAAAATCGATAAGCTTGGCTTCGCCCCTATCGTTTATCATCACATTAGAAGGCTTCATATCCCGATAGATTACCGGTTCACCTCGCCCATGCAGATAATGGAGAACCTGCGCAAGTTCACCTGCCCACACGAGTGCCTGCTTTTGACAGATAGGTCCAAATTTCTTCACATAGCTTTCAAGGGTCACCCCTTCTATGTATTCCATGACAAGATATTTCTTCTCTCCCGCCACTATATAATCAAAAATATCAGGAAGCGCCTGGTGTTTCAATTTCTTGAGCAGTTCGATTTCTTTTCTTGCATATTTGCCACCGTGAAATTCCTTCACTGCCACGGTACGTCCTAAGCGTTCATCCTGTGCCTTATATACGATTCCGCTTCCCCCTTTTCCGATTTCTTCTTGTATACGATATTTTTCTATCAGAAATTCTTCTATCTTACATTTTCCTATTTGCAATCCTTCCATCTGATATTTTTCTTCCGGTATTTCCTCCAAATTTCCTAATTCATTTTCCACGACATTGTCCTCCTTTACCCGGTTTTGATAACTATGGCAGAAATATTATCCTTCTCTCCCCGCCTTTTGGAATAATCAGCAATTTCCTTTATTCTGCGTCCTATTTGTTCTTTCGAGGTGAGATGGGACGGGAGCAGCGTCTCTGTTAGCTTTTCCTCTGAGATTACATGCCGGAAACCATCGGAACAGAGCAAAAAGGTGTTTTTTTTCTTTATTCTTCCTATATGGCTGTCCGGTTCCTTCCACACGAAGCTTCCAATACATTTCGTTAAGATATGCTCATCTGCCGAGTGATCTCTGGTCAGGCGTTTTAGAACTCCTTGGGAATTCATTCTTTCGTCTTTACTTGTTTTAATCATTTTCCTTTTCAGGGAAATGCGGTAGGCTCTTGTATCCCCGCTGTGCCAGAGCAAGTAATGTTTCTTGTAAAAAATCATCATGGTGATTGTTGTTCCAAATTGTATCTGCTCCTGAGATGCAAATTTTCTCATTTCTTCGTTACAGGCATATAGGCTTCGTATTCCTGCCCGCTTTATTTTTTTCATTTTTTTGTATCGTGCCATCATAGGGAGTGCCTCTGCGTAAAACCATTCGGTCATTCGCTCCGACACAAAGCCGCTGGCCTGCTCTCCTCTACATAATCCGCCAATACCATCACATATGAGGGCGAATACTGCGCGTTCGCCTTTTATATACACTTCCTGGAGGGATAGGGAATCTTCATTTGAGGGGCGGAAACCGGTATTCCAGTATAGCTCGGTGAGGTAGTACATTTTTTCTCCTTTCCAAAAGTTACGGGTTTCGCAAATGCACATGACAATAGGGAATGCGGTGAGCGTACATCTGCAAATACAGATAAGTTGACAGCAAAATGCATCCATGTGCCCTGCCGGGTTATGAAATGACAAGTGAAGTTTCCTGCTTTTTTAGGATAAAAATCTACAGAAATTGTAGGATTGCAAGAGGCTTTGACTCAGACTCTCACATCAGATAATTTACTTTGATTTCTGAAGGTCGAACACAACCTTCGATATGGTTTATTATATAGAGCTTTAAACAAAGAAACAAGTATGCAATATGCACAAATTTTTTGATGCAGCATTAAGGCCGCATAGTACATGAAAGTACTTTGCGGCCGGCTCGGTTATCTCCACACCTCAACTGCTACGAAAACAACCGCGAAATATCATTAAACAGCACAAATACCATAAGTATCATAAGCGCGGCCATTCCCGCCAAATGTACTATTCCTTCTTTTTCCGGCGGAACCGGCTTCCCTCTAATTGCTTCTATCAAAAGAAATACCAGCCTTCCACCATCCAGAGCCGGGAAAGGAAGAAGGTTCAATATACCTAAGTTAACGGAAAGAAGAATCGCAATGTTCATCATGGAGAATACGACAGAACTAATTCCATAAGGCTTTACCTCTTCATAGGTCTCTCCTACTATCTGCGCTATTCCCACAGGACCTGCCATATCGTCCTTCGTTACCTGACCCGTAAACAGCATTCCCAAGCTCTTGAATGTAGCCCTTACCCAATATTCCAACTCATAATAGCTGTATTGGAACACTTGAAGGGCATTGCATTTGAAATATTCTCCCGCTCCCGTTAAGCCGATGTAATAGCGGCCTGCCGAACTGTCGTAAATGGGAGTAAGGGTAACGCTGTATTTCTCTCCGTCACGCACAAAATCGATGTTTAAATCCTCCCCATGGTTCAGCGCAGAAATGAGATTTACCTGCCTGTATAAATGAATTTTTTCTCCGTTTATCTTTGTGATTAAATCTCCGGCTTCCATTCCCGCCGTCTGTGCCGCTCCGCCTGGAGTTATCTCTTGGATCACCGGTCTGTCCGAACCGGTGAACGCCACAATGATGAGCGCTAAAAGAAAAGCCAAAAGAAAATTGAACAGCGGCCCTGCGGCAACCGAAGAAATTCTGGCCCAAACGCTTGCCGACAAGAAAGAGCCTTCATCCTTTTCTCCGTTCTCTGACTTAACTCCATCTTCACCGTCGAATATACACGCTCCTCCGATCGGGAAAATCTTAAGACTATAAACCGTCTCTCCCCTTTTAAAGTGAAACAGCGTCGGCCCCATACCAATTGCGAATTCCACCACCCTGATTCCGTTCTTTTTCGCCAGTAAAAAGTGACCCAGCTCATGGGATATTACGATGATACCAAAAATGATTAGAAATAAAATTATCGTTATTGTCAATTTACCACCTGCTTTATATATTCATAAGTTTCTGCTTCTGCTCGAAGTATCTCTTCCACCTTGGGGTTCTCGATGGGCTTATGCCTTTCCATAGAGGCTGCTATCAGCTCAGGGATATGCATGAACCCTATTTTCCGATCCAGAAACAAGCTGACGGCTTTTTCATTCGCCGCATTGTATACAGTAGGCATGCTGCCGCCGCGATTCGCCGCGTCGAATGCCAGCTTCAGCCCTTGGAAGGTTTCCAAATCCGGCTTCTCGAAGGTAAGTTGCTTTAAGTCGAAAAAGTTTACTCTTTTTCCATCCATAGGACGTCTATCCGGATAAAAAAGCGCATAAGCAATTGGAAGCTTCATATCCGGTGTGCCCAGCTGAGCAATTACTGCACCGTCGGCATATTCCACCATCGAGTGAATGATGCTCTGAGGATGAACTACCACCTCGATCTGAGAAAGCTCAGCGCCGAAGAGCCACTTGGCTTCTATCACTTCCAAGCCCTTGTTTACCATAGTTGCAGAATCTATGGTAATTTTTCGTCCCATCGCCCAGTTGGGATGCTTCAAGGCATCCTCCACTCTCATATCCCTTAGCTGCTCCTTCGTCTTTCCTCGAAACGGGCCGCCGGAGGCCGTTAAAAATATTTTGCTCATGCGTCTTTTGTTTTCGCCGTTCATGGATTGGAAAATCGCGCTGTGCTCGCTGTCTACCGGTAGGATATCCACATGATGTTTGGCGGCTAACGGCATAATAATGTGCCCTGCCGTTACCAGCGTCTCCTTGTTAGCCAGTGCGATAGTCTTTCCATTTTCTATCGCAGCTATGGTGGGCTTAATACCAATCATTCCCACAATCGCTGTAACCAATACATCCGCTTCCTCCATGACAGCTATCTGGAGAAGTCCCTCCATGCCGCTAAGCACTTTTACCGGAGTATCCGCTACTCTTATCTTCAATTCCTCACAGGCTGTCTCGCTCCACATCGCAGCTATGGACGGAGAAAATTCCCGAATCTGCTTTTCCATCAATTCCACGTTACTGCCGGCGGCCAAAGCCACTACCTGTAAATCATCATTGCTTCTTATAATTTCCAAGGTCTGCGTTCCGATGGAACCCGTGGACCCTAAAATTGCTATCTTCTTCATATCGTTAACCATGCCTCTTCTTTATCGTACCAAATACATGTGAAA
Source organism: Kineothrix sp. IPX-CK (assembly GCF_039134705.1). Taxonomy (NCBI): domain Bacteria; kingdom Bacillati; phylum Bacillota; class Clostridia; order Lachnospirales; family Lachnospiraceae; genus Kineothrix; species Kineothrix sedimenti. The sequence goes on along the minus strand of NZ_CP146256.1, from coordinate 2,167,182 downwards.
AATTTATGTTCTCTTGCCTTCTATATCTGCTTTATCAAGAGCACCGCCAAAGCATATATCATCGGTGCGGTAAAGATAACACTGTCGAAGCGGTCCATGATTCCTCCATGTCCCGGAATCAGGCGTCCATAGTCCTTGATCTCATGATTTCTCTTGATTGCGGAAGCCGCCAAATCTCCTATTTGGGATATTACCGCCCCCATCATGCTGATAATCACGAATATCCAAGTGATTTCTTGCCCTTCCACTACTTTTTCCACAACGAAATATCCGTACAAGCCTCCCACCAACCCGGAGCCAAGTATTCCTCCCACAGAACCCTCTATCGATTTCTTCGGGCTTAGTTTCGGTGCCAGTTTATGCTTTCCAAAAAGCATTCCGCTTACATAAGCGCAAGTGTCACAGATCCACGAGCCTACAAAAATCATCCATACGATATATACGCCATTAGGAAGTTCCCTCGTCAAATAAATAAAGGAGAACATTACCGGCGCGTATACGAAACTAAAAAACGCGGACATAATTTCCCCTGCCTGATACTTCGGAAAGGAAAATACGTATACAAACATATATGCCACAAGAACGAATAAAATACAAAGGAGCTGGAATACCGCCTCTTTTGCAAATACTACCGTCCCGTAATAGCATATGATTCCGGCGTATCCTATCACAAGAGGAGCCTTGATCTTCTGCCCCTCCTCACATATCTTACAAGCTCTGCATAATTCATAATAGGCCACAAGAGATATGAATAAAAGAATGGCTGCTAGCAGATAACCTCCCTGCAAAAGAGTAATGAGCGCAATAATAACGAGCACTGCACTGCTGAACAAACGTGTCATAAACATACATCATTCCTCCTTAAGCAAGCCATATCGTCTGTCTCTCATAGTATATGCTTCGACGGCTTTTACCAATTCTTCTTTTGTAAAATCCGGCCAGGGAACAGGCGTAAAGTAAAGCTCCGTATAAGCCAGCTGCCATAGCAGGAAATTGGAAATCCTCTGCTCGTTGCAGGTTCGGATCAATAGATCCGGCTCAGGAAGCTCTTTCGTATCCAGCGCTGCACTTAATGTTTCTTCCTCAATATCCTGCACCTTAAGTGCTCCGCTTTGCACTCCGCGTGCGATTTCCCTTACCGCCCGCAGGATCTCATCCCTGCCGCCGTAATTCAGCGCTATCTGAAAATGCAAGCCGTCATTATCCTTCGTTGCAGACTCCAACTCGTCGATCCTCTTTCGGATATCTTCGTCCAGCCTCGACTTATCGCCCAGAATCCTGACGCACATTCTATTTTTCTCCGCAGTCTTTAAGCAGGTCTTCAAATAATTGCGCAGAAGCTTCATCAAGGCATCTACCTCATCCTTAGGCCGGTTCCAGTTCTCCGTGGAAAAGGCATAAACGGTAAGATATTGTATTCCCATCTTATATGCTTCCTCACAAATGATCTCCACCGCCTTCGCGCCCTGAACATGTCCATAATTTCTGGGCATTCCCTTGCTCTTCGCCCAGCGTCCGTTTCCATCCAGAATAATCGCTACATGTTTTGGAATTTTCAAATCCGTCTGATTCTTGTTCTCCTGCATTTCCTGCTCCTATTTCTTCTCACGAACGAATGCTTCTCTCGTGATACCTACAAAAGGGACAATGCGATTTCTATCGACTGTCCCTCTTCATTTTATATTATTATACTTTAAGGATTTCCTTGGACTTTTCATCGATCAGCTTATCGATATCCTTAATGAACTTATCCGTCATCTTCTGCAGTTCATCCTCAAGCTGCTTTATCTCATCCTCTGAAACATCGCCCTTTCCTAACTTCTTGAAGGCTTCGTTCCCGTCTCTTCTTATATTGCGGATTGCGACCTTGCCGTCCTCACCCTTTTTCTTAACATCCTTTACCAGCTCTTTTCTGCGTTCCTCCGTAAGCTCGGGGAAAACGAGACGAATGCTTATGCCGTCATTACTAGGCGTAATTCCTACATCAGAAGCCATAATCGCCTTTTCGATATTTTTAATAAGGGATTTTTCCCATGGAGCGATCTGAATAATTCTCGGTTCAGGCACCGTAACGTTACCCACCTGTTGAATCGGAGTAGGTGTTCCGTAATAGTCTACCCTGATCTTATCCAACACATGGGGATTTGCACGTCCTGCGCGAATGGAAGCATAGTCCGCTTCTAAAAATTCGAATGCTTTTTTCATTTTCGCATCATAAATTTGTAATTTCTCGTTCATATGTCAACCTCCGTAAATGATTCTGCTTTTTCTGCTATCTCTATTATTTCTATAACCTCTATCTATACCGTTACCTTTGTTCCGTTAAAATTTCCCTTCACAGTATTTACAATACTGTTTTCCTCATTCAAACCAAACACCCACATAGGCATCTTATTATCTCTCGCTAAAATAGAAGCGGTCATATCCACCACCTGAAGGTTCTTGGCGATTACCTCGTCGATAGTCACTTCCCCGTATTTTTTCGCATCCGGATTCTTCCTCGGATCGTCATTATAAACGCCATCCACCGCCTTTGCGAGCAGAATGACCTCGGCCTCCACCTCTACCGCACGAAGAACCACTCCCGTATCCGTGGAGAAATAAGGATGACCCGTTCCTCCAGCGAAAAACACTACCTTTCCCTGTGAAAAATATTTATTGGCCCTGTCCTTCGAAAAAAGCTTCGTAAAGGAACCGCATTCAAAGGGAGTAAGTATCTCCGTATTCATTCCGGCAGAACGAAAAATTTCGGAGGTATATATACAGTTCATCACTGTAGCCAGCATACCTATCTGATCCGCCTTTGTTCGGTCGATATTTTCGCTGGAGCGTCCCCTCCAAAAGTTACCTCCTCCGATCACGATTCCGACCTGAATACCGTCCTCTACAAGTTGCTTAACCTGCAATGCCACTTTTCTGACCGTTTCTTCATCAAACCCCGTTTTCTTATCGCCGGCAAGAGCTTCACCGCTGAGCTTTAATAAAATTTTTTTCATGTTATTTCTTCCCTTTATTGAATTCTTCGAAGAAGTTCGCCGGAATTATATCGGAATAGCACTGCGAACACATACCCTCGATAACCGCTCCGTTGTTGATCTGCACCGACTTCGAACGGATATTGCCCATGACAATCGCTGAAGAATCCAAAAGCACTGGACCGTGTACATCGATGTCTCCCTTTACTGCTCCAGCGATTACCGCGCTGGTCGCAAAAATATTACCTATAACGACAGAGCTGTTTCCTATCTTCACGCTTCCCTGACTGTTAATCTCCCCTGTCACCTTGGCATTTTCAGCATAAATTTCTGAAGCCCTGGAATCGCCTTGTATACACCCCGTAACGTTCAGCTTTCCGAGCACCTCTATGTTACCGATGACCGTTCCGACCAAGTCCATGGAACCCTCCGAAGAAATGTCACCTCTTACCGTCATTCCTGCGGTTATTATAGCTACTTCATCCGACACTTTTCTCTCTGTCGTGTCCGGCTCTGGCGTATGATAATTTACCGTATCCGGCTTTGGTTGGATATCCGACGATTCGTTTAAATCCGTCATGCCAAACTGCCCTTTCGAATTCTCCGCTTCAGTCTGCGTAGTCACAATTTCCGGCTTGACAGGCTCATCGGGAGCCTTTCCATCCGCCGGCATCAGCTCGTTCACAGCCTGCGATAAATCATCTTTTAAATCCGTAAAAAAACCCATACCATTCTCCTCCATCTGTTCCGGATACTTCTTTCGTCATTGCTTTACACAATTCTAATATATTGTATCACATCTATTCTTTAGTGGAAAGAGAGAAAATGAAAAAAGAATGCCTAAGCATGCGGAAGTCTCATAATCATCTCCGTGCCTTCTCCCTGCACGCTGTCGATATCCAATCTTCCCCCTATTTTCTCAAGTCCGCCCACTACGGCATCAAGCCCTACTCCTCTACCAGAATATTCCGTCACCTTCTCCTTTGTGGTAAAGCCCGGATAGGTAAGGAACCGGTAGATTTCCTTGTCCGTATATTCGTTAATATCCTTATGTACAAGTCCCTTTCGGCCGGCCTTATCGAATATTATCCTCTTATCGATACCCCTTCCATCGTCCCTCACACAAATAGAGAGAATGCCGTCATCTAACTTTGCATCTATAGAAATCCTGCCTTTTTCTGTCTTCCCCGCCTGCGAACGCTCGTCCGGTCCTTCAATTCCATGATCAGCAGCATTGCGCACCAGATGAATCAGCGAGTCGGAAATGCACACGATCGTTTTTCTGTCAACCTCCAGATCCTCACCCGAAACGCTTAGCTCTATCTCCTTGTCCAGCTTTCTGGAAACGTCGTATACGAGTCTGTTCATTCTGCGAAAGGTTCCTGCAAGGGAGGTCCTTCTCATCTGGATTACCGTATCCTCCAGCTCATCCGTTATTTTCAAGAGCTTTTCTTTCATTTCCTGCCAATCCGATTCCTCCGGCGTATTTTTCTCGGCCTCCATCAGGTTTTCCACAAGCCTTGTCAGCCTATCCAGTTTTCCTTCGCTGACACCTATGATAGTTTCTTCCTTTTGTACGCTGTTTTTGATTACATAATCTCCCGGACTTGGCTCCACCCCCAGATCGATGATAGAAGGCAGTTTATCCGAGCGTTCTTCGGCGGGAGCTATATAGAACTGGCTGGGTTCCACATACACGTTTTCAGGAGGAAGTTCCCCTCCCTCTTTCCGTATTTTCGCCTTCCATTTCACTAAAAACATATCGATACATTTTATGATCTCTTCCGGATCTCCATCCGGATTTCTCACTTCCTTTATCTTTATCAGCTCTTCTTCGATGAAATCCGATACCATAAAGATGTATTTCGTCAGCTCCTTTGCCGCTATCTCCTCCGAATAGGCCTCCCTTAAGTAATAAAAAACATCCTCCAGTTTGTGCGCCGCAGCCGCTATATTATCGTACATCATAATGCCGGAAGTACCTTTTATCGTATGCATGATCCTGAAAATTTCCTGAACGCTCTCTTCATCCAGAAACTCTTCGTTCTTTTCCAGAAGGACTATCGTCTCCATCTGTTCCAGCAATTGAAAACTTTCATATAAATACATATCGAGCATTCCGTCGGAACCATAGCTTCCTTCCATTGTCTTCCTCCTCCAGTAAGAATGTTCTATGTGATCAAGCCTATTTTCTTCAAAAGAAGCTCAAATTTCTCCGTGTCGACAGGCTTTCCTGAATAAGCGGTGCAGTTCATGTTAAAGGCCTTCTTTACGTTTTTTTCCTCATTTAACGCTGTGGTCATAATGATTTTAACAGCTTTGTCTCCTTTTATCCCTTTCTCTTTTTCAATTTCCCTAATTTTACAAAGAGCCTGATAACCGTCCATTTCCGGCATCATAACATCCAGACAAATAAGCTGATAAGGGTCTCCTTCGGCGAGACCCATTTGAAAAGCCTCCAATGCCTCTAGCCCGTTTACTGTGATGTCACAGTCTCCGTAACGGCTCAAATATTTGTACATAAACTTTCTGCTGGCAAAGTCGTCTTCCGCTAATAGTATCTTCATTATTTTCCCCCCTCTTCTACTCCAACAGGCTATAAATCTTGTGGGCTATATCACATAAAGGCAACTGGTATCTCACCGCACCAATATCATAGGCTACTCTAGGCATCCCGTATACCACGCTGGTCGCCTCGTCCTGTCCTATGGTGACAGCTCCGCTGTTTTTCATTGACTTCATGCCTTTGGAACCGTCACCTCCCATGCCTGTCAGTATGATACCGATGGAATCTGCTCCCGCCGTCTTCGCTACCGAATCGAACAGCACGTCCACCGACGGACAGTGTCCACTGACTTTTTGCTCTTTTTTACATTCCACACAGTATTCTGAGCCGGATTTCACAAGGCGCATCTGATAGCCGCCCGGAGCGATAAGCACTTGTCCTCTTTTCACCGCATCTCCATCCTTGGCCTCCTTTACCTCCACCACGCACTGATTATTCATTCTGGCTGCATACATCTCAGTAAAGCCCGCGGGCATATGTTGAACAATAACCACTCCCGGAATATCTTTATGAAAATGCTTTATAATATCATAAATAGCCTCAGTCCCTCCGGTAGAAGCTCCAATAGCTATGATACAGTTTCTATTGCTCAGCCTGTCCCATCTGACCGGCCTGCTCACTTCCGCTCGATGCAGTTTTCTCACATCTACGGAGGCGGCAATTTTTATTTTGGCAATCAGCTCCTGCCTTATGAACTCATTGACAGTGGTTCTCGACATGTTCACCGGTTTGTGAGCGAAATCCACCGCTCCCGCTTCCATTGCATCGAATACCTTATCGTCCATGCCGCTTAGCATGATTACCGGCATTGGATACTGAGGCATCATCTTTCGAAGAAATTCAATCCCGTTCATCTTGGGCATTTCGATATCAAGAGTCATAACATCCGGTTTACACTGCGGGATGAGGTCCTTGGCCTCAAAAGGATCTCCCGCCACGCCAACTACATCTATATTTGGATCTTCATTCAGTCCTTGTACCAAAAGATTCCGAAATACAACGGAATCCTCAACAATCAATACTTTTATCTGACGCATATCCTGTCCTTTCTTCTGCCTGAAAATATGTGGTGCCGCCGATTAATTATGACGCAGCTGCTTATGTACCTTCATAAATATGTCCACAATGTGGGGGTCGAAATAGATTCCCTTGCATTCTTCAATAATCTTAAGGCTTTCCTCTATCGTATATGCTATTTTATAACACCGCTCACCCGTCAGCGTGTCAAAAATATCGATGAGCGAAACAATTCTTGCGCAGAGGGGAATATCCTTTCCCTTAAGACCTTCGGGATAACCAGTGCCATCCCACTTTTCATGATGATACTTTGCGATATTGATCGCCATCGGAAGAAAATCATTCTTCTCCGCATTCTCATGAATTTCCTCCAATATATGAGCGCCGATTTCCGCATGCTGTTTAATGACCTTACGTTCCTCGCGATTGAGCTGCCCGGGTTTTAAGAGCACCTCGTCGGGGATTTGTACTTTTCCGATGTCGTGAAGCATCGCCGCAACACCTATCTTTTCGATGAACCCTGCTGTGATCTCCTTCTCGAAAAGGGGACTAAACTGAAGGCTCTGCGCTAAAATCCGGCTGTTGTACCTGATGTTTTCCAGATGATTGGTTATGGAATTGTCTCTTCCCTCCGTAACCTTGGCAAGAGCATACAAAATATTCTTCTGCTCTGCTTCTATCCTCTTCATCTGCTCGTTCACCAGACAATTGAGCTTATAATTATAGGCTTTCATTTCCTCCTGAAGCTTGTACATCTTCAGGTGATTCTCAATTCGCATGGTAACCTCTAAGGGTTCAAAAGGCTTTACGATAAAATCTACCGCCCCCGCTTTAAAGCCTCTGATTTTGCTTTCACTGGAATCCATCGCAGAAATGAATATAACCGGAATATCTCTGGTCTTCTTATTTTTCTTCAATATCTCACATACTTCATAGCCGCTCATCTCCGGCATGGCAATATCCATCAGGATAACCTGGGGAGAGGATGATCTGACAATTTGCAGCGCTTCCTTCCCGTTGGCGGCCAAAAGCGGCTCATGACCCATCTTCCTTATGATTTTTTCAAGAAAAAGGATGTTCATCTTTAAATCGTCGACTACGAGTATCTGCGCATTTTTCTGATTCTTCATTTCAACATCCATAGTGCATCTCTCCGGTTCTCTCCAAAATCAGCCGTTCCAGATCTTCATAGAGCAGCATACTCTTATCGTAATCTTCTTTTCTGACTGCCATTTCCAGCTTAAGAGCGGCCCTTTTTACATCCGTATCTGCGTTTTTAAGCAGCTTGGACAGTTCTCCCGCCCAGAATTCCGCTTTTTCCCACGCCCCCAGCTCAATGCAGAGCACTAATTTTTCCATTCGTCCAGCCAGCTCATTTTTGTTTTCCTTCGAGCCGAAGCAATAACATTCTTCGATTTGTTTATATTGTGCCTCCTCACTGTGCTGTCCGAGAAATTGCTTGATTTCTTTTTTATATTCCGCCCTGCAGTCTGTCATCTCCGCCGTATGGAGGCGTACCGAGAAGGAGAAATTACTGCCCCGCCCTTTCTCACTCTGCAAATATATCTTGCCGTTCATAAGCTCCACCAATTCCTTGCTGATGGTAAGCCCAAGCCCCGTTCCTCCGTATCTTCTCGTTATAGACGTATCCACCTGAGAGAAGCTCTGGAACAGACAATCCTGCTCCTCCTTTGAAATACCGATTCCAGAATCCAATACCATAAAAAACAGCTCTATTTCATCGCTGAACCTAAATGTCACAGCAACCTCAATACGGACAAAGCCCGCAGCGGTGAACTTCACCGCATTAGACAGCAGATTGTTCAATATTTGTGTCAGACGAAGCTCGTCACCGATCAGTATCTGCGGAACGCTTTCATCCACGTTTACAGTCAGCTTAAGCCCCTTTTCATTTATCGTCGCAAGATTTGCCGACACAATATCTTCCATCATCTCCCGCAAATCGAACTTACGATTTTCCAGTTCGAACTTGCCCGACTGCAATTTTGAAAAGTCTAAAATGTTGTTGATGATCGAGGACATGTTGTTGCAGCAATGCTCTATGATATCCAAAGTTCGTCTCTGCTGCGTTGTAAGATATGTATCCTTTAAATTTTCCACATGTCCCCTGATTCCGTTTACCGGAGTCCGCAGCTCATGGGTGATATTGGCGACAAAATCGTTCTTAACCTCCATCGCCCGGGAAGCAACTTCCTTGATACGTGATACTTCGTTGGCCATCTCCCGATTGACTTCCATATTCAAAGCGAACAAGAAATATCTGCAGTTTTCATTGTCATATTCTATATGGAGCCTGACGCTAAAGCAGGTGCCGTTGTCCCTGTAAACTGCCGTCTCCTTCCGGTTCTTCAAGTATTCCATCACAGTTACAACATCGCTCCCGCCTTCGAATTCCTTCCGCAGCACTTCCGCGATATTGATACCGCATAGTTCCTCTCCATATCCCAGTTCTTCACCGGCGGCCTTGTTATATTTCAAAATATTTCCATCACAACCGAAAACTATAATGATTTCCAGCGCTTCCTGCATGAGAATTTCCATCACACTCTTTTGTTCCATATATATCGCCCCCGCCCATACTTACTGTTACTATTTTACCAAACAAGTTATCAAAAAAACAGCCCTTCTTTCGAAAAGCTGTCTTTTTTATATTAATATAACAGATCAATATATTCAATTTGTTCAATCAGCGCGCGCCCTTATCGTAAGGAATACCGGAGGCTCTCGGAGCCTGTGAATTTCTAGAAGTAAAGATGAGCACTACGAGAGTCGCAATATAAGGTATCATCTTATAGAGATAACTGGGTATGCCCAGTCCTTCCAAAAAGGGGATCCCGGAATAAGCTGCTGCTATCGCCTTCATCAGGCCAAAAAACAAAGAGGCCCACAGAATCTTCACCGGTTTCCACTGTCCGAAAATGAGTACCGCCAAAGCTAAGAATCCATAACCTGACACCGTAGCGTTGAAGTTGGTGGAAGTAGGTACTACGAATACCAGTCCCCCCAGTCCTCCCAATGCTCCCGATAAGACAACGCCGGCATACTGCATTCTGTACACGTTGATTCCGGCCGCATCCGCCGCCTGAGGATGTTCTCCGCAAGCACGCAGCCTGAGCCCGAACCTCGTCTTATACAGAACAAGCGCCGATATGCCGAGCACCGCGAATCCCAAATAGGTGGTAATATATGTGTTCTTAAAAAGCAGATCACCGATTACCGGAATATCCCCGAGAAGGGGCACCTTTGCAACACGGAAAGTATTGGTGAACTGAACCTGCTGTACCCCCTGAATAACTCTGGCTACGAAAATTGCGAAAGCCGGCGCAAAAAGGTTAAGAGCTGTACCGCTGATAGTCTGGTCCGCCTTCATATTAATTGCAGCATAAGCATGGAATAACGCGAATATCCCTCCCGTCACCATGGAAACGACAACGGCAATCAATAGCTGCCCCTGCCCGCTCATACTGCCTCCCGTCAGATTCAGAAAAAGAATTCCGGTAAATGCGCCCATGGTCATAATCCCTTCCAAAGCGATGTTGACAACGCCGCTTCGCTCGGAAAACATACCGCCCAGAGCCACTATCAAGAGAGGGATCATAAAGAACATCGTCTGCTGGAAAATAAAATATACTACACTCATTCTCCCTTCCCTCCCTTCCTCTCACTCTTCGCCTGCCTGCGGCGCGCAGTCTTTGCCATGAAGGATTTCACGATCAGTGCAAAAGCACTGAAATAAATAATAACGGCTACGATAATGTCGATAATCTCGGTGGAAAATTCATATAACTGTAAATAAAAGCCTCCCGCCGTCAGATAAGCGATAAAGATTCCTGCGAACAAAACACCGATAGGATGGCTGAGTCCCAGCAGGGCTACGGAAATTCCGGTAAAGCCCTCTGACGCCAGCACATCCACGATTTCAATATGTTTGCCGGTACCGGCCAAATAAAGAAGACCTCCCGCAAGTCCTGAAATCATACCTGCTATCATCATAGAGAAAACAATGTTCTTCTTTTCATCGATACCCGCATAACGGCTCGCTTCCCTGTTAAATCCTACTGCACGCAGTTCAAAGCCGAAAGCAGTTTTATTTAAAACTAGATAAATAATTAATACCACCAAGATAGCGATCAAGATACCCCCATTTACGCTGGAACCGGGAAATAGTTTATCCATTCCCATCTTAGGTATCTGGGCGCTTACCGCCACATTCTTTGATTCGTTCCGCATGCTGTTGAATAACACCTTATCCGCCTTTACACTCCAGTTCACCGCATACATGCCGATATAGTTCATCATGATGGAAGAAATCACTTCATTTACATTGAAAAATGCCTTTAGCAAACCGGGAACAACTCCCCATACGGCACCGCACACCGCACTGACCAACACCGCCACGATCCAGTGTACGGAGCCCAGAGAAGTGAACACTATGCCTACATACACCGCTCCGAATGCGCCTACAATAAACTGCCCCGGTGTTCCGATATTGAAAAGGCCGGTCTTAAATGCAAATCCCACAGATAAACCGGTAAGAATGATCGGTGTTGCGTAGTAGAACACCTGTCCCACACCCTTAAGCCCATGAGTAAAAGCTCCCGTCAGAATGGTCAAAAAACCCGGAACCGCCTGAGAAGCGTTGCAAAACAGCAATACGACAAACCCGAACAGAAGTCCGATGACGATTGCAAATACCGAAGATACCGGTCCGGTCAGATTTATATTTCTCTTCTTTTTCATTACAAACCTGCCTCCTCTTTTTTTACCTGCCTTTTAGAACCCGCCATGTAAAGTCCTAATTCCTGCACCGTAATTTCCTTCGGGTCCAGTTCCGCCACGATGCTTCCTTCAAATATGACGAGAATTCTATCACTCAAGTTCATAACCTCATCAAGTTCCAATGAGACTAATAAAATACCTGCTCCCTCATCTCTCTGCTTGATGAGCTGCTTGTGGATGTATTCGATTGCCCCCACATCCAGACCTCTTGTGGGCTGGACTGCCAAGAGCAAATCGGGACCTCGTCCGATTTCTCTGGCTACAATGGCTTTCTGCTGATTGCCTCCCGACATGCTTCTAACGATAGTTGCCGTTCCTTCCCCGCTTCGGATATCGTACTCTTCGATCAGCTTATCTGCATATTCATATATTTTCTCGTTCTTAAGAAAACCGGCCGTTTGAAATTCCGGTTGAAAATATTGCTGTAAAATAAGGTTGTAAGCCAGATTATAATCGAGCACCAAGCCGTGTTTATGTCTATCCTCAGGGATATGAGAAAGGCCGTGGGTGTTTTTATAGCGGATGCTCTTGTTTGTCACATCCTCACCGTTTATCATCATCTTGCCCTCGCTCATACGCTCGATACCGGCAATCGCATATACTAACTCTGACTGACCGTTACCGTCGATTCCAGCAATACATACGATTTCACCTTTTCGAACCTCAAAGCTCACATCATTTACCAAATCCTTCGTGTGACCTTCCTTTTTGGTCTTAACAGACAAATGCTCTACGGAAAGCACTACCTCCTTTGGCTTCGCAGACTGCTTATCGATGGTCAGATTTACCTTGCGCCCTACCATCATCTCGGACATCGTCTCCTTGTCCGTATCCGCCACTTCGATAGTGCCGATATATTTGCCCCGGCGCAGTACCGTACAACGGTCCGCTACCGCTTTTATTTCATTTAATTTATGAGTAATAAAAAGGATGGATTTACCTTCCTTCGTCAGATTTTTCATTATGATCATCAATTCATCGATTTCCTGAGGGGTGAGTACCGCCGTAGGCTCGTCGAATATCATAATTTCGTTATTGCGGTAAAGCATCTTCAGTATCTCTACTCTCTGCTGCATTCCTACCGTAATATCGGAGATAAGAGCATCAGGCTCAATGAACAGATTATATTTTTCACTCAGTTCCACTACTTTCCTGCGGGCATCTTCCATGCGAAGGATACCGCTTTTCACAGTCTCTATGCCGAGCACGATATTTTGAAGCACAGTAAAATTATGTACCAGTTTAAAGTGTTGGTGTACCATACCAATTCCCAGAGCATTGGCATCCAAAGGCCCCTTTATCTTAACCTCCTGGCCCTTTACCTTGATAATCCCCTTCTCCGGCTGGTACATACCGAAAAGCACGCTCATCAGAGTAGACTTTCCGGCGCCATTTTCTCCAAGCAGCGCATGAATCTCGCCCTTTTTCAACTGCAGGGTAATATTGTCGTTAGCAATAATCCCCGGAAATTCTTTTGTGATCCCCATCATCTCAATTACATAGTCCATATGTTTTCCCTCATCCATTCCTTCTGAATATTTCTATCTAAAATCAGACTTTTCATATGGCTGGTCTGAACCAGTATTCTGGTTAAAAAAGGGTGCTTATTCAAATAAGCACCCTTTTTGGCTATAACTCAAATTTCCTTTAAATATCCTAACACTTAAGTTTATTCAACAAAGGTAACCTTTGCCGAAGATAAAGTAAGGTCTGCTGTCGTCGTATCGGATACATCATTACTAATCGTAATGGAACCGTCTACAAGACTCGCAACAATTGCATCATAGTCGGCCTGTGTGAAGTTGGTAAATTTGGAAGTATCCATAGGAAGTCCGATACCATCGTTCTCTGCTGAGAAAATAGTTGTAGAACCACCCGGGAAGCTGCCGTCATAGAAAGCCTTGATTCCGTCATATACGGAAACAGAGAGCTTTTTCATTGCAGAAGTGATTACAGTGTCGGATTCATAGGACTGATCTACGTCAACGCCGATTACTTTCGCATTAGCTTCCTCTGCCGCTGCCATTACGGAGTTACCTACCGCACCACCGCAGCCAAAGATAACTTCGGTTCCGTTCTGGTACCAGGAAGCTGCCATAGCCTGTGCTTCCGGAGTAGCCGCGAACGCCCCCGTATAATGATACATAATATCTACATTAACACCCATCTCAGTAGCAGCCGCATCAGCACCCTGAACGAATCCATAACCAAAACGAACTACTGCCGGAACAGCCATACCGCCCATGAAACCGAGCTTCGTCATTCCATCCTTCACAGCCGCATAACCTGCAAGATAACCCGGCTGGTCTTCCTGGAATAAAATAGCCATGGTGTTGCTTCCTGTAACATAGTCAGAGTAATCCTCGCTGTGAGGTTCACCGTCCAACAAAATGAAGGTTACATCAGGATATTGCTCCTGTGCTATGTAAACAGGTGTTTCAAATAAATATCCGGGACATACAACAAGCTTCGCTCCGCCTTCAACTGCAAGACCAATAGTCTCTACATAGGAATCTGTGGTAGCTTCCTGAGGCTGATAGTACTTGTAGGTAACGCCCGCTTCTTCTGCATACTGGGTAAGACCTTCCCATGCACCCTGATTGAAAGATTTGTCATCGATCGTTCCAAGGTCTGTTACCAATGCGAGTTCATAACCGCCTGCCGATTCTTCGGTTGCAGCTTCTGTCGTCTCTTCGGTCACTTCCGCTTCGGGCTCAGTTTCAGCTGTCTCGGTAGTCTCCGTTTCAGCCGCAGGGGCTGTCTGTGTACTTCCGCATGCCGCTAACGAGAGAACCATCGCGCCCGTAAGAAGCATAGCTAATACTTTCTTCTTCATAATAAAACTTTCCTCCTTGTTTTTGAAATATATTTCCTATAATTTCAATACAAGTATTTTAACATGTTTTGCATGACATCGTCAATGAGAGCTTAAACTTATTTAAGCATTTTCTTACGTATTCGCGATAATAACTGCTTCTACCGCATCTGCCAAGTCCTCGCAGCAATCACATACCGTTTCGAAGGAGCGGTAAATCTCCCTCCAAGCCATTACTGTATAGGGATCAGCATTCTCTATGGAAAGCTTTCTTATATTTTGGATATAAAGATCGTCGCCTTTTTCCTCCAGACGGTTGAGCTCAATGATATGATCCATGATCTTTTGTGACTTCTTATAATCGTGCACCTCTCCCAAAAGGCCCTCCGCCGCATCACAGCAGCTTGAAATGAGTTCTGCAAAGGGAACCACGTCCGGTCTCAGTTCCATAATATTCCACGTATATAAATTAATAATGATATCTTCGATAGAATCCGTTACATCGTCAATGCAGTTGCTTATCTTTACGATATCGTCACGATCGATGGGAGTTATAAAAGCCTTAACGATCTCCCTCGTCATCTCATGCTTCTTCGAATCGCCCATATGCTCAATTTCATGAATCGCAGCTACATCCTTTTCGATAACGCTGTGATTATAATTTCTTATAATATCCTGCAGCTTGTCGGCCGCCATTTTAGAAATGCGGATACTCTCCAAAAAATTCTGAAAATAAAAACTATCTTTTCCCTTTGCCACTTTAAATCCTCCTTTTGTAATCAACCGAACAAATTAAAAATTTTCACTGCCACAAATGCGATAAGACCGCACCCCGGAAATGTCAGGATCCATGTGAATACCATCTCCTTCACCACTCCCAGATTGACTGCCGACAGTCTCTGCGTAGCACCTACTCCCATGATAGATGTAGTCTTGGTATGGGTAGTGCTGACCGGAATACCTGTAAGCGATGCCACCAGCAAGGAAAGCGCTGCGCCCAAATCAGCGGAAAAGCCTTGATAAGTATTCAGCTTTACCATATCCATACCTACCGATTTTATAATCTTACGTCCTCCAATAGAGGTGCCAAGTGCCATTATCGTAGAACAAAGTACCATCATCCAAATAGGAAGCTGTACGTTTCCCGTAGTCTCGCTTCCGTTTGCCAGAAAAACACCGAGCATCAGCACTCCCATGAATTTCTGACCGTCCTGCGCACCATGCATGAACGACATGGCCGCTCCTCCGAAGACCTGAGCCCCTTGAAAGAAGCTTACCGTCTTTCTTCTGTCCGCATTTCGGAATAAGAACTCTGTCAGCTTCGTGCATATGAAACCGCTGGAAAATCCTAATATGGTGGAAAGTACGAGGCCATAAATAACCTTCATCCATTCCGAACCGTTTATGCCGCTGATTCCGCCGTGCAATGCGATGGCTGCTCCGGATAAGCCGGCAATCAGGGCATGGCTCTCGCTGGTGGGTATTCCGAAATACCATGCTGCCACAGCCCATATAATAATCGCAAAAAGTGCTGCACACAGCGCGAGAATCGCCTCGTCCGTAGCTCCGTCAAAATTTACCATGTTTTTAATCGTCATGGCCACCGTGGAGTTAATGAGGGTCATAACAAATACTCCGAAGAAATTAAACACCGCCGACATCATAATCGCTGCCCGGGGCGGTATGGCGCGAGTCGCGATACATGTCGCGATTGCGTTCGGAGCATCTGTCCATCCGTTTACAAATACCACACCGCAGGTTAAAATAACGGTAATCAAAAGTACGGGGTTCTGTACGACCTGCGAAATGAAGTCAACAATGTTCATATTACGTCTCCTTATCAAGCTGTATATGTTGTTATAATTCCCCTAAACAAGCATACTATATTCAACAAAAAACTACTGCCGAAATCAAAGTACCACGTTTACTAGAATATCACAAGCCGACAAATGTATCAACAAAATATTCAAAATTCAGCTAATTAAATCCAAAATTTTATGCTCTATTGCCTATGCATCGACTTTTGCTTATGCAATAGGAGGTAATCCTATTGCATAAGCAAAAGCACCGCCATACCTTAGTATCGGTAATCTCCGGCGATGCTTTTAGCACTATATCAAAATTACAATTACTCCGCTTCGGGATATTCGTTGCAAAGGAATCTATAAGGAACAATATCCTCTTCAATTGCAGGAAAACGGCCTACCGGCGGATTAAATCTATTATCCGTATTGTCATCGTTGCACATAGATACCTCTCCGATCAAAACATCCCCGGTTCCCGGTTTCACATCGAAGTCATGGTACTGGTAAGGCCAAAGCGTAATGCTTTCTCCGGGCTTAAGTTCTACTCCGGTTCCCGCAGGAACATAATAGGAGCGTCCGTCGGAATTGACACATACGTCAGTGTCTGCCAGTTCTTCCTTGTCGTCGCTGTTGTACACATGAATAATTAGAGTTCCGCCGCCTCTGTTAATAATATCCTCCGATTTCTTCCAGTGGAAGTGCATAGGGGAATGCTGGCCTTCCTTTAGCATCAAAAGCTTCTCCGCATACACTTTTTTATACTTCGGGTTATCCTGTCCGCCGTTTCTGAGCGTGATCAGAGCGAAACCTACCTTTTCCCAATTGCCAAGGCCATAATCCGTTATGTCCCAGCCCAGCATATTGTCCCTTATTTCGTCATATTCATGTCCCTTTTCTCTCCATTCCTCAGGAGTCCAGCCGCAAAAGGGCGGCAGATGAAATCCATTTTCTCTTACAAGCTTTTCCATTTCCTTGATACGCTGATTGATTTCCGAACGTTTCATAACCTTTCTTTCCTCCGTCTTTTTTATATTCTTCTGTATTTATCAACCGATGTCGTAAATGCTGCGTACTCCTACTCTCTTCGCCTTGCCGGATATAATCCTTACTCTTTTTTCTCCAGCTTCCATATCGAAATAGTTATCGGACAGAACCCAGTCCTCCTCCTCATTCAGAAGCTCTACAGAAGCGGCGTAAGCTTTGGCGGTCACGACGATTTCCTCTCCTTCTATACGGGCCGTAAGCTCGGGATCAGCATATTTATGGAACTTCGGCATGGAAAAAATTACGCTTCCCTCCGAAATCACTTCACCTTCCTGCACACACGTATAAAAAACATGATCCTCATACAGCCTTGCGTGAGGCAAATCCTCTTTTTCCAGCCACACGCTGCTCAGTGCCGGAACGAATACTTCCTCTTTCATCTCTTCTCCGATGACGCAAGAATACTTGTCTCTTAAGCTGTAGCATACGGTAACTCTTCTATCCTCTCTCGTCTCATTGGCAACGTTCAGATGAATACTTTTTTCCACCTCGTAAGGCCGTGCGTTGGGATTGGGGTTCTGGGTCAGAAGCCCTTCTTCGCAGCAGGATACCAAAACAGGTGCAAAAAATCTTTTTTCAAAATAGTGCAATGCTTTCCAGCGCCCAAAGTAGTCGATAGAGGACCACGACGCCACCGGCCAGCAGTCATTAAGCTGCCATACGATAGCTCCCATACACTGTCCCCTGTGCCGTCTCCAATGCTCTACTGCGTAGCGCATCGCCTGCCCCTGCATCAGTTGGGAGGCATAAACCAGCAAGGAGAAGTCTTTGGGATATTTAAAATACTGGGACATATAAACCATCATTTTTGCATATCCGTTCTCACTTCTTTGATGTTTCTCCATCACATAGGAAAATACGTTCCTATCCTCAGGCAGAGTAAAGGCCTCGATGGTCTTTAAGGACGGGAGAGACTCGAACCCGAATTCCGAAGCGTAACGGAAGTTATGCTTTCTGTAATCGGGAAAGGGCTTGTATCCATGCCATACCTGCCAGTAATGAGCGTCTCCTCTCGTCTCGTCCTGCGGCTCGTCGAAATCTCCTCCTGAAGAAGGGCTGGACGGCCAGTAGAAGGTATCCGGATCTACCTTTTTCACTATTTTAGGAATGACGTAGCTGTACATCCGCGTATAGTCTCCGCGAAGTCTGGGAATCTCCGTATAGCCGCACAGTATCATATCCTCCATTTCGTTGTTTCCGCACCAAAGCCCAAGACAGGCATGATGGCGGATTCTTCGGACATTCTGCGCTATTTCATGGGAAATATTTTCTTCGAACTCCTCTGTAAGAAGATACGTAGAGCAGGCGAACATAAAATCCTGCCATATGATGATCCCCAGTTCATCGCAGGCATCATAAAACCAATCGTCGGGATAATATGCGCCGCCCCATACACGAAGGGCATTGTAATTGGCAAGAGCACATTGTTCCAGAAGCTTCCTCGTCTTCTCCTCTCTGATTCTCGGCAGAAGGGAATCCTCAGGGATATAGTCTGCTCCCATAGCAAATACAGCTACTCCGTTCACTTCATGAGCGAAACTCTCTCCCCACTGATCCTTTTCCAGACGCATTTTCATCGTGCGGAGGCCGATACGGCGTTCCCACATATCCTCTGTCTTTCCGTCTATCACCGCCTCCACCTTTATCGTATATAGGTCCTGCTTTCCATATCCTCTGGGCCACCAGAGGGAAGGACTGCATATTTCTGCTTCCTTCGGCGAATTCTTAAGTACAACAGATTCTCCGTCGGGAGAAATGATGGTGACACGGTAGCTGCTTTCCTCCGCCTTCCACACCTCCAAATCCACATGGAAATAAAGCCACACTCTGCCATTTTCATGTTTCTGTCGCAGATGCACGTCCAAAAGCCTTCCGTTTTCTCCGCCAAGCAGGGTAACCTGTCTGAAAATCCCCATATCGGGAAGCTTAGGCGCCCAATCCCAGCCTGACATACAGCTTGACTTGCGAAGGAAAGGGAAGCCGTCCAGCGTATCCGTATTGCAGGGAATCGCTCCGTGCAGGGCAATCTGCTCCTCCATATAGCGCGTAGGAGAATACAAACGCACTTCCAGCAGGTTCCCCTTTTCCTTCAGTATATTTTCTAAAGGAAATTCCCATGTTCTGTGCATGTTAAAGGTCTTTCCCAAGAAAACTCCGTTTAAGTATATTTCAGCCAGCGTATCTATGCCCTCAAAATTAAGCCACTGTTTTCCACAGGAAAGCAGCGTTTCCTCGGCATCGAAGGTAAGCCTGTATATATAATCCTTTTCAGACAGCGGAAAGGCCTCCTTCTCGTTGTCCCGGTAAAAGGGATCCTCTATCTCTCCATGAGAAAGCAAGTCCGAATACACGGAAAAGGGCACCTGCGTGTCCAAAAGCCTATCGTTCCATAAAAGCTGCCAGCCAGTCGTTAATTGTTGTTTCTTCATTCCTTATCTCCAATCTCAAAGATATCCTATCTTGGATATTCTAACATGGATATATTATCCTAATCCGATATCCCCGCTCCATAAGTCCTTTTCGCCGTCCCAAAGCATTATGCGGGCCCTTCCAGGGTCTGTCTTATATTCCATTTTCCTGTTCCAGCTAAAAAACGTTTCCTTTCCCAATTGAATCCTCGCCCGTACTCTCTCCCCCGGTGCAAGTCTCCGCTTGTCAAAGGCAATCAGTTCTTTAGCTCTCGGTATAACACTACCCCTAAGACGGTTTATAAAAACCATCGGCACGGCCCATACGGTACGGTCTTCATCGTTTTTTATATCGAATTCCAGTACCATATCGCCTTCACATGCTTCATCCGGTCGTAATTTGAAGTCCGAATACTTTGCGTCCCCGTATCCTAGTCCATAGCCGAAAGAAAAAAGCGGTCCGTCCTCGCCGTCGCAGTAGTGCATGGCGTCATAAGAACTCCTGTAATTATAATACGCCGGAAGGCGCTGTGCACCGCGAGGAATGGATACAGGCATTCTTCCCGAAGGCGAAACCTCACCGAATAAAAGCCCGGCAAGCGCCTTCCCACCTTCCGGTCCGGGATAAAACGCGTACATAAGCGCGTCCGTTTCCTCTATAATTCCCTGAAGATCATAGGGTCTTCCTGCAATCACAACCGTTACCGTCTTTCTCGCAGCCTGATATACGGCCAGCGCCAGCGCCAGCTGCTCTTTCGGAAGCTTGAGTGAGGATAAATCCACGCCTTCGCCGCAGTCCATCTTCGCCTTCTTCTTCCGATCCGTTATGACCGCTCCATTTTTATCGAACTGCGCTTGCCCGAAGCGGCTGGAAGAACCGCCAAGCACTAGCAGCGTAACATCGCTTTCCTGCGCAGCTTTTATTGCCTGAGAGAACAATCCTTCACGGTCAGGATACGGTTCACCACAATGTGAAAGCTGTTCCTTATCATCTTCTTCGCCGCAGCCTTTGCACACTGTGACACGTATCTTTCCTTTTTTTTCTGCAAATTGTAAGATTCCCTCCGCAACACTCGAACCCGTCCCGGGTCTCAACGGCGGAGTATAATCTCCCAGCTGAGAATAAATGTAAAGCGCATCCGGGCCAATTACCGCAAGACTGCTTATTCCGTCCTCACTAAGAGGAAGAATGCGGCTGTCATTTTTTAATAGGACAACGGACTCCTCTGCAAGATACCGGTTCTCTTGGCAAGCCGAAAAATCAAATTTTCTTTTTTCCTCCTCCAGATAAGGATGCTCGAACAGCCCTCTTTCAAACTTCAGCGTCAGTACTCTAAGCACCGCTTCATCCAGCCTCTTTTCCTCAGCCAGTCCGCGGCTTATCGCCTCTTCCAGCAAAGTAAAACCGTTATCCCACAAGGACATATCCACACCGTTCATAAGGGCGCCGGCGCCGGAACTCATCGTATCGCCGGTAAGCATATCCAGCCGATCCACGGCAAAGCCGTCCGCCATGACAATTCCATCGAACCCCATTTCCTCCCGCAGCACCTTTTTCAACAGCCAGTCATTGGCATGGCAGGGAATTCCGTCTATTTCATTATAGGCCGCCATAATTCCAGCAACCTTTTCCTCCACGCTGGCTTTCGCCGCAGGCAGGTGAATCTCCCGAAGCTCTCTCTCACCGATACGCGCCGCGCTGGCATTCACTCCTCCGGTAGTCTCACCTTGGGCAGCGAAATGCTTCGCCACCACACCTACTCCCTCCGCCTGCACGGCTCTCACCACTGCCGCCGCCATAACGGAAGCAAGATAAGGGTCTTCGCCAAAGCACTCCTCACTCCTTCCCCATCTGGGATCTCTGAGCACATCCAGCATGGAGATGAGCGCAAGATCCACGCCCATTTCCTTCATCTGTATACCGCAGATATGATATGCCGCCTCTACCAGCGCCGGATGAAAGGTAGCACCCATCGCCAGATTGACAGGAAGCAAATATCCATCCAAAGCCTGATGCCCATGAGGACATTCACT
Source organism: Kineothrix sp. IPX-CK (assembly GCF_039134705.1). Taxonomy (NCBI): domain Bacteria; kingdom Bacillati; phylum Bacillota; class Clostridia; order Lachnospirales; family Lachnospiraceae; genus Kineothrix; species Kineothrix sedimenti. The sequence goes on along the minus strand of NZ_CP146256.1, from coordinate 2,145,718 downwards.
GGATAAGAGCGCAGGAATCCCGAAACGGGAATGGACTATGACATATTCCTGCATTAGATTATAGGCCTTAATCGCCGTTTCTCCAAAAAGTCCGTTTTCATAATCTTTTCCAGACCAGGGATCGGCCCGGTACAGCCCGTAAAGAGCTCCCAGCCCTCCCCACAGCTCCACCTCCCGCTTAAACTCATCGGAAAGTTGCACGTCCTCCCCCATGCGGAGGTAGGCATTAAAGCCATAAAGCCGTTGATTGAGCTGTCCAACCTTTTCCCTCAGGGTCAGCCTGCTCAGCAAATCCAGCGCTCTCTCTTTCGCAGGGCGTGACACATCCTTATAGATACAGACCTCTTGTCCGTCCTGAAATATCTTGTCCTCTTGCACCATGATACCATGCCTTTCTCATAACTCACTCACTTACAAAATCACCTTGTAGGTTTTGATTTCAAAGGGCTTTATGGTAAACCGGAATTCTTTGTCCGTATATTCTACCAAATTATCTTCTTTCTCTTCTATAAGATTGCACTCGCAAACCTTTTTGATCGTCTTGCCCATCCCAAAGGATACCGTACCTCGGGTCTTTGCATTTTCATATTCGTACATACGGATGATGATTCCCTCTCCGTCCTCCGACACTTTTACCGTCTCTATCATGACATTTTGTGCATCCACCGAAAGAAGGGATTCCTTAACGCCCGCCTTACCGGATTCCACAGACAAAAGCGGCACATTCAGGCAGTAGCTTTCTTTTATTGTATCACATTCTCTCAAGCTGCCCGCATGAGGATATAAGGAGTAGGTAAAGAAATGCTCCTCCTGGTCCGTTACCGGATTCGGCTCGATACCGGACTTGATCAAAGTAAGTGTCATAACGGAATCCTTTACTGAATATCCGTACTTGCAATCATTTAGTAAGCTGACGCCATAGTGTCCTTCCGAAAGGTCCATCCATTTCTGCCCGCACGACTCGAAGCGCGCCATATCCCAGCTCGTATTCGTGTGAACCTTTCTCGTAAGATTGCCGAACTGGATATCGAAGGATGCCTCATCCGTATGGATGTCCACCGGAAAATGCACCTTCAGAAGATGCTGATGCTCCTTCCAGTCCACATATGTCTCGAAATCGATTCTCGGGCTGTCCGCATAGAAATAAATCTTCTGATTTATCAAGGAATTGCTCACCTCGCGTTCTATGCTAAGAACCGTACAAACCGGTCCCTCTTCCAGCCATTCAAGCTTCTTGACAGCTTCTGCCTTCCAGCTTTTCTCAGTATGGTAAATATCGATATCCCAGTTATCATAATAAATGGGCTTATCCTCATACATCTTAAAGAGATTGCCTCTTTCCCCCTCTTTCAACACTTCTCTTTCATTCTTCTTATCATAAATGGAAGTAAAGAGACCGTTTCCGTCAAGCTCTACCTTATAATAAGGCGTTTCCAGACTTCCGCCCAATCGTTTGAAGGGACTTTCCACAGCTTCTCCCGCCGCCATTTCAAAACTTTTGAAGCCTTTAGAGGGTATATCTGCAAGGAAAGCGACTGCTTCATTTTCCATGTTCTGAATCGGATATACATGACCCTGCGCATCCTTTAATACGCCCTTACACTCCTTAGGAAGACGCACGATATCATTTCTGTCAAAACCGAGGGTATTGAGTACCGTAACCGCTTTTCCTTCTCCGGCGAGCGCCTCGATTCTCTCTGTAAGCAGTTCATTTCCCGTTACAGCCAATTCCTCATACTCCTTCTTTGTCACTTCATATACTTCATGAATGGAGGAACCGGGAAGAATATCGTGGAATTGATTGAGAAGTATCGTCTTCCACATTTTATCGATTTCTTCTTTCGGATAGGCTATGCCCTTCCAAGAGGCCATTAAGCCAAGCAGCTCCAGATTCATCATCAAAAACTCGCTCTTTCTGTTAGCGCGCTTATTTCTTGCCATGGAGGTATAAGTTCCCCTATGATATTCGAAATACAGCTCACCCTCCCAGGTAGGAAGCCTTCGGTTATCCTTAACACGTTCAAACAGTTCTTCGAAATAAGTACCGGAGAATTCCTGACGCACCTTAGGTATGCCTTTGATTCCCTTTTCCATTCTTTTGGAGGTTTCCAGCATTTCTCTCGTAGGACCGCCGCCCCCGTCCCCGTACCCGAAGGAAATTAAGATGTCGTTATTTATTTCCTTATTCTGGTATCTCTTCCAGCCGCCCATAATCGCGTCAGGATGAAGCATTCCGTTATAAGTGGTAAAGAAGTCATCGCTGCTCTGACCTACGCCAAGCGTCGTTATCAAATGAGTAAATACAGATGTTCCGTCGATGCCCTTCCAGTTAAAGGTATCGTAAGGCATCTTATCTATTTGATTCCATGCCAGCTTCGTGGTCATGAAATAGTCGATGCCGCTCTTTTTCATAATCTGAGGCAGAGCTCCCGAATATCCAAATACATCAGGAAGCCACAGGATTCTACAGTCCACACCGAACTCTTCTTTGAAGAATTTCTTTCCGTACAGGAATTGGCGTACCAGAGACTCACCTGAGGTTAAGTTGGTGTCCGCTTCCACCCACATACCGCCTTCCGGTTCCCAGCGGCCTTCCTTTACCCGTTCCTTTATCCTCGCATATAAATCAGGGTAGCGCTCTTTTAAGAAATCATAGAGCTGCGGCTGGCTGGACATGAACTTATAGTCAGGGTATTCTTCCATCAGTTTCAGTACCGTGGCGAAGCTTCTTCCTACCTTCTCTCTCGTCTGCTCTACGGTCCACCACCAAGCTACGTCGATATGAGTATGTCCGATACAGGTTGCGATTACCTCTTCGTATCCGCCCATATCTTCATACAGTGCCTTTTCCAGATAAGCATCAGCCTTTTTTATGCTTGTATAAAAAGCTTCTGAATAGGGTGTGCGAAGATCCAAAAGATTCACCGCTTCGTTAAGCACCGTCTCAATATCCATTCTCACCTTATCATCTTTCTCCATGCGGCTGAATGCCTGGAGCGGAACGATCAAGTCATAATACAGCTTTTCTATTTCAAGATCCACCTGCTGCATCTCCATGATCATATCGAACTCCGCATGCAAGGTTCCCGTATACGCCTGTATGTCCAGCTTCCATGTCTCACCCGCTTTAGCTCTTGCGGCAAGCGAAACGGTGCGGTGGTTCATATCTAAACCCTGCGTCTCTTTTCCGTCTACAAATAATAGAAACTGAGGATTCTTCCCGTCGTCCCATTCCTCGATCTGAGTCTTTACATGAAGCCGAAGCGCTTTTTCATTCCATTCTCCGGGAACGGTATAATCTGCCTTAAACCAGTAGTGCCCGTCAGGACCGTACCACTTCATCGTCTTAGGGCAGAATTCCTCCCAAGGAACTTCGCTTTTCTCTGCTTCGGACGGATAGAAATATCTGCCCTTTTTATAACTGATGTTTTCTATGGGAGAAGCCTTTACAATCGTAAGCCTCTTCAATTCATCACAGATTACCTGTATTCTTTTATCGATAAACCACATATGACTCTTCCTCCTACAATCCTTTCAAATCCCTTAAATAATCGGCATACCAGAAAATCACCTCTCCAATGCGGTAAAGTTCCGATTCCCTGCTTACCGTGTGCCACAAAAGCTTATATTGATAATACCACTTTTCCAGTTCCTCCGCAGCCTGAAATACATCTTCTGTAACATAGCTTTCCGTTTCGGCGTTCACAACGATTCCCCCGATGCGGTTAAACAGCTTCATTCCTTCTGCCGCCAGTAAATAGGGATAAATTCTCTTTCGCATTGTGCCGTCCATGAATTTCGTGCATCCCGCAAGCTCCTGTACGCAGACATCTATTTCCCGATTTTTCTCCGGTATGGTTTTCACCCGTTCTGCAGCTTCTGCCAGAACTTCTTTCTTCCTGGAGACATCCGATTTAGAGCCTTTTTCCTTCCAGTAAACAGCGTTTCCCCAGCCAAAGCATTCCTGCTCCCCCAGCCTTCCTGCTATATTTAACAAAGTGCCGGAGGAATCTCCATACTCCAGGGAAGAAATGGCCTCATTCATCTCCTCGTAAGAAGGAAGGCCGCCGTTCCACGAAGCCGCCGCACCGTAAATAAGCCCCGGAATGCTGAATGCCGGATGGTTGATATGACCGAAATCTCCCCAATCCGTATTGAGCATCCCTTCGGCTTTATATTTCATTGCATATTCACACATCCTGGAAATGTTTTCGTAGGAATTCCTTTGCAGGTTCAAAAGCTGGTTCCATCCCGCTACACCGGGACATACATATTGTCTCACTCCGTTTTCCGCATAAATGCGGGTAGAATCCTCTGTCTGATTATATGCATAGCCCCAGTTCAGGCATACCGTCCCCTCCGGCAGCCGATTAGCAAATTCGGGGAAATCCAGCATGACATCACCCCAAAGCATAGGAATGCGACCGTTTTCAGCAAGAAATCCGCACAATTTCTCCACATATTCCATGTAAAGAGCATCAACACCCTCCTGCGAGGCCCTTTCCTTATTTCTTCCTTTTCCCAAATCGAAGGTTTCATCCGCACAAATATTGAATTTCCCCGAGGAAAATAACGGCATATACTCGGCGATCATTTGCTTGACCAGAGAAAAGCTCTCCTCGTTAGAGACATCTATGGTATGATGGGCCATTCTGTCCATAAAGCTGAAGGGTTTCCTTCCCGCATCCGTCAGCTCACAAAGATATCTGTATTTTTTTGTATTCAGAAGCTTATACAAATGTCCAAAGGTAGAAAGGGAAGGAATAAGTTCAATCCCCCTCTCCATACAATAGGCATCAAGCTCCATGATCTCCTGCGCGCGCAGAGGAGTATCGTCCCTCCACATCTCACTGAGCTGCGCAAAAAGAAAGCTGTGCTCTATATAGAGCTGCATCTGATTCATCTTATAAAAGCTCAGCGTATCCGCCAAATTCTTCAGCCACTCAAGCGTCGGTACTCTGCCCCTCGTCACATCGTGAAAAAAGCCTCTGTTAGGAAGAGACGGATAATCCTCCATGCAAAGGCAGGGAATACAGGCACCTTCCTGACGAAGAATCTGCCGAAAGGTCTGGATTCCATACAGAAGTCCGTTCTCATCTCCGCCTTGTATATAAATGCCTTCTTCACTGACATCAAACAGGTAATGCTCACTCCCAAGAGTTTCCCTCACGCTGAGATTTATCGTTCCTTCTTTCGTTCCTTTTACGATCCCATAGAAAAAGCCCAGTTCGTCTATAATATCTTCCTGGAGCAGCTTCGCAAAACCATAAGCCCTTTGCGAGCAGGAAAGCGGTATTTCGACGGTTCCGCAGTAAGGCAGATAATAGAATCCGTCATTTATTGTCAATGCTTTTGGTTCAGGAATCAGATACATTTCACACCCCATACTTTTTAAAAAGGAGCATTCTCCTAATGCTATTGAAAATGCTCCTTTGTTAATATAAGAGCAATCCGTGAAGCTTGTTGCTCATTATTTCATATTTTACTCCGCGGCATCAACCTGCTTCTGAGCTTCCACGCGGATGGTTTCCCAGCCTGCTGCATCCAGTTCGCCCTTAATTACTTCGATCAATTCTCTCGGGTCCCTGGCTCCGGTCCAGAATTCGGATTTGTATTTCTCATATACCGCACGGCAGCTTGCCAGCTCGGTCTCTACACTGCTGGTATCCATATCGAAGCCCAGCATAACGGAAGGTTCCGCGTTTGCATTCAGTTCCTTTACTTCATCCCACTGATTTACTTCTGTCTCTGCAAGCTGGGAAACATTGAAGAAAGTACCCTGCGTATATCCAGCCATGCTCCAGTCGGAGTTCAATTTCTCAATTTTGCCGTCATCCGTATAGTTAAAGTTCTCGCCTTCCACGCCGTAATATAACCAGTCACGTACTTTGGAGTCGGTATTTACAAGCTGTAATAGCTCAAGCGCCTTATCCGGATGCTCACAGCCCGAGTAAATGGCATTCAGGGAACCTCGTACTGAGGTGTTGGATACTACCGTATCGCCGTACTGTACCGCTACGCAGTCTTCAATTCCGTTGTTCGGTCCCCATGTGGAAGCTGCCGCTCCACTCCAGCCCTGTGCTGTGAAGAACGTTCTATATTTATTCGCATCGTCCGCTGTCGGAGCGTCACCGTTTATAATTCCTTCCTTATACATCTGATGTATGATATCGAGATTTTTCAGAATGTCCTCATCCTCCAACGGATTTACAACAGTCTTCGTATCATCATTGTATTTGACACCGAGAGCAGAAAGACCTGCACCCAATTGATCGAAATAAGCCGTCACAAGGAAATCGGCTCCCGATTTCGACATATAGTAGGGCTCAGTTCCTTCGCCGTCCTTAATAGTCTTAAGCGCATCATATAAGCTCGTGAAATCATTTACCGTATTGATATCGATATTGTATTTATCCGCTACTGCTTTATCCCAGATAAAATATTCGGTTACAGAGCTGTCTTTATAGGTAGGTACTCCGTAAACTTTTCCGTTGATGGAAGCCGCCCGCCAATAATCCTCAGGAATCATTGAATACAAATCCGGTGCCGAGGTCTTTAAAAGGTCGGTCATATCTAGGAATGCTCCTGTCGCTACTTCCGAATTATATCTCGCCTGGTCTGTAAAAAGAATGTCGAACGCCTCTCCCGAGTTAACGATTACGCTGCGGCGGTTATCCCAGTCGCCCCAAGGTACGATTTCCATATCCACATTCACTCCGATTTTTTCCTCTAAATAAGGATTGATCTGAGCCAGCCATGCGTCGTAGTTGGTAGGCATTCCGTTTCCTACCTGAATCCATTTTAACGTAACGACCTCGCCGCTATTGCTGCTTTCCTCACCCGCCGCAGGCGCTTCAGTAGTTTCCTTGCCTGCCGTCTCATTGCCCGTGCCAGTCTGTGCTCCGCCATTGCTTCCGCATCCTGCAAGAAGGCCGATTCCCATAACACACGCCATTGCCATTGCTACAAATCTCTTTTTCATACAACCTCTCCTTTTCTTTTACTTTTATATCATTTAAAAGTGTTTCTTTCAGGAATACTTTCGCTCCCTGAAAATAAAACGCAAGCGTTTTCAAAATTTTTATCAACCCTTTACCGCTCCTACCGTCAGTCCGGATATAAAGTATTTCTGGAAAAACGGATAGGTACATGCGATAGGAACGATGATGATAATCGCCATAGCCATTCTCGCGCCTTCTTTGGGCATAGAATTCATATATTGCTGCATCGTGACTCCCAGAGTCGGATTATTCGCCATCATCTGAATGTTCCTCTGCACATGGTCTAAAAGGGCCTGCAGGGAAAACAGTTTCGTATTCGTAATATACAGAGAAGACTGGAACCAGTCATTCCAATATCCAAAAGTCAAAAACAGCGCTATAGTGGCTATCAAAGGTTTAGACAGCGGTATGGCTATTTTACCGAAAATAGTAAGCTGGGATGCGCCGTCAATTTGTGCCGATTCAATTACCGAGTCGGGAATATTCGTCTTAAAAAAAGTCTTACATATAATTACATTAAAGGAAGAGACACACAGCGGGAGAATTAAAGCCCATATGGAATCCTTCAGGTGCATGAATTGCGTATTTACCACATAAGAGGAAATCATACCTCCGTTAAAAATCATGGGAATAAATACTATCATCGTGCAGAAACCCTTCAGCTTATAATCGCTCCTCGAAAGCACATACCCCATCAATGTAGTAAGCGCTACGCCAAGCACCGTACCCACTACCGTAACGAGAATGGAGATACCAAGAGCATGGACTATCATTTCTCCTTCCCTGAATAAAAATAGATAGGAGTCAATAGAAAAAGCTTCCGGTATAAAACGGTATCCGTTCATCTTAATAGACTGCTCGGATGAAATGGATATGATAAATATGAATACCACAGGTATAATGCACATCAAGGCAACAATCGTAAAAATAATGTTGAAAAATGCGTTTGTTTTTCCTGCAATCATGTTAAGCCTGGAGGCTGAATTTTCCGCCTCTTTATTTTTTCCCATATTCCATTCCTCCTTTCTATATGATAGCGCTGTCTTCATCGATTTTTTTCACAATAGCATTGGCTACAAGAATGGTAATGCAGCATGCCACCGACTGGAAGAAGGTAGCCGCCGAAGTCATTCCAATTGGAGTCGCCGACTGGAGCGCGTTAAATACATAAGTATCGATTGTAGCCGTCGCGTTAAATATGGAACCGCTGGCTCCTTGTGAAAGCTGGTAGAACAATCCGAAATCCGAATAAAATATCTTTCCCACATTCAGGATGAACATCATAATAATGACGTTTTTAAGGCAAGGAAGTGTAATATACCATACCTGCTGGCGTTTGTTGGCCCCGTCTACCACCGCGGCTTCATACAAGGTAGTGTCGATTCCTGTAATACTGGATAAGTAAATGATCATGTTGTATCCGGTAGACTTCCACAGATACATAAAGATGAGTATAAATGGCCATAGCCCCGCTTTCATGTACCATTGAATGGGTGTATTTCCCGCATCCCTGATCATTCCGTTAACGAGTCCGTTGCTCTGATTCAAAAAGGCATCCAGAAAATATGCTACAACGACCCATGACATGAAATAGGGAAAAAACATCAATGTCTGATAGACTTTTGACTTCCTCTTATTGTGCAGCAGGCTGATCATAATCGCCATACCTACGGAAAGTACCATCCCCAAAACAATAAATGTCAAATTATATAAAATAGTATTGCGCAGTATGATGTACAGGTCATTCGATTTAATTAAAAACTCAAAGTTCTTGAAGCCCGCCCATTCGCTGTGGATCACATTATAAATGAAGCTCTTTCCGCCCGTAATTTTATAATTCTTAAACGCAATGACCAACCCGAACATCGGCAGGAAACAAAAAAGTATATACCATACCGTGGTGGGAAGCGCCAATATCGAAAGCTCGGTATCATTTTTTGTCCAATGTCTCTTTTTCCGTTTCGTCCGAACACTTTCACTTCTCAATTGCTTTCTCCTCCTTTGCCTTTATGCGGCTGCCGCATCTTCATTTATTTAAATCTTTGACAGAGTTTCTGAAAATATTTTTGCCTACCACCCGGTAGACCTCTCCGCCCTTCTTACTCGGATTATCCATGTGCCTGATGATTCTCCTCGATACTACCTTACCAATTTCTTCCATATTAACGGCCACCGTCGTAAGCTGAGGCTCACACAGCTCCGCATAAATATCGTTATCAAAGCCAACGATAGATATGTCATCCGGAATGCGAAGATTCCTTTCCTTCAAAACCCTTACCAGACGAAAGGCCGCTTCATCGCAGTTGCACAAAAAAGCACTGGGAAGCGTATCGGGGAGTTTAAGATCTATCGATTCTCCCTCTATCGTTCTATCCGGTATCAGCCACTGCGGGTTAGGATCTACTCTCTGTTCCATAAGAGCCCGCATATATCCAAGATAACGGTCCGTAATGCTGGTGGTGGCTCCTACCGTACCTACGAATCCAATATTTTTATGTCCCATCTGCATAAGGTATTCCGTCATCTCATAGGTGCTGTAGATATTCTCCGTTACTACGGAATCGGACTTATGCGTCTCATCGTATACGTCCACATAGACCTTCGGCAGCTCGATGGAGTCCACCTTATCTCTGACTACATGGTCCAGAATCCCCAATAGGATGAGACCGTCAAACATTCCTTTTTTCTCAATCGTCTCTAAATCTCCCATGAGACTGTTTCTGTTAGGAGTAATCATAACGCTGGTACAGGATGCCTTTCTCAGTTCACTAATGATTCTCTCATACATTCCTATATAAAATTTCCCGCTGTCCGACATAGAGGTGAACCGGTCACTCATGATGACCCCGACCTTCCTCGTCTTCCGCTGTCCGTAGTCGGGAAGGATATAGCCATATTGTTCCGCCACCTGAAAAATTCTATCCTTCAGTTCATCGCTTACGCCGTCTTTTCCGTTCAGGGCTTTGGAAACTGTTACCTTGCTGATGCCCAACTCATCCGCAATGTTCTGCATGGATATTGGTTTTTGCGCTGCCATATCCGCTCTCCTTTTCAAAATCATTTGTTAGCTTACATTTGTTATATTTAACTTAACATATTTTTTACTTTTTAGCAATAGCAAGTTAGCAATTTGTATATTTTTTATTTTTATGTTTTTATTTTCTATCCATATTATCTAATTATCGTCGATTTTTGAACATGCAAAAATTAATAATTTTGTTTTATTTTACTTTTTTCTTTTTTCATTCTTTTTTATGTTTTTGTTTTATATTTTTTGTTACCTAACATTTTATTATATAAATCAATTTCTTTCGACTTTATATATCTCACCGTCCTATCCCGAATTCTCGTTTGAAAAGAACAAAAGTGTGCTCTGCTCACTGTCTTTTCTATGAAATAAAAAAACACCGAAAATCTTAAAGTTCTTAAGATTTCCAGTGCGTTATAATTTGCTTTATTACGTCATCGTTATTCAATTCCTTTTTGAAAAAGCTCCAATTCCCTATTGAAGGCATCGGCCACTCGCTTATCATTCAACCACGTAATTACATATACGGAAACGAATACGAGCATAATAAAGAGAGTCAGAATGACAGAAAGTCCCGGTGAAAAACGAACTCCCGAAGCATAGTTAAGTCCGAAAATCATCGCTTCGATCAAAAACAGATGAAGCCCCTTCCTTACAATAGCTTCGACTACACTAAGTTCTCTCTTGGAATAACTCACGATACCCAGGAGAGAGGACAACACCCCTATCAGAGGCGGAGAAAAAAAGGCATAATAGCCGAAGGTGACCTCTCTAAGATAAACACTGCCTATGATAGCACTGCCTATAGTTATTAGAGTTGTACTGATGAAAAAGGCCGCAGCCAAATCGGATATCAAATTTTTACATTTCATTTTATATTTCCTCCAAACACAGTCTCTCTGATAGAACCTATATACTGCCTTGAAATCATCACCTTCTCGCCATTTTTCAAGTGGGCGAGAAAACGGCCGTTCAGTGCCGGACTGATGCTCTTTAGCTGCATGAGGTTCAGTACCACGGACTTGGAGCAACGAATGAAGTGATAAGGAGCATAAGCCCTCTCCGCCTCATACAGCCGGAGCTTTATCTCAAATACCCGATTCTGTGTATAGGCGAACAACTTTTCATCTACCGCTTCAAAATAATATATTTCTTCAAGCTTAATTTTTATAATATGTCCGTTTTCCGCACCTGACAGCTCGATTCCTTTTGATATGGCATAGGTGTAAATATCCTTGATTTCCTGCGTCAGCTCGACACATTCAATGATCACCTGCTCCTGCTCTTTGTTGTCTATCTTCCTTACCGTCACCCTCATGTCAATATTCCTTTTCTATTGTCAGCGTCCCTTCTCCCTTCAGGTAATAATCGAAAAAGGCAAGTACTACATAATTTACATTCTCCATACATTTTCTGGCATCCACATCACCCACACCGAGCAGCCTTGCAAGCGGTGGTGAAACGATCGGCAAATCCGTAAAATTCAGATGGCCCGCATCATCGAAAATCACTTCTCTATAATCAAGCGCTCGTTCGCCTGTATAAAAATTCACATATCCATCTCCCGGTACTTCCAAAGCCAAATCGTGTATTACCTTAGAATTCACATCCAGCAAGGGAATTGGATACGGCTCTTCATTGAATATTTCCGTACCATCCTTAAATCCGGCATATTCGCCTAACATAGTACCTTCCAAATCGATGACCGCATCAATATCCTTCCGCTCTCTTCCAACCTGAACGGATGCCGCTCCGCCGAGAGAATGCCCGAATAAACCAATCTTATTTCTATCGATCATGGAAAAGGGAACCTCATTTACGGTATCCGCTTTCTCCAAAATAGTATCAAGAACAAAATTCATATCCTCTGTCCTCACCTTCATCCATTCCCGGCTGTTCAAATAGGTCGTCATTTCCTTATCCGAATCATCTTCACCCTCCGGCGTTTCATCCGAGTTCATGGCATAAATCTGCTCAATGAATTCCTTGGAGGCATAGGTCGTCTTTCCGCTTACATCCTTGACAAACATCGCATGGTAAGGATGCCCTATACTAACCACAACATATCCATGGGAAGCCAGCTCAGTATAAGTGGAGTTGTTGCTGTCAATAACGCCGAATGCTCCGTGGGAAAAAACAACTAACGGATAAGCTCCTTCCTCGGCAGGATACCAGACCTTCACAGTTACTGACCTGTTTTCGCCAATGTCTGAAAAGGTTTCAATGCGGTTCTCGTCTGCATAAGTATACTCCGCAATTTCCACAGCATGTTTGCCCGTTACCGCAAGCGGATTATACTGGGGAAATAAAAATGCCGGGAGCAATGCCAAAAGATAAACTGCGATATTGACCAGAAAAAGCGCTGTCATCGTTACTTTTCCATAGGGCTTGCCTTTACGCCTGCGCTCTGTAAGCAAACCCATGCAAGTCTGAAAAAGCAAGACTAACAGTATCGCACCATATCTCGAAAGCCCTTCCATGACACCGGCAATAAGCAATAGTGCTAAAATCGTAGTACAGACTGCCTTCCAAATATATTTTTCTCTTCTCTTAACGTTTCCCGTTTTGAGCGCCCAAAACAAAAAAATGATTTCTCCCATAATCAGCAGAATCAATATTACAGTTTCCATTTAAAAGCCTCCTGTGTTTTGTATAATTTATCTTATACAAAACATAGCACATCCGCACAGTTAGGGCTATCATTCGCCGGATAAGATGCTTCTTGAATGGGTGAAATGCATTTTCAGCTTATAACTTTTTTAGTTTGACAGGAATAAAGCTTTCCATCTGTGCCCACCCCTGCGCCTTTATTATTGGCTCAGGAGTTATAATGTGACCCATCGCATAGTGGCCGGCGCGAACATCCAGTTCCAGTATTTCAGATTCCTCGATATACTTAAGCGCTTCTTCATATAACCTTCCGCCGGTTTCCTCATCGCCGTCTTTATATACATAAGTAAGGTAATAACCGCCTTCAAAGTCAATGATCTCATTTCCTCCGTCATCCATACCTTCGCTCAGGGCCCACATCCATATCATTCCTTGTTTATCCTCATCGAAATACAAAAAATCACGTGGCATAAAACTATCCCTGTCACTTGGCTTTATCGCTGAAAAATAAGTATCGAACTTTCCTAAAATACCTGTCGGAGAAAAATCGAAGTTCTTATCCGGCTTCGAAGACGCCGCCCTAAATGGGGGCAATGCTATTACTCTAAATTTCATGTATTCTCCCTCCCTAATCCGCATTTTCCATACATAATATTTATGCATGCTTCTTTTTGAGTATTTTATCATACTCTTTGGAGCTTTACTACTTACGGATTACATCGTCTATATAATATTAATATATTGCACAGTATATTGATTCACTATTATAATAAAGGAGATCCCAAATTTATTTGTATCGTAACGCGATAATTGCAAAGGCGTTGAATCGTTATAAATAAATTATGAAAATATAAAATGGAGAAAAATTATGAACGAAAATGAAATTTCGGAGCTGGCGAGACGACAATCGTGGAGTTAGTGGTTTTACCACCACTGATATGCTTGAAAATACCAAGATCTATGTAATGGCATATTATCCCGTCAATGAGGTGGATAAGTTATCAGATAATGAGACAGGAGGATTAACCTTTAAAAACAGAAACAATGAAACCATAAGAAAAGTTAATCTCGAAATCGAACAAATGGCGAAACAATTATGCTGTCGTTTTATTAATGTCAATTCAGGACTGACAGATTGTCAGGGAAGGCTCAAGAAAGAATATACGATTGAAGGTATTCATATGTATGCTAATGCTTATCACAAAATATTACAAAATATGCTCCCTTATATAGTGAAATATTGAGGTCTGTTAAGCAACAAGAACTGACGTGAAATTTTAGTAGTTATTATGGAGCAAAACATATGGTTCAACCTGATGAAATAAACGATGTATTAGGTTCCACTATTTATATATGTTAATATAATAATATTAATAATTATGTCTTTTTTTGGAGAAATTAAATGGATTATTCTAATCAGAACGACTTTTCAGATGCTAAGCGAAGAGAACAAGCGAGAACTCCTACGCCCCCACCTCCACCGCCCCCATTTCCAGGGATACCTAGACCAGGTTCCGGAACTGGACCCGGGCCTGGATTCGGACCCGGACCCGGGCCTGGATTCGGACCTGGACCTGGGCCTGGATTCGGACCTGGACCTGGGCCTGGATTTGGACCCAGACCTGGGCCTGGATTCGGACCCGGGCCTGGACCTGAAGGCCCCCGTTCAGGCGCCCCCACATCGGCGCCTCCAAACTACACCCCTTCCAGGCAGATAACTACCTTCCGGGTTGATCCTTCCTCCATTCGAAACTGTCTGGGACGATTCACCTATGTCTGGATGAGTAACGGGGATGAGTTCTGGATGTTCCCTATTCAGGTGAGCCGCAATACCGTAACCGGGTTCCGTTGGAACCGATTCTTCCGATGGAGCTTTTTTGGGGTTTCTCTCAATAGAATCGACGCGTTTACGTGCGTATAGTTTATAATGAAAAAGGCTTGTGGGGAAATCTGAATAATGCTTTCTCCACGAACCTTTTATCAAATCAATCATTTTTCGGGAAGCTTTGGATGTTCTGCGTTAAATCTCTAATTGTTTCTTTATAATAATCACCGTTTTACGATAAACAAAATAAATAATTAATATGACTATCATAAGGACAGCACCACAGACTAATAGTCCAACCATTTCATCCACAGAAAACTTACCATCATTGGCGTACATGAGCATGCAATATAATAGAAACATAGTGCTGATTCCTACTACAGAAGGCGTTCGGAAAACCTTTTGACACTGCATTTTTACTTCTTTTGTAAGAAATTCAGGTGATGCACCAAGCCGTTTTAGATCATCGAACACATAACGGTTATTTATTGCAATGGTCTGACACCGGGTATAACTGATGATCAGGGCAGATAAGATACACACGATGAAAATAAAAAGAAATACCATTAAATACACCGCAAAATTACGCAGGAAATCATTGTAATCCAGAATCCTGAACTTAGGCATATATGTCCAATAGGCACGGAAATCCGAAGAATCAGGATGCTGGAAGCTGATTTTAGTCATTTGTCCAGTATCTCCCCAGTATATTTCTCCGCGTTCATTCTCTGAGATTTTGGTAACAGTGTCATAGTACGCCGGAAGCTCACAGCTAGAATCGAAAGACGATACAAATGTACGGAAAAACTCATTGGCAAAGGCATAGTTATCAGCACCTTCTACATTAAATATCATGATCATTCCCTTCCATTCGTCAGAGAGTCCGGCGGCGGCCTCTCTATAATCCTTATCATCCAGAACGTAATAACCTATCTGATCCGTCAGCATATCATAGTGTACCATGCCTGCAAATTGCGTATTTAGTACTTGCCTGTTCACCATATTTGTAAATACTTTGGCATCCGTCTGCAGCCAGTACGTGCCTGTTTCTGCCGTATTACTGACCGCAAGGTATGTACCGGAAAGAACATCCACATTTTGGCCTGTCATATGATTATAATCAGTTTCTGCCAGGAACTTGCCCTGCTGTAAAAGCGTTCGGTACTCAAGATGGAAATGGCCGTTTGCTTCCTCTACCCTTATATTTCCGTCAATGCCAAGTGTTATATATTCGCATTCGCCCCAGTCCTTTGTCATTATATCATAGCGGGACGCCATATTTTCAATATCCAATCTTTCCGGCACATTTTGATCTGACCGGTAATGAAACATATAATCATAAGGTCTGGCCTTCACACCGGTAAGCTGGCCAGTTGCAAGCATCGGAATATAAAATACGGCAAAGCAGGCGCCGGCAATCAAGACAGTGCTTACAAGGAGATTATTTACCGTCTGCTTTCCCTGAAACTTCATCATACTTCGGGAAATAATGTTCTTATATGGCTCTTTTTTACGGGAACGCCAGCCATAAACGACAGTGTGCAGCATTACCATATATAATCCTATAAAAACAGGAATATAGAATAAGTTGATCAGTGCAGAAGGATATGCCGAGAATACGCTAATGTATAATCCCGGTGCCAAGTAGCCGGAGACGCCCCCTGCAAACAACAGAAGAAGTCCCATAGGACCGCACCACCTTCCCAGTTCTTTCACCGGTTCGTTTCTATGCTCTTCTTGTATAATATCAATAATATTTGTGCGTTTCAAATATTGTCCTGCTGTTATGCAGGCAAACAGTATAACAATAAAAGCAAAGACAAAAGCAATCAACAGACACTTTAAGTTAAACCGTAGTTTCATTTCTGCACTGTCTACGACAAAAAGTCTAAAACAGTTCCAAAGAATCCATACAAAAGGAAAGCCCGCTGCGATACCCGCAAGGGATGAAAAGGAACTTAAGGTCAGCACCTCTTTAAAGAGCCCGGGCTTTAATGCTTTTCTGGAGGCCCCCATCGCCATCAGAATGCCAAGTTGTCCGGACTTTTTTCTAAAGAACAGACTGGCGGCATACACAGTAAATACCGTGCATCCAAATAGCGTCAGTACAAATATCATAATCATCTGCTTCCGGCTGTCTCCTCCTTCAGGCAGTACATTTAATACCGTGGGAGAAAGCATCATTACTGAGTAGGCTGAAATTAACATAAGTGCAATAAAATTACAGAATAAATAAATTCTTGCCTGTTTATAATCCGCAAGTTGTAATTTCTGTTCCAACTCTTTCATTGTCGTCATTGTTCACCACCCATTTCTTTCATCGTATCCAAAAGCAGACTGTGGAATGCCTCGCGTTCTCCCATTTTTTCCAACTGCCGGTAAATAACACCATCCCTTAATAAAATGACGCGGTCACAAAATGAGGCAGAAAAACTGTCATGGGTTACCATAAGGATAGTAGCACCCATTTGTTTCCTCGCATTTTCAAAGGATTCAATGACCGTTCTGCCGGATTTGCTGTCAAGATTTCCGGTAGGTTCATCTGCAAGAATCATCAATGGGTTGTTAATCAGGCTTCTTGCCACTGCAGTTCGCTGACGCTCGCCTCCCGATATTTCGGCTGGATATTTACCGGCAATATGCTCTATTCTGAAAAGCGAAATTAATTGATCGGCCCGTTCTTCACTTTCTTTATCCACGCTTCCTTTAATGATACGGGGCACGAGAATATTCTCACGGACGGTTAACCCGTCTAAAAGCATGAAATCCTGAAAAACAAACCCCAGCTTCTCATTCCGAATCTTTGAAAGCTCCTCTTCCTTCAAGTTTGCTATTTGTTTTCCGCCCAAGGTAATACTGCCTTTCTCAAAAGGAATATAGCACGAAATGCAATTGAGCAGCGTGCTTTTCCCCGATCCGGACGGACCCATGACTGCAACAAATTCTCCATTCGCAACATGAAAACCAGGTCCTTTCAGCACAGAGTATTCTGTTTTTCCTATCATATAAGTTTTATATAAGTCTTTTACATATAACATAATAATTACCTCCTTTTCTGTTTCTCATAAGTATAATATAGAAAATAATTTTTATTTAATGACATGCGATTTTCTGTAGTTCTTATGTAAAGTTTTGCTCTTATCTGTAAAATCTGTAAAGCTTTGCACGCCTGATGTAAAGTTTGAAAACCGACAGATTGCAAAATGCTACCCCGAATGTTAATCTATAAATGTTATATAAATGATATACAGACATTTGGAGGAAGGAAGAATCCTATGCTTAGAATAGCTATATGCGATGATGAGACAGATTCGAGAGACTCGCTCAGAATACAGTTGGAGAAGATAATAAACAGTGAGTCGGAGGATATTGTCTATGAGTTCCTTTCCGGAGAAAGGACAGTAAGTTTTCTGAAAAAGCACCCCGGAGAAATCGATCTCTTATTTCTCGATGTGGAAATGAGTGGAATCAATGGCATGAAAACAGCTGGGAATATACGGGAATTCGATAAAAGTCTTATGATTGTATTCGTGACTGGGTACGCAGATTACGTGTTTGACGGTTATCAGATAGGCGCACTGGACTATCTGATGAAGCCTGTTACCATAGAAAAGCTTTTGCCGGTTTATAAAAGAGTGCGTGAACTTTTACTTCAAAATGAAGGGGCAAACTTTGTGCTTAAAAATACAGAAGGACTGTACCGGTTCCCCTATGAAGATATTCTCTATTTTTACAGCGATAGAAGGCTTGTGAATCTGGTGACGGCGAAGGGTAGTTATCCTTTTTATGGGAAGCTGGATGTCATTGAAGAAAAAGTCGGGGTAAGCTTTGTGAGAATTCATCAGAGATACTTGGTAAATGAGATAAAAGTAAGGCATATCGGAAACAGCTCCATTATAATATCGGGGGTCGGAGGTGAAACCGCAGAACTTCCGGTCAGCCGGGCGCTGAAAGAAGCAGCTACTGAAAAATTAGCCAGGGCCATGCTAAGGGGATAACAAGATGGAACATGTCACATTTATCATTAAGTTTATATTATTATTTATAGGAACATCTACCATTAACTTTCTGACAATCGTACGGCTTTTGAAGGTAAAAAGAAAGTGGTGGGCAAAAGCAGTTTTGTTTGTGATTACTTGTTTGATTTCCGGCATGATTATCTATATATCGGATTGGGGCAATCTGCCACTTACTTTTCTGATTTTTATGGCAGGAATAATGGTTTCCTCTGAAGGTTCTTTGACAGAAAAAATGACTATCGGTCTTATGATATCAAGCACCATATTTTCCGGCAATGCCATTATTGATAATTTTTTGACAATGCATATCGACGGCAAATCAGAATTTCGTTTGCTGATGGCAATCTTATTATATCTGGAAATCAGAGTTTTCGCGCCAGTCAGAAAAAGTGATTTATCTCCTTCCATGTGGAAGTTACTGCTGCTTTTGACAGCCACCCCTATCGGTATTGTCTTAAGCGTTATCCTTTTATCTGAGTATCAGACTAATTTTATGGAAAACAAAAATTTATATTTTACTCTTTTGCTTATAGCGCTATTTTCTTTTGCGGGACTTTTATGGACCTTTACGATGCTATCAAAGCAGAGAAGTCTGGAACAGCAAATCATGTATGAAGAGATCAATCGAAAGTATTATGATGCAATGAAACAGCAGCACTTCGAGATACGAAGACTAAAGCATGATATGGCGAACCATCTTCATACCCTGTCCGCATTGCCATCAGATAGAAAAGATGTATACATTCAGGAGTTACTTGAAAATGATGCGGTTACCAAGGCATTAATCTATTGCGGCGACCCTACAGTTAATGCCGTATTAACTGTAAAGGAAGAGAAAATGAAAAAGGATAACATACATTTTAACGCAAAAGTGGAGATACCTGGAGAACTGCCGCTCAATAAGGCAGACGTTTGTGCACTGTTTGCCAATGCGCTGGATAATGCAATAGAAGCATGCAATAATATTTCGGATGAAAGCAGATATATTATTCTGGAAAGTCACTGGCAAAAGGGCATGTTCGTTCTTTCTATGAAGAATCCCACGACAAATATCGTAGTAGACGGAAATATCCCCATAACCACGAAGCTTGATGTCAAAAATCATGGCATCGGCCTGGCAAGTATTCAGGAGATTGTAAAACAGCAGAATGGAAATATCCAAATCAAGACGGAAGGCAATTTATTTGATTTATTCTTGTATTTTCCGGTATAGTCGCAAAAATACATAAACAAGCATTTTCAACATAAAATTAGTCCCCCGACTGCTTAGCTAATGAAAAACTAGGATTTCGGAATCAAATACTTCCCATTATATCCCTTATTTGTTATATAACTTTTCTTAATTAAAACCAGTAAAACACCTCCGCTGATTATCAAAAGAAATGAAAGAATCTGAGACACCCGTATTTCTCCAAATAAGTAAAGGCTGTCTGTTCTTAATCCCTCAATAAAAAACCTGGCCGATCCATAACCGATAAGATAAGTTGATAGCAATACCCCGTCCTTTTTAGTTTTTCCGGAAATAATAAGCACAATTATAAGCAACAATAAATTACACATACTCTCATAAAAAAAAGTGGCCTGATGCCATTCCGACACCGCATCAATATATACTCCATAGGGGAAAAACCGAAGCTTTGGATTCATGATAATTGCACCATATGCTTCCTGATTCATGAAATTGCCCCATCGTCCAATTGCCTGTCCTAATATTAAACTAGGTATCGCTAAATCGATCAATTTAAAAATCGGAAATTTATTAATCCTGCAAAAAACTACTGCGCATAAAAAGCCTCCGATCACGCCACCATAAATAGCCAGTCCGCCTTCTCTGATTGCAAATATCTTTAATGGGTTATTCAAATACTTCTCCAATTCAAAAAACACAAAGTATAAACGAGCACAAATAATAGCAATTGGAAGCGCAATTAGAATAAAATCAAAAATCAAATCCGATTTGTATCCATTTTTCTTCGCCCTGTAATCAGCAATAAATACCCCCAACAACATAGCAAATCCAATAATCACTCCATACCAGGCTATATTAAAGCCCTCAATTCCAAACAAATCTTCCACTGCAAATCTATTCAACTTATCCTCCAACCTTACCATTTCTAAAAAATCATGAATACTGTTTCATTCAACCTACTTGTAAAAACTATTATAACCACATTTCCCACCGTTTGACAAGGTTTTACCATTATCATAATAGTTTTTATCAACTTTTCTTCAAAGGCAGGTGATATTCTGCGATATTTTACAACAATTCAAAAATGCGTAAAAGGAGCCGGAAAAACATCGTTTTCCGGCTCCTTAGATTTATTTCTCAATGTGAGATCAATTTCCCATCTGCTTTGCAACTTCCTCTGCAAAATTCTCTTCCTTCTTCTCAAGACCCTCGCCCGTCTCAAAACGAACGAACTTCTTCAGTGAAAGATTGGCACCGTTCTCCTTAGCAACCTGCGCAACATACTGAGCAACGGTTTGTTTTCCGTCATCAGCTTTTACATAGGTCTGCTCTAAGAGGCATACCTCTTTCAGTTCTTTGTTCAGACGTCCTAATACTGCGCCTTCGATAACCTTCTCCGGTTTACCGGCCATTTTCGGATCCTGAGCGATCTGAGCTGCAATGATTTCTTTCTCGTGTGCTTTGTATTCTTCTGAAACCTCTTCAGTAGATACATATTTCGGGGAAAGTGCAGCAACCTGCATAGCGAGGTTCGTAAGAGCTTCCTTTACCGCATCGTTCACAACATCCGTAGTTGCTTCTACGATAACGCCGATTCTTCCGCCGCCATGTACGTAAGTTACTACACAGCCGTTCTCAGCTACCACTTTTTCAAATCTTCTGATATTCAAATTCTCGCCGATAACAGAAACCTTTTCTACCAACGCTTCTTTTACCGTCTTAGAAGAATCCTCTTTCCACGCCTCAGTCATAAAGGCGTCAATATCTGCCGCATTGGATGCTACTGCCTGCTCTGCAACATTCTCAACGAACTTCTGGAAGTCTTCGTTCTTTGCAACAAAATCCGTCTCGGAATTAACTTCAACAACCGCCGCACATTTGTCGCCGTCCGTAGCTACGCGACAAAGTCCTTCAGCCGCAATTCTTCCAGCTTTCTTCTCAGCCTTAGCCTGACCATTCTTTCTTAAATATTCTATGGAAGCTTCCATATCGCCGTTGTTCTCGGTAAGCGCCTTTTTACAGTCCATCATACCTGCACCGGTCAATTCTCTTAATTCTTTTACCATTCCTGCCGTGATGCTCATTTAAATAACCATTCCTTTCTTCGCACTATTCTATACTATGGCTTATTCTGCCGCAATTTCTTCAATATCGGTTGCTTCTGTAGCCTCAGCAGTCATTTCTTCAGCCACTTCTGTGAAAGCTTCCTCTCCCTGATTAGCTTCAATTACAGCATCAGCCATCTTGGAAACGATTAATTTTACGGCTCTGATAGCATCGTCATTTCCCGGGATGATATAATCAAGTTCTTCCGGATCGCTGTTCGTATCGCCGATTCCAATCAACGTAATGCCCAATGTATGAGCTTCCTGCACACAGATTCTTTCCTTCTTAGGGTCTACTACGAAAATAGCATCGGGAATTCTTGTCATATCTTTGATTCCACCCAGATTCTTCTCTAACTTCTCCCACTCTTTCTTGAGTGCAATAACTTCTTTCTTAGGAAGAACATCGAAAGTTCCGTCCTGGGACATCTGCTCGATCTTCTTTAATCTGTCAATTCTGCTGCGAATCGTCTTGAAGTTGGTGAGCATGCCGCCTAACCATCTCTCATTTACATAGAACATTCCGCAACGCTCTGCTTCCGATTTAACGGCATCCTGTGCCTGCTTTTTCGTACCAACAAAAAGAATTGTCCCGCCCTGAGTTGCGATATCAAATACCGCTTTGTAAGCTTCATCTACCTTGCCTACAGACTTCTGTAAGTCAATGATGTGGATACCATTTCTCTCCGTAAAGATGTAAGGAGCCATCTTAGGGTTCCATCTTCTCGTCTGATGTCCGAAATGAACACCTGCCTCTAATAACTGTTTCATTGAAATAACGCTCATGTTTCTACCTCCATTTGGTTAATTTGCTTCCGCATATCTTATACTCCATTGCCTACCTTAAGCGTCAAAAGCACCGACAATGAATGGATACACGTGTTTTTTAGTCACAACATTCGAATTATAACATAACAAAAACCCTTCTGACAAGGGCTTTTGAATAATTTGCTGAAATTATTGTATTAATTTTTATGGCACTGCATTCTCTATCTTTCCGCCCGTAATAATTGTTGCGATGTCCTCTTCGGAAGCTCCGGAAGGTATTTTATATTCTGCCGCGACGATCTTCCTGTCATACCCATTATTTAGTAAATACGTATCGAAGTCATCCGCTGATGAAATCAAATCGATTTCTACAAGCCTTTTGCATATACTATAGGGAGCTTCTCCTTTCTTCACGGAGAAAATCGTAGGCTCGGGTTCCTCCGCCTCCACATCCACTGTGCCGGCAGCCTCGTCCTCCAAAGCTCTGTCAGAATCAGCTTTAGCCGTATCAGTGTCCAAATCGCTCAAAGTATCTTTCAAGTCCGCCGCATCATCAGCTTCTTTTCCTGCCTCATCCATAGACAGAATTTCCTGCTCCTTTACAGCAGCCTTCGTCCCTGCATTATCCACCTCATTATCAGTGCTTTCCTGCACATCTCCCTCTTTAACCTCTTCGGTATACTCCGTCAGGACTTTATTCTCCACCATGCCGAGAGCCCTCGCCCTCGTTATTATTTCCTCGTTCGTAAGCGCTTCTCTTTTTCCGCCCGTCGCAAGTCCCATAATAACAGCGGTAATGATTATGCCCAAGCCAAGCCCTCTCAAATAATATTTCAAATTCATATCCGTTCCTGCCCGTCCTACTTTCGGCCTGCGTGCTTTAAGCCTGCTCAAATAAATCGATGACCAGCTTCACCTCTCCGACACCGAGTCCTAATTCCTTCGCTATCGCAGTTTGGGATTTTCCTTCCTTGTGCAGACTCAATATTTTTTCGTTACTGTTTCTGACCGTTTCTTCTTTGCCACCATGCTCAGACTTAGCCGGCTCACTCTTTACTTCGACCTCACCGCCTACAACCTTCGTTTTCACCGCATCCGCAGCTTTGCGTCTGCCGCTCTTTTTAACAGTCACCTTCTCCGGAGCAATGGGTACGAACACTTCTGCTTCGCTTTCCACCTTTTTCTCGGCCACAGTTTCTTCTTTAGGAAATTTTGCCGCTGCAGGAACAGATTTTTTCTCTGCCTTGCTTATTTCTTCCTCAGGCTGCTTTACCACTTGCTTTATTTCCTTCGCGACCTTACCGGCTTCACTTACAGTATTCACAAGGTTTTCGTGCTTATCGTTGAGCATGTCATACAAAAAAATTACTTCATTATGATTCTTATTAATATTTTCCAGTACAAGATCCGAGTATTCGTTGACTGCCATGATTTTCTCATTTGCCAGCCGCTCCATACTGCGCTCCGTTTTCTCCATGGAATATGTGACCGTCTCATCGACGATATCGCCGATACGCTTCTTGGCCTCTTCCACTTCTTTTTCTACCAGTTCTTTTATTTGTCCTTTATCTATCTGCGGCTCTTTTTTCTCCGTTTTCTCCTTCCAAACAGGCAAAACAAAGCTCAATACCAAAATGATACCGCCAATAATAAGAAGAACAATTTCCGCTGTAATCATAGATTGTCTTCTCCTAAATCTTTATATCAAACCGACTCATATTTTTAATCATAACCTTCCCGTCAGGACCGCCCTTCTTTTCCTCATCCTTTTTACGGTGCTGTCCTCCGTCGCCTGAATATTCGCCATTCCCCTTATCCTTGGCATCAAAGCGCTTGTTTTGCTTTTCGGTATTCTCCCCTTGATGCACCTGCGTCATACGATCATCCACAACTTTGCTGAAGTGTTTCTGGAAATTGCTCTGATCGACCATTCCTTTATTGTCTTCATTGTGCTTTATCGTAGTATAATCCTGCGCACGGGTTATCTGTCCCTGCAACTCAATACGGCTAATCGACATCGTTATGACCTCCTTTTTCACTAAAGTGCCGTCATTTTTACCTCGCCATCCATTTTAATGAATTTGCAATACTGCATTTCATTCTTAATTATCATGGATAAATCACCTATACAAACACGGGTTCCTCCGTATACCACACCAGTCACGTTGACACATGCTCCCGACATATTACCGATAAACTCCTGAAGCCCATCCATTTCCGCCGTCTTTTCTTCTATCTCCTTCGTCTTCTCCTTGCTTAAGAAAATCAAAGACTTCATGTACTGTATTTGTTCCGGAGACAGCTTTACTCCCTTCGCCAACTTCTGCTGCGTGGACGTTAGTATCGGCTGAACCGATTTAACTACCTTTGTCGCCTCCAGGATTTCCTTTTGTAACTCTTGAATACGGGTCTTCGTGGTAGGATTGGCGCCTACCTCTACTATGGTATCCACACCCATCGGAGATCCCAACGTCTTTACAGTTATCGCATTCGTAGCGCATACCCGTCCGCCCGTTATAAAGCCTCGTTTTCCGCTTACCGTCACCTCAGTTCCTGCTTGCACCGTACTGTGCAGAATAGATTCTGAAGACACATATCCACCTGCCGTCGCCGTGGTATTCTCCATATACTTCGCAACGATATTTCCCCTCGCCCGCAGTATTCCCCGATTCATACCGTTCATACCTCTGGCAATGGTGATATCACCGTCAGCCTCTAGATAAGCGCCCTCTACCACCCCTTGAACCTCGATGTTTCCTTTTGATTTCACCGAGAAATTTGCACATACATTTCCTCTGACTTGAATACTTCCATCATATTCTATATTTCCCGTGGCGTTATCCACATTATCGACAGATAAGACGTCGGAAACGAACACCTTCTCATCCACTAAGGTAACATGCCCGTCCACCTCAGAAATCATGCTGAGCTTGTCCTCAGAGAGCGTGACATTTCTGCTGTATTTCAGCATCTTTTTCTTTACATCCCGCGGCTTCAGCCTCTCTCCCATCAGATTGGTGCCAGATTCCCCCATGTCTTCAGGAAACAGCCTGGCAATCACATCACCCTTATGACAATGATTGATTGTATTTAGATTAAAAAAATCTACGCTTCCATCATCTTTCAATGTAGGTTTTACTTTTAAGTCTGTATTAAAATAGTATTCTATATAAGCGTCTGTCCCGTGACGGGGCTCTTTTCCCCTCGCAACGATGATATCTTCACAATAACGTCTGTTTTCAAAGTACTTGCTTATTTCTTCTTCCTGTATTCCGAATTTTATCCCTTTAAAGCCAAGATCGTCGATAAATTCGCTTTTAGTCATCTTTCCGCCGTTTACAGAAGGAGGATAAAAACGAACGGTAGCCGTCATTTTATCCGAACTCACCATCAGTTTGTAGCTCTCACGTTCTTCCATGTGCGCCACACTATTAATAATTATCACATAAGGCTCCTGTTTTCCAATGACAGAATGCAGTGCCTGATTATCATATACGATATTTCTGCTCGATAAATATTCTACAATTTCCCCTAAATTAACTGGCTCTCCGGCGTTTGTCGGTGGAAATACTTGTAATCTCGTTATACCTTCTTCACAAATAAGTTGAAAATATCCATTCATAATAAGCTAACCCCACTAACTCATAGTCAATATTCCTATGTAGTTCCCCATTTTGGTTTTCATTTTCTGCAAACCCCGCGTATGCAGTTGCGAAATTCTCGACTCTGACACTTCCAATATACTGCTTATCTCTTTCAGCGTTAATTCCTCATAATAATATAATTCAATCACTCTGCGTTCTTTTTCCGTAAGCAGACCTAGTGCCTCTCCTAATACCACCTTTAACTCTGCTTTTTCAATCACCTCTTCCGGACTGTAAAAATGTGAATTTTTATTATTTTCGGAAGGCACCTCGCTTCCCTGTTCCATGAACTCGTTCAGAGATACCACATTCGTAATCTTCATCTGCGACTGCCACTCACCGTACTCCGTCTCGGAAATTCCAAGGGACACCGCAATCTCCTCTTCTGTCGCATTTCTTCCGTGTATTGCCTCGATTTCTTTTATCGCATTCTCAACCTTCTTCTGGCGCTGCCTTATCGTTCTGGGTATCCAGTCCATCTTGCGTATCTGATCGAGAATTGCTCCCCGAATGCGCAGACTGGCATAAGTCTCAAATTTGACCTCCTTCATACTGTCAAATTTATCGATGGCATCTATCAATCCGAAAATACCGTAACCGACCAAGTCATCGTATTCAACGTTATACCCCAAATACATGCTGAGTCTGCCTGCTACCAGCTTTACGAGCGGAGCATATTCCAAGATAAGTTTCTCGCGTACTTCAGTTGACTTTCCTCTCCCGTATTCCTCCCACATCTTTTTTCTGCCTGCTTCGTCCATACTCTCCTCCAGTTACCCTTAAGATTGCCTTCTCTATGAGTCCACCTGTCCTTCTTCCTCCGCTGCTTCTTGTATCTGCTCCTGTGCTTCCTCCGGTGCCTCAGGCACCACATTCTGCTTATCGAAAACATCCAGCATCCATTTCAGCAAACAGCCTATTATGTAGAAAATGACCAATACTCCAAGTAAAATGGAAAGCATAGTCCTGGTTTCATAGTGAAGCGCCCACATAGTAATACTGGTTATCGCGCCTGCAAACAGCATCAAAAAAGGTGGTATTAATTTCCTTCTCATTGCCGTTACCCCTCTTTTCTTCTGTTTCTTATATTACTCTCTGCTCCTTACCAACCGCACGAATTACAAAATCGCCCGTCTCCGGATAAAATATAACCGTCCTTCCATAACTGTCGCCGGTATCCTGTGCCAAAACCGGTATTTTTAGCTCTGCCAGCTTTTTCTTCGTCGCTTCTACATTCCTGTCTCCAATACGCACCATATCCGATTTATTTTGAAAAGCGAACATCTGTGCCCCTCCTGCTATTTTCGCCACAAGACGGCTTTGATTCGCGCCTTTTGCGACAATCTGGCGTACCAGCTCGATAATTCCTGTATCCGCGAACTTAGGAACATTGCTGTTGTTTTTTATCTGCGTGCTGTCTGGCAGCATGATATGCGCCAATCCTCCTATTTTAGTTATGGGGTCTCGAATTGCGATTCCAACACAAGACCCCAAGCCTAAAGTTGTAACGACATCCGGACTCACGCATATTTTAAGATCCGCCATTCCGACTTTTATTGTTTCACTCATATCTCTTCCGAGTCTCCTATTTTTCTTTGGTACAAACTGTCCTCACACAATTCCAAGAGAAGACAATATCTTTCCGTAAGACTCCAAATCAGGAATAAGGATAAAATAACCATCCAATTGAATCTCATCAAAAAACTGCGTCTGTATTAATAGGATTTTATCTCCCAAAGTTCCGAATTCGATTGCCGGAACGCTTAAAATAGCACCTGCCATATCTATTGCTAAGGACGGAATCGTAGGATAAATACATAACCCGGTAAGTGAGGATAGGGAATTCAGATAAGAACCTGTTATAATATTTCCTACCTCCTGCAGTGCCGACATCTCCATTTCCGAAAAGTCTTCACCTTCCAAGTGCATTCCCATAAGCTTGCTTACCAAATGCCTGGCCGAATCCTTCTCCAGCAAAAACATAATGCTTCCCGTAATATCTCCATCTACGCCCAGATAGATTCCTGCCATAATCTGCTCCTCACCGCCCATAAGGGTAGCGACATCCTGAAACTCCAGAAGCCTGACCTGCGGCACTGACATATCGACCTTACATTGCAGCATTTGTGCCAAAGCAGTTGTTGCATTTCCAGCTCCGATATTTCCCAATTCCTTTAATACGTCGTAATACTCCTGAGACATAGTCTCCAAATCCAGATTAGCCACAAGAAACCTCCTATGCGTTCTCTTTATCCAAAACAACCATGTTTAAATCGAGAAGGGATATCAACCCTCCGTCCTCGTATTTACCAATGGCGAAGATAAAGTTTTCCCGCTCTTCTTTGCTGTCATATGCTACCTTTTCGATCTGAGAGTTATCCAATGTTACTACTTCCTTCACTTCATCCACGATGATTCCGATGTTTCCCTGCTGTTCCAGCTTTAATATGATGATTCTCGTAGCTTTCGTATATTCATCCAGTTCCAAATCCATCTTTACGCGTATGCTCATAACAGGAATCACTTCGCCTCTAAGGTTAATAACGCCCCTTAAATATTCCTGCACCTTAGGAACTCGCGTAATATGCTGCATGCGCACAATGTTGTCCACATATTTGATATTTATGCCATATTGCTCCTCACCCAGTCTCACTACAATGAACTGAGTGGTCTCATTTTCTAAACCGACTTTTAATTCTTCCATTTGTTATTCCTCCTTAAAACAACGCATTCGTATCGAGAATCAGTGCAACTTCACCGTCGCCTAAAATAGTGGCTCCGCTGATTACTTTACATTTCGTAATATATCTGCCCAAAGACTTGATAACGATTTCCTGCTGTCCCATAAGTTCATCTACTACAAGGCCTGCCATCCGACTGCCCTTCTTAACGATGACCACTGTCATGTTATCTTCAGGGTTTTTCTTGCTCGTGACATCGAGCACGCCGCTCAGCCTTATAAGCGGAATAACGATTCCTCTCAAATGGATTACTTCTTTATTCTGTACCGTCTTGATTTCACTCGGCGAAATATCCTCGATAGTCTGTATGGAACCGAGGGAAACCGCATATTTCTCGCCGCCCACGTCTACCATCAAAGCCTGAATAATAGCTAATGTCAGCGGAAGGCGAATCGTCCATGTGCTTCCTGCACCCAGCTTGCTCTTAACCTCTACCTCGCCGCTAAGCGCTTCGATCTTGGATTTTACCACATCCAGACCAACGCCTCTGCCCGATACGTCGGACACTACCTCCGATGTGGAGAAGCCTGCATGGAACAGAAGGTTCATAATCTCCGGCTCGGACATATTCTCGCCCTGATCCGCAGTAATAATTCCCCTGCTTACCGCCTTATTCTTTACCATTTCAGTATTGATCCCGGCACCGTCATCCCGCACCTCGATCACTACATTATTACCATCCTGATAAGCGTCTAAGAAAATAGAGCCTACCTCCGGCTTGCCATTTTCCTTACGGATCTGAGCCGTTTCCAACCCGTGGTCCGCGGCATTACGCAGCAAATGCATCAAAGGATCGCCAATTTCGTCCACTACGGTACGGTCTAACTCCGTCTCCTCGCCAGACATGTACAATTCCATCTTTTTATCCAATTTCTTAGACAAATCGCGAATCATTCTCGGGAACTTATTTACAACGCTTTCGATAGGAACCATACGCACCTTCATAACGGATTCATGAAGATTCGTCGTTACACTTTCCAGATATTCAATCTGCTCATTGAAGCTGGAGTTATTTCCTCTTTCTCCACCGGAAGCAGATACTAAGGAGTTCTTCGCTATAATGAGCTCGCTCACCAGATTCATGAGCACGTCCAGTTTCTCTATATCCACACGGACCGTTCTGTTTACTACAGGCTTCGATACCTGAGTTTTCTTCTCTGCCGTTTTTGTGCTGCCTGCCATCTGCTGCAGCGCTTGTCTTTCTGAGGAAACAGTTTCCACGCTTCCGGTCTTTTCAGAAGCCATAGGCAAATCCATTTCCATGCTGTCGCTTCCAGACACATATGCCAATTTTTCTTTATCGATTATGGAGCCTTGCACATCTTCGATTTCCGAAACATGCTTAATCGCATCCACTACTCTCTCAAGCGGGCTGTCAGAAATGAAAACCAAGCTAAATTCGAGATCAAATCGTTCATCTTCAATGTCCTGAACCGGCGGATCGGATACGATGATTTCTCCCAGTTCTTCTAATGACTTGAATACAAGAAATGCTCTCGCCGCCTTCAGTATGCAAGTTTCCTGAACCTTTACAGTAATTCCGTATACATTCTTACCCTGTCTAAGCGCTTCGTTCAGTACGCGCTTTTGTGTATCGTCAAAAGCGATATCATGAACAACAATCTGCTTTGATACATTGTCAGTGGAACTATCTTGTCTTTTCTCTGCCTTAGAAGCAGCTTCACCATCACTTCCTTTGCTTTCCAATACTTCATTGAGAAGCTTAATAAGCGCCGCGTTGTCGTTAGTTCCCTCATCGCCGGATGCCTGAATCGCATTCAAATATTCCTCCAGCGCATCCAGACATTTGAAAAGGATATCGATCATATTCCCTTTCACCTTGATTGTGCCATTACGCACCTCTGAAAATACATTTTCCATATCATGAGTGAGCGCCTGCATCCTCTTATAGCCCATGGTTCCTGCCATACCCTTTAAGGAATGCGCTGCCCTGAATATTTCATTGATCGTATCCGCGTTCTCCGGATCCTGCTCAAGATTTAATATTTCAGTATTCAAGCTCTGTAAATGTTCTTTTGTTTCATCAAGGAAAATTTCGAGATATTGGCTTACGTCCATTTTAAATTACCCCCACGTTCGTGATTATTTCCTGCGCAATGCGTTCAAGAGGAACTATTTGATTGGAAAGCCCGGCATTCACTATATTCTTAGGCATTCCATATACCGCACAGCTCTCTTCCTCCTGCGCAATGACATGTGTTTTCTTTTGTTTTTTCAGATAAGTGATTCCCTTCGTTCCATCAGCGCCCATTCCTGTCATAACTACACATACTACTTCGCCATACCGGCTTTCCGACAGCGATTCATACATATAGTTAGCGCACGGCTTTACGCCCTCTCTATTCGGTTCGTCCGTATAATATACCACATGACGGTTCCCCGAATAACGGATGTTGAGATGCTTTCCGCCTTTGGCAATATAAACGCTCCCTGCCGCCAGAACATCTCCTTCACTGGCTTCCTTTACATTTAACTCACTCAGCGTATTTAACCGTTCCGCCAAAGATGCCGTAAATCCAGGCGGCATATGCTGCACGATAACTATCGGAGCGTTCAACTTTGCCGGCAACTTCGTAATCACTGCCTGTAAAGCTTTCGGTCCGCCGGTAGAACTGGCGATCGCCACGATCTTACCGCCCGGTACCTGACCTATACTCATGTTCATAAGCTCCACTATCCTTTTTCGGCTCTGCTTTTCACTTGGAATCTTTTACCTATAATGATTATATCATAGACCGCCCTTCTCATGAGTGCAAAGTCATCAATAGTCATCATTTTTCGGTATTTTATGTCAAATTATGAAAAGCAGCCTGAATCTATAGATTTTCACCTTTCTTCCTCAAGTTCTTTCTTTCTTCACCGAAAATAAATCGAATGATTTCTTCCCGCACATCTTTATCGATATTCATATACTGTACCCGATGCTCGTATACTTCCTGGCGATTCTCCACCTCTTTCACGCTGAGAACTTTTCCAGTCAATTCGTATACTCTGGTACCATTCTCCGTATCCAACTGATATTTGCAAAGCAGCATGCTGCCCGCTTCATATTTAAAATCTGCCACAAAGCGCAACCCGCCTCCGCTGATATCCACGATGATACTTTTTTTAAGCGGCAGCCCCGGAGTATTGAACTCCTTCTTATCCCTTTTTTCCAAAGCCTTTATCTCGTCCGGCTCAAGAACTCTGGAATTCATCTCCAGTGCACAACTGAACCTGAAATATTCCCGCCTCTGATCCCTCCTTAAATCACTGATCAAATCCATAGTCAAAAGATAAGTGCTATTTTTCTTATTTCTGTTGACTACCTTCGCACGGCATCGGTAAACACTGTCCGTCAAATAAAAATACAAATCGAATTCACTGCCTATCGAAAGTAGAATAATCTTCGTCTTTTCCATAGGCATCACAACTTCTATTCGGTCCTCAGAAAGAACGTCATACACATGACTTTGATAGATTCGAGCCTCAGTCTCATCTTCTTTCCCTTTTTTCTTTCGCGTCTCCCTTATATCAACTCTATTCCCCGGTATCACATATTTCGATAATATTTTACCTGCCATGATTCACCATCTCTTTGCCTATTTATCTCTTTCCTAATATATGAGAAAAAATTGCCGCCATTCCCCGCATGCTTGTATTCTTATTCATTTCTTTATTCATCAGCTTAGCCGCTATTTCCTCATAAGCTAACGCTGATTTCGCACCCGGATTTTCCAAGGATACTGGCTTTTGCTGCATTACCGCCTTGGAAAGTTGTCCGTCCTCCGGTATCTCCCCTAAATATTCCATAGGAGTTCTGAGATAATTCTTTACAACAGAATACAACTTGTTATAAAGATTCTCACCCTCTCCTGTTTTTCTCACTCTGTTGGCAATCATCCTGACCTTCGTTTCTTCCTTGGAGAAATCAGGATGTCTGCAAAGCGCCTTTAACAGTGAATAGGAGTCTGTGATGGAAGTCGGCTCCGGAGTAGTGATCAGTAAAATTTCTTGACTCGCCACAAGAAATTCCAGTACCGCATCGGAAATACCCGCTCCCGTGTCAATGATGATCGTATCCGCGAGTGAATCCAACTCCGCAAGATTCTGAATAATATAAGACAGGTTATCTTTAGTAATGTTAGACAATGCCGCAACTCCTGAACCTCCGGAAATGAATCCCACTTCCATCGGCCCCCGTGTAATGATTTCCTTGATATTTTTCCCCTGATATATCAAATCGCTCAAATTGTGCTTTGGCACCGTTCCAAACATAATTTCGATATTCGCAAGTCCAAAATCAGCATCGAGTATAATCACTTTCTGCCCCATCTTACGGAACTGAATTGCTAAATTAATGGACGTATTGGATTTACCGACTCCCCCTTTTCCGCTGGTAACTGTGATGACGCGAGCCAAAGGTCTTTGTGGATGACTGTTGGCCTTAATAATGTTCCTTAACTGTTCAGCCTGATCCATAATCCTGTCCTCCTAATTTTGTCCGCCAAGTAATTTTTTTACAGTCTTCTGGGGATTGAACTCTTCTATGTCATCCGGCACGTTCTGCCCGCAAGTAACATAAGATAATGAAGCGCCCGTATATAGCTTGATATTCAGTAGATTTCCCATCGCCGAAGTCTCGTCCAGCTTTGTAAATATCAGCTTATAATCTGTAACTTGCGAATAGGAATCGACGATACGGATCAAATCTCGGTATTTGGTGGTAGCACTGAGCACTAGAAAGACTTCTTTTTCAGCCAGACCATCCGCTGAATGAATCAGCTCGTTGGTATTGGCCTTCTGCTCCTCGTTCTGGTAGGAGTGCCCCGACGTATCTACAAAAACATAATCATAATCCGCAAAATTCTCCAAAACCTGCGCAATTTCCTCTGGAGCATATATCACACGAAAAGGCACCTCTAAGATATTAGCGTAGGTGCGAAGCTGCTCTGCCGCCGCAATGCGGTATGTATCTGCAGTTAAAAGCGCTACCTTTTTCTTATCGTCCACGATGAATTTGGAAGCTATTTTCGCTATGGTAGTAGTCTTTCCCACTCCGGTCGGACCTACGAAGAAGATCACTTTTACCCCGTTTTCAGGAGGCGTTATGCTTGCCGGCTTGCCGAATTTGAGAACCATCTTTTGGTAAATGCTGGAAAGCGCATAGTCGAAGGGCATGTTTGGCTTCACATTTTTCTCAATTTCGTCTATGATTTGATTGGCATTCTTCTCGCTTACTTCATTATCCAACATTGTATTGTATAAAATCTTGGTGAATTTCTCAAGTTCACTATGTACTGCCTCTTCTTCCTCCACCTTTTCGCTCTCCGGACGCTGGAGCTGCTGTTCCAAAAGAATGTGAAGATTATCCAGCTTCTCCTCCAGCAAAGTGCTTTCTCTTTTTTCCTCATCAAGATTTTCGACAAAGAGAGATCTGGAATTTTGAATCTCGTTATATGGAGACGGATAAACCACCTTCGATGGACTTGCCGATTCCTTTTTTTCTTCTTTCCTCAATGGAT
Organism: Kineothrix sp. IPX-CK; assembly: GCF_039134705.1. Classification (NCBI taxonomy): domain Bacteria; kingdom Bacillati; phylum Bacillota; class Clostridia; order Lachnospirales; family Lachnospiraceae; genus Kineothrix; species Kineothrix sedimenti. The sequence continues at coordinate 2,111,263 of NZ_CP146256.1, read as the reverse complement.
AATATCTCTCATTTTCCTCCTCGAGAGCGATCGTCACCTCCACCATATCCGAACGGAAAAAGCGGAAAAAGCCTTTCTTTTTCACGCCCTTCACATTCATTATAACGATATTTTTTCCTAGCTCTCTTTTTGCCGCTTCTACGGCTTCGTTTTCTGTTTTTCCTTGGAATTTCTTAATTATCATGCTATCGTCACCATCCCAACAGATTGTAATTCTACATTTGATTCGATTTCATTATAAGAAACGACAATCAAGTCTCTGAAATAATCCTCCGTCAGCCGTTTAAAATACATGCGTACGATAGGCGAAGTGATAATAATAGGATTCTTACCCAGATTCTCTAGCTTCTGCACTTCGTCTCCTACCGACTTGATGACCGTCTTCGTCTTTTCCGGATCGAGAGTAAGGTATGCCCCCTGCTCTGTCTGCTTTACGCTGTTCATAATCTCCTGTTCCAGCTTCGGATCCATGGTCACCACGCTGGTGGTCTCGTTAGAAGGAAAATACTTGCTGGAAATAGCTCTCTTTAAGCTTTGCCTTACATATTCCGTCAAAATATCCGTATCCCTCGTGGTCGCCGCGTAATCCGCCAGCGTCTCGAAAATGGTAAGCAAATCCCGGATGGAGATTCCTTCCTTCAACATATTTTGCAATACCTTTTGAACCTCGCCGACACCAAGCAGTTTCGGAACAAGTTCTTCCACCAGGGAGGGATTCGTTTCCTTCATGTTGTTGACAAGATTCTGTACATCCTGTCTTGTGAGCAGCTCGGAAATATACTGCCTTATAACTTCTGTCAGGTGCGTCGCGATAATGGACGGAGGGTCTACTACCGTATAGCCCAGACTTTCGGCCCTTTCCCTCTGCCCCTCGGTAATCCAAATCGCCGGCAGATGGAAAGAAGGTTCAAAGGTAGGAATACCTGTGATTTCCTCCTCCACATACCCGGGATTCATGGCCATGTAGTGATCGAACAAAATCTCTCCCTCGCTTACTTGTACACCTTTTATCTTAATAATATATTGGTTCGGATTCAGCTGTATATTGTCTCGCAGGCGGATAATTGGTACAACGGTCCCAAGTTCCAGAGCTATCTGCCTTCTTATCATAACAACGCGATCTAATAAGTCGCCGCCTTGATTCACATCAGCAAGAGGGATAATTCCATAGCCGAATTCCAGCTCGATAGGATCCACCTGTAAAAGACTGGTCACATTCTCCGGCTGTCTGATTTCCTCCGCCGCCATTTCGTCCATATCCACTTCTGCCTCTATCTTCGCGGTCTCGATGGTTCCTGCCATGACTCTTCCGCTTACGATAAATACTAATCCCATCGCAATAAAAAGAATGTCATTTAATGGAGTGACAACACCTAACACCGCTAAAATGGTTCCAACAAAATACAATACCTTCGGCACACCGAACAACTGGCGGATGAGCATCGAACCGAAATCGGCATCCTTGGAGCCTTTCGTTACAAGAATACCGGTAGAAAGCGAAATGAGCAGGGAGGGAATCTGGCTGACGAGACCGTCACCGATAGTAAGGATTGTATACTTATCTACCGCCCCTCCTATATCCATTCCCTGGCGGAGCACTCCCATCGCGATACCACCCACAATATTGATTACGGTAATGATGAGTCCGGCTATCGCATCTCCCTTAACATACTTCACAGCACCGTCCATGGAACCAAAGAAACTCGCTTCCTCCTGAATCTTATCACGCCTTCTCTTCGCTTCCACATCCGTAATCGCGCCTGTATTAAGATCCGCATCGATTGCCATCTGTTTACCGGGCATAGCATCCAACGTGAATCTCGCCGTTACCTCTGCAACTCTTTCGGAGCCCTTATTGATAACCATGAACTGAATGAGAATCAAAATAATGAAAATGATAACACCGATTACGAGATCGCCCCCACCTACATAGTTACCAAATACTAAGATGACATTACCCGGGTCGCCGGAAGATAATATCAGCTTTGTAGAAGACATATTCAACCCAATTCTGAATATAGTAGTAAACAGTAACATCGTCGGGAAAAATGACAGATCCAATACTTCTTTTACAAACATACAACCGAATAAGATAGTAAATGCCAACGCTATATTAAAAGCAAGAAAAATATCGAGCAGCCACGCCGGAATAGGCACGATAAACATAACAAACGCAGACACCACAAATAATGCAATACTTATATCCGCCCTTTTCATACCTTACTCCTCCTCTCTTCTTACGTCTTTCCCTTCAAATGATATACGAATGCGAGCACCTCGGCTACTGCCTGATACAACTCCGGAGGTACCAGCTCGCCCACATCTACATTCGCATACAGCATTCTGGCAAGGGGCTTATTTTCTACAATTTCTATGTGATGCTCCTTCGCCGCATCTTTAATCTTCTGCGCGAGATAATCCTCTCCCTTTGCAATGACCAAAGGAGCCTCATATTTATCAGGGTCATATTTGATTGCCACCGCATAGTGGGTAGGGTTGGTAATTACCACATCCGCTTCAGGCAATTGCTGCATCATACGGCGCTGAGAAGCTTCTCTCATGCGCTGTCTTTGCTTTCCCTTAATTTTAGGATCACCCTCCTGATCCTTATACTCATCCTTAATCTCCTGCTTCGTCATCTTCATATCTTCTTTAAATTTATGCTTCTGATAAGCGAAGTCCAGAACTCCTATGAGTATATAAATAGCAGAAACTCGTATTCCTAAATCTATGACCAATTCTCCAATAAGCAAAATAGCCTGGTTTAACGGAATATCATATAATAGGAAAATGTAATCATACTTATCCTTCAAATAAGAATATGCCACATATATGATCAAGCCCACTTTGAGCAATGATTTTACCAGTTCCATCAGGGAATCCTTGGAAATAATCTTCTTAAATCCCTTCAAGGGGTTAAGCTTACTAAGCTTAGGCTGCAGAGTCTTTCCTGTTGGGCTCCATTTCACCTGTGCAACATCGCAAATGAACGCTACCAGTAATCCTATGATAAGCACCGGACCCATTATGAGAATCATCTCAAGAACCATATTGTTGAATACGGCACGCAGACTGGTAACAGGAACCTCTCCGTTATAGTTCTTTATCAGACTCGGTATTTGTCCGTAAATGCCATAAAAAACTTCTAAAAAGCTGTTTCCCATACTTCCCACATAGAACTTCAGCACTAAAAATAAGGCGAGAAGTCCGAAGGCATTGCCAATTTCCTTACTCTTAGCTACCTGCCCTTCTTTTCTGGCATCCCTTAACTTTTTATCGGTAGCAGGCTCCGTTTTTTCTCCGCCCGGACCATCTTTCGCAAAAAACTGGAGATTATACTGTAAAATCACATTAGTCCCTCTACAAATGACACTACTATTTTTTTCATCTGTTCAAAAATAAAATTAGAAGCTACGGGCAGCATTCCTGCCGTTAAAAACAGTACCGATAGACCTACCAAAATCTTGATCTGAATACCGACAGCGAACATATTGAGCTGGGGCGAAACCTTCGCCAATATGCCAAGAATGACGTTCAGCATTACCATAACAAGAAATATGGGAAGGCAAATGCGAAAACCTATAATTATATAATCGCTCATAAAACGAACCACCGACGTCGTCAGAGAGTCAGTCCTAAATACGGCACCATTTATCGGTATCAGCGTAAAAGTATCCACCAGAGCCTTTAAGAGATATTGGTACATCCCACTTACAATGAGCATAAGAGTTATCATGTATTGATAGAACACACCGGAAATACTTGTAGATTCTTTCGTCGTGGGATCCATGATCGTAACCATGGCCAATCCCGTCTCCATATCAATAACATGTCCCGCAAAGGATACGATGGAATTGCACAAGTTCGCGCCAAACCCGATGATAAAGCCAGTCAGGGCCTCCTTCATAACGATTACCGTATAGCCTAACCAAGTGTCGTATTGAAGCGGTTCGGAAGGAGCCAAGACAAAGAAAACAAGCAGTGATACGAAAAAGCTGATCCCTACCCTTATCTGTCTCGGCGTATTATTCATACTGAAAAACGGTGCGATAAAGACAAAGCAGGTCACCCTGGTGAAAATCAATAAAAAATATTCAAGACTTGCATATGTAAAAGCATAATCAATCATAATGCTACCTTATATAGACACTGAAATCAGACCACAGACTCACCATAAACTCCGACATGCCGTTCATCATCCAATGCCCCAACACCATAATCGACAAAAATACACAAATGATTTTCGGAACGAAGGTAAGCGTCTGCTCCTGAATCGATGTAACGGTCTGAAAAATACTGATAATTAAACCTACAATAAGCGACACGAGCAGAACAGGAGCCGATGTCTTTATAATCAAATATAATGCAGTCGAAGAAATCGCGGTTATGTCATCAATTGTCATACATTACTCCCTTTCGCTTTTATCATTTAATAAAAGGTCTTTACCAAACTTCCTATAATTAAGTTCCAGCCGTCTGCCAGTACGAACAAAAGTATCTTAAAAGGCATGGAAATCGTGGTGGGCGGCAGCATCATCATACCCATACTCATGAGCGTCGAAGCCACAACCATATCTATGACGATAAATGGAATATAAATCAAAAATCCTATAATAAACGCTGTCCGAAGCTCGCTGATAATAAAGCTGGGAATCAGAACGCTGGTTGGAATACTGGCCAAGTCTCCCTGCCATTCCGTATTACTGATCTCCATGAACAGTCTTACATCCTTCGCAAGTGTCTGTCCGTACATGAAATCCCTAAAAGGCTGTATACCGACCTCCAAAGCCTCGGCCTGATCCATTTCTCCTGCTTCGAAAGGCACTACCGCCTCCTCGTATACCTTTGACAAAGTAGGCTGCATAATGAAAAAAGTCAAAAACAAAGCTAACCCAATCAACACCTGATTCGGGGGCGCCGTTTGGGTATTCAAAGCCGCCCTCGTAAAATGCAGAACGATAATAATTCTGGTAAACGAGGTAAGCATTATAATCAGCGTTGGTGCAAGCGCTATCAAGGTAAGCGTCAAGAGAATTCTCAGGCTGCCATTTAATTGTCCGTTCCCCTCATCATAAGTAAGGGTCACGGTATTCGCTATATTAAGTTCCTTTAAATCCTCCGGCGTCTGTGCATCGCCCGGATTACTGATATTGGTTCTTTCATCAGTAGTACCTGTCAGATTCGATTCCCTTGTATCCGCTGCATAAGCGGAAACCGGTCTGGCTGCACACAATAATATGCCCACCGAAAACAGCAGGCATATTATTTTTATCATCCTTCTTCCGGAAAAAATTGTTCTCATATATCTCGCCTATTCTTCATTTCTTTCGGTCTTTATCCGTAATCTTCGCTTTTTCAAATATCTTCTTAAAATCGGGCATAGTATCCCCCGCTTTATCCGGTAAATGAATCTGCTCGGCGGGTATCTCTGCAAGCATCGTAATCGTATCTTTTCCTATTCCTATAGCAAGATACTTATCTCCGGTCTTTATTATCTGAATATATTTATTTGCAGTAATTTTGTACGTCTCTATAACCTCTATATTCGCTCCGTACGTCCTTCCCTTCTGCAGATTGGCCATCCATCTGGTAAAAAACCAAGTGATTCCCAGCACGAAAACAAATATAATGAGCACCGTCAAAAACTGCAAATACGAATTTGTACTATTTGATACGGTAAGCAGCATCATTATCCAACTACTTTCTTAACAGCCTCCAAAACACGATCCGCTTGGAAAGGCTTAACGATAAAATCCTTTGCTCCTGCCTGAATGGATTCGATAACCATCGCCTGCTGACCCATTGCAGAGCACATGATTACGAGAGCGGAAGGATCTGCCTCTTTAATTTTCTTCAATGCCATGATTCCGTCCATTTCCGGCATGGTAATATCCATAAGGACAAGGTCGGGATTCAATTCGCCATACTTCTCCACTGCCTTCACTCCGTTTTCCGCTTCACCCGCAACATTGTATCCGTTTTTCGTAAGGATATCTTTAATCATCATACGCATGAATGCAGCATCGTCGCAAATTAAAATGTTCTTTGCCATATCTCTTTCTCCTATTTCTCTTCTTATTTAATAATTTCTGTTACTCGGATACCGAAACTTTCTTCGATTACCACAACTTCACCTTTAGCTACAAATTTGCCATTTACCAAAACATCTATCGGTTCTCCGGCAATCTTGTCGAGTTCAATAATTGTACCCGGAGCGAAATCTAAAATTTCAGATATCGATTTACTCGTTCTGCCCAGTTCAACAGTTACTTCTAGCGGTACGTCCATGATTAAGCCGATATTTTCATTGCTTTGAATCCCGCTGTAATCGGTTGTGAAATTCTGGAACTGTGCAGGCTGAACATTCATATTCTGCATCTGTGGCATAGCCACTTGCGGCATCCCCATCATTGCCATCTGCTGCTGCATTCCGTTGCCTCCTATTGCTGCCATCTGCGGCGGTATATTCTGTATCTGCGGCGGTTCCGGTGCCGGAATTGCTGTAGGTACAGGCTGTGAATTTTCCATTTGGTTATTTATAAAAGTCTCATATAACGTCTTTGCAAAATCGATTGGATATAACTGCATGATCGTGCTGTCCACCAAATCTCCAATTTGCATCCTGAAGGAAATTTTCACAAATGTGCCATCCAAAAAAGAAGCAATATCACTGCCCGACTTGAATGCATTCAAGTCGACAAGACTGGCATCCGGAGGGCTGATATCGATCATCGTACCGAGCATTGTAGAAAGAGAAGTAGCCGCAGATCCCATCATCTGGTTCATTGCTTCGGAAATCGCACTAAGATGCATCTCTCCCAACTCACCATCCGTGTTTGTTCCATCGCCGCCCATCATAAGGTCGGTAATAATCTTAACATCATGCTCCTTTAGCACTAAAATATTGGAGCCTTCCAAGCCCGAGGTATACCTTATCTGAATAAAAACGCAAGGCCTCTCATAATCCTCCGTCATATTCGCCCAATTGGATAACGTCACTCGGGGAGTTGTAATATTAACTTTTCGATTAACTAAAGAATACAATGTCGTTGCTGACGATCCCATGCTGATATTGGCGATTTCTCCAATGGCATCCTTTTCCACTTCGGAAAGTAAGCTATCGTCTACATAAACGGCTGATACAGCCGAAGCCGACGATTCTTCTCCTCCATCTTCCTCCGATAGGTCCATCCCGTTCAATAACGCATTTATTTCGTCTTGAGATAACATTCCATCCATGTTATTCCCCCTCTCTGATTACCGAGGTGACTCTTACCGCATATTTATCTTTGCTGGAGCCCGGTAACGCGGTGAATTTCTTTATATTTCCGACATAAACGCTAAGTTCATTGTCGACCCTTTTATCCAGCCTGATAATATCGCCCGGCTGTAAATTAACAAAATCATTGACCAAAACACTGCTTCTTCCCAGAATCGCTTTCACCGGGATATCAACCCTCCGAATCAGTGCTTCGATGTATTCTTCATAATTCTCGTCGTTCTTTTCCTGCATGGTGGAATACCAATACTTCGTATTCAGCTTGTCCATGACATCTTCCAGCGTGAAGTAAGGAAGACATATATTCATTAATCCCTCTACATCGCCGATTTTCATATTCAAAGTGACAATCGCTATCATATCGCTCGGTGCAATAACCTGTGCGAACTGCGAATTCGTCTCGATTCTTTCCATCATCGGATTCACATCCACAACATTTTTCCACGGCTCCCGCATAAGCTGCATGCAGACTATCATTATCTTCTCTATAATAGTCATCTCTATTTCGGAAAAATCTCTGTTCTTCTCCAATGCACCTCCCGATCCGCCCAGCATTCTGTCTATCATCGCAAAGCCCAGATTACAAGACAACTCCACGATAATACTTCCGGGCAGCGGCGAGAAATTTACGATTCCCAGAATAACCGGATTGGACAATGCATTTGAAAATTCCGAAAAAGTAACCGCTTCTGAACTCGCCACGCTGACTTGTATATTTTTACGCAAATAAACCGGCAAGTTCGTAGATATCAATCTTCCATAATGCTCATGTATAATTTCCAAAGTTCTCAAATGTTCCTTGGAGAACTTCGCAGGACGTTTGAAGTCATAGTTCTTCACCTGCTTCTCACCATGCTCCTGCATATCATCTACATCCAATTCACCCGTACTTAATGCTGCGAGCAAATTGTCGATTTCGTTTTGTGACAGCACCTCACCCACTCAAGTCACCTCCTGCCTATTTCTCCTAGCAGATTATTGGAACTTAATATCACTAAACGAAACATTATAAACAAATTCCGAATCAAACATACGCTGAATTCTTCTCAAGATTTCCCGCTTGACCTCATTCTGCGTATCGCTTGTCATAAGCTCATCCATCGTATAACTTCCAATTATGTCTATAATTTCACTCGTAACAAGCGGCTCATAAGTCGCCATACTTTCAGAGCTTCCATAATCCTTATATCCATCTGCCTTTGTATTCAGGGAAAGTGCTACAGATGCCAGACAATAGTGGGGAGTTCCATCCTCACTACCTTTCAGAGTAACCGTCATAGGTTCCGAGATATTATACACTTGCGTCTGTGACAGCGGAACAGCTTCCGCATCTCCCGCTTCTCCTAATTCCAAACGAAGTACTGATGCGATATCCGTCACAAGTTCTGTTGTCTTCTTAGAAGCACCGGTCACGCTGAACATCATAATAGATGTTAATACAATATTCACGATCAGCAAACCGAGTACCAGTACAGACAATAAATTATTCTTCATTTTAAAACTTCCTCCCGCTCGTTTAATAGGAACTTAGCGAATTGTAAATTCTTATTTCTACCCTTCTGTTCAGTGCCCGGCCCTCAGCAGTGGAATTGTCCGCTATAGGAACATATTCTCCGCGACCGGAATGTTTAATGATTGCAGGGTCAAGATTCGCATGTTCAATCAGGTAATTGAATACCGAGAGCGCCCTTCCGCTGCTCAATTCATCATTGTTGGAATACTTTGATCCCGACATCGGAACATTGTCCGTATGCCCTTCTACCTCTATCGTGCTCTGCGCATAACGTTCCAGCATAACGCCTATCTTGTCTAATACCGGTAAGGATTCCTCCTTGAGCACGGTACTTCCGGAGTCAAACAACAAGGACCCTTGAAGCGTAATCTGAACATATTGAGAGGTAAATTCAACATCCAGCACATCGCTGAGACTTTGTTCGGCAATCGCCTCTTCCAACCTCTCGGAAAGCTCTTCCGATTCCCTTAACTTGGCTTCTTCAATCTTCTTCTCAGCTTCACTGAGAGTGTCTGGAGTATCCTCCGGAGTAATCTCCCCTTCTTCTATCTCTCCAGAACTGTTTATGTATTGCTCCAGCTCAAAAAGCTGGTTAACACCATTGCTAATTAGAATACCGCCTTTTGATGAGGCTCCGCCGCCGTCGAATATACTGAACGCCTGACTGAATGATTCTGCCATCAAACTGAATTTCTGCGCATCCACTGAAGACATGGAAAAAAGCAGAACAAAAAAACATAGAAGCAGATTCATGAGATCGGCGAAAGTCGCCATCCATGCCGGCGAACCCTTGGGCGGTTCCTCTTTCTTATTTCTAGCCAACCGGTTCACCTCCGTTTTCGCTGTCCCAGCTTTCTCTGTCCTTCGGAGACAGGAATGCTTTCAATTTCTCTTCTATAACCCGCGGGTTCTCACCCGCTTGAATGGAGAGAAGTCCTTCAATCATGATTCCCTTCAAACGAGCCTCTTCCGCATTGCTTTCTCTCAATTTACTCGCAACCGGAGTGCAGACCCAGTTTGCCAAAAGCGAACCGTATAAAGTCGTAATAAGTGCGGTCGCCATACCAGGACCCACTGCTGACGGATCGCTCATCTTATTGAGCATATTCACCAGACCGACAAGGGTACCGATCATACCCCATGCAGGTCCCATCGCTCCGAGCGCGTCCCAAAAACCTATCTTTGTCTTATGTCTTTCCTCTATGCTGGCAAGCTCCGTATCCATTATGGCGCGAACCAATTCCTGATCTGTACCATCTACGATGAGGAGAATTCCCTTCTTCAAAAACTCATCATCAAGATCTGCCGCTCTCTCCTCCAGTGCGAGGAGTCCTTCCTTGCGGGCTATATTGGACAGCTCAATAATCTTCCTGATTGTAACAGATGTATCATTATCAGGCGTTTTCAGTACCAAGCGAAAGCTCATAAGTCCTTCCTTAAAATTCTGCAGTGAATATGACGCCAACACACAGCACAAAGAACCTCCGAAAGTAATAAAAATAGAAGGCACATCCAAGAAATTGCCAAGCGCTGACACTCCCCCGCTGGTTAAAATACCAAATATAAACACGACGCCGCATAAAATAAGACCCAATATCGATGCTATATCCACAAGTTGTTACCTTATTTCCGCGTTAATCCGCAAAAATATCCTTTCTATACGATTTTACTAGATTTTTCACCTCTTGTCTACTTTCTTTTACAATTATTTTGCGGCCTGTAGTAAATGAAACGACTGTATCTGGTGTCTCCTCCACCAGTTCGATCAAATCCGGATTAATCAATATTTTTGCTCCGTTTATCTTTGTTACCTCTATCATTTTTACCCTCTCCTCTCCTGGACTTAAAGGCCCCTCCAGCCCGCAGCCCTACAAGATGACGGGGAACCTGGTTCCAAGTTCCCCATTATGCTGTGTTCCTTTACATTATATTACTAACGTTTAAGGTTTGTCAATTCTTCTAACATTGTGTCGGAAACTGTAATTATTCGACTGTTTGCCTGAAAACCTCTCTGCGTCGTAATCATTTCCGTAAACTCCTGAGACAAGTCTACGTTACTCATCTCGAGAACGCCGGTCTGCATATAGCCGCCGTTAGCTGTAATATCTACGCCCGTGCCATCGAAGGCGCCGGAGTTCATAGTAGCAGAATACAGGTTATCGCCCTGCTTCTCCAAACCGGATGGATTCGCGAATACTGCGGTCGCGATCTGTCCAAGGCACTTACTCTGCCCATTGTCATAGGATGCGGTAATAATACCATCCTTGCTTATGGAAATAGCAATCATCTCGCCTGTTTTTCGTCCGGCACCGAGTCCGTCGGAATCTCCGCTCGTCATAGCCACCGTACTGGAACCGTTATTATTTACGTTTTGTGTAGTTGAAAAATCAATATTAATCGCAGAAAAATTGCCAAGCGATCCAAAACTCATGCTTATAGTCCCCGCACTGTTACCACCTACAGATGTGAATTTTCCATTCGATGTACTATACGTAAGATATGCTGCATTTTGTACCGTCTTAGACTTAACAGTCAGCGTTCCATCCGCCGCTACTGTTAATGCCGTTACTCCCTCCGCATCGATATCCAACCCATAAAGCGTTTTAAAATTGGCTTTATCTTCGTCAGTAAATGTAGTGAGTTCTCCTCCCGGCGGTGTAAAGGTCATAGTTAAGGTTCCGTTCGTTACTGCTACCGAGGCCGCCTCAAACGTGCCGCTGCTTGCCGTTGCTGTCGTACCGGCCGCGGCTCCCGCATCTACCGTTAATTGACCGTTCCCATCAATTGTAAATGACGTAACCTCATCGAAATCAATATCGCTGTAAGCAGCTTCCAGCGCCGCTCTCTCAGGCGTTCCATCTAAAGGCACTGCTGTTACCGGAGTACCCACATTCCCACTGAATGTATTCGTTCCGCTTGTAATCGTATATGCTCCGGATCCGGTGGCTGAACCGTTCACAAGAGTATACGCCTCCGACACGGCTACATCCAAGGCTCCGCCGAAAGATACCTCATCCAAATCAGCTCCTATACTACTGCCATTAGAATCCAGAATATCATCTAACTCGATATAGTACTGTCCGGCTGTTGTTGTAGAGTGAATACTATATTTAGCCGTATACTTATACCCCATATCATCATAGAATTCGAAGTTCATGATCCTCCCGGAAGTGCTGTTTACCTTCGTATCATTTTTATCGATGATACCCGTCACTCTCGCCTCGCTGGTCGCTTCCGGAGGATAGGTCATATTCGTATCGTCCATGATTTTAAGTGCCGTTACCGTATCCGCTTTCGGCTCTCCGGTGGTCGGATCCACCTTCCACCCCATAACATTATAGCCGGTGCTGGTCATGGCGAGGTTTCCTGCACCGTCCACATAGAAAGAACCGTCTCTTGTAAAGAAATTCTCCGTGCCGTTACTCACTACGAAGAAAGCGTCGCCCGTTATCATAATATCAAACGGATTGTTCGTCGTCTGCGCAGATCCCTGCTGAGAAATAGCCGTATTGATCGCTCCCGTAACTACGCCGAGACCGATCTGCTTGGCATTAGTACCGCCTACACCTGTCTCCGCATTCGCTCCGGACGCTGCCTGTGTCGTCTGATACATCAGATCTCTGAATGTCACAGACTGTGATTTATAAGCTGTCGTATTGACGTTAGCGATATTGTTACCGATAACATCCATTTTTGTCTGGTGCGCTCTAAGTCCCGCTACACCAGAATACAATGATCTCATCATAATGAATGACCTCCTTTTTATACCGCACGATGCCGCCTCGTTCCTTCTGTCATTCCGGAACGGCAGCCCCCTTGTAAGGTCCGGCTCACATAATTACCGCGCCATCGATATTGGTAAATACATTTTCATCTGTTTCCGTCTGTTTCATAGCCGTCACTACCGTATTATTGGGAACATTTACGATAAAGGCCAGTTGGTCGACAAGCACCAGTGACTCATGAATTCCTTTCAATCCTGCTTTCATCGTTCCTACCTGCAGCCTCTCCTTCTGGTTATCCGTAAGCTCTATGTTTCGCTCCGCCAGACGATTTACCGCATGTTTGGAAAATTTTACTTCCCCTGCACTCTCAGCCGCTTTTGCAGTTTTATTAAGTAAATCAGAAAAAGAGACTCCGCTCTCTCCCGCGATTTTACGGCTTTGTTCTGCCTGCGTAAAATATTTTGCCTGCAGTTGTTCTATGGAAAGGAATTGATTATTTTGAATCTTCATAATCTTCTCCTCCTTGAGCTTCTCCCATCCTTGGCATCTAAGACCGTCCCGACTAGCTTCAAAGCTCTAATCATCACTATCGTCGTCTAATCCGGCATTATTTTCTTCCTGATCCTTGACCAGTTCCTCAATGCGTTCAGTATACTCCTTCAGCTTGGTTACATAATCAGATGCAATAAAGGTCTTCTGGTAAGCCGTCATTCCGTTGTAGGTTTCATTCAGCTCGTCAATCTTTTCCTTGTTGTCCAGAGTCAGTTTTTCTTTGGATGAAGGCAGCTTGGCCATTTCAACCGCAAAACTCACTGCTAAATCATAAGCATCCAAATATTCCTGATCGGCAACTCCATATACATCGTCCAGCGAATAAAGAGCACCTCCTATGGATACATAAGCTTTGCTATTTTCATAAACTACGTAATCCACCTTGCCTTGAATCTGCGTTGTCTGACCACTGCTGTTCGTCGTATTGACACTAACTACTTGTCCTACAAGCGTAGAGGCTCTGGACAGTTCCAATGTAGCACTCATATTTTGCATCTGTTCCAAGGATGAAAACTGTGCGTACTGCGCAACAAATTCCGTATTCGAGGTAGGCTCAAGCGGATCCTGATATTTCATCTGTGCTACAAGCAGACCCAAAAATGCATCCTTATCAAGAGTTGATTTATCTTTTGATGTACTATTTGCCAGGGAAGACGCCGATGTGCTTTCTACTACTTTTCCGTCTTCTATTTTTGCTGTTACTGACATACATTCTCCTTTCCGTAAGTGTTTTTCTTACATTTCATATTAGTCTAAAAAATAATACTACATAAAATTCTTAATACATGAGGTTAAGCCGTGAAATCTACTGTACTGCCATCCGCTGTCATCATCGCTACAGCAATTTGTTCTTCTTCGTTCAGTTCCACTTCACTTTCTGGATTCAATTCATTCAGATTGATCTTCCTAATGCCCTTCTTCTTTCCCTGCTGCGCTTGCTCCTGCCCGCTTCCATCGCCATTTAGATTTCTTTCAAACTGGTGACTTTCTACGGTGACTTCTACCGCTTCCACTTTCAGACCCTGTTCTTCGAAGTTATTTCGAAGCTGCACTATCTGGCTTTCGATTGCCGCTTTCACCGATTCGTTCTGCGTTAAGAACTGTGCTGTAATCACGCCGTCCTTGGCTGTAATGTTGATGTTGACCGTACCAAGACTTGCAGGGTGAAGTTGTATTTCCATCTGCGTCATATCCGTCTTTATTTGAACCTTCATGTAATCCATGATTTGATTCATGATGTCCTGTGTATTTGCCGTCTGGCCCGCCATGGTGCTTTCGAATACCGCATCTGAAGCGGACGTAGTATTATTTCGGTTCAACAAGCTTTCCAACAATACATTATCATAAATATTACTTCCGTGGGATGAAGAATCTCTCTGTGAAGAACCATTCTTAGGACTATCCGCTGTCTCTTCCTCAGGTGCCTCCACCTTCTCAGAAACCAATTCAGGGCTTTCTTCCTTGACGCTCCCATCTGCTTTTACATTGATTTCCACCGCTTCACCGTCGTGCTCTACAGTTACGGTATAATCCTTCTGCTCTTCGGGCACCGCTTTAGTGGCTTCTGCACTCATAGCTTTTACGTGATCATCCGCTTCAGGTTGCATTTCTTTAGAAGCCGCCTGCTCTAGAATTGCTGTGATTTCCTCCTGCGTCAGGCCAGTCTGCTCCTGCAAGACGTTCAGCGTTTCATTCACTTTTCCCAAAAGATTCTTGAGAGAATTATAAAGCCCTTCGTCCGTCATTACCGTCAGCATGTCTGCGCCTTTAAGCGTCAGAACCAGCTGTGTCATGTTATCAGGATTCAGCAAATCTGCCATGGTAAGCCCTAGGGTCTCCATAGCGGCTTCAACTTCCTCCACCGAGATGCCCAGTTCCTGAGAAACTTCCTTGGCTAATTCCTCTCCCGCCTTGCGCACCGTATCCGCTGTGGTCTTGTCCACGCTAGTGCCTTGTACATTCTCCACCTTTGTTTCAGCACTGCTGTCTTTGGTGTCCAAACCTCTCTTATCGGTACGACTCACCTTTACCTGAGAGCTCTTCACCGTATTGTCGTTAGAAAGAGACGTATCCTGTATGTCCGTCTGACCCGACGCTTTGTTGAAAGTATCTGAAAAACTTCCTGCCAGATTGCCAGGTATACTTCCCGTCTGCTTCGTGGATACGTAATTCATCAACGGATTGATACCTTTTACCGGTGTACTCATCGCGTTCTACCTCCTTTCTTATTAAATTTTTATGTACATTTATATATAAATGCGGTTTCCCACCTTATATATCATCATTAAGACTCAGGGTCCATAATCTTGGTAATGCGCGCTGCAGTAGCGGAATCCATCGCTCCTAAGATTTTTCCTCTGTCCTCTGCACTCATCACGGAAAGGATTCTCGATGCCAGACCGAGATTGTCGGTCATAGACTCAAAAATGGCCGCGGCCTCCTTCGGCTTCATCTCCGAATACGCCTGCGCATATTCCTTCACATCGTCACTTTCCTCTACCTGCTGTACCACTTGCTTGTATAGATATTCTGCCGTAGTAGGGTCGATACTCTCGTAATATTTCTTATATTCCTCTGCTCCAGGCCCATTTTCCGCATATACTACTTCTTCATAGAACTCCGTCTTGATTCTCTGGAATTCCACCTGATTGTTCTCGAAGGTCTTTAATCTTTCAACTTCCGCCTTTAGATTTGCAACCTCTTCTGAACTCGTGGATTGTGCTGATTGTGCGCTCTGCAGTTCAAGCTCCAATTCCTTAATGTATCTGACTGCTTCCGCAAGGCTCTTATAGCCGCCGTAGTCCTCCCCCGTTTCCATCGTCACATCAGTAGCGCCTTCTGTCGACGGGAGAATCTTATTAATTACCGGTACATCTTTCAAAACAGGTGCGAGCACTCCAGAACCG
Organism: Kineothrix sp. IPX-CK; assembly: GCF_039134705.1. Taxonomy (NCBI): domain Bacteria; kingdom Bacillati; phylum Bacillota; class Clostridia; order Lachnospirales; family Lachnospiraceae; genus Kineothrix; species Kineothrix sedimenti. The sequence goes on along the minus strand of NZ_CP146256.1, from coordinate 2,095,288 downwards.
AAACCACCTACATCCAGCTTCACCAATAAGCAGAGAATAGCTATCCACACCACTACAATGAGCGCCGTTACCAGAAAAACCGATACGCCGCTGGCCCCACTGTCATCATCCAGCTGTGCCTCCTGAAGATAAAGCTCCTTGGCCCGCCTTTTCGCTTCCTTTTTCTGCTCCTTTTGATCTGACTTGAGCCGCTTTTTTTCTTCTGCCAGCTTCTTTTTATCTGTTATCTGGTCAATGTCTGTAATAACCTCTGTATTTGGCATTTTCTCACCTTCTTCTCCGTCCATATGTATAACTGGTCAGTTCATCTACTTCCTTGCTTTCCGCAGAGTTTTCTTCCTTTATGAATTCCTCAAAAGCCTTTTCCTGCAGTTTCTCCTGCACCTTGCGCTCCTGCATGATCTCCTGAAGCTTCTTCCTCTTCCTTTCCAGTTCATCCTCTGCGCGACGCACTTCGATTTTTTGATTCTCTATATAATCGTTCATCTGCAAAATTGCATTCTTATTATCCATGATATCCTGCACGTTCAAATTATGTTCCCTAAGTCTGCGGCCTTCTTCTTCATAGTACGCTTTTCTTTCAAAGAGGCGTCTTAATTTCTCCTCCTCCTCATCCAAGCGCATTCTGGCAGCGGCAAATTCCATTTTCACCTGCTCTTCCATCTTATATTTCAGACTCAGAATGCTCTGCATCCTATATATAAATTTCGGCATAAGACCCTCTAATCTTTAAATAAATCTTCCATATTTCTCACGGATTCTTCGAAACTGTATTTTTCCTCCACCGCCTGCGTCAAAAACGAATTCACGGCATCGATTTTTTGAATAGCATAATCAATGTTGGCATTGCTGCCACTCTTATAAGCGCCTATATTAATCAAATCCTCCGCTTCATTGTACGTAGCAAGGACGTTCTTCAGCTTGCCCGCCGTCTGCTTATGCTCACGGTCTGCAATCTGGCTCATACAACGGGATATGCTCTGTAAAACATCGATTGCAGGATAATGATTCCTATGTGCCAGCTTTCTGCTGAGCATGATATGTCCGTCCAGAATACTCCTCGCCGTATCCGTAATAGGTTCGTTGAAGTCATCACCATCTACAAGTACTGTGTACAATCCCGTTATGGAGCCCCTTTTAGATCGTCCCGCACGCTCCAAAAGCTTCGGCATTTCAGAATATACGCTAGGCGGATATCCTCTCGAAACGGGTGGTTCTCCGCTGGCAAGACCAATTTCCCTCTGTGCCATGGAAAAACGGGTAAGGGAATCCATCATAAACAAGACGTCTTTTCCCTGATCCCTGAAATATTCCGCAATAGCGGTAGCCGTCTTAGCAGCTTTATTACGTTCAAGGGCCGGTTTGTCCGAAGTCGCCACCACTACGACGGAACGTTTCATCCCCTCCGGGCCCAAATCTCTTTCTATAAATTCACGAACTTCCCGTCCTCGTTCTCCAATCAGCGCGATAACGTTAATATCCGCTTTCGTATTCCTCGCGAACATTCCTAACAATGTGGATTTGCCCACTCCCGAACCGGCGAATATACCGACCCTCTGCCCTTTTCCAACGGTCAGAAGTCCGTCCACCGCTTTTACTCCCAAAGGAAGAACATCGTCGATAATGTCTCTGCTAAGCGGATCCGGAGGCAACGCTTCTACAGAATAGGTCCGTCCGCTTACAGTCACGCCCTCTGAAACCGGTCTCCCTAAACCGTCCAGAGTCCGTCCTAAGAGCTCCTCGCTCACTTGTATTGTAAGAGGAGCTCTTGTATTCTCCACTATACTTCCGAAGCCAACGCCCTCCATAGGTTCATAAGGCATTAAAATCGTCTTCTTGTCTTTGAAACCTACTACTTCTGCCATCACCGGCTTCGCGTCCTCTCCCGTATCGGGATATATCAGGCAGATATCGCCAAGCTTCGCATCCGGTCCTAACGACTCGATCGTCAGTCCAACGAGGTTGACCACTTTTCCCTTCATCCTGTAGTAAGTACCTTCTATCAATTTTTCATATTTAATAAAATCAATTGTTGCTCTCAATATCGGCCCACCTCATATGTATTTATTACTCCCATTGGTAATGCTCAATACAAAATGTTCGTATTACTATTCTTTCGCATAAGATAGAAGCCTGAGTTTCTGTGAAAGCTCCTCCAACTGCGTCCCTAATCCACAGTCGAATACTCCTCCATCCGTCTCTATCATACATTCGTTTGAACAGAGCGTTATATCTTCTACAATCTCTATGGATGCTCCGGAAGATACCGCACTGGCTAACAGCTCTTCCTTCTTCATGCTGACATAAGAATAATCCTCCTTGGAGACATGAATCAGATAATTACTGCTCCCCTCTATTTTGTGCATCGCAGTGGATATCAAATGTACGATGATATTCTGTTCCTTCGCCAAATCCACTTTGAATATTTTCTCATAAATATCGGTCAGGCTTTCTACGAATCTCGGTTCCAGCGTCTTTACAAGCTCCTGATAATCCTTTTCCAGACTAACTCGTTCCTCTTCCAGCTTTTTTCTCTGAGCTTCTATTTTTGCCATGCCCTCATTATAACCATCGTCGTATCCCTTCACTTTTCCTTCCTCAAAAGCGCGCTGTTTCAGTTCCTCGCTCTCCTGTTGCGCTCTCGCCAGAGCCTCAGACTTAATGTCCTCCGCTTCGCCGTGCGCCTTGTCCAAAATTTCCTGAACCTGTGCGGATACTGTCTGTAAGGACTCTCCTGCGTCTTCACCTTCCGCATTCTCCGGCTGAACAGCCTTTATCACGGAACCTCCCTCGTCGTCTGCAAGCAAAGCATCCACTTGCCCCGCATTCAGACCCGATGAAAAACCGCCCAGTGTATCTGTACCGCTCTCGCTCCCCGCTTCCTTTAGCATCAGGCCCTCCAGATACTCTATTTTCTTCGCGACCTTTTCATTATTATCTATCATCAAAGCATCATCGTTTTGTACGGTAATCTGATTGAATTTATAAATATTCTTAGACAATAATCTCGTCACCTCCACCTCTGGAGATAACAATTTCTGCCGAATCTTCCAGTTTTCTTATGATATTAACTATCTTCTGCTGAGCCTCTTCCACATCCTTCATACGTATAGGCCCCATGAATTCCATATCTTCTTTAATCATAACAGAAAGGCGTTTGGACATATTGTTAAATATCGTATTCTGAACCTGTTCATTAGAGCCTTTGAGTGCAATTGCAAGGTCATTATTGTCCACGTCGCGCAGGACTCTCTGAATCGCTCTGTCGTCAAGCAACAAGATATCCTCGAATACGAACATCTTCTTTCTGATTTCGTCCGCAAGTTCCGGCTCTTCGATTTCCAAAGTCTCCATAATATGCTTCTCGGTACCACGGTCTACCGTATTCAAAATGTCTACTACCGCATCTACACCGCCGATAATCGTGTAATCCTGATTTACCAAAGATGCAAGCTTGGATTCCAGCACTTTCTCCACCTCTTTTATTACATCCGGACTGGTTCTGTCCATTACTGCAATACGCCTTGCCACGTCCGCCTGTCTGTCCGGGGGCAACGCCGATATGATGAGCGCAGACTGCGCTGATGACAAATATGACATGATAAGTGCAATCGTCTGCGGATGCTCGTCCTGAATAAAGTTGAGAAGCTGCGATGCATCCGTCTTCCTGATAAATTCGAAAGGCTTAACCTGTAAAGATGCGGTCAGCTTACTGATAACATCCATCGCTTTTTCCGAACCCAGAGCTTTTTCCAAAAGCTCCTTCGCATAACCGATGCCGCCCTCTGCTATATACTGTTGAGCGAGGCAAACCTGATAAAATTCGTCTAATATTTCTTCTTTTAATTGCGGTGTAATACTTCTCGTATTCGCTATTTCCAAAGTTAACTCTTCTATTTCTTCTTCCTTCAAATGCTTAAATATCATCGCAGACCGTTCCGGTCCCAGCGCAATCAGCAAAATGGCTGCTTTCTGAAGTCCCGCGATTTTTTCATCCCCAGTTCTGGACATTCCCTTTACCCCCAGTCTTCATTCAGCCAGTTTCTAAGCAGGCTGGCCGCTGCTTCCGGATTCTCACTTACAAATCTGTCAATCATCTTTCTCGTCTCGGATTCATTTTCCGGTCCAAGGCTTTCAAGTTCTACAATCGGAGTAGATTGAAGCAGGGACTCCACGGAAAGCTCCTCCTCCACTTCCCTTTCTTTCTCTCCGCGCATACTTCTCAGTATTACAAAAGCGAGAAGGGCGAGAATTACAACAACCAACAATATCTGAATCACATCCGTAGCCGTCATATTAAGTCCTTCGCTGTCGAAGAACAGATTCTCACTATAAGCCACAATCGTAATAGCTTCCGAATTGATGCCGGTGGCATTAGCTACTACATCATACATTTCCGCTTCCACGTCTACTTTCGTTCTTCCTGTATTGGCCGACTTGTATTCATCCCATGATATTCCATCCAAAAGTCCCTGTCTCTTAGCATCTTCTTCGTGCACTACTTTATAAACGATTCCCGTAACTGAAACAGAAGACTCGTCATAGTTGATGCGGCCCGCAGGGGTGCTTGCATTGGTTATGGTCTCGTTCGGAAGATAATCTCTGGACTCCTCCGTTACGGTAGAACTGCTGTTGGCATTGTCCTGCACTACGTAGGTCGTCTGATCATTGGAATCCGTTCCGGGCACACCTCCGTTGGAATTGGTAGAATCCGAACTGTAAACATCCTCGTGGCTGAGTACCCCCTGGGTCTGTCCATCCGCAGGAGTATAGGTATGCTCCGTAGTATCCGTAGTCGAAAAATCCAACACTAAATTGCTTGCAACCTCGATATTATCAAACTCGTTGGTCCCAAGCAGCACTCTTTTCACTTCATTCTTCACAAGGCTTTCCGCCTGTGTCTTTACATTGAGCTGGGAATTAGCCAGACCCGATGTAGTGTAATTGTCATCTCCCGAAAACAGCATGTTCCCTTCCGTATCGAGGATAACCACATTATTGGTCGTAGTGTTTCCTATAGCAGTCGCTACCGCTCTCGCTAAATACGCCGCATTATCTGTAGTAAATTCTCCGTTTAATTCGAGCAGAATGCTTGCAAAAGCTTCCTCCTCAGTAGAAATGAGAGTTCCGTCATTTTCCGGTATGGACAATTCCACGCTGGCGCTTTTAATTGCGGAAAACTTCTGTATAAATTCTTTTTCCAGCCTTGTCTCCATATAAAGCTGGTATTTCTTCTGCTTATCCGATTCAGTTGTACTGAAGCCCCCATTCGTTACATTATCGATGCTATATGCAGCGGACTGGATGTCGTTAGCACCTAGAAGAAGGTTCGCGTCCGACTGCTGTGATTTCAAGACTTCAATCTGATACCCATCATCGGATACCTGATAATCGATGCCGCCTCCATCCAAAAGTTCTGTCACTTCCGCCGCTTCCTTTGTTGTTTCGCAATTGAGAAGCAAAACATATTGAGGTCTCGTAAGAAGCGCTATCAAAATTGCTATAATCAGTATAATTCCGGCCGCCGCCGAAATGATAATCGTTTTTTGCTTCGCGGTAAATTTATTCCACCACTCAAGAACTTTACCTAAAAGTTCTTTCACCTTATCTGCCATGTTAAAGTCTCCTTATCTGACGTATTTCTATCAGATCTTTTAGATTTGTATTTGCATAATCTCTTTGTAAGCGTCTAACAACTTGTCGCGGACTGCCACCGTGTACTGTAATGCGGTCGAAGCCTTACCAAGAGCTATCGTGAGATCATGTGTATTCTGGGTCTCTCCCAGCGCCCACTTGATCTCTTCGTTTTCTGCATCTGACAAATAACTGTTCGTGGTGTTGATATTCTCCATAGCCTTAGTAAGAATACTATCAAAAGAAGTATCTTCCTGCCGGGGAGTTAATTTTCCTATTGCACTGCTTTCAGCCGCCTGCTTTACGGCGCCCGATGTCACGTTGTATAAGGATGTAATATCCATTGTTTCCCTCCATTATTAAGAAATTTATTCCAGACCCTAATTACTATTTATTACCCCTTGCCCATTTCCAACCCCTTCAAGGCTATGGACTTGCTTGCTGTAAATGCTGTAGCGTTCGCTTCATATGCGCGGCTTGCGTCTATCATATTCGTCATTTCTGTAATAATATTGACATTAGGATACGATACATATCCATCCTCATCCGCATCAGGATGGGACGGATCGTAAGCCTTTACCATTTCGGTCCACGTGTCCTCATAGACACCGTTTACCTTTACTCCGGTTCCCGAATATCTGTCAGTCGCCGTATTCAACACTCTGCTGAAGGGCGTCTGGGAATTCTTCTCCGAAAAGGTAACCACCTTCCTGCGATAAGGAGTTCCATCCTCCGTACGCGTAGTATTTGCATTTGCGATGTTCTGCGAAATAATATCCATCCGGTATCTTTGAGCGGTCATTCCAGATGAATTAATGTTAAACGATGTAAAAATATCGCTCATTTACTGCTCCCCCTATCCCTTATTTCATAACCATCTGAAGATTTTTAAGTTCCTGCGTCATACTGTCAACCAAACCGTTATACCGCAGCTGGTTCGCCGCAAGTGTCACATTCTCCGTCTCGACGTCCACATTATTGCCATCCGAACGGTAAGAAAAATTTGCCGAATCAACATATGTACGCGGCTTCAGCTTATTGATTTTCAAATCACTAACTTTATCGTCCATGGAAGTGTATTTGGAATGCTCCAAAGCCCTTTTCAATTCCGACTCGAACTCCACATCCTGTCTCTTATATCCCGGAGTGGATACATTCGCTATATTGTTAGCAATCACATCGTTACGAATCCATGCTGCATCCGCCGCCTTGTCCAGTACATTAATATAATCAAATGTATTGCTGTTAATCATAACCTTCTCCTTCGTAAGCAGTTTCTGGTCTACATCTTGGATAAAAATTCAAATCCCTTCCAAATTACCCCAAAATATAGCTCTTCTAATCTACTATTTTCTATTATAAATTATTTATTAAAAAACACAAGATTTTTTTACAAAAAAAGACAAAAAATGCGAAAAGGATTTATGAATACTTCAATAAATCCTTTTTGTTTTCTTTCTTTTTCGATATTTTCCTATTATTTTCTGCTTTCTTTTTTAATTCTATCAATTTCGTCAAACACTACATCGTTAAGCACTTTAATATAAGTCCCCTTCATTCCCGAGGATCTGGACTCAATAACACCCGCACTTTCGAACTTTCTTAACGCATTAACGATTACCGACCTGGTGATCCCTACGCGATCCGCAATCTTGCTCGCCACCAAAATCCCCTCTGTTCCGCCAAGCTCGTCAAATATATGGGTAATCGCCTCTAATTCCGAAAATGAAAGAGTACTGACCGCTGAACGCACTACTGCGACCTTCCGGCCTTCCTCTGCACTTTCTTCGTTCACAGCCCGCAGCATCTCGAGGCCGACTACCGTAGTTCCGTATTCACACAGGATAATATCGTCGATGTCGTACTGCTCGTCACCTTTATAAATGAATAACGTACCTAGCCGCTCTCCTGCTATATCGATAGGCGTAATTATCGCCTGAATCTTCTTCATATCAATATTCTCAAACCCAAGCGTCTCCAGATTCACGTTTTCCTTCGTGGATAAGACGGCAAGCATTCTCTCATTCAGCATAGAATCAATAAAACCGCCCACCTTGCCGACAATCAGCTCGTTGATGGAATCCACTCCCGGCGCGGTTCCCACGCCGAGCACTTTTCCTTTCTTGCTGATTACAAGAACATTAGAATACAAAATCTCGCACAACACACTGCATATGTCATTAAAAACCACCTTGCTGGAATTATTGTTGTGCAATAACTTGCCTATTTTTCTTGTCTTGTCCAACAGTTGAACACTGCTCATTCCCCTACCTCCAATTTTCCTTTTTGTATTCGGCAGCCGCCGCACATAATGGGGGAAGAAAAGTACATAAAAACCCCCGGAATTGTTGCTTAATACGCTAATTGTATCACAATGTTTTCGTAATATCAACGATTCCGAGGGGAATTATTTAAAAATTTGTCGAAATTTAGAACAATTTCTGAAATTGCAGCAGCCGTTTTTAATTTTGCGGATTATTGGGGCGGTTCATCACGTGTCCACAGTTCTCATTAAAACAAACCAGCTTGTTCCCCTTTTCCAGCATGAGAGAGCCGCATTTTTCACACTTTATTTCGGAGGGCTTCTGCCATACCATAAAATCACATTCCGGATTGCCCACGCAGCCATAATACTTTCTGCCCTTTTTTGTCTTCTTCAGTACGATATCTTTTCCGCACTTAGGGCACGGAATTCCAATCTTCTCCAGATAAGGTTTCGTATTGCGGCATTCGGGAAAGCCCGGACAAGCCAAAAACCTGCCGTGAGGTCCATACTTAATTACCATCTGCTTTCCGCATAAGTCGCACACCTCATCCGACACCTCATCGGCTATCTTAACGTGCTCCAGCTCTTTTTCCGCCTTCTGCACCGCCGTCTCCAAATCAGGATAAAAATTAGAAACAATGCTCTTCCACTTCACGCTTCCTTCCTCTACTCCATCCAAAAGGACTTCCATATTAGCGGTAAAATTCACATCCACAATGCTGGGAAAAGCCTCCTTCATCATATTATTTACCACTTCTCCGAGTTCTGTCACATACAGATTCTTGTTTTCCTTCACCACGTACCGCCTTGCCAAAATCGTCGTAATAGTAGGTGCATAGGTACTGGGACGGCCTATTCCCAGCTCCTCTAAGGCACGTACCAAGGAGGCCTCTGTATAGTGAGGTGCCGGCTGAGTAAAATGCTGCTTATAGTCGAAGGCTTCAAATTCCAGCTTCGTATCCTTATCAATGCCTTTGATGAGGGTATTGCCCTCTTCTTTTTCTTCTTCCTCTGTATATACGCTCATGAAGCCATCGAAGATAATCTTTGATGCGGCAACAGTAAAGCGATGTCCGTTCCCGTCGATCTTAACCGAGGTAGTTTCATATTTCGCCGGATTCATACGGCTGGCCGCAAACCGCTTCCAAATAAGCTGATAAAGGCGGAACTGGTCTCTGGATAAAGAATCCTTCATTTCAAAAGGAGTTCTTGCTATATCCGTAGGACGAATCGCCTCATGGGCGTCCTGAATCTTCTGGGATGTCTTTTTCTCATTAGCCGATACGGCAGCATATTCACTGCCATAGACCGAGTCAATATATTCCCTTGCCTGCCTCTCCGCTTCCTCGGAGACTCTTGTGGAATCCGTACGAAGATACGTGATAATACCTACCGTACCGTTCCCCTTTATATCCACGCCTTCATAAAGCTGCTGAGCGAGACGCATCGTTTTCTGAGTGGAGAAATTGAGCACCTTGCTGGCTTCCTGCTGCAAAGTGGAAGTGGTAAAGGGCAGAGGCGCTTTTTTCGTCCGTTCTCCCTTTTTCACTTCTGCAACTTCATATTTGGCATTTTTTAAATCTTTTATAATATCGTTCAATTCCTCCTCGGAGGAAATATTCACTTTTCCTTCAGCAGTTCCGTAATATTTGGCTGCCAGAGGCTTCTTTTCCCCCGGAACGTGTAAAAGAGCGTCCAACGTCCAGTACTCCTCCGGAATGAATGCGTTAATTTCATCCTCTCTGTCACAAATAATGCGGAGCGCTACCGATTGCACACGGCCCGCACTCAGCCCTCTCTTTACCTTTGCCCACAGCACCGGAGAGATACGATAGCCCACCATTCGGTCCAATACTCTTCTGGCCTGCTGTGCATCCACCAGATCCATATCCACCTTACGCGCGTTCTTAAGCGATTCCTTTACCGCAGTCTTGGTAATTTCGTTAAAGGTAATGCGGTACACCTTCTTGTCCTCCAGCTTAAGCGCCTTTGTAAGATGCCACGAGATCGCTTCACCTTCGCGGTCGGGGTCGGTTGCCAGATAGATTTTTTCCGCCTTCTTCACTTCCTTGCGAAGATTTGCAAGAATATCTCCCTTTCCCCGAATCGTAATATATTTCGGTTCATAATCGTTTTCTATGTCAATTCCCAACTGGCTCTTCGGCATGTCTCTCACATGTCCGTTACTCGCGGCAACCTCATAATTAGGTCCCAAGAATTTCTTAATCGTCTTTACTTTTGCTGGCGATTCCACAATCACTAAATACTTTGCCATATTTTTTCCCCTGTTCATCTGCTATAGTTTCTTCTATATATAAGGCCGCATAAGCACACTGTGCCGTCTGGCCTGCAACTTGCATCACTATACAATAATTTTTCTGCGCTTGCAAGTAATATTATGAAAAATTTAGAAATTTTATTCATTTATTCTATATACGAATATCATATTTTCCAGCTTTTTGATAAAATCCTGCAGACACTTGCTTTACCTCTCCGTCCATACAAAGATTCATGAGGCGGCATATGATTTCCCTATATTCCATACCGGATTCCTCCTGAAGCTGTTCTATGCTCTTAGGATAAAAATCAAGGCATTTTTCAAGCTTTGTATGTCCCTTTTCCCCTTCGTCAGCCTCTGTGCCGGACAATTCTTCTTCCCATCTCCTCTTTTTTTCACGCAGTCCGGTCTCCTCAAGCATCTCAGAAACGGAGAGCATAAGCCCTGCTCCCTGTTTAATTAACCGGTTACAGCCCTCGCTCAGGCGGTCCGTGGCCCTGCCGGGAAGTACATATACCTCCTTCCCTTGTTCAAGTGCCATATCGGCGGTAATCAAGGTACCGCTCTTCTCCCTCGCCTCAATGATTACTACCACATCCGAAAGTCCGCTGATAATCCGATTTCTGGGTGGAAACAGCTGAGGCTTAGGGCCGGTACCCGGAGAATATTCGGAGAGTATCCCTCCCTGCGTCTTCATCCTCTCATAAATTTTTCTATTTTCCGCCGGATAGCAAATATCCGTACCACAGCCTAACACCGCATAGCTGTTTCCTCCGGCTTCCAGCGCCGCCCTCTGCCCGATACTGTCGATTCCTCTCGCCATTCCGCTTATAAGCGCCACACCCTCCTGCGCCAGCTGACTTCCCCACAATCCCGCCATATACCTTCCATATTCCGAACATTCTCTTGCACCGATTATCGCCACGGAGGGTACGGACTTACTCGGCAGCCTTCCATAAAAATACAGCCCGAAGGGAGCATCCTCTATTGCTGCCAGCTTTTCGGGATAAGAGGTTTCTAACAGACTAACGAAATTCACTCCTTCCTCCTGAAGCTTTCTATATTCTCCTTCCACATCCCAACGCCTTCGCTCCCTTACCATTTTCTCCAGTTTCGGGGCTGAAAGGAATTGCATCAGCTCCTTTTCCGGCATCTCATATACCTCCCTGGCGCTCTTCCCATAAGCTGAAAGCTTACGCTTCATTCTATTACCGATTCCCGGGACGTTTGCCAGCCAATAAGCATACGGCTCGTCCCAACTGCTTTCCCCATTCATATGTCTTTTACCTCTCCCAATATTTATTCCCTTCCATGCGGTAACTGATGGCCTCCGCTAAGTGTACCTCTTTAATTTGCTCGCTCTCATCCATATCCGCAATGGTGCGCGCAACACGGAGAATTCTATAATAGCCTCTGGCACTAAGCTGCAAGGAGGTAAAGGCCCTCTCCATCAGCGTCTCTTCTTTATCACCCAGTAAACAAAACTTCGATATATCCTTCGCTGTAAGTCCTGCGTTACACTTATATTCCCTTCCTCTATACCTTTCTTCCTGTCTCTTTCTGGCGCTCATCACCCTCTTTCGTATAGAAGCACTCGACTCCCCTTCATTCTTTTTGGTCAACTCCTTCATTGCTATTTGGGATACCTCCGTGCACAAATCAATCCTGTCCAGAACAGGTCCCGATATACGGCTTTGATATTTCTTAATATCCGCCTGAGTGCAGCGGCATCTGTTCATATCCGGATAATACCCGCAGGGGCAGGGATTCATAGCTCCTACTAGCATAAAATCTGCTGGATACGTATAGTTCCCTCCAATTCTTGCGATATTAATCTGCTTCTCTTCCAAGGGCTGTCTTAGCACGTCCAGCACACGCTGGCCGAATTCCGGCATCTCATCCAAAAATAGCACTCCCTTGTGGGCGAGGCTGATGATTCCGGGCCTGGGAATTCTCCCTCCGCCCGTGAGGGAATGTATCGTTACAGTATGGTGAGGGCTTAAAAAAGGCCTTTTTTCGATGAGGGTCTTCCCGCTGCTCAACTGTCCCGCAATGCTATAGAGCGAGGAAACCTCCATACATTCCTCGCTCGTAAGAGGTGGAAGAATGCCCGTAAGCCTGTTTGCTATCATCGTTTTACCTGATCCGGGCGGCCCTACGAGCAATAAATTATGAAAACCCGCAGCAGCGATTTCCGCCGTCCGTTTCGCCGCCGCCTGCCCGCTTATTTCCGAAAAATCAGGCGTTTTTTCTCGCTTTCCTTTCCTGCTTGCCACAACTTTTTCCTTCGTATTCTCCTCCTTCCGCTCTCCCTTTAAATAACTGAGTGCGTCTTGCAGGGAAACAGCACCTATTACCTCTATCCCGGATATTACTGCTCCCTCCTCCTTATTTTCTTCGGGTACCAGACACCGCTTTATTCCTTCCTCTTTCGCCCGCCTTACCAATGGAAGAATTCCCTTTATGGGATTGACCTTTCCATTAAGGCTAAGCTCTCCCACAATCATAATACCGGCTACTGCATCTTCCTCTATACAATCCATAGAGCGAAGCATACCTACCGCTATAGGAAGGTCAAAGGCTGTGCCTTCCTTTCTTATATTCGCCGGAGATAAATTGACCGTAGTCCGCATAGGAGACAGCGCGATACCGGAATTTTTCAGTGCTACCCTTACTCGTTCTCCCGCTTCCTTCACTTCTCCGCTCAAATAACCCACCATTAAAAAGCCAGGCAGGCCTTTCGCCATATCCACCTCCACATGTACCAGCATGGCATTCATACCGCATATAGCTGCTGATATTATAGTACTAAACATTAAATACAACCTCCTCCGTTAATTTTATGTGTCCTTTCATGGCCTCGCAGTAATTTCCCACGGTGTGTTTGTTTTTGCCTCCTTCATAGAGCGGCTTGTATTTTCTTAAGGGAATCTGATGTCCTCATGGTAAGCACCGCAAAGATGTGCCATTTAGTCTATACAGCCGTAAACGCAGGAGAAAAAAATCCACGTGGAAAGTTCCTGATAAACCCTAAAGGGCATTCAGCTTTTCATGATATAACAGTGTTACATTCCTCTACTCATATTAAAAATAAATATAATAAAAATGGAATTATTGGGGGAATCCCCTGATGTTCCTTCATACGCCCGGCTAAGACGCCGGACGCAGGGAACTTATGATAATAAATAAAATCCTATGTAATTCTAAAAAACTATTAGAAGAACTGTCCCGGAATATACTCTTCCACTTCCGTGCCTTCTTCTGCAATTCCGGTGTGAATCTCTGCTTCCTTGAGTTCCGGTACATTGATGCCGTGCTCCCGCAGCGTCTTCGTATCAATGATGCAGCGGTTATCCATCGTCTTCATAATATCGACAACCTCCAGGTCACTGTAAGATTTTTCCGCTAAATCCATGATATTATTGTCCTTAAAGCCTAAGACCATCGGGCGAAGAACATTTTCTTCGTTATTTCTGATTACGATTGCCTTATCACCGGTATTTAACTCTACACTCACACCAGGCACCAGAATATTCACAGATTCAATGAGAGCGTCCACAATCTCCGGCATATAAATCTCCGGGTGGTTCAGCAAATGCTTAAGAGCTGCAACCTCCGAAACCGGAGCTCCATTCAAGTGCATCGCTGTCATCGTATCGTAAGTCTCGGCTACGGTAAGCACCTGTGCCCCCCTCACCGGCCTAAACCTCTTATCTTCCACGCCGACTTTAAAATTATCCATCATCTTCTGAGACTGCACGCAGATACGCTTAATATTAGGCTCTGCGGAAAATACCCTGCCGATCAGTTCGAATCCTGCTGTCTTATAGGAAGCGATCATCTCCCTTTCAGCATCGTTATTCTCTTCTTTCTCCGATACCGTTTTAGGTAATGACAACATTCCGACGTCGTGTACCAACGCCGCCATAACAGTGTCCATCTGCTCCTCGAGCTTTATATTCAGCACATGCGTTATCATCGCACAAAGAATAGCCGTGTTTAACGCGTGCTTGTATACATGATCCTCTTTACTTCTCAAATTCTGGATAAAATTGATACTTTTATCGAGATGGCCATAACGCCTAAGAATGTTATTCACGATTACCTGAAGCTTCGGTCCCCGTTTGCTGTCCTTCAATTTATTCAATTCCTCGCTCAGCGCGAACACAGTCATCGTCTGAAAACGCTCGAACAAAATATCCTCCTGCGTCATCGGCGGAACTGGCTCAGCCGGCTCCAGAATGAACAAACCGATTAAACCGAACGTATGAATACTCTGAATGCCTTGTGCCGTAAGCTTAGAACTGCGCTCATAAAGCAAGACCCCATCCTTGTTGTAGATCGGCCTTGCCAATCTCATTCCCTTCTTTAACTTCTCTGTTTTCACAAAAAGCATATACTGTCCCCCTTTATCTGACGTTAAGATTCTTTTTCGAATCCTCTTTTAAGCTTACCCAGAGCCCTTTTCTCAATACGGGAAACATAGCTTCTGGATATTCCCAGCCGTTCCCCGATCTCCCTTTGGGTAACCTCTCTCCCCGTTTCAAGTCCGTACCTTAAAAAAATAATTTCTTTTTCTCTGCCCTCTAACTTCTCCAACAAGCGTGCCAATTTTTTCAAATCGCTGCACAGCTCCATTCTGTCTATCACATCTACCTGTTCAGTCTCAATAATATCGAGTAAATTTATCTCATTTCCTTCTTTATCCGTTCCAATCGGCTCATATAAGGATACTTCTTTAGACGTCTTTCTCTTGGAGCGAATCAACATTAACAATTCGTTGTCTATACAGCGCGAAGCATATGTGCTGAGCTTTCCCTTGCTGGCATCAAAAGATGCCACCGCTTTAATAAGCCCAATCGTGCCTATGGAAATCAAGTCTTCCATGTCCTCATCCACGTTCTGATACTTCTTGGCGATGTGGGCCACCAGGCGTAAATTGCGCTCAATAAGAATTTCTCTCGCTTCCCGGGCTTTCTCACTGCTCCCTTTTTGCAGGTTCTGAATATAGCAGGCTTCTTCTTCTGCGGTTAAAGGTTTTTGGAAAGTTTTCAAAAAGCGCCCCCGAAGTCAATTTATTATATTCTATGACCTCGCTGCCCTTCTAGTGCCTTTCCATTTAAATTAACTATATTATACAAATTATTACCAAAAATAGCAACAACTTAAAAGAGAAATTGGGCCATAACATAATTACTTACATCTCTCCCGTAAGAAGTGAGTTTTACCCGTTCTCCTGTATCGATCAGGCCGTTATCAAGAAGCTGTTGCAAAACCGGCCCGTATATTTTCTCCATATCCTCGTGAAAAGCCTCAAAAAATTCCGCTCTGCTCACGCCCTCAGTCAAACGAAGTCCCAAAAACATGAACTCCTCCATCTGTTCTGCTCTGCCCAGCCTTTGAATCTCTTCCTTTACGTTCCCATGAATCTTCCCTTTGCCATAAGCGTCTAAGTAGGTCTGCATCCTGGCGGTATTCTTCCAGCGCACATTTTCCACCATGGAAGAGGCTCCCAGTCCGAACCCGGCATAATCGTGTCTCCTCCAGTATGTGGTATTATGTCTGCATTCTCTTCCCTTTAAAGCATAATTGGAAATCTCGTAGCGGCAATAGCCCGCCTCCTCCAACCGCTTTCCGGTTTCTTCATACATCCGGCGTTCCTCTTCTTCCGACGGAAGACCCCTTTCCACTCCGTTTTCTCCCTCTTTCTCGCCATACATATCAAAGAAGGGGGTTCCCTCCTCGATAATGAGGCTATAGGCAGAAATATGCTCCGGTTTAAGGCCTGTCACCTTAAGTAAAGTCTCCAGATAGCGTTCTGCAGTCTGCCCCGGAAGTGCCGACATCAGGTCCACATTTATGTTATCGAAACCGGCCTCTCTCGCCATATGAAAGGCGGCGAAGAAATCGGCGGCATTGTGGATCCTGCCCAAAGCCCTGAGCTCAGAGTCCTGCACCGACTGGGCACCGATGCTGAGTCTATTGATTCCTGCGGCTTTGTACCGGCTGAGCTTTTCCTTATCTACCGTGCATGGATTTACTTCTATGGTTATTTCCGGCTTGGAGGAGAAACGGTAGCAGTTCTTCAGCGTATCCATTATCTTTTCAATATGGGCTGTCTGCAGAATCGAGGGAGTTCCTCCTCCCAAAAAAACGGTATCCACAAGGCGTTCTTCATACCGGAAAGCTTCCGTCTCTATTTCCTTAAGCAACGCCGCCGCATAGATCTCCTTATCCCTCTCCGAAGCCGGAAAGGACAGGAAATCACAGTATAAACACTTTCTTACGCAAAAAGGAATATGAATATATATACTTAACATTTATTTATCATCCAATTTAAGCACACTCATAAAAGCTTTCTGAGGAATTTCCACGCTGCCTATCTGACGCATGCGCTTTTTTCCCTCTTTCTGCTTTTCAAGAAGTTTCTTTTTACGGGTAATATCACCGCCGTAGCATTTCGCAAGCACATCCTTTCGCATAGCCTTTACCGTCTCTCTGGCTATGATCTTGCCGCCTACCGCCGCCTGGATCGGAATCTCGAACAGATGTCTGGGAATCTCGTCCTTAAGCTTCTCACACATCCTGCGTCCGCGCTCGTAAGCACTGTCCGCATGCACGATAAAGGAAAGGGCATCCACCTCTTCGTGGTTGATCAGGATGTCCAGCTTCACCAGTTTGGATTCCTCATAGCCCTTCAAATCGTAATCAAAGGAAGCATAGCCTTTGGAGCGGGATTTCAGAGCGTCAAAGAAGTCATAAATGATTTCGTTTAACGGCAGCTCGTATTTGAGCAGTGCCCTCGTCTCCTCCATATATTCCATTCCCAAATAACGTCCTCTGCGCTCCTGGCAAAGTTCCATGATGGAACCGATGAACTCTGTGGTCACCATGATCTCCGCGCTCACTACCGGCTCCTCCATATATTCGATTTCCGTAGGGTCCGGTAAATTAGAGGGATTGGTCAATTCTATGACCTCCCCATTGTTCTTATGCACTTTATAGATAACACTCGGCGCCGTCGTCACCAAATCCAGATTGTATTCTCTTTCCAAACGCTCCTGAATGATTTCCAAATGCAGCAATCCCAAAAAGCCGCAGCGGAAACCAAAGCCGAGAGCGATCGAGGTCTCCGGCTCGTAATGTAAAGATGCGTCGTTTAGCTGAAGTTTCTCCAAGGCGTCCCTAAGGTCAGGATATTTCGCCCCGTCTGCAGGATACATCCCGCAGTACACCATGGAATTTACCTTTTTATAGCCAGGCAAAGGCGCCGCGCAGGGATTTTTTACATCAGTTACCGTATCTCCCACCGCCGTATCCTTTACATTCTTGATGGAAGCAGTCATATAGCCTACCATGCCCGCAGACAGCTCCTCACATGGAATGAACTGACCCGGCCCGAAATAACCCACCTCCACAACTTCTGCTTTCGCACCGGTCGCCATCATCAATATCTGCGTTCCTCTCCGCACCCTGCCCTCTTTAATACGGCAAAACACGATAACTCCCTTGTAAGAATCGTAAAGGGAGTCGAACACGAGAGCCTGAAGAGGGTTGTCCGCACTTCCCGCAGGAGCAGGTATCTTATGTACCACCGCTTCTAACACCTCTTCGATGCCGATTCCGCTCTTAGCGGAAATAAGAGGCGCATCCTGCGCCTCAAGGCCGATAATATCTTCAATTTCATCCTTCACGCGCTGGGGATCCGCGCTGGGCAAATCTATCTTATTAATGACAGGAAATACATCCAGATTGTGATCCAACGCCAAATATACATTAGCTAATGTCTGAGCCTCGATTCCCTGAGCCGCGTCCACCACAAGGATCGCTCCGTCGCAGGCCGCAAGACTTCTGCTGACCTCATAGTTAAAATCCACATGTCCGGGTGTATCGATCAGGTTGAAAATATACTCCTCTCCATTCTGCGCTTTATATACGATACGAACGGTCTGTGCCTTTATAGTAATTCCCCGCTCTCTCTCCAAATCCATATTGTCTAAGACCTGCGCCTGCATTTCGCGGCTTGTCAAAAGACCCGTTTTCTCTATAATACGATCCGCCAAAGTAGATTTTCCATGGTCGATATGGGCCACAATACAAAAATTTCTTATTTTACTTTGATCTATGCCTGACATTTGTTTCCTCCGCGCCGAATGGCATTTATTATTATTGTAACAATATATCACAATTCCCCCTTTAGCACAATGGAAATTACATGTGCCAGAGGATCGCAGGCATTCATGATTTCTTCTACCGTATTTGTCTGCGCCCCCAGCTCTATCAGAAGCGTTTTTGCCCTAAGATGCATATTAAACCGATAAGCTTTCAGATAAATCCTTCTGGCTATGCCGGGATAATATTCATTGCTGGCAGTCTGCGCCTGAAAGGAGAAAGCCAGGTTATCATCAACATACGGATTTTCAAGGTAAGAAAGATCTCCCTTTTCCCTGCTTCTGCTAAGTCCGTTGAAAAACATAAATTGTGCGGTAGGCCTTCCCTGAAGATCGATGACCAGTTTCTTGTGCTCCGGCATGGCGTCTCTGTGTAGATCAATAACTACTTCTATAGTAGGATTCTGAGCCAACACCTGCTCGATGGCGGGAAGGGCATTGGAATAGGCATAGTCTCTCGATTCTACATCGTATTCTCCTGTATGATGAATCACGTTGAAACCATATTGCTCTCGCAATATCTGCGCCAGCCGTTCTCCCGCTCCCACCACAGTGGTGGATTCATCGCCCGGTACAGAATCCACAAAGGCCTCCTGGGAATGGGTGTGGTAAATTAATATCTGTGGATTTTCCGGCGATGCCTTCATCGTCATATCCTTTCCCAACAGATTATCCAGATTCAGCTGGTCATCGGTGATAGATGTAGTTTTGTCTATGGCGTAAAAGGCTTTTACGATATCTTCATACTCCGTAAGCGACGACCAGTCATATTCGTAACTTTTCGCCTGTGCCTGAAGAAAGCCGCTTTTCTCTTTCCCCGTATCGTTTTCCTTCCCTTCGCCCTGATCCTTTTCCTCTTCCGGTTTACCTTCTTCCGATCTATTATGTAAACTATTTTCTTCTTCCATGGCCCGCTCTAAATCTCCGTCAATGTGCAGTGCATCGTCGCCATATTCCAGGGAGCCATCTTCAATCTCCTTGCGTTCCTCGTCCGAACCCTCCTGCCTGATGAGCAGATCGTAAGTGTCCTCATCTTCTATACTCACATATCCTTTGGCCTGCTCCTCGCTGTAGCCGTAGATGGGAAGCTGTGCCGCAATCAGTGGTTTTATCAAATCCATGGAGCTTCCAATGCCTGTCTCTTCTTCCATAAACGCAAAAACAGGCATGTATGTCTCCATCATCTGCTTTCTCAGCCAGTCCGCCGCTTTTTCCTGTATACCAAAATCTTTTTCTTTTCTATCTACCGAAAAAGAAGAGTATACAGCACATGCGAAAGCTGTTCCGATCAGGATTACCGCACAGCCTGCCACAATTTTCTGTTTTATTTTGTTCCTTCTATTAAAATTACTGTTCCTGCCTTCGGAATACAATCGCCTCACCTCAGCTTCTTGCTGCAAAGTTATACTAGGCAATTATATGCCGAAAAGCAATCTATAATTCCAGAGCTTCGTTAAGCGCATCACAAATGACATGGCTTATCTGTTTTATTTGATAATCCACATCCTTGCTGGTCACATACATGTTGTTAAGCTCTGCCAGATTTACCTTCATTTCTCCCGATACCGCATCGTTGACTATAGTTGCCGCATCCACCACCGTAGGCACGCCGATTGCAATGACAGGAACCTCCAGGCTTTCCTTCGTCAGGGCATTTCTATGATTTCCTACTCCCGAGCCCGGATGGATACCCGTATTAGTCACCTGAATCGTCCGATTCAGTCTTTTGGTAGAGCGTGCTGCCAGCGCATCCACTACAATGACCACGTCAGGCTTTGTCTGGTCGATAACTCCCTTGATGATTTCTGCACTTTCCATACCGGTCTTCGCCATAACACCAGGTACGATGCTGCTCACCATATTCATTCTCGATTTGCTGTACGCCGCCTTCCCATATTCCATTACCACATGTCTCGTAATGAACAAATTGTCGGCTACGTTCGGCCCCAAAGCATCCGCCGTCACATCCCGGTTACCAAGCCCTACAATCAGCACCGACTGTTCCTCCTGGGCCTCAGGAATAATATCCTTCAGCTCCTTTGCCAAGGCGGAGGAAATTTCCTGATGATAATTTTCATCCGGTTCTACCATCCTAGGAGCTTCCAGCGTAGTATAGACACCTATGGGCTTTCCCATGGCCTTCGCCCCGTTTTTCGTTTCGATGATCACTCTGGTAACCCTTATTTCGTTTTTTTCATCATAGGTCTCCTCTACGCTGACCCCTCTGATCTCCTCCGCTTCTCCTATGCTTTCTCTGGCCTCCAGAGCTAAATCTGTTCTTACCTGAAAACAACTCATCTGTCCGCTCCCAAATCCTTTTCTTTGTTTAATTTATGCAGGTAAAGTTTTTTGCTGCAAAAAAAACTTCTCTACCACGTATTTTTTACAAAAACTAGCGAATTATGTATTGACATCTTCAAACTCTTAATTTACAATAATATACGCGTGTTTCATTAAAACGTCCGTGTCCGGATTTAATGAAACCTTTCGTAAAAATTGATCGATAGAGACAAATAGGAGGTGTGGGTCTTGGCTAACATCAAATCTGCTAAAAAGAGAATTTTAGTTAACAACGCAAAAGCTGATAGAAACAAAGCTATCAAGTCCGGTGTTAAGACGGCTGTGAAGAAAGTAAATGCTGCAATCGAAGCGAACGATAAAGCTGCTGCTTCTGCTGCATTATTAGCTGCTACTTCAGTGATTGACAAAGCTTCTACTAAAGGCGTATATCATAAGAATACCGCTTCTAGAAAAGTATCTCGTCTGACACAGGCTATTAATAAGATGGCTTAATTCTTCGATATAAAAGAGAATGTGAACGAACATAAAAACAACCCATACCGTCATGTGGGTTGTTTTTTTATGTATTAGAATCTTCTATACACATATGGAAGAAGAACAGCCTAACGGCTGTGTCCGCCTCCGCCATGATGTCCTCCGCCGGAATGACCTCCGCCTCCTGAATTTCCTCCGCCGCTTCCGCTGCTCCTTTCGATATGCCTTCTCGTCACTATCTTATTGACAAGGACATCTTCTTTCCTCCTCAAATCAGGCCTGCCTCCGTTCACATAGGTTGTAGCCATAGTAGTTCTGTTTCCCTTTTTACTGCTCCAATGCACTGCTATAAACACGATAGCTATGATGGCTGCAGCCGCAAAAGGAGACCAGAACGGTAACGATTCCGTCAATTGTCCCGTACCTGTCATATCGTGATAGAACTCGTTCACATAGGTTGCGTATGCCTTATAGGGATCATCCTCCACATACAGATATACTTTGTCCAAAAGATTGTCCACCATGGAGCTGCTGTAGTTCTCTTCTGCCCTTCCCACCGTACTAAGCCATGTATAAATCCTTCCGTCGTCCTCCCGAAACCAGTTATCTACCAAAAGGATTCCATCACCAATAGGCTTATCGTAACCGAATTTATTCTCATCATAAAAATCCTCGGCATATATCCGTACAAATTCGTCGTAAGAGACATCCGGCTCTTTTTCTCTCGCATATTCCTTAAGGGATTCGTTAAGTGTCACGAGTACGATATCACATCCGGTCTGAGCCTCTCTCTCAGAAATCAGTTCCCGCAGCTTGCTTTCTTCCTCCTGCGTCAGCACATCTCCATAATCAAAGACCCGCTCTTTCGTGAGGCATTCCGTGTTCGCACGCGCTTCGATCTTCTGCGCCGCCTGATAGATCAGCGTTCCTGCGTAAATTATTCCCAGAAGTGCTGTTATAAGAAAAACCCATTTAAAATAATTAAGATATTGTTTCATCTCCTACACTACCTCCAGTATTCCCAGGATAAAGGTCAACGCTATACTGGCGACAGCAAATACCGTAGCACCGTATGTGAGCACCTTCGCCTTAGATACGGGAGTCGAACCTACAATCTTGCCCGTCTGTCCATTCACATAAAAATCATAATCCTTATCCTGATATTTATACAGGTAACGCCAAACCGGAAGCAGCGCGTAGTGGATGCCTTCCCTTTGTATGGAAATCTCTCTGTTCTCTGTAGTTACCGAGGAATATCCTGAGATCGTCTCGCGAAGCAGCTGATCCAGGTCCTTGTTCGCCTTCGCCTTTGCCCTTTCCTCTAAAGTATCCGCATCCTCATTGTATATCTCACCGAAGAAGCCCGACATATACTTCTCCGTAAAACCCTCTAATCGATTATAATCATAAGGCTCCATCAAATCCATAATGTCGTTTTGCAGGACGGATGCATCTACAGGAATTTTGTCAAATGATACATCCATATCCCTTTCTATCCGATAGTAGGAAGTCTCCGTATATTCCGTATCTCCGGCCACCCATACCCTGACCTTCGTTCCCTTGCCCGTATATTCATACCTGGATGCATAATCATACATCCAGAACGGAACATAGATTCCCTTCATATCTTTAAGGGTGGCCTCCGAAAGAAAGCTATCCGGCGTGAAAATCCTCCTTTTAAACTCATTCCGGAGCATATTCACCACATTCTTCTTATCTATTTTGAAGGGCAGCATCAAATCCGGGCGATAGATACCGTGCACTCTGTCGTCCAATATAATATAACTTCCGCAATACTCACACTGACACGTGGAGGCATACTCTTCTATGTTCAGCGCTGCACCACAATTTAAGCATTCTGTCTGTGATTTTGCATCCTCTCTCTCCTCGCTGTCAACTCCGTCACAATGAGGACAGTACATCTTCCCTGACGCAGGGCTGTATATTGCATTTCCCCCGCAGTTTTTACATCTGAATAACATCTTTTCTCCCCGTCTTCCTTTTTCTTTTATTTCAATATACGATCCTGTTTCTTCCGGCCTCTTTTCCTTTATACAGTTTCACATCCACATCGTTAATGGAATGGTCCATGTCCTTCTGGAAATCGAATTCGCTCAGTCCGAAAGTCATCGTTACTTTTACAGTTTCTCCTTTGTAAAGCACTTCCAGCTTCCTTATCTTCTTTTGAAGCTCCTCCAGAAGAATCAGCGAGTCGTCTCCGTTGACATTATCGAATACGAACAGGAACTCTTCTCCGCCCCAACGGCATACCCTCCCCTTTTCGCCTGCTATTTCTATAAATATGGACGCCAAATGGCGCAGCATGATATCTCCGCATTCATGACCATAGTTATCGTTTACCACTTTAAAAAAATCGATATCTCCAAGGGCTAACGACAAGCTGTCGATTTTCCCTTCCCTGCATTCCCTCTCCTTTTTCTCCAGATATTCGCTCATACTCCGTCTGTTGAAAAGCCCGGTAAGAGGGTCTATGGCTGCCAGTCTGTGAAGCTTTTCGTTGTATACGACAAGTTTCTTCTCCATCTCCTGAGAATCCTCGGTAAACACTGCCAAAATCGTCGTCGTGGCGATAAATACGAAAACGGTATTGATAATCTGGAATATGATATAGGTCTGCAACTCCAAAACATAAATCGGTTCATACAAAAGGGTATAAGAATACAAAGCCAGTCGGAACAAGCAAAGTGCCGTACCCATCAATATCTTCCAATGAAGCTTGCTATAACTGGTAGTGAAATTCAGCGCCAGCAGCACGAATACGAAATGCTGTACACCACAGTCCCAGCCGAATCCCCTGATGAAGGCGACAATCCAGATTCCCATCAGTATATGAACGAATATGACAGACATCTTCGTTCTGTTCATATATGTCGTATAAAAAGATGCTACATAAGCACAAAATAACGGCACACACAAAACGATTGGTTTCATATCCCCCGTCACAAAAAAAGTGCATAGAAGCAGAAGAAAATAAATACACATAATGATGGAGTTAAGCCTGAGTATGATGGAGGCCTTCTTAGTCTCATTTTCGCTCTTCACATCCTGAAATAACACTTTCGCAAACTTATGAATCATCCCAAACCTCCGGTATAAGGCTGTCCCTGCACGTGTCCCTATATGACGATATTATAACTTACCTTCTACCATTTATCAAACAAAAAAAGCATCTATGGAACAATCACTAACAAACTATTGTCCCACAGATGCGATATGTCATCTGATTTTTTCTTTTTACAATGTTATCCTATGCAGCTTGTTACTATCCGTGCACATAATTTTTGTACTCCACCGCAAAAGAATGAATATCCTCCTGCAAATAGCTTTCCGCTTCCTCACAGAAGTCCTTCTCCTCTCGCTTGCGGTACTCCAGCTCCATAAATAAATGCAGCAGCGTCTTCATCTTATGCTCTAACTCTTCCACATTTCCCTTATATGCCTCCTCTTCCCGTTCCAGCATTTTCCCTACGATGTATCGCATGACGACAGAACTTAAATTGAGAAATAATTCCTTATATCCCTTGTGATATTCCTTCTGTGCCTCGATAACATAGGTTCTGGGAAAGGCCTGAAGAAAGCGCTGCTCCAATTGTATTACTTTTAAATAACTGCAGATCAGGTCCACGCCGCAAAGCTCGTTCGGCATATTTACAAGCAACGGATAATCCAAAGTCAACAGATGATTCTGAGGAGAAAATCTCGCATCGTAATGTACAAAAAATGCCGGCATTCCCCTCGCAACCGTATCGTAACAGCAAAGGCTTTCATAAGAATCGAAGTTTGCCATGATTTCTTCATATATGCTCTTCGCTTCTCTCACCTTATCCATAACAAGCTGAAGGCCTTCCTTATACGCCTCCATGGCGCTCTTTTTCGCGCCGCTTTCGACAATTTGTATCTGTTCGGATGAATCATCTCCTCCCTGCAAATGTTTCTCTCTTTCCTCGATGCAGTACAGCACCGCTCCCATAAGCTGCTGCGCCTTCTCATAGGTTATGGAAGTGCTTTCCTTGCTGGTGTATTTCTCCGTCAGATATTTCACAACCGGCAGTAATTCTTCTATCCCGTATTCCATAGTGTTCCCCTTTCTTTGGGACCGCAGGCTTTTCAACTCAGTTCCTCATACAGCACCTGAAGGTATAAATCTCTGTCCCAGCGCTGTTCCTCCGAAAATGCCTCGTAATCCCCCTTACCTCCGCTGCTTATATATCCCCGATAGCCGGCACGCACAGCTCGGGCAAACCTCTCTAAGCAGGTTTCCTGAAGGTACTCAGCGGAGCCGAAACAGATCTCTTCATATAACTCTCTCATCACCTCGACCAATTCATCATCCGTCAGATTGTCCTCCGCCTCATTTTTATACAAGTAAAAAATATCCTGAAGCTGCACCAAGGTGTCCGCATAGTTGTTCCTATCAATATACTGGGAATCACAGAAAGCTTGTATCAGCTGCGGCAGTATTCCCTCTCCAAACTCCACCCTCCTTTGCTTTTTCAAAGCATCCTGCCTGCACTGCACCAGCATCCGGGCTTCCTCCTGTGTCAGTGCCAGCCCGAACCTCTGTGTCTTTTCGTTGCATGCGATCACTCTTTCGAGCTCCTGCTTTTGCCCCGCTGCCGCGAGTACTTCAAATAATTCCTCCTGCATACATAACACCCCTTTTTTCATCTTCATTACTTAAGTAATTATTCATTTTATACCAAAGATATTTAAATACAAGAATTGAAAAAAACTAATTTTTGTGGTATTATATATATGAAAAGAGAGGCGAAAATTAATCGCTTTTCTTTTTTTAGTGCATTGTATTGACTTCTTTTCTTTCTCTCCATCATATGCGGTTCCCCGGCAATCAAAATGCACAAAATATCAATATAAAATTTATGTTAATTATATATATTGTCCGGCCGTACATAGATTTGTATTGATAAATCATATCCTCTGATACATAATAAAAATGTACTTATTTTCTTATGACATTACTACTTATAAAGGGGGACAAATGCAATGCCTCAATCCGAGACACTTCAAAAAATCATAAGCAATATGGAAACTGTCATTGTCGGTAAACGCAGTGTTATCGAGCTTTCTCTTATCACTCTGCTTTCCGACGGCCATCTTCTGTTAGAGGATGTTCCGGGGGTTGGGAAAACTACCTTGGCAAAGTCGTTGGCTCAGTCCATCGAATGCAGCTTTTCCAGAGTCCAATTTACTCCTGATACGCTTCCAAGCGACGTTACCGGCATGACTATATATAACATGCAGACGGGTGAGTTTCGTTACTGCGCAGGAGTCATAATGAACGATATTCTTCTTGCCGATGAAATCAACCGTACCTCGCCGAAGACACAGGCCAGCCTCTTAGAGGCTATGGAGGAGCATCAGGTGACAGTGGACGGCAATACTTATTCCCTGCCTCAGCTTTTCATGGTAATCGCCACGCAAAATCCTATCGAACAGCTGGGCACCTATCGCCTGCCTGAAGCCCAACTGGATCGCTTCATGATGAAAGTTTCTATGGGTTATCCCGAAAAAATCAAGGATGAGACGGATATCGTCCTGCGTATCGTGGAGGGCGAGCCTCTAAAAAGCCTCCTTCCCGTCACGTCGAAGGAAGAGCTTCTTTATATAAAGGAAGAAATCAGGACAGTGACCATACATGAAGATATTATTACCTATGCGGTAGAAATCACCCGAAACACGAGAAAAAACCGCTATCTGACGCTTGGTGCCAGCCCCAGAGCTGCCATCGCGCTGACCCGCGCGGCAAGAAGCCGGGCTTATCTTCTTGGACGTTCTTATGTTACGCCTGAGGATATTACCGTACTTACGGAGCCGGTGCTAATGCACCGCCTCATTCTTTCCTCCGAGGCGAGGCTGGAAGGAAAAAAAGAGAAAGATATTTTGCAGGAAGTGCTTCATCAGACAAAGGTCCCGATTCTATGAGAAAGATAATATATTTATTTTTTTTATTCGGTTCCATCGTATTAGTCAGCTTTCGGGGAGGAAATATTCCATATCTGTTGTTTTACTTCGCCTTGCTTATTCCTGTTCTTGCGCTAACCTATTCTATATATGTTTATTTCCGGTTTAAAATTGTGCAGGAGGTTTCCCGGGCCGTGGTGAAGGCAAAGGAGGTTCCTTACCGCCTCATTCTGGCGAATGAGGATTTCATTCCTTTTACCGACATTACTCTGCACTATTTTTCCGATATGGTAACAATAGCGGAGAGCAGGGATATAAATAACCTATGCCTGCTTCCCCATCAGATTCTCCGCGTAGATACGAAGATGTACTGCAAATACAGAGGGACCTACCCTGTAGGCGTAAAAAGCGTCTCCGTTACGGACTTCTTAGGGCTGTTCACCATTACCTACCCTATGACGACGCAAGTCAGACTCACCGCCATGCCCCGTATTCTGCCTTTAGATCTTCTTATGGCTGACCTTCAGAAAAAAGATCCAAAGAACACCCTTTTCTCCGTTTCCAAGCTTCAGGAGCTTCCCGATTACGAATCGCGGCCATATTGTCCCGGAGATCAGCTAAAATACATACACTGGAAGAATTCCGCCAAAACCGGCGAGCTTCTCGTTCGAAAGCAAATGCCGGAAGAACTGTTCGAAACTGTGATCATCATGGATTTGTCCCCTATTCCGGGAGAGATGGATATTCGCCTGCAGACGGAGGATAACATTGTCGAATGCGCGATCGCTTTTGTACACGACTATTATTTGAAGCAGATTCCCGTTCGTGTCGTATATATGGAGGATGATAAGCTGAAAGAGCTTCTAATAAATGCCCGGACCGGCTTCGAGCGTTTTTATGAGGTTTGCGCCGCCCTTTCTTTCCATTCTTCTCTTCCTCCAGAAAAGGTATGGGCAAAATATAGCTTCCAAGCAGCTCATTCCCATGCCGTCATTCTCATTACTGCCTCCGTCTCAGGGGATTTAAGGAGCTATATGGAGGAAAACGGCAGAATTGGCAATGAAGTAGTTCTAATCGATACCGGAGGATTGTCCCTATGAAAAATTGGATTGTCAAAAAGACCGGAAGCTTAAAAAAATATTACGAGATACTCTATTCGGCTGCTCTTTGCGTCGGTCTTATTCTGATTGCGGACAGCTTATTTACAATTCCGTATCGCACTGTTTTTTTCCTGCTTTCTTCCCTGTTCTGGCAATTTTTCATTTATACGACAGAAGAGAAAAATCTCCGTTTTCCATTATGGAGCGGAATGGGAATATTGCTCGTCCTCTTCTATCTGTTCCTATATGCAGGAGACAAAAATCTCATTCCTTATTTCTATTTTCTCGGATTAACAGCGATTTGTATTCCCCTTTCCATCCTATGCTATCTCGCAGGCCGGAGGCTATGGCTGAAATCTTTGCTCTGCCTTTCACAGCTCATTTGCCTGATCGTTTTCAGTATACAAAAAATTTCCCTTTCAAAATGGGCCGTATGCCTTATTTTGTTCTGCTTTCTGATCTTTCTCGCAGAGCTTTCCTGCGCATTTTCTGAAGGAAAAGCAGGCCAGAAAATACTTTACCTGACCCCCTTCTTTTTCCTAGCAATGCTGCTCATGCTCCTGCTGCCCGTGAAGGAAACTCCTATCCGGTGGCATGCAGTGAAAAGTGTGGTTAAAGCAGTGCGTGAGGAGCTGACCGCTCTCATTATAAATGCGGAATATTATTTTTCCGGCGGCAGCGGCAGCTATTCCTTAAACTTTGCAGGCTATGATGAAGATAACGGAATCGGAGGCAGGGTCCTTTCCTCTGACAGTCCGCAGCTCTCCATCATCGGTGACCAGACCAAGGCTCCCCTCTATCTGGCCGGAACCATACGCGACTTTTATAACGGTCACGAATGGGAACTTCGTGCTGCAGATAAGTCTTACGAGGGAGAGGAATACCTTCTGCAATACGACGGATTGATGTCCTCCCTCACGCAGAGCATTTATTCTCAGGAGGATATCGAGGAACTGGTAAGCTACAGCTATTACGATGTTACCTATAAGGGCTTGAAGACAAAGAGTCTGTTCTTTGCTCCATTTACCCAAAATGTTCTGCTTTTTAACGACAAGCCTACCGCCTTTTCTTACGGTGACGGACTGAGGCTTTCCAAAGCACAGGGCATGGGATTTCGTTATCAGCTCCATCTTATGGAGCTCAACTATTCCGATGAAAGGGTAAAACAGCTTTTAAGAGGGCAGGCGTGGAATGGCATTCCTTTCCTTACGGAAACCGCTGCCGAGAGACAGCGCTTCGTTCATGAACACTATACGTTCCTTCCCGATACACTTCCTTCCCGTGTCTACTCTCTGGCGGAGGAAATTACATCTGAGGCAGATAACGATTATGACCGCATGAAGGCAATCGAGGATTATCTGAGCGAATATACCTATACCACTTCGCCCCGGCCGCTTCCAGAAGAAGCAGACGTAGTCGATGAGTTCCTCTTCGAAAGCAAGAACGGCTACTGCACATATTTTGCCTCCGCCATGGCCGTTCTCGGACGCTGTGAGGGCATTCCTACCCGCTACGTAGAGGGTTTTGTTTCTAACAGCTCTTACCATTATGACAACCGCGTTCTGAACCTTTCCGGCAACAATGCCCATGCATGGGTGGAGGCATATATAGACAACATAGGCTGGATTCCCTACGATCCCACACCTCGCTACTACGTAGTCGCTAACACGGCATGGCAACAAAACGGGGAAGTAACTGCTGCCTCCATTACTCCACCGGCCGTTCCTTATACAGAGTCTTCCGCTGCTTTCGAAGAAGACGAGATATCTGAGATAAGCTATTCCTCCGTCCTGGAAAGCGGGAAGAAGCTTTTATTCTTCATTGTGGAAGGGCTTCTCCTTATATGTATCGTAAGCTTCATGATCTTCCTTTTCCTTCTCTTACGGAACCAATTGCTGCATCGCCGTTACATGGCTGGAAACGACTATGAGAAGATACAGTTTCATATGAAAAAAGCCTTCCTGTTCGGAAGGCTGCATGGTTATCCTATAGAAGCAGGAGAAACCCTTTTGGATTATGGTGCCCGGACAGAAGGCAGCCTGGACACATCCGAATACTCCTTTTTAGAAATATGCGATTTGTTCCAAAGCATCCGCTTCGGAGGCCGCCCTATCTCAGAAATGAATATCAAGGTGATGGAGGCTTATACCCTCTCCTTACAAAAAAAATATCTGAAGCAATGCGGCCGGATGAAACGTCTGCTGTATTTTGTAATGCCTGTCGCATAAAGTGAAATTAACATATTCCTCTGTCGTCAGCCTTCGTCCGGTGGACGGTTCCTCTCGAATGTGCCGGCGGCGCATAGACAGAGGAAAGCCTAAGAGGACTTTTACCTGCATTGATTATGTTATACCAAACGCCTGCCGGTATGAAAACCGAATCGCCTGCACACAGATGCTGCTGAAAATCCAACCGCTCCTTATAATTTCCTATTTTAACGAGTCCCTGGCCTTCCTCCACACTGACAAGCTGATCCGTATCCCGATGTATTTCAAGACCGGTTTCTCCTCGTGCCGGAATACACATAACCGTCATCTGCAAATTGGAACCGGTCCATAAGGCCGTGCGGAAACTCTGATTCCGCTTGGCCTCCTGTTCCACATTTGTGGCAAAGGGAAGTGGTCCGTAATCGTTACTGTTTATGCCACGATAATAATTCATAGGAAACTCCTTTTCCCATTCTTAGAACATCATATGCTGTAGAACATCCTATTGTGATGATATACGCGCTTTACCTCTCTCCCATTATTTTTAGAGAATATCATCTGTCCATTCAATATCTACGTCACCGCTACTGCTGTCGCCTCCGTTATCTCCACCACCGCTGTCTCCACCGCTCCCACTGTCGGGCTGACCGCCTCCGCTATTCGAATTTCCGCCGCCTGAGCTTTGACCTCCGCCGCTATCCGAACTTCCCCCGGTACTTTGGCCTCCGTTGTTTGTACTTCCGCCTCCGGCGCTTTGCCCTCCGTCATTACTCTGGCTGCTTCCTTCCGAACCGGAAGGTGAGACAATCGGTGCTGCCGGTGCTGTAGTGCCAGACGCAGCAGGAGCTGACGATGTTTTACTTCCTCCTGCCTTGGAGGACTTAGATGTGCTTTCCTGCACATCTTTCTTTATAATTCCCACACCTCTGTTCCCGTAAACCATGGATTTGCCGTTATCTGTTTCCACGTCTCCATCGTCCACAGAGAATTCTTCTTTCCCATATACCTCGAAGGGGTCTGACTTTCGATAATCCTCTACCGCTCCCAACACATGCCATCTGCTGCCATCGAACCATTCGATATTGGAATCAAAGATTCTTACCTTTACAGCTCCACTATCGATCATCTGCCCCTGAGACTGCGAATCATTTTGTATCTGCGGCTCATATGGAGTAATTTCGGGATAGGACATTATTCCCAGCACAGAATAATCGAAGACAAAAGAATCCGTTGCCGCTTCCTCCGGTACATTCAAGAACAAATATCCATTCTTATCTGACGTATAGGCGTATACAATATAATTTTCCTCATCGTTCCCGTCTTTTACCACGTCCCTCTGGCTACTGTCCATCTGTGATACCGTCGTTATACCGCCGTCTGCAAATGCTCCTGTATACTCTGTCATATCCATATCTTCCCTGCTGCTCCATAGCGCGAACAGATCGGATGCCTCATGACCGTAACTTACCTGCGCAGTATAATCTCCGGAGCAAACGCCGTTTTCGAAGCTTCCCATCTCATGATATACGTTTCCGCTCTCCGCCATACAAAGCCATGCTTCAAAAGCCCCCTGGTACTTTCCGTCTACGAGATTGGAAGTCAGCATCTGCAGGCTATCCTCTCTTCGCATCATACTCGATATGCTGCCGTCGTCTGCTACGTACCATACGCTTGAATACTTCTCACCGGCTTCGTCATAGCCTACCTCAAAACAAAATGTAATCTTACCCGTCTCATCCGCCATATAATATCTCCTGCTGCCATCCCGCAGTTTCGGCATCATAAGGCTTTGCCAGTCATCTCCAAGAAGTATTCCTGCGGCCTCGTTCAAATATTCGGGGGTGCTTATGTTCGAAAGCAGGCGTTCTGCCTCCGCCTTTATCCCATCGCTTTCCTCCTCTATGTTTACCGTTATATCATTTAATAGTTCTATGCATTGCGCATCATCATATAGACGGTAGCATTGCTCCAGCAGGTCGCGCTGTCTCTTGCGCATTCCTTCTTTCCCATACAACTCGGCTAGCTCTTTATAATCATCAGACGTAAATTCTCCCGAAGCATACTTTATTTCATATTCCTCTATAGCGCTTTTTTTTCCTCCGGGATTCGACTCTGCAGAACTTCCGCCCATTTGCTCCGAAGCCGTTTCTTTATTGTTTTCTTCCTCCCCCTTATCTGCTTGCGCACATCCGCCTGTAAGCAGCAGAAGCGATGCGGCGCAAACAGCTGCAATCCTCATTTTACCGTTCATCGCTTTACACTCTCCTCTTTTCATCTTCTTCCTGTCAGCCTCCAGCCTTATCTGCATCCTCGATCAATTTCCTAAGAAATAAATCGGCGCTTGAATTCTTCTCATATTGACCGCTGGAGAGTACTTGATTCGCCAGCGAATATATACTCTTCCATACAGTAGGCCCATATAAGGTCACCTCCGAATTATCCTTGGCAAGGATAATATATCCGCGAAAGGCATATTCCGTTTTATACTGATTGGCGGGCAAGCCTACCAGCACTGAGGTAAACCGATGCCTTCCCGAGATGGTTTCGTATATTTTATCCTCCAATATTCCGTTCGCATTTCTGCCATATGACATACCGCTCAGGACCTTTTCTCCGCCCTTCACAAGAGGATACTGCGCTCTGTTAGCATTGTTCATCACAAGCGTTCCATATTCCTTCAGAACATATCCGGCCGTTCCCTTTGAAATAAGCTGAGACCGAAGGCTTGACGATATTCCCGTCTTAAAACGAATACCGGACTTTCCTGTAATCCTGATGGAAAAGCCATGGTACGAAAGAATATCCTCCAATTCCGGAACCGCCGCCGCTTCATAGGCGGACCCATTATGCTTAAGTGTCCAGACGTACATTCCTATCGGAACGTTTGCTCCGTTATATTTATACATTACGGCGGTTTTCGCGTTTCCGTTTGCCGCTGTTACCACATACTTTCCGTCTCGCACAATCGCCGTATACCCGATTCCATCCAGGTAAATATTTGCATCCGTATACCCCGCAGGAGGCGTAAGCGACACACTGTAGGATACGGTAGGTATAGGACATGCATCCGACGGCATATTGCTATAGACCGGTATCTTAAAAACGAATGTATTGTCCAGCGAGCCGGTACTGTTATATAGCTTGCGTATGTTCTCTCCCTCATTAGCCGGAGCACATATATTTTGCATATACTGGTGCCAGAACAGGCCGTTATAGCTCCCATCCACATCGAACTTCTGTAAATACAGGGTATCCTGCCCTTTTAATATATAATTTTGAGAGATAACTTTAGCACCGCCTAAAATCGAGGTATATCCATCTGTCCATCCCTCTGCTTTCGCTTTGGCAAGCCCGCTTTCTATCACTGCATTGTCGCTGTTTCCCGTCGCTCCGATATTAAAATAATTGTAATATCCTATGTACCCGGGATAGGTTCCGGAAATCAAAGAAGAGGTTCCTTTTCCCTGTTCCTGGTATACTCTGCAAGCGAGATGGAACGGGCTTACTTTTAACGATGATCCTACCGTCCAAAATATATTAGCATAAGTAAGCGAGGTCCCTGGAGCCGTACCGGCCATGAATGTCTGATTCAAAAAACTCTGAACGGCCGCTTGTGTATGATAGGATTCGTTATATGTAAGGAGTTCAAACTGGAAGATGCCGGACTCATTCAGACCATTCCTGGGATCGAGATAATGCTCTAACGCTCCCTTTGACGCATAAGACCAGTTCTCACTGTATTTGCCTTCCTGCATATAAGCCGGCAAATAAGATTCTACCAGGCTTCTTCCATCCTTTATTTCTTCCGATACGACATAATTCCAGTCTAAATTGGTATTCATTTTTACAAAGGTCCATTTGGGATGCGTTTGCTTTAACGCCGTCAGCGCCGCCTTATAGCTATCGGGAAATTGCTCGATGTCCGCATAAAACTGAACAG
The DNA here is from genome assembly GCF_039134705.1 of Kineothrix sp. IPX-CK. Classification (NCBI taxonomy): domain Bacteria; kingdom Bacillati; phylum Bacillota; class Clostridia; order Lachnospirales; family Lachnospiraceae; genus Kineothrix; species Kineothrix sedimenti. The sequence goes on along the minus strand of NZ_CP146256.1, from coordinate 2,060,974 downwards.
TGTTTCTGGCCGCAAAGGGAAGCATTTTACCAGAATCGCTATTATAAGATTCCTCCCATTCCAGAAACAGTTCATCTGAACATGCAAGATAAGCTCTGGGAATATATCCGTTATATTCTGCTTCTTGGAAATACAGGGTAACATACACCCACAGCTCACCATTTTCATCCTCAAGAACATCCTTAATCTGCACCTGCTGCCCACTGGGAACTGTTACCGCCACGCCGCTGTCATACGAAGCTTCTGCTCGTATAGAATATTCATCGCACAAATAGACGAGTGCTATTACCGTATGGTCTTCTAAAATATTCTTTAAAGCATTCGATGCTTCTTCCATCCGTGCCGCCGCTTCTTTTGTTTTGTCTGTATCTGCTGCTGCAGAAGTTACGGATTCTTCCTCCTCCGGCGGTTTCTCTAATTCTGTCCCATTTAGAGTATCCGCTTCATCCATTATAGTATCTACGTCATTTACGTCATTTTCACTTACCGAACTCTTCTCCAAATCAGAGTTCACTTCTGTCACCACCGGAAAAGCTGCTGCCGGAACGGGGAATAAATATGCCAGTAAAATCGAAGCCGCTAACAGTGCCGTAAGTTTTCTCATATAATACTCTTGCCTTTCTTATCGCCTGTACCTTCCCCTTTACAAACACCCTTTCATTATACAAAAGGCGACTATAAATAACAATTCTCGCGGGCACTCCAAATTATGTAAATTAATCCGCTCAGCAAATATGGATAAAAGCATAAACGAAGAGCCTTACTATCTTGCCATTTCATAGATCGCAAGCATATCGGCCTCGTAAAGCACTTTCGCCGAGCCTTTTCGTCCTCCAGCCGCCGTGCTGCACTTTTTAGCCATAAGCTTCATTTCCTGCTCCGTAGGCTCAATCTCCAGATCGTGAAAAGAGGTAGGCATCCCGATAGAACGGAAAAAGATTTCCATCGCCTCGATGCCCTTTAGAGCGATTTCTTCCAAAGAACCTTTGTCCGCTATTCCCATTACATTTACCGCAAAGCGATAAAACCGCGGTAGGCAGTCCTTATGAACATATCTCGCCCAGCTTCCCCATAACGCTGCCAAACCGGCCCCATGGGCCACATCAAACAATCCGCTGACCTCATGCTCCAGTCCATGAGTGGCGAAGTCATCTCCTCCGTTTCCACAGCCTGTCAATCCATTATGAGAAAGGCTTCCTGCCCACATGACCTCAGCGCGGGCATTATAATTTTCAGGTTCGTCCAAAAGAATCCTTGCATTGGAGATAACGGTGCGCATCAGCGCTTCCGCAATGCCGTCGGTGATTTCCATATTGCCTGCGGAGGTGAAATAGCGCTCCATGGTATGCATCAGTATATCCGTACAGCCGCATTCCGTCTGAAAGGGGGGAAGAGTCATCGTCAGCTCAGGATTCATGATGGCGAATACCGGGCGGCTAAGATTGTTGTTATAGCCTCGCTTACTCCAGCCAGTCTCATTAGTAATTACCGAGGAGCTGCTCATTTCACTTCCGGTAGCCGCAAGCGTCAGCACCACTCCGACAGGCATACAAGCCGAAGCTTCCCTCTCATGAGCATAAAAATCCCAGACATTGCCGCTGTTTACCATTCCGTAGCCGATGGCCTTTGCCGAGTCTATGACGCTGCCTCCTCCTATAGCGAGAATGAAATCCACGCCCTCCTTTTTGGACAGTTCGATTCCCTCATAAACGAGAGATAATCTCGGATTGGGAACCACGCCGCCAAGTTCGGTATAAGCAATTTGCTCCGCTTCCAAAGAAGCTTTTATTCGCCCGAGCAAGCCCGATTTCTCCACGCTGCCTTTGCCGTAATGAATCAGCACCTTCTTACAGCCTGTCTCCTTTACAAGTGCCCCTGCCTGATTCTCCGTTCCTCTGCCAAAAATGACTTTCGTAGGAGTAAAATACTTAAAATTGTTCATAACGTTATCTTCCTTTCTTTTATAGGACGTACTTCCCTATTACAATCAGAACCACGCCTAAAAGACGTGGTTTGCTCTGAGGCTATAAGCCTCTGTTACCGGCCAGCGCCTAAAGACGCTGGCTTTCACTTTGTTCAAGCCACTACGCCATTGACTCGTCGCAGCCGCTGAAGCAGCGCTTGTATTACTCGGCTACCCCTTAAAGGGGTCCTCATACTCCTTCACACTTATTTTATCTTGTAGTATGTCTGCTTTTTCCTGATCCTGTATATACTTTTTTATTGTTGCCTCGTTAAGTCCTACTGTGCTCACATAGTATCCTTCTGACCAGAAATGTCTGTTCCCAAATTTATACTTCAAATTTGCGTGCTTATCAAAAATCATAAGTGCACTCTTGCCTTTTAAGTATCCCATAAAACTTGAAATACTCATCTTAGGCGGTATGCTCACTAACATATGGATATGATCGGGCATAAGATGCCCTTCGATAATCTCCACTCCTTTGTAAGAACATAACTGTTTCAGAATATCTCTGATACTTTCTTTATATTGATTATATATTATTTTTCGTCTATACTTTGGAGTGAAAACAATGTGATACTTGCACATCCACTTTGTATGTGCCATGTCATTACTTTTGTTTGCCATTAAAATCACCTTTCCTTTCGTTATTGTAGTAGCTTGAACAACTCTATCATAACGGAAAGGTGATTTTTTTGTATAACAATCTGCCTCCCCCCGCAAAGCAGGGGGATTTTTGTTTCGTATGTCTACGTTTCTCTTTTGAGAAACTCCGTCACACTCAACAGGCTAAAGCCCATATACAAAGTCTGACGGATAATATGAAATCCGTCAGACCACTGAATTCTGTCGTGCACATGAAAATTACATTCTTTTTTCGTATAAAGCGAGGTTACTCCCGTTCACCTCATAAGTTCCCGTATCTGTATAACGGGCAACAGATTTTCCTTGAAATACATCTGCAAGGAAATCCAGGGACATACTTCCCCAAGAGAATGCCCGCTGTGCAATCGCCACATCGATTCCGCCTCTCTTTATCTGTGCGGCAATATCGGCGGTGAAATCTACTGTTACGATCTTAATGCCCGTGCCTTGATGCCCTGCAAAGCTTCCGTAAGCCACACCCCAGAGTACGTCCGTAGCGTAAATTACTTTTACATTCGGATAATCCTTCCGAATCCGACTCATCACAGCCTCCACATCCTTCTTGGTGGGATTGCTTGGAATATCTATTTTATGTACGGTAATGCCTTCCTTTGTCAATGCGTCCACAAAACCCTGTGCCCTGTTTTCTATGGATTGAATCTTGATATCTGACCAAAGTCCAACTATTGCCTCCCCGCCGCCGCTTAAAAGCTGCTTAGCAGCCTTCGACGCATTTTTACCCAGCTCGTAACCGTTAGTTTCTATCAGCGCTTCATAATCCACGCCCTCCAAGGCGGAATTAATGAAAATAATCTTCGTTCCGTTTTGTGATGCCGATTTCAGCAACTGGCGAATCTGCGGACTATCAATAGGGCTTATGACAATGGCATCGAACTTTCTTTCCACGAAACTTTCCAGCGCTTTAAGCATTTCCTCCGCTCCCTGGTTTCTGGACTTCGGAGCAAAAATCTCCAGCTCATAATGCAAAGCCTTAGCTGTTTTTCTCGCGTCCCTCGCTGTCGGCTCCCAGAAATCGCAGTCGATGTCAAAAATCATAGCTATCTTCTGCTGTCTTCTTTCTTCCTTCTTTATCTGGATCTTGGATAAGTCAGAGGATAATACTCCAACGCCTTCGTTTAGCTTACCTGCCATCTTCTCCATAGTCTTTACTGTGCTGCTCTGGCTCATGGTAAGAGACGCCACCTCTTCCGTAGAAGCCACGGACTCCTGATTTACTGCGAGGATATTTCTAAAGGAATCCAACAGGCTCTCCTTCTGCTCTCCAAGTCCGTTAACTTCTCTGTAAAAGAGCTCCTGATCGGATACAAAGCCTTCCACATGATTATCAATTCTGCTGAATGCCTCGATCACCTCAGTTACTGCTTTTTCCTGCTGCTCGAAAGTATCTCTTGAACTGTCTACCGCCGATTTCAACTGGTTAAGCTGCTCCATGATCTCCGTTATATTCCGGCTGATCGTCTCACTGGCGCGATGGCTTTCGTCAGACAGCTTTCTTATCTCATCCGCAACTACCGCAAAGCCCTTTCCCGCTTCTCCCGCTCTCGCCGCTTCTATAGAAGCGTTCAGGGAAAGCAGATTAGTCTGGTCTGCGATTTCATTGAGCTGCTCCGTAATGCCGGTGATATTCTTGGTCATTTCCAGCAATTGATAGATTTCCGTAATGATCGCATTGTTCACGGTCTGGTTACTGTTCTGGCTAAGTGTCAGATTCTCCACGGCAACCTTACCGCTATCGCTGATTTCTCCCATCTCTTTCGCGGAGTCGATCAAATCCTTCGATTTATCTCCCATCATATTGATCTTGTCCGCTAATATCTCCGCGATATTTTCGCAGGAATTGATTTCCTCTCTCTGCCGCTTGGAACCGTCCGATATGTATTGTGCGGCAAAGCCGATGCTGTCCGAGGACTCCAACATTCCTTCAATGATTCCTTCAAATTGCTCCGAAATAATCTTGACCGTATCGAAATCCCCGCAGAAGCGGTAAAAGAAATCCTTATATTGCTTCCACAACTGCCCGTAAAGCTCTTCTCCTTCCGGTGTATCTGACTCGTCCATAAAGTCCCACCGGGAGAGCTTTTCCATTAACTCTTTACTGCTATAACCCCTTTTTCTTCTCTTCATCTTACCTTCTCCTATTCTCCTTGTACCTTCTATTCCCATTCCCATCCATAAGCAAAATGTAAAATCGAATTCGGACTATGCCCCTGCGGACATTATACCACGAATATAAGTACATTTCAAAGTCGAATTATGAGACAATTATATCGATAAGTGCATAAATAACACTCTTTTTACCCGCTTTCCTTTTTTAGCAGCAACCTCCGGCTACCCTTATGCTGTCATTCATCCGATTCAGTTCGCAAGGCTTTCAATACCCCATCGCGCTCTTTACGATATTTTTCTTGCCTGTGAAAATCTCTGATCAGATTTAAGGCTCTACCGCCTTAGGCGCAAACCTGACTAACGCTTCCTTTACTTTCACTCTCCATACCATGTGATGGAAGCCCTCGCCCCAGTAATTTTCCAGATAATACGCCGGGCTGCCGAACCTTTTACACCATATACCCTGAGCTATCTTATATCCGCTGTCAAAGCAGACTTCCTCCACCCTCTTTTCCTTCAATTCCTCGAACAGCGAATACATTAATAAGACAGAAATGCCTCTTTTCTGCCAATCAGGACGCACAAAAACCGTACCGATTTCCAGCATGTCCTTAAACTCCCCTCCCGTACACGAATTCAACAAATCATTGGAAGGCCCGTATTCGATGGAACCGATGATTTCACCTTTATGCTCCGCCAAAAGGAAAAACCTTTCCTCCCCCTCCGTCTCGAAATCCTGTGCAATATATCTTTTTTTATCCAAAATCTCTTCCTGAAGCAATTCCTTCATATCAGATACATTATTTTTCTCAAATGTATCCACGAGCATCTCTTCAAAAAAGGTATGGATGCTCTCGCGTTCCTCTATTCCAGGTCTTCTTATTGTTATATCTTTCATGCTTATAGCTATGCTCCTTCTAAAGTCCGGGTATCTTATGCAATATGCCTGCATACCTTGTGCACAAAGCCAGGTTAAATAGTCTGTAATATCAGCCAGCTGCGTGCTTATCCATTTATAATATACTATGGCAGAATGAAAACACAACACCTTATCATTCCGCCATAGAAATTTATCATAGAAATAGTTATTAAAATTAAAATTTCAAAAGCTTGCGCAGCCCTGCGATATAACGTCCGTTGAGAAATTCAATAATTCCCTCCATCACATGCTCCGGCAGCATTTCCTCCCCCGAAGCTGCCATTGCGAAAAATGACATTTCCCTGATAGTCGCCGCCATCATTCCCTCCTGCTCCTTTTCCGCTTTCGATACCTTCCTTGCCGTCCAGTTCGCATACATCATAATGATTTTACCTATAAATGTATGTGCCACATCTTCCAAAGTATTCTCCGGACTGTAAGGACGGCTTGCCCTCCCGCCGCTTTTAGGAGGAGTCCTCCCGTACAGCGTCGCAAATTCCTTTTCATCGATCGTGAATTCCTTGTTTTCCAACCGGTAGTAGGAAGGAGCACTCTTCGTAAAATCAGGCTGGGGCTTTGCGGGACTGTCTATTCGTATGCTTCCCGCAAGTCTGCAATCCCTTGAGGATGAACCAATTATGACTTCGTATTCTCCGCTTTCACAGTACCAATCCTTTACCGCTGTATTATAGTAGCCTAAAGTGCTGGTATCGAGAGTCATCGATATCCTTTTCGTTTCTCCCGGCTCAAGTTCTACCTTGATAAACTCCCGAAGCTCCTTTTCCGGCAAAAATACAACTTCACTTTTATGAGCCATGAATATAAACGATATTTCCTTCGCCTTTCTGCCGCCGCAATTTAAAAGCTCAAAAGAAAGAGTAAAGGTACTCCCGAACCGGCAGACTTCTTCGCTCAACTCTAAGCCTGAATAGGAAAACTCTGTATAGGTAAGCCCGTATCCGAAGGGAAACAACACAGGTTTTCCTGCTTTTTCATAATAACGATACCCTATATAGATACTTTCCCGATACTCCGAGGTAAGTCTTTTGCCCGGAAAATAATGATAGCAGGGGATATCCTCTAACGCGATGGGCCATGTTTCCGCCAGTTTTCCGCTTGGTACCCTGTATCCCAGCAGCAGATTTACGATCGCTCTGCCTGCGCCTTCTCCTCCCAGGTAGGCCAGCAATACCGCTTTTACCTTATGGATCCAGGGAAGCTCCACGGGCGCGCCTCCGATTAAGATTACCACCACATTTTCATTTTCCTCACAAATTGCATCAATCAAAAGATTCTGTGAAGGAGGAAGGCTCATATTTCCTCGATCGAACCCTTCCGATTCATAACCCTCCGGCAGTCCCGCGAAAACATATACGATATCTTTGCCTCCCGCCGCTTGGCAAGCCTCTTCCCTCAAGCTCTCCGCCTCACCGTTTACAGGCTTTGCTTCCAGAGAAAATCCTTTTGCATACGTGACATCGGCACCGAATTCTATGAACATTTCCCACGGATTTTCTATTTTCAACGGATGTATCTTAGAGCTTCCTGCTCCCTGATATCTCAATGTTTTTGCGAAGGCGCCAATAACCGCCGCTTTTTGTCCGATATGCCCGGGCAATAGCTTACCTTCGTTCTTAAGCAGCACCGCCGATTCCTCCAGCGCTTTTACAGCCAGAGAATGATGCTCCTTTTTATCGTATCGAAAGTCTTTCTCTTTATTTGCCAAACCCTTTAAGATGAGAGTACAGGCATTCTCCGCCGCCTTATCCAATTCGGTAAGCGAAAGGCTCCCGTTCTTGACCGCAGCAAGCACTTTTGCATCGTTAACCCCTTGGTTTCCGGGCATCTCGATGTCCAGCCCTGTTTTTATCCCCAGCACTCTGTCGTGTACGGCTCCCCAGTCGGAAATCACCGTATTCTCAAACCCCCATTCCTTTCTTAATATATTTGTTAAAAGATATTCGTTCTCGCTGCAATATTCGCCATTCAACCTGTTATACGCGCACATGACCGTATCGGGCTTTCCTTTTTTCACTGCTATTTCAAAAGCTTTCAGATATGTTTCCCGCAAAGTCCTTTCATCGATGACCGCGTTGATTGTCATTCTGCGCTTTTCCTGATTATTTACTGCAAAATGCTTGAGAGAAGCACTGACACCTGTACTTTGAATTCCCTTTATCATGCTTGCCGCCAATTCTCCGGAAAGCAGAGGATCTTCGCTGAAATATTCGAAATTACGTCCGCATAAGGGACTTCTTTTCTGGTTGACACCCGGCCCCAGAATAACAGAAACCTGCTCCTGCAGGCATTCCTCTCCCATAGCTTTTCCTATTTCATATAAAAGCTCTTTGTTGAAACTGCAGGCAAGGGCGCTCGCTGTAGGAAAGCATACCGCCGGAACGCTCTCCCCTATTCCCAGATTATCCGCCTCCCCTATCTGCTTTCTAAGGCCGTGGGGGCCATCCGACATCATAACGGCCCCCAGCTTAAGCCGCTCTATGGGCTTCGTATTCCAACAGTCCTGTCCGGAGCACAAACCGGCCTTTTCTTCCAATGTCATTTCCGCAACCAGTTCCTTTGCTCTGTCCCTGAAGTCCTTTATATCCTGTCTCTCTTTCATATTTATACCCATGCTCCTTTCAGCATTTGGAGACTTTGTGCAGTATTTTATCAGCTTAGAATTTCTTTTTACACTTATACCTCATGTCCGCTTTTATCCAAGCCTCCTGCTTTGCCCGAAAGCCTCAAAATACATATCACAGACAGCACCAGACAAAGTGCCGGCATCCCGCTCATCAGAATACGTATGCCAAAAATCGTCCCTTCCGACTGCACTGCTGCAGCGCCTCCCGTACTTTCCGCATAACCGAACCAGCCAAGTGCCGCCGTCACAAGCGCGACAATAATTGCGGAGCTGATTTTATATAAGAGCATGGTTGAGCCGTAAATAATGCCTTCTCTTCTGCTTCCATTTACCGCTTCATCCACCTCCACTACATCCGGGAGAATGGAAAATACCAGGACCTGAGAAGCAGAAATACCAACTCCGATAAAAATCGTAACAGCCGCAGTCAGCCCGATATGCTCTGACGGAATAAACATGCAGGAGAACAAGGGAAACAAAAAGTAAACCGCCGAAATCACGTAAGTCTTTCTTTTCCCCAGCTTACCGCTGATTCCCACCCACATGGGCGTGACAATAACTGCCGCCACTAATGGAATAGCCATAAAGATATAGCTTAGACTGTCGGATATTCTAAGTACATACTTCATAAAGTAAATGTAGAGAGCCATGATAATATCAAAAGATACCATATTAAAAATGAATACGCCCAGCACAAACCGGTATTCCCGCAGGCCGAGGAGCGACCTCAGGTTCTTTAAAAGACCGTCTTGCTTTTTCTTATCCGGATCCGGATTGTTCTCTCTCACCCGTTCTTTGGTGCCTGCAAATGCCAGCAGGATGCAGACTGCAAGTATAACCGCCAGTACCCTTCCCATAACGGGGAAGCTTTGCATATACATGCCTTTTCCGGGATAAATCGTATCGACGATCAATGTTACTCCCATGGCTGACAACAGAGAGCCAACAAAGGAAAAAGCCATCTTATAGCCGGAAATGCTCGTACGTTCGTTATAATCCTGAGAAAGCTCTGGCAGCAACGCATTATACGGAATCGACACAAGCGAATATAATGTATTAAACAGAATCCCGATCAACGTATAGTACATAATCATTTGCATTGTCCCCTGAAACGGCACTGTCCACAGAAGTGAAAATCCGATTGCAAGCGGTATGGCACCGAAGAGCAGAAATGGCCGCCGTCTTCCAAAACGGGTTTTCGCTCGGTCGGAGACAGCTCCCATAACCAAATCGCAGACCGCATTCCATATACGGGTGACCATGAAAATATAACCGGCCCATAAGGGCGATATTCCCGCTACATCCGTAAGAAAAAACACAAAATAAAATCCAACCGCACCATACGCCACATTGTTTCCCATATCCCCCAAACCATAGGAAATCTTCTCTCTTTTTTTAAGTACATTGCCCATAAACACCTCTCCCTGACATTTGATAAGTTTTTCATATCTGATGAATTTTTTATCCAAGAACTCTGATAGACTCATTCTAGCATTATGCTGAAATAATCTATATTATAATTTCGCTTTTTATATTATAATTTCTTGACTTTAAATATGGGACTTATTATATTTGTGATATGACATACTATAAAGAAAAATATGGAGACTCTTATGTGTTTAACATTATCTGAAAAATTAATTATGGAAGAGCTATATGAATATAACAGAATTCCTCTTTGGATTTTCGATAAAAATGCGGAACTTTGCACTTGCTTTTTTTCCGGCGGCTTCCGCAATTTTAATGCGGTCTTTCCTTCCCATATGAAAAGCATTCTTACCAGGACAGCCGATGTTACCTTCGATGTACTATGCTATGAAAATGAACTGTATTACCTCTTTTCCTTCGAGAGAAACGCAGAGACCTTTTATCTGCTGGGCGGCCCTATGCTGCTGTCCGGCTTTTATCATACGGCACAGATGCGTACGCTCTCATTTTCAAAAGACATGCCGGCAGAAGCATTAAAATCCCTCGTTGAAAATTTACCCGTCATCTCCTTTACTTCTTTCAGCTCTTGTCTGCGGATTATGATGCTGCTCTTAAAAAATGACGCTCCTGAGATAGATGAAATCAACAATTATAAATTCTCAGCACTGGGTGATACTTTGGACCGCATGTTTGTTTATGAACTTTTCGAAAATAACGAAGATGCCCGAATTCATACCTCCTACATCCAGGAACTCGCTGTTCTCCAATGTGTGAAAGACGGCGATACCGCAAGGCTGCAATCTACGTATAAGACGCTTCCTCAGATAAAATACGGAAATATGTCGAACGACCCATTAAAGCAGTTTTTTTACGGTTGTATCGCAAACACCACCCTCGTAACGAGATATGCGATAGAGGGTGGACTGGAGGAAGAAGCCGCCTTTACCTTAAGCGACATATATATCAAGCGTATGGAAAATTTCCGGACGCTTTACGAGCTGAATCTGTTAAACGAAAAAATGGCCCTCGATTTCACATCCCGCGTCTCGAAGGCCAAGGCTTTAAAGCAGTTTAATTATACAAAAACAGTAAAAAAATGTATCGATTACATTTCAAGAAGCATACACCAAAAAATTACATTAGACGCTCTGGCAAAAGAAGCGAATCTCACTCCTAAATATCTATCCGCTCTCTTTAAAAAGGAAACCGGACAAACGCTGAGCGCGTTCATTATGGACAAGAAAATCAACGAAGCCAAGACCCTGCTGGCCTACTCTGATCATTCTTACTTCCATATCAGCGATTACTTGTCATTTTACTCCCAAAGTCATTTTATTGCGGTCTTCAAGAAGTATGTGGAGATGACACCTAAGGAGTACCGGGAGAAGTATGGCAGCCGGTAAAGAAACTAAGCTGCTCTTCTTTTAACGACTTTATCTTTCTGTCCGTAATATTATCTTCCGGCCCTATGCGTGTGCACAGCAGGGGTGAATTTACGTCATAGAGGACGGCGTTTCTTTTCACCTTCTCATTGCTGAAATTCGCATAACAATACTTGCATCCGTTTCTACAAGTATGATAAGTGCCTACTTCTACGCTCTCCAGGCATCCGCATTCCTTTCTCTGGCCCTTGTCCTTATTTCCTGCGATTTTACACCCGACGATTCTCTCAACTATCTTTCTGTCGATACAACTGCCGTGCATTACACCGATATGGCTAAGCTCGATTTGTTCCGCGCAGGTTTGTATTTCCATATGATTCTTATTGGCGATCTTAACCATGTCCCTCGCCAGTCCGGCCATTTCAGCTTCGGTTATTACCTTAACATTCAGTCCTGCCGTATTGCGCACTGTCTTAGCATACAAATCCACAAAGCTTATTATCACCCTTTCCGTATACCCCTTTAAGCTATTCGATATTTCTTCAAACGCTTTGATATGATACTCCATAGTATACCTTTCACTCAACAAGACCGGGTCGTACCGCCAAATGACCTTATCGCTCCCTATTTTTTCGGACAACCGTTTAAATGTGGGTATCAGCTCCTTTTGCTTATTCGGAAGCTCAGGTTCCATATCCTTCCCATAGCCGGTGAGAGTAAATTGAAAATAATATTTGTAGTCGTTAAGCTCATTCAATCGCTCTAGCATCGGTGCCGGATTCTTAGTCCAGAAAACAATACAATCGATTACCTCCGGCGATAAATCGATCCTGCTGATCTGATGCTCATTCATAGGATTTCTGACATATAAAAAGCCTTCTTTTATCCTGTTAAGGAACCATTCTGAATAATAATTAGGAATATCCGTTCTTCTGCTCACGCTCAGTATCATCGCTGATCTCTCCCCATAAAACCCAAACATTTACTTTAATCTTATACAGACTCCAATCGATAGACTCTTGAACTGAAATCTCTTCCTTTATTACACAAATCCGCTTTGTTAATTATCATTCCGGCATGCATTAACTCATCTCCGCCATACCATGCAGAATGATCTCCATCGAAAATATATCTTTTATTCTTATCCAGGCCGGATAGCTTTAAGCGTACCCACTCTTCATTGGCTACATTCAGTATTTTATAAAAGCCAATTAAAGCTTCATTTTTATCTTCTGATACGACCATCCATGCTCCTGATTTTTTTTCAAAAGGGTTCTGTAATCTATAAAAATCACCACTCATGAACAATTTTTGATATTTTTTATGAAACTCCACCTGGCCTTTTATAATTTGCTGCTCTTGTTCCGTTAGTTTCCGCAAATCCAATTCATAACCAAGCATTCCGAATTGTGCAACATTTCCCCTGGTTTCCAGCGGTGTTATTCTTCCCACCTGCTGATTAGGAACCTCTGAAACGTGGGCGCCCATACTGCTTAATGGATAAACATACGATGTCCCATATTGGATTTTAACACGTTCTATTGCGTCTGTATTATCACTGGTCCATGCCTGTGGCGCATAATAGAGCATTCCCGGATCGAATCTGGCCCCTCCGCTGGAACAGGATTCAAATAATATTTCAGGGAACTTTACTATCAATCTTTCATATAATTGATATACTCCAAGAATGTATTTGTGGAATACTTTTCCTTGCTCATCTGTTTTTTGAGCTATGGAATAGGTTTCCGTAAGATAGCGGTTCATATCCCATTTTACATATGTAACAGGAGCATCCATCAACACTCGCTCCATCAAACCATAGACATATTCTACCACTTCCTCACGTGTGAAATCCAATACAAATTGATTTCTGCTTGGGGATGCACTCCTTCCCGGTGCACATAGAATCCAATCCGGATGCTCCCTATATAAATCAGAGTCTTTGTTTACCATTTCAGGTTCAAACCACAAGCCGAATTTCATACCCATGGCATTAATCTTCCTAGCTAATCCCCCTATTCCCTCCGGAAGCTTATTGTAGTCTGTTACATACCAATCTCCAAGGCATGATTTATCATCATCTCTTTTTCCAAACCACCCATCATCCAAAACAAAAAGATCTATTCCCATTTGTTTTGCGGCAGACGCTATATCGAGCACCTGCTGCTGCGTAAACTGCGGCCCGGTAGCCTCCCAATTATTTATTAAAACAGGACGCTCCCTGTCTCTCCATAAGCCACGTGCCAGACGAGTGCGATAGATTTTGTGAAAGGTCTGGCTCATTCCATTCATTCCCTGATCGGAATAAACGAATACCGCCTCGGGACTTTGGAACAATTCTCCCGGATTCAGCAGCCATGAAAAGCCATCGGGGTGGATCCCGATTTGAATCCTTGCCATATTACAAGTATCCACTTCCACTGATTCTATATGATTTCCGCTGTAAATCAAACTGAATCCTATTGCTTCCCCGGAGAATTCATTTGTTTCCAGTCGTTTAAGTGCTATAAAGGGATTTTGTTCCGCACTGCTGATTCCCCGCCTGCTGTTAATCCCCTGTATTCCCACATTTAGTTTCCGGCAGATGATATCTCTTTCTCTCGCCCATGCGCCCGACAACTGCACCATTTCATATTCCGCATCAGGTAAATCGATGCTTGCGCTAAATACTCTATCCAACAGCACCTTTTCAGTTCCATGATTAAAAAATTTTACACTTCGCGAAATAACAGGGTAATCCCGGAAAAGACTGTACAGTAAAATACAATCTACATTTAATAATGTATCCGTTAAAGTAATCTCTATCGTTTCCGCCTCATCCTCATCCTCTACATATAAGGCCGGAAGGCCCGAAAGCTTCTGTTTTCCTCTGTAAATAGAATGAGCCTGATATCTGAAATCAGTAATCCTGCTCCCATTTTCCTGAACGACTTCAAAAGCCGGTTCTCTAAAATCACCCCTTCCGGTGTCCGGATATTCCATCCTTGTATACTGAGGGCTAAAAAAATATTTGTTTTCCTCAGTATATACTGCCAGAGACCGGTGTCCTCCTTCTAAAAGATAGGAATAATCGTCTTTATGTTGTATTCTTTTCCCATAGTATAAGTTGCCTATCTTCCCGTCAGGTAATACTTTCATAATATAACTGATCTGATCATTGTATAAGTGAAACTCCTGTGTTTGTTCTGAATATATAATAGCCATTTACAGCTTTCCTCCCGATGTTGCTACTCCTTCAATAAACTGCTTCTGGAAAATAATATAGATCAGCATCATCGGCCAAATCGCCAAAACCGCCGCCGCCATAAGCTGGGGATAGTTTACGGAATATGCGCTTGAAATTTTGGCTAATGCGGAAGATAATGTAGCCGCATCGGAATCTGAATTGACTATCATTGGCCACATTAAATCCTTGAATGAAAAAAGAGCTGTAAAAATAGCCAGTGCTGTCAATCCGGATTTGGTCAATGGAAGCATGACCCTCCAAAAGGTCTGTCCAATATTACATCCGTCTAATCTGGCAGCCTCTTCCAGTTCTTTTGGAAGTCCCATAAAGAACTGCCGTAAAAGAAATGTTCCGAACGCGCTCACCAATCCCGGAAATACCAGTGCGAATATTGTATTACGCAGCCCCAGTTTATCAATCATTAAATATTGCGGTACAATAAAAATTTGTACAGGTACCATCATCTGAAATAATACAAGGCTAAAGAAAAAATCTCTTCCCGGAAATTTTAGTCTCGCAAATGCATAGGCTGCCATTGCACTAAATAGCACTGCACAGAACACGCGAATAGCCATCATTGCGAAAGTGTTAAAATATAACCGGATAAAATCATTCTGTTGAATTACTGTCATATAATTATCCCACTGTGCTTCTCCGGGAAAAAAGACAAAGGGATTCATCGATGTCGATTCGCTTATTGTTTTTAAGGATGTTACCACCATCCACAAAAATGGCAATATCATAATGCATGCACCAAGAATCAAAATAAGGTGTATAAATGAAGTAGTAATTGTTTTTCTTTTTTTCATGTCCGCGATCCTCTCTACATATAATTTACCCATTTCTTCTGCAGCTCCGTCTGCACTACTGTAATCAGCATAATAATCAGCAAAAGGAGCATGACAATAGCAGAACCGTATCCTTTATTTGAGTATTTGAAAGAATTATTATAGAATAAGTAAACCAGTGATACCGTACTATCATAAGAAGGATTTGTAACACTGATCATCATATAAATCACATCAAACACCTGCATTGAGGTAATAATACTTGTAACAAGCACAAAAAACAGCGTTGGTGAAACTAACGGCAGCGTAATATTAAAAAACTGACAAATTCCGCTGGCTCCGTCTATATCAGATGCCTCATAGTAATCTCTTGGAATTTCCTGTAATCCTGCAAGAAGCAAAACCATACTGTATCCTATCGTACTCCAAATTCCAATGATCGAAACGGAAAGAAGCGCTATATTCGGATTATCAATCCAATTAACAGCATCCATTCCCAATTTATTTAAGAGATAATTGATCAGTCCGTATTGATTATTGTACAACCATTTCCAGACCATAGTTACCGCCGCCGGTGCTGCCACCATAGGAATAAAATAAATTGTCCTATATATTCCTTTTCCTTTCATTTTTCCATTCAATGCTACAGCGAGAAGCAATGCAATTATAACCGTTACCGGAACAACAAGGCAGGTATAACCCAATGTATTCCTCACGGCATACCAGACTTGAGCGTCCTGAAACATTTTTTTATAATTTTCCAGTCCAACAAATATATTCCCCTTTCCAAATGCCCCACTCTTAAAAAAACTAAGATAAAATGTTTCAAATATAGGAATGATATTTAATATAATGAGTCCTGCGATGGTAGGAAATATCATTCCCCATCCCCAGCACCATTCACTCCATGTTTTCACTGAAATCTTCATTTTTGTCGTTTTTTTACTTCTCATTTATTCCTACCTCAACAAAAATACGGCAGCATTGCTACTGCCGCATTTATTTTTTTATTCTTCCGAAATAGCCTGATTCATCATTTCCGCAACCTTGATACATGCATCTGTCGTTTCTTCTTTTCCTGCATAGGCGTCCTTCAACAATTCATACGCCTTATCTTCCCAAACACTTGTCTGATTGGAATAAGGACGGATCTGCGCATAGTCAACCATATCAATATAACATTTTGTATTGAACATAGAATAAGCATTCGTAAACATATCTGCCGTTCCGTTATATGCCGAGATAGCAACTCCAAGCTCCGCCTGGCGCTCTTGTCCTTCCTTGCTGCTTAAATATTCAACCCACTTCCATGCTTGATCCGGATGTTCACATGTTGAAGCGATTGCATTTCCAAGTCCGTTAAAAATGGATGCTTTTCCACCATCATTGGACATCGGCAAAACTGCACAATCAAAATTCTCTTTCATAAAATCAGATGCCGCAAATCCGGAAAGATTCCAGGAACCAAACAATCCCATTGCACACAGTCCGTTTTGAATTGCTTCTGCACGCGCCTGATCATCGTAAATCTCAGGAGACAGACCTTCTTTTACAAAGCTGAAGTACTCTTCAATACCAGCGATTGTTGCTTCTTCATCGTATCCTGATTTTTTGTCACTCGTAATTATTTCTCCGCCGCTTTGATATACAAAATTATAATAGCCTTCCTGATTATGTAAGCCGGCGCAGAAACCATACTGACTTCCATCATCCTTTGTCAATTTCCTCGCGGCTTCTTTCAGGTCATCCCATGTCCATGTATCGTCGGGATAGCTGATACCAGACTCATCAAACAATGTCTTATTATACCAAAGAGCAATAGTATCGTAGTCTTTTGGAATTGTATACTGCTTGCCATCAATGTTATAAATTCCATTTAATCCTTCCGGATAATTAGCAAGATCAACTTTATCACTGCCCGCAATATAATCGCTTAAATCAAGCAACTGATCATTTGCTCCATAATAGTAAATATTATTGGAATGCATCCAGAAAGTATCCGGCAAAGAGCCTCCTGTTCCGGCGGCCTCCAGGCCCGTCCAGTAATCACTCCATCCGCTTACCTGAATATCAATTTTAATATCAGGATTTTCTGCTTCAAATTCATCTGCCATTGTCCGGATCAAATTAGCCTGATTAGAATCCCAGCAAGCATAGGATATTGTTACTGTATCCCCAGATGGCGTTTCCTTTGTCTGATTTTCGTTTTTAGCTTCTTTAGCGGTTTCTGTTTTCTCTTTTACATCCTGCTCATTAGTCGTCATAGCACTATTTGTGGTATTGCCACATCCTGCTAAGGTTGCCGTAAGCATAGTTGTGCAGAGCAATGTACTAATAATTTTTTTCATCATTTCTTTTCCTCCCAACTAAAAATGGTTTGTTTTGATATTGTCATTTAATCATATATTTCTTCCGCCATAAATGTCATGTTATGACTTTTATATGTCATTTTGTGACTTTTTGTTTATTACTTAATTTACTAACATAGCTTACTATATTATAATAAAAATAGGTTATTCAAACTTTTACACTACTATTTCAAAACAGGAGTACCATATGAGTGAGATAAGAACATATGATGAATGTTACTTTTTAAACTATCATCAATGCAGCGATCTGCAGCTTTATGAGATAGGCAAGCAAAAATGCCCTTCTTCTTATGCCTTTGGTCCCGTTATGCGCAGGCACTATATTTTTCATTATGTATTCAGCGGAAGCGGTATGTTATTCTTAAATAATGAACAATATAAAGTATCTGCTCATCAGGGTTTTGTTATTTCACCTAATGTTCTTGCATATTATAAGGCAAGCGAATCAGACCCTTGGGATTATTCCTGGGTTCATCTTGATGGACCAAAAATCGTGGAATTATTTCAACAATCTGGTATGTCCATTGAACAGCCATTATTTATGCCCGCAAATTATTCCAATAAAATATCTTCTATCATGCAGGAACTTTTGGAAAACAATAGCAGAGAACTATATTGCATAGGAAAAATATACGAACTATTTGACAATATTATTTATTATTCAATTAATTCTGTACATATGGAACATAACACAAAACTCTCTTACATTAAAAAAATTATCAGTTATATCAATATCAAATATAGTGAACCAATACGTATGGACGATATTGCTCATGCCTGCGGACTGGACCGAAGCTATATGACAAGACTTTTTAAGGAAGCTACCGGAAGAACACCTCAGGATTATCTTATGTCATATCGCATGAAGTCGGCTTGTACAATGCTCGAAAAAGGAAATATATCCATACAAAATATTGCTTACTCTGTCGGATATAGTGATTACGCTACTTTTTCCAAAGCATTCAAGCGCTATATAAAAGTATCTCCTAACGAATATCGTATGAAATACCAACAGAAATAGATAATTAGAAAAGACTGATTTTATACATGGAAACATCGGAACAGATAGTATTTCATAACATCGATCACCGGCACGCAAAATAAAACAATGCCCAATATACTCAGGACTACTCCGATATTTACTGCCGGAAGGATTCCTCCAAATACGCCAAGCAAAGCAAAAGCAATGATGGCAGCAATATTAATCGCCAGTAAATATGCGCTGGGCCTGGAGGACCAAAAATGCTTTCGTTCCCTTACGATCAGCATTCTAAACTGTGTATTAAAGACCAGTGCCAGCAGCACCACTGTCTGCAATTGTTCAAAGGAAAGCCGAAACAGATATGTCCCAATCCATATAATCAGTAAATCCTCAAGTGCAAACAAAATACCCAGAAAGATTGAAGAAGCCGTAATATTGCGCAAATTCCATTCATTTGGAGACTCTGTGGATTTCACCCGGTCGGTAGCGATGGACATTGTGACAAAATCATTGGCAAAGACCAACAATGACATTCCAAGCAACGACACCAGAGAATCCTGCAGCCAGAAAAACCCAATTGTAAATAGAATGACCACTTCAACAACCTTAGTAATCTTATTGATTACCCAGGTCAGCATTCTCTGATAGGTTTTTCTGCTGACATCAACAGCATCAATAATTTCTCCCAGTCCCGGCTGCGTAAGAATAATACTTGCAGAGGCCCTGGCAACATCCGTTGCTTCGCATACTGCCGTTCCAAGCTCCGCCTGCTTAAGTGCCGGGGAGTCATTTACACCGTCTCCCGTCATTCCTACCATATGACCGTTTTCCTGGAGCAATTTCACAATCTGGTATTTATCTTCGGGATATACCTCAGCAAAACCGTCATTCTCCCGAATTAGTTTAAGCTGCTCTTCCCGGCTTCGTTCTTTAAATTCACAAGCCCGCAAAATCCGATTTCCGATTCCGACTTTCTCTGCAATTTCTTTTGCTATGGGCGTACTATCCCCTGTTATCATAATAGGTTTTATCCCCAGGCTGCGAATCTTAGAAATCATACGTGAGGAATCCTCCCGCGGCGGATCCGCTATTGCCAGCAATCCTGCAAAATGAGTCCGGCCGGCAGCTGCAACGGCAACAGCAATAGACCGGTACCCTTTTTCTGAAAAAGAGGCATCTGTCTGATTGATGGTCTCTGTCATGATGCCATCCACACCATCGCAAAGAGACATAATCGTAGGAACGGCTCCTTTCAGAATACGAATTTCTTCTCCATACTCAAGAATAACGGCTTCTGTTCTTTTGGCTTCCGGACTGAATGGTATAAACTGTGTTCGGTTTTCGTAATTGAATGTATAACCGCATTCTTTTGCATACGCAATAATTGCAGAATCTATAAGATCCATTCCCTCTTCTTTGGACGCCTGTGCCGCCAGACGTATTAATTTATCTTTCCGGTAATTTCCAAATGGGACGCAGTCGACGACTGACAATAAATTCTGCGTTATGGTTCCGGTTTTATCAAAACAAAACATATCGATGGAGGCCGCATCCTCAATACAATCAAGTTTGGTAACAAGAACGCCTTTTCTAGACAGCTCCATTGCTCCTGCCGCCTGGACAATGGTAAGGACGGCAGGAAGTGCAACCGGTATCGCTCCGATCAGGAAAATAACTATAAAAGAGAGGATGAACAGAATATCTTTGTGCAAATAAATGCCGTAGACCGAAACGATTATGGAAGCCGCAATTCCCAGATACATCATATATTTGACAATAGTCAGCATCAGTTCTTCCTGCTTTGATTTCGGCTTTGCTACTTTTACCAATTCCACGGTCTTTCCAAAGTAGGTATTCACACCGGTATTCAGCACTATGCATTTGGATTCTCCGCGCTTTACAATGCTTCCCGAGTAAATAATATCCGATGGCATGGCCTCAAAAGGCATCGACTCACCGGTCAGTGCGGACTGATCTACTGATAGTCCTCCGCTGTAAAGACAGGCATCTGCCGGAACCACATCACCAAGCTTGAGTGTAATAATATCTCCCGGTACTATTTCCCGGGCATTAAGTAAAGACCATTTTTTATCCCGAAGAACCTGAACCTTAATTTCAAGCTTCTTTTTAAGCATCTGAACAGCTTTGTTTGAATTCCTGGATTGCAAATAACCGATGACGGCATTGATTGTCAGAAGTGAAAATATAATAATGCTTTCTGTATAATGTTTCAATATTAATGTAAGAACAATAGATATTTCCAAGAGCCACGGCATAGGTCCCCAGTATCGCTTCAAAAACTCCAAAACGGGATTTTTCTTAACCTCCTGGATCTCATTGTACCCAAACTGCCCGATCCGGTCATTTACAGCCTCTGTATGAAGTCCTCCTTCACATGTTTCTAATTTCCTCATAATCTCTTCTTCGGATATTGTTTTATATTCAGATGCATTAATCGCCTCCATATTCTTCACTCCTTTCTGCAATCAAACAATTTTCGCTTTACAGCAATGACTCATGACCAATGCTGCCGAACCAATTGCTATGGTATTTTCCTGGAATGCTCCGCCCTTACTGAATAATATCGTATCAGCATAAAGATAATTGTTATAGAAACTTTTAAGACATTCCTGATAATAATCTTCCAGATTCATCACAAGCGGACCGCTTAGGATGATCACATCCGGATTCAAAAGGCGTGAAAAATTGATAAGTCCAATGCTGAAGAAAATAGCTTTTTCACGAATGATTCTCTTAACGGCCATATTCTCTTCCGGCAGATTTACCAGCACCTCTTTATAATTTTCTTCATTCAATTTAACGCTGTCAAGATTCAATTCATCAGTAACCGCATGAATTACTGCTCCCAATGCAGAAACCTTTTCGACACTGTTCATACACCCGGATTCCAAGAACATATCCATGCTGCCAAGCGCATCCTCCCGATCGTTCATTGTTCGAACGATCACGCCATCCTTGATCACCGCAGACCGGATACCGATACCGCAATGGATGTATGCAATACTTCGTTTATTTTTCCCGATACCGAACAAATATTCCACTAATGCGGCAGCATTTGCGCCATTATCAATATAACAAGGAATAGAAAACCTGTTTTCTATACATTCCTTGACCGAGACATTGCCCCAGCCGGGGAATGGAAATCCCTGGGGGGCGAGCATGACCCCGTGGTCACGGTCCAGCGGACCTACCGTTCCTACACCGATACCAAGAATTTGATCCGAAGATATGGATCTTTCTTTTATTATTCTTTCAATCCGATACAAAATGGAATCAATGACCTTTTCTGCAGAATCATGTTCATGCAAGAAAAATACTTCTGTTTTTAGAACCGTCAGTTTTAAATTGGTGAGGACTATATTCACATAAGTTCTGGACAAGTCGACACCAATCAAATATAACCCATGGTGAATGATGTCATAAGTAAGCGCTTTTCTTCCCCCGGTCGATTCTGCCTCGCCAAAAGAGACAATCAGATTCTTTTCATCCAGTGCCTTCATTGCTCTGTTCAATGTTGTCAACTTTAAATTCATGGATAACTGAATTTCTTTTTTTGTCAGTGGGCCCCTTTGGTAAAGCTCATAAAATATACTTAATGTCCTGGAATCCAATCCGTTTAATTTTTCTGACATACGCATCACTCTTTCTTTTTTCACAGCAAATATATCGTACACTCTTTTGACCAAAATGGCAATAAGTTTATGAAAAGGTCAATGTAAAAAGAAAAGTGCATCTTCCACACGAAAGAACGCATGGTAAAATGCACTTTGTTATTCCTGCCAATCATGGCTTAATTATTATTTTAATTCAATCAGCTCTGCTATCCTATCTTCCACAAATCCCAAATCTTCCGTAGGTTCAAACCTTTCCAGTACACGGCCTTCCCTATTCACGAGAAACTTCGTAAAGTTCCACTTGATATCCGGCTCATTCCTGTAATTGGGATTGAGTTCGGACAGTTTTTTTTCCAAGACAGGAGTCATCTTGCTCTCCGGGCTGAAGCCCTCGAAACCTTTCTCCTCCACCAGGTACTTATACAGCGGAATCGCATTTTCGCCGTTAACCTCTATCTTAGAAAACCGGGGAAAAGTAATTCCATAGTGCATGTCACAGAAACTTCCAATTTCTTCGTTGCTTCCGGGCGCCTGATTTCCAAACTGATTGCAAGGGAAGTCCAAAATCTCAAAGCCTTCTCCCTGATACTTCTCATATAAATCCTGCAGAACATCATATTGAGGCGTAAATCCACATTGCGTAGCGGTATTGACAATTAAAAGAACCTTTCCTTTATAATCGGCCAAAGAAACCTCTGCACCTTTTGCATTTTCTGCCCTAAAATCATAAACACTCTTCATAATCCTTTTTCTCCTTTCGCATTCTCAAATTTTATACCCTTAATTTTGCTTCCTGATACTGTTTGTTTCATGTATTATTTATTTCATTTTCTTAATTATACCTTATTTTCTTCTATTATTCTCTATTTTTCTTTTTTCAATAATTCCTTAACCTTCTCCTCCAGCTTCTCCGGTGTAGTCGCTGAACCGAACCGCTCCGTTACATTGCCATCCCTGTCTACCAGGAACTTCGTAAAGTTCCACTTAATATTCTTCCCCATAACACCGCCCTTCTGGGATTTCAAATAAGTATATAACAGTGCCTCATCGTCACCGTTCACATGAATCTTGGCAAACTGAGCAAACGTAATTCCATAGCGCAGACTGCAAAAGCTGGTGATTTCATCATCGCTGCCGGGTGCCTGATTCGCAAACTGGTTACAAGGGAAATCCAAAATTTCAAAACCTTCTTCTTTATACTTTTCATATAAGGTCTGCAAGCCGTTATACTGCGGTGTGAAACCACACCCCGTCGCCGTATTCACAATTAACAGCACCTTTCCTTTGTAATCGGACAAAGAAACTTCCTTTCCATCTTTGTTATTGACCGTGTAATCATAAATGCCCATATCACTTACCCTCTCTTTTAATTGTTTGCAATATAATTGCTTTCTATTTATTTTAGATTGTACACAATTTATTATGATTTGTCAATCCTTATCTAAAAAATAGTGTGAAAGCCGTTCTTTAAGAGATAAAATATTATTCTCAATCTTCCATATAACTTCAGCAAATTCATCATCACTCTTTCCCGTAGGATCGTCCAGCCCCCAATCTTCACGCTTCTTACATGGCAGATACGGGCATTCCACATTACAACCCATGGTGACCACCATATCTACAGGCGGAATATCACATAAACGCTTACTATACTGTACGGCTTCCATGTCAATTCCATAAAACTGTTTCATCAGCCTCACGGCATCCTGATTGATCTGCTGCTTCGTTTCCGTTCCTGCGGAATAGCTTTCAAAAACATCACCGGCAAGATACCGTCCCAGCGCTTCTGCAATCTGGCTTCTGCAAGAATTATGCACACAAATAAACGCGACCTTTATCATCTTTATACTTGCCTCCTTACAGTTTCAGCAGCTGGTACAGGGAACCAATGGCGGGTCTTATCGATAAAGCGGACCAATAAAAGCATAACAGGCACCTCGGTCAATACTCCTACGGTACAGGCAAGAACAACCGGAGAATCAGGACCAAACAAAGCGATCGCTACTGCCACTGACAATTCAAAAAAATCCGAGGCTGCGATCAAAGAGGCAGGAGCCGCGATATTGTGAGGCTGCTTTGTCCATCTACACAGCAGATAAGTGAAATTGGCAGAAATCACATTTTGCAGAATCAACGGAACTGCAATCAGCAAAACGTACAGCGGCTGTTCTAAAATAATGTCGCCTTGGAAGGAAAAAATAATGATCAGGGTAAGAAGCAGCCCTAATGTAGTTATGCGATCAAATTGGGGGACAAACTTTTCATTGAAATATTGCTCACCCTTTTTTTGAATCATCAGAAAACGTGTGAACACACCGCCTACCAGCGGTACTACAACGAATAAAATAATAGAAAACACAAGTGTATCCCATGGAATATGAACGCCATTCACACCGAGCAATAATTGTACCAGCGGTACAAACAGTACGAGGATCAATAAGTCATTTATAGAAACCTGCACAAGAGTATGTGCCGGATCCCCCTTCGTGAGATTGCTCCACACAAATACCATCGCCGTGCAAGGTGCTGTTCCCAGCAATACGGCACCTGTTACAAAGTCCTGTGCCAAATCAGCAGGAATGAAGGCTTGAAAAATCACCTTAAAAAACAAGGTCGCCAGTCCAAACATGAGAAAAGGCTTGATAAGCCAGCTGCTGCCACTAGATATAAGAATACCCGAAGGATGTTTTCCGACATTTTTGATGGACTGAAAATCTATTTTCATCATCATGGGGTAAATCATAACCCAAATGAGAACAGCAATCGGAAGGTTCTGGCCCGCATATTGAAATCTCTCTAAAACTGCCGGAATTGAGGGCAGGAACTTTCCAATCATAATACCTGCTGTCATGCACAGCATCACCCAAATGGTAAGATACTTTTCAAAAAAGCTGATTCCTTTGTTTTTTTCTATACTCATATCATATCACCGGCTTTCTCTTTTTCTCTGCAAATGCATTTTCCCTTTTGGGTTGTGATGAAAGTAAAAAACTGCTTTGTCTTACCGATAGTTTCCTCATCCAGAGAGTAATACGTCCACTTACCTTCCTCCCTTGCCTTGACGATTCCACTTTTACATAAGAGTCTCATATGATGAGACAGCGTGGATTGGGACATTTCAAACTTTTCTAAAATTTTGCAGGCGCACAGTTCCCCGCAGGATAGCATATCTACGATCATAGCTCTCTTGGGATCGCCCAATGCTTTGAATACTTTTATATTCTCCAAATAGTAGTCCATATTATCACCTCAAATCTATATTTTTCGATATGATATATTATATGCATCATATCGAAAAATATCAATATGAAATTGATATTTTAATATAAAAAAGGCGGAACCCGTTTTTAGGTCCGCCTCAGCTTATCAATTTCCAATTATATTTTGGTTCAGTCCATTTCAACCGCCTATTATACTATTTTCGAACATAGCCTTTCTGCGCTCCGCCGTCATGCCGATTTTTTCGATATTTTCTACCAGGTCATGAGTTACCGAAGTAATCTTGTTCGTTGCCTGCTTACAGTCGGTCACAAGACCTTCAAATTCCAGCATCGCATTGGTAGTCTCCCTTGCGCTTGCCGTATTCCTCTCAGCCGCATCCGCCAAAGAAACGATACCATCCTTCATCACATCCTTATGGCCATCCAGTGTATTGACCTCAGTATTGATACCATCGATGGAAGAACCAACGCTGATAATCTCCTGATTAAGCTTTGCAAAAATATCCTTTGTCTGGCGGATCTTCTCGTTCTGCTGTACAAACGCATCGGATACCTTCTGAGTAACGTCCACGCTCACGTTCGAATTCTCGATCAATATGTTGACGATCTTGCTGATATGCTCGGAAGATTCTCTCGACTGGTCCGCCAAGGTACGTATCTCCTCGGCAACCACTGCGAAGCCTTTTCCCTGTTCCCCGGCTCTCGCCGCCTCTATGGAAGCATTCAGTGCAAGCAGATTGGTCTGGCTCGCAATTCCCGCAATGATTTCTGTAGCCTGACGAATTTCCAGTGCCGACTGATTGGTAAGATCCGTCTGGCTTCTGACATTTTCAATCGACTCGCTGTTCTCCTCGCTGATAGTTACAAGCTCCTGCATAATTTCTTCGGAGGATTGATTATAATCCTTCATCTTATCCGCACTCTCGGTAAGTGCCTCTATGTTCGCCGCAATGGTCTCTATTGCATGACTGATGTCCAGTATCTCGCTTTCAATTTCTTTCGTCTGGTCAGCCTGCGATACGGTATTCGAAGTGATGCTCTCTACCTCACGGCCTACCTGCTCCATAGCCTTCGCCATGTTATCAAAGGATTCACGAAAATCGCCGGAAACAGAATCCAAAGAATCTACGGCATTCTTTATTCCCACTACGACCTTTGCAAAGGACTTCATCATCTCGTTCACATTTCGCATCATCTGTCCCAGCTCATCTTTACGCTCCGTCAGCTTATTGCCGTCTAACGTCATCGTTCCGTCCGCGATCTTATCGAAGTTCTTAGCCATTTTCCCCAGATTTCTCAAAATAGCTTCAATAAAGCCGAATATTACCGCCCCTAACAATACCAAAAGTACGGCGAGAACCAATATCGCAAATCCAACGGTCATCCTTTGCCCCGCTACCTGCATCAGTATAAAAACAGTTATCAGACCGAAGGCGATTACCGGTCCGGCAATCATACACAGAAGACGTATCCACGCTTTATTTTTCTTTGTCACATCCATTTCCATATGTATGTTTCTCTCCTTTTTCTCTTGTAAGATAGATTCATTATAATACTTTTTCCATTTTTTGTCTTGTGTTTCCGCGTGAATCTATTATTAAATTCTTATTATCTTTATTAAAATCTTATTATAGCTATTTACAGCAGATGCAACCGAACCTGCTGTAAAAAAATAAAGGCCTCTCAGCAGCAGCGCTGAGAGGCATACATAAAACTATATGATCGATCAGATTATATACAGGCACAGCAAACTATAAATCTAGCTGAAGCTCACCGTTTCATTCATGAAATAATTCTCTAATACCTTTTTAGCTCTTAATAGAATTTCTTTGATTTCCAGCTGTTTTTCATCGGTACAGCGGAATACCGGAACCGCTACACTGACGCTGGCAATGATCTTACCTGACTTACGGATTGCCACCGCCACGCATTGTACATCCTTGTTGGATTCTTCGTATTCATAGGACACATCATCCCCGCGAAAACCGGTAAGCTGATCGTGGAGCATATCGAAATCGACGATGGTATTCTCCGTCATCTTGTGCAGCCCGTCGGGATATATCCTGTGAAGCTCCTCCAGGGAACAGTCCAAAAGCAGGGCCTTCCCTATCCCCGTAGCATAAGCGGGCAAGGTTTTTCCAACAGAGGAAGTCATCCGGATCGCCTGGGGCGAGTCCTTTTTTAATAAATAGACTACATTACCCTTATCCAGAACTGCAAAATGGACCGTCTCCAGACATTGATCAACGATATCCTCCAACACCTTCTCCACATATTTCAAAGTGCCGCCGTTATTCACGAACGACATTCCGACTTGAAATGCGGCAGGCCCGATTTTGTATAAGCCGGTGTGTTCCTCCTGCCTCAGGAAATGGAATTCTTTCAAGGTCTGTATCATCGGGAAAATGCTTCCCTTCGGCGCATCCAAAAGCTCCGCCAGCTTAGATAAAGTATATCCTTCTTCCTTTTGCGCCACCAGTTCAAGAATCCGCAGAATCCTTGCCGTAGACCTATGCTCCGTATATGCCATATTCCTATCCTCTTTCTCTTCGTTTTCCACCATCCGTACATCCATCCGGGCAGCCGGTACCGATGATTCATTTTATCACATACTTCAGATTTTGTCAGTATTTCCCAAACCGGGAAGAAGAAAATCCGTAACAGTTCAGCCATCAGCCTTGAACGAACCTTCCTGACCTTATTTTTTATCTTCTGAAGGACTCCACCAGTCTTCTGGCATAATCGCTGATTTTTCCAAAGTCCCTGTCCTCCGGTATCTTACACAGGCTTCCTCCCACTCCGATTCCAAAGGCTCCGTTTTTCCTATATTCTTCGCTGTTTTCTGCATTTATGCCTCCCACAGCAATCAGCTTCGCTTTATCATAAGGTGCCAGAACATCCTTAATATATCCTGCCCCCAGCCTTCCCACGGGAAATACCTTCACGAATTCGCTGCCAAAGCGCATGGCCTCTTCGATTTCAGTAGGGGTAAGCGCCCCCGGAGTGATGAGGATATCTTTGGAGACACAGTAGCGTATAACATCGGCGTCGATATTAGGCGTAACGATAAACTCCGCCCCCGCTGCCACGGCTTCCCTCACCGCCTTCAGATTCGTTACAGTTCCCGCTCCTATGTGCATCTTTCCGTCGAAGGTCTCCCTCAGGCGCTCAATGGATAAAAGGGCATCCGGTGAGTTCAACGTCACCTCCGAAAACATAATTCCGCCCACACAGATGGCCTCTGCCAGTTCCTCCAAATCCTTTCCTGCGGCACCTCTTAAAATAGCAATGACTCTTGTGTCATAAAAATGTTGTTTTAACATATTTTCTCCGCCCTTTCCGCTTCTTCCAAACAGTTTGACAGAATTGTGCGAATACCATTCAGACTAAGCTGTTCGCTTTGTGCAAAGCCGATTTCTCTTATGCAGATTCCATCCGGTACGATTTCTTCCCAAAGCGGTATACAGATTTTGAATGCCTCGATAAAAGTTTCTCTGCCATAAAGAACTATTTTATCCGTCTTTTTCGTCATAAGCTCAGAGAATGCCTGGAAATCGATAAAGGTCATGGCTCCGTATAAATAGGATTTCACCTGTCCCGGGGTGGCTTTGTTCATTACCTGATGAATCCTCGCTACGAACAGCGCTCTCGAAATATTGTTCCTCTTCGTCTCATAGTACCCCAATTTTACATATTCCTCATCCATTTCAAAAGCCTCTTTAAAGCTGCCGATCGAGCTCTTAAGTATTGTTTCCTTGGCAATCGCCCAAATCAGCTCACCGCTTATCGTCGTAACAGCATTGCATATTACGCCGTTTTGAACGGATATCAGCTTATTATGGGAACCGAAATGTATGAACATAACTGATTTATGGAAATCTTCCGCCTCCAGCGCCCCGAATATTTCCACCTCTTCGCCCCGCATCATATCGATTCCGATTTCCCGCTGGTTCTGAAACTTTACTCCGGGTATAAAGTGAAATTCTATGTTCCCTCCGACCTCTGGCAGTATCACTGTCTTGATTCCGTTTCTTATGTCCCCGGCCGTGGCAGGAGCTTCGATATGGGAAAGCTCGTACAGTCCCGCATTGGAGGTAATCATTCCAGAAGCGTAGATTTGCTTGATCACGCATTTATTTTTTTTCTGCAATTCGGTGATTGCAGCTTTCACGCTTTCTTTCAGCTTTTCATTGGAGGACAAGGAAGCGGCATCCGTCGCTCCCACCCTGCGCTCCATTCTCGCAAGCACTTTTCCGTTTTTTGGATTTACCAGCACAAAACGGGTATTTGTCGTGCCTCCGTCGATTACTAAACAGCATTCTTCCACCTGATTTCCCCTCTGTTCCTTTCTACCATTCTGCAACTGTTCCATCAAGATTTCTCCACACAAGATTCTTCCAGCTATGCCCTGTCTTATCCAATTCGCGCACTACATCCTCATCGATTTCGATACCGAGCCCCGGTCCTGCCGGCAGGGATACATACCCGTCTTCATATTTGAATACTGTCTTGTCCTTCAAGAAATCCAATACGTCGTTTCCTTTGTTATAATGAATTCCTATGCTCTGTTCCTGAATCACCGCATTCGGTGTACATGCATCCAGCTGAATGCACGCAGCCAGAGCAATCGGTCCGAGAGGACAGTGGGGCGCTACCGCCATATCGTAGGCTTCCGCCATCGCCGCAATTTTCTTACATTCCAGAATACCTCCAGCATGGGACAGATCCGGCTGGATGATATTGACTGCGCCCTGCTCAAAAATTTTCTTAAAATCCCATCTCGTATAAAGGCGTTCCCCCGTAGCAATAGGTGCGGAGGTATAAGATGCGATTTCAGAAAAGGCTTCGTAATTTTCGCAAAGCACCGGCTCCTCGATAAACATCAGGTGATATTTCTCCAATTCCTTTACCATGACCTTCGCCATAGGCTTATGTACCCGCCCATGAAAGTCTACGGCAATTCCAAAGTCAATTCCGCATGTCTCGCGGATGGTGGCAACTCTCTCCACCACTCCCATCACCTTGCTGAAATCATCGATATAGTTCATTTCTCCGGCAGCGTTCATCTTAATGGCCGAAAATCCCTGCTCCTTTTTTTCCTTCGCAAGCTTCGCTACCTCGTCCGGCTTCTCGCCTCCTATCCACGAATAGACCTTTATCCTGTCCCTGCATGCTCCTCCTAATAACTCATAAACCGGTGCGTTGTAATACTTGCCCTTTATGTCCCAAAACGCCTGCTCGATACCGGAAATCGCCGATGTAAGAACCGGACCTCCACGATAGAAGCCGCCTCTGTAGAGAACCTGCCACAAATCTTCTATTTTCATGGGGTCTGCTCCAATCAAATAAGTGCTAAGTTCCATGACCGCAGCCTTTACCGTATCCGCTCTTCCTTCCACTACCGGCTCGCCCCAGCCTGTATATCCTTCATCGGTTGAAATCTTGAGAAACAACCATCTGGGCGGCACTTTAAATAATTCCAATTTCGTGATTTTCATTCTATCTTCACTCTCCTTTCAAGCTTTCATCCTTCTATAAATCCGTCAAACAATCGAACACCGGAACCGCGCGTATCCCGTGAATCTGGGCTACTGCCTCATCATATACTTCAAAACGTGCAGCCATCTCAGAGTCCGAGTTCACATGACTGCCCTTACGCTTAGGCGAAACATATATGTGAAAGCCTTTTTCAACGATTTCCTTTTCATATGCTTTAATGCCGAATTCCCATACCGCTCCGTTGCTGAAATTGTCGTTGATTAAATCTCCGTCTGAAAATGCGTATCCGATATCTCCGATATAATCTACTTGCATCAATATTTGTTTGCAATTATCAAAGGCCTCCTCAGGCATAGTGACCTTTGCTCTGGCGTTGACAATTTTCGTGGATGTAATGGGACTTCCGATTACCGGACGCTTCAAGCCTCCGCTGCTTGCCTTTTCCTTGGAGCTGATGTCCTCCCACTGAAATTCCACTTCATTCTTTCCGTATGAGACTTCATAATAGGTGAAAATCTCTCCTTGTGAAACTGCCTCATAGCCTTTGCCGCCCACGGTAACCGGTTGATCGCGCTGAGGAAATACCGCAATAGTCCCGCTTTCTTTTCCGATACTTTCTATCCTTATCTTTCCTCTATCCTCCAAAACGGTCTCATCGGAAAGTATGAGCATCTCTCCGTCTTTTCTGTCAATTTTCCACAGCCTTAAGCTGTCCTGGCGATTGAGAACACAAAGGACAATTTCTCTTCCATCCTCTCCGCGGATTACCGTCCTGCTGCTCTTATCCTCCGGCACATAAATCGTATCCCTTCCTTTCAGCTTAAACTCAGGCTTCATTCCCTCGGGAACGAAGAAAAAATAATGCCAAATGCCGTTATCCTGCATTTTCAAAATAGGCTGTGCCGTAGCGTATTCCAGCAGCTGTCCATCCAGGTCCATATTAAAAGGCAGGATACAGCTCGCCTCCTTCCTAAGCGACATTCCACCGGCCTGCGGAATACGCACGGACTCCTCTCCCGTCTGCACCATAACAGAAAAATCCTGCTGATCGCTCATTTCCACGTGATCCTGAAAATTATTGATGAAAAGGAAACCGCTGTTTTTATTGCTTCTGACACAATATCGAAGCGTCGTTGTATCCTTCTGATCCATATCGGCCGCTTCCTGCGGCAATACCGTTTTCATATTGCAGAGCTGCTCCTCAAAATCCTTATAAAAATAATGCAGAAGCTTCACTCGTTTATAAGAATCCCTAATCTGACCATATTCGCCTACTGCTGCCTGATAATCATAGGAAATCTTAGGAAGCGCACATTCATTTAAGAAAGGTACCCGTTTTCCTTTGGGATTGCTTCCTCCGTGAAACATATAATAGCCTAAGAAATTGCATCCGCTTGCAGTCTTGATATTCGCTAACGCCTCTACACTCCTAAAGGGAAGCTGAAAGCGATATCTATAATAATTCGCCATACCGCCTCCCATTTCGCAGCAGACGAAAGGGAAATCTTCCGGCGGATATTCGGGATCAAAATTATAGTATTTGGGCGCATAATTGTTATGAAAGTCTTTATATATGAACTCTGTCGTAGCCGGATGTTCCTTGATGTCGTCCCCATAGAAAATCCACGGCCAGTATGCATAGCCTCCCCACAGGGGCAGGACGGTCTCTATAGGCGCACATGCTCCACCCCACGCCGTAGTACTGTAAAGCGGCGTGATCAGCCCTTCCTCTATCGCCATATCCTTTAGTATCTGTAAATGAGAACCGCCCTCATTGCCGCTGGCCGTCCATTCTCCGCTGTTTTCGGTGGTGAGCTCCCAGGGAGAAGACGCATGTTCGTATTCATTTTCTATCTGTACGCTGACAACCGGACCTCCGTCTTTGAACATCAGCCCTTTGACTTGTTCCCCAATTTCCTTAAAATATCTTTTTACATAAAAAAGATACTCCTCGTCGTTGCTTCTTACATCATACTGTGCACCGAACATCCAATCCGGAAATCCGCCGTTTCTACACTCTCCATGAGAAAAAGGCCCTACCCTCAGGATAAGAAAGATGCCGTGTTCTTTGCACAGCCTTGTAAATTTACGGATGTTCTTATTTCCGCTCCAGTCAAAGACACCTCTTTCTTCCTCGTGATGGATCCAGAACAAATAGGTTGATATCATCGTAATACCGGCCATCTTCATCTTAATGATCTCATCCTCCCAAAAGCGTTCCTCGATTCTGGAAAAATGCATTTCTCCTGAGACCGCATAATAAGGCCGCTTATTGTATTCCATATAATAATTGGAAAAATCTATGGTATCTCCGTTTGGATTTGTTCCGCTGTAAGGAACAGGGCAGGGATATATAGCAGGAGCTATATTTTTTGTGTCTATGTGATAGGATGTAGTCATCGTGTTTTGTCCTTTCTATATCTTTTGCTCTATTTGCTTGCGCCGAGGATACC
The DNA here is from genome assembly GCF_039134705.1 of Kineothrix sp. IPX-CK. Lineage (NCBI taxonomy): Bacteria > Bacillati > Bacillota > Clostridia > Lachnospirales > Lachnospiraceae > Kineothrix > Kineothrix sedimenti. The sequence goes on along the minus strand of NZ_CP146256.1, from coordinate 2,027,693 downwards.
ACTGACAAAATGCTTCTGCATCGTCATGAATATCAGTATGGTCGGCAGGGTTGCGATTACAACAGAAACCAGTATTTGCCCATAGTCCACGTAATAAGCGGAGGATATGGAGGATAGGAACAGCGTCAGTGTTCTGTTTTCACTGGATTGAAGGGTAAGTAACGGCCACAGGTAATTGTTCCATTCTTTCATGAAGGCGTAGATAAAACCTGCCGCGAAGGTAGATTTCATAGGAGGCATGGCGATTCGGAAGAATATCCCGATTTCGCTGGCTCCATCGATTCTCGCAGCTTCGATCATTTCATTTGGAAGGGCCTTAAAGCTCTGCCTGAAGAAGAAAATCAAAAAAGTATTCGATAACGCAGCTACGATTACGCTCACTTTTGTATCGATCAATCCTACATCGAATACAAAATTAAAGAGCGGAATCATGATTGCCGCAAAGGGAATCATCATTGTCAGCAGGAATACGTTGAATAATTTATTTCTTGCCTTGCTCGGATATTTTTCGAAGCCGTAGCCTGCCATGGAACAGATCAAAAGAGCTAACGGAACCTGAATGATCGTAATAGTAGCCGTGTTGAGGATTGCCTGAAAAATATCTGCCGTATCTTGAACCGCCCGGAAATTATTCATGAATTCCGTTCCAAACCAAAGCTTTCCTTTCGTAATGTCCTTCGAAAGATTCGTCGCTCCGACAACCATCCAGTAAAATGGAAAAAGACAAATCAGAGAAGATATCATTAAAAAAGCATGTTTCAATATTAATTTTATTTTTCTCATATTAGTCCTTTCCCACCTTGAACTGTACGAATGCCAGCAGCGCCACCAATGTTACGATTACATAGGACATCGATACGGAATAGCCGAAATTAGGTGCATAAACGAATGCGTTGTTATATATATACTGTGACATTGTAGTCGTCATTTCCGCCGGACCGCCTCCGGTAATATTCATCGGCTCGTCGAATAACTGCAATGTACCATTTGTCGTCATTATCGTCGTCAATAAAATAATAGGTTTTAGCTGCGGTATTGTAATCTTAAAGAGGGTCTGTACCGCGTTCGCACCGTCTACCCTCGCGGCCTCATAGGTTTCCGCCGGAATATTTTGCAGTGCCGCCAAATAAAACATCATATTATAGCCTGTCCACCGCCATGTCATAGCGAGAATAATAACTACTCTTGCCCAAAACGGATCGTTTAAAAAGAAAATCGGTTCGTCTATCAGGTGCAAATTTACCAATAAGTAATTGATGATACCATCGTTTGCGAACATTAATTTGAACAATACGGAATATGCTACCAGCGATGTAACGCAAGGCACAAAGATCGCCGTACGGTAAAAAGTCCGAAATCTCAGCTTGGGGGCATTCAGAATAGTCGCATACACCAACGCCAGCATGAGCATGAGCGGGGCTTGAATTGCCAAAAAGAGAAACGTATTTCCAATCGTTTTATGAAAAATCTTATCGCCCAGCAAACGTTTTATATTCGTCAGGCCGCCGAAGACATATTCTCCGTCCCTCAACACCTTAAAGGAAAGGCTTAAAGATTCTATCATCGGGTAAAGCGTAAACAATACAAAAGCAAGCATCGCGAAAGAAATAAAGAACCAACCATATTTATTATAGTTGACCGTATTCTGCGTTTTTTTCATGTCATCACCTTTCTTCTCAAAGCAGTGCTATGGATTCACCGGACGCTACGGCGTACCGGTAAATCCATATATCTATCCTGCCTTCATTTCTTACTGAATCTGGTTCTTTAATTGGTCCTCTGCCTGCGTCAGGGCCTCTTCTACAGTAATATCTCCCTGCAAGTAGCTAAACAGAGCAGTGTTTACCGCGGTATTTGCTTCCGGCACGTTCTTGCCATACATTACGGAAGGTACTTCCGGCAGCCAGCCAGCAAACTCTGCAAACACTTTCTGACCTCCGAAGAACTCGTCTTCGGTCTGATATGCCTGTCCCTCCTGTGCCGGGAGATAGGTGCCTACTGCTCCTTGATTTACTAGAATATCGCTGTAAAAGTCTACATCGCCCGCATATACTGTTTTGAGAAAATCTGCAATTGCTCCCTTATCCTGTCCATTGTCCAAAACATACCAGCTTGAACCGCCCGTATTCGATGCATTTACGGAATTAGCATTGTTCAGTCTGGGAGTGGAAGCAACCGCCCATTTTCCGGACTGTTCCGGTTCCGCTTTTATGGTGGATACTCTCCATGCCGCGTTGATGACCGACGCTGTGGTTCCGTCATTAATAGCTCCCGCAAGGGTGGAATCATCTGCACATTCCAAGATAACTCCTGCATCGCGCATTTTCTTAATCGTCTCTAAAGATTCTTTTAAAACATCGTTATTCGTAATCGTCAACTCTCCGTTGGAATCGCAGTACCATGCTCCCGCAGACTGCATCATCGTACGAAACAGCGAGGAATAGTTGGTACCATTTGCTACGGTCATCTTCACCCCGGTCTGCTCCTCTACCTGCTTACCGATTTCGATGAAGCGGTCCCACGTAATATCTTCCAGATCCGCTGCCGTAAAACCTGCCTGCTCTAAGTAATCGGTACGGTAAAAGAGTCCTGTTACTCCTGCGTCGAAGGGAACGCCGTATGCCTTGTCATTATAGGTCATCACCTCTACCTTATACGGGGAGAACTGGCTGTAATCCAAGTCATCGCTCAAGGGATAAAAATATTTAGAGTAAGAATTTAAGTATTGGTATATGCTGTAGTCTTCAATCAGACAGATATCAGGCAAGCTCTTACCGCCGGATGCCAGACCCGTCTGCAGCTTCTTATAAATATCCTCCTTGGAGTTGGAGATTACTTCAATTTCTACCTTTGCATCCGGATTCAATTTCTTATAATACTCCGCCGCAGTCTTCATGACAGCAACGTTGAAATTATCATCCCACGCCCATACTGTAATCTTCTGTGTTTCCTCTGCCGCAGCTTCTTCCTTCGTCTCAGCAGCTCCGCTTGCTCCGTTTTCCTTGCTGCTATTGCCGCAGCCGGCCAAAATCATGCTAAATGAAAGCATTCCCGTTGCCAGCAGCAATCCTAACCTTTTCTTCATTTTATTTCCTCCTTGTTTTATCTTTGTTTGTATATCCGAACAGTGTTCGTATATATCGTTTGTAGGCATATAGTAACATACCATAAGCATATTCGCAATAAGAATCCCCAACATTTCAAAAAATTATCATTATTCACAAAAATCATCGTTTCAGATTGTGAAAAAATACAGAAACAATAAACGAGAGGATTTTCTTAATTGCACAAAAAAATAAGGTCATACCGCAGCATCGGAACCGGAATCTTTCCGCTCCAAAAGCTGCTCTGACCTTACTCGAACAATACCATTATTTTATTTCAATTTCATATGCGACAATCTGCATCGGATATGACTCCGCAATCTGGCCCGAAAACCAAATTTTCACTTCTGTACCCGCAGCAAGTGTTTCCAGCGCTTGGCCTCTATAATCGGAATCAAAATAGACAATATACTCACCGCCTGCTTCATCCTGAAATAATATGCTGTCTTCCCGGATTTCTACAATCGTTCCCGCTATACTGCTTTCAGTCTGCTTAGTATTTTTTTTGAACTGCATAAACAGTACAAGAAACAAGCATACCAAAAGTAATCCTATTACAATAAAGAGAATAAACAATTTTTTCTTCTTGATTTGCATATCTATTTTCCTTTTATTCATTTACTGATGTGATAGTTTACTTATAATTATAGATTATATCATAATCCCGTTTCGCTTCGCAACCGGTATGTTTTTGCCATTTCTTGGGATTACGCCCACATGTTGTTTTTTGAACATGCGTGTATTATAATTTATAACTAAGAACAATACAAGCTGCAATTACCGCATGTTAATATATTATATCTGCGGGCAAGATTAGCCGGTAACGGAAAGGGCGTGGTTATTGCTATGACAAATATTTTAATTATTGAAGATAATCTGGAAATTGTCCAAAATCTTCGCATTTTATTAGAAGACGAGGGCTTTAAGGTCTACAGTGTAATGACCAGAGAAGCCGCGCTTCAGGAAATTGATCAAAACGTTTTTGACTTGATTCTTCTCGATTTGACCTTACCTGACGGAAACGGTTATTCTCTTTGTACAGCCATAAAGCGTAAGGGCGAGACTCCTGTCATTTTCCTGACTGCCATGGACGATGAGGCAAGCATCGTAACAGGATTTGACTTAGGCGCCGACGACTATATTACAAAACCATTTCGGCCAATGGAATTAATATCCAGGATAAAAAATGTTCTGCGCCGCAACGGGAAAGGCCCTGTTGTATTCGAAACCGCAGGACTGAAGATAGACACTTTGAAAGCTGTTGTTTCCAGGAATGGACACGAAATACTTCTGTCTCCGCTGGAATATCGATTATTATTAGTGTTCTTTAACCATCAGGGCACCGTATTGTCCAGAAACCGTCTGCTTGAAGAAATCTGGGATATAGCCGGAGATTATGTATATGACAATACCTTAACCGTCTATATCAAAAGGCTTCGCGACAAAATCGAAGAGGATCCTACTTCCCCAACAATCATAAGAACCATCCGGGGATTAGGATATATGCTGGGAGAATAAATTAATATATTGGAAAGGGAACGGTCATTGATATGCATCTTCTTAGAAATCCTGAGATAAAAAATTTATTAGCACTCTATGCACTATTTACCTTATTTGCCGTCTCTGGGTCCTTTTTGCTCAGCGCTTCGGCGGCCGTCTATGTTTTAGCAGTATGTGCGGTTGCCTTATCATTGTTTATGGGATTTACCACGAAGCGGTACAAGGCTATTTCTTCATTAAGCAATCAGGTGGACTCCATTCTCCATAGCAGGCAAAGAACGAATTTCGCTCCGGATAAGGAAGGCGAATTGGCTCTGCTTTCCAGTGAAATATATAAAATGACCATGCGTTTACAGGAACAAACCGAACTGCTGCAAAAGGAGAAAAGTCACTTGAGCAGCTCCATCGCCGATATCTCCCATCAAATCAGAACGCCCCTTACCTCCATCCGCATGCTCGTTCCACGTCTTGGACGGAAAGAATTGCAGCCGGAGCAAAGAAGCGAATATATAAGGGAAATCGTCAGTCTCCTCACCCGCATTGAATGGCTGATAGCCGCTTTGCTGAAGATAGCCCAGCTGGAATCCGGCGTCGTTGCCTTCGAACAAACTCCCATAAAGGTAAAAGAGCTGATTCAGAAATCTCTGGCTCCTCTGGAAATCTTGCTGGAGATAAAAGACATAGCCCTGGAAATCACCATAGCAGATAACGTTTGTTTTAAGGGAGATTTCTTCTGGTCTATGGAAGCGATAGGCAACATCCTCAAAAACTGTCTGGAGCATATACCGGAAAATGGAGCCGTAAAAATTACAGCTTCCGAAAATCCTCTTTACACAGAAATCATCATATCGGATACCGGCTCAGGCATTGCCATCGAAGACTTACCCCATTTATTTGAACGCTTTTACAAAGGGAAGAATTCAGGTCCGGGAAACATGGGAATCGGATTGGCTCTTTCCCGCATGATCATCAGCAGACAAAACGGGACAATAAAAGCACAAAACAGCAATCCTTACGGAGCCGAATTTCATATACGTTTTTATAAAGGAGCTGTTTAATCAAAGCTTCTTTTTTATTTCACAGGAACGATCTTGTAAAGCTGTGCTGCCGAGGATTTGTCCGCGAGAGTGTGCGAAGCACACTTTCGTTCGTGACAATTTTGTAATAAAACAGTCATGGAGCTGTCACATAGGAAATGCTATAATTATTTTAATTTATTTTAGGAGGGTTTCGGAGGGCTATCATGGAAATATTAAAAATCGAAAACTTATGCAAAACCTACGGCAGCGATGAGAATAGAGTAACAGCTTTAAACGACATTTCTTTTTGCGTAGAAAAGGGGGAATTTGTCGCAATCATAGGACAATCCGGCTCAGGGAAATCTACCCTGCTTCACTTAATCGGAGGGGTGGAAAAGCCCAGCTTGGGAACAATAACAATAGACGGTAAAGAAATCTTTCAGAGAACTCCGGAGGAACTGGCGATTTTCAGGAGGCGGCAGGTTGGCCTGGTCTATCAGTTCTACAATCTCATTCCCATATTGAATGTAACAGAAAACATAACCCTTCCACTGAAGTTAGACGGCCAAAAAGTAAATGAAGAACGTCTAAACGAGCTGATCGGCATTTTGGGACTGCAAGATCGCAAAACGCATTTACCGAAGCAATTATCCGGCGGACAGCAGCAACGGGTTTCCATCGGACGGGCGCTGATTCATGCCCCCGCTCTCGTATTAGCCGACGAACCTACCGGGAATCTGGATAACAAGAACAGTCATGATATTATCGAACTGCTAAAATACTCCAATAAAAAATATAACCAAACTCTTCTCGTCGTAACCCATGACGAAAATATTGCTTTGCAGGCCGACCGAATCCTCCGCTTAGAGGATGGTAATATTGTGTCGGATGAAAGAATCAGGAAATAACAGGAGGAAAAAAACATGTGGATGGAGTATTCGATCCGATATATCAAACGAAATAAGTTAAGCAGTATTTTTTTGGCTGCGATTTCCTTCTTATCCGCTATCTTATTATCGCTGGTCTGCGGAATTTTTTATAATATATGGATAGACAGAGTATACCGGAAATCTCTGATGGATGAGAATTCTACCGGGAGTATAGAGCCGCTCGTTGTCGCTTATGTTTTTATCTTAATCGTCATCTGCCTCTCGCTTACGGTTATGATACACAATGCCTTCGAAGTCTCCATGAACAGCCGCTTGCATCAGTTAGGTATCTTGCAAAGCGCCGGAGCAACCCCTAATCAGATACGCACATTCTTATTGCAGGAAACTCTTATTCTCTGCATCGCGCCTATTGCAGCAGGTGTATTATCCGGAATCGGACTATGTTACGGCTTTATGCAGCTTATTATCTTTGTAACGGCGTCCGTAAGGAAATACGAAGTGGTATTTCGCTATCATGCCGTCATTATGGCGGCTGCTCTTCTGCTGTCTATAGCGACCGTTCTCATCTCCGCATGGTTACCGGCAAGGCGAATCAGCCGTTTGACGCCTCTCGATGCAATCCATTACGGTGGGGAACCGCCCGTAGAAAGCATGAAGCCTTACCGCGTGTTTTCTTTTTTATTTGGAATTTATGGAGAATTATCCATAAAATCAATCCACTCACGTAAAAGAGTGTTCAGGACATCTACCCTGTCGCTGACCTTATCCGCCCTGGCCTTTATAAGCTTCCTCAATCTGGAGGCCATTTCAGGTATCAGCACGAAGCATACTTACTTTGAACGTTACCGGGATAAGTGGGATATGATGCTTTCCGTTCCGGATATGGATGAGGAAGAGAATTTACTAAGAGAAATCAAAAATCTTGATGGCGTGGAAAGTTGTATCTTATACAAAAAAATCACGGCATCTACAAGCCTTTTACCCAATATGCTGAGTGAAGAGTTGTTGAAACTAAGTATTGATAACCTTTCAGACAGTATAAAGGCTGAAGGTGATGGGCGCTATTCTTTCGACGTACCGATTTATGTTTTGGATAACGAAAGCTATAAGGACTACTGCTCCAGCAAGGGGCTTTCCGCAAAGGACTCTACCGCTGTAAATATTATCTGGGACAGCTTCCATAGTGACCGCCTAAATAGAATGTATATCCCTTTATTGAAGGAGGGGATGCCCTTAACGCTGCAGCTTCGAAATGAAGCTATGCCTGACAGAGGAGATATGCCTGTCACCGTATCTGCATTTACAACCACTCTCCCTGCGATAAAAGAGGAACTTATCGATTATTCCTTATCCTTAATAATTCCGCAGGATTTTTACGTTAACTTAGCCGAAAGCTTTCCCTATACTGAAAGCTTCTATAACATAAAGCTCGTTTCCAAATCTTACGATGCAGCCGTACAAAATGATATTAAGATCCTTTTACAGGAAAAGAACAGCTATACCTTGGACAGCAAACTGACAGAGGAGATTTTTGACTCCTCTGTCAGAAGGGCCCATAGGTTCTTAATGGGGGCTTTTGCGGGATTATTATCATGTATTGGGATCGCAAATGTATTCTCTTCTACGCTGGGGCAGATTTATCAGCGGAGAAAGGAATTCACAAGATACCTTTCCGTCGGTTTGTCTCCGAAAGGAATGAAAAAAATTCTTGCTATGGAAACGTTGATTGTCGCCCTCCGCCCGATTGTTTTCAGCCTGGTCATAAATATCCCTATTGTGGCAGCCGCCTTGAATACCGCCTCCATTCCGGTAAAGGAATTCATTGCTGCAGCGCCGATAATTCCAATACTCATTTTCACAATATTTATCCTGCTTTCTGTCAGCCTCGCCTATTATCTGGGAGGCCTGAAAATCTGCAATGCGGATATCGGGGATATTCTGAAGGATGAAACTATGATTTAGGAATTTCACCAGTTGCTAAATCACCCTATTTCCCGGAGACAGCTTATTATTTATAAAATCGATAACATTTTGAACAGCGGCTCTGTTCATTTCGTCGAAGTTCTCACTCGTATAAGATGCAGTATGTGGGGTGAGAATAACGTTGGGACATCCAATTAACGGAGAATCCGTACATGGTTCCGCATCGAATACATCGATTGCAGCACCGCGGATTCTTCCTTCCTGCAATACCTGCTTCAGCGCTGCAACATCCGCAACCGGCCCGCGCGCAGTATTGATAAATATGCTCTCCGGCTTCATCTTTCGAAACAGCTCCTCACCGAACATTCCTCTGGTTTCTTCTGTCAAAGGAACATTTACCGAAACGTAATCGCTTACCGACAATAGTTGGTCCAAGTCACAATAAACGGCATGATATTCCTTCTCCCATTCCTCTTTCGGGTGCCTGCAATAATAAATTACTTTCATGCCAAACGAAACGGCTCTTTTAGCGATTTCCATACCGATCCCGCCAAAACCGATCAGTCCCAAGGTCCTTGTCTTTGCACCCGCCATCATAATTCTGCTCCACTGCCTGTCATGCATCGCCATACTCTGCATTTCCACATTGCGCGCAAAATGAAGAATATATGCCATAACATGTTCCGCTACGGCTTCCTCTACCATTCCTGCGGTTCTCGCCAGAATAATTCCTCTTTGCTTACAAGCTGCCAAATCCACGGAGTCATATCCAATACCCCTCCGGGATATCATTTTTAACTTAGGACACCTTCTAATCACTTCCTCGTTATAGGGTTCCAGACCGGTAATCGCGATATCCGCATCTTCTGCTGCCCTATATACGATATACTCCGCGGTACCTGTTCCCATACTTTCCCCGCTGTAATCGGCCACCTCATGACCAGCCTTTACAAGTCCTTCCAGTAAGCCTGCATCGTGTACGGAAAAGTCTCTTGCTGTAATTACTATTTTCATCTTTTGTCACCCTTCTTGTCTTCCGGTACCGTCTCCTACAGGTTATTCGCCTTATTATGCCCTGCTTTAGCCTTTCCCTGGATCTCGGGTACCGGTTCCGTTTCATTCTTTTTTATTTTCATTTTTTTATTGCTTTCTGTTCCATGCGGCTCCTTCGGATCCGGTCTTCTCATACCTGCTTTCGCCATAATTCACCATCCTTACTTAACGATTTTATACCCATTATGATTTGCAAAAGGTACGTTTTTATACGTGTGGCTGCACAATGCTATTTCTGTATAATATTTTTTTACCTGCACATACTACCATCGTTTGACAAAGTCTTATCCGATCGTGAGTGACCTTGTCAAACGATGGTAACTTTATCAATTTTAAGGAGAATAAATATGGCAAAAGATTCACAACTTGACCCCAAGTCAATCCGTAAGAAAAAATCAAATGGCGGTCCTACCTTAGCCGAGAGCGCATTAGATGGAGAAAGCCGAAATGCCAAGAAGCAATCCGGCAGCAGAAAAAATCCCGGCGATGACAAAAAATAATCTATTTATATAAATAATAAATATAAAGGAGTCAATTATATGAACCGCGATAAACTCATAGACCAGGTGAAAAACGAATACGCACGGATCGCTTCTTCCGAATCAAGGCAGCATTCCTGTCAAACCACAACCGATATAACTCCTGAGGCATATTACGAAGACCTGTTAAGTAAAGCCATCAGCGAAATCAATAACGGAACCTTTGATAATTTCAAATCCGGAGAGGAAGTAGTAACTGCCATCGCAAATGACAAATCCTGGCTTTCAGGCTGGAAGTAGTTCTATTTATTCCGGTTCTCCATAAAATTCTTCCCGCTCTTCTTCCGTCAGCCGGTCTGTATACCACGACGGCTGAATGTTATCCGCAGACCGGATCACATGGTTGGATACATACTGTACCCTTCCATCCGTCAGCGGACGAACCACTATCTCATGTGAAAATGCGCAAGATATTTTTTCCACCGGATACACGACATTAACAGTCAGCGTAAGAGTTCCATCCGCATTTTCCTCATATTGCACTACCTCAGGATATGGGATATTCGGGCTATTTCCCCAGTCGTTAAATCCTCTTGTTCGATATTCATAGACCTTACTGTCCTCAAGATACCTCGTCTTACTTCGCAAGGTTTCACTGTCAATCTTAAAATAAGACATTACCACTCTTTCAAATTCTTCCTGCGGAACATAGTATAATTCTCCTTCATAAGATACCTCGTAAGGCGTCGGCATTCCATATACTAACGGGTATAAAATATGAAACATATCATAAAAATCCAGTTCTTCGTAATCCTGTTCATTCCACTCCGTAATAAACATATTATTTGATCCATATCCGATCGGAAGCAGATATTGGCGGTTCAGCTCTCTGCACCTTTCATCCAGTTGATCTACCCGCAAAGCGGTATAACCGGATGCTCCGTCATATCCTGACATATGATTTTTTTCGAAGAACAAATACCCTTCCTGCGAATAATCCCAATTCTCAGCACGATACCTCTCTTTCGAATTAATCTCAGGGCTTTTACCATTCCACAAAAGATAGCTCCGTGTTACCCAGACCGCTTCCTCCGATGTCTGAAAGTCAAACCGGGTAAAGCCCCCGGCGGCCGCTACACAGATTATGGTAAGTTCCGCATCCACATTCCCTTCAACATCTCCGATAAATGCCTTTACTTTTTCAGAATTAACCATATTAACCTGATTTTCAGCATCCACTGCCGCATATCCGGCGTCTCCCAGACATTCTACAATCTTTTTCGCAGTGTCCAACGTTCCAAGCATGCCAGCTTCTACTGCCTGCTCGTAAATCCCCCGATAACACTCCGCTATTTCTTTTGACTCTCTCTCAATTTCCTCATTCGTTCCCTGATTATCCTGTATCTCTTCACTTGTTCCGCTCTTCGGAATAGACTGAGATACATTGCCGCATCCCACAGCTCCAAATATCAGCAAAGCAAGCCCCAACAGCAATTTCTTATATTTGACTAAAGAATTTTTGGTATACATAGTCCTTTATCCTTTCAATACCTTATTATCACATTTCCATGTTCACTTCTTAACAAGGTGTTCTGCATGGGTTCGTCTGACCAATTCTCCGTGCTTCTGTATCTTGTAACCATTCTTTCTTTTTTCTAATATATCGTCTTTACACAGCTGATCCAGCAACCGGAACAGATGGCGATAACTCATACCAATTGAACAGGACACATCTGACAATACATCGGAAAAATAATTGCGATGTGAATTTTTCAGAATATAGGAACAAAGTCTCTGTTCCCCGGAATGCAATGCTGAGGCAACATAATTCTCTTCGCTCTCTGACATTTTCCTTGCAAGGATAGCACCAATTTTGTTGGAAAAAACAAGATTCTTTTCCAGTTCTTCCATACACTTTCTATATTCTACCGTCACACATTCAAAATCTGAGATAGCAACAACAGTAGTTGTAGCAATACTCTGCCCTGTCAAAAGTTCAATCTCTCCAATTACACCTTCCGAAATATAGTAGCACAAAATCAGGCTCTTCCCGTTTAATGCAGTACGACATATTTTAGCACGCCCTTTTGTTACAAGTGCCAGCCTGGAAATAAGAGAGCCTTCTTCCGTAACTCTCTCTCCTGCTTCATACCTTATACATGTGCAATCATTCACTGATATATCCTGCAAACCATACACCTGTAGTATGGCCCTATGTTCTTCCGTAAACGGAATCTTCTTCATATACAATCACCCTTTTTTATTATATCAGACTATTGTTAAAATACCATGACAAATGTCCTATGCGTTTTTCATACGAGTGCTATATTCTTATAATAAGAGGTGTTTAACTATGTATCAATTATTAGCTTTATTAACCGGTATCCTATTATCCATCATGATATCAGTAAATGGGAATCTGTCAGATCAATATGGCGCGATTCTTGCTGCAGTCATTATTCATGTGGTCGGTTCCATATCTGCTTTCCTTCTTTGCCTGACACAAAAGGAAAAGAATCCGCTCCATGGTCATCATCCCAAATGGATTTATCTAGGTGGTGCCATTGGTGTTTGCACAACTGTATTTAATAATCTTGCCTACGGACATATCAGCGTGACAAGTATCGTAGCTTTGGGTCTATTGGGGCAGACTGTCACTTCTCTATTCATCGATACTTACGGTCTGTTCGGGATGAAAAAGCAATCCTTTAACAAGAATTCCATTCTTGGATTTGCGGTCTCATTTCTCGGAATACTGTTAATGCTTGACCAAAGTGTTGCAGGGGCAATCATCGCTGTTTTCATTTCTTTTTGCGCCGGTATCTCCGTTGTTCTATCCAGAAGTGTGAATGCACGTCTGGCTGAAAAAACCGGTGCACTTCGTGGTTCGCTGATAAATCATCTGGTCGGCTTACCCATCACCATTATTGTTGCACTTTTTGCCAAGCAGTTTTCTTCCATTCCTTCAATTTCCGCCTTTCATCCATGGATCTACTTTGGCGGCATATTCGGTGTGGCAGTTATCTTTCTTTGCAATCTTACCGTTCCAAGGATATCTGCATTTTACCTGACTCTGCTTACCTTTGTCGGTCAGGTATTTACAGGAATTCTGTTGGATCTTATATTTGGCGATCACTTCTCAAGAGCTTCTTTTGTCGGTGGAATTATAATTATCTTCGGAATTGCAATAAATTTTATTATCGAAAGAATTCATACATATAAGAATGAAAAAGAACGCGCTTACTGGTCTAAGATAAAGCGTGCAGAGGAAGAACATCGAAAAGTTCTTCTGAAGATATATGAGGAACAGCAAACGCCTGATATCATTGCTAAAAAATAAACAGTATATAAAAAGTTTAGTATTCCTTTAGTTCACAAAACCTCCGGCATCCTGTAATAACTGCCGGAGGTTACTTATTTTACAACCGCTGATTTATCTTCCGCTCATATATTTCTTCCCTACACTAGAAAGATACTAGCGGAGTATCCACTCTGAATTGCTCACTTACATATTTCGCATAAGTTTCGTGACTTCCAACGAGCTCATCATGGGTTCCGCTCCCTGTAATCTTGCCTTTCTCAAGGAAATAAATCTTATCGCTGTCAACAATAGTGGCAAGTCTGTGGGCAATCACCAAAGTAGTACGCCCTTTCATCAGATTAGCTAACGCACTCTGCACCATCATTTCCGATTCACTGTCAAGACTGGCCGTTGCTTCATCCAGCATTAGTATTTTGGGATTACGTAAGAATGCTCGGGCAATGGCAATCCGCTGCCGCTGACCACCGGAAATCTTAACACCTCGTTCACCCACTTCAGTCAACAATCCATCCGGCATTTCTTCGACAAACTTACGAGCGTAAGCAAGTCCTAAAACATTCCATAATTCATCATCACTAAATTCTTTATCTAATCCATAAGTAAGATTATCTCTGATCGTACCCGCCATAATCGCACTGTCTTGCGAAACAAAACCTATTTGGCTGCGATAATCCGTCAAATTAATATCTTGGATATTTTTATCTCCAAATTCTATAACGCCGCGACCAGGATCATAGAATCTTTCAAGCAAACTGAATATTGTTGACTTTCCTCCGCCAGACGGGCCGGCAAAAGCAATAATCTGATTTGGTTTTGCCTCAAAAGACACACCGGTTAAAATCGGTTCATCATTTTCATACGCAAAATCAATATTAGTAACTTTAAGCTTTTTACCGGACAAATCGATAATTTCTCCGCCCTGCAGATCTTCAGGCTCTTCGTCCAGTAATTCTTGAACCCGCTTCGTTGAGCCGGCCGCTTTTGCCATCTCGGTAAATAGGGTCGCAACACTCGGCATTGCTCCGATCAGATTAAACAAGTACATTAGGAAACTCATCAATGTCCCGATCGCCATTGCCCCAATAGCAATTCGATGCATACCATAAGCTAATAAGCCAAAGATCATGCTCATCATCACCATCATCATAATTGGTTGCATTGTTGCATCGAAGACCGCCTCTTTTTTGCCGACTTTGAATAACTTATCCACTTCGTGATTAGCGCGCATTTGTGCCTGTTTTTCTGCATTAGAAGTTTTTACAAGGCGAATCTCACTTAATGTTTCGCTGGCAATCCCATTAAACTCCGCAAGAGCGTCCTGTCTCATATGTCCGACTTTTGTTCCAAATCCAAAGATCGGCAGCATAATGATCAGTACAATCGGAACAGTTACCAGCATTGCCAAGCACATTTGCCAATCCATTTTAAGCATCATATAGACAGAACCTAAAACCAGGATAATGCTGGATATGGTTTGTGGAAAAGTATTAGCAAGTAACTGTTTTACTTGTGATGTATCATTTACTAAACGGCTTGAAATCTCACCGGCTTTAATGGCATCAAAATAGTTTACCTTTAACGTTGTCAATTTAAACCAGAGATTTTTTCTCAGGTTTTGAATGACATTTTCCCCAAAAATACCAAGAACCGTTCCGCCAATTGCCGAAATAATCGCAGAAGATACGAACAATAAGACTACCTTTAACAGCAACGGATAATCGATTCCTTTTGAAAAGTTATTGACTAATGACGATGCTAACTGGGGTACATAAATTTGAACACTTGAGGATACTATTAACAGCAGTATTCCTATTATCAAAAGAAAATACTTTGGTTTCGTTGTTGCGATCAGCCCGACAAATTGTCTAAGCGAAAACTTCGTGCTATCTTTTCTGACTGTATCATCCGGTCTTCCGCCACCCATTATCTACGCCCCCTTCCAAAGAATTTACCATCTCTGCCAAATCCGCCATGAAAATCCTCTCCAAATCCACCAAAGCCGCCGAATCCATTACGCTCTAGCATTTGTTCACGTGCACGCCCGAGGTGAGCTGACATTTGGCCAAAATGTTGCCAACGCTTATCATCACCGAAAATCTCATTTAATTTTAATCGGAACTCATCGCTTGAAATGTTATCTGCAATACGTGATAAATATTCATATAACTTTTCCAGTTCTTCTTCAGCAAAACCTCTGAATAACTCATCTTTAAGACTTGAAGAAATCTCGCCGCGATCTTTTATACTTTCATAACCCTTCTCAGTCAGCTTGACAAACGTAACCCTGGCATCTTCTTCTGATTTCACACGTTCAGCCGTTCCTGCCATTTCAAGCTTTTTGATGATTTGAGTGACGCTTGATGGCTTGATATCTAAGAATTCAGAAATACGCCCTGCCGTCACACCATCTTCTTTTGATAATAACCGCAAGGTTTCAAAAGCATTATCCGTCTTTTCTTCTACCTGATTAGCAAAAATCAAAAAGGGTTGATGGGTGATCTCCATTAACTTATTCAATATATTATTTGTATTCATATCGTTTACCTCCATTTTAATTTATTTAGTTTATTTGTTGTATAACAAAACAAATTATAGTTCTTTTTATTTTGTTTGTCAACTCTTAAACTAAATAAATATATATCATATATTCTATCAAATCAACTCTAACGCCGTGTTCTCTCTTTCACCGCTTTTCACACACTAATAACACAAAAAATCCGGGAACAAAGATTTGCAAATGACAAATCTAAATTCCCGGATATAATTCTCAAATCATTTCGCCTGCACTCGTCCAATCACGGTTGACATCTTACTGTTCAGCTCGTTTTAATCTAAGTGCTAAACGGCAATCGTTTCATCAGATAGCGCATAGTATCGCCCCTGCTGATCGTTCCCACAAGAACACCATTTTGCGTTACCGGAACTTTGCTCAGCTTGTGTTCATAAAACAGTTGGCAGACCTTTGATAGCGAAGTGCTGAGTTCCACCGTTATAGTGCGCTTGGTTGCGATCTCCATTACGTTTCTTTGCAAAAACTCTCTGGCTTTGGTCACAAACTCTTCGTTGTCAGGCAGCACGATAGAAAATGACTCCCCGATAACATGCACATCTTGTTTTGCCATATACCGCAGAACATCTCCATCCGATACATAGCCGATAATGTGCCTTCCATTGTCTATGACAGGCAACCCGCTTGTGCGGTATTCAATAAATTTCTCAATTACCCGTTCAATTGAATCACCGGACGACACAGTGTATGGGTTTGAATGCATTGCCGCATCTAGCTCCGATATCATTTTGCTTTCGAAAATACTATCGCTCTTCTCCCGGTCTTTTACCTTAATAATAACCAACACAAGACCGATAACGGCGATTACAATGCTGAGATAAAATGCAACATGAATCCCTATTAGCTGCGACTTTACAAAATTATCGGAGGCGTATAAATTTGTGGCCAGCGACATGGCGGACACCATCAGCGCCACCCCAAAGGTCGAAGCGACTTGACGCATAGCACTTGATACCGCATTTCCATGATGCAGAATCTCATCCGGGAGATTGCTGATTGACCAAATGTTAATCGGCGTATTGGCAATCATCAAGCCAAAAGAACGGGCACAGTAAACAATAATCATTAATGCGATGGGAGTTTCAAATCCCCACAACGCCATTCCCAAAGAGCCGATCGACAACAATGCTACTCCTGCAATCGAAAGGTAACGCGCCCCGAATTTATCATGTAAATTTCCTGCAAAGTATCCTCCAATTGCGCCCAGAATCGAACCGGGAACCATAATCAGTCCTGAAATCGTAGCTGAAAATCCGCGTACGGTTTGGACATAAATCGGAAGGGTGAGAGACACTGCCGCAAGGGATGCTGATATCAGCATGGATATCACAATCCCATATAGGAACTGCTTATCAAAAAGCACTTTAAGCTCTAAAAATGGCTCTGTAAGCTTAAACTGGCGGCGAGCAAAGGCAATAAGTGTCCCGGCACCCAAGACGATCAGCACGACCGCGGCAGGCAATGTTTCAATCTTACCAAACATAGAAAAGCCGTAAAGAAGGAAAAAAAGACCCAGGGATGACTCCGCAACTGATATTTTATCGAGACAAACCGGCTTTGTCTTGCCGAAATTTTTTATTGAAAATGCTGCAATAAGTATAATGATCGCCGCCAACACCGCCATAATCAGAAACATAACGTGCCAGCCTACCATATCTGTAAGGATGCCGGAAATTGCAGGACCCATTGCGGGGGCGAACATTATAACAAAGTTATACATTCCCATTGCACTGCCGCGCTTTCCGTGAGGAAAAATGAGGAGCAGCACAGTCATTGACATTGGCAGCATAACGCCCGCACATACCGCTTGCAATATGCGTCCGGCGAGCAAAACAGGAAAATTGATTCCCCAAGCTGCAAGCAGGCTACCGGCAAAAAATAAGCCGAAAACGGTGATGAACAATTTCCTCGTAGAAAACCGATCCATTAAAAACGCCGAAACAGCCACTATAATGGCGTTTACCAAAGTGAAGCCTGAAACCAGCCACTGTGCAGTGGTAGCATTAATCTTCAGCTCGGTCATGACCGAGGGGATAGCCGGATTCATTAATGTTTGGTTTAATACCGACAAAAAAGCACCACAGATTAAAACGATGACTGTGGCTTTCTGACCTTTTTCCATATTATATTACTTCCTTTCAGTTCCCGTATTATCAATATTGCAATAGATTTATTAAAACTATTCCAATAAATAGCCGCACAAACGGTTCACATATAATTTTGCGGCCGTCAGCATAGCTGTCCTCTCCTCTTCATCCAGGCTTTCCATTGCTTTACTTTCCGCATTTTTGATCTTTTGAATCATTTCAAAAGCAAATGCCCGCCCTTTGTCTGTAAAATGAATGACCTTTTGCCTCCTGTCGGAATCGAGTTCGACCATTCTGATTACTCCGCGACGCAGCAAGCCGGTCACGATAGCATTGACCGTCTGTTTGGGAAGAAAAGTGTATTCACAGATGGTCCTCTGCGTACAATTCCCATCGTGTTCCAGGATAATCCGAAGTGCACATAATGTGCTGTAAGACATACCAAGACTTTTCGCGTATGCTTCATATTGGGCATTAAGTTCAAAGTAAGTACGTAAATACTCATTCGCATTCTTTTCTTCTCTGGTCACAGTCGGCCTCCTTATTTAGTCTTATTATATACCGTCCCAAACGGGACTATTATAGCATACTATGATACTGAAATGAAGTCAAGACTTACATATCTCATTACACAAAGTGGGATTAGGGTTTTATAAACTAAGTATCCCCATATGCTCAAGCAATATCTTCCAACCCATTAAAACCAATATAATACCGCCGGCAAGTTCAGCCTTCGATTTGAATTTTACACCGAAAATATTACCGATTTTCACGCCCAGTACAGATAAAGTCAGTGTAATAATCCCGATGGATAAAATTGCCGGGACAATATTAACATTAAGGAACGCAAATGACACGCCTACCGCCAGTGCATCAATGCTTGTAGCAAGAGCAAGAGGCAGCATTTTCCCAGGTTTTAAAGAGACTTCTTCCTTTTCGGGGCGTTCTCCGCTGGGGCATCCTCTGTCCGTACATGTTTCAGCAGTACATTCCCTGTCTGCACAACCTTCTTTTTTAAAGCTTTCCACGATCATTTTGCCGCCGATAATGCTGAGCAGGGCAAATGCGATCCAGTGATCGAACGCAATTATTTTATCAGCAAACTGTGTGGCAAGCCAATATCCGGCAAGCGGCATAACCGCTTGAAAAAAGCCAAAGTACAAACCGACAATCAATGCTTTTTGTATGGTTGCTTTAGGCATGGTCAGTCCGAAACAGGCGGCTACGGCAAAAGCATCCATAGAAAGCCCAATGGCAATAAGGAGTAATTCCATCAAATTCATCGTATGTTCTCCTTTACAAGATGTTATTTGCAAAAGAAAAAACCCAAGCATTACTCATACGAGCATATACTTGGACTTTGATAAATAATAACGACCATGTATAGCTGTAAAAGTTATACATGAGTCTCGTTTTTTAAGACAAGCCAGACCGTTGCCGGTCAGCATGTTGACTTGCCGCACATATTTGCGCTAACTACTCCCTCACGGGTATTTTCAGTTTTCAGTAGTGTATCATGATTTCATGTGAAAATCAAGCCAAAACAAATAAAATGCCATACTGCAAAAAGCAATGTTGTTAATACTACATTTTACCTATCTCAATCACCGAACGCGCCCTGAGTAACGCAAGACCGCTGACAAATATGACTATACCGGACGCGATCAACAGCCACTCAATTCGCACCAAATCACCCAAGGGACCGAATACAACCATTCCGAGCGGCATTGCCAACCCACCGAACATCATCATCACGCTGAATACCCGTCCCATTTTGTCCGGCTCAATTTTGCTCTGGAGCAAAGTCATACTCGGCGTGTTGAACAACGGCATAGTAACTCCGCAGATGAGCATTACACCTAAATATATCCAGAAATTCGGCACTACACCGAGCAGAAAACCTGTCAAGCCGAATAGAGCACAAGCCATGACAATAGTGTGCGCCTTGTTTTTGAAACCGCCCCACACAGAAATTAATATGCCGCCTACGACTGCGCCGATTGAAAATACAATTTCAATCGCAGTCAGCCTCCATACATCATCGCCGAATGTGCGGGCTGTCTGAAGTGGAGTAAGCAAAGCGGCGGGCGATGCGAAAAAGCTGAAGAACGCACTGTAAATGATAATAAGTTTCAGCCACGCCTTGGAATTGATATATCGCAGCCCTTCGCGCAGTTCGTGAAAATATGCCTGTACGCCATGCTTTAATTCCTCTGTGCGGGGAACGCCGGACACCTTAACAAATATCAAAACTATGCTTATGCCTATTGCCGCAGTTACCACATCAACGAAGAAAATATATTCAATCGATAGGAACGACAGCAATGCACCTGCCGCCATCGGTGCGACAAACATATTCAACGACTGGATTGAGCTTTGTATGCCGTTGAATCGCTGCAAACTCTCCGTCGGTACGATTTGCGGTATCATTGCAGATACTGCGGGCTGCTGTATACCTTGTCCGAACGACCTCGCAATTACAACTATGAACATAAGCCAGATATTTTTGTATCCGGAGATGTACGCGACCGCCAAGCCGAGCGTTATCAGCGCGATGCACGCATCGGATATTATGATAAGGTGCTTGCGATTGTGCCTGTCCGCCCATACACCCGCAAACGGCGAAATAAGCGTCATTGGCAACAGCGCGGCGCAGGTGAACAGCGTCATGATCACACCCGATTTGGTTTCGAGTGTAATTTGCCATGTTATAGCATGCTGCACGAGCATCGAGCCGAACATTGACACGAACTGCCCAATGATATATAAAGTTGCATTACGTTTCCAGTTAGTCATTTCAGTACCTCGCCTTTATTGACAGTCAAGTA
Organism: Kineothrix sp. IPX-CK; assembly: GCF_039134705.1. Taxonomy (NCBI): domain Bacteria; kingdom Bacillati; phylum Bacillota; class Clostridia; order Lachnospirales; family Lachnospiraceae; genus Kineothrix; species Kineothrix sedimenti. Next base: position 2,006,919 of record NZ_CP146256.1, on the reverse strand, counting down.
ATCCATTTACGATCCTCCCAATTTCCTTAATCTTATGCAATTATCCCACAAAGAGCCAGTTTACATTCATACCACTCAATACCAGTTGATAAGATTTAATTTGGATGCCCACTCATGGCGACACGTCATAAATCGGAATTAAAAAATAGTAGAAAATCTCATTTTGACTATTCTACCATAAACTTATAAATTATGATATAAATATTCCTTATAAAAAGGGCAAAAGAAAGCTGCCAAATCTTTTGACTTGGAGACATTATTTTACTAACTTCTTTTCTTTCTGTTCTAATAACTTAACCCTCGTCGCTTTATATAAGCAACGAGGGTCATCTTAAAAATCATATTATCTCACTATTTTACAGCAAGAACTACTTCTGTTAATTTTATAACTGAGGCCCTGCAGAAACTAATGCCTTACCTGCCCCATTTCCTTCATACTTCACAAAGTTCTTCACAAAACGCTGTGCCAAGTCTTTGGCTTTAGTATCCCAATCAGAAGCATTTGCATAGGTATCACGAGGATCAAGAATCTTGGGATCCACGCCCGGCAGCTCTGTCGGAATATCAAAATTAAAGTACGGCAGCTTCTTCATCGGTGCGCTCGCGATGGAACCATCCAGAATTGCATCGATAATACCACGTGTGTCACGGATAGAGATACGCTTCCCTGTACCATTCCAACCCGTATTAACAAGATATGCCTTCGCACCGCTCTTCTGCATTTTCTTAACGAGCTCCTCCGCATATTTGGTCGGATGAAGTTCCAGAAATGCCTGACCGAAGCAAGCGGAAAATGTAGGTGTAGGCTCTGTGATTCCACGTTCTGTACCGGCAAGCTTCGCAGTAAATCCAGATAAGAAATAATACTGTGTCTGTTCCGGAGTTAAAACGGATACCGGAGGAAGAACACCGAATGCATCTGCCGACAGGAAGATAACATTTTTTGCCGCCGGAGCTGCCGAAACCGGACGAACGATATTCTTAATATGATCAATCGGATAAGATACACGAGTATTCTCCGTTATGCTCTTATCAGTAAAATCGATCTTACCGTCAGCATCAAGCGTAACATTTTCTAAGAGAGCATCTCTCTTAATCGCGTTATAAATATCCGGCTCTGATTCCTTGTCCAAGTCAATAACTTTAGCATAACATCCGCCCTCAAAGTTGAATACACCCTTGTCATCCCATCCGTGCTCATCATCTCCGATAAGAAGGCGTTTCGGATCTGTAGACAATGTAGTCTTACCTGTTCCGGAAAGTCCGAAGAATATCGCAGTATTCTCACCGTTCAAATCAGTATTTGCAGAACAATGCATAGAAGCAATACCTTTCAGCGGCAAATAGTAGTTCATCATAGAGAACATACCCTTCTTCATCTCACCGCCGTACCAGGTATTTACAATAACCTGTTCGCGAGTGGTTATGTTGAACAATACACCCGTCTCAGAATTAAGACCTAACTCTTTGTAATTCTCTACTTTTGCCTTAGAAGCGTTATATACAATGAAATCAGGCTTAAAATCTTCCAGTTCCTCAGCGGTAGGCTGGATAAACATATTCGTAACGAAGTGAGCCTGCCATGCAACCTCCACGATAAAACGAATTGCCATGCGGGTATCCTTATTAGCACCGCAAAATGCGTCTACAATAAAAAGCCTTTTATTGGAAAGTTCTTTCAGAGCGATTTCCTTTACAGTGTCCCATGCTTCCTGAGTAGCAGGATGATTGTCATTCTTATATTCATCGGAGGTCCACCATACCGTGTCCTTGGAATTCTCATCCATAACGATGAACTTATCCTTAGGTGACCGTCCTGTATAAATACCTGTCATAACATTTACTGCACCAAGTTCACTTACCTGACCCTTTTCAAAGCCCTCTAGACTTGATTTTGTCTCTTCCTCAAATAACATTTCAAAAGAAGGATTTCGAACAATTTCTGTAACTCCGGTGATGCCATATTGGCTCAAATCAATATTTGCCATTTTTAACCAACCTCTCTTTCATTTTTATTATGTCCCGTTTATTGTCTCACTTTTCGAATAGGATGTCAATAAATGGGATTTATTAAGCCGAAGTTGTCATCTCAATATGATTTCCTTCGCTATCTTCAAATTCGGCTACCCAGTTATTCCCTATTTTAGTGGCGGGAAAAATAATTTTAAGGCTTTCCAATTTTTTATTGAATATACTTATATTTTCTACTGAAACGCTCGGCAAACAATTATTTCCAAAGGTATGCACTTCCTGCACTTTCTCAAATGCAAACAATCCCAATCGAAACCCATTAATATCAAAAATACTATATATATCGTCTTTATGTGTAACTTTTTGTTCAAAAAATGATTCATAAAATAAAATTGCTCTTTCCATGTCAGTAACGCATAAATATAATGAATTAATATTGCAATTCATGAAGCTCACTCCTTTTCGGGCTCAATCGGATCTTAATCTTTCTTTTAAAATCATCGGTAAAATACCATCATTCTGATAGTAACGGATATCCGCTTCCGAATCGAAACGAACTACCGCTTCGAATTCAAGCAACCTTCCATCCGGCCGTTTGGCAGTAACCTGTACATGTTCTCTCACCCTGGGATTTGCAGGAAGATGAATCGTAAAAGCCTCTTTACCGGTCAAGTCAAGCGTTGCAGTCGTCTGATTCGGCAAATACTCCAGTGGCAGCACCCCCATCATCACTAAATTAGAACGATGAATTCGTTCATACGACTCGGCAATAACAGCCCTGACGCCCAAGAGCTTTACACCCTTTGCCGCCCAATCTCTGGAGGAACCCATACCATAATCCTTACCGGCTAAAATCAACAATCCGGTTCCATTTTTCTGGTAGAGATAGCTGGCATCATAGATACTCATAATCTCACCGGTAGGAAGATAGCGGGTAAAGCTGCCCTCTTTGCCGTCAGCCAGCTCATTATGCAGGCGGGTATTAGCCAGTGTACCGCGAAGCATTACATGGTGATTGCCTCTGCGGGATCCATAGGAATTAAAATCTTTCTGTTCCACACCATGCTCCTGTAAGTAAACTCCTGCAGAGGAGCTTACTGCAATGGTTCCTGCGGGTGAGATATGGTCAGTCGTAACGGAATCTCCCAGCTTGGCAAGCACCTTCAGGTTGTTCAGTGGGGCGGCAGTCGTCCTGCCGGCGATCAAATCATCAAAATAAGGCGGATTCGCAATATAGGTGGAGTTCTTGTCCCAATTATATGTGTGAGAATCTGTAATTGCAATATCGTTCCAACGCCTATTTCCGCTATAGACCTCACCATATGCCGTACGATAACTTTCTGATGTGACGTGCATTCTGACCTGATTGTGGATTTCCTCAGTTGTAGGCCAGATATCCGCTAAATAGACTTTTTCTCCGTCGGCATTCACTCCAATTGGTTCAACCGTCAGATTTATGCGCAGATTACCAGCCAGTGCATAGGCAATCACCAGCATCGGAGAACCGAGATAGTTGGCCTTAATAAGGGGATGAATGCGGCCTTCAAAGTTACGGTTGCCACTAAGCACCGCACCGGACACCAGATTGGATTCTTTCAAAGCGGCCTCAATTTCAGGCTTTAACGGCCCCGAGTTACCGATACAGGTGGTACAGCCGTAAGCCACAATATGAAACCCGAGCTTCTCCAGATATGGGATCAGTCCGGAACTCTCTAAATAACGGGTTACTGCCTGTGAACCGGGCGCAAAAGAGGTTTTCACCTTTGGGGAAACCGTCAGGCCCTTTTCCACCGCCTTTTTAGCCATCAACGCGGCACCGAACAAGACTGTAGGATTCGAAGTGTTGGTGCAGCTGGTAATTGCTGCGATTAAAACATCACCTGTTTTCAAAACCTCTTGTTTTCCGTCCAGTTCAAACACATATCCCTTTTCCAGCTCGTCTTCTCCAAGCCCGAACCCCTGATTCCCCATCGGGCTGACAATCGCGCGTTCAAACGCCATCGATAGCTGATCCACGGGTACCAGGTCCTGTGGGCGCTTCGGACCGGAAAGACTGGTCGTCAGATGAGAAAGATCCACATCAATTACTTTACTGTACTCCACAGTATCATTGGAGTCATAGAATAAATGATTCGCCTTCAGATAAGCGGAGATTTTTTCGATTTCTTCCGGATTTCGCCCGGTCAGTTTCAAATAACGGAGAGTTTCCGCATCCGGAGGGCAATAACCACAAGTAGAGCCATATTCGGGCGCCATATTTGCAATGGTGGCACGATCAGCAAGCGAAAGGCTTTCATAGCCGTCTCCAAAATATTCCACGAACTTTCCTACTACATGGTTCTCACGCAGTACATGCGTAATCTTCAGCGCCAAATCAGTTGCCACAACACCGACAGGCATGCGGTTAATCAAGCGTACGCCGATGACTTCGGGCATAGGGAACACGGAAGGCTCACCCAGCATACAAGCCTCCGCTTCTATTCCACCAACACCCCAGCCGAGCACACCCAGACCGTTGATCATCGTGGTATGAGAATCTGTGCCGAAAACCGAATCCGGCTGAAGAAAGAACGCATTCTCTATTTTCTTTTCAGTCACCACCGGAGAAAGATATTCAATGTTGATTTGGTGAACAATACCGGTATCCGGGGGAACAACTCGCAGATTCGCAAACTCCTTCTGAGCCCATTTCAGCATCTGGTAGCGTTCCATATTTCGCTCAAACTCCAGCCTTGTATTATCAATTGCCGCACGGTCAGTACCGGCCATATCAATTTGAACAGAGTGGTCAATAATAAGGTCTACCGGGATTTCGGGATTAATCTCACTTTCTTTCAGCCCCAGCTTAACAGCGGCATCGCGCATAGAGGCTAAATCGGCGATGCAAGGTATCCCTGTATAATCCTGCAACAAAATTCTGGATGGATAGAACTCGATTTCAGAGTTGATATTTTCTTTCCAGTTCAGGACCTTTGAAACATTGATCCGTAATTCTTCCTCTGTCTTGGAATTTCTTATGACATTCTCGAGTACAACACGAATCGAATACGGTATTTTCTTCAAATCAGTACCAAACTCTTCCGCTGCCTTTTCTAAATCGCAATATTCATACTCCTGTTTCTTTACCCCAAGCTTTGAGTTAAAAAAATGACGCACTTTTTTCCCTCCTTCTCAAAATTATTGTCGTCTGATTTATCAATACCAAATGGCATATTTACCGCCATAAAAAGCTGTTCACTTTTCCATAGTAGAATCTCATTTTAATTATTCTACCATAAACTTATAAATTTTAATATAATTATCCCCATAAAATGGGCGGAAGAAAGCCCCCAAGTCTTTTGACTCGGAGGCTTTCTTCCACTCACTCAATTTTATTATTGCTCCAATCGGAGGATTTTATCATCCCCGGGACCCGGAATCCCCCTGCCGTCCAAGTTGCTTGTAGTAAGGTATATGGAACCATCCCGCGCCTGGTAAGCTTCCCTTAATCGTCCGTAACGACCCTGCAATAACTGTTCCACGTTAGCCACTCGTGTCCCGGATTCGTCGAAGATGATTGCCAGGAGCATACTCCCTCTGAGTGTCGATACGAGCAACTGACCCATTCGGGGGCCGGCAGTCATAAAGGCCATTCCCGCAGGGGCCCAGGTATTATTCCCGCTTTGTATGACAGGCTTGATAAAATCAGATTCCTGAATTTCCTCATCACCAACAACAAAAGGCCAGCCATAGTTGCCGCCCGGTTGTATGATATTAATTTCATCATGGGCTGTTTCTCCATGATCCGAGGCATATAATATCCCCCTGTCATTCCAGGCCAAACCCTGAGGATTTCTAAGCCCCAAGGCGTAAACTGGTGAACCGGGAAAAGGGTTATCAGGCGGAATACTTCCATCTAATCCAATCCTCAGAATCTTACCTGCCAGACTGTTTATATCCTGTGAAAGATAACGTTCACCGGCATCCCCGGTAGTTATATACAGGTAACCATCGGGGCCAATTTTTATCCTTCCCCCGTTATGGGACTGACCTGCCGGAATTTGGTCCAAAATAATTTCTTCCCCGGATGCCGTATTGTCCCCGACATGCATACGTACCACACGGCTATAAAGTCCTCCGTTTTCCTGATAGGTATACATAAGATAAACATATCCGTTTGAAAGAAAATCCCTGTCCAAAGCAAGTCCCATAAGCCCGCCTTCTCCAGTACTGATAAAAGGAGGTTCGAATGTATATACCGGCACCGGATTTAATATCCCATTCTCTATGACACGCAGGTTACCGCTGCGCTCCGTAAAAAACAACCTGCCGTCTTCACTGATGTCTACTGCCCAAGGTATATAAAGATTTTCTGCAATAGTCCCAATCTGAAATGAGTTATTCCGAGAGTTAAGTACGCCGAACCGGATATAATCCGCCTCGCTTAATGTGATAAGTCTTCCACTAATCATGGCTTCTTCCTTAATACTCCTTACCGGCATTGTCCACCGTATCTTTCTTATTACTATATGTAAGGAAGCATAATTATGTGCGCGGTTGTTCTATACGAAATGCTTACGCATCCCTCATTCGTCATACACACTTATAATCTTTTTTCTGCGAATAGAATCAAGGGTTCTGGGCAGAACACTATCAAAAGTATGTTTGCCTAAAACTGATAGGTACAAATACTTTTTTTCTACTCCGTTCCCGCTTTCAATGCTTCGCTCATCGGAATTCGCGCCACCTTTTTTCTGCACATCCATTTGGCGAACTCATACGTCGCCATCACAATAATAAAACCAAGCAGAATATATAATACGTTCAATTTGACTGGCAGAACAATCTGCAAGCTTTCCGTCAGAGAGCCGTAGAACGCCCCCACCGTCCCCAGCAGGGCGGGGATGCCGAGCAAATACCCCAATATTACAATAAAGGTATTGCTGCCAAGTATCAGTTTGCCGATTTCCTTTTTCCGATATCCGAATACCTTCATAAGTGATATGCTTGACCGGCTTTCGTCTACCACCAAGCCTGTCACGACATAGATAATGATTAGCCCCAAGATGAAAGCGGCGGCAATCAGTCCGTAAATCATAGGGCCCATTTGATCAAGCAGCTTACCAAAGCCAGCAGCGATGGCGTCGATGGATTTCGTACTCTGGATCTCTCCTTGCGCGAAGGTCATCGCTTCATCGCTCCATATACCGATATAAGCATTCGCGGGCCGCCCAAACTCCGTGTTGAACTGTTCAAGTGGCATAAACAGGAAATCTCCCGCATAGGTGTCGGCCATTTTCTCAATAGTAAATGTGTGTTCTTTACCGTTTTCCGTATCGAACACTGTCACACTGTCGCCAATATTTACGTTCAGCTTTTGCGCCAGCGGAACCGTAATCGTGGTCCTCTCCGGTCTGAACCTTTGTCCGTAAGTATCTTTTAGCTTAATCTTATCGGTGTCGGGCAGAACCCCGGTGACATAAAAGCTAATGTCTTCATTATCTGCAAGGCTCACATACGAAGCATTAAACTTTTCGGTTCCCACTGGAGGTACACCATTTTTTTCCGATATGAAGACATACTCGTACTTGAGGTTATACAATTCGCCCATCCCCTCGTCCAGCATATAGTCGACGGAGCTTTTCATCGTTAATCCATACAGCATGAGCATCGTAGCGACAACGACACCAAACAGCAGAAAGAGGGTTCTGGACAGGCTGCGCACCTGCTCTCGGATCTTAAATTTCGTGCCAAACCCCAAGCGGTCAATGCGCAGTCCCCGCTCTATAAAATTAACCTTACCCTTTGTTTCCCCGCCTTTCATGAGTATTGCCGGAGCCGTTTTCAGTGTTCTGCCGATGATCGCCCATGTAACGCCGCAAAGGATCAGTACCGGAAGAAAAATCGCGAAAATGGCCAGCAAGGGATTTATTATTGTTTCATAAACCGGCATAGGGAAAGCGGTCAGCATGAAACTGAACATGCTGTTCACCAGCAACAACCCCAATACAGAGCCTATTACAGAGCCAATCACGGATATCAAAAGGGGAAACATCAAATAGTGCCGGCGTAATTCCCGCCTCCGATAGCCTTGGGCATAAAAAGTTCCGATGATGACCGATTCACTTAGAATCATCCGCCACATCAACATTCCCAATAAGATACAGGTAAGAGCAAGCATAGCAAAGGGCACGGCAGCACTCATCGTGGACAGTACACTGACTTCCATGGGAACATAAGATACGTTGATTTTCCTCTCGGTGCTCTGCCAGTTCGTTATTTGGACGCCCTGCGAACGCAGCGCATTTTTTACGGAAGCCTCCTGGGATTTTATATTTTCCCTATCATCAAAACGAATGGCGTAAACCTGTTTTCTGTCCGGCAGGGTGTCAAAATCCGATTTGCCTACAACACCCACGCCGAAAGCACTTGGGTCGTTCATCATTTGTTCCTTCGATTTGATCACATAGATAAAATTGGGCAGAAGCGTATATCCCGAAACGGTAAACTCCTTACCAGCCACAGTGATGGTATCGCCGATTTTGTATCCGTTTGTCTTAGAAAACAGGCGGTCTAGCATAATCTCCGAATTCTCCGGCAGCTTTCCTTCCTGAACAGCGGGGATATTAACCGCGTTCATCATGGAGAACACCCGAAGCGTCTGACCGGGGTTTACTTCACAGTCAGCCGTGCCGCCGGTCTCAATTGAAGCAGCAAATTGCCGGCCGAGAGCGGTCACGTCGATTTCTGTATCGGTGGAAAATTCCGCGTCGGACAATGCATTTTTCCCGGAAAATGTCGTGAACGTATTGTCCAGATTCACAGACGTCATATTCATCATCACGAACATCATACTGCTGATTATGAGCAGCAGCATGGAGCCGATGTACCGGGCTTTTTGCTCCAGCATGGTCCGTATTACTTTTTTAAACAGTGTCATTACCACTCAATCCTTTCCGCTGCAACCGTTTCGTCATGACGGATTGTTTCAACGATTTCTCCGCTGCGCAGCTTGTAAACCACATTCGCCATATCGCCAATGGCAGTGTTATGGGTGATCATCAAGATACTCGTTCCGAATTCACGGTTGACTTTTTGTAAAAGGGAAAGCACATCTCGAGATGTTTCATAATCCAACGCACCGGTCGGCTCATCACACAAAAGGAGCTTAGGGTTCTTGACAATAGCACGGGCTATGGCTACACGCTGCTGTTCCCCTCCTGAAAGTTCTCTCGGGAAACTCCTCCTTTTTACTTCAAGACCAACCGCTTTCAGCACCGTATCAATATTCAGCGGGGCCTTGGATATGTTAGAAACTACCTCTATGTTTTCCGTAACAGTAAGATTAGGTATGAGATTATAGAACTGAAAGATAAAACCGACCGAGTCCCTACGGTAGTCCGTCAGCTTATCGTCGTCAAGTGCTGTTATTTCCAAGCCGTCGACATGGATACTACCGCTGTCTGCATGGTCGACGCCCCCGATAATGTTCATCAGTGTTGATTTCCCTGAGCCGGATGGACCGAGTATCACGCCTATTTGCCCTTTTTCAAGCTCAAGGCTTACCTCTTTTAATATCTCACTTTTATTTTCACCCGCACTATAGCTCTTTTTCAATTTTTTTACTATAATAAACATACTTACCTCTCCATTCCTTGTTTTAATAATGTAACCATGCTTTTCACAAGACTTTCTGTCTCGACAAGCTGTTCTTCCGTAGGCTCAGACTCAAAATTCTTAACCTTTGCTAAAATTTCCATATTGAATTTTTCAGTTACCCCTTGAAAAAACAACAAAAGAATTTTATCATCCAAGTCATCACGAATCGTTCCTCTTTTTTTACCATTGGCTATCAATTTCAGCTCATATTCTTCGCCGACCTGTTTTAACTCTCTGTTTATTTCTTCCGCCAGACTGCCGTACTTTCCATAGGTAAAGTCAATGGCAAATGAAACCAATAAAGGTTCCTTTCTTATCATTTCAAAACGTTCGCGGCTTCCTGAAAGAAAATACTCATAGACATCCATGTCCTTCATAGGAGTCTGCCTGTCGATCATCTTCATAAAATTCTCTATCGCCCATGTGACAGAATATAAGAACAGCTCCTTTTTATCATCAAAATATTGATAGATGCTGCCTTTGGCGACTCCCGCATTTTGGGCAATGCCTTCAATTTTCGCACTTTCAAATCCATGAGCTTGGAATTCTTCAATCGCTGCCCGCATAACCTTTTCTTTTTTGTCGTCATCCAGACGATTAAATGTTCTTTTTGGCAATAAAATATCCTCCTTTTTCATGCTCCATGACCTTTTGGTCATAAAAAATGAATTCACAGTCATATTATATGACTGTGAATTCATTTTGTAAATGGAGATAAGGCATTGATATGCATGACATGTGCCTTGGGGTATCCGGTTTGGCAGCCTCGATAATTTCAACTGCCGGCCAGATGCCGGCAACGATTTCGCTCTTGGCATAGATTCCGTCTATCACATTACGTTCCTTCCCGTCGCGCGAAGCAATTTCTACTTTGCCAGTTCCCGATCATGCTCATAAAAGTGGATTATGAATATTTGTGTAACAAATCTTTAGGGATGTGACAATAGTCATTAGGGCACCTATCTAATCTATCTTGATGCTCCTCTGCACTTTTAACGTAATTTATCAGTGGAAGAACTTCCACTGCAATTTTATCCCTATCTGCTCTTTTTGCTATATAATTCTTCGCTTCTTCCAAATGTTGGGGTACTTTACTATATACGCCTGTACGATATTTTTTTCCCTCATCATTACCCTGTTTATTTACACTGTAAGGATCTATGATCTCAAAAAAATAGTCCATGAGTTGAAAAATAGTTACAATTTCAGAGTCAAATTCTGTTTTTACGCATTCAGCATAACCATCATACTCACCTTCAAGAGTATTTGAACATCCATTTACTCTTCCTGCTTGAGTATGAATAACACCCTTTAATGTTTTGACAAATGCCTGTACTCCCCATAGACAGCCACCTGCAAAATATATTGTTTCTATCATAGAATTCACCTGTTTTCTTTCGTCAGATATAAATAATGTGCAGTTCAATCTGCCTGACAAATTTAAGTTGCCGGAGTTTCGCGTGAAATCAACTTTTTACTTCATCGAGCCCAGCGTGCCCCAGTTTTCAAACTCGCTGTAGGTGAGATAGATACCGTCCTGCGGCAGGCCGGTCGTCTGTTGCACGGCCTCGAACGCGGCCTCGGTGAACGCCTTTTTGCTTGCGAACTCAGTCGAACCGTAGCACTTAACGTCCACATAGGCAAGCTCGCGCTTTTCGCCTGCGAAATACATGGTGTGACTGTCGGAAATGTCGATCATCAGCTTGCTTTCGACCTTTCCGGGGATGACCGTGATTTTCTCGCCCAGCGCGGTCTTGAGCGCCTCCTTCTGTGTATCGGACAGCAGTTTCGAGGTGTTGATCGCAATATATGGCATGTTTTGCCCTCCATTTTTTAAGATTGGTTTTATTATGGCATTTTCCGCACTAGCAGTGATGCCCCTTTTGTGACAAGACCTTATCTTGGTCTGACTTGGTCGTACTTAATAAGTCTCTGTATGAATCTTTGCCTGGTCTACTTCGTCTAATTTATGTGCAGGTCTTGTCCCGCTCGGATATCCCACTGCAATAATAGAAAGCACTGCCATATGTTCCGGAATCCCAAGGAGTTTACGCACATATTCTTCACTGCTCATTCCCTGATTGGATTCTCTTAAACGAATCTGCACCCAGCAGGAGCCAAGACCTAAGCTCTCTGCTTCCAACTGCATGATTATAGAGGCTATAGAGGCATCCTCTATCCATGTATCGGTTTTCTGTGTATTGCCCAATACCACAATAGCAAGAGGTGTTTCCGGTAAAAACGGATGCTTTGGATTCCGACAGTTACCAAGTTTTTGAAGTATTTCCTTATTTTCGATAACTACAAATTCCCACGGGCGGCTATTCTTCCCTGTAGGTGCAAGCTGTGCTGCCTGAAGAAGCTTTTCCTTTTTCTCCTCTTCCACAGCCTTATCTTCAAATTCCCGGCAACTTCTCCTTGCAAGTAGCATTTCTAACATAAAATTCTCCTCACTTTCTAATATGTTGTTACCATCAAACTCAATTTTTTCTATCAGTTCAGTCACTCTATATTGTTTCTAATTTTTCCACGAACTTCTCATAAGTCATCTTACCTAGTGCAAACTCCATTATTTCTCTTTGAAAACGCCTCATAATAACGTATACCAAATTTTCTTTGTGAAATCATTATTTCTCTATGGATACATTTTTTTACCACTTTCTCCTAATCGCAGATTGATATTTGGGCCTTCTTCATCCATCACACATAGTTTCGAACATATGCCAATCTATATTGATTATATCATCAATCGGAATCAAATTACCATCCATCATAATAAGAATTCTCATATATAGATCTACCTTTTTTACTCTCATAGTGACAGTGACATAAGTACCACCATCCTTTTTTCCATCCGGTCGGAAATAGGTAACTTCAATTCGTGGCTCTTCTTTTATATTGTCCACAATAATCTGGAGCCGCTCACTCATAACATCCTTTTCATATTCATCTAACTCTATCCTCTTATCCGTCAATCTTGCCGTTTCCTTAATGGCCGCATCATGGCCGGTCAATGCAGCAAAAGGGGAAAACTGTGCCGCCCGGTCAATAATCTCCATATGTGGATGTGTGCCAGAAATATGATGTGGTAGATGAATCATATCATCATATATGCCCGTCATGCCTTATGACCTCCAATCTGTCTGTTCCGAAGCATCGAGGTAGCACCCTCTTCTAAATTCATACCTCTTAGAACCGCATTCTTTCCATATCTATGCTTGATTTCCAGCATCGCTCTCTGCACTCTCTTCTCCCTTTCAAGTTCGGCATCCCGCTTTTCCTTTTTCGTCTGTTCTGCAGCATAATCTGTGAAGAGATCCAATTGTTCAAAACAAACCGAATTTTGTACAGTTGATTCCTCTACCACGTGATTGGCTGAGATATTCACTCTTCTTATGAAAAGATTCTTATCCACTATCTCCTCAAACAGTTTCGTAATAGCATCCAGCATTCGCTTTGTAGAGGATGTCGCACCTCCAAGATTTATCGTTCCATGAGCAGATTTGGGAACGGAACGTCCATAGCGATCCGTAGTAATCTCACCATGATACAAGCTTCTTCGACTTGTATCTGTGAGATTATCGATATCATAGCCAACCGTCAGCACAAGCTGGTCTGTCACAAGACCTCTATCGACCAAGTCAAGGGACAATAAATCTGTCATCTCCCGAACTACCAGTCTTGCCTTATCAAAGGGATAGGCATATTGCAGAACCTGTCCAGAACCAATACAATTCGTACTAGGTCTATATGCCTTCACATCCGCTATGGTACACGGCTCCCATCCCCATGCATGATCGATTAACAGTTCTGCATTGATTCCAAATATCTTGTATAACAAATCTTCGTTATGGTACTCATTGGGTTTACCTAAAGAACATCTCGCAATATCTCCCATAGTAAACAGTCCTTGTTCTTCCAACTTTTTGGAATATCCCCGCCCTACGCGCCAAAAATCTGTCAATGGCTGGTGGTTCCACATCAGCCGCCGGTAACTCATTTCGTTCAGCTCTGCAATCAGCACCCCATTTTTATCTTCATGAATGTGTTTTGCATAAATGTCCATAGCTATTTTACAAAGGTACAGGTTAGTTCCAATCCCTGCAGCCGCTGTAATCCCTGTCGTTTGTCGAACTTCCTGAATGATCTTGGTTGCGAGCTCACGGGCTGTCAGCTTATAAGTATCCAAATAATCCGTTACATCCATGAATACCTCGTCAATCGAATAAACATGCATATCTTCAGGAGCGATATATTTTAAGTAGATATTATAAATACGTGTGCTGTAGTCTATATAAAGGGCCATCCTCGGCGTAGCTGCAATATAATCTACAGAAAGCTCCGGTGAAGATTTTAGTTCAAGGTCGTTAAACGACGCTCCTACAAAGGTTCGTCCTGGCGCATTCTGCCGTCTCTGGGCATTTACCTCCCGAACTTTCTGTACCACCTCAAACAGCCTTGCTCTGCCGGGAATTCCGTATGCTTTCAAGGATGGGGAAACAGCGAGACAGATGGTTTTTTCTGTACGACTGACGTCTGCTACCACAAGGTTTGTAGTCAGTGGATCAAGGCTTCTTTCAATGCACTCCACAGAAGCATAAAAACTCTTAAAATCAATTGCGACATAGGTTCTGTTTTTCATAGGAATTCTTTGGCTCCTCCTTCATATCATCTATAAAAAATATTCAAATTTATGTTCGACTCTGGAGTAATTATACCAAGAACATTTGTTCGTGTAAATAGATGCATGAATATTTCCTCTAACTTCCATATAACTCTCCGGATTGAAATGGGTCCCCCCTCCTGCACTCCGCTTTAATAATCGTTCTATGTCCGCTGTACAACCGCCGCTGCCAGGAATCTCCTCTGTTCTTCCGTAAGCTCGATTTCCGGCGAATTAGACAAGTCCGTGTCCCTGTTTTCAACAATCAACACCATAGTGTCCCTGCTTAGAGTATGGGAGTGCCAAGTGGATTTTTTCACATTGTATAGCTTATTCTTTTCCATAGATTGACTATAAATGGCTCCCACTGTATCCGTTCCTTCCGCCACGTAAAGCATACATTCTCCCTGTAATAAGACAAATATCTCGTCCGTCTTCTCATGCTTTTGGAATTTATGTATATTCTGAGGTTCGAGTTCTTCACAATAATTCAGTATGGCCACTCGCCATGTACCGAAATCAATTACCGGCGAATAACCTTCCTTCGTATATTCCTTAATTTCCAGCAAATCATTCTGCTCCCTCATACCAATCCTTCCTTTCTTCCAGCTCCGCAGTCAGTCTGTATACCCGGCCTCCATCCAGCTTTTCCAAACCTTCTCCGCTGTTCTCATACACATTGTTTTTTCTTTATTCACCAAGTATAATGTATACAAATAGCGTTAGTATATATTAAAAATGTGATTTTCTATAACAATGTTGTCTACAGGATAATTCTTTTTTCTATCATACTACATGACAGAAGTAAACTGATGCATTCTTAGGCGGGGTAAGCTTTTACCCCGCCTGCTGCTGTTTCCCCTGCAAAATCTTTTAATTAATGGCAAAACCAATTGCCCGACCTTACAAACTGGAAGTTCTAAATATAACTGGAAATTTATGTTTCATTCGTACTACCGATTTCAAGTAGATTTCCCTCAGGGTCGGCAACATAAAAGTTACGAATGCCAAAAGGATAGGTGATGGGTTCGCCTGTAGGAAATTGTAGACCCAGCTTTGATAGCCGCTCATATTCCATATCCACATCAGCAAAGCTGGGCAACCAAAGGGCAATTTCAAACGTCTGATTGATTCCTTTTGGTGGAATATAATTTTCCCCGATTGCCTTCACGAACTCTTTCCTACTATACATAAATAGGGATAACACACTGCTTGCCGTCTCAAACTCTGCGAAATCCCCACCCGTCCACTCCGTATGAAAGCCTAAGGTATCTCTGTAGAACCGAACCATACTGTCTATATCGTCAACTAATAGACCCGCACCTATCCTTACATCTTTTCCGTTCAAAATCATCATCTCCTTTATATTAGAAAGTTAATTTCCCTTACCTCACCACGGTAACCGGAAGCATATTTCACCTTGCTCAATCACAAAAGCATACCTGCATATCCTGCCCAACTCCCTGAAACCCTTTGATTTACTGGGCTTTCCGTTCCAACAACACCACCGTCTCCACGTTCCTTGAGTGTATAAAAATGATGCCTGCGAGGCGTAAATATGTCTTGACAGAGGCATCACTTATTTTAATCTATTCATTTCTTTGTGATTTATCACCAATGTCATTTTTACATTCTTTAAAACTATTTTAAATAGAATATTAGCAGCAATATTCATCTGTTTACTATTAACACTTTAGATAAAAAACTTTCTTTCATCTTTTGGTAAAAACGCCAAAGACATAAATAAGTCACGTTGCCCTCAGTCCGAGATTATAATATTTTAGTATTCCCATATCAACAGCTATAGCATAATACTATATTAATAATAGTCAACCCTATCTATAAGCCTTGGCCCTCTCCATTCTGAATCAGGCTCGTCTAAATATACGGATCCATACATTTCATATAAATCATAATTAAGTGAAATGTCTTCTATAATCATATTTTTGTATCTTTCTATAATTTTGAGAAAAGACTTCCAACTGTCTTTATTCACTCCGCTAGGTGTTTTTACGTTATCTAATATATTATCATATCTATCTCGAGCTGTTGGATGAGTTTTATAATCCCAAGAACTGCTAGGATAAATAGCATCATATGCCGCTTCATATATTTGAAGCGAACCAAACCATAACAAAGATGATTCATATAATTTCCTATATTCATCGGCAGGTAATCTTGGAAAAGATAAGGACTTTATATCTGCATCAAATTCATCACGTTGCGATTGATTATATACTTTTACTTTTTCATAATTTTCATTACACTCTGATATATCATAATATATATAACAGTCAGAAACATTAGTTTCTGATAAATGGTTCAATAAATAATGAGCGAATTCGTGCCCAGCAATAAATTGTAACTGATAAGGTATGGGTGTATGAATAGCTTGAACGATATCTTCCGGGACTATCCCTCTAGGGTCCATCAAAAAATCCATTGTTTCAGTTTTAAGCATAACTCTAATAGCAATACGTAATGCATTTAAACAAACCCGTTCAGGAACTCTTCCATTAAAATCTAATAAGGCTAAATTCATAAATTTAAAAAAGAATCTAAGCGAATCACTTATCGTAATCGCGGGACCATAATCCGTCTTGAATATTTGACCATTAGGAATATTTGAAAAAATATCACCATATGTGATTGAGTCACAGCGTTTTCTCAAATTTAGAGGTATACTTTGTAAGAAATTCGTATAATGATCTATCTCAAATGATTTTTCAAGCGACCATTCCCCTTCAAGGGATAGCGCTCTATTTCTATAAACTCTAAATAATCGCATATTATTAACTATTGTATCAGCACGTAGCTTTAATAAATAATCTTGAGCTGTCCTTACATTTAAAACTCTATCAATTTCATCTTCGTTGCATATTGGAAAGTAAAATAATCTACTCAACATTTTATCATCCACATTATTCTTATCCCCTGATATATCCATTTTCCTCCCAACCAAATTTAATGCTATTAACTGCACAAATAAAAGCCTTATTAAGGTACAACATTATAGCTTTTCTCAATTATAATTAACTGACTTATCTAAACTTTTTGCAAAAGTTCCATACTGAAAATTTTGATGCCACCCCATCTCCATATAAATTTCAGTAATCACAAAGGTGTCTTCTATCAAAACGATACATATTTTTTAGAAAACAACTATGTAAAATCAAAGTCTTTTTGAAAGCAAACAAACCGTCTCCACATTCGCCGTCCAAGGAAACTGATCCACTGCTACGGCCCTTACTACCTCATACCCATTCTCCAAAAACACCTCCAAATCCCGTACCAAACTGGTAGGCTTGCAGGAAATATAAACCAATCGTTCCACTTTATAATCAATAATCTTCTTCAGTGCCTTAGGATGAACTCCATCTCGAGGCGGATCCAGGATAATCAGATCCGGCTTTTCTTCAATTTCATCAAGGACCTTCAGTACATCTCCTGCTATAAACTCACAGTTATGTAAACTATTCAGTTCCGCATTTTTCTTAGCCGCTTCTACAGCTTCTTCCACGATTTCCACTCCGATTACTTTCCCGGAGACCGGCGCCATCATCTGTGCAATCGTTCCCGTTCCACTGTATAGGTCGAAAACGACCTTATCCGGTTCCCCCTCCGGTGAAAGGGAGCCAATATACTCCCGCGCAGTCTCATAAAGTACCTCCGCGCCAAAAGTATTCGTCTGGAAAAAAGAGAACTGCGAAATCTCGAATTTCAGACCTAACAACTCCTCATAAAAAAAGTCTTGTCCATAAAGAGTAACCGTTTCGTCGCTCTTAACCACATCGGCTACAGAATCGTTTTTCGTATGCAAAATACCAACGATTCTCCCTTCCAATTCCAACCCCAACAGCATCTCCTTAAATTCTGTTAAATCATATTCTTTCTGCGTAGTCGTAACAAGGGCGATTAGTATTTCCCCCGTTTGAGCAGCCTTTCTTACAAGCATATGCCGTAAATAACCTTCATGGCTCAACCTATGATAAAAGCTCATCCTTCTTTCTGCAAAGAAATTTCTCGTTCCCGTCAGAATCTTTCTATAATCTTCATCCATGATCTTGCAGTCAGAAACCGTCACAATGTCATAGAAACTTCCCCTTTTGTGCATACCAAGAGCAAGAGGCCCATCCTTGATCTCATCTCCAAAAGAAAACTCCATTTTATTTCTATAGCCATACATCTTCGGACTTCCTTTGATTCCCTCGAATTCGTAACCGGATTCTTGTTTACATAACACAGAATCCAACAACTTCTTTACCTGTTCCTCCTTCAAAAGAAGCTGCTCTTCATATGGCAAGGACAGATAGGTACACCCGCCGCAGATCCCGAAGTGTTCACAAGGACTTTCCATTTCGAGAGGAGACCTTTCCAATGTCTCAATCAGCCTTCCCTCCGCTTTTCCCTTTCTCACCTTATTAATCCTGCATAAAACTCGTTGTCCCGGAAGCGTATTCTTTACCACACATACCCCTTCTTCACATTCTACTATCCCCTTATTCGGAAAATCAACTCTCCTAACAACTCCTTCTATTGCCTGTCCTTTTTTCATTCTCGTATTCTTATCCTTTCAGCTAAACTAATATTTAAACGACGAAGCTCGTCATCTTCTCAAATTTTATGTACAATTTCTCAGCCTAACTTAGTCTTTCTTCGGTAGATTAGGTTTCTGTTCGTATAGTGAACGGCTTACATTTTCTTAAGGAAACTTTCAACATCCAGGAAAAACGCCGCAAGGATGCGGTGTTTAGGCAGCATAGTACATGGATGTACTTTGCTGCCGGCCCGTCCGCCTTCATTATATTTGTAGTTTCCTTTAGAAAATATAGCCGTGAACGTTGGAACAGAAACCTAATCCACCGAAGAAAAGGGTTCACACCCTCAAAATTGTACATAAAATTTTCACACGCCAACCAGTTTCGACGTCTTCTCAAATTTACTAACCGATTATACAATACCAAAAACGGAATGTACGCACAAGTACATTCCGTCCTATTACCTATCATCTAAAATAATTACCATATGTGGCACGGCTTTCACTACTTCTCCGTACCCTCATCAAAACCATCGTCTTCATCTTCAAAGAAATCGTCGTCAAAGTCCTCATCGAAATCATCTTCGAAGTCTTCCAAATAATCCGGAGTAAAATAGCGATATACCGCATACGCAATTCCTGCAACGGCGGCAATAGCACCAATGATTGCAAATGCCCAAAGAACAGTATTACATTTCTTCTTCTCCTCTTTTCTTCCCAGAAGCTCGTTGATTCTGGACATATCAATATATTCTTCCAATTTGCTTAATTTGTTCATAGTACATACCTCTCTTTGCCTTTATTCGATTTATTGTTACCGTTTAGAACTCAGTTTATGAATTATTTCTATGAAATATTTCTTTGAATGATGGCATTATTAACTTTTGTATTTTTCAAAAGCAATCCTATTAATAATATAACACCAATTCCCATATTTTACTATAATTTTTTCATTAAATTTAACTCAACATTATAACCGCTCAACACCTTCAACGCTGCCAATTCGCGATTATAACTTTTTCAATTTTGCGAAGGCAGCATACATAATCTTCTGTCCAGCTTCATCGAACACCACCGTAACCTGATAGTCACGGGGTCCTTTTTCCATTTTTGTAACCGTGCCTTCCCCATACTTAATGTGACGTACTCTGTCACCTACGCCATAGTTTAACGTTCCCGCTTCCGGTGCCCCCTTTGATAAACCGCTTACGCCGCTTAAGCTTCCGGCGGCGCCTCCCGCTATAAAGGGCCTGTTTTCCGCAGGCGTCCGCTTAGGAACCGCAATCGCTTTGGGCTTTGACTTGACGGACTGTGCTGACACCCCTTTGTCGAAAATCCTCTGGTAGCCTCCCGACGCCCCTTCTCTTGAAAAGACGGACTGTTCTGCCTCAGTTCTTCTATAAGAGACTTCCTTATCGCCGCTTTTTTCTGCTGTCCCGGCTCCATATTGAGACATATAGCTCATGCCGAAGGGCTTTGCCTTGAAATGACTGCGCTCATAAGAATCCTCCTCGTATTCCGTATAATCCCGGCTTCTGACGGATGGCAGTCTGCTGTCCAGCAGTTGCTCCGGTATCTCCTTTACGAAACGGCTGATTGGGTTGTACTGAGTCTCTCCCCGCAGCATTCTCTGCTTTGCATACGTAATCGTCAGATCTTCCTTGGCTCTCGTAATTCCTACATAGGCAAGGCGCCTTTCCTCCTCGATATCTTCGGGATTATCGGAAGTGATGGTCATATAGCTTGGAAATACACCATCCTCCATTCCTGCTAAATACACATGAGGGAATTCCAGTCCCTTCGCGCTGTGTAAGGTCATAAGAAGCACTCGGTTCCCATCGTCCTCTATCCTGTCGATATCAGCAACCAAAGCGACCTCCTCCAGGAATTCGCTTAGATTCGGCTCCTCGTGAGTTTCCTGATAGGATACTATTTTGCTGATAAGTTCATCGATATTGTTGATTCTGTCCTCCGCATCCTCATCATCGGATTCCTCCAGCTCCTTCACATAGCCGGTGGTCTCGATGACATCCTTCATCAACTCCTCGAGACTATAATATTCCAATTTGCTGCGAAAGGTCTGTATCATTGTAACAAAAGGCGCAAGCTTCGCAGCGCTCTTTCCTATCGTCATGATCTGATCCGCTTCCCTCAAGGCATCATAGAAGCTGATATTTCTCATATCAGCATATTCCTGTACCCGAACGATTGTGGTAGCGCCGATTCCCCTTTTGGGCACATTGATAATTCTTTTCACTGCAACGTCGTCTCTGCCATTGTCGATGGTTTTTAAATAGGCAAGCATATCCTTTATTTCTCTTCTGGAGTAAAAGTTCGTACCTCCCACCACATCATAAGGAATCCCCTGCACCACAAATCGCTCCTCCAACATACGCGACTGCGCATTTGTCCTGTAGAGAATAGCACATTCGCCGTAGGAAGACATCCCTTCTCTTTTTTTCTTTGCCACATCGTCACAGATATATTCTGCCTCCTCAAAGGCTGTATCGAATTGTCTGAAATGAATTCTGCTTCCTTCTCCCTTTCTCGTCCAGAGAGCCTTATCCTTTCGGCTGACGTTATTCCGAATAACGGCATTCGCCGCGTCCAGCACGTTCTGGCTAGAACGATAATTCTGTTCCAGTTTGATAACGGTGGCCTCCGCATACACCTTTTCGAAGTCCAGAATATTTCGGATATTAGCACCCCGGAACTTATAAATGGACTGATCGTCATCTCCCACTACGCAAAGATTACGGTATTTATCAGCCAAAAGACGGATAAGCTCGAACTGGGCCGTATTCGTATCCTGATACTCATCCACCATGATATAGCGGAAGCGATCCTGATAACTCTCAAGTACCTCCGGGCATGCCTTAAAAAGCTCTACGGCTTTTACGATCAAATCATCAAAATCGAGAGCATTATTTTTGCGAAGGACTGCCTGGTATTCATGATAGACTCCTGCAATTTTCGCTTTATTATAATCACCCATCGCCTGAAGCTGATAATCGACAGGGGAAATCAGTTCATCCTTTGCAGAGGAAATTGCACTTAATAAGGTTCTTTCCTTTAACATCTTCGTATCAATCTGAAGACGCTTGCATATATCCTTCATTACGGTTTTCTGATCGTCCGTATCATATATGGTAAAATTATTGTCGAAGCCTAATCTGTCTATGTATCTTCTAAGAATTCTTACACAGGTGGAATGAAACGTGGATACCCATACCTGCTCCGCCCCATGACCGATAATGCTGTTCACACGTTCGCGCATTTCTCCTGCTGCCTTATTTGTAAAGGTGATCGCCATAATATTCCATGGCTGAACCCCGAATTCATCGATCAAATATGCGATTCTATGGGTCAACACCCTCGTTTTACCGCTTCCTGCTCCCGCAAGCAGCAAAACCGGGCCATCCACCGTGAAAACCCCCTGCTTTTGTTGTTCGTTCAATGTGTCGTAAATACTCATGCTTCTTTATCCGTTTTCCTTTCAATCGATGTGGTAAAGGCTTACTACTGCACTTTTATCACATCGCTAAATCCTGTTTCAAATCAGGAATAATGCACAATGCTGACTGTTCTGATTTTAAGCAAAGTCCTCTTGCAGGTATCCGCTTACAAGAGGACTGTTTGTTCTTTATATTTTCCTACTGTCTTACGTCATCCTCATTAAAGGAATCGCCGCATTCAGGGCAGAATTTCGGTGGATTCCTGGGATCTTCCGGTTCCCATCCGCACTTGTCGCATTTATACAAAGGCTCACCTGCCGGCTTTTTCAGACCGCACTCACTGCAGAACTTTCCTTTATTAACAGCACCGCAGGAACATACCCAGCCATCCACGGGCTTTGGAGTGCCGCATTCCGCACAAAATTTACCTGTATTATCCTTTCTTCCGCAGGAACAGTTCCATCCCTCCGCAGGCTGCTTCGTCTGTACCGGGACCTCCTCCTGACTGCGCTGCTGCCCTGCCATTTCAAACAACGTACTGGCATTCATTCCACCGGCCATATTCGCCATATTCATTCCGGCAAAGGCCATCATCGGTCCTGCGGATTCATTGGACGCTGCCGACTTCATGGCCTCCGCCTGCGCTCCCGCCAAGATGCCCGCAGCCATATCGGGAGTTCTGAGTACCGCAGATCTTTGAAGCTGCTTGATCATATCCTCATCCTCTTCCGAGGCCTTCACGGAGTTAACGCCAAAAGAAACGATAGAAATACCTCTAAGCTCCGACCATTTCGCAGATAACACCTCGTTCAAAGCATCCGCCAGCTCCATAGTGTGAGCCGGCACAGCACTGTAGCGGATCCCCATGTCGGAAATCTTAGCGAATGCCGGCTGCAATGCAGTCATAAGCTCAGCCTTTAACTGGCTGTCAATTCTGTCTCTTGTATAATCATCCGTCACGTTTCCCGATACATTCGTATAGAACAAAAGCGGATCCGTAATCCTGTAGGAATATTCCCCGTTGCAGCGGATAGCTATGTCCACATCCAGACCGATGTTGCGATCCACTACGCGAAAAGGAACCGGACTGGCCGTACCATATTTATTTCCCATGATTTCCTTCGTATTGAAGAAGTAAATTCTCTGATCCTTCGCCGCATCCCCTCCAAAGGTAAAACGTCTGCCTATATTATCGAAGGTAAGACCTATGTTTTCTCCCAGATCTCCATAGAATAACGTGGGCTCCGTAGACATATCATAAATGAATTCTCCCGCCTCTGCGCAGAATTCCACAATTTTTCCCTGCTCTACGATAATCATGCACTGTCCTTCGTTAACAGCCACAACGGAACCGTTGGTAATAATATTCTCTTCACCCTTCGTATTACTGCTTTTTCCTCTGTTAATCCGCTTTTTCCCTTTGGTTACTAACACATCACCGCTTAGGGCATCACAGTAAAAATATTCTCTCCACTGGTCTCCTAAAGCCGTGCTCACGGCACTTGTAATAGCCTTAATCAATCCCATATTCTATTTACCCTCCACACAACCGGAACATTCCGCTTCGGTCGCTTCTTATATTTGTATTTATAAAACATTATAACTATTTTGACAGTTATTGTCCAGCCAAACAAGAAGCCCCGGACAAACACATTTTCATTCTTCCCTCATATAATAAACCATCGATATTTTATGGAGGAATTATGAAAAAATGCTGAAACATACCTCATTTTCTTTGACTCGTAAAGTTATTTCTCTCGTCCTGTGCCTGCTGTTTCTGGCAAGCTGTCTCACCGGATGTCAAAAATCAGGAACCAGTGCGGTTCCCGGAAAAGACTTGACGAAGGTTACTTTAAACGAAGTAGCACACTCGATTTTCTATGCTCCCATGTACGTAGCAATCGAGGAAGGCTATTTTGCCGAAGAAGGAATCAATCTAGATCTCGTTACCGGATTCGGCGCAGATAAAACGATGACCGCTGTCCTTACCGATGAAGCGGATATCGGCTTTATGGGAAGCGAAAGTACCATCTACACATATATCGGAGGCACGCAGGACTATGTAATCAATTTCGCACAGCTTACCCAGCGCGCCGGTAACTTTCTCGTATCAAGGCAGCCTATCGATAATTTTTCATGGGATATGCTGACGGGCAAAAAGGTGCTTGGCGGAAGAGCCGGCGGAATGCCTGAAATGGTTTTTGAATACATTCTGAAGAAGAATAATATCGATCCGAAAGCCGACTTGAACATCGACCAAAGCATCGATTTCGGTTCCACAGCAGCTGCCTTTTCAGGAGGGCAGGGTGATTTTACCATTGAATTCGAGCCACACGCTACCTCTTTAGAGGCAAAGGGTGACGGTTATGTGGTAGCCTCTCTGGGCAAAGATTCCGGCTATGTTCCTTACACCGCCTTCAGCGCCAAGAAAAGCTATATCGACGCTAATCCCGAAATCCTACAGTCCTTCACCAATGCTCTGCAAAAAGGCATGGACTACGTAAACAGCCATAAACCTGAGGAAATAGCGAAGGCAATAGCTCCGCAGTTCGAGGAAACAGACTTGGATACCATTACCGCAATCGTTACTCGTTACTACGACCAGGATACGTGGAAAGACAATCTGATATTCGAAGAGGATTCCTTCACCCTTCTTCAGAACATTCTGGACGAAGCGGGCGAGTTATCGGAAAGAGTTCCTTATGATACACTTGTTAATACACAGTTCGCAATGGAAGCGGCAAAATAATCTCACACACCCGCAAAAAACAGGAGGGCGTCCGATGTACATTTTCCCATCGGACGCCCTTTCCTGAATAACAGAAAAATCTATTTTTATTTCAATTTAAGCCACGCGATTTCTTCCTGCATCATCTGAGCCTGAGCCGCCAGCTCCTCGCTGGAAGCAGAGCTTTCCTCTGCCGTCGCCGCATTGTTCTGCACTACGGATGCAACCTGCGACAAACCTTTATTGATATGTTCAATAGCTCTCGTCTGTTCTGAGGAAGCCACTTCCACCGCCTTAGTTGTCTGCTCGACGAATACGGTGGTAGCTTCAACATTTTCTAATATTTTAGCCGTTTCAGCGGATATTCTTTTTCCTTCCGCAATGGATTCTACCGCATGCTGAATCAATTCGTTGGTCTGTTTTGCCGACTGGGAGGCCTTCTCCGCAAGGATGCGTACCTCATCGGCAACTACTGCAAAGCCCTTGCCCGCTTCTCCAGCCCGGGCCGCCTCAATTGCTGCATTTAACGCTAACAGATTAGTCTGGGATGCGATATCCTGCAAGGATTTCGTGATTCCTGATATTTTCTCGGAATCCTCGCCGATCTGATCCATAGCGCCCTCCAGCTTCTTCATATGTGCATTGCCTTCTTCTACACCTTCTCCGGTCTGCTTTACATATTCTGACGCTTTTTTCATATTCTCAATATTCTTCTCGGACTGTACGGCCACCGAGGCAACCGATTCGTTCAGTTCTTCCACCGATGCCGCCTGATCGGATGCGCCGGTAGCCAACTCCTGCGCCGCTGCCGCCAACTGCTGCACACCGCCGGACATTTGTTCTATTGAGTTTCTAAAGTTCGCAAAAATCTGGTTTAAGTTGGTGATAATACCCTCCAGCGCCACTTTTATCTCAACGAAATCGCCTTGATATTCCAGATTGGATACGACGGTACAATCTCCCTTTTCCAAGGAACTGAGTACAGAAGAAGTCTCTCCGATAATTTCACTCAGGGAATTAACCGTAAGTGTCAGCGATTGAGACAGTGTTCCTATTTCATCCTCGGTGCTATACTGAGGAACATCCGAACGTAAATCGCCCTGCGCCAAAAGCTCCAGTCGCTTTACCATACTTATAATAGGATTTACGATTGGATTAGCAATTCTTTTCATAATGGCTACCGCAACGAATACCGAGCATACGAAAAGAATCAGGGTAATCACAAGGGATATATAAAAGTTTTTCATTAACTCCGATGTCTTTACCGCGACACCCATGGACCAACCGTCGGTACCTGGAATCGCCGTATATCCTACCGTTATCATCGATCCGTTTAATCTGGCCGTATTCGTGCCTGTTTCACCTGCTGTCATCTTCTGAATTACCGATGCAATATCCGCATAGGAGGAATCCTCCTTCGCCAGCTCAATATAGTTGGTCTGGTTTTCTACGACCTCCTGATTGCCGTGCGCTATAATCTTGCCATTCTTATCCGTGATGAAACCATAGCCGGACTTTCCGATTGCGATATTCTTTACCATCCCGCTGAAAGTATTGCTGTCAAGCGTAGCGATCGCGATGCCGTCAAAACCTGTATGAAGCTTTGCAGATACGATGAGCACCGTTTTTCCCGTAGCATTGCTGACCTGCGTCGTAGATATGTAGGTATGTCCCGCCATGGACATCGTAAAATATTCCTGTTCAGCCACATTCGTTCCATCCGTGGAATCCCCTGTGTTATCCGCTATCGAAAGAGTATCGAAGCCGTATTCATTAGCCAAACGTCCCATAAGGTCAATTCTTCGTTCCAGAGACTTCTTTTGGTCCACTATAGAGGTATCATCTATCATTACAGCCATTCTGGTCGTGTAAACCCGAATCGCATTTTGGACGGATTGGCTGTATGCCGCCGTCGTTTCCTGAATACGCATATTCATGTTGCTTACCGCATCGCTATATAAGAGCACTCCGCAGACTACTCCCCATATGAGCGAAAGCGCAGTTACCACCATTGCACTGGTCACCTGCAGCCTCATTTTAATCGATTTCTTTCCTGAAAGCTTTTGAAACAACTGAACCTTCTCGAGTTTTTTAGCCTTCTCGAGTTTTTTGGTCTTTTTAACTCTCCATTCAGTTCTCTTTCTCATCACTCTCTCCTCCTTAGCTACCTTTTATTTTATAAAGCATACGGCCACAACTCTGCCCTCTGCCAATACCCTTCAAGCTCTTTGCCACAAAAAAAGTTATGCCTCGGTAATGGCAGGCATATCGTACGGACACCTCCCTATCGGGCATAAATCTCAATACCTATTGTTTGTAAATGTCCCCTGGTTCTGTCTTCATAATAAAACGTCCAATCCTCATTTGCCTTCCAGATTTATAAAAAGCTAAAACCTGCTGCTTTCGTCTCTTTTATCAAATCGTTTTTAAGGCCTTTACATCAAGAAAATTTTTTACTTGTAGTTAAAATGCTTGTCATAAAAGTTATCAGTATCTAGAAATCCTTAAAAATTTTCTTTTATTGTGCATTTTTCATATTTTCCAAAATCAATATCAAGTAATTCTACAGCATTTTTTGATTATTTTTGAAAATTTCCAATAAATTCTTTATTATTAATTTAATACGCCGACATAAAAAAGTCAATCCCTATCGTGTAACTTTGTAAAATAATTTTACAAAAGTTTCTATTGACAAGGACCTAAAAAGCTTTTTTCAAGCCTTTTTTCTTTTAACAGTTTGCTTTTATCAAGTTTTATCGCAAAAAAACACTTGCTGAAAGGCGGCTGAATAAGGCCTTTTGCAAGTGTTCTCTCGTTCATTTATATAGTTTGACGTTACTTCCTGAGAAAATCCGCCTTTTATTAGTTACTGTGATCCAAAAACAGGAAATAAATTTTCTTTACATCGATGATTTTGATTTACATGACACGACTGAACTGTATGAAATAATCCACCGAAGCCATGAGCATTGCAAAGAAGCTAAGGCAAATCATCAAAAATATTGCCGCCTTATCATAGATGAACTGAATGCCGCCTTCGTTAGCGGCCTCCGTCCTGGATGCCTTATAATTGCCTGCCAGCACCTCCAGACCTAAAAATATGAAGATGACGGGCCACAGCTTAAATATCAATTGGTAATTTAACTGGGGAACAAAAATATTGAGTAAAAACAGTATTCCAAACATCACTAATAGAATACCGCAGGTCATTGTGCCTATTCTATGCGTTTTGGTTATCTGATTTTGTTCCATCCTGACTCCCTTCCAATATCACTTCTGCCTCAACTGGATGTGTCCCTTCGCTTTCCGCCATGGCTGTCTGTTTGCTTTCTCTTTCCTCCGCTTCGATATCTATGATGATTTCGTTTAAAGTTTCCTTTTTTCCTTTAATCATATAAAAACCTGCTATAATAATTGCTACCCCGACAGCGACGCGGGGAATCGTATAGGCTATCATGTATGCGCCTTCCGGCAGATAGGAATAGCAAATGTCCACAAACTCGTTCCACAAAAGAATAACTCCTATTGCTATAAGCACGGTTGCAATTATCTTTCTATGCTTTCTGGCACTGTCCATATCCATCTTAAAAAATCTGTCCAGGTTAAACAAATATTCATCCTTTGTACCCGCAAGCTCCGCTTCGGAAAGTCCTGCCAGATTGTTCACGTGGAAGAAACTGTAAAACCATATAACTCCTGCGATACACGCAATAAAACCCAGCTCAAGAAACTGCATAAGCGCCATCGATCCTAAAAACAACGCCATCAGGCTTACCCCCATCTTCATAAATCCTAAATACATCTCTCCCGCTCCCGGAATGAGCGAAAAACAAAATGTCCAAAATCTGCTCTTTTTCCTTCTGATCATCCTATTCTACCTCCATCTTTTAATTTCAGACCGTTCCACATACGGAAAAGTTCCTCCGATTTCGTGTCGATCACTTCCTTCCAATCACTTTTTTGAGTTCTCTCAAGCAGCTTTTTATTCCTTTCTTCATGCCTTTCCATGTTTTCATCTATTCTGCGCTCAACCCGGCTTCTATCCGCCGGAGCATAACCTGTGGAGAGGTCCAGAGGCACTACCGTCAGACAGAATACTGCCACCGCTGCTGCCGTGAAGATTTTCAAGCTGTATGTTATGAACTGCAGCTTCGCCGCCCTCTTCCGCTTTTCGGCATCTATAGAAATCACTTTAATTCCCCGTGCGGCATCCATAATGCAGTCCTTTAAATATACCGGAGGCGCAACTCCCCCGCTGCCTTCCACCTCTGCAATCAGGTCGTTCAATTCTTCTTCACTCAAATATCCCTGTTCTTCCTTCATGCGCTCTTCTCCTTTCCATAAAGCTTTCTTAACATATCCCGTGCTCTGTAAATTTGTGTCTGCACGGTTTTTATATTCTCGTTCCTCTTTCTCGCGATTTCCTCCGCTTTCATCTCGTCATAATAGACCGCTTTAGCGATTTCATCGTAGGGAGGCTTTAACTTGCTGCAATATTTAAGCAGCCGCTCCCGAACTTCTTCTTCCAGACATATTTCCTCGGGAGAGCCCCTCGTCTCGCTTTGCTGCTCAAAAAACGCGTCCTCTGTAGGCACCGCCTTCCTGCCGGCGCTTCTCAAATAGTCGATGCTCTTATTGGTAGCGATTCTGCACAGCCAAGCCTTTTCGTTGGTCCCTTCAAAGCCATCCAAGCCTTTGTAGGCGGCCAGAAAGGCCTCTTGCGTTAAATCCTCGGCGGCGAAATAATCTGCCGTCACTTTATAACAGATAGAAAAAACAAGGTTCTGATAAGTATCAATCATCGCCGACAGTCGTTCTTCTTTATTCATTTGATTAATACTTCTCACCCCTTCCTTTTTCCTCTTTCATCTATTATAACGCAACGTCTCCTGCAAAATCTTCAAATATTTTTATTTATATTATCCCTTTATTTTTATCATTTTTATCAAAAAAAGAATTGCCGAAAACACTGACAATTCCAATACCCGCCTTTTTATTTTGTTTCTTTCGCCGACGGTTCGAAAACGCTCTGAAGAAAAGCAACCAACTCCTCGTATTCCACGATAAGAACCTCTCTTCAAAACCTCGATATACAAATCCATATCCTCTGCACATATTTTCATCGCCTGCCCGATATTGAATTCCTTTTCTTCAAGCAGCTTCGCGAGTTCTTCCTTATCCCTCGTTTTATCCCCCATAAAAATCTCCGTATATCTAATTCTTCTTATTTTGTTCTGGTTCCGGCTTTTCCCTCTTCGCGTCCTTTTTTTTACCGTCCGCAGCCTTGCCGAAACTGTCCACCATCTTTTCAATCAAAAGCTTTTTCACGTATACATCAAAGCTCAGCATACAAATAAAGGAAAATAACTGTAAAAATTCCCTGCTCTCCTCAGGCGCATCCTCAAAGGTATCCTTCGATACATGGAATTTGCTAATCACGTCTTCCTTCAGCACATCCACCTGCTCCTTCTCCAGGCTGAATACTTCCTTATAAACATTCGAAAGCCCAAACTCTTCATTGCCGAAAAAGCGCTCGCTCAAAGGATTCAGCAGTGTCTGGATATCGCTGATCGTCAATATTCCTTTATAATAATAGATAAAAATCAAGAGAAGTATATGCTCCTTCGAATACTTTTTCTTTTCCGGAGGAGGCAGCAAATCATTCTTGGCATAATTGTTAATCATCGTCTTCGTCAGGATCTTATCGTCTTCCGGATTTCTCGTCGCACTCTTCAGCTTTTTATCCATAAACGTCGTTACCTGATCCATATATAAATCTATGTTGGGAATATCCTCCAACTTTATATACTGTATACGATCCAGACTTTCTATTATGCTATTCAACAAATCATCCTTATCAATCGTCATAATAACACCTCTATGCCTTATTATATAGTATTAAAAACCACATGGCAAGTACAAACTTAGATCCCTCTGGTATCCATATACTTTTAAAGTCTCTCCTTTACTTTACGACTTTAATATGATAAAATAAAATATATTTAGCTGTAAAACTTTAAAGCAGAAAAGTATTCGGAGGTACTGCAACATGAATAAAAAAATAAGGACGGACGCTGTCGACCATCTATTTGATGGCTTTCTTAGTTTGAAGGATAAGGAAGAATGCTATAGCTTTTTCGAAGATTTATGTACGGTCAACGAATTGTTGTCCCTTTCACAGAGATTCGAAGTAGCAGCCATGCTTCGCGACCACAAAACTTATCTGGAAATTGCGGAGAAAACCGGTGCTTCTACCGCTACCATCAGCCGCGTCAACCGTTCCCTCAACTACGGCAACGACGGCTACGAATTAGTATTCGGAAGAATGGATGAAAAATAATAAAAAATCACTTCAGCGACATTGCCGAAGTGATTTTTTATTATCGCATATTTTACGGCTCGGTTTATTTCTTTTCCGCCGTATCTTCTTTTGCAGCTCCTGCCTTATATTCAGCCGCCTTCAATACATTTTCCTGCGTATTCATCGTGCATTGCCCCTGGAAAACGGCGTTCTCATCGATGATGAGACTCTTCGTCTTGATATTTCCGTTAATCCTTCCGGTAGCGGACACCTCGATTCTTCCGTTAGAATCCATGTCTCCCTGAATCGTACCGCTTACCATTATGCTGCTTCCCTTCACATTTCCGATTACCTTACCGGAAGAGCTGACAATTAATATTCCTTCCGAGCTGACATCGCCTTTTACCGTTCCTTCTATGCGGATCGTTTCCTTTGCGGTAATATTTCCTTCCATTACCATATCAGCACCTATGACGCTGCTGATTTTTGCATTTAAATGCTCCGTAGTCTTTTTACCCAACATATGTTCCTCCTAACCATTGATTTCAATCATTTCCATTGGATCGATGTATGTGTCTTCCTGCTTAATGCTGTATGCCATATCCGTATTCTCTTCCGCTATGACGTACAATATGGAGCCGCGCGTTATCTCGTCCCCAACCTTTACCATAGGATTGCCCGCGTTGCGGTAAATAGTGATATAGCCGTTTCCATGATCGATACTGATAGAATGGCCGTACTGCACGTCCGTATCCACCGCTGTTACCGTTCCTGCACCGGAGGCTATTACATTAATGCCTGCCGCCGCCGTAAATATTATTTCCTTTGTATCCGCATTCACAATTGTATTTTCCTGCTCAGTATCCTGATTCTCTTCCTCAGCCGCTTCACCTGCCGCTGCGCCCTCCGCCGTCTTTATCTGCGCCGAACCGCTGAGCGGAAAGCCCTTAGGAATGCGGCTTTCTTCTTGCTGCGCCGCCAAAGCCTGCTCTGCCTCTACCTTCTGGTTGACGGTTTCGCTTAAAATAGAAACCTTTTCCGTCAGCTCCTCATTGGAAACTTCCAGCTGTGTCTTTTCTTCCCTCAGCTGCGTGATCTGTTCCACCTGCTTCCTACTCCGCTCAAGGGAATCGGATAAAGTGATAGAACTGTATACCACATAGCAGACGAGAGCAACAAGCGCTACAAAAACAATACCCGTTATGACGCCTACCGCTCCCGCTCTCAGGTGAAACTGTTTTATATGATTCTTGGCGGAATCGGAGATAATCATGACCGTGTAGCTTATCTTACTCTTTCTCCTTTTGAGATCCATAATTAAAGTCACCTCCAGTAAACTCTCCATATTTTACCATAAGTGACCTTATAAAAACAACTTTATTTAATGTTTTTGTTATATTCTTGTAATACTTTTACTCAGTTTCGATTCTATTTTATCTAATTTCTATTATTTTATTAAATATCCCTTATTCTGAAGTGCATTCCCTATCCTGTCGAGTATCGCCTCCGAGTCAGCTTCCACCGTGTGAAAGTGGACTCCATAGGTCAAACCATTCAAAGGCTTCGTCTTATATTTCAAGGTCTGCTTCACGAAGGCATCCGCATCCGCCCTGCTGTTAATGATCAAATCCGCTGAAATCTGTCCATAAATATCGTGCTCAACCACCACATCAAGAATCTTTCCTCCGAAATCTACGATCGTATTCAGCTCATCCAAAATAGCCTCATCCGCATGCTTTACCTTAAACGTTCTTCTTTTCCGATTGGATTTTTCGACGAACAAAACGTACCCCTTATTCGTAGACAATATATTCTTATCCGTCGCACGCAAAAGAGCGATATCCTGAACGATTACCTGCCTGCTCACACCAAGCCTTCCCGCCAGTTCTGTTCCCGACACCGGCAGAGATTCCTTATGCAGTATTTCTAATATTGTTTTCCTTCTCGCATCGCTTTCCATCGTCACAACCATGCCTTTCTCATTCACTTCCCCTAAATCAAAAAATACGCGATGTAAATTTTTCTGATATTAAGCAAAAAAGACACTTACCGAGGCAAGTGTCTTTTCCATGTAAAAGGGGAATTTTACATTTGGATTACTGATTAATCCTTTATCAGATTATCATACGAATCTCGAAATGTATTTGGATTTTTTGCATAATTTTTTGATAAATTTTATTTATATTTTTCTTCCATTTTTCTTAACATTTATATTTACTTTTTCGTTTACTTATGCTATTCTATGGATGTCGTGTAATGGTATACGATATATTTATTTTGTTGGAGGTATCTCAAATGAACAAAGGTACAGTAAAATGGTTTAACAACCAAAAAGGTTACGGCTTCATCTCTGATGAGCAGGGCAATGATGTATTCGTGCATTACTCAGGACTTAACATGGACGGCTTCAAGTCTCTTGAAGAAGGCGCTGCTGTTGAATTCGAAGTAATCAATGGCGAAAAAGGTCCTCAGGCTGTTAACGTATCTAAGTTATAATTAGCGCTTCGCTATTATAACAAGCTTTAATCAGTATCAACATGTGCCTTTTCATATATAAATAATGTACTTTATTATTTAATAATATATTATTATCATATATATACTATTATTAATAATGATTCTTATTTAAAATTTGTAATATGGTAACAGATTTGGTAACGGATTAAGGAAAGAACCTATCTTTGCATCAGATAGGTTCTTTTTTGTTTGCAATATATTCTATGACTTCTTCCCACTTCAGCTCTCCTCCGAATAAATCGAGGGCACTGCCTATCGTCACATTTATTTTGTTCTTCCCTAAAAGCCTTAGCTTTTCCAGATCGCTGAAGCTATGCACTCCACCTGCATAGGTGATAGGAATCTTATTCCATCCTCCGAGAAGCGCTGCAAGCTCTTCTTCAATGCCGCTCGCTTTGCCCTCTACATCCACCGCATGGATTAAGAATTCATCACAGTAATCGGAAAATTGCTCGAGTGTTTTTTCTTCAAGCTTAACATTTGTATAGTTCTGCCACCTGTCGGTAACAATATAATAACTTCCGCCTTTTTTTCGGCAGCTCAGATCAAGGACTATTTTTTCTTTTCCAATTCTTTCGATTAATTTTTCCAGATTTTCATATTTTATGCTGCCATCCTTAAAAACATATGAGGTTACGATAACATGGGAAGCGCCTTTTTCTATATATTCCCCTGCGTTGTCAGCAGTAATGCCTCCGCCTATCTGCAATCCTCCGGGATAGGCCCTAAGTGCTTCTACCGCCTGCCTCTTCGTTTCTTCGAAAAAAGAACTGGATGGAGCGTTGAGCAGAATAATATGACCGCCTTTTAAATGGTATTTTTTATAAAATTTTGCATAAAATGCCGCATCTTTTTCAGAAACAAAGTTCTCATTCGCCGAATCGCCTTCGTCTCTTAAAGTGCCGCCTACGATCTGTTTCACTTTACCGTTATGAATATCAATACAAGGTCGTAATTCCATTTTGTCTTCCTGCTTCCGTATAATTTTTTCCCTTCATGAGAACAATACTTAAGGAACACCTATCCGTTCCGGGCATTGTTATGCTCGATATTCACGGACTTTTTATGTCCTGATAGTTATGTGTTCAGGCATTGATATATTCAAGGTGTGATATGTTTTAAAAAAATGAAAAAATGGAGGGAATGTTATGAAAAACGGTAAAAAACTGATATCGGTTTCTCTTATTGTCCTCATGCTCGGCTTCGTTGCCGCATGCGGTAATGTCGGTACAACAGGCACCACAGGCGATACCGCTACCGGTACCACCACGAACGGCACTGATAACGGAACCGGCCTCGGCACAACAACAACTAATGGAGACAATGCCACAACCGGCACAACTGATACCGCGAACAATGCAAACGACAACGGCGCGGATAATAATAATGGTGTAAAGGATAACAACGTTAATACAACCGATACCACCAATAATGCTGGTACAACTGATACCACGGACAACGTCGCTAACGGAACCGACACCACAACGAACAATACGGTTGACAACGATACAAATACCGGCTCCGTACTCAACGATGCGGGCGATGCGGTAGGCGATGTAGTGGATGATGTTGCGGACGGCGTATCCAATATTACTAACGATGTAGTAGGAAACAATAATAAAAATCCTTAACAATTCATTATCGTCTGTTCAAAATAGGGGGACTTATAGTCTCCCTATAATTTTATAATGCTTTTTCGACAATAGTTCCGTTCCGGTATGCTTTTAACAGCTCTTCCAACTGATAGATACTTTCCTTAAGCTCCGCTCCCACATCCGTATCCGCAACGCTTATTCTCGTCTTGCTCGTCTCAAGTATCATGGAATCTGAAAAGATATCGGACTCATGCAATATAGCGGCCTCCGTAGATTCGAATGGCTCATGGGCTACCAAGCGCATTCCATGAGAATTGGCGACCAACGTATAGCCTGCAATTCCGGTTTTTCCCTGATATGCTTTGGAAAATCCACCGTCTATGATAAGCAGCTTACCATTGCAGCGAATCGGTGACTCTCCTTTTTTCAGCTCCACAGGCACATGTCCGTTTACGATATGGGAATTCTCCGTATCCAGCCCAAATTCCGTCAGAATCTTATTGATCGTATTTTCATCATCCAGAAGACGATAGTAACTGTTCTTCAACTCCGCATGCGTTTTTTTGTCCTTTACAAAATATCTTTCAAACGTCGCCATTTTATCTTTTCCGAATACAGGCGATGTCGGTCCGGCCCAAATATACCATATGATGTCCTGCCCTTTTTGCATCTCGGCAGGATTATTCCTGGAATAATATCCCTTTCTCGCATAGTGATCGAAAATGTCATAAAGCGCTTTTCCACAGTACTTTACACCATCGATGGTAAGCTCGCTGAAATTCCCGTTCTCATCCATAGGCATACAGCCGTGATATAGAAGGTTTGAGTTATGTACCTTATATAGCCCGCCTTGAGAAAACAAAAATCTGACATGTTCCTGAAGCTTCTCACACTTCACAAACGCCTGCCTCAGGCGTTCCATAACCTGCTCTTCCTCCGGTGTTAGCTCGTAGGGCTTTTTAGGATTCACTGTAGGAAATTCCACATCGCTCATCTCATAGGTTTGTCCGTCTATGGTAACCGTCTTGTTCTCATAATTAATCTTGTCCAAGAGCAATCTGTCCTGCATGAGGAACTCCGGACGCCTCATAAGGAGGTTTCCCTCCAATTTGAACTGAATAATGGAAATCGCCTTGTGCATCTTCATATCCAGACTCAGATCTTTCGTATTGTAATCCGTATTATACTTAATGGAAAAGGTGTCACAGTTCACATCTTTATAAGTCTCCAGCGCGAAAGCGGCTAAGGGTATGAGATTAATACCGTACCCCTCCTCCAGGGTGTCCAGATTACCATAACGTGCCGACATGCGGATAACGTTGGCAATACAAGCCAGATGTCCGGCTGCCGCTCCCATCCATACGATGTCATGGTTTCCCCACTGTATATCCACAGAATGGTATCTGCTCAAGGTATCCAATATGATATGGGGGCCCGGCCCTCTGTCGAAGATATCTCCTACGATATGAAGGTGGTCTATGACCATTCTCTGAATGAGGTTGCCCAGTGCGACGATGAACTCCTGCGCTCTGTCTATGCGGATAATAGCGTTGATAATCTCATTATAATAGGCTTCCTTGTCCTGCACTTCCGACTTCTCTGTTATCAGCTCTTCAATGATATATGCGAAGTCCTTCGGCAGCGCCTTTCTCACTTTGGAACGGGTGTATTTAGAAGATACCCGCTTCGTTATCTGAACGAGACGATGAAGCGTTATCTTATACCAATCCTCGATATTCGCCTCTTCCTGCAATACAATATCCAGCTTTTCTTTAGGATAATAAATCAAAGTAGCAAGGCTCTTTTTGTCCTTGCTGCTAAGCGTATTTCCGAATTCCTCATCAATTTTTCTTTTTACAGATCCGGAACCGTTCTTGAGCACATGATTAAACTGCTCATACTCTCCGTGAATATCCGTCAGGAAATGTTCCGTTCCTTTGGGCAGATTAAGAATCGCCTGCAAATTAATAATCTCCGTGGAGGCTGACGCAATGGTCGGATATTGATGCGACAGACTCCTCAAATATTTCAGTT
Source organism: Kineothrix sp. IPX-CK (assembly GCF_039134705.1). NCBI lineage: Bacteria > Bacillati > Bacillota > Clostridia > Lachnospirales > Lachnospiraceae > Kineothrix > Kineothrix sedimenti. The sequence continues at coordinate 1,969,480 of NZ_CP146256.1, read as the reverse complement.
CTAAATTATCCATTTAAACCTCTATCCGGTCGGCTCTCTTCTCTCGGCTGCCGTACCCTTCTCACATTTATCTAACCGATAACGTGGCTCATGTCGTATAGGCCGGCCGGTTTCCCTGCCAGGAACTTAGCTGCCTGCACCGCCCCTTTTGCAAATATCGCCTTGGTATATGCGGAGTGGGAAAAAGTAATCACCTCGTCCGTTCCCGCAAAAATTACGTCATGGTCACCCACGATCGTTCCTCCCCGCACTGCCGAAATCCCGATTTCTTTCTGAGGACGCTTCTCCCTGCGGGTGCTTCTGTCATAAACATATTCATATTCGTTCCCCAGCTCTTCGTTAATGGAATCGGCCAACGCAAGCGCTGTGCCGCTGGGAGCATCCACCTTTAAGCTGTGGTGCTTCTCCACAATCTCAATATCGAAGCCCGCCGGAGCCAATATCCCTGCCGCTTCCTTCAGAAGCTTAAGAAGCATATTGACTCCAAGGGACATATTCGCAGATTTTAACATTGCGGTTTCCTTTGCCACTTCCTTTATTCTGCTTAGCTGCACCTCGGAAAGCCCCGTGGTGCAGAGCACGCATGGCATTTTCCTCTGCGCACAGTAATCAAGAAGTCCGTCTATCGCCTTCGCGTTGCTGAAATCGATAATCGCATCCGCCTCAATATCACATAACCCGATACTGGAGAATACCGGATAGGAGTTGATCCCCTCATCGAAAGCATCCACTCCTGCTACAATTTCTATTCCTTCATCCGCGGCAATTATTTCCGTAATGGTCCTTCCCATCTTGCCGTTACAGCCGTGCATAATTACTTTTGTCATACCGTATGCCTTTCTCCTTATAAAATGCCAAAGCTTTTCATTGCTTTTTCTAACCTGGGTACATTTGCCTCATCCATATCCGATAAGGGCATTCGAAGAGGACCTGCTTCCATATTCATCAGATTCAGTGCTTTCTTAACGGGGATTGGATTCACTTCACAGAACAAAGCATCACACAGCTCGATGGCCTTAAGCTGCAAATCCCTGCTTCCTGCCACATCTCCCTGGAAGTATTTCTCGCAAATATCGTGAGTTTCCTTCGGTGCCACATTGGATAAAACAGAAATAACGCCTTTTCCGCCCAGAGCAAGAAGAGGAACTATCTGATCATCGTTGCCGGAATACAAATCCACCCTGCCCTCCGCAAGCGACATCAGCTTCATCACCTGGGAAATATTTCCGCTGGCTTCCTTTACTCCTACGATATTCTCTACCTCCGTGCAGAGCTTAACCACAGTCTCCGGCAAGATATTACATCCCGTCCGGCTAGGTACGTTATAAAGAATCACCGGGACTTTAACGGAATCCGCAATCGCTTTGAAGTGGTTAAAGAGTCCCTTCTGGGTCGCCTTGTTGTAGTAAGGTGTCACTGTAAGAAGAGCATCCACTCCATATTTCTCCGCTTCTATAGAAAGGTAGGTAGCCGTCTGCGTACAATTGGATCCCGTTCCCGCTATAACCGGAATTCTTCCGTTCACCTTTTCCACGCAATATTTTATCACGTCCAAATGCTCCTCATGAGTGAGAGTCGATGCCTCTCCGGTAGTTCCGCATACGATGACCGCATCCGTTCCTTCCTTTATCTGGAACTCTAAAAGCTCCGCGAATTTTTCGTAGTTTACCTCTCCGTTTTCCTTAAATGGTGTGACAATCGCAACACCTGCTCCCGTAAAAACAGCCATTTCTTTTCCTCCTTAAATGAAAAATATAACGGTAGGTCTGGCTTCCCTGCGCGTTTATCCTTAGAAGTTAAAACTTCTAAAAACATAAAAGCCGACACAAAATGCGCCGGCTTATGATTACTAAAATATCCGGAAAAGTACCTATTATCTTACTCTCCCTATTTCCCATAACCTCGGATAGCGCCCCATCTCATCGATGACAGTCATACAGTTATTCACTGCATGCCCAAGCACAAGACTACACGGCATCCTGCTCTTTCGGCGTCTTTTCCTTTCATTTTTCTTCTCCTGTGCCTGCCACATCCAAAAAATTACTAATAAAATACGCAACCTCTACCTCTTAACTTTATAAAGTTATCATATCACTGTACGGTTTAACTGTCAACGCCCGTTTTACATTACTGTTCACTCCGTTCACAGTAACGCATGATTTCTGCATTTACCATACTTTAAATTTAACGGTATCCATTCTGGTGACCTCATCCGCCAGTGCACACACATCGTCATTCAGCGTGATCCCGGTTATAATGATATCGGTCTCTTCGTTCGTTCTGGCCTCTAACAGATTTTTCAGTTCTTCCACCGTTATAATATTATTATCGATAAGTCCAAGCACTTCGTCCAGAATAAGCAAGTCGCACTCCCCCGTAGACAGCACCTTCTTCGCGAAATTATATCCATTCATAATATTGCCGATTTCTTCCGCCTTTTGTTCTTCGGATAGCTCTGCAAAATTCTCATCCGACTTTTCAAAACGGAATAATTTGATTTCGGGTTCCAGCCTCTTCAAAAAAACGGAGTCCTCCAACCCTTTACCTTTCAAAAATTGGATAATTACCACACTTTTCCCGTGACACGCCACTTGTACAGCCCTGCCTAGTGCGGCAGGCGATTTACCATGGCCGTCGCCGCTGTAAATATGTATTGTTCCTTTTTTCATATCCGGCTCCAATCTCCAAATCTGGATATACAACCTTTTCTTATGCAATAATAAACAACGTATGGCCTATAATATCACACAAACTTGTGAAAATCAACTATTAATCTTCTATTAATTCTAATTTGCTTACCGATACTTCGTAAGCAACCCTTCTTTCCAATTGCTCCTCCGAAAGCTTCTTCATATATTCTCTGCTCTGTATCCTTCCCCATACAGCGCATCTTGCTCCTACCTCAAAGCCGTTGGCAAATCTGGCATTCCTTCCCCAGCATATGCAGGGAATGTAATCCGATTTCCCATAAGGTCTGTTTACTGCAAGCAATAAATCGGCGATTTCCCGTCCGAGAGGAGTCTTTCTATAAATAGGCTCCTTGCAAATATAACCGTCCAAATAGATCTGATTGGATTTCGTATTCTCGCATATTTCGTCTACAAATTCGATTTCTCTTGCAAATACGGAAAGCACCAGTTTGTTTTTTCTTTCTTCGTGCCTGTTGTAGGAGCGGAACTGTCCGTTTACTACTATGTACATCCCCTTGTAATCTCCATTCACATCGATCAACCTCTCCGATACCATTAACGGAATGTTATCCATGGAATCGCTCAGTCTTTCTACCCGGACATCGACCATATAGAATCCTTCTCCGAATATTTCGTGGCTGAAAGTAAAATCACTTACAATTTCACCCATAATCACCACTTGGTTGTTCTCAATTACTTTATCTGTCATTTTTTGTTCTCCCTTCTTACATCTTTAAGAATTTTTTCCCATAATGTAATACTAATATATCGCATTTTGGGCAAAAAAGAACTGTAAGGCACCGCGCAACTATCCTGCTTCGTTCTAAATTCTCCGCCTCTTTCGCGCATTTATGCGGGTTTTTCTTCAATTTTTCCCCGATTTTGCGCGATTATTTCTTGCAACTTATAAAAGACAATGCTATACTTAACAAGTTTATAAAACACAGTAGATAAACCGCATAGAACCGGTTAGATTGAGGAGTAACTTATGAAACAGAACAGAGACGATGTAAGAAATGTTGCGATTATCGCTCATGTAGACCATGGTAAAACCACCTTGGTGGATGAGCTTTTAAAACAAAGCGGCGTCTTCCGCGAAAACCAGGCAGTAGCCGAGCGCGTGATGGATTCTAACGATATCGAACGCGAGCGCGGCATTACTATTCTTTCCAAAAACACAGCAGTCACATATAAGGATACGAAGATTAATATCATCGACACCCCGGGACACGCCGATTTCGGCGGCGAGGTGGAACGTGTCCTTAAAATGGTAAACGGCGTTATTCTCGTTGTTGACGCCTTCGAGGGCGCTATGCCCCAGACGAAATTCGTCTTGAAAAAAGCGTTGGAGCTTCAGCTCCCCGTTATTGTCTGCATTAATAAAATCGACAGGCCCGAAGCAAGACCAAGGGAAGTCATCGACGAAGTCTTGGAACTTTTCATTGACTTGGATGCTAATGAAGATCAGCTGGACTGTCCTTTCGTCTTCGCTTCCGCTAAAACGGGAATTGCCTCCATGGACATCGATAAAAAAGGTACCGACATGATTCCCCTTTTTGAAACTATTCTAAACTACATCCCCGCGCCCCTGGGCGATCCCGACGCAGGCACACAGGTGCTCATCAGTACCATCGATTACAACGAATACGTTGGCAGGATCGGCGTAGGCAAGGTGGATAACGGAACTGTCAAAATAAATCAAGAGGTCGTGATCGTAAATCATCACGAGCCCGATAAGATGAAAAAAGTAAAAATCAGCAAGCTGTACGAATTCGACGGCTTAAATAAGGTAGAGATAAAGGAAGCTGGCATCGGCTCCATCGTTGCCATCTCCGGCATTGCAGATATTCATATCGGAGATACCCTCTGCTCTCCCGAAGCCCCTGTTCCGATTGCCTTCCAGAAAATATCGGAACCTACCATCGCCATGCACTTTATTGTTAACGATTCCCCTCTTGCTGGAAAAGAGGGAAAATACATTACCAGCCGCCATCTGCGGGACCGCTTATTTCGTGAACTGAACACCGATGTCTCCCTTCGCGTGGAGGAAACTTCCACCACAGAGGCCTTCAAGGTATCCGGCCGCGGAGAGCTCCATTTATCCGTATTAATAGAGAATATGCGGCGTGAAGGCTTTGAATTCGCAGTGAGCAAGGCAGAAGTACTGTACAAGACCGATGAAAACGGCAAAAAACAGGAGCCTATGGAGTTAGCATATGTCGATGTTCCCGAAGAATTTTCGGGTACGGTTATCGAAAAACTGAGCCAGAGAAAAGGCGAACTTATCACCATGGGTGTTGCTTCGGGAGGCTATACCCGTCTGGAATTCTCTATTCCAGCAAGGGGATTGATCGGTTACCGCGGCGAATTCATGACCGACACCAAAGGAAATGGCATTATGAACAGCGTATTTAACGGCTACGGCCCCTATAAGGGCGATATCCAATACAGAAAACAAGGCTCTCTCATCGCCTTCGAAACCGGAGAAGCGATCACTTATGGCCTTTTCAACGCACAAGAGCGTGGTATTCTGTTCATCGGTCCCGGCGAGAAGGTTTACTCCGGCATGGTAATCGGACAAAACGGCCGGGGAGAGGATATCGAACTTAACGTATGTAAGAAAAAGCAGCTTACCAACACCCGTTCCTCCAGCGCCGACGAGGCCCTTAGGCTTACGCCTCCCAAAATCCTCAGCTTGGAGCAGGCTCTGGAATTCATCGACACAGATGAACTGTTGGAAGTCACTCCTTCTTCCTTAAGAATCCGAAAGAAAATCTTGGATCCTACTATGAGAAAACGTGCTTCCATGAAGCAATAACAATAATAGTATTGGAAAAGTTTCCTAATTACAGAAGAAAAGGTGAGCCTGTGACCGCTCACCTTTTTTTGTGCTTATACAGTCTGTGTCGTTTCTACTCTCTCATCGCTTTGATAAATACGGTATGCAAAATATGATGTTATGAGGGTAATGACTATGATAATCGCTTCCATAATTATTATGTTCGTTATCACTCCCCTCTGATATAAAACGGCGAATATGTCAAGAAAAGTGTGCAGAAGAATCGCCGCCGGATAAAAGTACCACTTTCCCGGGCGCTTTACCGCAATAAATACGAAAACGGATAAAGCGATATGGAAGGCAATCGTAGCTACTCTCTCTACCGCCCCCAGCAAATACACATAAGGCGCCGTAGTATACAGGCTCATCAGGCTGCTTCTCACCACATCCTGTGATTCCTCCGGAACAAGTGCCACATAATTGTCAATTCCCCCCATAGAATTCAGCGTGGAAATAAGGAAAATAGAGCTTAGCATAGAAAATCCCACCACGAGAATGGATTCAATGCCTCCATGTCCGATTCCATAAGTAACTGCCGATTCTTTATCATCATTGTTCTTCATGAAAAACTTAAAAGCGACAAAACGCCCCGTTTCTTCAAATATTCCTGCCGCCAGCGCTCCGTAGAGAACATATGCCCATGTATTTCCATTTACAAAACGGGAAAGACCCGAATCCTTGATAATAAAAATGCTATGGCTGATATTCTCCAAAACAAGTGCAAATACGATAAAGATAAGGGCTCCTACAAAAAATGGCGCAATCCTCACCTTCATCTTTTTTCTCCACATAATGAGGAGTACGATCGGCAGAAAGATAGAAACCACCGCCGTAATCCACATATTCATCGTAGTAACTTGTGATACTTCATACATCATTTCATTCCCCCTTTCTCATATATATTTATGATATAATTAAGCCCATCAGCTCAAATGCAGCACATGTGTCGCGATCGAGAAATAAATCATCAGCGAAAGCGCATCCAGCACCGTGCTGATAAACGGACTCGCCATAACTGCCGGGTCGATTCCCACGCGTTTGGCAAATATCGGCAGCGTACAGCCGACCACCTTGGCAATGGACACCTCTGCAATAATCGTCAGACAGATTACTATAGCTACGTCGATTCCCGACTTGTCAAAGAGCATCAGTTTGATAAAATATGCCGCCGCAAGGGTAACTCCACAGATAATCGCTACCCGCAATTCCTTCCATATAATTATAAAAACATCCCGATAGCTGATTTCGTTCGAGGACAGACCCCGGATGATCGTGGCACTTACTTGTCCTCCTGCATTTCCGCTGGTACTCATCAGCATAGGAATAAAAGCGGTGAGCATCGGAACGGCGCTGAGCGCATCCTCAAAAGAGGTGATAATGCTTCCTGTAAAGGTCGCAGAAATCATCAATAATAAAAGCCAGGGGATTCTCTTTTTTGAGGTCTCGAAAATTCCTGTTTTCATATACGGCCTGTCACTGGGTACGATAGCCGCCATCTTCTCGATATCTTCCGTCGCCTCCTCCTGCAGGATATCCACAACGTCATCGACGGTAATGATACCTACAAGCCTTCCCTCGTTATCCGCCACGGGCATAGAGGTGAAGTCGTATTTCTGGAACTGCCTCGCAACCTCCTCCTGATCCATCAGCGTATTAAGGTATATGACGTTCTCATGCATAATATCCCCGATTACCGCATCCGGCGGGCTGATCAGCAAATAGCGCAGCGCCACCGTCCCCACTAACGTTCTCTTAGGATCCAGAACGTAGCAGATATTAATGGTCTCACTGTCTACGCCAATCTGGCGAATCCTCTGTATGGCATCCTCTACGGTCATGTTCTCCTTTAGGTCTACATACTCTACCGTCATGATGCTTCCGGCAGAGGACTCAGGATAACGCAGCAAATGATTGATATCCCTTCTCGTATCCGCACTGGCATGGGAAAGCAGCTTTTTTACAATATTGGCAGGCATTTCCTCCAAAAAGTCCGTAGCATCATCGGCCATAAGGTTATTGATGATATTAGCCGCTTCTCTGTCGGATAAGGATGTAATAATATATTGCTGGCTTTCTACCTCCAGATAGGAAAATACATCCGCCGCCATGCTCTTAGGAAGAATACGGAAGGTCTTTAGCAGCTCTTCCTCTCCTAGTTCCTCCAGAATGATTGCAATATCCGCAATATTAATGTCTGACAGCTTCTGGCGGAGTCTTGTGTACTGCTTGGTTTCCAATAGTTCTTCAATAACATCTAAATCCTTGATTTCTTCCATAGCAATGTTCCTCCATATGTGATTTTTATGCTCCGCCCGGGGAGAGGTATATCTGAACCAGATGAACTTATACTCGACTTCATAAAAACCACCACCTTTCTTAACATTGCATTGATACAACTTTTTTAGAAACTGAACAACTCACTACTTTGAGTATAATTGCAACTTTTTATTTGTCAACCGGTAACAAAATAATATTTTTTAATTTTTTCTAATTTTACTTTTCCGGCCGTAGCTTCGGTCAGGTCCGTATAAAGCTGCTCCTCTTCCTCATATGGGACCAAAAGCTTGAGCCTCACTGCATCCGTATATTCCGCCTCCATAACAGGAAGCCCCTTCTGCCCTAATATGTACTGAATCCTGCCTATTCCATTATAGTCTGTAGTCACGGAAAGCTCCGTGCCGTAGCGCATAGTAACGATCTCAGATGCTTTAATCCCTTCCTGAACCGCCTGCGTATATGCCCGTATCAGCCCTCCCGTTCCAAGCAAAGTCCCGCCAAAGTATCTGGTAACCACTACCGCTACGTTTCGTATTTCTGAGGCAAGCAGCACCTCCAGCATGGGCTTTCCTGCTGTTCCGGCAGGTTCTCCGTCGTCATTGCATCTGGTAAGCTGCCCTCTTTCCCCAAGGACAAAAGCGGAGCAGTTATGCCTGGCATCCCAATATTTCTTCTTCATTTCCTCAATAAAAGCAGCTGCCTCCTCTTCTGTCTCCGCCGGAGACAGCGTGGCTATAAATCTGGATTTCTTTTCTATAATCTCACTGCTTGCGCCTTTTTTCAATACTTTATAAGGTAAAAAGCTCTGTTCTTTTTCTATCACTGCTGCTTCGCTCCATACTTGTCTAATGTACCAAAACATTCGATACATTCTATCACAAAACGGAATAAAAGTGTATCTAATTGTGAACAATTCTTAATATAAAGCAATTAATTGGTAAAAAAACTTTATTTAACATCCATACTTTGTTATAATCGTAATGTTAGTTGTGCTTTATTATGCACACTTCAAGGAGGCAAAATTCATGAATTATGGAAAAAAGGGTGTCCGTAACAAACAAAAGGCACTCCATTCTAAATCTGCGAAGTGGGGGAGAAAATTTGCACTTACGTTTTTTAATGTTATCATAATCGCTATCGTTGCTGCAGCGATTATCGGGGTGAGCGCAGGGCTAGGCGTTTTCCGGGGAATTATTGACAGCGCGCCTGATATTGGCAACATCAATGTGCAGCCAACCGGTTTTTCAACTTTCGTATATGATATTGACGGCAATCAGATCTCTAAGCTGATTTCCGAAAACTCGAACCGTATTCCGGTCACGATGGACATGATTCCGGAATATCTGCCGCACGCTTTCGTATCGGTAGAAGACGAACGTTTCTATGAACATAACGGCATCGACATCCAAGGTATTATTCGTGCGGGCGTCATAGGCATTACTTCAGGCACCTTTTCGGAGGGAGCCAGTACCATCACCCAGCAGCTTCTGAAAAATAACGTATTTACAGACTGGGTAACGGAGGATAGCTTCGTAGAGAAGGTGGAGCGTAAGATTCAGGAGCAGTACCTCGCTTTGGAGCTGGAGAAGGTTTCTACTAAGGATGATATTATCTTAAATTATATGAACAGCATTAACTTGGGGCAGAATACACTCGGGGTTCAGGCCGCTTCCCAGCGCTATTTCAATAAGTCGGTAAGTAATTTGACCTTATCCGAATGCGCGGTCATTGCCAGCATTACCCAGAATCCAAGCCGTCTCAATCCCATTTCTCATCCGGACGCGAATGCTGTAAGGCGCGAAAAGGTGTTGAACAACATGCTGAAGCAGGGATATATCGATCAGTCGGAATACGATATTGCTTTGGCTGACGACGTATATTCACGCATCCAAAGCACCAATAAGGAAGTAGAAGACACTTCTGTCAATACATATTTTGTGGATGCTTTGACAGACGATGTGCTAGAAGACTTAGTGGCTGCCGGCTACAACGAAACTCAGGCATATACCCTGCTCTATTCCGGCGGTTTAAAGATCTACTCCACGCAGGATCCTGAAATTCAGGAGATTTGCGATGAAGTATTCAGCAATCCAGAGAATTATCCGGAAAATGTTAAGTGGTATTTGAATTACGAGCTGACCGTAGAAAAAAAGAACGGTGATATGGAGAATTACAGCACGGAAATGTTCAAAGAACATTTCAAGGAATCAAACCTTAAATTCAACCTCATTTATTCTTCTCAGGAAGAGGCGCTGGCGGCAATCGAAGAATATAAGGCAGCAGTAATGGTTACAGGCGATGAAGTATATGCCGAAAAGATTAATCTTACGCCTCAGCCCCAGGTGTCCCTTACCGTAGAAGATCAGAGCACCGGAGTCGTGGTGGCTTTGGTCGGCGGACGAGGTGCCAAGGAAGGAAGCCGTACTTTAAACAGGGCTACGGATACGGTAAGGCAGCCGGGCTCTACTTTCAAGGTCGTATCTACTTACGCACCGGCTCTTGACAGTGCAGGCCTAACGCTGGCCAGTATACAAAATGATGCCCCCTTCAATTATGCGGACGGCACTCCCGTAAGAAACTGGTACGGCGAAGCCTACCGCGGGCTTTGCTCTTTACGTTTAGGTATTCAGGACTCTCTGAATATCGTTGCAGTAAAAACCTTGACTCAGATCACTCCCCGTCTGGGCTTCGATTATCTGCAGAACTTCGGCTTCACTAGCCTTGTGGAGAATGAAGTCATCGGCGGCGAGACGAAATCTGATATCGTGCAGTCTCTGGCTCTCGGCGGTATTACAAGAGGCGTTACGAACGAAGAACTGAATGCAGCCTACGCTACTATTGCAAATCATGGCGTTTATATCAAGCCGAGACTGTACAATACGGTGGTAGACCATGACGGCAATGTTATTTTGGACAATACTCAGCCTGAAACCAAACAGGTGATTAAAGAAACTACCGCATTCCTCTTAACGGATGCAATGGTAGACGTTGTTACAAAAGGTACCGGCGGTTCTGTTAACTTCGGCGGCATGGCGATCGCCGGAAAGACGGGAACGACCTCCGACTACAACGACGTATGGTTCGCAGGCTATACTCCTTACTATACGGCTACCACATGGGCTGGTTTCGATAACAACACCAAGCTTACCGGTGAGGAAAAGAATCTTGCCAAAAAGCTTTGGAGATCGGTTATGGCAGAAATCCATACGGATTTGCCTAATGAAGCTTTTTCTGTTCCCGCAGGCATCGTAACCGCAACCGTATGTTCTAAATCCGGCAAATTGCCGATACCGGGATTATGCGATGCTACCTTGACCACAGAATATTTTGCAGAAGGCACAGTTCCCACGGAAAGCTGCAATGTTCACTACCAGGGCTCTATCTGCCAGTACAGCTCCTTACCGGCTACCGAATTCTGTCCGTTTAAGGTGGAAGGCGTTCTGGAGCTCACTCCTATAGAGGATGTGTCCTTACAAAGCGGTTCGGCTACTACTGCACAGGTAACGAATCCCGACGGAAGCGTATCCACGGTGACCGTACCGGCTAACCAGACTAATCTCTGTCCCCACAATGCCGAATTCTTTGCTACTCCCGGCTACGAGGCCATTATAGAGCAGCAGCGAAGCGAAATACAGCAGCGTAACATTGCTGCCCAGCAAGCAGCTCTGGCGGCGCAGCAAGAGGCTGCACAGCAGGCGGCGGAACAACAGCAGACGGCAGAACAGCCACAGCAATAATAAACTGTAAAAATTAATGAATAAAACCTATAAATAAAAAGGAAAGCATCTTACATTGGTCTATTTGACTACGTAAGGTGCTTTCTTTATATGTTTCCTTTAAAAACTTTATGTATAATTTCCTATTACTATTATATAGGTCTTTCTGTGCTCTTTTTATACGCCTTTAATATCGCGTATTTTCTTTTCCAGAGCTTCTACTCCATTTTTCGCATTGGAAATAGCCGTACACTGCTCTGCGAATTCATTGTACTCCGCTTCTTTAAACTGTTCATAATACAGTCTGCCGATTTCCGTGTAGTTTTTCTTAATTACCTCTTCACAAGCATTGATCTGGCTTCTCAGATTGGCGATCTCTGCAAAATCCTTCGCTTTATCCGCTACATCCTTTCCCGCTGTTACAACCGTCTCTCCTACTTTTTCAAAAAAATCCATTCCTTAATCCTCCTTATTTTTGTCGTTTTTATAGGTTCTTCCTTCTTCTACATATTCTGCCGCATTATGCAAATTAGTCTGTACTTCCTCCTCCGTCACCTTGCGCAATATCTTCCCCGGACATCCTATGATCAGGGAATTGTCTGGAACAACCATATTCTGCGGCACTAAAGCTCCAGCCCCGATAATACAATTCTTTCCTATTCTGGCCCCATTCAAAATAATGGCACCCATACCAATCAGTGTATTATCTTCCACCGTGCATCCATGCACGATAGCGCCATGGCCAACTGTTACGTTCCTTCCTATGTGTACCGGGAATCCGGTTTCCACATGTACTACGGCATTATCTTGTATATTGCTTCCGCTTTCGATTACAATCCAATCCCTATCCGCTCTGACGGTGGAATTAAACCAAATACTGGAGCCTTCCCCAACGGTTATATCGCCAAGTACAACCGCACCATCGGCGATAAAAACGCTATCGTGAATCTTTGCGTCCTTCATTACAATCCTCTTTTCTCTTTTTAGCATATTCTTATTTTACTACGATTCCGCTGTTCTTTTCAATACTAACCTGCTCACTTTCAGCATGTTATTCCTCTTACTGCCGGCCGAAAAAATTTACCGATATTTTTTATAATAAAAGGTGGATTTTCACGTTGACAAAATTATCTTCAGATGATACAATAGCCTTCGGTATTGCTGATGTGGCACAGTCGGTAGCGCACCTCATTGGTAGTGAGGAGGTCACGAGTTCGATTCTCGTCATCAGCTTGTCTTATAATGGTCTGAAAGCCTTGAAATTGTGGAGGTTTTCAGATTTTTTGTATCAAACTTAATGATTACAGTTGATTACAAAATATTGACTTTTGATAACAGATCGTTTTTGTTTATAACCCCTTTTATATAACTTTTATTTCTAATGGAAAACTCATAATATTTATGGGTTGTTGTACTGTCCTTATGTCTTAACTGTGCCTGTGCAATCTTTTCATCAACACCATTTGCTAATAAATAGGACGCATATGTCTTTCTTAGCTTGTGCATAGATCGAAATGGTATGTTTAGGTTATTGCATATCTTCTTCAATTCTTTATTAAAGAAATAAGATTTTAATCTCCCATACTCTTCATCAAAGAATACATAATCGCTTTTTATACCATTAGACATGTTGATTCGCTTGATTAAGCCAAAAACATCAATAGCCGAATTGGAAAGTTCTATACCATTCATACTGCATTCAGTTTTGGGAAATTCCCTTACATCATAAACGGTCTTCCCATCCGCATTCTTATATTTAACTTCTGTTCTTTGAATATATAGTATGTCTTGTTCGCAATCAGAATATTTGAGGGTACACAACTCCCCTACTCGAAGTCCCGTAAGAAGAGAAAATAAAACTCCTAATTCCCTAATAGTTTTATAGTTTGCGATAATGAAGTTTGCTATTTTAATAGCTTCATCTTCATTGAATACCTGCTGCGCATCCTTAACTATATTTTTCTTGAACTTTTTATCAGATACCTTGAAATCCTTTAATGTATATGTCATTGAGATACATTCAAGATTTCTTTCTGATTTTGCATAACTAAAAAGTCCATTTAAAACTGTTTTTAAATTGCTGAAAGCTTTTCTAGTTATTTTGTCATCACGATTTATTGTATCTTTTAGAAAAGAAATTACGTCATGTGAAGTAACATTCCTTATGTCCATTGACGCAAATTCTGTATTAACAATAAACTTATCGTAATCATTGTAATATCTATCAGCAGAATTCTTCTCGATATCTTTCTCCGATAACGCATAGGCAATCCACTCTTTAAATAGATGCCCTACTTCTGTATTGTTTTGATTATACTTTTCATATTCTGAAATAAGATACTCTTCCAGCTCATTTTTCGTTTTCTTGGCAACAATCCTCCTTTTATTGCTTTTACTTTCATCATAAATATAAGTCTTTACTCTACCGTCACCGGCCTCCCAAATTTTATATGGGTGTTGTTTTAACATTTCCTGTTTTTTCAAATCATTCATATTGTTTTGCACATCGTCAAGATTTATTTTATACTGATTTATCATAAATTGCAAAACTGATTTATCTGAAAAAGACAGACTTTCTATATTTGAAGCGCTATTTATTATTAATCATCGCCTTTCGTATTTATTTCATAAAAGACTAGGAGTGTAATATCCTAGCCTTTTTATTTTTATAACAAACTCTTTATCGTCAACAAACTCTCAAACAAAGCTACCAATCTATAATCTTTACTTACAATCTCTTCTTTAATTAAGGAACTTCCATGATAAGATCCGTCAACATAACGATACAAAATTCCATCTTTAACTTTATAATCTCCGAGATTATCCTGTGTCAACATTTTCAATCCAACTTCTTCACACAACGCTTTGAAGGCATCAAATTTATCAATATTCCCTTCTATCACTGTTCTAATTTGTACTTTTGCCATATTTTATCACCCAACTTTCTATAGCAAATTGTGTCGTTTTCCGGCATAAATCTCTTCCAAAATTTTTTGGTTACTGGTAATTTTTTGGTTACTCATTATTACATACTAACTCTGTCATCGATTTCCTTATTTTTTGCAGGATTGTATCGAGTGTCTCCATGTACGCGTGTAAAACCTAAGTATCCATTCATTCTGTCGATCTTAGTAATCATCTTACTGCCACACTGAGGGCAAACATCCATTTCCACTTGTTGATACCCGCAATCTTCGCAATAACATAATGCAAGATTTACGCCTTCATAAAAACCTTTTTCCATCGCTCTTAAAATTAATGTCTTGATAGCTAATTTATTATAATTTAAGTTATATCTACAATACTGTATCTTACCACCATTAAACATATCCCAAAAACGTTCTTCTTTATCCTGCTTCTCTATAGGAGATATTTGTTCTGTAACATGACAGTGGAAACTATTGCTTACATACGGTTTATCAGACACATTCTCTACAACTCCATATAATTTACGAAACTGTTCAATCTGTAGTCCGCATAACGATTCAGCGGGAGTACCATAAATGGCATAAAGAATTTTATCTTCCTTTTTTATTCTGTCGATGTAATCATTTATGTATCTCATAACTTCTAAAGCAAATTCGCCATCTTCTCTAATAGATTTTCCATTAAAGAGTCTTTGTAGCTCGTTAAGTGCTGTTATACCATAAGATATTGTCATAGGATTAAGAATACTTTTGATTTTATCGTCAGGCTTTAAATTTCCACCATAAGCGCCACCTTCACAAAACATAATTGGATTTGTAGATGCTCTTAATTCGCCAATATAATCCATGGTTCGTTTATGTAATCCTCTGATTAATTCGAGATAATAGTTTAATACCTCATAAAAATCTTTGGATTCTTGTCTGGCTTTCGCCAATATCATTGGCAAATGTAATGAAACAGCACCACAATTAAATCTTCCTTCAAATACTGGTTTATCATTTTCATCTTCCGGCTCCATTCCCCCACGTTCATACCACGGAGAAAGAAATGCTCTACACATAATTAATCCACTATCACTAGTGGTACTGACTAGCTTTTCCCTCGGAGATGTTCCTACTCTCTTCATAGGGCGGTATCTTTGGAAATGGCGCTTATCTCCATTTCTACACGGTTACACTCATCACCGTTAGTCGATTCACTTTATTTCTAAAGCACAGCTTCATCTATAGTTCAAACGAATCTCTTCTCCTATAGACCTATCTGTTAGCAGTCATAATAACCACACCTGTTAAGCAACAGTTAAATACCGTTTTACATGGGCTGATTTGCACTTACCCATAGGACTTACAACTCTATCATATTTTTTATACATCTCTGGCACGTACCCTTCACCAGTAAGACTCAACCAATCTGGATACATTGTCTTGCTACTACATTCAATTCCTGCGTTAAATACATCTGCGCTCGGATACTTATCACTCCCATCGCCATGTAATTCCTTATCATATAAAAATACAATCTTAGGAAATAGCACGGGTTTCTTGAATCCTTTTTTACCCTGTCCTTTAGCATGTACATCTAATAATGTTATAGCTGCCATTTTTCCAAATTTTGACATAGACAAACCAAGCGTCATTGTGATGAAAGGATAATCTCCTCGCGAACTACCAACCGTGTTTAACTTATACTCAATCCCTTGCCAGCCCTGTTCAAAATCACGTTTGACATCGTAGTCCGCTTCTTCTTTTGATGCGCTATCTGCTTGCGACCATAGTTCATCCATAATCGATTTAGACAAAGAAGCCCATTCTATACCTAACGATTTCACCGTCTTTCTTTTATCACTCATAAGTAATTTGAAATATTTTTTATATTGTTTACTATATGTTTTTTGTGCATATGGAGAGAGAATCTTATCAACTTCTGGCACGGTAAATCCGCCATACTCTTGAGCAGCGGTTGAAAGAATAATATCACCCATCACATCAAAAGCTGTATCAAGTGAATTAGGTTCGTTATACCAGACGTTACCCATCTCAAAACCGCCACGCATGACATCCCCGACTTTCGCCAAACAACAATTAAACGAATCCAGTCTTGCGCTTCTATCATGAATATAAATATACCCGTCTTTCATAGCTTGTTTTTCAGCGTGCGTAAGAAAGAACTTTTTATATAACTCACTACTTAATTCGTTATATATAAGGCTTCGTTTTGTAGCTACTAAAGCCGAGTCTGTATTAGCATTACTTTTATCTCCAATATATCTTATTGCTTGGCTTCGTTCATATACTTTGTCCATCATATGTACGAAGTCTTTTTTATAATTTCTGTATTCCTTATACATCTTTGCAATTAAAGGAAAATGTTCTTCTAATACCGATTCTACAATATTATGCATCTCATATATTTCAGTATCTTCCATGTCACTCTCTACAAGTCTTTGCCAGACAGACGAACAAATTAACTGATAGTCTTCATCAGATAAATTCACCATCGCCCTTCTTGCCGCCTTGTTACAAGCATCTATTATTTTTTGTTCGTCATATTCTTCTAAAGTTCCATCTTTTTTAATTATCTGCAATATTTACCCTCCGACTAATTTACCATTTGTTCCATTCTAATAATGTCATAAACATCATATTCTCTTGGTGGCTGATGATACAAATATACATTCCATGCAATAATAATTAACCCACAAATAATCCACCAAAAGAGATTACTATTCTTATTAACAGTACCCATAATAATCCTTTATGTAATTCATAGCCCACTCATGAGCATGACTACCCGTTTCGATCCTGTCCACCATCTCGTAAATCCACGAATGAAACAGTGATTTCTTGTCCTTATTTTTCAATTTTTTATCTCTGTTATAGAATCCAATGACCGGAATATTATTAACAAACGCTTCATGTATTTCTACAATACTGCCTACTGACTGTCTAATACTATCTAAATTAACCAGCACTACGTCCGACTCTCTAACTTTACGCAGCAAAAATCTAAAAACTTCACTATCTGTTTTATGGTACGATTTATCGTACTCAAAATAATCATTTGGATTGATACAAATAAATCCTTCTGCATTTTTCTCAAACCATTCTTCACTCTCAACCCTCCACTTCTGACTTTCCTCGAAACTTACCTGCTCACACGCTCCACATAAGTATATCTTCTTCATCTACCCTCCAAATATTTCACAATAGTATTTACCACATCGTCAATATTATTGGACTTATTGTTGTAGACAATCTTGCCCACAATGTTTTCAACTCCCTTAAAGTCTTCATTATCGTGTAATAGCCTACGTTCAGCTTCTTCTTTATTATCTCCTCGCTTCTTCAAGCGTTCTTTTATGGTCTGATTATTAGCATAAATATAGATGGCGGTAAGTTTTGGGTCTAAGGTGTTCAGCACATCCCTATATCCATCTGGCGTAAGTATGATGATAGTTTTTTTATCTGAATTTATGTAAGATTCTTTTGAGGAGCCATATTTACAAATACCAAATGCTGTTTCATAAGTTTTGTACTCTGCAAAGAATCCTTCTTTTACTTTTGCATCGAACTCATAATCGTTTATAAAGTGATATGTGGAACCTTGAACTTCTCCGTCTCTCATAGGACGGGTTGTATATGTAATTGCCCTTTTAAATCCATGCTCTTTTACAAGTTTATTTACAATACTGTCCTTCCCCGAATTTGTCTTTCCCAACATAGTAACCACTTTATCACACCTCAAACTTTCTTATTTTCTCAATAAATCTGTCTATCTCATTTTTATCTTCACTAATCATTTCCACCCTTACAGACTTACTTTGACTAAGAGAAAATACAGAGATAATTGATTTTGCATCAACCGCTATACTTCCATCGTAAATATTAATGTCACTAATAAAAGAACTACATATATTAATAAATTCCGTAGTATCTTCCGGTGACTTGAATTTTATTTCCATGCTTTTCACTTTTTCTCCTCTAATCGGTATAAATTGTGTGCTCCGTCGTTCCTGACAAAGCTATAATTTAACGTTCCGTTGCTGTCAAAAAATAAACATCCATCCGTGGTATCATCTATTTCAAATGCAAATTCACACGCTAGAATAGTGTCTTCAGATACCTCTACTTCTAAATATCTACCGTTTGCAATAGTCGTAAATTGATCTTCCGTCAGAACACCAAGCATACTATCATCACCAAATTCTCCATTTTCTATTCTGTTTAAAATAATGCTTGCAACATTACACTTCTGTTCAAACGAATATTCATCACCAACTTCGGCTTGAACAACACGAAACAATAAATCCAACTCTTTTTCCGTGTAATAATCGTATATTGTTTCTGGCTTATCAATGAAGAGGTCGTATTTTGTAAATATACTTTTATAATCTAAATACCACTCTTTCAAATCCGTATAAAAACCCTTTTGATAATCAGCTATAGCAGAAATATATTCGAGTTGTGCCATTTCATAAACATTCAAATCTCGAATTGTCTTCGACCTATCATCTGTTTGTTCTTCAACAACTTCTGTTTCTGGTTGCTTCTCTACTTCCAGTTCAATAACTTCTCGTCTTTCTTCCTTATTGTGCGACATAACACCAAACAGTAGAGCAGTGTCAACTAAAACTATTGCAAAGATAATAAAAACAACTATATTCTCCGCGTTTCTCATTAATATTGTTACTATTTTTTTCATTCATCCTCCGTTATAGAGGATACCGGTATCCATTTATTTTTCTGTGCGTCCACAGTGCATAATTCATTTTGGGATTTTGAATTATCTTATATGTATATTCTCTGTTTGATGCGCCAACATCATTAATAATTAATCATTTTCATAAACTCTTCTTCTGTAATAACTGGAATTCTTAATTCAAAAGCTTTCTTATTTTTCCCACTATTTGATGTGGAGTCATTATTTATCAAAAAGTCTGTTTTAGTACTCACACTTCCTGATACCTTCCCACCAAGGGATTCAATCAGTTCTTTAAGCTCATCTCTATTTTTAAAGCGATTGACGCTACCAGTTATTACGAATGTTTTTCTATCCAAAGTATTCAAAACATCTTTTTGCTGATTAAGTTTTGGTTCATTAAAAACAAACTCGTCTGCCAATTTCTTTACCCATAGGCAATTGTGTAGAATAAAATTATTCATACTATCATTCATAGTTGCTCCAAAATCATCAAGTAAAGTCCAGTTATAATTATTTATCCACTTATCAAAGAAATCTTCAAAACTTCCATTCAGATACTTTGAAATAGTTTTACTTGCTGTTTTTCCGATAAGCGGTATTGATAGCGAATATATAAATCTATCAAGCGCAGTATTTCTACTTTTTTCTATATTATCAATCAGCTTATATACTGACTTCTGACCGAAACCACTACATTTAATCCATTCACCTGTATATTGTTTTAAATCGTATATATCTTTAAATCGTCTTATCCATCCCTTATTTACAACAAACTCAATCGTTGCTTCACTCATATCTTCTATGTTAATAGCGTTCTTTGAACAGAAATGAACTATCCTTGCGAGTAACTTGGCGGTACAAGCGTCGTTGCAACAATGGAGTGTCTTACTTCCATTCTCATTGTGGATTTCTGCTTCTCCACCACAGCATGGACATTTATCTGGAATCATCCATGTATTACTCTTTGTAAGATTTGCATGTACCTTAGGTATTACCATGTTGCTTCTGTAAATTTGTATCGTGTCGCCAATTCCTAATTCTAAATCTTCTATATAAGATACATTGTGTAAGGTGGCTCTCGTGGTAACAGCCCCTTCAAGGTCTACCGGATTAAAAATAGCAACGGGGTTAATTAGTCCCGTTTTAGATGTGTTCCACTCAATATCCGTCAATATCGTCTCATATAATTGATCCTGCCATTTAAAAGCCAACATATCAAGAGGGTGATGCGAAGTGGTTCCAAGGGATTTCCCATACCCTGTATCATCATAGCGGTAAATTAGACCGTCAACTGGTAGTCTAAAATTTTCTGGATTAAACTTTCTAAAACACTCTTCTAAATTTCCACTAACCATACAATGTTCCACAACCGGCATATCCAAATCTGATGCATAGGCATAATTCCCTATTAGATTTCCAGATTCAAATCCATCCACCACATCGAACACGTAATACTCTAACTTCCGTTCAATAGCAATATTAGCGTCTAACTGTCTTAGTGTCCCGGCTGCAAGATTACGTGGATGAGAATACGTTTCTTCTAATTCGGAATTAATTTCTTCAAATGTGCCCCACGGAATTACACATTCTCCTCTAAACGTAATGTTTGCTGGCTCTCTAAGTTTAACTGGAAGATTGATGCAATGCTTAAATGTATGAGTAACATCCTCTCCGACTATACCGTTCCCTCTAGTGACCGCCTTGTAAAGCATTCCATTTTTATACTCCGCTACCACTGTTAATCCGTCCAGCTTCCACGACTGAATCACATCGTTGTCTCCAATAAACTTACGAACTATTGCTAAGTCCTTTGTTTTATTAGATGAAAGCATTGGATATTTATGTTCTACTTTTACAAGAAAATCAACGACATCTCCCTGAACTTTCTGTGTAGGAGATCCGGTTAATATGTATCCTGTTTCATTTTCAAGAGCGAACAACTCATCGTACAAGTCGTCGTACTGTTTATCTGTCATAGTTAGATTATCGTACTTATAATAGGCATTTGCAGCTTTGTTAAGTTCTTCCACTAATTCATTAATTCTATCTACTTTATTCAACAACATCCTCCTTTAATTAATCCTACAGAAACATATCTTCCGGAATATCTCCAAATAATTGTGGACATCCATAATCTTCGGCATATTCTTGATTTATGTAGTACTCTTTATAATCAATACCAGTGATATACGCAAGATGAAAACCATTACTTCGTTTATCAATATATTCGTTAATTGCTTTTGCAAAATCACAAGGTTCTAATCCATGTCCTTCATACCCTGTAAATTCTCCATTGATATATAGCCAAAACCAATCGTCACTTGATACTGTACATACTTTCAATATAAACTGATTAATATTATTCAATCATTACCCTCCTTTGAAATCCCCGATTCATGACTTTTTAGAAATACCTCTTCGCCTCGTTGGACGTGTGAACGTCGTTTGGTTTGATAATGACCTTTCTTGAAAAGAAATATCTATCGTCACACACAAGCACATACATATATGTCATGTTTTCAAAATCATCAACTACCTTGCCAGCCATGTGTCCAAAATAGATCGAGTCTTGATCTAATGGCTTAAAGCAACACAATCTGCCAATTGGGATTTCGCACTCAATAATATCGCTTTGATTCTTATTCTCTTTTTTACTATGCTCAAACGCTCTTAACTCATCTTTGGATAGCCATTTCGCCCATGCTCCGCAATCATCACAATATAAACCAGTGTTATTGCCCTTTACCTCTGTGTGGAGCGATGTGCTACCACACTTTTTACAACAGTTCTGATACATTATTCGTCCTCCTCATCACAAGATTCAGCATTCAACACCCGAAAACTAGTAACATCAAATCCTAATTCATTTTCTGCATTTGATATTGCCTCATTTTCATTGTTTGCCTCTACTTCCACTTCAACCTGTGCCGTCACTACCCACGTTCCCATATAATAGACCTCCTAATTTTCTTTATGAAAAATATGTTTCAAGGCAAAAATATAAATTATTTCAGTATCTGCCCCATTAAAGCACTGTAGCAAATCTCATAAATCATAAATCCCATATTCTCTTTATTAATAAAATTAATATAAATGTTTGCAACCTTTTGAACCCCCAACAATCTTCTAATAAAAGCAAGTTCATTGTACTCTGACCGATAATTATGGCTAACAATATCATCTAATCTATTATTCTCTATTAGAAGATAAGAATTTTTGATATTAATCATCCTGTTCAGTTCCTTAAAGAATCTCTCATCATGTTCTTTGATATTACCTGCCAATTCATCAACGGAATTCTTTCTTTCAATACACAATTCATCTGTAAAATATGTATCTTTTGCAAATCCTAATTCTGGGCAAGATTCTATCATAAATGAATAGTCTCCTGTCTTTAGAGCTTTTGCTTTGTGTTTAATACATCTTTTATCATAATAGTCTAAAATATGTTGGTTCTTCTGCTCATTGGTAGTATGAAGGATAACGAGGTAAGAAACCAGTTCCTTCAATTGCTTGTCAGTATAATAATATTTCAATCTCCCACCTCGTTTTCAATATCATTTTTTATAATAAATCTGCTCAACCAGTATTCAAATTTATCAGGTATCTCTTTATAAATCTTTTTTCCGGTGTCTGGATTTATTTCACCTGTTGGCTCTTTTTTGTTCTTTTTCTCCAAACAGGTTATATATAAAATATCACCTAATTCGAAGTGACTCCTAGTATACTGACTCGACCACATTTTTACTTCTCTAGCTTTACCACTATAGATTTCAAATAATTTTACATTTGTAATTGACTTCTTGACCTCTAATTCAGAGACATAATATAATCTCTTATCGGCTTTCTCTTCGTAACTAGATACAATTCCCAATACCTCTCTTTCATTATCCAGACGTTCTTTTATAGTCAATTCTTGATACTTGATGTTCTGAATTAGTTCATTTAACAAACCGACTGAATTAATCTTATTGAATTGTTTCTCTGTTTCATTTCCGTATTTTTTCAAGATATCAAATGAGAGATTGTTTTTCTCAGCCTTTGACTTTGATATGGTCTTGGCTTCAAAGACTAAATCATAATATTTTGTTATCCACAAAAGAGTATTAACATCACCGTATTTTTTGAAATAATTGATTCTAATCAATTTATCAATAACAGTTTTGTTTATTGAATTTGAAAACAGAGTTACCAAAACATCAGTAAAATTGTCATATTCTTTTTGTCCTAATTCAAAAAGTGTTTCAGATACTCCCTCTCCAAACCCTTTAATACTAGATAGATTAGGATAAATCAATCCAAATTCCTCATCAATCGTAACTTTTCTATTGTCTGCTCCAAATTCGTAATCTCCTAGTTTATACCCATAAAACTTTATAGCCTCTTTCACGAGTGCATCAATTTTGTTCTTCTTATTTTTTTCTTGATAGTGGTTAATGGAGACCTCATAAAACTCTTTTGTATGATGCGCTTTAAACCACGCTTGATATGCGCTATCTCCTCCCATACTGTAAGCATGAGGTGAGTTGAAAGCGTATCTAGCTGAATCCTCAATAACATTCCACACATTATTAAAACTATTAGTGTTATGGAATTCTTCTTTCCATGATGTAGTCAGTTCATCTAATAAGCGTTGTTTCTTTTCTCCCTTCAATTTTTTCTTTGAAATGGACTTGATTACACCATATGTTTCTCCCATTTCTAATTTCAGGAATGATAAAACTTTCATAATTGATTCTTGATATATCATAAAATGAGCAGTATCTGACAGTAAGTCATCAATTTTTGATTCTCCTGTTGTATACTGATCCCTATTCAAAAATGTGCTCAATAGAGATGCAAATCCAGGGCGTATAGCGGCTATAAAACTACTCAATTCTCGTAAATTTTGTGGTTTATATTTCTTAACTCTATTAGTAGTAGCTTCTTTTTCACATTGATTCACACAACAAGTAATACCCTTTTCGTATATTTTCCATGTGAGTTTATCTCCGTCTATCATTTTTCTAAGTTCATCAAATGTTGGAACTTTCATACCAATACTGCCAAAAAACTTATATGTAAGATAAACACTATCAACAATAAGAAAATCTTCTTTTACATATCCAAATTCATCAAGGTATCCACCTTCAATAGCAGCACAAAGAGTTCTTTGACCAGTTGTTTCAGAAACAGCACTGATGAGTCCAATTTCTCTACGAACATCTCCATTAAAAATTATGTGTCCACAGGCATGACATTTTAAATTGATTGTAATCCCCTGATATTCGTTACTTTGTTTATATAATTCCAGATAATCATCGGGGATATAGTCTTCAACCAAAATCAAATCTTTTTCTTCGTCATCAGCATATTTTAATGCTTTATTGTATTCATCTAGGTACTTTGAGATTTGATTTGCATCATCAGGGCTAACATCATTTGCACCAGCGTATAATTGCCATGCAGCCTTTTCTTTTAGTTTTTCTATAGCCATTAATGGATAGCAGCCATGTTCTCCCAATAATTTCTTTGTCGCTTTTACAAACGGTTCTTGAGTAGCTACGTTTAAATCAATATCAGGCATCATACCCGCAACCACACGTTCTTTTGTTAAAAACCTTTCTGGATAAATAGGGATATCGGCATTGAATCTATCAACGGTTGTAAGTCCTAATAATTTATTTGTAATAAATGAAGCTGCACTACCACGAGAAGTTGTTGTTAATATACCTCCCTCATTGTTCACTGCATCATCAACAATAGCCTTGCTTGTTAGGAAATAATCTACAACACCAGAATCCATAACTTCCTTGGCTTCGTACCTTACTCCATCTGCCTTTTTTTTTGACTTTTCCTTTTCTTTTGCATAAGCGATATTTAGTTCATGTTTGTATATCTTGCACTTTTCTTCATATGTCTTACCTTGATAGACAGTGGGAATTTTGAATGATTTATCAAGAATAATCTCTCTGCACTCTGTTACAAACACATTAGTGTTCATAATAGATCTATAAATATCTTCTTCGGATAAGATACCCTGTTCTTTAAATCTCTGGATTACCGTCTTAGTATCCGGCCAATCCATGTACCATCCTTCTTCGTCTGGATAATTTACTCCCTTATATTTAAGAATCTGATCACGTTTTATTGATGACTTATCGTTTAAAAAGTGACTATCCATGCCAGCTATAATCTGGATATTGTTATCCTTGGCAATTCTAAGAATCTTCTGGTTAAGTTTCTTTTGTTTATCTGTATTATGTGGTTGAACTTCGAGATAAAAATTATCGCCAAAATAGTTGTGAATTTTAATCCAAATATCTTCAGCATCTTCGTAATTCCAACCTGCAATACACGCAGAGGTAACAATTACATTATCCTTTGGAATATCAAATAATAATTCCAAGTCAATTCTTGGTTTATAGTAATATCCGTCCTCATTTGCTCTTGATAAGGCAAAATTAATATCGCCCCTACCATCTGCGTTCTTGGCGACAATAACCATGTGACAATTTTTTCTATCTTTTTCATGCCGGTTCTTCACCCAATAGGCTTCTGTTGAGTGAATATATTTCAATTTTTCATTTTCGGAAGTTTTATAGACTAAGAATTGATTTCCCTGGGAACCATGATCTCCTGAAAACAGACACTTCGACCCATATTCATGAGTCAGTTTTGCATAATTCTCAATAGATTCTGCACAATCAGGAGTACTTGTATTACTAAAATCTTTGTGGCAATGATAGTTTTCAAGATATAAATTTTCTACATAATCCTCGACTAAATATGGAAATTTGAAATTCAGCGTTGGAATAATTGTTTTGATTAATTCTAAAGTCCCTATTCTATGCCACCACCTTTACTTCATCACATATTATTTTTAAGGAAAACGTTCTTCCTAACCAACCAGAATCCAATTTGCCAATTACAGTTATTGGTTCTTCTAATATCGCATTATCCTCCATATCATCAAAAGAACCATTCCAATTCCATTTGATAAGTTGTAAATAATCTGTTGGTTTTAACACAAGATGTTTCCCTTGAGACATACTACCCACCTCATATTCCGTAATATCAGATACTTTTACTGTTATTGGTTTAAAACCTGTTCCAGATATTTTATCTATAGTCTTAATTTTGTCAATTAAATCTCTTGTTATATCAGATATATCTAACTCAATATCCACAGTTCTTGCCATCTTAATTTCAATGTTTTCTAAAGACTCTTCAAGTTTGGAAATAAAATCTCCATATTTCTTTGCCTTTACCTGTATCCCAAATGCCAACTCATGTCCATTTGCTTCAGCAACACCAGTTTCATTACAAAGTTTTCTAAAATCATCGATACCAATCGCTCTTGCAGATCCCGCATAATATTTTTCTCCATCTATCTCTATCTCTTTTAAAATCAACAAAGGTCTTTGATATCTTTCAAGTAGTTTGTTCCCAATCAGTCCAGAGATTCCATTTTCACTATTTATAAAAATAGATATGACTTTTTTATCTAATTGTCCATCTGCTTGAACAATAATGTTATCCATTAATTTTTCAACTTCTTCATTTTGTTCTTCTTTGCATTTCTTTAATTCTTTTATATACTTAAGAACCTCCTTATTGTCGTCTGCTAAAAATGCATTCATGGCCGTCACATTTCTATTCATACGGTTTGCTGCATTTATCAGTGGAGCAATACTGAAGGAGATAGCTGTACTATTAAAAGGAAAACTCCCCACAATTTTTTTTATTGCGGGATTTATCATTCGATCTAAACCAATCTCAATTATGTATCTATTCTCCATGCTGTTTTCAGAAACGTCCATCATATCTGCCACAAGCCCACAGGCCGCCAGATCAACATAGTCATCTGCATAATCTTCCATAAAATATTGGTCAAGGTATTTACAAAACTTCCACACAACACCTGCGCCCGACAGATTGAGATTATCATAATTTCTCTGTGAGCTAACTAATGTGATATATTCATCATATGGTACATCTTGATCGATGGCATGATGGTCTAAGACCACAACTTCTTTACCCCTTGATACTAATTCTCTATATTGAGTTATATCTTTATCCAGACTATCCACAATAATCACAATATCGCAATCATTGAATCTATCAATATCTTGTCCAATCAATCCATGGGATTTCCCCTCATTAATAAATGGAGACACAGCTTTTGTAAAATTCATTAAATATCTGGTCATTATTGCACCTGAAGTTGCTCCATCAGTATCTGTATCCCATAAAATGCCAAAGTGAAAGCCACAATCAATTCCGTTTTCAACAATTTTTCTCGCCATATCAACATTTTCTAAGGAATCTAAAGGTAACAAATCACCTTCATTTGGATTCAAAAAATGCTCTACATCTTTAATTCCTCTATCAGAAATAATTGTATTTATTATTTCATTCTCACACATTCCCCGACAATCAGAAATTACATTATAAGTTGTCTTCGCTTTCATCATCTCCAATCAATAAAATTTCTGTATTTATAATTCTCTCTAATTCGGTTTTCCCTAAATCAGAGGGAGATATCTTCCCTTCATATCCATAGTCAAAGTAATTCCAATACCCTAATTCAATTTCCGAAAATCTTGAATATGATTTTACCAATAAGATATTTCTCATAATATTTTCTAAGTCAAATCCAACATCATGCATAAAAATTACTTTACTTGGATTTAGTTCATATATCATCTGCACTTGTTTTGAACTAATAGAACCACTCCCTAGTGCGACACAGTTCCTTATTCCATATGAATGACATTGCATCACTGATTTCTCAGACTCAAATATAAACACTGTATTTTCCACTAAATAGTTATAGTTCTGTGAATACCCATATAATGTTTGAGACATTGCACATGGAATCAAATAGTAATATTTCTGCTCACCATCTGAAACCTCAAAATTCACCCTGGTCTTTATACCTATGAGTTGCCCTATTTGATCGTATATTGGTATTACAATTCCTTGTGACTCAACATCATATCTAATATTAAAAAACTGTTGAGTGTTTATTGATATGCTATCTTCAAGGAATCTTAAATTGCCGTATTTTGCATAATTGTCTAAGATGGATTCATTATATGTATTGACTTTGTATGTGCTTTTTTTTCTAATGCGTTCATAAAACCCACCAAAAATTCCCTTTTTACTAAAATATTCACAGTAGTCAGATATACACAATATCCCTTTTAGTCCATGCAGCACTTCTGAAAATTCAATTTTTCTTTGTTCGCTAATATAACTAAATAAGTCTTTTTGAATATTCCTTGCATAATCAGTCACATACAGATACTGGTTATTTTCCAGTTTAACAACTAGAGACTTTTTTGATGAATATTCATCTCTACCAAACTGTAAATATTTTGTTCTAACTATCACATTACAATAACCAAAATGTTTTAAGACTTCCTTGAGTTTTTCAGGGTGATTAATTAACTCCTTTTTAATTTCTGATAACATATCTCACCACTCTACTTCTTATTATTGTATATATCCGTGTTTAGGATAGCATTGTGCTACCTCTCTAAAGATACAGTGATCTCCTGAAAACTTTAACAAATATGCTATCCCATTATCTGATGAATTTGCCCCACTTCTAGTTTTATCTGGAAATACCATTCTCCAAACAGCATTCCTATCACACACATATTCTTCTTGAATCCATTTATCATTTACCTTTTTCAATTTGAAAGGCTTACAATAATATTTTTTATTATCAGGATCTAGTTCTTCATCATATACATTACGCATAAGATATAATCCTTCTAAAACTTCTTTTATCTGTTTGCTATTCGATAAAACAGAACTGTCAAGAAATAACTTTCCTATTGTATTAATAGCAAGCTGTAGAGAGGCCAATCCAATTACATTATACTTTTTACATAATGAATCCAACTCACGGCTATCTTTTATCAGAGATAAATCTTGCCTGGTGCTACCAGCAGAGTCAAAATCCAGTTTGAATGTGTCATATAATATTGTGTCGTATCCATATCTAAGGATATTTTCCCTAGCTTTCTTCTTTACTGTTGACATATTTGCATCGGCCAATGAAATGAATTTAACTCTTCCTTTGTAATTCTTCCTCCAATAATCCTGAACTGAGGACAACTGTTTTCTGTCCTCTGCATTCAAGTCTCCGCTCATTAATTTTTTCTTTGTTAATTTAAAGTATCTGTTTCTCTTGCCAAGCAACCAAACCATGAATTTAATTTTGAATTTCTTAACATTTTCTTCGTTAGATATTATCAGCACTTTCCTATCTCTATAAAGGAGTGCCATTATAACTGTTACCCACCAAGTAGATTTACCTGTGCTACTATATCCTCCCATCATGGTAAGAGTCCCTTCTAATAAACCATTTACTTGCCTTGATAGAAACTGAAAGCAATTCATTTCTTCTCCATTTATGTCATACCCAGCAATATCAAAAGGAACACCATTTTCTAATCCTTCTTGGCAATTATTAATAAATTCATCATCAAAATCAATTTCTTCTTCCTCAATAATCTTGCTTGAATATCCAGTTCCATAAGAACTAATTCTTGCTTCATACCAATCGGTTACAGATTCAGCGTCCATTTTACGGAACATACTAAGAGGTGATATTTCTTTTCCATTAACGTCAATCTTTTTTAAAAGATTAAAGCCGTCCTCATGCATGTGTAAAATAATGTTTTCTCGATATAGGATATCTATATATGTATCAAAATTTTTCTCATTGATGATATCAATTTGATGCTGAATGGAATCCCATCCGCCACAAGACTCATATCTTTCAATTACATCTTCATTCATATTTGACAGAATTGTAACCTCGTCAAGGGAATAAAAGCCTTTTCCTCTTAGCTGATTAAGTAATGAAAAATAGAATAACCCATCACTTGTAATAAAATCTTTCTGTTCTAGTGTGATTTCATCTAGTAAAAGCATATCTTTGAACAAGCAACTAACTACGTTTCCCTCTACCTTTACTCTTCCTTTTAATAACTGTAGTGGGTATTTATCTGTGACTCCTGTAAGAAATTCGCCTATATCTGCTCACCAACTTCCTCCTCGTATTCAGACAATGATTTTTTCCTTTTCTTTCTACTAAATTGATTATTAGAGACATCAGGTATATCCAACCTATTGATTTCCACTTTTGATTCGCCATCATATTGAAAATCAGTTAAGCTGTTCTTTAAGATTGCTGTAAAATATCTAATTTGAGCATATTCACTTATAAAAGTTTTCTTTATAACACTTGTTAGATAATTTTCATTATCTATGAGATATGCCAATATTTTTTCATATGTATAAACATCTGCAAGCTCAACAATTTCTTTGTATAAAATTGTATTAGTTACTTTTCTATCAAAAATCTCATAAATCAGATTATATGTCCTATCCTTTATATCTTTCTTTTTTCTCCATTCAGTATATTCATTTTTGTTGCAGTAGTAATGATTTTTCCCATCAACTACTACTTTATATGCTTCATTTCTATCTGCCTTGCTTCCACATATTTTGCATTTGACAAGCATCTTCCCACCACCTTAATAGTATTGGGTGGCTTGCAAGACCACCCAATCTGATTATTTTATAAACATAGCTATTTCAATTTGTCATAAATTTCTTTCAAAGCACTATCGTCACAATCATTTAATTTACCAAAAGAGTTGATAATTGTTTTTACTTCTGCTTTCAAGTCCTTGTCCTTGCACTCCTTGAACATGACTCTGATGGTTTCCTCTAGGTTATCCGGATAATCGGAAGTATTAGTTTCTTCTTCAAATGGTGGTGTTGTATCAATATCATCTGCCGATTCTTCTAGTGGATCTGGTTTCTTTTCTTCCTTCTTGGATTTTGTTGATGTCTTTGGCTTATCAAATGTTGTCTTAGATTTTTCCATTCCCTCTTCTACAACTTTAATGAATTCCGAACCCATATCAGGTTTATCAAATATCATATACTCTGGTACGGCCCCATCCGCAAATCGTCCACCAGCATCAATCAAAGTAGTCCCTCTGAAATACAATTTACGAACAGTATCAGTTGTATATTTCTTAGTCTTGTCTCCTACTTTCTTTTCTTCTAAATCTCTATCAATTACACCAGTGAGAACCACATCAAAAATATCACCAAATGCGGCTTCGTAATCAGCACTCATATTAGAGGATAACTGCATGTAGCCATCTTCCTCAAGTCCACCCTTTTCCTTGATTGTCTTAAATTTCGTATGTGCAATAGCCCACACCCCAAATCCAGCTTCTTGCAACTTTGTCATATATGGCTTAACCAAATCATTAGCTGAATATTTTTCTCCTGCTGTGTATCCACCAAATGCGGCTTTTACAGACTTACATTTCTTATTCGGGTTTTCAATGTTGCTCTGCCTGATTGTCTCAGTATCTGTAATCAGTGTAAGTTCATCTCCAGTATCAAAAGCGATAATTTCAATATTATGCTCTTTCCCCTTTTCTTTGATTAACCAATCTGAAAGTTCAATCATATCCTTATATGTTTTGACCTGAGTAACATTTA
Source organism: Kineothrix sp. IPX-CK (assembly GCF_039134705.1). Classification (NCBI taxonomy): domain Bacteria; kingdom Bacillati; phylum Bacillota; class Clostridia; order Lachnospirales; family Lachnospiraceae; genus Kineothrix; species Kineothrix sedimenti. Next base: position 1,937,804 of record NZ_CP146256.1, on the reverse strand, counting down.
AGTTATCAAGCATTTTATATCCAACTTCGTTCCCACAACCAACCAAAAGTCCTCTTGAAGCATCTCCATATTTTGCAAGAATTACATCTCTGAAAAGTGTTGTCTTTCCAAATTTCTTAGTTGACCTTAGATAGATTGATAAATTTTTAATATCTGGTTTAATTACATTAATCTGTGGTTTCTGCATTTAATAAAAATCTCCTTTTATGTTAATACTTTGTTTGAATTTTGAGGAATTATCCTATATTTTACAGATCGTCGTCATTATCTGCTATGTCTTCGTCCTCAAACAAATCTTCTGTACCTTCCGATAATTCTTCTTCGATTGGTCTGATTACCATATCATCATCGGTGTATACTGTTTCATTCCTTCCCTTAGTAAAACCTCGTGCAATTTTCAAGAACTGATATTCCTGAATTCTATCTCCATACACACTTCCGCCAAGCTCTGAACGAATATCGTCAAGAGTAATGAGACCACAATCTAAATCCTCTTTCTGTTCGTCTGTCAGCATATCATCTGTGATTTCAACCTTCTGAGCACCATTGAGCATCTTTACTTCAACACCAAGTTCTTTATATGTATCATCTTCTACAGTGAATTTTCGCTTAATGCCCTCAACGAATTTCTTATCCTTTTCACTTGAGTCTTTCGCTGCCACCGGAATTGTAATTGTTATAGGAACAGGAATATTGGATTTACGATTATTATCATATTCCATCATATATCCATTCACATAATACTTACCCTTTTCTTCAACGCTCATAGAATCAAGACTCTCGGCATTATAAATTATTTTGATAGTTGCAGTTGAGGACTCTTCAGCATCTTCCGCTGCGAGATAGATTCGCTGTGGAACATAACTTTCATATACTTGCTGCTTTTTATCTGAATACTGATAATTACTATTTCCTCTAATGAAAAACTTGCTGTCTTTATACTTTCCACTTTCAATAACCTTCTTGATAAATTCAGCAAAATCCCATTCAGAAATAAATTCATGATGCTTCTTCTTACTCTTTTCAAGAGCTTCTACTACCTCTGATTCATTCTCTAACCCAACCTCTTTCAACTCATCATCAGTAAGACTTGTACCCTCTTTGATTTTTTCGGCAGCTTTTTCTAGTTTATACCGTCTTCCCGGCTTTTCTAAATCAAATATAAACTTTTTAAACTCAGCAACTTCCGCCAGTTTTTTTGATGTGAGTCTATCTTTAAATGGAATTTTTAAAGATTCACCTTTTACTTTATTACCACTACCATCAATAGAACCTTTGCTGAAAGTATAAATGTCTCCATGTCCATCTGCAAAACTGCCGGCATCTACCGTGAGCAAATGTCTGTTATCACCACAAACTACATTAAACATAATCTTTCTTTTAACCCATCCTGAATCATATGTTGTTTCTAAATATGGTTTAAATTTTTCTGTTTCTTTACTGAGTCCAATCTTGCCTGTCATTTCAAAATTCATTAAATAAACTACCTCCGTTAATTAAAAATTTTTGTATGTTAAATATGTAAAACATAAAAACATCTATTACATCAACGCATGTCTCCAAGCGATACATAGGGAAATCACTCTATATAAATAATCCATCTATGTCAAAACAGCTATTTATGGACAAACTCTCCCAAGGGTGAGCTATTTCAGCACCCGTACAGATATTCTCTGTTCAGTTTTTAATTGTTATAATGAATTTGTGAATTACACTATATGTATTATTTTATCAGTCGCCAAACTGATTTGTTTCTTTACTTAGTTTTCTCCTATGAAACAGGAGTTTCTTACGCTTTTTTATCTATATATGGTGTTTCTCATATATCAAACGCTCTACATATTGTATACGGAATGCTATTTTTCAGCTTTTTCTTTCTTTAATGCTTCGGCATATGCAAATAGTCTATTGTACTGTTCTACATTATCAAAATGCCGCTGCTTCTTCTTCATTGTGTTTCTTGGAGTATTGTCAGAAAGAACATTTCCGTCATCATCTTTAACAACAAATTTCTTTTCTCTAAAGTCACTCCAAGCATTAGCGAAATTTCTTTTGATGCTTACCTTTTCTTTTGTTAAACTTCCTTTAACTACGCTTCTTTCTAATTTTCTCAATGTACTCAAATATGTATTCTCCTTTTTTAATTACTTAATCTATAATTTTTCTATCACACTTAATAACCCTGATAGAAGCTATCATATTTAATAGTTCGTTCACTGATTCAACCCCAATAAATAACTTTTCGCCAGTCTCATCATAAAATGCTACTTCTCTACCATCTTCCCCATCTCTGAAATCATGTGATCCGTCTCTAAACCACTCATCAAACATATCTTCAATACTTTCATGTGATTGTCAATAAAAAAGTCCCAAAAATAGCGGAGAAAATTCCCCACTTTATTTACCCGGGAAAAAGCACCGCTATGGATGCTTTTTCCAGTTTTTTACTGTCTTTTTACACCATGGGTAATACGCCATGCCATAATTCATAATCAGGAATTGCGATATCATTCTTCATAAGCAATAATTCCAGCTCTTTATTACGCTGTTTGAGCAGTTCAGCTTTTCTTTGCTCATCATCAAGCATATCTCTCAGTATATCCGCCGCTTCTATCGCTTCGTTTCGTGTCAGCCTGTTTTCTTTCATCTCATAAATCCCCGCTTTCTTCGGTCTCTTCCATTTCGCTCAAACCTTCCTTTGTTCCATTTCCTGAACTCTCTTTTTTCGGTCTGCCCCGCCGTTTCACAGCGCTGATCCGTTCCCGTTCTTTCATCCGGTAGCTTTCACCTTCTATAGTTATAAAGCTGCAGTGGTGCACAAAACGGTCAAGAATGGCCGTTGCCAGTACCGGGTCAAAAAGAATGCTCCCCCATTCATCAAACTGCTTATTGGAAGTAATGATGGTAGAGGCTGTCTCGTATCTTTTGGAAATCACTTCATAAAGATCGTCCACATTTGTCTGGCCCAGCTTCTTGAGCCCAAACTCATCAATTACCAGCAGATCCGGTGAAATGTATTTCTTCAGTTTCTGGCGGAAAGAGTTGTCCGCACGGGATATGTATAAATCCTCCATCATTTCCGAAAGCGTGGTGAACAGCACCGTGTACCCCTGTTCAATCGCTTTTATGCCAAGTGCGATGGAGAGATGAGTCTTACCGGTTCCGGGAAGTCCGATAAAAGCTATATTTTCTTTTTTCCGGATAAACTCGCAGGTCCCAAGGGCATAGATGACCTGACGGTTCAGGCAGGGCTGCCATGAAAAGTTGAATTCTTCCATTGTTTTATGCTGGGGCATGCGCGAACGCTTCATCCGATCGTTACGTCTGTTTCTTGAGCGGTTAAGATTTTCATCATTTATGAGCAGTTCAAGAAATTCGATATAGGACATCTGTTCCTTTGCTGCCTGTTGGGCCCGCATATCCGCTGTTTGGAGAATTCCGGCAAGATGGAGCTTTTTTATCTTTTCCTGTAAGGAATCATTCATGGGAGATCACCCCCAGTCCTGTCATTTGACGGTAATCCGACAGTTTCCTGATTTTGCTTCTTCCTTCCATGGACAGTTCCTGTTCATCCTCCAGTGGAAGATGGTACAGACCGCTTTCACAGATCTTTTTTACTGCCCGGTAGGTAATGTTTCCATAATGGCATGCCCTTTGGCAGGCCTTGTCTACGGCATCCTCCCCATATTTTTTTCGGAGTGCCAGGATACCGGAAATGCTCCGGTAATGATGGCACTGGTACATCTCCGTATCCTTAAATGCTTCCAGAAATGCCAGCGCGCCTGTCCCCACCTGTGCCATTTTTTCGCGATAGCTTGACAAAAGCTCCTCCTGTGTTATTGTTTTGGTAGATGGGTAATGACTCTTATCCGTCACATGTTCGCCCTTTGCATTCCCGCACAGACTGTGGAGGGCGATCTCTTTTCCGGCATGGTAGATTTTCAATAAATGATTCACTTCGATGACATCCACTTCCATTCCGATATAAGTGTAAGGCACGGAATAATAATTGCCGTCATGAACGATATGGCAGTCTGTCCTTACGGTGGCGGCCCCGGATTTTGAAAAGAGAAAGTCCTGCGCAGGAAGCGGCTTTAAATATGCTTTTTCTGTCTCAAGATATACGGTTTCCGGTTTTCGGCTTGTAGTCCCGTGTATCCGACGGTTTGCCGTTTCTTTCAGCCATGACAGGAGAAACCGCTTTGCTTCTTCGATTTCTTTAAAATCCCGTCCCTTAAAGCAGTTTTCTTTTACGTATCTCACGTTCGATTCTACTTTCCCTTTATCGGTTGGTGTGTATACCCGGCACGGATTGGGAAGGAAGCCATAGTGCCCGGCAAAAGCGGCATAGGTGCGCTGCACGGTCGGCTCATAAAAGTCTGCCTCAACGATAGCAGCCTTTAAGTTGTCGATCTTTACGGTCTGGGGAACTCCGCCAAAGTACCGGAATGCCTCTGTGTGGCACCGGATGAAGGTCTGCACGCTCTGATCCAGAGTAACAGCAACGTACATGTAGCGGGAGTAGCTCAAAGACATGACAAAGATCCATGCTTTGCGCGGTGTTCCATTTACTCTCAAGGTTCCGATATAACCGAAATCTACCTGTGCCTCTTCGCCCGGCAGGGAATGCAGCACCATGTAGGCGTGAGGCTGGGATTTCCTTATTTTTTTCACATAATCGCGCAGGGTGGTATAACCGCAGGCAACGCCGAACTCTTTTTGCAGATCCTGGTGGATGCGGGTAATGGACAATTCCTTGGATAACTGGATTTCTATGTATTCCTTGTATTCATCCAGCATGGACGGCCAGGTTCCCTCCTGTGTTTCCTGTGGCAGCTCCTTTCCCTGCGTTTCTTCTCTGAGCACTTTGCGTACTGTTTTTCTGTCAATGCTAAGCATCTTCCCAATCTGGGTTTTGTTGTATCCTTTCTGATACAGAGTCATGATTGTAGTTTTCATGTCTACCTCCAGCATAATAAAATTTTCCTCCTTATGGGGAGAGTCCTTTGTTACGCTTTCAGTATAACTTGGTCTTTACGTTAGGCATAACAAGGTGGGGAATTTTCTCCGCCAAAAGTGGGTATTTTTATTATGCCATTCACACTTTCAACATGGTCAAAGAAAGAGGATGACCAATGACCTTCTGTTTCATATGGTACTGTTATATATCTTACAAATCCATCACTAGCAACCAATACAATTTCATATTCCACTGAATAGTGTACATTGCTTGCGCGGTCAACAGCATTATCTATTACAGTAGGTTTCATAGAACAGTGGCCTTTTACCGCATATGGAATAAAGTAATCTGTTGCATGTTCCATTTTATTGTCTCTGCGAATTGAGACACTCTTTTCAAGCAGACTCATATCGTTGCGTAGCTTATCAAAAATTTCCGTGTTATTACCTTCTCTATCTTTTTTAAATGCAGATTTTACTTCTCCACTTTGATAAATCCTACCAACCCACGTAGCATATCTATGTCCCTCCCATATCTCACCATCTTTTATAGACACACTAGCAATGTTTGGTTCTAGCCCGGTATACTCTGGTACTTTTTCAAAAGATACCATTTCAATATCTTGTCCCAATTATGTATTCTCCTTTACTCTCTTATTCTCCAAATGAAAGAAACATTTAGTCCGATTTTACTAATCCATATCATAAGAAGTCGCAGCCACCTGTTCTATTTGTATATTGGGAACCTCACCAGGACTCCATTCAATGCCAAACGACGATGTTAAATTATTTGTAAGCTCTTTACCATTGCGAATAACCATCGGTATTTTTCCGTCCTCACTAAAAATAAATAACCCGTGTTCATATTTATTACAAAGTGCTTTTGTCAATTGTTCGATGGTTTTTTGTTGTGAGTCAATGACACCATTAATTTGTTTTGTTAGGTATTCGTTTTCTTTTTTCATATATCCAACTTTGTCATATACGCCTTTTACAAATTCACCATAATGACCCGTAACGTTACTGTTGATTGTATCTAGTTTCTCATATAACTTTGTAAACATTTATTTATTCTCCTTTTCTATACTAATCTCAAAAGACCTTCATGTCTCCAAGCAAGACTAACTAATCCTTATAATTTCTCATAAGACAAATCAGGTTGTTTTGAAATCTTATACAGTGACCTAATATGTTGTTTATATGCATTCAATTGTTCATAGCTGCATATTTCAACAAAGAAATCATCATCGTCCATACAATATAATGAAATTACACCATATGAATATTTATTTAATAAATCATCTAATTCTGTTTCTTCGGTAATTAATAAATCTCTTTTCTCTTCGAGATCCCATATTCTTTTATAGGTATTAACATCTTTTTCTGTTAATATAAGTGACGAATTTCCACATTCCTCACAACAGAAGTCATATTTCTTTTCTGCCACCCCTATAGACACTAATAAGTTCAAGTCCTCTACAGATAATTCAAACTTATCTACATTGTCTTCATAAATGTAATATCTCACACTATCCCTGGCTGACTTATCTAATCTTAACTTCTCTTCATCGGAAATATCCAATAAATCAATTTCAGGATAGTATGTAGGCTTTGACATTTCTGGATATCTTTTCAGCTTTTTACTAGCCAAAATCGTGTCAAAAGAACTTTGCTTTACATCGTTCAGTTTATATTTAATTTCACGATAGAGATTATTGGCTACATCATAATCTAATTTCTCTATTTCTGCATCGGTTATTTCGTTTGCCGCTATTTCGATTTTTTCATTGATAGTTTCCAATTCTTTTTCAAGTATTTTCTTATCACCTAAATAAATTAATACCTTTTCGACATTACTCAATCTTGTAATCCTTTCTCCACACATTTATAATGAAACTTCAAAATAACCATCCCCTCCTTCTAACTCCTTATGGTTACCGTCCAACACAATCTCACACTTAAGTTTGTACACGCAAGCAAAACCGAATCCAACCGGAACATCTTCCTTTTTAACCAATAGCCGAACGTCCTTCTTATCTACATCATAACTATTTGCTATTTTTTGCATAATATCGGATGCATTTAGTTCTATTAATTCCCTCAATTTTTCACCTCCCCTATATCCTCCAAACGAAATCGAAGTTTTAATAGATTAAAATGGTGTAGTTTCGACATGTGACATTTTTACATAGCCTTTTAATACTGGCTGCTCATTTTCTATCTCATGAAGAATAACCATTACCATACCGTTATCTACATTAACTTCATAACCATCATAAATTTCAGTATCAATTAACATATGTATATTAATATCATTTTCAAACCCTAAATCTATTATTTCTGCTCGTCCAGTTACGTTCAAAAATGTTTGCCTTGTCTTATTGATAAATTCTATTTCATATGTAATATTCTCTTTTGGAATTCCCCATGCTTCAAAAAGCATCACCTTGTCATTATTTAATTCTTTTGTAATTACTGGTCTATCGTAATCATTACCAATCCACATACATTCGTACTCCTTTTCATATTTACTAAGTATATTTAGCATATTATCATTAAAATTATTTATATATTTATTCAGTATTTCTTTTTGCCATTGACTAAGTTCATTAACATTACTCCATTTACTACTTACATATATCAGTTGATTGTTATTATATTTTTTCGATTTGTCTAAATCACCATATCCAATATCGACATAATAAATCCTCGTTGATGGGTTATCATTTTTATCAAATAATCCGTCATTATTTTTCAATGGCATGATTTGAGGAGTTATAACACAATCGATAACATCAATATCCGTTTCATTATCAACGATTGCTCCATTAAACCTACACCCTCTTGAATTTTCATTTGCTGGAACAATACTTATTTTATTACCATTATCAAAAATGACTTCAGAGCTACACTGATCTTTTCTTAACCTAATTAAATGGTTTGGCACTGGAATAATATTTGATAAAACATCCATAACTATTTTTCTTCGTTCTTGATTTGTAACATAGATTCCACATTTATAATTTCTCTGTTCTTTACAGAATTTTATCTGTTTTTCTAGTGCTTTAATTAAATCTATTTTTATTACCTCCTAACAATAAAATAATTTAAAAATCTTACTATGAATGACGTGTTTCATTTCATTTCCAAACAATATTCTTATCCTCTAATAGAGCAACTGTTTTATAAGCTTCGTCAGCTAGTTCATTTTTAGGTTTGTTATCATAACTTAAATCAGTAGCTATATCAAATAATCTTTGTTTTGCATATTCCAATTTTTTGATGAGAACCATTTTCTCCAATAGAACATTTATGGTGTCCATTAAAATTCCTTTCTCTTGTAATGATTTATTATTGTATTAAAAGATTCAATTATTTTTATTTGATCTTCTGTTAAAATAATTTCCACACATACTTCTTCATCTTTATCCATGCTCCAACCACGCTTCGTATAATTACACAATACTCTATCTACTTTCCATTTAAACTTCACGTCATATAAATATTGATAGTCTTTTATAATTTTTGCTTTGAATATATCAAGTTCATTTTCAATTAATTCTTTTTCATTGATATATAAACCAGTTCCTATCTTCAACTAAACACTTCCTTTCCTCATTTGCCACCAAAAGAAACCCACCTTTCATCAGTTTACTTATACTTCCTTTTCATAACTTTGGACACAGCTTTCCTTTGCCAATATGAAAGCTTTAATCCAAGAAACTCCTCTAAAAAGGTCGCTGGGTTATTCGTTAACCTATATTTAAAATTCCTGTATTTACTATCATATCCAGCGTTAATACCATCTTTATTCTGATAGTCATCTCTCATTACAACATTGTCTTCTCTAACTATTTTCACTTTAGAATATTTACATGTCATGCAGTCCGTCGGCGTACACAGCCCTAAAGGATCAGCGCTAATGCAGGTTTCATCTGTAGGAGTGGTTATTGTAACCTTATATTCTATTGTTGGTTTATCTTCCATTACCCTTTCCCTCCCACATTTCATATACTTCTTCCTGATCCAAGCTTTTGCAAATATCACATGTATGTGGTGGTGGATATTCTACGTTGTTCTTGCAAGTAGAGCAATCTTTAATCTCATTATTTATATTTGTTTCATATAAGTGATTAAGCTTACTAATATATCCTCTCGGAATATATATTTCTCCATTCCAACTCAAAGAAATCATAAAATCAATATAATAGCCGTTTCCGTCATCATCAATAGACACTAAGTATCCGCTATCTTCAAATATCTTTGCAAGATTCATACATTCTTTTAATAACTCTTCTTTAATAAAATTAATACCTTTTTTCAGATTTATAGTGTAATAGGTACTTCCTTTATTAGCTTCTTCTTCAATTCTTTTTATTACGTGTTCTTCCACACCATCCATAATATCTAATACTAAATCCGGTATTTTGCTTTTAGTTATCCTCATTAATTCTTCCGCTGTTTTCATAATGTTTTCTCCTCACTCAGCGTCTAATACAATACGTCCGTTGTAATCCTCATATATAAAGACATTATCAATTCTAAATTCTATAGCGTTATTAGTAGATCCAACATCAATTAATATTTTCTGTTCTGGATTATCTTGTTTTAATCTATCGAATGTTCTTATAAAATCTTCTCTATCCATTTATTTATTCTCCAAATAAAATCAACATTTAGTCAGTTTGTTCGCATAACTTGAACATATGTTTTGGCATAATATCTATTTCATGTTCTCCAACATATATAATTTCAAAACTTTTACTATTACCACACATATCAATTACCGTAGCTTTCTGCCCCTTCTTATAAAAATAAGTATCTTCAATTAGTTCTATAATATCTCCGTTTTTCATCCTATCACCTCTTTTACAAAAAATTAAAAGTCACATTCTATTTACACTCTACCTGTTTATTTTTACTGATACTTTGAACTTGCAATTTATTATTGTTCGCCTTATAATAAGTCTATATCTTTTAAATTTGTATAAGAAAGGGGAACTATTATGTCATCAATAGCCAAAGTTATTATCGTACTTGAGTCAAGGGAGGATACTCCTGGGGCTGATCAATTGGTTTCAGTTGATACCTACGATAAAGATGATAATTTAATTGAATCCGACCAATCTGATTGTGGAAATTATTTTCATAGTGAACAAGAAGCTATAACATTTTATTCTAAAAATTTAGGATTGGATAAATCTGTATTTACTGTTGAGTTTCAATAGCGAATCTTACAATAAACCCTATTATTAATGGGGTTTATTTTATTTTCCGCATAAAGTTATTACCTTTCCGTCATCCCATCTAGGATTTTTACTATTGTACATACAAAAATCTTTTTTAATATCATAATAATAACAGCCCGTGCATTTTTGACGTTTTACTATACATGCTGTAAGTCCGTTTGTGCTATCTAATAATTCAAACATAAACTTATTAAGTATTTTAGAACCGTTCTTTCTGTCGCGTAAAATTCCTCTAATAAATTTAAATAACATTCTGTATTTTCCTTTCAAATTTTGAACCTATGTTATATGTATTTTAGTTTATCTGACCACTAATAAAAATAAATCAGGTTGAAAGATTTGCTTCCTATGATGCCTAATCACTTACATCCAGTATCTTTATGTTGGTTACACCCCAAGCTGTACCATCAAGCAATTCTTTAATCATCTCTACCATTTTGTCATCTGAAATAACTTCATTGTCATCTAACCAAAAGTCCAAAGATATTGTATACGTCATAATATTTTTCTCCAATTCATCCACATAAAACGATGGTTTCAGTTCTTAATCTTCCATCTCCATTAATACATCACACTTTACACATTTGACCTCCACATCAGGCTTTGCCTTTATATCTAATCCGCAATGAGGACAAACGTACTTAAATGTTTTCTTCTCCCTGGTTTTACTTGCTTTTAATTCTACAGAACGAAAATAATCAAAGACTTCGCTTTTGGGATTAATTTTTTCAGCGATGTATTCCTTAAATGAGTTACTAAGCTCTGTAAATCCCCACCCATACTTTTTACTCTTCTCACATATCAGTCCAACACTTTCGGCCAATACCTTAAACTTTTTATTATGTATTTGTCCATTACAGTCTTTTATTTCAGATAGCTTGTTCGCATAATGAACCATTTCATGCTGCACAGTTCCTATAATCTCCTCTACCGAACGATTAAGATTGATTGGGTTTATATTAATTTCATACTTGGAAAGCTCTTCATTACTTTCTTCGTTCTTATTCTTCCATACCTTACCCAAAGTAAAATGTCCAAGGTTATTCGGTCTAGTCTTTTGTATGGTGATAACCGGATCAGGTAGCTTACTCTCAAAATAATCCCTATTTAAAATCTCAAAATACCTATATAACTCATCTATTGCCAATCCAATAATATTCAATAATTCTCCTTTCACTTGGTATAAAACCAAGATTTCCTATCTATTAACATTTTTGATTCTTTGCCCTATATTCCATAACTTTACTCTGCAAATATGACGGCTGCACAGGGTACTCTAATCCGAAATTATCTACTACATCTTTATCATATCCAAGCAGTCGAATAAACCTTAATGCATCATCATAATCAAAATATTCTAACTCTTCTTGTATATCGAAACGTCCATATCTTATAAGGGCAGAATCTATCCTATCTTTATAATTGGTTGTAGCTATGTAAATGGTATTGTCTGTTGAATATACGCCGTCTAGTAATTGGAATAAACTATTTTGATTTGTAGCAGAATCCTTTGGTTGAATTGATTTTAAATCCGAATTGTTAGTGGACTGAGATTCTACTTCTTCTTCCCTGCTCTTAAAACATAAATCAAAATCTTCAATTAAAACAATTATTGTACCGTCGTATTTTTTTCGAGTTCTTAATATTCCGTTAACTGAACACATTACATTACTGGGATCTATAGTTAATATAGGAGCGTTGTCAAACATATTACTAATGGCTTTTACAATGGTAGACTTCCCGGTTCCTGGTTTTCCATATAGAAATACTCCAATTTTATGCACTAATTGATGTTCTTCATACCAATCTTTACTATTAATCCAATTGGATAATCCTTTTGTTATTCTTTCTTTTACGCTTCTGTTAAGTACAATGTTATCGAAACAGTGCGGAATTACATCACAAGACATCTCGTTCTCATTAAGGTAAAGAACCCTTATGTGTTTTTCATCTGTCATCTTTAAGGCGTTTGTTAAAAATTCTTCTCTGTATTTATACTTCTCTTTACCGAAGAACGATATTCTTAATCTATGTTCTGGATATGAGGTCTTTTCGTTTTTGTCTCTGTAAGTCTCAACTTTCAGATAATTGTTGTTTTTCAACTTTATAAAATAGGAGATATTTTCGCTTAATTCATAAAACTCTTTATTTGTAGTGGGAGTCCTGTGTTTTACGTAAGTTTTAGGTTCTATTCTATAAAGAAGTTTGTTGACATTATTATATGAATTATCCCACTCACCAATTTGAATGGTTGATGTTTTCATACTTTTCACTATCTGAAATATTCCTGTAATTGCACTTATCCCAAGAGATACCGCAGTTCCGGTTACTACTTGTTTAATAATTCCATCGTTTTTGTTCATTCGTAATTGGATTCTTACCACCTCTTTCCTAACAAAACTCGACTTTCCTCTTAGTTTTTATTCAACCGTAATTGTTTTGACTCCAACTATCTTATAAAAATGTGGTTCATTACCGGTTTCTTTTAACCACTGATTCACACATTCAGTAAGTCGATTCGATAGCTGATCAATTAACTCCTTTTTATAATCAATCCAACTCTCAGCGGCATCTCCACATTCTTCATAGGCGTTCTCTTCTAAGTTTTCAAGAATTGTTTCAGCATCTACACTTACCACATATGGCTCTACTATTCCAACAGCAATTGTATCATCTGCGCCTATGCCATAATTTTCTTTTGCGTCCGCAATACAATCCTCTATGCTATCAAAAGTATCATGCTGCCATAGTTCATCATTTTCACTATATGACCATGTATATTCTTTCTCCAAATCAACCTCCATTTATCTTGAAATATCGTTTTCTTCCGCTTTATAGTAACTCAGGAATCGCATTTAAATACTTTTCCTTTAATTTATCCGTAAGTGTTTCTTTCAACATCAGATGATCTTTCATATCAGCAAGCTTTACCCAATAGGCTTCCGGGTGTGTGACATAGTGTTCTTTAATATTTTTAAGATAATCTTCATAACTTACTTCTTTATTTCTGGTAAGTAGTTGTAAACACTCCTCTAAATATGACCCAAGAACATAGTCGTTTGCTTCGTAACTTGTATCTTCTAGTAGATCATGCATAATAGCCAAAACTATACAATTATCTTGTTTGCTAGCTGGTATCAAGTTATTTTCTGTAACATAAGCCGCTACTCGTATAGCGTGATATAAAGTATTTTCGTCATAATATTGTCTTCCCTTTTGTATTGCATACCCAATTAAATTCATAAATATCGTCTCCTTTTATTTTATTTTTCCGTAGGAAAGTAAAGTTTCTTCCGATAATTAATTTATTTTGATAGTTCACTCCAATTCTTAGAAAATCCATAGCAATGCACAGCTTCATAGTCACTATTTGCTATATAGAATTCTTTCATGGTTTCCGAATTATCTCCATCTTTATTCCAGACAACCTTGTCCCCACTCATCACAATATCAACCTTGCTTGCTTCTAATTCTTTCAGTCTCCATTCGGTGAGATCATGATTTGCAAAACTACGATTAGAACATCCGTGACTACCAATTACCGTTCCATCTTCCAAAACTAAGTCATACTTTCCTGATTTATCAAATGATGAACTACCATTACATAAAATATATGCTACTTTCATATATTCATATTTCCTTTCTCTTTCTTATTCAAATGTTCATCAACTCTATTTTTACCTATACTAAATATTTCTCTATCTTTCTCGAAACATATGTAATTTCTATTCGTATTAATAGCTGCCACTGCAGTCGTAAAACTTCCACCACAGCTATCAAGTACCAATTCTCCTTCATTTGTATAAGTCTTAATTAAATATTCAATTAAAGCCACAGGTTTTTGTGTTGGGTGCAAAGATGAATTTTGTGTATCCGTTGAAAATACCTGTATGCTTCTTGGATATCTTTCAGTTGATTCATATGTATAATCATTTTTCATTTCACCGTAAACATCCGTCTGCAGTTCTTTTGACCGATACGACTTTTTTTTATTGTGTCCATAAGTCTTTTGTGGGTTGTAAATACATTGCTTCTTATAAAAGACACTTATTAACTCATGATTTCTCATTGGTTGCCTTCTTGCATTTAAAAAACCTGTACCTTTTACTTTGTCCCATACCCAATCATATTTATAATTCTTCAAATTACTTAATCGTAATTGACTTCCAAATGGCTCTGTATTAAATAAAACAATTGCTCCGTTATCTTTAATAATTCTATTGTACTGTTCCCAAAGTGGTTCAAACGGAATAATTACATCCCATTTACATTGTGTCGATCCATAGGGTAGGTCTGTTATTATACAATCAATCGACTTATCTTTAATCTTGTTCATTCCAACAAGGCAATCTTCATTATATAAGGTGTTTGCTTCAATCATTGCTTTCACCGCCTTTGTACATAAAAAGTTTTTCAGTGGATTTGCTTTTATCGGCAGCTTTAATACTTCTGCTTACCTCTTGTTCCCAAATACATTCAAAATCTTCGGGAGCATTTTGTTCACTGATTAAAACAATATTATTGTCTGACCACTTTCTCATAATTTGCCAAAACTCTTCGTAATCAAAATCAGTAGCATTTACATACTGCTTTGTGTTTGCGTAGGGCGGATCACAATATATAACTGTATTTTGTGGTTTCCATACCTTATAATCTAAAACAGAAAAATCAATAGTATTAAAATCATTGGATTGCTTCAAAATATTATTTTTTGCTTCTTGGTAGTAATCTCTATATCTTTTGCCGGTTTTTGTTTTCTCATATCCTGGCTTTGCATAGCCACCATCAAACCATCTACCATTAAACGAGGCTATGAACCCAATATTGCCAACTTCCCAATCTTCAAATTCAGATGTGTCTCCGTTATTAAATGCTGTTCTTGCCTTGTCATATAAATCTTTTGATACGGAGTCATATAATTCTTTTCCATCTTTTACTCTATTCAGTAATGCAATTAAATACCTATTTTTATCAGTTCCATATTTTATTTCACAACTGATTTTATCAATTACATTTGCCCCACCTACAAAGGGTTCTATATATGTATTTATTTTATTTTCATTTATGTGTTGTTGGATAATCGGAACTATATGTTTCGCTATCCTACTCTTACTTCCCATATATTTCAAATATGTATACCAGAAAGGTAGAATATTCTTTTATCTGCGCAGACCTTAATATTCCTTTCTGTATTATTTATAACTAATTATTCTCCGTTGAAATTCGTATTTCTTACGGTTAATTCTCTACCGGCATCCACTTTTTCATTTTTACTTCTCTTAGCTCTACTTCTGTACAATCAATCTCATCTTCATATTCCCAAGGGCTTTCGTCTTGACATTCGGTAGCACCCTCGGAATAGTACGCCTGATAAAATTTGCCCTTATCTTCAAATACAATTCTATGATGGATTGACCACCTAGAAGTCTCAACAATTTCATCAACAATTGCACTATAGGGTAAATCAAGTTCATTTTTAAGATAATCTTTACTAAGTTTTATCGTAGCCATTTATTCAACCTCCACAACTCCCCAACCCTGACATTGAGGACATTCACAATATTTTTTATTAATATTAATCATAATTTCATCTAAATAGCTGTTAACCTTTTTCTCTAAATCTTTATAATTTTCTCCTATTATTGGAGAAGGAATTACACAATCTTTTCCATAATCACTTGAACCGGGTGTCTTAATATTTAAGATAGGAACAGATTTATCAGATACCATTTTTTCAACCCATTTTGGCTTTCTTCTTTTATTCATCCAAGAACTATTTGTATCAACCATCTTCGTATATGGATTAGCAAGTCCTATATTTCTTGTTACCTCAAAGTGAAAATCATAATCAGAAGTCACTTTTGCAATAGACGTGTTGATATTGGCTTTAACGTGTTCCCTGATCAAGTCAAAAACTTGCTTAGAATCCAATTTGCAAGGCATATCCTGATAAACTTCTTCTGGATATTCAATTTCTGTTAATAATCCTACGGTTGCACAATATGTATTTGGAACAAACTCAAAGTCCTTCTTTGTGTAAATTTTATCAATGGTAAATTCTATATCTTCGTAACCGCCATCTACTTCATCATATTTTAATGAATAACAACCAATTATCTCGTCATACGCATCTGTGTTATACATTTCCATTGTGATAATCTGTGGCATCAATTCCGTGGCAGCGTAACCAGATTTTAATTCATACCTTTTGTTTATTTGTTCATTTGGTTTTTTAACAGTTACACTTTTGGGAATGTGGGGTAATTTGTACCAATAATTCTTATTCGTTATTTCTGCCTTTTCCCCATCAAAAAGTAAATTATCAATAGCTGAGTTATATCTTTCATTTTTAGAAATATAAATATAATCAATACAATCTATGATTTTAAAGTCCATCCATTTCCCTTTCTATTCTTTTGAAATCCCAATACCACTACATTTTCTATTCTCAATTGTTTATTCTCCGTTTAAAATCCTTATTGCCCTATCCACGTGTTCTTGTTGCAAACCACCTTCAGACAACTCTTTACAGAAAAATTTTGTATCTATCAAGCAATCTTCTATACCGTATTCTCTATATTGTTCCTTACTAAAATCATCATCCAGACTAACAAATTTAATATCATCCCTATCAACTCTCTCATCTAACCATGTTTTAATTTCTAATGGTCTGTTGTGATTAATGATTGGAGTTTTTGACATGATTTTTATATCGTATTTTGCAAGTGAATCTTCAAGGTATTTATACATTGCGTATGATTCTGTATGTTTTGAGTCATCAAGAGTTCTCCATGTCGATGACAAGACAATGTAAGCATCACAGGCGTGATATATCTTGGACAACATACGGAGATTATAGTCACTTATCTCGTCATGGTGTGGTCTATACTTTTTCATGCCCAATGATTCAAAATATGCCATAGAATTAAGTACCCCATCCACGTCTAAAAATATTACTTTTATACCACTACACCTCTTAACTTTCCTTTGAAACTAAAATTTCATTTCAATCTACGTCACATCTGTAAAACACTCCAATAATAGCTTTTCACTAATTTCAACCGTCATCGTAGGAGTGTTTAATATAACATTTCCTACTTGCGGTTTATCATTTGAATCAGTCCACCAAAAACTATTGTGTTCAATTACAAAATCAGAAATTTTACTATTCTTATGATTTAATAATGGCACTGAAAAATCTTTTTTACATGCATACCATTTACCTGAGTTTGACATTTTGTATACCTCCATAAATCAACGGTCTTTCATATGTAATCAACTTTTCAATAATAAGATCCTTTGAAAGTAAATCTCTACAGAAATAAGCTGTTGCAAACGGACTTCCTTTTACTACGCTATCCATATGTTCTTTATCGTGATAGCTAACTCTCGCATCAAAACTAAGAATCTGAATGCCTTCTTTGAAATATTTATATCTTTGTTTTCCTTGTAAGGAATTGAGTGGAAGCAATATTGCAAACGGTTTATTAAAGGAGTATAATCGTTCCAAAACTTTATCCTTTACTGAAAATGGTGGATTGGAAACGATAATATCCCACTCATCTGGCTCATACTCAAAGAAATTTTGTCCTTCCATCAAACAACTTCTTACAACGCTAAACCCTTCTTCATCTAATCTTCGATAAAATGCAGACCACTCTTCGTCAAATGGACACCAAATAATCTTATCTTTAGGTAAATATTTAATGATGTGATCTACTATGTAATAAGGAGAAAATAATTCATTATCTTCTATATCAGAAGTTAAATATCCTATGTTTAATCCTATTTTAATTCACCAAATCTATCGCTGCGCAGCTCCACCGGTGAATAAATTATTTTCCTTTCTTATTGATTATTTTTTTCTTATAAACGGCTTTATAGCCTTATTGATTGCTTTCTGTTGTTTTTCGCAACTACTCTTTACAAACTTACATTTGGCATCCATATATATTCTTTTCAATGGTGACAATTTAGTTCCCGTATGGTACTCATATAATTTGTGAGGGTGTTTTATCATTTCTCTGAAAAATCATTATATTTTTCTTGTGCAGACGAAGTATATATTAATGCAGCATCGTCTACAGGATTAATCTCTACTCTCTTACCACGTTCCATTAAAATAACCTCATCTCAACCGATGAATTCAGTCTTTCATGTTACATTTCTTTCAACTACCACAATCGTGTCGTTATGCCAGCCACCATGTGGGACTAAAAGAATTTCTTCTATTTTAAATCCATACTTTTTGCCAATTCCGCCGCTATTCCAACTACAAGTAATAACGACTCCATCCTTCTTAACAATTCTACCAATTTCTTCTTTTTGTTTAGACCAGTAAGAAGCCTGAGTAGTTTGCATATTAACTGTTTGTCCTAAATTTTTATAACACTCACTTATTTGTCTTGGCGAGTACGGTGGGTCATACAATACTGTATCTATAGAATTATTATCAAACATTTTTAGAAAGTCTAAGGCATCCATGTGATAATCAGTATCGTATTGAGTGTCTAAATCATTAGTGACGGTTGCTATCTGATTTCCGTTTGCAAATGGATCAATAATTTTTCCATTAGCATATTTATGTATTAATTCTCTTATTGGCTTGATAGAAAATGTATTTTTATTTGGCATTTGCCAAACTCTGTTTATTTCCATTATGTATAAGGAGTAAGTTGCAACTTAGTGGTATACCAAACCTCTTTCCTCCTATAATTTTTATTTCTCTATTTTTGGACTTGAAAGCATTAATTCATCCTAGAACTTCTAAGTTTGTAAAGCCAACTAAGGTTTACTGGACAAGAATCCTGCCCTCTATCCAATTGATTACTCTTTTGGAATACTTATTTTAGGATAATCTCGGCTTGACTAAGCCATTTCAGAATTGATATAATATAGAATATCAACTCAGAATTATCTCTAGTTGTGTTACGAGAACAGTCTGTCAGGTCGCCAAACTTACACAGGCTGTTCTTTTATTTATTCTCTTTTCATCACTAACAATATCATTAAAACCAAAATTTCCACTATAAGTATCAAATACATTCTTACATTTGTTACACTCAAATAATCCGATCATACTCTTGTCCATAGATATTTCGCTATTTCCACATCTAGGACAAACAATTACATACTTCATAACTCATCCTTTCTATTCTATTTTCTAACATTTAAACAAACAAAAGAATCCCTACAATAATTATGCCTACTATTAACACAAATAAGCTCAATATAAAACCATTACTTATTTCTCCATTATTCATCAAATTACACCTCATATCATTGATAGTTTTCACTCAATATGTTATTCTAATATTAATATTATGTTTAAGGGGATTAAGATGAAAACACTTTTTTACAATACCGAGTTCTTTATTAGCACTCTCTTGGGTATACTCGGACTTATATTATCTATATATTTTTATTATGTTGGTCGAAAATTTCGACAAATATCATATACGAGTAATACCACATGTGTTTCAATTAAAAACGATTATTCTTCAATTAATAACATAAATTTTATGTACAAAGACAAAAAGTTAGATTCAATTTCAATAACAGATTTGTTAATTTGGAGCAATGGAAAAGAGGTAATTAACCGTCTTGATGTTGCACCATCATCGCCACTAACTGTTTATGTTACTAACCAATCGAAATTATTGGAATATCAAATTATTCACGAAAACGAACTGTCTAATAACTTTAATTTAACTCAAAGTGAAAATAAAATTATTGCTGATTTTGACTATCTAAGTAAAAATAATGGTATTGCAATAAGAATAATTCATACGGGTACTAATGATGATATTTTAGTAGGATGCAAGTTAAAAGATGGTAGAAAAACCACTTATGTAGGGCAACGCAAAGGTGTTGTTTCTTGGTTAATTCAAAATAAATATATTAAAAAAATACTATCAAAAAAAATTACAAGCTTTATTTTCATTGTATTTACAATTTTTTTATTTCCTAATGCTTTTGTTCAATCTGCAAATTATGCTAATAACAACTATTTTGGAATACCAAATGATAGTATTTTAATGAATTTAGATTCAATAGTAATATTTGTTTTATGTGCTACTTCGTTTGTACTTTCACTTCCCCATATATATAATTTGTTTAAAACTGATCCACCAAAAGACTTGATAAAGTGTTCTTGCTGCGAGAGATGACTTCTCTCGCATTTCTATATAATTTTATTTATTAAATGCTTTTACAATCATTGATATGGAATATCCTACTATATAAATCAATACAAGCGTCATAAGGAAAACATCGGTTGATGAAAAAATATATTGTATAATCCCTAGCATTCCGTCTCCTCTCTTATTGTTAATTCACCTAACATACATAAAACATAATCCGATTCATGTGACGGCTTTGTCTCATTAATCCCACAATCTTCAAGCATATTGTCAAACTCCTTTGGTGTCATATTGTTAAGAATATCTCTGATCCTATTCAAATCTGAATCTATCATAATTGTTCCTATCATTCTACTTTCTCTACCTTAGTCAAACGCTTAGACTCAACAACTTCTTCATATGTCACATCAGCTACAACATTGTCTTGAAAATCATCATCTGTATAACCATATTTCTCGTAATCATACCAAAAAGGCATCTATACCGTTTCCTATCATCATTTTTTATCACTCTCCAAATGTGCCAAATCTAGGTCTGGAATATTAACTATTAGACACTCTCCTTCTTGTCTAAAAGAGTATTTTTCGCGTATCTCATTTAAATAATTATTTCTAACTTCTAAAAATTCCTTGTCACATCCAGTTAACGATTCCAACAACTTTATAGTCGCTTCTCTTGTTAATATAATGTCATCATTATAGAAATTATCCATTAGTCTACTCCTATACCAAAGAAATCGTTGATTCATTTTACAAATAAGCCATCAATAAATATCCATACAACGCTCTTGAATACGTTTTACCAGTGTTAGATGTTTAACTGGATATCTTTTTCTATTCGATGTAATTGTCATAGTATATTCCATAAGATTTATAGCTTTTACAATAACATCTAGCTTTGATTTGCTTGACAGTTATGCTCCTTTCAGTCGCTAGGACAGTGGTTGCTCACGGGTAGGGCTTACGCCCATACCCTGAGTGTTGGCAACCCCTTAGTCTCTTGGCGAAGATACAAAGATTGAAGATTTAAGGATAAAAAACGGACGCACGCCACCGTCACAAATATAGCCGTCGTAGCACACACCGCCACTAGAGTCGACACACCGAACATAACCGGTCGACCATCCTGAAGGTGTACTATCGGGTGTAGCCAGCCACCACCAATTTTTCATATTATCACCGAGAATTTTTCTATATTTTCGATACTGATCTATAGTCAAAAGACTAATCTTATCTCTGCTTGAACCGTAATCATCTAATCCATCCATAGATAGCAAGTCCACCATATGTTCCACGATACTATCTGCTCCAAATTCTTTTTCAACATCCTTCAGATATTCATTGTTAAGATAATTTCTTACATTGCTGCTTCTCCAATCATTATTAGAATCACCAAAATCCATAGTTTTTTCTAATAATTCTTTTCTTATTACTGCCGTAGCTCCGGACTCAAAATGTTCCAACACTATGTATTTATCATTGATAATATCTCCTGGTTTTACCGATGAAAGAACTACCTTATTTAATCCCAAAACCTTTCCCAAGTCTGAATTAATATTAATAACCAACCGGTTGCCCTCAATCTTCATATCTGTTTCATTTACTGTAATCTGCATATTTTTCTCCTTTTTCTTTATCTTTTATTTTTATATTCTCCAAACGAAATCCTGATTTCTTCGGACTTAATTATTATTAGTATTAAGCTTTCTTTTAATTGCTTCTTCAATTAATTCAATCCTATCTTCTCTTAAAATTCCCATGCATTTATTTACTGGTTCTCCAAGATAATGAGCCAAAACTCCCCATGAATCTCCATTTCTAAAAATAATTGCTTTATTACCATTAATTTTAATATTATATAATCCGTTAACTGAATTATCTAAATTACTTTTAAAATGTTCAAAAATTTCTATAACTTCTATATTAATTTGATCTAGCATTTAAACATTCTCCTTTAAAATTAAGTTTTTATCTGTTCTCACCATAGTATTATGTACCTGGTAAAAGACCAGAATAACCCGCCAAATAATATAATACCTAAAATTATCTTACTAATTACCTCACTCACTTTGGGTTTATAAAAATTCTTCTTTTTATATCCTTCATATGCGTTATTTCTGCAACTGATACAATCGCTATGTTTACCATCCCCGACCCAAATTGAGTAACCGGAACATTCTTCTTTATATATACAAATTATTTTGTCTTTGATACAATGTGTTGCCACTAAATTTACCTCTCAATCTAATAGGAAATATTCGTTTGTTGGGATTATGCTACATTATTGATCGTTACCTTATAACTAAGTAATGCATCATAAACAATGTCTGGCATAATCTCTTTGTACTCATTTGCTATTTCTTTTATTACTTTCTCTTTAATTTTCTTATATTTCTCACAAGCCTCAAAAAGATTCTTGCCAACACCATATGATTTACCTTGATAAGACACTCCATAACCCGTTGCTGTTTTTGAAATTCCCTCTGGCAAGCCATATCTGTTTGGAGAATGAGCTACAAATAACATATTTATTCTCTGTGGTACCAACAGGCAGGAGTCTGGATTATATTCTTTACATTCAGGATATAATATATCTTTATCTAAATGTAGTCTTCCCCTAACACTGTATTTGTTTTTGTTATACCACTTAGCAAAATTCTGAAAACACAGCCATTCATTACAAACACTACAAGCCTCAAAATACGTTGGATGAAGCTCTTTTTCTTTTTCGTAATAACACCTTACTATCATATTTTTCCATACAACATATTCTTCAGTATGTTTCCCATTCTTCCAGCAAACATAATCACCATCTCCGAGATATCCAATACCACATATTGACTTATCGTAAGGATTTTTAATTTCTCCTTTTATAAAATTCCTATACATGTTATGTCTCCAAATATAACCATGTTCGTCTAAAAATTGTACGTCAATATCACTTTTCTTTCTTGCTGCGATAATCTTCATCGGCGTTCCAAAATTATTAAACCCTTCTAATCCTATGTATTCTTCAGTTCTAATCAAAGTTCTTCTCCTTTTAAAAATTAATAGTTGTTACACTATTTAATTCTCTATTACAAAAGAAGAATTCCTTTGAATTTTGCATTTCTTACTTAAATTCAATTTCTTTTAACTTTCAGGTTATTGAGTCTCGTAATATTCAAAAATCTCTCTTGCCCTATCAATTATTTCTGCACAAGTATCTTCAAGTTGGGTTCCTTTTGAAATTATCTCAAGCGCGCAAAGCAAACTTTCTTCTGCGTTTTCCCGATGAGCAATTGGTACTCCTAAATGATAAGAACCGCGTTGCATATCTCGTATCGTAGGAATTGAAACAGAAATATCTATGAGCTTTTGATGTTTCTTACTTAGTTCAAATTTCCCTTTTGGCATCTCTTTCTCCTTAAATTTTAATTTATTGAACTAATAATCTTCATCCCCGCCAGTCCAACCGCATTTTTCGCAACCACAACCAGCTCCCCAAAAGTAATTATCAATATTGCTTGTGTGTCCATAGATTCTATTTGAATTTGGGGATTGACGCGCGACTACGCTTACTTCAACATATACTTTTCTGCTCCCGCAGGCAGGACAATAATATTTTCCGTTCTTTTCAATAAGTCCCATAAATTTACCTCGCTAAATTTTAATTTACACGATTACAGAGCCATACATATCAGCAAGTGGTTGCAGACCTTCTCGCATCCCATATGGGACACCTACAAGCTCAACACTTCCGCAATAACCCTCGTAAATCCTATGTTTGCCCCAAATAGCATACTTCCCCTTTTTAGAGAGGTAGCACTTCAAAAAGCCAGACACCCAATGTCCATCATCCGTCTTGCATGATATTTGAATTGCTCCGTCAGGATATTTGGCCGCAGCAAAATTAACAAACTCAACTTTATCTATACGAAGCGGGTATTTTTGCTCACTGTATTCATTCCCCCAGTTTGATACTTCATACTTTTGCACAGTCCATCTTCCTTCCCCGACTCACAGCCGTTAACTCTCAGTTTAACGAATTATCGGCTTACCACATTCTGGACAAAGTTTTGGAACAAAATCTCCAAATTTCTCGCCACACACAGGGCAATGAGGAACAAATCCGTATTTGTCAAATTCCTCGCCACCACAATCCGGAGGACAGATATATGTTTTCACATATTTATCTTCTGGCACTACCGGAATGGATTTCTTCAACTCGCTAATTGCCATGTTAAATGCAATTAAAGCACTTGCATCTTTAGAAAAGAACCAAGGCTGTTTTTCATAATATTCCAAAATTTCCACTGCTTCTTGTTTTTCCATAAACACTATCCCTTCTTATAATTTCTATGTTTGATGTAATTTACACTTTTCTGTATCCCAATATTCACAACTTGTAACATCTTCTCTACACTGTTCATCACAATCTGTTAATTCGAAATAGGCTGCTAAGTTTTTCACTGTTATTTCAATCCATCCAAAATCATCAGCTCCGCTTTTGCACTCCAAATGTATCTCGCCACCAAGAATATTGGATGAATCATCTTCATACCAAATTGAACCAATCGGAACTGTTCCATATCCACAAATACTACAACCATCCCCGTCATATTTTTCTAATATCAATTCTTTTATACACCGATATTCCATTTTTTCCCTTCCCGGTTCCCGTCCGTTAAAGTTATAATTAGTCAATATACTACTTTAAACTGCCTTTCCATTTCCTCTTCTGTCCATTGTTTTTGATCATCACAAGTTACCACTCGTAATGTAACTCCACAAAACGGATAAATGAATTTTGGTTTTCCGTACAATAGTTCATCTATTTCTGATGCTTTTTTAATTAATCTATATATTTTTTCTGTAACTTCAATATACCTTGGTGTCTTAGGTATTTTATCTACTTTAGATTGCATTAATTTTAAATCATCTAATAACCCCATATGATTCCTCTCCAATATAAATTTTTCTTATAACTTGCCTTATTTTCGTAAATACTGATCTAAAGGAGGTCATGCTTATGAAATCAACTAATAAAAATAAGTCTATTCCAACCACCCCTGATGGTATCTGGGAGGGCACACCATCCAAACAAAGTATTAAGTGTCCCGGAACACTAACAACCGATCTGCAATATAACGGTTATCCAGACATATTAGAGCACCCCGAAGAGGAAGAAAGTCCGAGAGAGGATTAATATCCTCTCGGTACATAAACTCATTTAATGAAATCTGCGATTCATTCTCTTTCTTCACTTCTGCCACATAAGTAAATAACGTTTGCCAGAATTACTATCAACCAAAATTGCCATGTATATATACCATATCCAGAGTATGC
The DNA here is from genome assembly GCF_039134705.1 of Kineothrix sp. IPX-CK. Taxonomy (NCBI): domain Bacteria; kingdom Bacillati; phylum Bacillota; class Clostridia; order Lachnospirales; family Lachnospiraceae; genus Kineothrix; species Kineothrix sedimenti. The sequence continues at coordinate 1,912,127 of NZ_CP146256.1, read as the reverse complement.
CATGATAAATCCTATGCTACCAAAGCACAGTAATCTTAATATAATTGCCATTATATGTGCATTTCCATCCACTAAGCTGCCTCTCCCTTCTTAATATAATTCTCTAAGCACTGTTTCATATGTATATAATTCTCTTTTTGATTAGCTATAAAATTGTTATTACCATTAAAATATTTAACTATCCAATCATCCAAATCAATGTCGTTATCAAACGAATAAGCTATTAACGCTATTAGTGACGGCTCATTCTCCCAAGATAGTAGTTTTGAATGTTTGTCTATACTATATCCGTCCAACATACCATAATAATCATCGATATCATCCTCCGTGACATTGGGTTTTGCATTCTCTCTTACAAAATCTATTACCTGAATTTCTTCATTAGATTTATCTTCCTCGTCATTTACTTCTGACTTAGTAATATGTAAGAACTCATTCATCAAAGTTTCCAGATGTTTAATCTTGCTAATAACAACATTCTTGTCCTTTGTAGATTTTCCATTTAAATCATCGTAAGTTACACCATCAACTTCTTTACTATGTAAAGCTGAAAACTCAGCTATAAACTCAACAAACCTTTCATCATCAAGCCCCGTATTTACAAATCTTGCGAATAACCCAAAGTATAAAAATGAATCCTTAGAATTAAACATTTCAAAAACTTCATCTGTGCCAACTTTACTAAGTCTATCAATAACGTCCTCAAAATTTTCAAACATTTCAGTAGTTGCATTCTCTTTCATATATGAGCACATATCGTTTTGATCTTTCCGCCATTCATTTAAAAAGTTAGATGCCATCACACTTTCAATTACTACGCGATCAACTGTACCATTTGAATATTCAGCGCCCGTATAAGCCCCTTTTTCCCTAAAGAATGGCATTGCTGAAATACTTTTAACCATTGTTGCAAACTCTTCTCCGATTCTAATAATTCCCTTTTGAGAGGCCGACATGCTTTTCCCCTCATTGTAACGAGCCAAATGATATGCAATATCATCACTTTTACAATTTAGATAATGTACTATTTCAAAGTTATAGTCTAAAAACTTATCTTTTAATTCTTCTGGCAAATCAGAAAACTTTTTCCCTCTAATGTCAAAACACTTCTGCTCACATTTCCGGAAACCATCTTTATCCAAATCTGGTTTTCCGTTTTCATCTTTTACAATTGCCTGATAGTGTATGTTCCAGCGTCTTACATTTTTTGTAATCTTAAAGCCATCATTTTTGTAAGAGTACACATTTGTGGATCTTTGCTTTCCATCAAGATTCCAAACGGTGGCAAGCCCATTGATAACTTGTTCTGCAAAAACAAGGGGTGGAATGGGGTTATCTTGCAATATATCTGATATTAAATTACCTTTCATAACGGAGCTCCACTGCTCGCTTTCTCGCTGAAGAGGATGGTCAAATCTAATTGTATAGTTATTGATTTTCTTAATAATAGATGCAACACTCCACCTATCAGGTTTACTCTTCTCTAATGTCTGTGTACAATATTCCATCTCCTTGTCCTCCTCAATTTGAACGTTTGATTTGTTGTAATTAATTATGATTTGCTTCTCAAAGCTACTCATGTTTTTTAATAACCTACTATATTTTTTCTCCGAAAATCCTAATTTTTCTTTAATATCCGAATGCTCATATCCTTGAATGATTAGAGTAGCTATCTGCTTTTCTGTTTCGTTAAGAGAGGCTAAATAGTTTTGAACATTTTCCTCGGAAGAAATCACACTTTTCTCTGATATTTCATTCTCTATATCAAAATCTGACTTCAAAATATCTTCTAAAGTGGACTCATCTTCACCAATAGGTGTGTTAATAGATATTGACAACCTGTCTGCTTTTCGCTTAATTCTGTTTAATCCAGTCATTTCAGTTTTAAACTTTCTAGCAAGGCAGCCTTTTAAATATCCTTCAAACGGAATTCCCATTGATTCGTCAAATATTTCAGTTGCTTTCCATAACTCTTCGTTTGCTTTACTATAAAAATCATCATGATCCTGTTCTGATATACCGCCAAATTTTTTAAATATCGAGTATGATATTTTCCGTAACTTTGCCATATCATTAGCCGCATATTCTTCTAATAGTTTTTGTTTTTGATTATCATCCATTTGCGCACCTACCTATTTGCTCAGATTTATCCCAATATTTCCAACGCAATCTCATAATATTCAGTTCTACCCTTGTAATCTGAATACTTAGCCTTACTAAGTTCCAACTTTATTTTTCCAATATCATACTTATATGTAATAGCATCTTGCATAACCCTTATGTAATTTAGACATTGTTTTATTTTTTTGTGCTTATCCCGGATGTCGTCGAGTAAATATCCTATTTTAGCTATTTTGTGGGCTTGCGGCTTCTTACCATTATTATCTTCTTTGTATTTTTGAAGAGCATGGCTTATATCTGATTCGGCACTGTCGTATTTTGAAAGAGCTGCCTCTAATAGATTCTTATATGTATTTAATTGTTGTGCATCCCACCCAGCTAGTCCCAATATAGATTCTGTCTCTTCTACAATCTTTCCCAAAATAGATTCGTCGAAGTCGATGTCCTTTTCTCCGATATATACACCCCCATTACCCTTGTAGTTCGTTTTGACCAAGGATTCACCTGTATTAGTATCTACTATCTGATATTCTCTAATCCACGAGTATTTCTTTCCCTTTCTTTGTTGCAACCCTCTTGCCTGTTTGTACGAAAATTCCGTTGCTTGTACGGGCGAAGTTGTACTAAGATATTCACCCATTTTCATTGGGTTCTCCATTACATAATTTTTTCCATCTGTTAAAATAAACATTTTTCCTTCCTTTCATTTTTAATTTTGCCATCAATTAATAAGCCTAATTGATTTACCACTTAGGTTTGTACAAGTTGTTGTTATCTGGGAATTAAAGGAAAATAAGATAATTTGACATACAAAGAAAAATAGATTAAAATATGTATGTCAGAGGTATCTTTCAATATCTCTCACTTTAATTCTTTGCTCATTCGAGCGGAATTATATTATATGTATAAGAATTGCAGTCTTTTTTGTTAGGCGCGCCAACGCCAGTGATCAAAATTTGACTGCAATTTTTTGTTCGAACTTGGTTATAATTATACTCCGAACAAATGTTCTAGTCAATATGAAAACAGAACAAATGTTTGTCATAATTTTTATACACTATTCTTTTAACAGTATGGTACTTAATTTACCATATGGATGTATATTCATTATATCTATTTGTTTTTTAGTGTAACATCTTAGTTGGTTAACAAAATCATCGTATACTCTTGCTATTGTTTCAGCTTCATTAATTATTCTCTCGCATTCATAAATATCTCTGCTAATAAATTTAGAAGATATATTATTTTCGTCTTCTAAATTACTTACTGCTACAAGTAGTTTTCCGCCGTTCTTTTTTGAATATTCAATAGCTTCTTCTGTTGTCATTTCTATTACTAGTTGCATATTCCACCTACTCTCCAAAATTTGCAAGATACACTTGCTTAATATTGTATTTCTCCATTTCATCTGTAACCTTACCAATATATTTGATTATGCGCTTTTCTGAAATCTGTCTCATACATTCTCCTAGTAATAAAGAGTCTTGCCTTAAACCAGACTTACCTTTCTTTAAGAGGGTATGCGTTGGCTGCTTACGATTTTTGTATGTTTTAGTTGATAACGGCATAACAATGGTCGTACCACTATAGTAATTTCCCACATCATTCTGAATAATAAGACCAGGTCTTATCCCACCCTGCTCTCCGTCAAGTACGTCGTCGCCAAAATCTACAAGTACAATATCGTATCTTTTCAAGTCAAGTGTCAATTCACGCATCCTCCTTTCTTTTAACTATTATACTTCGTATTATAGCGTAAGCACTAATTATTGTCAACACTAATTATTGCAAAAACTAATATTTTTTGATAAAATATTAATATTAAGAATTCAGGAGGCATAATGTGATAATAAAATTGAACGAAACCCTTGAATTAAAAGGAAAATCTCAGTATTGGCTTTCAAAACATACCGGCATAGCAGCTTCTACAATAAACAATTTATGTAATGGTAAAACGACAAGTATACAATTTGATGTACTTCAAAAAATATGTGATGCACTTAATTGTGAAATAACTGACATTATAGATAAAGACGATACCGTTAATTAGTATCGTCTTTCTACTTACATAATTTTATCTTTCAACAAGTATTCTTCTATAATATCTTTGGCTTCCATATAGTGCTTACAACTCATGCCCCGATTACATTCTCCACTCGCTATATGACTACATGCCATTTGGCTCTTCTTATATCCGCCTGATGTCTTTATGTATTCTACCGGCATTAAACAGGTGTATTTTGCAACATCACAGTAAATAGCTGATGTATATCCATATTTTATTTCATCCATATCTATGACCTTTCTTAGGAATTCTTTCTAAATTCTTTATTCCTTATATCTTTTCCATACAACATGACGCTTACAATACAAAATAATAGCTCTGATTCTCTGCGCCGACAGATTGTATTCTCTTGCTAACGCCGCCATTGAATTACCAGTCATAAACTTCTTCACTATTTCTTTATCTCTGTCTGATATGGTAAGTTTATAAAGCACTTCTTCTATATGTAAATCAGATAAAATCTGTCTCATGTTTGCACTGCTCATAACGTTCCTTCCTGTGTAATAATCTTCATATAATCTCACACTTCTTTTAAAAAAAATACCGGAATTCATATCAATAATTAGTATTTCACCTTGTTACCCTTTTCTTTATCTCTCTGATACAATATTTTATGAACAGACTCGAAAGGAATGCCCGGACAATACTCAATATTATACTGCCAACACTTTTCTATATAATCAATATACACTTCTATACACCTTTGACTCCTAGACAGATAAGCCGGAAACTCCTTCCCAGTCAGTTCACGGTATGATCTTTGATCAATTATCGGAAATATATTGGGATAATAAAAGTGAAGAATCGTGCTAGCAACAGCTAGTTTTATACCTTTTGAAGAAAGCAAATCCTCTATTAGCTTATATACGGTTTTATCGTTTAAAACGTCACTTGGTTTATTTAAATATCCAATAGAATTTAACATTGATATAGTCTGATCAGAAATATGTATACTCCTATTTAACTTCCACAATACAATCTCGTTTATAGCAGCAATATTATCAGTAGTATTGTCTTTATTCATATTAGAGATTCTTGACTTAATATCCGTATCATCTTCATATGTATATCTGCCTAGAACCGCCTTATTTTCATCATCCAAAGTTGACATCTCAAATTACCTCTTATACTATTCTCCAACCATTCCGTCACCATCTCTGTCATCCATATACTTATATAACCAATGATCAGAATAGATGGGCATCGAGTAACCGGCAGCTTCAGCTTCGGCAATAGTCACTTTGCCATTTCCATTAGTGTCTATTGATGATAAATCGTTTTCTTCCGTTGCGACAGGTGTTTCCTCAGTTTGTTCAGCAAAAACACTTTCTTGTAATGCTGCATTGCCATCTGTTTCTGATGGTTCAGACGTTTCTTGACTCAACCCAGCATTCACTTCATCAGGATTTACATTATCAAAATCATCTACTATACTTTCTCCATTGAGCACGTATTCATAATGATAATGTGAAGGAATTTGAGTTGTCGTATCTGGATATGTAATAGTGGCCACAAAGCTTACACAGCTACCTGCGTCACGAATAACTTTTTCCATATATGCTTGATCGCCATGCCTATTTAATGTGCTGTTTTGTGGAGTAATATTATAAGCATTTGATACCCCTCCCAATGAATCTGCTATGACATGTCCCTCATCTAAATCTTCTTGCTCTGTTCCGGGTACTTTAGCTTCATCTTCGTAATATCTTCCATCTGAATTTACCAGTTCGGTAGAATCGTCCTGTAAAATAATAGTATCTGCCGTCACATAAACCAGTTGTCCATAATCATTTGTAAATGCCCAATAAACTCTGTCCCCAAACCCAATATCTACAGCAGCGTTGGGTTGTCTTTCTCCCGACAAATCCCCACCATCAACTTCTATGATTTTGTACTGGACTCCGTTGTACTCTTTATACTCGTCATTCTCAATATCTACATCGTCTGTCTCAGGCAGCTCTTGCGCCGAATCTTCAACAGTTGGTTCACTCCCAACCAGATTGTTAACACTACTACCTATTGTATTACTTTCATCACCTTCACTTCTTTTACTTGCAAAAGATCCAATTACAAGTAATATTACTAAAATACCTATGATTTTTCCTTTGGACGTTTTCTTTACAGACATTTCGCTATTCCCCTTTTATTATAATTTACTTTGTTTTAAAATCTCATTAACTTCTTTTAGGCTGATTCCCCAAATAAAAGCCACCTTCTTTTTATCTTTATACTTCTCATAATCCTTAATAATGTCCTCATTCGTCCATTCATAGGGAATTGGTTTATTCATTAAACCTTCCATTAGATCCTCCAATTAATCTTTCTTTTTATAGTATTGTTCATACCATCGCGGCTTTCTAACAAATTCCCTCTTTAATTCTTGCTCCTCATTTTCTTGAAAGGAACACTTTTTACTATTCTCACACCCTAAAGTATCTACAAGATAAAATGGGCAATTATTTACATCTTTTTCCAGTGAACACTTCATATAGTCACTCCTTTCTTATTAAATTTATTTTATCACGAAAGGCGCTTTTCATCTACCATAGATAATAGCTGATTCATAATTTCAATATCGTTTTCTTTGCTAATATTCTCTCTTCCCATCAGATATGCTTGTTTCAATATATCCCTCAAATCGTTTGTTTTTAAGGCAATAACCGGAACATTATCTATAGCCGGTACTATTCCACTATCAATATCAGAAATATACTTTCCGACATCATTAAACATTTTCTCTGCCTTTTCTGCCATTATATCAATATATATCTTTGTTGTTTCAAGATCAGCGTGTCCTAACACAGTTTGAAGAGTAGGTAGACAGTCAGGGTCAAACTTATTAATTTCATGTGCTATGCGTCCAAAAGACTTTCTTGTACTATGCGTGCTTACACCTTCGATACCATTATATTTAGCAGCGCTTTGAAATTGATACCTGTAAGCAGCTTCTTGTTTTTCAATGGCTTTTCCATACTCCTCATCAGTATAATTTTGAGGCAACTCATCTTTTTGCTTACATCTAAAAATATCCTCATTTATATGTTCCATTGGATTAATATTAGCTGCGTCGCAGTACCAGTCAATATATTTCCATGCAACATCAGTAATTGCTATATCAATTATTTTATCGGTTTTATCTTCCAGTAAGGTATTAAGTATTTCCTTCTTTCTACCGTTTTCATAATATAAATCTGACCATTTCAGAGTAAGAGTATCGCCTATACGCCTTGCAAAAAATAGCCCCAATACAAATATAAGAAACTCATCATATTTTTTCTTATCTCTGAAATAGTCCATCATACTTTTAATTTCTTCAACGGTTCTAAAGGCGCGTACCTTAGTCTTTCCTTTCTTCTTTGTGCAAAACGTAATGTCCGATATAAGATAATCCTCATTTTCTCTGATGTATTTAACCCATATTTGAGATTTAGTATTGGTATATTTGAAAATGCCCTCCTCGTTATCCTCATCACATTCTATGGGAAAATATTTATTTTCTTCAAGGATTTTATCTATTTCTTCGTTTGTGTAAATGTTTCCGATATGATCTTCTTTTAATTTGTCTATTAATTTCATTTTATAAGTCCTTTCTATAATAAATCGGCTTGTGACATTTTACAGTCCCAAGCCGTATGTAAAGCGTAAATTATGTTATATGTTATACTTCTGTATATTCCCATTCAGAAATAAAGTCAAATGCTTCATTATAATATATGGGATTTAAATCCTTATATGAGCTGCCACACTCAAATTGAGATTTTAAACCGTTCCAAAGGTTTATAAAGTAGCTTTTAGCATTAGTTTTATACTCTCTACTATGAGCACCGCCTAACAGATAATTAATTCTGTCTTTAGCTGCCTTATAAAGCTTCTGTTGTTGTCTGGTAGAAAGTGTCATATTTTCAACCACTTTATCAAGCTTTTCTGACTGTGTTTCTAATATGTTTTCCATGTTATTGATCTGTACTTGCATAACCTCAATATGACCTTCTAAGCCCATTCTAGTATTGAATGTGGATTTCTGTACTTCTGTCTCATAAAATGCTTTATGGAGTGCGTCAGACGCTTCTAACTGGTATTGTAATAACTTTTGTACAGCTTCTGGATTTTTCTTCTGCATCGATGGAGTAAGATTGATTTGTGCTAACCACATAGGTACAAATCTTTCCGCGATTACAAGCGTTTCTCTGAACTGAGTCTCAAATTTAAGACTCAGCTTCTTGCAATTATCTTTAAGCAATAATGACTCTTGCATTTTTAAAACCTCTGCTCTTGCTTGTGCGTCTGTTAGTCCTATATCCCTACACGCCTTTCTAACTCCAAGCCATATTTGCCCGCTTGCATCTTTTACACCTAATAAGGTATTACCATTAAAGGGTATCTCTTTTACTTCTGTTTTTATCATAATCATTTCATTCCTTTCTGTTTATCCGTTACACACTTACACAGCGGACTCACGGTATTCCGCTTACGGTTACTCTTTCATATTCTCCGTTTGTGGATGGATTAAGTTGTCAATGTGCACTTTATTGGAAAGATTGACTTGAAATAGTCATAGAAATACGATAGAATATAATCGACTTAGGACTTAGTTCCAAGTTGTGTGTGGCGGTTTTCGTTCTTTGGTCGGAGTGAAACCGCTATTACTTTTCCAATAGTTTTTCAATTTGTAAACCAAACAAATTTTGTAAATGTATGGCTACTTTTAATGATGGACTTCTATTACCATTTTCAATATTAGAATAAGCTGCTTTGGTAATACCAATCGTATCTGCTATATATTGTTGTGTCCATCGATGTTGCAAACGAAGTTTTTTTAACTGGCTCATTGTCTTCTCCCTTCCAGTTTTGTGTATCTCGTTTGTATTCCATCTGAATACATTGTATTCTATTTGAATACTTATGTCAAGGGGTGATTATATGTTTTTTTTCTTTTTTCCTCCATCTTTTGCTTTAAGATTAAAAGAACTTAGAACAAAAAGGGGACTTACTATGGAACAGTTGGGTAATGATATTGGAATTACAAGGGCATCAATTAGTAATTATGAAAATGAACAAAAAAAACCAAGTTTGGATATAGTAATAAGGTTGGCTGATTATTTTCAAGTTTCTATCGATTATCTTGTAGGACGTACCGACGACCCTACTTTTCACCGCGCAAAAAAGGACTGATTTCTCAGTCCTTTTCATAATGAATCTTAGATTTCATTAACATTTTTAGCAGAAGAATCTTTATCTTCTTCTTTATTTTCAAATTCTCTTAATTTATCATAAATCACTTCATAACTTGGCAGCTTATTACTGTCATCAAATCCTAACCTAAAACACCGATCTGTCAATCTATTCATATAAGAACCTCATTTCTTCTGTTCCTTGATCTAATACTTATCTGATTCTATCTATAATATCCATTATCTCTTGCTTATAAATTACTTTACCAATATCTGTGCTTGAACAATATGGATTATCGTAGTGTTTTGATATTTCTTCTTTCAGAATATCCTTATATTTTAAAAGTTCTTCATCAACGATAGCGCCAACTGATATATCAAGAAATTCATTTTGCATATATCTTCCCATAAATTTTAATACTCCTTTCAAAGTAAACTCAAATTTCATCATAATATATTGTTTTTATGTAATTCTTTCTGTATGCTTTTTGCTCTATCTTTAGTACAATATTGCATAAATAATTCTGGTGGATATTTATCAATTTCGTCCGTACAGAAGCACTCAACGTCTTTTACATTACAAAGACTCATTAATTTTTTCTCGCTAATATAATTGCTAATATAAATACTTCCATTTGTCACAATGGGAAAACATTGACACCTTTCTGCTTTCTCTAATAACCTCTGCGCATCTTCATTGTTTAAATTTCCATAATAATAATTCATGTATTGCCAAGACGTAAAATCTATAATGATACCGTTTTCGTTAGATATATAGCTATGTGGACGCGGCACATCACTAACGAATTTATGTTTAAATGATTCATCAAAATAATAATTCAAATAACCGCACAATAAATTCGATGCTTCATGACAGCAGCCCGGAAAAATACTCTTATAATTTTCATACAAATAAAGTAGATATTCTCCTTTTATCGAATAGATAAATTGACTTAAATTCATTTTATTACCTCTTCATAGCTAACTATTAAACTATTAATTCAACTGATTTACTGTTGCAGATTTATATCATAAATTTCTTCCACAACATTCAGTAAATTATATCCATAACCGCCAAGTAATCCTTCCCATATACAATATTCATTAAACACATCTTGCTTTGTCATATTCATAATCTCGTCATCTTTTGAACCATCATCAGGCTCTAATCCTCTACGCTGCCTAATAGCTTCCATAATTTTTTTACTATATGTTTTTGGAACCAATTCTAACCAATTCACACTAACATGTTTCTGTTCCATTTCTCCATCTTTTGTTTCAAAATCTACATCACATTCACTATCTAATTCCCATGCATATCCTATAAAGAATCCGTACTGTTTTAAATTTCTATGATAAACTCTATCTCCATGCTTAAATTTATCGTCCATAATATCAAACCTTTCTCTTCTTGAAACAATCATTTTAACTCCAACGCTTTAATAATACTTCTGAGTTGATCCAATGAATATTTCCCTTCATTCCCCCCAATCAGAGAATGCATTTTTTATTTTACGATACAAATTCTCGCACTCTTGATCTTCTAAAATTAATTCCTTGGTTAAATAGAGTTTATAATTTTGCTCAACATCATGACGATGAGTAGAAATACTTAGAATATTAAATTTTTCTTCCCCGCCTCTATTTTCATTATCAATCGCCACAGTTATAAATTTACTTCCAATTTTTATTACAACCCGTTCTTTAATCCATTCATCTGGTTTGGTTTTATCTATATATCTCGCGACATTACTTCCCGGCAGGACTTTTAAGTATACTGTTTGACCTACATGAAAATCCTTTTTATCCATTTTTCCTCCCATCTCTTATGAAATAATCCTTTCAATTGTATTGATCTACTAATTCTCAATTTTGTATTTACTTCTATGCTGTCAAAAAATATATCCCAACTTTATTCCAATGCGCTTTCGTTTCTATATATTGCCTCCACAATAAACTTCTCTCTTTCAATTGGTTCTTGTCCATAAATTTTTGCTCTAAATTTCTCAAGTTCTTCATATATTTCTTCACAAAAAGTATTAGATATAATATCATAATTATTTTGTTCATTTGACTCAACTGAAAATATATTTGACTGTAATTTAAAAATATAATCAAGCATAACATGAAGATTACCATTTTTCGCATTTTTGTATTCCCTAAAATGAAAATTAGTATCTTTTATTTTTCTGAGCATATCTTTCTGTGGGGAATGAATCTTTTTATATAGTTCACGTTTCCTTTTTTGTCTAAAGAAGAAATATATTAAACCATATGCAAATTCGTTATCCCCATATTTTACAATATCAAACTCTAAATACTTATCGATAACTATTTCAACTTTATTTTTTAAATCAATTAATTTTTGATCTAATTCACTAGCTGCCTTATCTTCTAAAACATTTTCTAATTTATAAAATTTTACAGCATTTATATATTTATCAGAAATGTCGCCAAGATATTTACAATCTTTGAAAACTATATATTTTTCATAATCGGCTAAAATATAGTATTCATCTCTTTCTTCTAAGTACTTAATTTTAAGAAAGTTATTTAAAAAACTATTAGATATTATGTAGTAATTCTCCAAAGAGCTTCTTCTCTCGGTAGAATATTCTGCAATATAAATAAATACCGAGACTATTGTACCTGAAAATATACCGCTTGTTATAGTAAACACAAAGGATAAAATATTACTTTCACAATTGCTAAAATAAATTATAATTGATGCTAATAGCGAAAGGACTGAAATAATTATTGCAATTCTTAGGGTAAGAACCTTTGACTTCATATATTCTCCTTTCTTTATCACAATTATCACTAATTTGTTTTATATTCTCTGTAAATACTTCTTTTCGGACATAACCATTCTATTATATTCTCCAACGCTCATAGTACACGCAGCGTTGGTCATCATTATCACAAGCAAGTTATTTCCACAGCATTGAAAACTTGATAATATTTTGTAATCTTTATTCATTTACTTCTCCTCTATTATACTTTTTCCCAATGAAAAAAGCCACTAGAATTTATCCAGTAACTTTTTTCATTTCTATATCTCATATTCTATTTTCCACCATACTTCCAATTGGTTGTGTCTCCACTTTTGTCAGGACATCCGAATTTGTCTGCCTTAACATCATAACCGCCCCGGTTGAACTTCATGTCTATCTCTCTCTGTGACATTCCATTTGTCCGATCCATATTCATCTGACCCCAATCTGTACACTTTCCTTTCGGTGACGTTCTATTGTGGGCTTCCCAGCTAGGGGCTTTACAAATAATATAAGTGATTCCAATAATAATTATTGCTGCCCAAAATTCTCCAACTCCCATTTTATACCTCTTTCTGCCTACTTTGTAGGTCTTTAATTATTCTTATTTAAATTTCTCTTATAAAATTATCTTCCCCACACAACATACTCAAAATATCAATTGACTTGGTAAAACTATTCATACTCCTGACATATTGAGCCAGATTACCAATTTCATTTACTCTACAGTTATGGAGATTTTCCCAGTAATATCGCGGAAGGTAAACTGTTGAATTGTAAGACAATGGCTTTGGGACAAAACACACTTTATTTCTATATCCTAAATTATCGAATCGTTTTAACAAATCATCGTTATTGTTTTTAAGTGTCAATTTTATAAATAGGTTATTATTATGAATTCTTACTTTTCTTTTATCCCAGTCAATCTTTGCCTCATTAAAAGAAGAATGGTGATTAAAGTTAAAAATAATCTTATTATCACCAAACCCCAACGAACCCCTAGATGGAGAACAAGAATATATGTCACACTCCTCTTCTAATATCAGTTCTTGTTTTAAATAATAGTCTAAGTTTTCTAACAGCTTTATATAGTCTATAGAAGAAGTAAAAAAATTAATGAAAGGTGAGTTAAACTTCAACGACAGATAGTTATATACTGTACCACCCCAACAGTCATCTGATATTATTGTTACCGGATTCTCAACAAGGGAACAATATCTTTTGAAGTCAAAGTAAGGAATATTAAATACTTTTCCATTTATTATTTTGTTTTCAGGAACACCTACTTCTATTGCCTCCTTTTTTATGTCCAGATATCTTGATAGATTGAATATAATTATATAATCATAGTCATAATTACAAATATCACGCTTATCGATTAATAATTTACCATCAATATACTTCGCATATTTATCTTTAGATATTATTGCTTCTACCGATAGGTTGTTTTTTAATTCTTCAAAAAGCAGTTGGTTACAAGCCAAATTGTATTCATTACCAGCTCCCCAAACTAAACACTTCTTCATAGCCATTTATCCCCGTTTCTCTCAGTATTTCAGACCAATACTTTTTTCATAATAGTTTAATATTATTATATCTAACTATTAGGCTTACGACAATGTTTACTTTTAAATCACTCGGATTACTCCCTTAATCAGTCTAATTACAGAACTCATATTAAATCCATCATCAGCAGTCTCATCAATGCTTATTTGAACAATATCTCCAATCATAAAGACCCTCGCAATTTCAAATATTAGTTTATTGTCAACCTTTTCTCTGTACGCAACAAATAACAGGGCATCATTTTCCGTCAATTTTAAAACCTCATATCTCTGTAGGGTATCTCCATACCATTCATTCAGTTTATCTAAATATTCTTGTTCCATTTTTATTAACCTCCTTTAGTGCTCACGAAAGAAACATGTATTTCATCCTCCGAAATCCTTCATTATCTCTCCGTATGAGTCTTCTATTTTAATTAATAACGATTGTAGTGTTTTATACTGTTCACCATCTGTCTGATCTATGATCTTATTCTGTAATCCTATAATATCGGCAATAATGCAATCCCTGGCATAAGCAGCACCTTTATTAAATTCACTTTGCATTAAAAGTCTTTTCCTTTCTTGAGTTGAGGTAAAATTAAAAGCAACCGGTTTATATTCTCCGATTGCTTTATCTACGACTAGAGTTATTGATTTTTCGTTCTGATTTCACTTTCAATCTCTTTTAAAAAATCTTGTGCGGTTCTGCCCTTGTTTTCGCCTATTGTAAAGAAGTATCCGTTGGTATAACAATATACATACTTACGTTCTATTATTAACCAGTGTAGTTCTTCAACAGCTACAACTTCTGCTCCAATATCTTTAAGCTGATTTAAAATAGTATCTTTATCAAATGCCATAGTGATACCCCCTTTGATTAAGTTTAACTTTTTTACTTGTAAATGCAATATTTATAACATATTGCAAAAGTTAAATCAATTCCATTTTCATTCTTGTAAAGCTTGAGTATTTAGGTTCTTGAAATCCCAGTTTCCTATACAGTGGCATGCCTAATTCAGATGCCATTAGCTCTATAAGAGATAAGTCCTGCCTTTGCGCTTCTTCTATCAATAAATTTATAGCTTTTGTGGCATAGCCCCTTTTGCGACATTCAGGATATGTAAGCACATTGAGAATCGTTCCCTTTTTCCCGGTTGGTACTGACAAGTTTGCGGGCATTTCAGAAATCGCCAAGAAAGCACACGATACAACATTTTCATTATCATTTTCTACAAGGGCAGCAAAGAAATCAATATTGAGATGCTTGGAGTAGTATTTCAATAATTGAGAATGAAATAAGTCACTCATTTCTTTTGTAACTTCCCAGTTTTCAGAGGTATAATAATCAAATCTCAACTTTATAAGCGCATCAATATCTTTGTGATTTGCCAGCCTTATATTCATTTTGTTACCCCCTACTATAATAATCTTCACGAATAGAATACCACTCAACTCACCAACTATCAATATTAAGTTTTCACTATGCGGTAATTCATTAAACTCTATTTAATTATTATCCGACTCTGTGCCACAGGAAAGGTACATTTTATTCCCAATCATATTTAAATCGGTTTTCTTTTTGATCCTTAATTCGTTCTTGCATATCTATTAATTCTCCAATCAAATCTTCGTACTTTTCATCTAGTAGTTTTTGTGCTTTATTAGTAACCAGATCGCCAATTTCCTCTTCAACTCTTTTCGCGACTTGTGAAAAATTCAATTCAATTCCTCCAACAGAAAATATAATCGGATAAGACCCATCTTCTTTCTTTTCCATTTGATCAATTAATTCATGGTTTTTACCAATTGCAGCACATATCATCCACATTTCCATACCTTCGTTCTTTGGTTTGTAATTTATCATTATATCCCTCCTTATCTCCTATAAACTGTGAATTTTACTGGTCATACACCTTTCTTATAGCATCATTATATTCTAAATCGTTATTAGTTATAAGTTTAACGTCTGATTTAGACAAAAAGGCTTTGAACGCCGGTGATTGTATAAAAGTCATAACTTCTTCCGACAATTCAAACATTCTATAATTCTTATATATTTTAGTGCTTCCGCCCCAAACATTGAAATTATCCATAAAATTACTAACGCTCCATGGGCATTCAAATTCCAAGTAACACATATATCCGTAACCAATACAAATATTAGTTTCTAATATAAGATTTTTCATATTTTATATCTCCTTTAAGTTTAATAATATAGTCTTCTGTTATTCATCCGTTAATAATATGCGGTCAGCGACTACCACTCATAGCAGCCGGTGCTATGTATTACAATCTCATGAATCGGATCGCCTCGTCAGCGTTAAAATCCTTTCCTAAGATTGCTATTAGCAACGCCATCCAGTTTTCTTTATTCTCTAATGTGTTCATAGTTTTATTCTCCTTTTATACAGTGCTTAACTTTTTCTGTTCATTTAGAAGGACTTCTGCAAAATCCAGTACAGCCTCTTTTAATTCTCCTGTGTCACAACGTTGTTCTCTGTTACCATTCTTCAGACAATAATGCCCGTGTTCAGGTATAACCTGTATTATAAGTCCATCGTAGTATATTGACATATTCATGATTGTTCCTCCTTTGTCTTATCTCAATAAAACATCTCGTATTTCGTCTATTCTAATTTGGGGTATCATTTTATCTAACCATTCACATCTCTCCGATATAATCTCGATTTTTTCTGATTCGTCAAGAATATTCTGTAGCATACCTCTGGTAAATGAATTATGAAATACACTTGAAAATTCATCAATAATATAATTGTATAATTCATTCATGGCACTAATCATTGCACTCATGTTTAATCCCTCCCTTAATCAACTATCAATCGGCCAGCGCCTAATAGAAAAAGAACCAGCGCGCCGGTTGCATCTTCATTTACGGACAAAATAAAAGAAGCTATGCTTAGTAGTATTAGCGCAGCTCCTAGTAGTTTCTGAAATACATTTCGATTCTTTAATATTTCTTTAAGTTTGTCCAGGAAGGACTTCTTCTTGTAGTAAGTATTTTCGTATTCAATTTTGTATGCTGGTAACATGGGTTCCTCCTTTTAAGATTGTTCGTTATCCAAATGCTTTCTGATCCACGCCATTTTATCTACAAATGGGACAGATTCCCAAACAATAGGCATCTGTGCAAAGTCATTCTCACTAATGTTTTTAATATCAATAAACTTTAAAAATGAATTCATATTATGGCTCATGTTTTTCTCCTATTCACTTATTAAATAGTAGCCAATAATGACACTTTCCTTGAATGAAATTATTATATTTCTATTTTTTACCCATTCTGGTTGACTATCGAGTATATTTATAGCTTCTGCCCTTGAATTGTAATGTAGAGCCTCTTGTAATGGTGAATATCCTATAATATCTTCTTCTCCACCATAATTATGTGCTAATTCCGAAATAAAATCGAAACTATTAGCATTCCTATAATGCGTTCTAGCAATTGCGTATTTTACATCCATAGTAATTTTCCTCTCCTTCTGTCACATCCAGCATACGAAACCTGTTTTTTATTGTGTTTTAAAATATGTTTAGTAACCAAATTCAAAATCTAATATATTACTAGATGTTTCTGATTCTATCCACAATTTAGCAGATTCTAAATTTTCTTTTAAAGAATATGGTATTTGTAGAAAAATGTATTGACAATCGTTAGCCATGTCTTTCAATGATTTATTGGGTTCATATTCAACTGTTAAATCTAATTTTTCACAATCTAAGCAATTAGCCCATATTCTATATTTATAATAACTTCCATCTGAAATAAACCTTACTTTATTCCTGAGTTTTTCATTAGTAACTAGTTCCATGTAAACTTCCATAGCTTCTTTTGTTACTAAATTTTCAGACACTAAGTCTTTCATGATATTCATAAACCGAAGTAGTCCTTCACCGTCCCAATAAGCACTTTTGAGTACATACTCAATTATCATGTTTTTGTTATCTGGACTATATCCGCGAATTCTTTTATATTCTTCAACGTGATCTTTTAGATCAGAAGTATAAAAATTTACCGTTTCGTCAATTGCTCTCATATCTAATAAATTTAAATCAAAATTATTATTTCCCATACTTTTTTCTTCTTTCTACCTGTTTAGGCTAAAAACAATGCCATATATCAAGTTTATCCAACTCTTCTATTAGTAAATTCGTATCGACTTCTTCTTTACCACATAACACTTCTGTTATAGGAATAGAGCCTCTCCCATTTAATTTTGACAAATAATAACCTTCTATTTCGGCATTACCATTTGTATATCCAAAATCCACCTCTAAATCAAGAGCTGCGTAACCAGTTTCTAACTTTCTATTAATTTCCGTTAATATCTTTTCCATATATTTAACATCACCTTTCTTAATTGCTATTTGATTATTATTTCTAATACTGAATCTTTATTAACATACCAATCATTCACTTCACAATAATTGTATGTTGTTTGCCCTTTATCCTTAAGATCAATAACTCTACATTGCCACGATATAATATTTTTCAATTTTGACTGGTCATTCTCATATATGACAACCTTAGTTTCACTACTGAAATGTGAAAGCAGACTTTTTATTTTCATAACGCTTTATCCTTTCTATTAATAATCAATTTATAAATTTCGTAGATAATTTTCTTTGCCGAGATAATTAGATTCGTCTATCGCATTTAGAACTTTAATTGTACATTTTGCATCATATTCAGCCCCTAATTTCTCTAACATTAACTGTTGATTTCTCAATATTTGTTTTATTGAAATCCATAGTAAATCTTTTTCTGACATATCCACGTCCTACTCCTTTCATAACTCACATAAAAACCGTCTCTTATTGTTGTTGTAAAAAAATTTCGTATTCTTTCTTATAGTTTTCTTGTTTGTATTCTGGTAATTCTCTAAACTCTTTCTTGGTCATAAACTCATAAATGTTTAGCCACTGGAAAAATGTTAGTTGTTCAACCATTCTGTTATTAACTACAGACATTGTTCTGTTCTCCTTTTAACATAAAATCTATTTTTCATGGTGTATTGACGCGCCTAATCTATTGCCACATGTACATTTAAACTCCAATGTTATTTTAGCTAATTTGCCATTAATGGATTCAGAGTAATGATGAGTGGGAATCGCCCAAGCTTCTTTTCCGCATTTATTACACATAATACTAAAACTTTCTTTACTTCCGTATTCTTCTGTCCCGAATGATTGAATCATGTTAAATTCTCCTTCTCTTTTTTTATTTTTACATAGGAAATTACAAATTCATGCGACATTTATTTTTAGTTTCTTCTGTTCTGTCTTATTAAGACTTCTAACAAGTTTACCTTCTTTGTTTCCTGTCCCAATAAGCAAACCCTCTTGAATCATTACATCAATGATTTTTCCAATATGTTCTATTGTCTGTCCAGTTCCTGCATTCCTTCCGTCATTTAACCCGACTCTTCTCAATCTAAACTTATCAGAAAGACTTCTGCACACATCAAAAACATAATAAAATTTATTAGTTCTTGTAGTTCCATAATTTTCAAATAATGCCTTACGTATTTCTTCATCTTTCCCGTTTAAATATTCCTCATACTCACTATCAGAAATATCATAAACCGTATCATAAAGATCTACCCATCTAAGGTAAAATGTATTATGTTTCTGTAAAGTCTCCGCAATTTGCTTGACTTCATTCTTTAAAACTTCACCGCTAAAATTTTGTGGGTGCAAATATAGGTGCTGTTTGCCTTTCTTGATATATTCACAACCCCACTCTTCTGTATCAATTTCTGTTTCCCATCCTAAAGGCTGCAATGCTGCTTTTACCTCTGAATAAAATGCTTTCCTGTCTTCTTCTTCAAAACTAAATGAAGGATAACCGTATCCGGACGCTTCTATTCTAAAATAGATATTCACATATTCATTTTCATAATCAGTTTCAGGATTCCAATTATTTGTTAATGTGTGGTCTGCTCCATATTCGTTACCGATTCCATTTTGATGATATTTAATTGATTCCATATAGTACCTCCATTCTACAATTCATTTCCAATAATACTGACAATCTCATTCAATTTTTGATAAATCATATCTTTATTAATTCTCTTTGCTTCCTCGATATAATCCGTCAATCCCTCTGCAATTTCCAACACATCACGCAAACAACATTCCTTACTTTCCAAGTCAGATAAGTAACTATCTGCATCTGTTTGAGCACGTTCCTGGGCATATAATTTTTCTGCGTCTACATCGACCAATTTAGACGATATAAGGCCCGCAAGTTCATAGCTGCAATGAGTTTCAACTGCTTCTATAATGTCCCTATTTGAGCCGATTAAGACGGTTTTACCACTGTTTAATGCTATATTTTCCATCGGATATGCCTCCATTTCTTTAATTAACTTGCTATGTAATTTTTATCATTCTCAAGTAATACTTTATAATCCATCAAGGCAGTATATAATTTTTGAGGAATAACATTCCTATATTCCCGCGCAATCTTTTTTATTTCATTTTCCTTTTGATTAGCATATACATAATATGCGTCATCTAAGGTTTTAAAGGTTCCAAGGTGTTTTGTATTATATGATGCCGTGTAACCATTTTTTGATCTTCCAATACCTGACGGTAAACCCGTTTTATTTGGGTGAAATACAAACAACATATTAATCCTTTGTGGAACAATCAAACACTTTTCAGGAGAATATACAGTATTCCCTTGAACTAATATATCTTTATCGATATGCATTCGCCCTTCACCTATGGTATAATAATTTTCATCAAACCATTTAGCAAAGTTCTGATAATTGTGCCACTCTTCACATACTGTACAAATTCCATAATAAGAAGGGAATTTATTTTTCAATGAGGTTTTATAACATCGTTCAATAACTGCGTTCCATATAATATAAGATTGTGGGTGCTTACCATTTTCAAGAGTTGTCTTATATTCTCCTATCCCAACAAAACCAACACCACAATGAGTTTTGTCATATGGATTTTTAATTTGTCCTTTCTTAAAATTCATGTAAATTGTTTCGACCCGATATTTGTGTTTGTCTTGAAATTCTACAACAATTGTATTTTTCTTATCTTCTATAATTTTCATTAAAGTACCCTGATTGTTTGGTTTTATTTCTCCGATTATGTTCTTATTCCTCAATTAACCCTCCTCCTTTTATGCAAACGTCTTTCCGTCTGACTCCCTTACTTTAAAGTTCCTGTATTCAACTACTGGCTGACCAAAATATTTAATACAATCTTCAAAATACCTAACATCAAAACAACCGTATTTAGACTGACGTAAGTTATCACTTAACTTTATATGCGTTTCTTCTTCCGGTAAATCGTGCCAACCTTCATATATTGCCATACTGCAATCATAGAAGTTTATATACACGTCAGAGCGCTTTCTTGCCCTCCTGACTGTCATTTTTATAGCATCGGTATATTGTGCATATTGACAAGGTGAAGCCCCTTTAAACACGATTTTATCAGCTACAGGAAAGCCAAACTCATTCATATAAACAAGCGTATATTTGTTGCCTATAACTAATTTGGCGTTGATAATTGCTTTCTGAAATGGCTCTGCATTTTTAATATAGAACTGTCTGAACTCCGCTATTATGTTTGGCTCCATTTCACCGGATTCTACAAAATAGGAAAGAATGTCATTATTTGTAAGTTCCTTCTGCCATCTTTTACAAAAAGAAAAGAGTAGTTTGTCATACTCTTCCTTTGTTTTTGATTGTGAAGTGACTGTATAATATTCTCTAGCAATACGATTATAAAATCCTGCGTTGCTTCTGATATATGGTAACATGGCTATACCTCCTATAAGTCTTTCTTGCGGTCAACGTCAGTAACTCTAAATGAAATATTCTTCATTCTTATAAAATCGCTGTAATTGTCAGGAACTTCATAGCCGTTCTGTTTAAGTAGTTCATAAGCTGTCTGTCTGTATGCGTCTTCATATCCATAAGTAAAAGCCTCTGTTAATACTTCATCATTTACATACACTTTTACACTATGATAGGTGTTACCGTATGACTTCTGAAACCATCTTTTACCTACTACTTCAATACTTCCGTTTATCTTCTTCATAATAAATACCTCCATATGATTTATTTTTCGTGTTATTTCCACTATAAAAGCCACTAGAGTTATATTCTCTAATGGCTTCTGACTGGAAACAAAATATTGGGTGTATTAGAATTCACGGCCTTTCTACCATAGTAGTTTATCGCCCATATACCGTTGCCCCTCTAGGGATACTGTCAGCATTGACTCTTTCTAATAATCGCTATATCGGTTTCCCTCTATGCCACCCAATCAAATAAGAATTTTATTGTTTCTCGACTTCCTCTATTGATAATATTTTATATACATCATGCCGATAGCATTCTTTAAAATCATGTCCGGCTTCCTGTTTGGAGTTTGCTGTAAAAACATCTGATCCAATAGTTTTATTACTTCTCTCAAAAGTCACTTTGTAATTTTTCATTTTCTTTACCTCTCCTTTATCTCTTCCTTTATAAATTCTTCCAGCTGCTCTATTCCGGCTTGCTGTAGGTTGGTCAAATTATATCTAACCAGGAACTTAATAAGTAAATTACCGTATCTGTCACTATGGTTTGATATTATGGTTATAAGTTCATCACGCCTTTTCTCGTCCATGCTTTACCTACCTTTCAATGAAGATAACCGCTTCGCTATCATTGGCGGTTATGACTCTGATTCTATAAATTTTGCTAAACAACTTGAATTGTGAAAAGGTAACTCTTTTGATCATGGTATAACCTCCTGTGATTGTGTGTTGTTGGGTTTATTACTTATTAATACGGACAATATTATAATCATCCGCATTGTAAGTAATAATCAAACGTTTTCTTTAAGCTCTAAATCGTGGAACATTTCACTAGGTTCTAATTCATAATATTCACATAAAGCAGAAAAAGACTTGATAACCTTTTGCCATTCATCTTCTTTTATGTATTGAATCCACGGTTGTTTTCCTCTGCTTTGTAGATCAATATGATACTTATTTTTGAGTTGCTTATATAATTCTGTCCATGCTTTAGGAACTGAAATTCTCGCGAAAGCAGCCATTTTACGTACTGCAAAATTAATTCGGCTCCTATCTTCCCATTCAAGTATGCCCTGTGCTAGTGCCCTCTTAGACTCTTCTAGCTTTTCAATGTGCCGATTCTTAAAGTTCATCATCTTTGTAGTAGCAATAGCAAAAGCGTTAAGATCACCGCTAGCATAGGCCATTCCAACGGATAACATTAACGCCTGTTCATTGTCAATATCTTCAGTTTTAGTTGAGTTAGAAGTCTTTTCTTCTATATTAAGTAGTTGAGTGCGGACTTCCTTTGCTATGGGTGAATCTCTTAGAAGCATTCCTATTCTTAAAATAGCTCTGCGAGGGATTAGGGTGTTACCTCTGTTACTAAAGCGCATACCTTCAATTTCAAAACCACCGCGAAAGTTAGAAGGTAACAACTTGTTACTTTCTAAAAATTCCTTCGTTCCTGATCCACTAAGTGATTGAAGCCCATCTTCTTCAAGTTCACTTCTATTTCTTTGAATAAGCATTTTAATAGCACTTTCTTCAACCTCGTAAAATTCTGCTACCTGCCTAACAGTAGCAACTTCGGTTCCCGGAATAAGCAAAAGTTTCTTTACCTTTTCCAGAACTTCGGTTTTAGAAACTAACTTTTCCCTTAGTTCCTTACTTTCTAATAAATCTAATTCAATCAAATGATTTCCTCCTTTTCTTTTTGGTGTTTGATTTATTACTTATTCACACTCTTAACCGTGGCTTTTCAATTAAAAACTATGCTATCAAGCGTTACCATATGTCCTGTTTGGCAGTGGTTAGGAATACTGTTAAGATAGTTTGTTGTTTGATCCTCTATCAGTTAAGAGCATGATAAATAATAAAAAAAAGACTTCCTATATAATAAGGAAAGTCTGTAAATTCATCTTTGTATGTCTGATTCCTATATATTTCTATACCGCTTTTTATCTTCCTTTTATTAGCAGTGCAATCCATCTTTCCAATAAATCTTATAGCGGTCATTGATAAATTATAACCGGGATAATTCGGCTATTTGATAGAGTATCAATATTCTATAGCGGTTCTGGCAGCCAGCCTATCTATGTCGCAATTTCATATTTTCAGATTTATTTCTATATGTCCTCTTATCTCGTGTCCTTCACATCTTGCGATGCTATCCCCAATTACTACATATAGAAAACTTATATTATTATGTGCGTTATCATTGTTCAAGTGCCGTTTAGGTCTTATTACAATAGCTACAACGCAAACTTTTGCGACTAGCGGTTGACTGTGTGGTGATTGTCAATCGGTTGTGATGCTTGTAAATATTTATTCTCTATTTAGAATGGGATTTTCGTTGTCTGATTTGACAACTATTCAGAAATGTTGTAAACTTATCTTGCGACGGAAAGGTTTATACTTTTTCTGAATTGTCCTTATTCTGCTTTGTGGAGTGAGGACTTTTCTTTTTTCTAGTCCTCAATTTTTAACTTTATACCAGATTTCCCAATTTCAACTTTGAACTGCTGTTCTGAAAACTGTTTCATAAATGCTTCAAGAACGACGTTCATTTTTAAATCGTATTTTTCACAAGCTGACCGAAAACTATCTGATATGTCAGTATCAATTGAGGTTGCAAACTGTTTTCTCATTTTGCTTACCTCCTTTTGATATATTAATCTTATCATATATTTTACTAGTTGTCAACTAGTTTTTAATATATTTAATTCAGATTTGAATTTTTCTATAAAATGTGTTATACTCAACTTGCATTTGTTTGTTGAGTGGACACTCTCCATAGTGTTCCCTCGAATTGGGTGGTGTTTGCAGCACTGCCCTTTTCTTTTTTAGTAATTAGTTTCGGTCTAATGACTTACTTATGATACCACCGCGAAAAGGTTTACTATTTGGTATCGTGTTATGCTGTTTTGTATCTCTTAACTTATATTAAGTATATCATATTAGTTTCTATTTGTCAACCGTTTTTATTTCTTTTTGTGATATTTATTTACTTTTGTACATTACTTTGATATACTGTTGTAACAAGAAAGTAGGTGTTATTTTGAATCAATTAGCTTTGTTAGTTGATGAGCATATCAATAATCACGGTTTAAAGTATAATTATATTGCCGACAAGGTCGGTATATCACGTCAGGCTTTATATAATCTGTTAAGAAAGAAAAACTTTAATATCGATGATGCTAACCGTATTCTTACTGCTATTGGTTATCAGATCAGTTATGAAATAAAGCCACTAGAACTATGATATTGATAATGTACAAATTAAAAAAGAGTGTAAAACCCTAATAATTCAATAGGCTTTACACTCTTTGTTTTTATGTATATATCTTATGCGATTCTTTTTTCTAAATCTTCGATACGCTTTTCCAGTTGATCTATTTTCTTGATAAGGATAGACACTGATTCTCTTTCAAGTTTACAGGCATTTACTTCATGTTGCATACTTTCGAGTTTATTATCCATTTTGTCGAAATGTTTGTCTATCTGGTCAAAGCGGTTATTCATATTAGTTTCAACACGTCCAATCTCGTTTATGATGGCGTTTAACATTTCATTCATTTCTTTATCCATAAAGCGTCCCCCTTATATATAAATATGTCTCATGCGATTGTCGATAATTTATCTTTAACTTTTCGTAATTCGTTTTCAAGGATATTAACACGAATGACTAACATTTCTTTTTCATTTTCAACCTTTAAAGCTTCGTCAAGTTTTCTTGATATATCCAGATGACCTTCGGCTACTCGCATAATATTGCGGTTCGTCTCATTTTCAAGCGTAAGTCGGATGTCCTTTATATCTCTTACAACATTTTCAAGCTGTTGCTCGATTGGAGTTATTCTTTTATCGAATAAACCGGATATAGCTTGTAATAATTCATTGTCAGTCATGGTCTATACCTCCTTGTACATGCGATTATAGCATATTCGGAGTGTAAAGTCTATTCAATTATCAAGGTGCTTTGTAATACTAAATACCTATACTAAATAAGGTTTAATGTCGATAGTATCGGAAATATCAGACAATTTGGAGTTGAGGACATTTTCTATTTCCTCGGTGATATCTACTTTATAAGCGAGTGATTGAAATATTGATATACACTTACTGATTATTTCGTCTTGTATGGATTGTGGTAATTGACATACGTATATGGACATTGTGTGATCTCCTTTATTATATATTGATGTTTCCGACCTACTCCCAAGAGGGAGTAACGCGCTAGGCTTATTGGTTACTATCTTGTGTTCTTTAACTGTCTTTATTATACTACTTTTAAAGTAATATGTCAAGCGTTTAAAGTAATATTGTTTACTTATTTAGATATATTTACTACTATATTTGACATATATACTACTTTTAGAGTATAATTTATGCTATTCAACATGTGTGAAAGAAGGACGTTATAATGTTAAAAAGTAGACTAAAAGTATTACTTGCTGAGAACGAAACCAATCAACGTCAGGCAGCTAATAAATTAGGAATTAGGGAAGCAACCTTGAATGCTATTGCGAATAATAAGATTAAACAAATACCGGTCGATGTTATATGTAAACTGTGTAAAGAATTTAATTGCAATATTGGTGACATATGGACTTATATAGAAGATAATGAGGAATTGTAGAGAATGATAGGAATAGAGGGTAAAAGGGGAATGTATTATGGGATTGAACGTAGATTTATATGAGTATATCAAAAGGGTATTGAAGATACGTAGGGTAAGTGATAGGCAGCTTAGTTTGTGTATGTCATGTATGGATAATCCGGTAAGAAATATGAGCCGGAAATTAAGGTCTGATATGAAGATTTCTTTTATTGTTGCTATTGCCGATTGCTTGAATTGTGATGTTGATATTAGGTTTATTGATAAGGATAGTGGGAATGAGATTGTGTTATGTGGTTAGATGTGATGATGTCATTATAGTATATTGTTACCATAGCTTATTAACGTATATTTGAATTGGAAATAGTTTTAAACTATTACAAGATGCATAGTCCGAACGCGACAAGTATACTTGTCATAATGTGATATATTTCTAACATCATATGTGATATATTGAATCTTAATTACGTCAATAATATATCAACAACAAGTATATTTTTATTTGGATAAATGTACATTTACCAAATAGTTACACTTTCAACATAACTGCAAGTCCAGTGTTTATGCGGTTTTCAAGGGTGGGGGTAGGTTTACATTCTAAAACCGGGTTCGTTTTGCTGAAAAGCCCCTATCTCTTCCACTCACACACCACTTTCAAATCCCAACCTCGAATTACATCTAAATCTTACACAATTAACTAAAATCACCAAAATTCACTTCGGTAGCCAGTTCGAGCAAATCCCACAAATACAACGAAAACTAAATTTTCAGACAATTTCAAAACACCAAATTCCCACATTCAACACCCTTCAAACCCTCATATTTACTAGCTTTTCTCGAACTCTGCTTAAAATCATACTTATAATAGAAGAAACACATCCATTTTAACCTTTTCCCGTCACACCCAAATATCCAACAAATCCAGTATAATCAATACTTTCACATCACTCTTCTACTCGAAACCGAATCACTCTACCGAACTCTCATATTTTTATCAATATAATCGACATCCAATATTCCAACAACAATTCAATACAATTCATAATCAGATTCAAAAGTAAAAATAGACATCACATTTAGATCAGTAAAAATAATTACTGGTCTTTTTTACACCATTACATGCTTTTATATTTCATAAAATCTAATCTCAAATGGAGAATTATATATTAGAAACCAAATCACAACGCTTTCACAAACAAAGGAGAGATTATTTATGAGCAATCTAAAACTTATTACAACAGAAGAATTTGGAGAGATTGAATGCAACTTCTATCGGAATAGAAACGATGAAATTTTACTCACACGAGAACAAGTAGGGACTGCATTGGAATATTCTAATCCATCTAAAGCAATACAAAAATTACATCTTAGTCATAAAAACAGATTAGAGCCATTATGTATTAGGACAAAATTAGGATACCCCAATATTGGGGGTGACCTATCCAAAAGTGAAGAACAAGAATGTGTATATTACACAGAACGAGGTATTATGGAAATTTGCCGCTATAGTAATAAACCCAAAGCAAATCAATTTATGGATTGGGTATGGGATATTGTTGAGAAATATCGTAACAATGAATTACTTCCAAATATGAAACCAATAACGGATGCAATAACTACATTAGCGCAATCAATGGCGACATTAACTACAAACATGACTGCGATGCAACAAGACATTCAAGAATTGAGGCAATCTCAAAAGAATCGTTATTTATTAGAAAAGCGTTATCCATCATCATGGTATAAGAAAACGGCTCCAAAATACAAGTTATTGCAGGAATATTTTGATTGTTCCAGATCAGAACTATATTCTAATATCTATAAAGAGTTAGAGGATACATATGATGTGGATATTAACCAAATTCATGAAGACTATTGCTATGAAAATCATCTACTCAAAGATGAATGCTATCCAATGGATGCAATAGAACACGATTCCAGATTACGTGATGCGCTTACATTGCTTATAGACTCTAGCTTAATTAAATTCGGATTACAAACTGAAGATGAGATAAGGAATTTTAAGCGAAGAACACTTTTTGATAATGTACCAGATAAAACAGAGAATAAGTAATTACACCACCCTAGTCCCCACTCGCAAAATCCCAAAATAAACGAAAATAGTAGTCTTCTTTTTAACTATATAGTCTTCTCTTTAAAAGGCTCGCCCAAATCGACACTCACAGCAACATATATATTTCAATTTTCAGCCAATATATATGCTGCCACAACAACACATATATTTTATTTTAGGAGGAATCTGACTTGAGGAATATCAAGAAAAAAGAACAAAAACCAAGAAGAGAAATACCATATGAAAGTGAATCATTTAAAGACGGATCATTTACTAAGGAAGAATTAATTCAATATGGATTATCAGATGATGATATATTCACAATCCTTGAATATCAAGCTCTTTTGCCAGTTTTGCAAGAGGAAAACGAGAATTGGATTAGTGCAAAATTATTACATACTCAGTTAAAAGTAGGCAAAGACTTTTCGGAATGGATAAAGAAACAAATTGATGATATGGACTTACAAGAGCCAATCGACTATAAATTTGATTCCCCTTCAAAGGGGTTTCAAACTACACGAGGTGGTGACCGACGTTCTATTGACTATTTTCTTAAAGTTTCTACCGCAAAAGAAATTGCTATGGTTGCTGGATCTAAGGGTGGTCGTACTTCTAAAGAGTTGAAAGAGATGTCAAGGTTAGTACGCAAATATTTCATTATTATAGAAAAGGCTTTTAAGAATCGTGCGAAATGGAATCATAACCGTAAAAATACACTAATTAATTGTAAAGAACTACGAGGAGCGCTGATTACTAAAAGAGAAGAATTACTTAATGGCGTACCTGAATGGATCTCAAGTGTAAATTTATAGTAAGGCAAGAACACCCGCGACTTTAGTCGTGGGATGAATTGCCACTACAATTCGAAATAAATAGAGAATAATACTATGAGGTGATGATTATAGAAGTAACTCATGGTAGAGGCTACGTATATTCAATACAGTATCATATTGTATGGTGCGTAAAGTATAGACATAAGATTTTAACTCCACAAATAGAGAATAAATTAATAGAGATATTAAATATGATTGCTGATTGTGAAGATTTTCAAATTATCGAATGTAATACTGACAAAGACCATATTCACATTCTTATTAACTGTTCACCACAACATTATATTCCTAATATGATTCAAAAATTAAAAGGTGTTTCTTCACGATTGCTCATGAAAGAGTTTGGAGAAATATTAAGAAAAAGATTATGGGGCGGACACTTATGGAATCCTAGTTACTTTGTAGCAACTGTATCAGAAAATACTGAAGAACAAATAAGAAAATATATTAAAAATCAGAAAAGAAAGTGAGGTGAAATAATCAGTGGAAAAGGCTTATAAATATCGCATATATCCAAATAAAGATCAAAAAGAAATAATTCAGAAAACTTTTGGATGTTGTAGATTTGTATATAACAAATATTTAGCAATGAGAATTGACAAATATAAAGAAAATAAAGAATCCTTTACATATAATCAATGTGCTAGCGATATGAAAAATCTAAAATCAGAACTAGAATGGCTTAAAGAAGTTGATTCCACTGCTCTTCAATCCTCACTTAAAGATTTAGACAATTCTTATCAAAAGTTCTTTAAAGAAAAAACAGGATATCCTAAATTCAAAAGCAAGAAGAATAATCATAAATCATATAAGTCTAAGTATACAAACGGTAATGTTCAATATTTGGATAGATACATCAAACTTCCTAAACTTGGTTATGTAAAAACAAAGAATAAACTAATTCCAGAAGGTAGAATTGTAAACGCCACTATTTCACAAGAACCTAGTGGAAAATATTTTGTATCGTTGTGTTGTGTAGATGTTCCTGAAATGGAATATAAACCAACTGGAAATGATATTGGAATAGACTTAGGACTAAAAGAATTTGCAATAACTAGTGATGGTGAAATGATACCAAATCCAAAATATCTTGCAAAACAACAAAAGAAACTTGTTAAATTACAAAGAGAATTATCTCGAAAATCAAAAGGTGTTTCTAATCGTAATAAAGCAAGAATTAAAGTAGCAAGATGTCATGAAAAAATTGCAAATCAACGTAAAGACTTTTTGCAGAAATTATCTACTCAGATAATCAAAGAAAATGACATTATCTGTATTGAGGATTTACAAATTAAAAATATGGTTAAAAATCATAAATTGGCGAAATCAATCTCTGATGTGTCGTGGTCTGAATTTGTGAGAATGTTAGAGTATAAGGCAAAATGGTATGGAAAAGAAGTTATAAAAGTAAATAAATTCTATCCATCTAGTCAAATATGTTCCTGTTGTGGAGAAATTACTGGTAAGAAAACATTAGATATTAGAGAATGGGATTGTCCATATTGCAACACACATCATGATAGAGATGTAAATGCAGCTATTAATATATTAAATGAAGGATTACGAATTAGAGTAGTCTAGACATAAAAGCGGTAGGGACTACCGTGTTAGCTTGTGGAGAACATATAAGACCAGTCTGTATGATGGCAAATTCTGTGAAGCAAGAATCACGTGGCTTTAGCCATGTGAGGTTCAATCTTATGAAGAACGTAAGAGAATCTTACAGACTGAATACAATCGTGTGAAAAGTAGAAAAACAAAATATGTATAGAGAATATATAGATGAAAGGTAGGTGAACTAGACAATAACCGTTTCAGAAAATAATAAATCACCAACAAAAAACGAAATCATACCGGTTCTTCCACAAATACCAAACCATTACATAAAAGTTCCAAAGGAGGTTATATCGGCAAGCACTTTGCCAGAACACCGAATTTCCCTTCTTATTTATTTTAACTACAACCAAACGTGGGACACCATGATTCACTACTCTCCCATTTATATGATTCAATGGTGTTCTTATAAACCTAATTGGAGAACGGCATCAGATGGCAAAAAAAATATTTATGAAAAATTTCTTAATTGTATGGATTGGTACTTTATAAACGGATACATATTGGACTTCGATTCTGGAAGATTTATACAAAATTTATTTCAATCTTCTTTGTTAAATATGGATAAGATATTACCCCCTAAAAATTTTGGAATAATTTATGATTTTGAAATTGAGGCAATAATGAATTACAAAATATCTTATAAGCCATTAAATAAGAGTATTATTCTTCTTTTACTCTCATATATAAGGGCATTTACATGGGTTCGTAGTAATGAAATGAGTGGACATTCTGAAAAGTCTAAAAAGAACAAGCCGGAAATATTTCATTCTCAATTTGAATTTATGGAGAATTATATAGGTGTAAGGGCAAAGATGATTTCTAAGGCAACAATTGTGTTAGAAGAACTGGGAATTATCAAAACATATAGAATGCCCTCATATAGAGACGATAAAGGTCAATGGCATACTGATGATATTATTTATATTTGTCCATATAAGATAGTTTCAGAAAGAAAAACGTTTAGATTATGTTCTAAGGATGAATATGACTGGGAAAAAGAATTGGAATATGGAATTCAATATCTTCGAGAATGTAAATATTCAAGTAGGAAATTTTATCAAGAATAACAAATCAAACAGATAAACAATTGTAACCATTAACAATATTGGAAAATCACCAAAA
Organism: Kineothrix sp. IPX-CK; assembly: GCF_039134705.1. NCBI lineage: Bacteria > Bacillati > Bacillota > Clostridia > Lachnospirales > Lachnospiraceae > Kineothrix > Kineothrix sedimenti. The sequence continues at coordinate 1,880,129 of NZ_CP146256.1, read as the reverse complement.
AGGAGAATCCAAATGACACCTAAAATTTTGAAGATGAAAGGAAACCTATTAACGAATGACAGAAATCGAAACAAGCACAACTACAAAATCAAGTAATTACTACTATACTCTTCTACACTCACACCCTTGTAAGTCCCGTAATGAATTACATAGAACTTTTGGAGGACGAATTTATAATAGTGACTTTTCTGATAATAGAGGAAAAGATAATATAAACGGATCTCCCATCGCAAGCCGTATTGAATCGGATGCTAGATGGGAAGAAAAATTGAGAACCGGAAAGGACGGTAGAATATGGAATTGGTAGAAAATATGATGGAATTTATATCCGGTAGCAGGACGGCTACTGTTACATTTTCAAATCAGAAACACATTAATAGAATAAAGAAGTTATATAAAGAACGTCCCGACGAGTTTAAATACTTTCATCAGAATAAAGATGGCTCCATTGTAGCGAAATTACCTCTTAAATGGCTAAAAATCAATCCGGGTGCAAAGGTAGATCCTGATAAGCCGAAAAGAATAGTTTCGGAGGAACACAAGGAACGGATGAGAGCTGCGCTTGCAGAATATAGAAATAGTAAGAATAGGTAATACTACAATGTCCACAACTCTTCTATTTATTAATGAATTAGGTATCAAATCGGAATGAAAATGTATTTTAGGTAATCTACTGTGCCTAAATGTTTAAAGTGCAAATTTGATTAAAATTTTATTTAAAATTAAATAGATTAATAACTACATACCCTTATTTGCCAGAAATCAAATGATATATATTAGAAAATTAAAATATAAGACCCTTTTGGGTAACTACATAGGGTAAATACATTACTACTAAAAATAAACTATACATCTTAGAACAGAAAGGAAGAATTATTATGACTAATAACACCCATAAATATAGAAAAGAAGGTTTTGCAATTATCGTTCCAATTAATGACGAATATCTGATTAGGGCAAATATATCAAAGGCCGGTAGGGATTTACCAAACCATTATAATTTCACATTAGAAATATCAGAAACAAATCGTAACATTTTCCAGCTTATTGGCGATAACGAAGTATATTGCATGGAATCCGATTTTATCAATAGGGATGTTACTGATTATATATTGAAAATCCATAACGAAGGATTCTTTGATGCTATTGCTTCCAGATATACATATGCCATGAAATTTCTGGATATAAGTATGGACATGCTTGTTAGGGTAGATGAAATCCATAGGGAAGGCGGTCAGAATGTTTAGATTTATACGCTCATTATTTCACTCATATGATGTTGGATATGAGTATTGGATTAGATTGGGTGATATACAAATCACTCCACAATTTCAGTCCATTAAAATCGGTTCAATAAAGTACGAAAGGAAATGGCAGTTTTATCGTAGAAATGGTTATTGTGAAAGTAAAATAATTCTCGATAAAGACTTTGTGCTCTTAGACGGATATAGCTCGTATAAGATACTGAAATCTGCCGAGGGATTAGACGCAAAAGTTCCGGTTTATTTTGTGGAAACCTATATTTCCGAGAAGGACTAGCAAGTGGTTATGGAGATTAATTATTAATATTGATTTGAGCGATTTTGGCGAGTCGTTTAGAGAATAAATACATGTAGTATAATTCAAAAATTCGAAAAAATAACTGAATAGAGGAGGGTTTAGGTATTTTAGACGTACAATGTAATATGTACTCTGTTGATACTGGGCATTTTTATAGCAATCGAGAAAAATATTTACATAATATGAATTGTAAGTATCGTAGAGAACGTAATTATTTAAATAATAAGATTCCTAACTTAGAAAAGAAATTAAAGGATTATGGATATTCTAAAGAAGATATATCATTATTTAAGTCAGATAAATTAGAAGAAGTTGAAGCTGAAATACTATCAGAACATATAGATACTATTCAAGAATATATAAAATGGAATAATCTTATAAGGCATAAAAGAGAAAAGGCGAAAGATTCCAAAGACAAATTACTTGTTCTTCTGAAAAATAAGGTAAATCAAAATGAAATAACCGATGGTAAAGATCATATCCGAGAAATAAATGAGGATAGTTTAACCGACAATAATGTAATATCTGTTTTTGATTCTGCCCTCACCAGGACGATTGGAATAAAACAAGATGAACTTACAGACGCATTGATGGTTGTACAAGTATATTATTTTGATGTTTTTAAAGATATCTCGTTTTATGGATTTACATATAAAGGTGAAAAATATAAGTATTTCACTTCATCTGCCGGGCAGATTCGTAAGAAAAAGGCAGTTTTTATAAAATTATCTGTCTGGAACCGCATTGAAAAAACTGTAATGTGTGGCTTGACTATTGATAAAATCAATTCGAAGGGTGGGAATAATGTAAACAAGCATCTTGCCTACATGGCACTTACCAATTCTGCCACCGACTTATGGGGGGATTTTGACATTGAAAAATCAATAGTAATTGATGATTTTGAAACGAATGTATATGGTACTTTTGATTTCATAGACGAATTAGATTATTCTATCACCAGAAAAACTGATTATGTTCCAATTACTCACACGGACGGAGCTGGTATGATGCTACCAAGTGTAAGCCAAAAAAACTTTATGTTTCGCGCACCGTGGATTAAAGGATTATTAGGAGTATTTGACTTTAGAAAGTTTGTTGAAGTCAGCCAACACTCTCCTATCATTAAAGATATTTATGGACAAGAACATGATGTTATTAAAGAAGATATCAAAATAATATTTACTAAAAGTCAGTTTAAAATGTATAAGTATTATGAGTCGTGGGATGAGTATAAAAACTTTTACAAAAGGTATAATTGTACTGCCGGTATTTGTAATATTGAAGAAGACAGAATAAAAAATGCAAAAATCAATTATCAGATGCTTCAAACTCTCACGAATATTACTGATACAGAGATAGATGTTTTAACACAAAAATCCGCTGAAAAAATAGAGAATGTATGTACGTCAAAAGATACAATGATGAATATTCTGGGAGTTACTCCATATAACACTAAAATGACTCCTTTCCAAAAAGCCATCAAGATATATCCCCCACTTTTATCAGATACATATGCGAAAGATGCAATTCGCGAGGTTAAAGATAGTCTTTTAAAAAAATACCGTAGTGGGAAACTTGAAGTGGTTGGTAAATATACATTCCTACTTCCAGATTTTTATGCGGCTTGCGAGTATTGGTTTGGAGGTATAAAAAACCCCAAGGGACTGTTGTCCGATAAAGAAGTTTTTTGTAATCTGTTTAAAAAGAACGACAAACTGGATTGTCTTAGAAGTCCACATTTGTATAAAGAACATGCTATAAGGTTCAATATTGCTAGCGAAGGATATGAAGACAGAGTAATGCAAATTAGAGAGTGGTTTACTACTAACGCTGTTTATACCAGTGTTAACGATTTGATAAGTAAGATCCTTCAGTTTGATGTCGATGGAGATAAGAGCTTAGTTATAGCAGATCCAAATTTTATAGCGATTGCGGAAAGAAATATGAACGGAGTTGTGCCACTTTATTACAATATGCGTAAAGCTGAACCTATGCAATTAAACAGCAAAAATATCTACTCTGGACTTAATGCTGCTTTTACCGGGGGGAATATCGGCATATACAGTAATAATATTTCTAAAATATGGAATGATGAAGTTTTTATTCATGGTTCAGAAAAAGATAAACAACATGCTATTGACTGCATAAAACGATTGTGTTGCCAAAATAATTTTGTAATTGATTAACTAGTAGTCACCTCATACAGCGATGTATGTTGAATAAGTATGTGAACCTAGAAATCTAGGGTGTACATTGCACGATTAGGAATCGTAGGAAATGACGATTAGGTAATGTGCTAACTGGGAAAATCTAAGTAATTTTAACCTCCTAATAGAGAAATATATATTAGGAGGTGTTAGATGAAATTTATAAATCAACAGAAATATAAAGATAATTATGGGATTTATGGAATTGTGAATAAAGTGAATGGGAAAATATATGTTGGGCAAACAGGAGAAAGATTCCAAAGAAGATATTGGCATCATCGGTGGAAACTTAGAGATAATAGTCACGATAACTCACATTTGCAAAGAGCGTTTAATAAATATGGCGAAAATAATTTCGAGTATATTGTATTAGAAATAGTTACAGACATTAATCTATTAGATGATTTGGAAATAAAATACATAAACCAATACAAACAGAAAGGTAAAAATTACAATATGCTTTCTGGGGGTGGCGGTAGACGTGGTCTTTCAATGTCTGAACATGCAAAGAGAATAATTGGAGATAAAAATCGCCAACATATGTTAGGAACCAAACACACAGAAGAAACAAAACAAAAAATGTCCGAAATAAGAAAAGGTAGGCACATTAATAGGAGCACGGATATTCTTGATACGGATACTGTCAGTCAAATTAAAACACTGTTAATTAGTGGCAAAACAGCTAGTCAAGTTTCGAAAGAACTAAATGTGAAATATAAACTAATTAATAATTTAATCTCAAACAATACTTGGAGTACCGTCGTTGTTGATGGATGGGAAGAATATCAAAAAAGTAGAAAGCCATATAAAAGACTGACTAAGCAAGACCATAAAGAAATATACAGATTACATTTTAACGAGGGATATAGCGAACTTTATTTAGCGGAAATGTATAACAGAACTGTTAATATGATTAAATTTATATTGAAAGATGACTCTAATAAATTATATGACAATCCAGTGCCAAGCCTCGACCAGAGGAAGGTCAAACGACTATCCCATCGGCGTTGAAATACGCAACAGGAGTAGGAGTTGGATGAAATGCCAACTGGGTGAAAGTCCCTTAAATCGAAGTGCATACCACGAGAAGTCTTCTAAGGAACCTGTGGATAGACACAGGGTGATGATATAGTCTACCCCCACCGGTGAAACAAACGGTGTTAAAGTATTACGAAAGTAAGGGTTTAACGGTACGCCAAAACTTTATACAAGCCTGAATTCCCAAAACACATAAATGACGGGATTCAAGAATTCACCAAAAAGAAATTACCCGCATTTTTCAAATACGCTAAGGACAAAGAAAAAGAACAGGTCGAAAAACGAAATCAGAGTTTTGTCAATAAAATCTTTGATAGAATCCCCAATAAAGCGATTAATACCAGTGGCCTAAATCTCGGCTCTATTGATTATCGTTTGTTAATGGGAAATGTGAATATGGTTTGCTGCGAAGAGGTAGTCAATTTATATAACGAGTTAAATAGAAAATACCGCTATATGATAAATATGAAGGACGAGTATATTGATAATCTGAGATATGTTGCTTGTCAGATTAGAAAATTGTTTAGCACAACTGGATATTCAGACGAAATTATTGCCGATATGTTGGTGGAATATTTATACGGACATAAAAAAAGATACAAGCAATTGCTTTGGTTCTGCTATGGTCAATGTGTTGTAAATAGTTTGGAGAAAAATATTCAGATTAAGAAAACTAAGTTTATTCAGTGTATTAATTGTGGAGAATGGGTTGAAGTGGATAATATGTCAAAGTCTCAAAGATGCGAGTCTTGTCAACAGGAAGAAAATAAAAGAGTCAAAAGAGAATATTGGAGAAAGACTCATAACTAGAATTATCTTATCAGCTAAATAAGACCCGTTATTTACGGACGAAAATTATCAGTCAAAATAAAATAGTCCGTAAATAACGTATTAAAATTTGTGTGTATATGGAGAACGCATATCGCTAAAATAACTACTATAAGGAGAATTATACAATGTTATCAATTACAAATCAAGATATGTTTCTAACAAATCGAATTCGTTCAGATAGGAGGTAATATTTGACGGTTACGCAAGAAAATATTATTAAAAAGATTGCTGATAAAGAAGATATGAATGTAGCAACAGTCCGACAAATTTTTAAGACGGCAGAGAATATTATATTTGACTACTTATCTTCTTCCTCTCCTACTGAAAAAATAGATATTAAAATTTTCAATGGAATGAGCATTGGAAGAAATTATATAGGTAAAAAATCTTATACAAAGGGAATGTTTGAAGATTTAGATTGTCCAGAACATGTAAATTTAAAAGTATCTGTTTCAAAATATTATAATAATAAAGTTAACGAAAAGTTATTTGAATAAACAGAGAATACATAATTGTGACAAATAAAACATAATTAATTGAGAATAAAAGGAGCGAATTTAATATGAGAGAAATTAGTATTACAGAGGCACTTAACGAATTAAAATTGTATGATTCGAAAATCACAAAATCTATTACTAATGCATCATTTGCAGGAGGTGCTAAAAAGTCGTCTGATAAAATCGGTGTAGTTTCAAAAGAGGCTTTTATTGATAGAGCGAAGTCTACATATCAGTCTTCTATTGATTTAATTGCAAATAGAAATGCTTTGAAATCTGCCATTGTAAAATCTAATGCAATTACAGAGGTTCAAGTTGCTGACAAGGTTATGACGGTTGCAGAGGCTATTGAACGGAAAAATTCCATCGAATATGAAGAAACCCTACTATTTGAAATGAAAAGGCAGTATGTGAATGCCACCGACTTGGTAAATAAGGAAAATAGGAAGGTTGATAACAAGGTTGATGAATTACTGGCAACCCTTATCGGCAAGGACTCAGATAAGAAAATAAGCAAGGAAGATCAGGAAGCTATTGAGAAACCATACCGAGACAAAAACGAGTTTGAGCTTATTGACCCAATTGAAATTTACGATAAAATTGTCAAGCTTGAAGAAGAGATTGATAATTTCAAAAGCCAGGTAGATACTCAGCTTGTCATTTCAAATGCTATTACAAAAATTGCAATTGATTTTTAAGTCATAAATACATTGTAGTTATTACGAAAACCTAAAACTTACACCCCGTCACCTATGCGGGTATCTACGGATAATCATAGGTAAAATAAAATCAAGAATAATTCTTAATAGAATAATTTGAATTTATCAAATATTGATGAATAGCAAATACATTATCGACGAAAATGTATTTACATATACATAAAAGTATGATAAAAGCTCAAAATTCAATATTTAGAATTTAAAGATTATATTTTAAAACTCTTTATTTATAAAGTTTAAAACGTAATTACTAAAATTCGATAAAACCCTTGGTTAAGTTTCAATCGCGCTGTGTAATTGACGATTAGGTTTGTACAAGGCTGTAATGACTACATAAAAATTAATAAGCTTTTCACTTATCTCTTCTTTTCATATCCGGTGGCGGTACTGCTATTTAGCGGTATCGTCATTGGTGTCTCAAAAACAATATTTGTATCATTCGTCTAGTTCGGTTAAGGACAATTGATTTCCAATCAATGAACGCGAGTTCAAATCTCGCATGATACTTCCCCATTACGGGAACCAACAAAATATACACTAACTACTACTATCCTATCGGTTTCCGGTAGGAATTTTTAATTATGGAGGATTTTAAGAATGGCTAAAAGTGCAATTGTACATAAGGTAACAACCACGGAAGAAATTAAATTGTCAGGTGTTGTATCTGAAAATGGGCTTGCTATGGATTTGGACGGAGAAACTAAACAGCTTGCAGATTTCTATAAAAAGTTTGCCGGAAAGCATATAGATGTTTCTATGAAGGAAAAGACAGAAGAAGAAATTACTGATGACGAATCTGAAGATAACGAGTAAGGGTGGTGAACACAATACATAACAACGAATTTCTCAGAGAACAACTAGATTTACTTAAAAGAAGACAAACTGATGAGGGCGTAGAGTGGCAAGATATTACTGACTTTAGATCCAATAATCTTGGCGATTCAGAACATAGAGATACCATTCGTAAAGGAAGTAAGTTACTTTATGAATATTTAGATGCTGGCTGGATTAATGAGCCAATTAAAGACAACTCATCTTCTACTATTGATTTTGGTAGTCCTTCAGATAAGATTTCAATTCAAAAAGAGAGAATAAAAGCCCAAACTGAGCGCTTAGAGACTAACAAATGGATACGAGAGCTGTCTAGGGACGAGTTAGTTACACAGCATATCGTTGAGGCAATTAATAACATAACACCATTAGAAATACCTGAATTTAACGGGATGCAAATTTCAAATCGTGTGGGTGTCCTGTGTTTTGGTGATGAGCATTTTGGCGCAGAATTCGAATTATATGGATTACATGGGGAAGTTATTAATTCTTATAATCCAGAAATTTTTATCCGTAGAATGTGGGATTTACAACATCAGGTTATTAACATAATAAATAAAGAAAACCTAGATGAAATTAGAATATTTTCTATGGGAGATTTTAGTGACGGAATCTTGCGAGTTTCTCAATTATTAAAGCTTAGATATGGTATTGTGGAGGGCACAGTATTATACGCTGAGTTTATATGTAATTGGTTAAATGAATTATCAAAATATGTAAATATTAAATTCCAAATGGTTAAGGGTAATCATACTGAACTTCGACTTATTGGGCAGCCAAAAGGTACATTTACAAATGAGAATATGGACTTAGTAGTCAGGGCCATGATTAAGGCTAGATTAGTAGATAATCCGAATTTTGAACTGATAGAGAATCCTACGGGTATGATATATGATGAAATATTTGGATTTAACTTTTTAGGTATTCATGGAGAAGTAAAATCTATGGAGAGGGCTATAAAAGATTTCTCCCATACATATAACACCAAAATCAGCTATTTGATTGCCGGTCATCTGCATCATTCAAAATCTGAAACGATAGGTGTAAATTGTGAAGTTATTAATGTCCCTAGCGTTATAGGTGTTGACGACTACTCACTATCTTTAAATAAAACCTCTAACGCGGGTGCTACAATGCTTATTATTGAAGAAGACAGGGGTAAGACCATAGAATATTCTATTAAGCTAAACTAATTAAGCAAACATAACAAGTTGCATTTATATTTTGCAACCATTTTCGGAGAGTGTTACACTCTCCTATTTTTGTATAAAGAAAGAAGGGAAATTTTGATTAATAAATATGCGAATTTGAAGATTAAAGACTACGAGGATGTTTATAGTCTAGTCGAGGGCTTTGTCCGTGGAGCACATTCAATAATTAAAGACCAAGAAAAGGACTCTATTGCAATTTATGCAAAGGCAGATTTTATATACTCTATTTTTAAAATACTTATAGAGGAACATGATTTTGAGGTTGGTTTTATTGATCTTGCGAGATTTTATTATAATAACGAATACGACAGTGAATATTGTATCAGAATTACCGACGAGGGTCACATAACGATTGAAAAGGCAAGAAACGATGAGTTTGCACCTTATAAACTTTACAATGAAGTATCTATGTTTTATCAAGAAGAATGTGAACAGGATTTAATTGTTATATCTGTTGAAGATAATAGTAATATAACTATTTTATTTGGAATTGGTGAAGATGAGGAAGACAATGAATGTGAATATCAGTGTAAGTGCGGTTGTAATCAAGACACCACAATAAATTATAGCACTGGCAAAGATGGAGAAATGCATGGTTTTACGGCAAGTAAGTCTGACGGCAATAGTTATTGTAGTTACTCTTTTTACACGGATAATATTCTGGATAAAGATATAATTAAGGACTTATTAGGAGAATTTTGGAGCTAATAGGCTTAGAGATTATGTGTGCGGTGAAAGTGGCTACCTATCAGTGTTGAGGCTGATTAATAAATGAACGGAAGGAAGTGATAATAATATGGCAGAACGCAGTAAGCGAATTAAAATGCATGATGAAGAAAAGTTAAAAAACATTAATCCGGAAACTCTTAAATTATTTCAGAAATATCAAGTAGATATGTCTATTCGTGATTTATCACAAAATTCAATTGACGCGTACAATTCTGATCTGAAACAGTGGTTTATCTTTATGCATGATAATCAGTTTAATCTTTCTGTTTTAGATGCAACTGAAGACGATATTACAGAATATTACTATTGGAGAAAACAACAAGGAAATAATGTTAACAGACAAAAACGTGTTATGTCTTCTATATCGGCATTTTACAAATTCCTTCGCAAAAAGAAAATCATCAAGGAATCTCCCGTTGAATTTATAGATAGGCCTAAATCGGGGCAACCTATAGCGGTTCAAACATATTTAACTAAAGAACAAGTGCAATTGATGCGTGAAAAGCTTGATGAATTTAAAGACATTCAGTTACAAGCATATGCATTCTTATCTCTTACTACTATGGCAAGAGTTCATGCTATTGCAAATTTGAAATGGGGTCAGGTAGATTTGGAAGAACGTATTTGCTCTAATGTACTTGAAAAAGAGGGAAAGCTTGTAGAATTAAGCTTTAGTGTAGAAACAAAAGAATATCTTGAAAAACTTATAGCGTATCGTAATGAAAATGGCATTAATGACTATGGATGGTTATTTATTACCCCTTATGTACGAGAAGATAAGCCTATCCAAGATGGCACACTTAATGAATGGTGTAAAAAAATCGGAAACATGATTGGAGTACCAACCCTACACCCTCATGACTATCGTCACTCATATGCTACATTGCTTAAAAACGCTGGCGTTAGCCTTGAAGATGTATCTACTATGTTGAATCATTCTGGGGTAGATGTCACAAGGAAATTTTATATTAAAAATGACACTTCTAAAGTAAGAGAACTTAAGGATAATGTTGTAATTTAAAAACGAAATCCAAATTTCCTTTGGAGAATTAATTATTGAGGTCGGAAATGGTTCCCGACGCACTCCGTAAGGAGTACCTGAGATGCTAGACACACCGCCCAGTCAATAATTTAGTTCATCTACCATGCTGTAGAAGGAGTAACGGAGTTCGCTGGAACTCTTGCAAAGGCAAAAGACCGAAGCCTTAATTGGTACTATGTGCCCTAGAATGCGTAAGAAAGTCCGCGTATCTCTGCGTTAATGAGAATTATAATTGGAGAGAGCCGTATTGATTATGGTTGTGAGACATTAATCTTAGTGGGTGGTGTCTTGCGATAAAATTTGTAAATGGCTGTGCGCCTGACATTCTGGAAAGACAGAAACATCAGGAGGGTCTTCAGTGCTCTCCTATTTTAATGGTACGTTATCCTAATTGGTAAGGAGCCGGTCTTGAAAATCGGTGATGTCTTAAAGCAATCAGAGTTCGAGTCTCTGGCGTACCGTCATTTAAAAGGGGAACTATTTATCCGACTTTCAATTATTTGTAAGTCGGTTTTATTTATAAGGAAATCGACAAATGCAAAACAAAAGAAAGGATGGATTAAATTATGGCAGGAGTTTTACTAAGATATGGTGATAAAGCTAATGTGAATGTTGCGGAATTTGTATGCGATAGCACATCGGAAGTTAACAGTCTCCCCACAACTACACAGCATGGGACGGGAATATTTGCAGAGTACAAACACACAGTACCCATGGGTTCAACGTGTATAGTAGGCAATCAAGATGGAGCTGTATTAGTTTATATGCTCTATGGCTTTGGTTGGAAAAACATGGGGGAGGTGTAATTATGGCATTAGATGTTATTGGATTATCATTAGCAAAATCATATACCGCTTCTTCTTTGGAAGGAGCCGGTGCTTTAAAAGGTGATCCCGGCAAGTCAGCTTACGAAATAGATGTTTCAAATGGCTTTACTGGAACCGAGGCTGAGTGGTTAGAATCTATAAAGGGTGAAAAGGGTGACGATGGACAAGATGGAATATATGTTACCTCAATGAATATTTCAGAAGATAATAAGGTTACTGCTCTTCTATCAAACGGCAATACTCTACAAGTGGGCACTTTAAATACTGTTAAGGGTGATAAAGGAGATTCCGGTGCCGTACCACGTATAGACGATGAAACTAAACGTTGGTTTATAGGTGATTATGACACCGGATATGTGGCAGTACCCAATACTGAGATAAGTTTTAATGATTTAACAGATTTTCCTATGATTCCAATTGCACTATCTCAATTAACTAATGATGAGAACTTTATTAAGAACACCGTAAATAATCTTATTAATTATTATACTAAAGCAGAAACATATACTAAGGCGGAAATATCCAACCTCGTCAGTAATATAAACAGACTGACCACTTCTATTGTGACGGAATTACCTACTGAAGATATATCTACTACAACCATTTATCTAATTTCTGCCGGAGAGTCTATCTATAATCAATTTATGTATATCGAGGGCGAATGGGTAACATTAGGTAACACTAATATGAATTTAAGTGGATATGTTACGTCATCTGAACTCAGTCTAGCTCTAGCCGAAAAATCAGATATTAATCATACACATGGTACTCTTCACTCTCATGAAAATAAAGCATTGTTAGATACCATTACTTCGGAGTTGATTCAAAAATGGAATAGCAAATTTAGTGGTAATTATAATGACTTAACTAATAAACCTATTATTCCTCATGTAACAAATGACTTAACTGACGAGCTTAGAGAGGGGTATGATGATGCTGTTAATAAAAAACATGCTCATAATAACAACCTTTCTGTTCTAGATAAATTTTCAGAAGGTGTTGACGGAAAACCTCTCTATAATAATAGCCCTATTGGGGGAGAAGGGGGAGGAAATTCTGGAGCAAATATTGATGATGAAATAACTAGCACAACTACTACTTGGAGTTCTCAAAAAATATCAGATAGAGTACAGGATGTAGAATTTATTGCAGACAATATCAGTATTGCTCAAAAATCTACAAATAAAAGAGGATATACAAACTTATTATCTTCTGAAATCGAATTACCGCTAACAAAGGCTACAGCATTAGGAACGGCTGTTAGTAGAGCTATAAATCTTGATGTAACATTACTTGATGATATCACTAATTATAATATGATCGAAATAGTTGTTTCTTTAAAAAACTCTTCAATTGACATTGAACCTACAGTAAATATGTTTAATGTAAGTTCAATAAAATATAATGATAGTGATATCATAAATGATCAAAATGGGTCATTATTGAAAGTTTCTGCGGACATTGCAACCACTAGCGCTGGCGCGTATGGACATATGAATTGCAACGCCACTATGTGGTTTAAAGATTCAAAAAAACTTTTTATCTACATCACCAACAATCCGTCTACTTCTAGTTCATATACCGGAATTACAATATTATCTATTAAAGGAATTAACTTCGATAGTGTAGTTATTGATCCTGTCGAGCATGTAAACACTACTAACGGAATTGAAGATACTCCTGTAGGTCATATAATAACACAAATGGGAGTTACTGCACCGAATCACTATTTAAATTGTGATGGAACAATATATAACATAGTTGATTATCCATATCTTTCTCAGTATATTAAAGACCAGTTTGGAACATTTAATTATTTTGGCGGAAACGGAACTACAACCTTTGCTGTTCCAGATTTAAGAGGTGAATTCTTAAGGGGTACTGGTGCTGCTACGAGGAATACTGGTACAGGGGCAAGTGTAGGTGTTCATCAAGATCCCACCAGTTTACCCGGTATGTTTCCATACGCTACATCATCTGGTTATAACTCTTTAATTATAGACTATAAAGAGGAAAAGAAAAGTAATTCATTTTTAAATGCGGATTCTAATTTAACAAATTCAGCTAGATTCTATAAAGCATTGGATTTAGGCACATTAACACAAATCGCAACTCCTTATACATATGCTTATACTACTCGTCCTACTAATACTGCCGTTCTTTATTGTATAAAATATGAACCAACATATTTTATGAGTATTCAAGGATTGATAGAAGAAACTACTTTATGGGAAGGGTCTGTAGGAACTGCCACAGTAGCTAATGTAACTAATACCATAAGTCTAATTGATTCCATTACTAATTTTGATAAGATAGGTTTGGAATTTATCGATGTAAATCCTAATAGTTCATTGGTTCGATATAATCGATATGTGGAAACTCTTAGTAACACTATAAAAAAAGCAATTGATTTACATTCACTTACTCAATACGTTTCATTTCCATTTAGCATAAATGAAATAAATTGTCTTACGGACATTAAAGCAGGTGAATCAACGTACAATAGTTTTGTATTGATTCAATCATGTAGCTATATAACTAAGGTTATAGGGATTAAATATAAAACTTTTGATTAAAAAGCAGGAGGTGTGATAAGTGAAAATACAAATAGATTCAAATAATTATATTACTGGTTGGAGTATTGTCGGAATTTCAAATGGTTCTGTTGATATGGACTATTTACCAGAGGATGAAGTGATATATTATCCTGCCTATCAGCTATTGTCAAAAGAGATAATAAAGACAATTACGGTTAATGAACCTATTCTCAAACAGAGAGAGGAGACATTTCCTATTTTTGACGGGGGCGGAATTGATACTGGTGAAACAATAACGGAAATAGTTGAATATTATGAAGATAATTTTATTGAAAAAGAAGTTGTAGAAATAGAATATTATTATCAATTGGACGAACATAAAAAACAGCAAATTTTGTATGAAATACAGAATCCTCCGACACCGCCGCCTTCTTTAAGAGAAAAGATTACATCACTAGAGACAGGTTTGGATGAAATGGCTAATATTATCATTATAATGTCAATGGAATAGGTAAGGATAAGGATGGAAAATATGATAAGTTTTCTTAATGTGATTAAGAGAAGTATTAAAACAAAAGCTTTTACAAAAGATTATTATCAGGAAGTAATAGCCAAATGGAACTTAAATGGATGGCTTACAGATGAGGAAGTTACAGAAGCTCTTGCTTATCTTGATGAAGTATTTAATGTATAGTCGTGTAAGTTTTAGAAATAAATAATTACAAACATAAGAGGGTGGTAATTACTGCCCTCTTCTATTTTGGTACAAAACTGCGCTTTCATTTGGAAAGTTAAATACGAAAATTCTACAAGCACTACTGCTTCGGTGGGCAGTGCTTTTTTATTATACAACTTAGTTGAAAGGTGGTGCGAGTAAATGGCACAAGAAAAATCAAATAGACGCGTTGCTACTACTACGCCGTCTAAAAATACAGAAATCGCAAAAATAAGGCATTCTAAAGATGAAGAACCTAATTTTTATAAGTGTCCTTCATGTGGTACAAATTACACAAAACTAGATGATAATTTTCCTTCTTCTCAAAGTGAACTATATGCTGGCTGGAACTATCACCTACCTGTTTGCAAAAAATGTTTAGATCAAATGTTTGTTCATTATACAGAGGCTTACGGAAACAATGAGGATTTAGCTGTTCGAAGAATATGTGAAAAGTATGACATTTATTACTGTACAAGTCTTTTAAACGCAAGTAGGAAAATTACAAAGAATCGTTCTCGTATTCATACTTATGTATCAAGATCTAACCTTACTCAATATATAAAAAAAACTTTTGACACCACTCTTGACGAAGAACGTACAAATACTATTTCTTCTATTGAAGAGTATGATGTAAAAAAAGCCAACGGTGAAATAAATATTACAAAAGCAACTTTAAAACGATGGGGAGTTGGAGTTTTTGAAGATGACGAATATCCTATTTTAGAAGAACATTATAAGATGCTTAAGGAAAATAATCCAAATGCAGATAATAATCAAGAGATATTTATAAGGTCATTATGTCATTTAAATCTACTTATGATAAAGGCATTAAAAAACAAAGATTTAGATGGATATACGAAAGCAAATGGTGAATACGCAAAAACTTTCAAACAGGCCGGACTTAAAACTGTAGAGGAAAAAGATAACAGTAATGATGAAACCTTTTGTATGACATTGGGATTTATATCAGATTACACTCCCGAAGAATTTTATCAAGATAAAGAATTGTATAAGGATCACGATGACATTGGCGAGTATATGGAAAGACATATTTTAAGACCACTAATTAATCTTGAGACTGGAAGCTCCACAAGAGACAAAGAGTACTTTGTTCCAGAAACAGAGGAAGACTATGAAGAAGAATGATTTGTCCACATATGCTGATAATAATCAACTTAACTTATATAGAAATTTTCCAAGTACGCATTATTTAAGTAATCCTAATAATGTTCTACACGTATTAGCGTGGGCTACCTTTTGGCGTAGAAACATGCATCGATTTGTTATGGATTATTTAAAAATAAACCTATATGAATATCAAGCAATTTCTATTTATTTAATGGGGGTTTCTAATCTTATTTGCATAATTGCCAGTCGAAACGATGCTAAATCTTTTATCGTTGCCGTCTATGCGGTTGCCAGATGTTTGTTATATAAGGGTACAAAGTTTAGGATTGGAGCTTCTACTGAGAAACAAGCTAAGTTAATTGTCTCCGAAAAAATAATAGATGAGTTATGCGATTGGTCTCCTATCTTAAAAAAAGAAATAGATTCCTATGGAGTACGTAGTAATGATATTTTTGTAAAATTTAGAAATGGATCAAAAATTACTGTTTTTGTTGCAAATGAAAACGCCAGGGGATTAAGGTCTAATGCGATTGCAAGGGAAGAATTTCGACAAATTAAGAAAAAGGTCGAGGATTCTGTAATTTCACCATTTCAGACACCACGTAAGCCAAAATATATGCTTAAAGATTATTATAAAAATAATCCGATATTAGAGGAAGAACCGGTAGATATCTATATCAGTTCTAGTTGGTACGATGATGGTAACTGGATGTGGGATATTTCTGCACAGGCATTAGACGCTATGAAAAACCACAAGGGCGGTGTGATGCTTGCTTTTGATGAAAGTATAACATTAAAACATGGCTTAAAGACTATGAAACAGATGATAAAAGAAAAGAAAAAGCAAGATCCGGCCACATGGAAAATTGAGTTTCTGAATCTAAAAGTTAGAGATTCCATTTCTTCATACTTTACTTATAAAATGTTGATCGATAGGCAAATACTTAGACAGTTGTTTTATCCACGTAATATCCTCGATTTTAAGAATGGAAGAAAAAATAAATATTCTATAACAAAACAAGACAATGAACTAAGAGTCGTCTCAAATGATATTGCTTTTGTGGCAGGAAGTCAGAACGACAATTCAGTGTATGCTTGCATTCGTGCAATTCCAGAAAGTATCACACATGAAAATGAAAATAACATTATTGAAGTAAAGCAAGGATATAGAAGAAAATATCCATATATGGAGTCAAATCAGATTGGTGACACAACATTACAGGCAATTAGAATCCGTCAATTATATGAAGATTTTGAGTCTGACTACATCGTCATTGATGTTCGGAATGGAGGCTTACAGGTTCTTTACTCATTACAAAAAGTTTTATATGACACAGAAAGAAACATCGAATATCCACCTTTAAAATGTATGAATAACGAAGAATATGCTAAGACATGTCCTGATGTAAACGCTAAAGAATGTATTTATGCAATAAACGCTACACAAAATTTAAATAGTGATATTGCTACTGCCTATAGAAGAAATTTACTGGAAGGGAAAATAGACTTTTTAGTTCCTTATAGTATCGCAAAAGAGGAAATCTTAAACGGCGACAAGGATTATTACAATGAAGTTGACGTAGATAAACAAATCGAGTATGAAAGACCGTTTTTAGAAACTCAATCTATGATTAATGAGTGTGCAGAACTACAATATGAAAAAATGCCGCAGACTGGGATTATTAAAGTATTTGAACAAGGAAAGAATCGTAAGGATAGATATACAGCATGTTCTTATGGTTCTTATTTTATTGATCAATTAGAATTAGATATGTTAGGAAGTATGTCCGATTATGAGTATACATGTCTAGTAAACTAACAACATAATAGAAAGGAGGCTCTAAATGCCGGAAGAAATAAAGCGTAAACGGGGCAGACCTCCCAAAAACAAAACCGATACGATTTCTAAATCTGAAACAAAAATTCCTGATGCTTTTGAGAAATCATATGAATTCAACTCGTACTGTTCCCCCCAATATATTTCAGATGCGATTTTTAATTGCGGAGTCTATGATTATTTTTCTAAAGAAGAAATAGATTCCGTTTTAAGAAACCCCATCGTTAATCATGACACTGCCATCAAGCTATCTGAGTTTGTATATGGCAAATCTGGTATTATCGGTAATTCTATTGACTACTGCACTTCTATTATGACTTTAGATAGGGTTATTACTTCAAAGTCAAAAACCCGCAAGGCAGAATCAAACAAAGAGTTAATGTCTTCTGTTCTAAAGACAATTAATGACAAGTCTTTTATTAGAGACGGTTTGTTTACTGATATGCTTGATGGTATAGCATTTTACTACTTTGAGACCACTAAAAAAGCATCAGACAAATCAAAATTCATGTCTGATTATGAGGTGGAAAATATTGTGGAAATTAACGAACTGGGTATTAATGCTTCTATCATCACTCTGCCGTGGGAGTACACGAAAATAGTCGGCAAAAAAAACAGTAGATATGTGTTAGCTTTTAATTTACAATATTTTAATACTTATAACGGAGAGAGTTTAAACAGGAAACTTCGTAAGTATCCTAAAGAAATTGTTGACGGATATAATGATAAGACTCGCAAGGGTAATTGGCTTGTACTAGATAATAATAAAACGATGTGTGTAAAAATTAAATGCAAAGACAATGAGGCGTGGGGTAGAAGTTTAATTATTGCCGCTTTATCCGATGTTCTTTATAAGGATTATTTTACAGATACCAAAAGAAAGACATTAGATGAAATAAGTAATAAAGTTGTATACGAAGTTTTCCCCGAGAATAAACAGGGCAATGGTTCTAGTTTAAATCAGACGCAGCAACAAAATCAGCATGACACCGTTAAAAAGGCAATTATGAATAAAAACAGTCGTGGTGGTACTACATTTATATCTCTTGCGGCTGGTACTGAGCTTGACTCTGTAGATACATCAACGGATATTTTTGATGAAAAGAACGAAGCTAACCTAAATAACGATATTGCCGTTGATTTGGGAATATCAGCATCATTAATCGGCGCTATGTCCACCGGTAACTATGCGGCCGGTAGTCAAAATCTTGAAATGATAACAAGTCAATTATATACATGGATCTGCTTATGGAAAAATGAACTTGTACATGTAATAAATAAAAATATCATCAATGACGAAAAGAACGCAGTAGATATTTACTACTTTCCTACCTCTTTTGTAAATCGAAAAGAATTTTTTGAGATGATGAGTATGTTGTACACTCAGGCAGGTGGCAGCCTAACATTTCTTATTGCTTCCTCGGGAATTGACCCAGAGATATATTTAAATGTATTGGATTCAGAAGTAGATAAGGGATATTTTGAAAAGTACTTACCACACCTTACAAGTGCAACAGTTTCAAAAGATGATAACGTTGGCGGTAGACCTACGGGAGATAATCCAGAAGAAAATAAAGGTGGAAATTCATTACCTAGTCCAAGCGACAAAAAATAATTCTAATAATTAGAGAGCGGTTAATGCTGCTCTCTTTTTATATACAAAAATAAGGAGGATTAAAAATGTTTACTAGAATCCTCGAGATTTCAAAACGTGCTATTAAAGGGGGCAGAGTCCCAATTAAAATTGCTCTTCTAAAAATACATGACGACCCGAACGAGACAAATGACAACGGTCTACATTGGGATGAAACATGTGTCTTAAATGCAAAGGATAGTGCAAAGTTAATGCCCATTTGCGTTTCTTTTGTTGATGAAACAAAGAGCACGCCGTTGGATCATGGGTACACAGGAACAATTTTAACGGATGACGGTATTCAGGAGCCAGTATTTGAAAATAGCGAGACTGTTGGCGTAATAGAAAGCACAGAAATAGAAACTGTTACAGTTGATAACTCTGAAATAAAGGTACTCGCAGGAACCGGCTATCTATATATGCAACGCTATCCAAATTTTGTGAAATGGGTACGAGAAAACTTTGCATTAGGAAAGATAGATACGTCTATAGAATTGATGGGATTACCTTCTAATAATAACCAACTTAAATATTTAGAAGAAACTCCTACGGAAGAATTTAGAACTCCTTCGGAGTTTGTTTTTTCTGGGACAGCAATCCTTTCCGTTCTTCCAGCAGATTCTAATGCAATTTTACTTGAAGTAGCACAGAAAATTAACAAGGAGGAAAAATTTAATATGGAAGAAAAAGAATTAAAGGCGTTAATCCAGAGTGCCATTTCGGAATCAAATAGTAAAAATGATGAATTGACTACAAAGATTGATGAACTTAATACGCAATTGAGTGATAAAGAAGGGGAAATCTTTGAGCTAAATGCCTCAGTCTCTCAATTACAAAAGGCGCTGGACGACTTAAAAGCGGAACACGAAACCTACTGGCAAGAACGAGATCTTCTTGAAAAAGAGCTTGTAAAAGCAAAAGTTGCAACTAAGTTAGGTGAACTAGACTCCACTATTGGAGAATTTAATGAAGCAGAGCAGGAACCAGTTAAAGAAGACATTAATACTTTAAAGGCTAATATTGAAGCTTGTGCAAAGGTAGAGGAATTCGAATCTTTTACTTCTGAAATCAATTCAATTAAGGCAAAGATTTGCACCGCAATTGTAGAGAGACAGAAAAAGGCAGAAGCGGATGCAAAGGTTGCAGAACAAAATTCTGCAAACACAGAAACAGTTGATATTTTCAGCGAAATTAACAGCGCTGAAGATGATGATAATGAAGATGTAAACATTTTTTAAGGAGGAATAAAAGTATGGTAAGATTTGAAAAATTATCAGCTACGGAGAAGAATTATCCTTTTGTGGATGCTACTCTTGCTGCCGAGTATGTAAATGGTACTTTTGGAACGGTTGTAAATGGAGTATTCACTGCTGGAGCAACTGGTTTTTATACCATTATGAATTTGGAAGACGGTGATGATGCTAAGAGTGATGATTATAAGATTAATAAAGATACTCCCGCAAGAATTGCAGATTTATCTATTGTAAGTGGACAGATTGTTAATATTACTACTGCTCAGTTACCGGCATCTTATGCAAAGGGCGACAAACTGGTTTCTGTTGCGAATGGAACTTTAGCCGTACCGGGTACTGCGCCCACTGAAAAGTATCTTGAAGTAATTGAACCTACCAGCTATGGATGCAGGGCAAAAATCGTAAAATAACAATTTTGATTGGAGGAAATATAAATGAATTATTCTTTTGAATTAAACAATGCTAGAAATGATGCTACATTTTCTAGTGGTAGAGTTACAGAAAAATCGCCGGTTGTAGAGGTTTTCTCTGCGATGGTAAATGGAGAAGAGGTTGGGAAATTTGGCAAAAAGGCTGACGCAGCAGTTAAGTTTATTAAGGATTTGGGAGCAAAAGCGGCACTGAATGATCCTGTTGCAATTTCTGAGTTGAACGAAATCAGAAAATTTGTAATGAATCCAAAGCTTTTACAGGAAATTAAACTGTTATCAGTATTTGGTTCTTATAAGCCTTTAGGTTGGAACGACACTGCTTATCTTGAAAAGATTACATACGAAAATATAAGATCTGATATTCAAGCGGAAGGTCAGGATGTTTCTACGGCGTTCTCCAGGAAGAGCAAGTCTCCTCTCGCTCCAATTACAATTTCTGGTGGTCATAAGTCTGATTATAGAGAAATTGAACTTGGTGATATGACAACTGAAAATACTCTTATGGAGGAAGTTAGAAAAGAGATTAGAAATAAAGCTACTATGTATGTTCTGGAAACTGTATTTAAAGCAGTTGAAAGTGCTACTGGGGTTAGATATTTCTATGAAAATGCAGGACTTGCTAAAGCAAGTGTTGACGCATTGTTAACTAAAATTAGAAGGTATGGAAAGCCAAATGTACATGGCGACTATGCTCTTCTGGCACAGTTCCTTCCTTGGATTGGATATGCCGGAACGCTTGGTTCTAATGCTATTACAGGCGTTTCCCAGAAACTGTTAGATGAAATTGCAGATAATGGTATTATTGGTTCTTATAACGGATCAGTTCTTGTTGAAATTCCTAATGGATACAATTTTAATAAGATTGTAACAGATGGTGAAGGCGAGAAGAATTACGATGTATTATTACCCGCTGGTCTTGGTATTGTAACTCCTGCGGCTCCTGCAAATGGAATTGCTCCGGTTCAGTCCTTTAGTATTGGTGGAATGACAAGTTTCTCTGGTAATTCCGTGTCTACTGGGGAAATTATGACCAGATTTGATTTGAAAATTGCCGTTGGCGTTGCAGCCCCTGAATGCATTGCAATTATTCATGATACAAATCTTGATCAACTGTAAAATAGTTTAATTTAGAGGGTGGATTCTTCCACTCTCTATTTCTAAAGGAAAATAGTTTAATGGAAAACAATATATTTTATTGTTATTCAGTGAGATTGCAGAATTTCTTAGCTTCCATGAAGTTCCAATATGTTTCTATAAGTATCAATCATAATACAAATAAAAAATATTGGACTTATATAAAATCAGAAAAGCTAGATTCGGCTATTCAAATGTATAACAGCATAAAGCACAGTTATAATTGAAACTTCTACATAGTTGAAAGGGAAAAGAAATGATTGAAATTAATATGGACGAAAAGGTCACGGTTAGAAATATTGCACCGTGGAGTGTTGGATTTCCTAACATGGTAGGTCGGGGAGACACCACTATTGCACCAAATGGAACAACCAGAATCAAAAGGGATGAACTTTCAGACCAAATTAGCGCTGGTAATAAATTGTTGACGGGATTGGATTCATATGGTTCTCATGCCACTATTTATATTGAAGATTCTGACACAAGAAGATATTTTGAATTTGATTCAGAAGATGGTAAACGAACTCAGTCTGTTATTTCAAAAGACAAAATACAAAAGTGGTTTGAGTTAAAAACATTGTCAGCTTTTGAAAAAAATATCAAAGAGAATGTAAAGACCAGAGCAGAAAAAGCTTATCTATTAAAATCGATTGACGATCTTAAACTGGACTCATATGAAAAAATACAATTTTGCAAAGATTACTGTAAATTTACTTTAAGAGGTAACTAAATAAGGAGGCGGACGATGGCTACAACATTTTTTGACGTAATAGAATCGTTTGAGTCCTCTTTTATGGACAAAAAAGAAATTCCAGAGTCATTAGAAAAAATGTGGCTGATTAAGGCTATTGGAAATTATGGAGTAGAAATAAGCCCACTTATCTTTGACTCTGTATTGGAAGAATTCGGTTTTGACTTAGACCAATATACAATAGATGTATTAGCCACCACAATTAAGGTTTACTATCTTGAAAGAGAATATTCAAGAGTGAATAAAATAGCGTCTATTGTCGGAAAAGATTTGAGTATTAATGGTAACAGTAATTTATCAAAGTATACAGAGGATGAACTGAAAAAGACGAAAGCGGACTTGTTAGAAATGTTTGACAATCTTAAGCCCACCGCTTATAACTGATTGGGGGTATAACATGAAATCATGGTACTTAACCACACCCTCCCCAAATATTGTTTCTGGATATGAATCAGATACTATTACTGAATATGCTCAGAGTAATTTTACTGATGTTTTGGAGACTACATTTTCTGATAAGGTAACTATATACAATAGTGATTTATCTGAATTTTCTATTATTAACTGTGTTGTGCAAGGTAATATATCTGATACAAAGGAGAAGTCAACTGAACGTACTATACTATTTCCGATAGGAACTTCTGTTGCCGGTAAATATGTTTTCTTTGAAGGTGCTTATTGGCTGTTAATTGGATATCCTGGAAATAACAAGTCTTATGAAAAGATAACCGCTTCTCTATGTAATTTTAAATTAAGGTGGCAAAACCATGACGGAGTAATTATAGAAAGATTATCGCATTCCGAAGTGTTTTCGAGGGGTTCTAGTGGTGTTTCTGAAAATGAAACAATTGCCATTGGAGATGATCAGTATAGACTAATACTGCCAATTGACGAAGAAGTAAAACTTTTAAAAAGAGATATGCGTTTCCCTATTGATTTCGATGAAGCTGAAACCCCGGATGTTTATAGGCTAACTAATCGAAAGGTTGTATCTGGCAATTATCAAGACTCAAACAAAGGTGGAACCATTATATTTACGATGTCTTATGATGCATTTAATAAGACAACAGATAAATTAATTACTCTTGATAATGGTAAAGAAGTCTGGATTTGTGATTACTTCTCTCCCTCTCCCACTCCACCGGATGAAACGACAGATTTATCCGTTTCGATAAGTGGAAACACCAATCTAAAAATTGGATACGAAAGAATGTATACCGTATCATTTAAGGATTTGGATGGAAGTGTAGTCGACGATGTTGAATTTGAGTGGAATATTACAAGTGATTTTTCCGACAAGATAAATCAAACGGCTGACGGTAATAAAATTAAATTGAAAGTTGAAGATGATTCTCTAATTGGAGAGTCTTTTTTGGTGTCTATAATCGTGTCGGGAGTTGTCATATCAGAACTGACAATAAATATTGTTGAAGGATTTTAGGGGGTGACGGAATAGGTAAGGCAAGAAGTTATGAAATAATCGAATATCGTAAGCTTATTATGGATCAAATTTGCCGTTCAAAAGAGCTAATAAAACTCTTAGGTGAAGCTGATGCAGAATATCCAGAAGATATCATTCCTTATAAATGGTGCTTTCCTCATGAATATATTCCTGAAACCATAACGGAAACAAATAAATATATTAATTTCGATATTAGCACTTCTAACGATTCGAGAAATGATGTATATAAAAATGTAACAGTATATTTCTATGTGTTGTGTCATCAGGATGTAGTTAAGTATATAGAAAATGGCAGAATTTGTCTCTGGTATGATAAGATTGTTTGTGAATTAGATAGTATTTTTTGCAATAAAAATATACTTGGCATTGGAACTACTGTTCTGGTGGACAATGTCCCATATTCTCCACAAAAAAATTTCAAAGGACGACTACTAAAGTTTGTAGTAAAAGACTTTAATGATGGTGCGAAGTATGGAAAATAATAAAAGCTTATTAAATTCTAAGGTAATTCCCATAACACCGAAGATGTCTATTAGAATCCCTTCTGTTGGCGAAATATTAGATAATGAGCAGTCTTACTATAATATAACTACTTCTCTTACTGGAACACCATTTCAGTATATGGTTCAACTAGATGACATGGGCGTTGATTATACGTCCATATCTGATTATGACTTGTTTCTAATGTTATTTCCGTCATTTGCTAAAGAAGATTTAACTTTGGTATTCGGAGATTTAGACACAACAGACTTCGCAGTATCTTATAATCCTGAAAATGATACAAATATTATTTACAGTCGTAAAAACGATATAATTATAGATGAATATGTTTATTCGATTTTGGTTGATGCAATAAGGAAAGTAAATCTTACGGAACGTGTTAAAACCAAGCCGGGAAATGAAGAAGCAAAGAAATACTTGCTTGAAAAAGAGCGAAAAAAACAAAAGAGGAATGCAAATAATAAGCATGGTTCTTATTTGGAAAAATTGATAATCGCGTTAGTTAATAGGCCAGAATTTAAATATAACTATGAAGAAACTATGGATTTATCTATCTATAAGTTTAATCATAGTTTTAAACAGATACAATCTAGTATTACTTTTGATAATACGATGATTGGGGTTTATTCTGGAACGGTTGATACGTCCAAGTTAAAAGATAAATCATGCTTGTCATGGATTCCATCAATTAAATAAGTAATAAAGGTTACTCAAGACGCGAAATTATTCGTGTCTTTTTTAGTTTATAAAATTAAGGAGGCAAAAATGGCTGTCGATGTAAACAAATTAATAATTACACAGGTTGACCAGATTACAGCTTTTAATAACGCTGGTGAGTTAGAATTTATCCTTGACGAATTGCAGGATACAACTATAGCAAACAGTGAAGAGAAGGTTGATATTACTGGTAAAGGGGGAAGAAAGATTGGTTCCCTTAAGAAGAATAAAGCGGTAACAATTAGTGGTACTAATGGAGTATTGGTAGGTGGCGCGTTGGCGGCACAGACTGGTACTGAAATTGAGAATGGTACTTTTAAGGTAAGGGTTACGGATGTAATGACTGTAACGTCTAATGCAACCGCAACAGAGAAAACTGCTGTTGGTACAGTTGGGGCAGAAATTGGAACACTATACAAGAAAAATAGCAACGGTTCTTTGGGGACTAAACTTACACAGGTTGCCGCTGACCCTGCTACGGGAGAATTTACATACAATCCCACAAGCAAAGCGGTTACATTATTTGCAGGTGATGTGGCTGACGGTGCAGAGGTTGTAGCCTTCTATGATATCGAGGTTGAATCGGCAAAGATTTCTAATGATTCTGAAAAGTATAGTAAAACGCTGAAGCTTTATATTGATGTTACGGCTCAGGATAATTGCGATAATGCTTATCATGGACAGTTTATCATTCAGAGGGGCGACTTTAATGGAACTTTCGATCTTGTTATGGGTTCTGATCCTACCACTCAGGCGTTTGAAGCTGAATCTCTTGCCGGTGGATGTACTGGTTCGACGAATTTATGGGATTTAATCGTTTATTAACTATGAAAAGAGTGGAGAGTGACAACCTCACTCTCCACTTCTATCAATGAGGAATAAAAATGGGATATAAAGTTCAAAAGCCATGTAAAGTATGTGGGAAATTATATACGCCATGTGCAGATTGTGAAAACAACAAAGGAGTTTTCCATTGGAGATCCGTAGCTTGCTCTCAAGAATGTGCATCAAAATATTTTGATATGGTTATAAGCGCGAGAAATAAAGAGACAATAGTTGTTGTGGAAGAAAAAAAAGAGATTTCTTCTGATGATGCTAAAATAGTCTTAGAGAAACCAAAGAGGGCTAGAAAAGTAAAGATTAAAAATGAAGAAGAAAGTGAGCAGATTGACTAGGGATGGGTATATTAAACTCTAACATAATCTGTGATTGTTAGTTTAGTATACCCATTTTTTTTACGATGATGAATATATGGAAAATAAGAATAAATGGGATAAAGAGTATGCAACATCGTTCTTGAACGAAGTGACTTTTCTTAAGTCCAAAGGAATTAGATATACATGGGTATTTACAAATGATGAAGGAGTATCTGTGTGGAAATTCAGAAAAACAAAGGAGTTATGGGATACTCTCTCAGAGATGTATTCAGATAAGAAGTACGAGGTTTAGTTAAAGGGGTTGTACAAGACAATGTACGTAAAAGTAAATGGCGTACTCGTGACCAAGCCACCATGAGCAGCGGAACATTCGAGCAAGTCTATTACTATTTCCTATTTATTATTAAGGCGGTGATTTAAATACCAAAATACATAACCCACGATGATATTATGCGTGATTTGGAACGTAAGAAACGTATCGCGGAAATGAGATTTGAAGAAAAGAAGCTGAAATTTGATATTGTAAAAACGAAACATTATCTTTTATTTAATGCTATTGATTACATAAAAAATGGAAGTAAGGTTATTAGAGTAGATACGTTTACAAAAAAGTGGATTAATCGGCTGTTATGGTTTGGGTGCATATGGATTACAATGTCATATCACCTAGCATATATGGGCAAATACTCAATAGCCGAGACACTATCACAAACAGTATGTACTACTGTTATTGCTACGGTTTTAGGGTATTTAATTAAAGCTTTCTTTGAAACATTTTTCGAGAAGAAAAATGAAGTACAATTATCTGAAATAGAAACTAAAATAAATGAGAATCAGCAACAGATTATTCCTGTTTCTGTGTTTACGGGAGAAGAAGACTCTGTTGGATAAGGAGAAATTATGGAATTTTTGATAAATTACTGGTATGTTATTGTCGCTGTTTTAGCGATATTGGTGGTCATTGGAGTATCTGTTTATAAGTTTGCTGGACTTCCGACCAAGGAACAAATTACGAAGATAAAAGAATGGCTTCTTTATGCCGTTACTGTTGCTGAATCTGAATTGGGTAGTAATACGGGGTCACTGAAGTTACGAGCAGTTTATGATATGTTTGTAACTAAATTCCCCGTTGTGGCTAAGATTGTAAGTTTTGAAACGTTTAGCACATGGGTAGATGAAGCATTGGAAGAAATGAGAAAGCTTTTGGAGACGAACGAGGCGGTTAAACAGTTAGTTGATGGCGGAAATGTATGAGGTAGCTCATGGAAGAATTACAAGCTGTTATAAAAGAATATAAGACCAAAGGCATATCTTTGGCTACTATTATTAAGATTGTAAAAGAATTATATAAAGGTGCTTAACTTATGAAAGGGCGATTTCATTTGAATGATTTCGCTCTTTTTATATGTCTAAACAGAGAATAACTGTATGGGCGGCAATAGGTCGATACAGTTATTTTTTATATCTGATAGATGAGAGGTTATTGAACTCATCTCTTGGGTGGTGAATAATCGGCGTAATTACCCGATGAAGTGGAACTCCTCTGACCACGTTCGCCACTCTACTACTGATATCAGAGGATAAAAAATGGAGGAATTTATAATGAGTAAAGAAAGTAATGTTTTAGAAATGGTCACAGAAGTCGAAATTCTTGGTCGTACAATTAAATTATATGGCAGTATAGAATTTCCGTGGTTTATGGCCAAAGATGTAGCGGAGTGGATTGACTATTCCAAAGGAGTCAACGGCAAATATCAAATTACAAATATGGTTAAAAAGGTTGATGAAGGTGAAAAGGGACTTAAAAGTTTTATGACCCTTGGTGGAATTCAAGAAACGTGGGCTTTAACAGAAGACGGCTTGTATGAATGTTGCATGAGATCTACTAAGGCTATAGCCAAGGAGATGAAGAATGAAATAAAGAAGTATCTTAAATCAATTCGCTTAACGGGTGCCGCTATACCACGCGGGAATGAGGAAAAAATGATTGAATACTATTTTTCTTCATTTAGTGATGATGTAAAATTAATGATGGTAAAAGAATTACAAGTTAAGGTCGATGAATTGCAGGAATTTTACAATGATTTATTAAATACAGAAGGGTTATATCACATGAATCTTGTCTCAAAACAACTAAAAATAGGTAGAAATAAAATGCTTTCATACCTTAGGGATAAGAAGATATTATTCTACCAAGATAATGTGAATGTTCCATACCAGAGATTTATGAATCAAAATCTGTTTGCAATAAAGGAAACTCCATGCGCGGATGGTAAATATAGACCTGTTACATATGCAACTAAAAAAGGATTAGAATATATCAGAAAGCTTCTTCGTAAAGATGGATATTATGACAATCCGATTACTGAATAGAGAATTAAAATGATTGGACTCCATTAGAGAAATCTAGTGGAGTTTTATTATATAAAAAAGGATGTGAATAACATAGCAAAAAATCCAGGGAAGATATTTGAAGATAGTTTTGTAAATTCTGTACCCTCTCACGTATTGGTTAAAAGATTAAATGATGGAGCATCATCATGGAACGGCGGATCTGGGACAAGATTTACAGCTACTAATGAATGTGACTTCATTATGTTTGATGATACAACAAGAACCTTTTATGGACTTGAATTAAAGTCCACGATAGGATCTCTTACATATTGGCGTGAAGATTTTGAAGATAAAGAAAAGAAATGCAGCTTTAACATCAAGAAGAATCAGATTAAAGGGTTAGAAAAATGGAGTAACCACGTAGGAGTATTTGGATTTATTTTCAACTTTCGAAGCAAATCAAACAAAACATATTTTGTAGATATTAATGATTTTATTGGATACACGAATATGTTATCTAAAAAGTCTATTAATATTAACGATGTGTTACTAATGAATCCATTTGAAATCGAAAGCACTCTGTTAAGAACAAATTATAGATATAATTTGAAAAATTTTTTCAATAATAATTACATACCCATGTGAATGAAAGGAAATAAAATATGATTACATATATTAAATCTAAGCTATTCTATGCGAAACTTAAAATTGAAATCTTTAAAGCATTCTCTCAAAGTAATGCCTATATTGAGATGCTTACCAAACTTGCAATTGCATCTAAAGATATGACTGCCGAAGAAGTAAAGAAAGAATTTTTAAAAGAATTAGCCGGTGTAATTCATGATTCTGTTCATAAGGACGATACGAAAGATACGGATAAGAAATAATGGCTAAAGTATTTAGAACTACTATTGACTTGCAGAAATATATGGAGAAAGCTTGTGAAAAGGCCATCGAAAATGCTTGTAATAGACTGCTAGGTACTCTACAGGAGTTTATTGATTCAGAATACTATGATAAATATGAACCAGAATACTATCGGCGTACATATCAATTCTGGAAATCTGCCACTACGAAAATGCTGAATAAGACATCTGGTGAAATATTTATGGATGAAAACGCTATGAACTATGGGGCATATTGGGATGGTGAAACACAATTATATATGGCAGATGCCGGATATCACGGATCTGCCTATATTTATGAAGACGGGCATTTCTTTAAAAGGTTTGTTGAGTATTGTGAAGAAAATGCATTGAAAATACTAAAAGAAGAATTAAGAAAACAAGGATTGAACGTGAAATAAGAACTGATGAATCGGTTCTTTCATAAGAAATCATAGGAGGTTATGTGAATTGACAAAGAAACAAGAAAAAGAATTACTGGACAAATTTGAAAGCCATTTAAAAGATGCTAGGTTTCAAGGAATGAAAATTGGCGCTTCTGGAATACTTGGCGCTGTATTGAAAATGTGTGACGAAAACAAGTCAATTGAAGATATTAGAACCTTTTGTAAAACATCTCTTAACTTAGATGGAATGAAATAAGTTGTAGCTATTGCTCTCCTATTTTGGAGGGCTATTTTTATGTCCAAATTTAAGAAAGGAGAAATATATAAAATATGGATTCAAACCAATTTTCAGTTATTATACAAACTGTTTTAGAGAAATCCGGCATTACAAAAGAAATATCGGAAGTTCAAAAGATTGTAAATAACAATATGGTAAAGATTGTTCCCCAATTAGAAACCGCTTCTATTAAAAACAACTTAAAAGAAGTTAGCAAACTAATTGCGAACACCTTAAATAATTCGCTTGGTGGAGATTTTAAAATATCCGGGAATGATGTTTTTAAGGCGTTAACCGTATCTATGAATGAAGCTAATGTCGCAGCTAAAAAACTAGCCTCCGAAATGGATCGTGTTTCCGCTATGACGAAGTTCCAGAATTACATGTCGAATAATACCAAGATAACAAAAGACGCTAAAAATCAGCTATTAGAATGGATACATACTATAGAATCTGCTGATGATTTAACAAAAGACGACATAAGAAATATTAATACTCAATTTAAAACTCTTGATTCACAAATGAGAACGACAGGGAAACTAGGACGTTCTTTAAAAGATTCTATCGCTAGTGGAATTGGTTCTTTTGCTACATGGGTTAGTGCTACTTCGATTGTAATGGGGGCTGTTAACTCATTGCGAAAAATGTCAGATGCTGTTTTTAAAGTAGATACAGCAATGACAAATTTGTATAAAGTAACTGACGAAACAAGTATTAAATATAATCAGTTTCTTGACAGTGCCAACGATAAAGCGCAAAAATTAGGACGTTCTGTTTCTAGTTTAGTGGAGCAATCTGCTAACTGGGCGAAACTTGGGTTTTCAATTGATGATTCAGCAAAACTCGCAGAAATATCTTCTATTTATGCAAACGTAGGAGAAGTAGACGATGATACGGCAGTATCAGATATCGTTACAACTATGAAGGCATTTAATCTTGAAACATCGGATGCTATTACAATAGTCGATTCTTTTAATAAATTAGGAAATGAATTTGCTGTGACGGCGGCGGGTCTGGGTGATGGGGTAAGTAATGCTGCATCTGCTATGGCTCTTGGTGGTATGACATTAGAAAAAACTCTGGCTCTACTTACTGGTGGTGCAGAAATTACTCAAGAAGCAGGTGAGTTAGGCAACGCCTTGAAGGTGGGTCAGATGCGCGTAATGGGTATGAAGGGCGCATTAGAAGAACTTGGCGAAGAATATGAAGATTTAGAGTCTGTCAGCAAGATTCAAACACATATTTTAAATCTTACACAAGGTCAAGTGGATATTATGAATGAAGCTGACCCAACTAAGTTCAAAGATTATTATGATATTTTGGAAGATGTATCAGAGGTATATGATAAACTAGACCAGACTACACAAGCCGATTTGCTAGAGACATTGTTTGGTAAGCAAAGGGGTAATCAAGGTGCGGCTATTCTTCAGGCCTTTCAGTCTGGACAAGTACAAAAGGCATTAGATGCAACTATGGCTTCTGCTGGTTCAGCATATGCAGAACAAGAAAAATGGATGGATTCACTTGAGGCAAAGACAAAACAATTTGAAGCTGCGTTCGAGTCGTTATCTCAGACTATACTAAACTCCAATTTTCTGAAAGGTATTGTAGATTCCGGAACGGGTGCTATTAATATCATAGATTCTATAATTGATAAAGTTGGTATTTTAACACCACTATTGTCTGGAATAGGCGCTGTATTAGGCGCAAAGGGATTAGGGTTAACAATTTACTTGTCAAAGTTTTACAAGCCCATTTACATAAGGTTTTATAATAATGCTATATAACCGAATAGAAATGATCTGCGATTTGGTCGTACATCGAGCAGACTAATCCTTGGATTAATTAATCCTAAAAATGTCGAATATCGGGGGAAGCCGTAAGCCTATAATGGGTATCGTTATAGTAAATCTATAACGCACTAAGTACATATTGTACGAAAATGGTAATCACCGACGCGATATATGTTAGATTGAAAGTGTAATTTCATAATATATCGCGCGAGAGGCTGACAAGACACGATGGAATATAGGCGTAATTATATTCTATTGCAATATACATGATCCGTAACCTGGGCGAAAAGCCCTGAGAAGCGAATAGGGATGCGAACAGTATTTTCTACTGCCCTACTTGCACATATTACACAATCCCCTTATATCTTGGAAGTATAAGAGGTAAATTGACTTATAAATTAACAAACAATTGTTTTATCTTCTGCTATAATCATCATAAATGGACATAATAATCATATAGTGAGGTGAAACTATGTGCGGAAGGTATTATATTAGCGACGAAACTGTTGACGAAATAGAGAAAATTGTACGCCAAGTAAGCGAGAAGTTGGCGCATAAGAAAGGCGATGTTTATCCAACGAACCAAGTCCCGATTATCCATAACAATCTGGATTCTCTTGCATTATCTACTATGATGTGGGGCTTTCCTAACTATGCGAAAAAAGGCGTAATCATTAATGCCCGGAGTGAGACTGTCAAAGAAAAGAGGACTTTTAGTAAGCCCATTATGGAGACTCGATGTATAGTGCCAGCCGCAGGTTTTTACGAGTGGGATTCATCAAAAAATAAGATACGTTTTGAGAGAAGAGACAATAATATCTTATATATGGCCGGAATATGGAAATCATATGATGACGAAAATAGGTTTGTCATATTAACTACTAACGCAAACGAATCTGTGGTAAATATACATGACCGTATGCCCTTAATATTGGAGAATAATGAATTAGAAAATTGGATATATGACAACGGATTTACCGACTTTATTCTTCATAAAACCCCCGTACAGCTTAAACAGATACGCGAGTATGAGCAAACTTCTTTAATTATATAAGATTGGCACTTGAAATTATTTAGAAAATATTCTATACTTATTAAGTATTTAAATTTGTTATAAAAGTGCTACCGTAAAGCAAGACGGTTGCTCTGAAAATAAATTGACTAAAGAATCATAGTCGCTCGTTTTCTCAGGACGGGGCGGCTATTTTTCTTTTCTATTACTATTACATAATGTAATAATGGCAATCAACACTAATGTATAGGTGAATAAATCCGAAAAACTTACCATAAGAAAATGTCCTCCTCTCGTATAAATACCCCGAAAGGTTTCTATGTGAACAGAGCTTTTACTCTCTGATTGGAGAATAACCGCCTACCCGTATTTGGTAGCACTCTATGTAAGAATTATAAGTAATATGGTAAATATTGTCAAACTTTGTACTAAAAAATAATGAGAAAAAATTACCACTTGCCAAAGGAACAAATGTTCGATATAATCTTCCTCATAAAGAGGTGGCAAGTATGGAAAGGATTATATATCATATCGATGCTAATTCGGCATTTTTATCTTGGGAAGCGGTATACAGACTTAAACATTTAATGTCAAAAATCGACTTAAGAAGCATACCATCAGCGGTTGGTGGAAGTATTGAACAAAGGCATGGTATTATTTTGGCGAAATCAATTCCAGCTAAAAAATATAAAATACAAACAGGAGAATCTATCCCCGAAGCACTTAAGAAATGTCCTAATCTCGTCATTGTGCCGCCGAATTATAATTTATATGAGCAATCATCTAAAGCATTTGTAAGTATTTTACGTGAGTACTCTCCTACCGTAGAACAGTATAGCATTGATGAGTGTTTTATAGATATGACTGGTACGCGTTTACTTTGGGGTGAACCGATAAAAGTGGCTAATCAGATAAAAGACAGAATCCGAGATGAACTGGGATTTACCGTCAACATCGGTGTATCGACCAACAAGCTCTTGGCGAAAATGGCGGGAGACTTTCGAAAGCCTGATCTGGTGCACACGCTTTTCCCCGATGAAATACCGAACAAGATGTGGAATCTTCCAGTTTCTGATTTGTTTTATGTAGGAAGGGCGACAAACAAGAAATTATTAAATCTAGGAATTACTACAATCGGACAATTAGCACACTCAGACCCTATTATGTTAAGACATTACTTTAAAAAACACGGAGAAATTATTTGGGCTTTTGCAAATGGCTATGATTTTTCCAGTGTAGAAGCAATACGTCCAGACAATAAAGGATATGGTAATTCCTCCACAATCTCGTTTGATGCAAAAGACACTGTAACCGCAAAAAAGGTACTACTATCACTTTCAGAAACAGTTGCTGCCAGACTAAGAAAAGATAAGGTCAAAGCCGGCGTTATCTCAATAGGAATAAAGGATTCCGAGTTTAGGTATGCTGGACATCAAATGGTTATGGGAACACCAACCAATATTACAAATGAAATCCACCAATACGCGTGTACTTTATTTGATGAATTATGGGATGGTAGTCCAATAAGACATTTAGGAGTTCATACTACTAGGATTTTTTCTGACAGTGAGGCAAGACAACTATCCTTTATTAACAATATAGATTTTGAAAAGCAAGAAAGGCTGGACACAGCAATTGACAAAATACGTTTGAGATACGGGATTGACGCGGTTAAAAGGGCAACCTTTATAAATACACCTATCGATCATCTAGGAGGGGGAATTTCACGAGAAAAACGAACTGTTGATTATAGTAAAATAGATGTTATGTAGAGGAGGTTAATTATGTCGGCATTTGGAATCGGTATAAATACAGAAATGACTGATGCCGGAACAATTAATGGTAAGCAGTTTGAGGTTGCTTGTGATTGTTGGTTTACGAGTAAGTGTAACTCTCGTCCCATCCTCATAAAATTCGAAGGTGAAGACGGGGAAATTCAAACCATTAAAAATATTAAAGTTATTACACATGAAAGCAAAAACTATTCTGGGATACCCTCTATAGAATATCTATGTAAGGCTATTATTGGAGGGCTCATGCAAGAATTTAAATTGGTATTCTTCCCTATAGAGTGTAGATGGGTAATGGTTATATAGATACCATATATTACCACTATAACAAATAGTCCTCATATAGTAAGGTATAAGCAAAACATTATCTTATAATATGAGGACTATTATGTTGCCAATTTATATTTGCGAAGACATCCCAGAAAAACTAGAACAAATAAAAAGAACAATTAACAAGCATATAGAGATTAAAAATCTTGATATGAAGGTGGTTTGTGCTACTACAAATCCACACACATTACTAGAATATTTAAGTAATAATAGAAAAAACTCTTTATATTTTCTTGATATTGATCTAAAAGCAGATATTGACGGTTTCGTTCTTGCCCAAAGGATTCGTAAAATAGACCCAAGAGCTTGCATAGTTATCATTACATCACATACAGAATTAAACATGAAGACTTTTGAATATCGGATTCAAGCTATGGATTTTATAGACAAATCAGATATTAAAGAATTTGATAATCGAATACTATCATGTTTAACAGAAGCTTATACCCTAAGTAAAAAAGTTGAAAATCTATCCAAGCCATTAGTGTTAGAAATTGTTAAAAAACCAGTTATTTTTATCCTATCGGATATATACTATATAAAAGCGGAATCTCATACAATTACCATTGCTGAAAAAACTAAAATAACAAATTTATCTTATGACCTCTCTTCTATTTTGGACAAGTTAGATGATAGATTTTTTCAATGTCATAAATCATAAATCATATGTGGTTAACATAGAACATATCACGGCAATAAATAATTTTAGCCAAATCGCGATACTGAACAATGGGCGCGAATGTCCTATTTCTAGGAGATTCATAAAAGAATTAACTGAAAAATATAAAAGACACTGTAGAAAATTTTGATGTAGAATAACTTTATTTTACCATTCAAGTTGATAATTTAACTTAAGCGGTTGGCAATTTGTGCAACTTTAACAAAAAATATGTAATTTTCACAATCGAAACAAGTCATTACGAATATCCCCCATTGAAAATTCTGAATATTTTGATATAATTAAACTATACAAAGGGGCGCACCATTGTTAACTACTAAACTATAAAACGAACATATGAAATATATGTTTGAGACTTGTGTTGACGTGGAGGTAGCAGAATGGTTGCTGAAATCAGAAGTGATGTGACTAGAGTTGTTATTCTCGATATTTCAGGCATTTATGCAAAAATACATAATGATGGATATTTTCCGAAGGATATAATTTCAGAAATAGAGAATCAATATAGAGATACGTTGCGTTGGCGCGTGATTATAGTCTAATACATAATAATATAAGCTGCTTATAAATGATAAATTAAGGACTGATTTAAATCAGTCCTTAAATATTTAAATTCCAAATAAGTCTTGTATTTCCTTTTGTAAATCGGTCGGAGCATCTTTTAGTAGTTCCTTATAGCTTAACTGCGTAAGTTTATTTTCAGCTCCTAATCTAAGGATAGAAATCTTATCCACGTCTATATTCTCAAAGGAATTGATATTAATAAGCTTGTCTATGGACACTATTTCATCACGTATAAGTTGTGGTAAATGTTTGGTAGAAAACGCCCTGTTTATCACTAGAGGGTCGGATGATACTTTGACAAAGGCTCTTTTTTCTCCTAATAGATACATAAACTCTTTAAATCCAATGATGTTATTCATATTATTTGTACGAGTCGCCACATTGTACGCAGCGAACTGCATTAATGAAAAATCCTTATATACAGTTTTCGTGATAGCTATTTTTCTATTTATAACTAAATTTTTATAACCCAAAAACACTAATAATGCATTGTATGATGCGTGTATTTCTGAAAATGTTAACATCAAAGTATTTATATCCTTATTTGAATACCCATGTTTTTCAAACATTTTTTGATCATAATAATGCGTTAATTCATGATAAATAGTGCTTCTGGTAACTTGTTGTGCATCTTTATCTGATATGTTATCCGATTTCAAAAACACAGTACCATTCTCATGCTTTCCGCCCGTACGCATTGTATTATCAACTACACAAGGTATCGGAGAGCTTGATAGAACACTATTGTCTTTACAAGCATTATAAAATTCTTTGTATGTATTCATATAAAAATCATTGAAACTATTCATATTAACACCCATAGGAGAATTTATATGTTAAATATCTCAGACGTAAAAATTTTAATTGATGATCAAATTGCTAATGGATTTATTCCATCATGTGAACGTCGAAAAAGTATTAACCGCTTTATTAAAACGTATTACGATGTATTAAGTGATCTCGGAGAATCAAAGCTAAAAATGTTTATATGTAAAATTTTATCATATATTGGTATATATTGGTAGCCAAAACCTTTGTTCGGATAATACAAAAAGGAACCTCTAACATCAAAATTAGAGGTTCTTTTGATATTTAAATGTTTACAATTAGCGCATCCCAACTAATATTCAATGCTACAAGATAAATATACTTTTATTTTGTGAGTAATTACTCCATACCCCTTATATGTATATGGCATACTAATACGCGTCTCTTTTGATAGAATACCAAGTTCATAAAAAGAAGGTTCAATTTTTATGTTATCTTTTACGGCAAAATTTTTAATAGTATCTATATAACAATTGTATTGTTTATATCTCTCGATTTTATAATCCACTCTTTCGTTGGACTTGTAATTACTTGTTCCAATTCTTCCAGTAGGATTACTAGAGCATGTTTTTTTAATACATTCACGTAAATATGAACATTCATATTTTGCAGATACACATTTTTTATTATTAGATATAAGAGAATACTTTCCGTTTTGGGCTTCATTGATAAGTGCTTGTTTAATCCCAAAATAATCACGATAAGCACAATTTGATATTATTTCTTTTTCAGCTTCCCATTTTTCATCTGCTACTTGTTCTGGTGTTTTTGTATTTTTATTTAGTTCATCTATAAAAGACATAACCCCTCCTATCCTCTACCTACCATTCATATCCACACGAATTACAGTGGAACGATTTGTGTCTTTTAGTTCCTAGCAGTCCAAACATAATTGTATTTGTTGCTTTCGCTGTGGTTGATATCTTTTTTAAATTGGTACTATTACAAGTAGGACATTTAGGGATATTATTTTTATCCTCTTCTATTTCCTTTGTCTGATTTTGTGAATTAAATTGTGTTAATTTTAATTGATATTCTATAGGGTCGGACTCTTTAAGATCAATCATAGCCTGTAGAAACACGTTATCGTGTGATGTATTAAATAATATTTTTATTTCTGATCCTGTAACTTTTGTTTCATAAAGTTCAGTTTTACATTTTGAGCAAATATTATCTTCTGGAACTTTAAAATTGGTATATAATCCTCTATATTGAAATGGATTGCTATATGGAATTTCTTTAAAATCATTTATGCATTTTTTGCAAATTACTAATTTATCGTTATCTTTCATTTCCCCTCCAAATTTGTATTTATTATTCCAAGTAATATATACAGATTATACCATTTTACATTAACGTTGTAAACTTTGACAAAGATGGTGGAGTGACAACTTGGTTAAGTAAATTAAAAACTGAACTGCCAGAAGTAAGTGAAGAAACTAAAAAGACATTATCTGAAATTCAAAAAAGTGTAAATGAAAGTTTAGATATCGGCATTTCTCCTGATTTTACTGATGGTTTTGTTGGTGAACTCGAAATTGCCGATGATAGCTTAAAGAAATTCCTTAAAACATGGGACGGTACTGGTGATGTTACAGAAAAATATAATCAATACTTGAAATCGGCCTCTGATTCATCTTCCACCTTTTCTGCCAATCTCAAAAAGGTATCGGCAACTCTTAAATCCGTAGCCGCAAATATGGCAATCATGCTTGCAATAAATGTTGCAGTGCAAACCCTATCAAAGGTATGGGATAATTTAAATGTAACAGTTGAAGAGCAAAGGGACAAAGTTGATTCTTTAAAAGCATCCTACGAAGAATTAAATAGTGAATACGATTCATTAAAGGAGAAAGATAGTTTATCGTCCTATGAAAAAGATAGATTATCTTATCTTGAACGCAGATTAGATTTAGACAAACAAATTCTTGAGATTGAGCAAAAACAACTATATAAAGAGCAAATTGGTACAGGTAACTGGACAGATGCATTTGATGAGGACAGTCTGCTTAATAAAAAATCGAGAGAGTTAAATACTAGACCGGATGCCGATAATCTTGCCGGTGTTTCCACAAGGTCAACAAAAGAAATCGAGAAGTATTTAGGCTTATCAGAAAAGCTCAGAGATCTTGTAAAAGAACAAAGCGAATTAGAAGAAGGACGTACTGCAAAGAGTGAATATCTTGAAAGAAGAATGGCCTTTATACAAGAAAAAGAGGCAAATTCTCTAAAAGAATTACAAGAGTATCAAGATGAATTAGTCATTAAACAAGGTGAATATCTTGAAAATGCCCAGACCGCACAAGAAGCTGTCGATAGTGGGTTGCTCACTGGTAAAGATTTAGCATCTGCGCAAGAAATGGCAGACTATTGGAATCAGATGTATCAAGATGCTTTGGGTATTCAGTTTTCTATTCAGAAGGCAACTAACACATATAATCCGGGTGAGAAAAACGGATTAGTAAGAAGAGCTTCTAACAAGTTTGGAAACATTTCTGATTCAGACATGGGTACTTTTAGCGAAGAAGATCTAAAATTAATACTAGAACTTGATGTTGACCCAGATTCTATTACCTCAGTTGAAGACTTAAAAGCCAAAGTAGAAGAACTTAAACTTGGCGTAGAGGAAACAAATGAAACTCCACTTTCTATTGGATCTGTATCTTCTCTCATCGACCAACTCAATAGTCAACTTAAACCCGCATTTGATTCTTTGCAGAAAGCATATCAAAATATCTTCACTGAGGACGGATTTTCACCAGAAAACGTTGATCTCTCTATGCTTAAAGACATCAAATCAGCTATTGAAGAGATAAACGAAATTGACGGTATAGATATTGATTTATCTTCTTTTGATGATTTAGCAAAAGTTCTTACAAATCCCGCCACTACTGCTACTAAAGCTCAAAGTGCTTTTGATACTTTTGCGGCTTCTATAATTAATGGAACAAACGCAATTGACGGCATGGACGAAAGTACAGCACAATTAGTTACGTCTATGCTTGAATCTTTGGGTGTAGCAAATGCTGAAGAAGTTGTAATGGCTAAACTTACTTCACAAGTTGAAGGATTGGCGCTGGAAAAACAGTTTGCTGCTCAGACAGGTAAAGAATTAGTAACTGCAACATCTGATGAAGTATTAGCGTTTCTAAATCATGCCGGGGCATCAGAAACTGCTAGACAATATCTGTTTAAACTAATATCTGCCGAACAAGTTTTTGGAGATACTGATTTAAGCGTAGAGGATAAAATTTCCAAACTGAAAGAACTTGCTACTGCATATGGTCAAACTGCTATTGCTGCAAGAATTGCCAATCTTGAAAAGGCTAATAAAGACGGACATGTTCCAATTAATTATAATGATGAGCTAGCATCTCTGCAAAAAGAAATTAATGATTCTGTTAATAATGTGAAAATTGATTTTGCTAGTGTGGGTAGTGGTTCGGCTGGAAGTGCAGGAAAAGAAGCCGCCGATAAATATATAGAAGCCTTTGAAGACGAGTTATCAGAGCTTAATCGGTTAAAAGATATAGGCATTTTATCTGAAAAATCATATTTAGACAGCTTAAGAAAATTGTATTTAAAATATTATGCCAAGAAAGAAAAGTATTTAAAGGAGTATCAGGAACAAGAGAAAAATTATCTCCAAGGTATGAAGTCTCTATACGAGTCAGCTTTTAGCTACATTACAAAACAAATTGATAAACGAATTGACTCTATCCAAAAACAAAGTGATGCTCAAATTGCGTCCATGGAAGCCCAGAAAAAAGCCGCTGAAGAGTTCTACCAAAATCAAATCGATGAGTTAGACGAGCAAA
This sequence comes from Kineothrix sp. IPX-CK, assembly GCF_039134705.1. Lineage (NCBI taxonomy): Bacteria > Bacillati > Bacillota > Clostridia > Lachnospirales > Lachnospiraceae > Kineothrix > Kineothrix sedimenti. Next base: position 1,838,662 of record NZ_CP146256.1, on the reverse strand, counting down.
TAGATGCCATTGACAAGGAAATCTCCGCAAAACAAGAACTTATTGATGCCATAAACGAGGCGGCCGATGCTCGTCAAAGGGAGATAGACCTTCAGAAAGCCCAGTACGATTTAGAGCGTATGCAGAATCAAAACACTCAGCTTGTATATAAAGATGGTCAAATGGCATACGAAGCTGACACTTCTGGCATACGAGAAGCGCGTGAAGAAGTTGAAAGTAAAAAGCGTGATATCGAAATCGCTACTATTGAAAAGGTTATCGATGGTTTGGAGAAACAGCGTGATGTTCTGGAAGAACAACAAGAAGCTCTTGAAAAGGCTTTAGATGCTTCGAATGCTTATTGGGACGCAGAAATCGAAAAGATCGAAAAACACTTCGATTCCATGATTTTAAATTTAGAAGAAACTAAGTCGAAATTCACTGAACTTAGTGAGGTCTTCGAAAACGCCCAAATGGAAGCCACTCTTCAAGAACTCGGTATCAACATGGAAGTTCTACTTAGTGGTTCGTCAGAAGAATTTGATAAGTTGAAGAATAGTTACGTCGGTATTCTTGCAGACATGAGCAGAAGTAATGATGAGGTCGTAGGTAAACTATCTCAATTGTCCGGTGTTAGTGCAGAATCTGTAAGTTATCTTGAATCTACAAAAGGAGCGTTCGAGAATCTTGGAGCAACAACGCTTGATCCTCTTTCTACTGACGTTGAAGAAACGGCAACTTCTGTTGAAGGACTTTCCACATCTGCCGGTGAAGCGTCTACTGCTGTTGGTGATATTGGTACTAATGCGTCTAATACTACTGCAAGTATTACTCCACTTAATGATGAGATTCAAAAATTAAAGGATTTACTGGATGAACTGACAACACTGTTTGGTAAATTAGAGTTCCCCACTCCCGGAGAAGAAGGATATGCACAGAAGCTTGAAGCTATTGCTACGGCATTTGGAAATATAGCAACTAAGTGCAAAGAGTTTGAACAGATTAATTTCTCTTCCATTATTGGAACGGGTGGAGAAGACATTCAGAGTACTGGATTTACTGGTTTGGGTACTGCTATATCAAACGCCGTTATCATCATTGAAACGCAGATGGATAAGCTAAAAACTGCATTGCAAACTGGAAATGATGCTTTTAAAGATCAGGTTAGTTATATTACTGACACATATGTTCCTGCTTGGGAAAGTTTGCAAACTAGACTTGGTGAAATTATTGGTGTGGGCGGCGGTGGAACTTCTAAAGAAAACAAGGACACAACTACTACTTCCAATACTAAACCTAAAACCGAATCTGCTGGCGATGGTAGCATCGTTGATATCATGCAGACTGGCGGGGATGAAGTATCCGCTAAATTACAAGACCCATGGTTAACATCATTTAATGAATTTGCTACTGGCGAAAATTCAATCCAAAGTATTGCGAATCTCATTAAAGATATTGTAACTGAAATGGCTACGTCTATACAGTCTCAGTGCGAAGCTGCCGCAAAAGCTATAAAGGATCTGGCTGATACGGCGTTAAATTCATCTATTAGTATTGGTGGTCATGGTGGTGGCTCTAGTAAACCTTCGAATGCAAAAGCATACGCTAAAGGCTCTGACGGACTTCCACGTAATGAGAAGAATGCTTTAGTTGGTGAAGTTGCTCCTGAATTGGTTGTAGACCCTGAAACTGGACAGTATTCGATATTCACTACTCCTACTATTACAGACTTGAAAAAAGGCAGTATTGTTTACGATGGAGATGAGACTAAAAAGATTCTTAGCGGTAAGGGGATTGCGTCTAACAATGCTTATGCAGAGGGTACTGCTTCTCGTTCTAACATTGTTCCTATTGACTATACAGCCCCGGGGAATGAAAACCTTCGTAAGTTTATGGAATATATGGAGAGAAATACAAACGCGCTCGATATTGTTGCTACTATGAAGAATCCATTAAGTGATATTGCGGATTCGGTAAACAGTATTAGTAATGTAGTAAATAACAGCACAAATAATATGAGAAATGTTGAGGTAAGTGTTGGAGATATTTATTTACAAGGTGTTCAAGATACAAATAGTCTCTCTAGTGCTATAATCGAAAGATTGCCCAATACATTAGCACAAGAACTTCATAGGAGGTAGTGGTATGGATGATAGTAAAAATGATAGAAATTGCAGTTATTCCTTCGATGATCCAGATCTTCCGGATGCACCTAGACTTGAGATCTATAAAGAGACGTTTGGAGACTTAATAAATATTACGGATGAATGGTATAAAAATAATAGAGGGTAGTTCCCTCTATTATTCATCATCATTGCTTTTTTCATCCGATGCACTTTCTGGTTTGATGATTACTCGTGAGAATGTTTCTGTAACCATAGTAATCGGTGGTGCTTCTGGTAAATCATCATCATCGTCTTTATATCCCATGATTTTCCTCCTTTTATAATGACTTTAAATAACTACTGTTTATAATAATATCGCAAGCATAACATATGAAAACTGAAACGATAGAAATTATCATCCATTTATTTAAAGTTCTGTGAGCCTTACTTTTTGCTAAATTTTGTGCACGATTTATCGATGCTGCTTTTATATAATTATCACGCATTATTTTTCTTATATGATTTTCTATAACTTCGTCTGATTTTTGTTTTTCTTTTCCTATTTTATAAGTCAATTTTACGAAGTCTTCGGTTTCCTTGATGGGATAGTATCCGTATTTATAATTGGAATATGCTCTATAAAATTTATACATTGTAAATAGGAAACATTGGAGAGAAACGATGCATAGAACAAAAAAGATAATGTTGAATCCATTTCCAAGACAGTCCTTCCAAACAATTGCTTCACCTGTACCTATAATGGTTATTATTGCGAGAGCGTTAGATATTTTAGAATTAAGTCTGTCGTTAAAAGACATCTCGTGATTGTATAGTTCTTTGTATTCTTGTAGTAAATCCATAATCATTCCCCTTTAGTAAATTTAAATATATTATATAACGTTTATTATTAAAATAACAGACTGAACATATATTCTGCATCCGAAAAAGAAAGGAATCCAATGAGCGATATTTTAAATAAAGATATACAAGCAGTAAAGCTATTAGTAGAACAAATTGTATCTGCTATTAAAAATCACGAACATAATTATGATAGAACCTTTTTGTCGGTAGTTAAAGAAATTACTGTAAAAGGAACTGTCAATTACTACACCATTCAAGATGAATCAGGTGTAAATAGAAAAGTTAAATGTGCAATACCAAATGCACAACTCACCATAGGTCAGAGCGTATGGTTGAAAATCCCTTGTGGAATTATTGAGAGAATGTACATATGTGGAATTAATTAAAAAAGAAAGGATGATTATATGGCAAAGCCTATATTAACTAGAATATCTCCTTTTGACGGAATGAAGGAAAAGATGGTTAGTTTTTCGTGGTCAGGAAACCAGTCTTATGCCAATCGTTTGATTATATACGAAGCAAACACTTTGGCAACTGTCTATGATGTAAAAGTAACTTCTATGACATATAATCATACAATTCCTTCAAACACTCTAACAAATGGAAAGAAATATATCGCTCAATGCCAAGTATTTGATATTGAGAATATTGCCAGCGAGCTGTCGGATAAAATCTTTTTTATAACTTATGAAACGCCGGAATTTTACTTTTATAATATAGAAAATGAACAGACGATAAGGGCGGCTTCCTATGAAGCGATTATATATTATTTTCAACCAGATTATGAGGAAATACAGTCATACAAATTCTATTTATATGATGGTACAAAAACTTTGCTGTCAGAAAGTGATACTTTATATGATGGAAATAATATCAAATATACTTATAAGGCACTAGACAATCATACTAAATATTTTATTCGATGCTCTGGTAATACCGTAAACGGTATGGAAGTAGATACTGGATATATTCAAATTTATACCGACTATAAGATTCCTTCTTCTTATGGTTTAATTTATGCGGAAAATGATCCACAACACGGATATATCAAGCTACATACAAATATCACCGTTATTGAGTGTAGTGATGATAAGATGTTTAATTTTCAAGATGGAATGATTGACCTTAGAAATGACGCGATTCACTACGAAGAGGGATTTGTTATTCCTGATAATTTTACTTTGATTCTTCGTGGAATGGCCTTAAATCAGACTGCTACTATTCTTGAAATGAGCAATACACAATACACTATCACAGTTAGTTCATATCTACATGATGACGGAAAAACGAGGTTCAAACTTACTGTTCCAAACCCGTTGGGAAATTATATATTGTATTCCAATCCAGAATCCTTCGCCGAAAACGCAATGGCTGGTATTTGGGTACGTAGAATTAACGATGTTTACAGCTTGAAAGTGTTTATCGAAGAAGATTACTCTCTTGAAAATAATATGTGGTACGGTAGGCAATTACCAAGTAACCCCGAGTTATATGATTCATGGATAGATACGGAAGATATGTTTACATACGTAGTGGATAAAGATGTTATGAAGGTCTATACGTCAGATGATGAACCGGAAGAAAATATAAATATTGATGACTTATGGATATAGAAAGGGGATGATGAAATATGTTTTTTATAGGAAATAATATTTTGGGTGCAGATGTCAACACGCTCCCACTAACCCCTACGTCGGTTAAAAATATGACTTATATAGTGTTACAAAATGGGTTGTTCGATTGTTTGTATATAACCAAGGAAACTCAGTCAGAACCTACTATGGATTGTCCTGATGAATGGAATTTTGATACTATCTTTCACGCCGATTTTAATAACTCGACTTCTGCTGGTAACGTAAACTGGAATCTGAACACAGTCTCACACATACTGATTAAGCGTAGGGATAACGTGAATAATAAATGGATTACTATAGCTGTTAAGAAAATAGATACTCTTGAAGATTTTACTTCCGGTATAATCACAAATGATTATTTTAATGCTAGTAACACACAGTATGAATATGCACTACTCTCCACCTTATACGGGACTGAAAGTGAATACTATACAACTTTTGCAGATTCTACTTTTGATTCTATTTTCTTCGCAGAGAAGAACAATATTGTTGGTTCTCCTGCCTCCGATGGATTTTGCGACACGGCAAGAGTATTTCCATCTTCTAACAGCGTAACCATTTTAAATAAATATCCTACTTATATCCGTAACACAAAAGCTAATTATGATAAAGGTTCGTTCAAGGGTAAATTTTTATATCTTGACGAAGAGACTTGTGAATTTGAAATCGAGGACGGAGAACGAATTAAATTCCAAAGAAAAGTAATCGATTTTCTTTCCGATGGAATGCCAAAGTTACTTAAACATTTCGATGGTAGAATATGGCTAATTCAAATTACAAGCGATATATCGGATACGGCAGACTCTACTTACAATAATAGAGATGTGTCATTTGAGTGGGTAGAGATAGGTAATTATGCATCCGAAGAGCACTTGTATAAGTCTAATTTATCTGATGTTACTGAAGAGTGGTGGAATTTATGATTACTAAATATGATATAGATTTAATGACTCAACTCACAATAAATTACAACGTTAGAATAGAAATTTTAAAGGAAAACGGGATTATACTAGACGTGTTACAAGGTACTATTGTTGGAGGATCTATCTCCATCGATAGTACCTCTTCTATTCGTAGAACTTTTTCAGTCACTTTGATTCCCACATTATTTGATCGTAATGATACAAAAATATCCGAAGAAGGTGTTGTCTGGATTAACAAAGAGTTACGATTATATATTGGCGTTTTAGACCTAAGAAAACAAGAATATGAATACTATCCAATGGGATATTTTGTTTATACTAATACTTCCGGGAATTATGATGCAACAACTAATCAGCTAACAATAAGCTGTAATGACTATATAGCTAAATTGGACGGTACAAAGAATGGACAATTAGGTGCGCTTACTACTCTCATACCAGCCTATGAAGAGAATCCAGATACAGGCGAGGTTATCAAATATAACATTATACGCGAAGCTATGATAACTGTACTAACGCAGTTGGGTTATATAAATAACTACGTGATAGACGACATCGGGGAATACAAGGCCATGCCTCAGAATAATGACGACTGGCAAAAATACAGACTGGAAAATCCTCTTTGGAACACAATTCCTTATGATTTAGAGTTTTCTTCCGGTATTTCTGTTCTCAGTATCTTAGAGAAAATCCGTGACCTTTACTCAAATTATGAAATGTTCTTTGATGTGCAGAATACGTTTATATGTCAGATGATTCCGAGTTGCTATAGAGATGATATTGTATTGTCGAATGAGTTTCTACAGACTGTTTTAATATCTGAAGGTGTAAACACAGAATTAAATAAAGTGCGTAATATTTGTGAGGTATGGGGAAAGGTTATTGAAGCTGATTTCTACACAGAAGATTGTACATACGACGGAAGTACATATTCCTGCACCATTGAAGGATATGATGACAAATATTATAACGGAGATATTATTGCTATTAAAATTCCTTCCATGAACGAAACAGAAACAAAGCTGAACGTTAACAGTCTTGGGAATATTGATATCATGGATGAAAATACAGACACTCCCATTAAGAATAACATCCTAGAAAGTGGCGTTGTTTTTGTATTCAAGATTAAAACTAAGCGTATAAACAATGAAACCGTTTATTATGCTTATTTACTCGGTCATTGGCAAGCACATGGATTGAACGTCTTAACAGATGGTACAATCGGAGATAATTATACTTTTGGGGATGGAACTATTATACCAAAGTTCTCTAAAGAATATTTCCAGAAAAAATACAACTGCGAAAGCGTAGAATTTCAAACAGTACAGAACTCTCCTTTTACCGTGCAAAAAATCGGTGAAATACTTGATGTAAAAACTGGTGGAGAGTATGAAAATATTACCTCTGACTCTCTCGCACTTTCTCGTGCCGAGTGGGAAAACTGGAAAAACGCAAGATTGACTGACAGTATTACTTTAACCACCAACCTTGTTCCTTTTTACGATGTAAATATAAAGGTGTCTTACCAAAATTCTGATTCTGATATGGAAGAGCAATATATCATAAAGTCCATAAATCACGATTTAGCGTCTTGGACATCAACCGTAACTATGTATAAATTCTATCCTTTATATGATGACATTGTTAAAGAAATGGGTACTCATAAAGCTCTTTCTGGATATAAGCATGGTGTATTGGGTAAGTACACACACGAAGAGCTAACTAAAATGATTGGAGGCGGTAGCTATTAACAAAACACCTAATCTAAATCTACAAAAGCCAACAAGTGATGAACTGTATAGTGTTCAAGTTCAAAATACCAATATGGACATATTGGATTCAACTATCAAAACAATGCAGAATACAGATGCAACACTGGCTAAACAGACGGATTTAGAATCTCATATAAATAATAAAGATAATCCTCACGCTGTCACAAAAGAACAGATTGGTCTTAGCAATGTTGTTAATCAACGGCAGATACCGGCAGTACAAACCACTGTAACAGATAATGGAATACCAGTTTTTAATGGTAACGGGAATAGTCTCAAAGATAGTGGTTTCACTATAGGAAAGTCCGTTCCTGAAGATGCAATTTTTACTGATACAGTTTATACACATCCTATTAGCGGCGTTATTCCTAATACATATAAAAGCGTTACTGTAGACGAAAGAGGACACGTTGTGGATGGTACGAATCCTACGACATTAAGTGGGTATGGAATTACGGATGCTGCAACCATTGACCATACACATGCTACGGGAGAAATTTTAGCGTCTTACGATTTGCCCGGTTATAATTCCACAGAACAATTCGTAATTCCTCAAAATGCAGCATGGATAGTTGCTACATTTCAGGTGTTTGGGTCAGATGCCGAAGACAACAAAGTATTTCAAGAAGCCAACTCCATAACCCTACCTATAGGAGTTGCAAGCAACTGGGGCGTAGGCGGTACAAATCCCTTTTACTTAGGCGGTATTGGATTATTATTTACATTTACGTCTGTAGATCAAATTAAGATAGTTTTAAATGTACAAGGCTCTTATACGGTTGAAGGAGTCACAAAGTTAGCCGCAGGATATTATAAAGATGATGACTTGTCTAGTGAAACTATTGATGTAAATATCGCTAAGATACATTTCATATCTTAAAACATAAAAAGGAAGTGATTCAAATAGAAATAACACCAATGCTGGTTAATCCAGACACAGAACCAGAAATAACAATAAATCCCGATACAAGGGAAATAACAGTACCACCAGAATTATATAACATTGCCGTTGTTGCAGATGATAACGCAGAGATGGTCAAAATAAGAATTCCTCGCTACTTCGATGGAGAGGATTTTTCTTTGCGTAATTGCACAATATCCTTCAACAACGCTGCTAAACACCGAGGTAACTATACAGTAAGAAATATATTAATTGAAGAAGAATCAATAGTGTTGGACTGGTACATATCGAAATTTGTAACAGAAAAATCAGGCAAGATATATTTTGTAGTTGAGTTCAAGAAGGAAATTGATAACAGGGGAATGTCATATAGTTGGTCTACTCTTTCTGCCGAGATGAATGTACTGCCCGGACTCGACGATGCGATAGAAATAGATGAAAGAGACATTTCTTTGTATCAATCTCTTCTCTCTCATATTCAAGCAAATGACTTAAGGGTTGCTAATTTAATGACCAAATTTGAAGATTTGTATCAGATTCAGATGTCAATTGAATTATTAACATCTCAGCTTACTGATTTAAAATCGGCCTTTGAATTGGTAGAGGATACAACTGCTTATTTAGAGAGCGAAACTTTGGTAGAGGAGGGGTAAAATAATGAAATTTGATTGGATTGTAAACAAACTAAAGGAACGAATTTATCCCTATACTCATGCTGACGCTGTTATTATGGATGATGAAGGAACAAAATTATCGGATAAATTTACAGAAGTAGATGAACATTTAGCAGATACAGCTTTGCACGTTCCCATCGATGGAAATGTTGGACAAGTTTTAACCAAAACATCTGATGGAAATGTATGGGAGACAATAGATAATGAAGCTATAGAAGTCGTCGATAATCTGACTACGGATGACTCTACAAAAGCACTAAGCGCAAAGCAAGGAAAAGAGTTAAAGGCGTTAATTGATGCCGGAAGTGGTGGGGGAAGTTATAGTATAAAAGACTATGGTACGTGGTATACGGACGGTCATATTTGGACTGGTACAGAAGTAGATGACAGAGATTTTGATGTCGCCGCCAATACCAATGTATATAAAAATATTCTAATTCCTCATTCACTAAATCTAAATGTTACGTCTATACGTATGAGAGGTTCGTTCAGCAAATACGGCAGTACTGTAACGACCTACGAAAAAATAACGGGAGTGATAACCACTGGTGGTATAGAATATGATAATTATTTTGTTGCAATAAAGAACCTTTGGACAGCTACCCAAACACTAGGGAAAAGCTCGTTTAGGATAGAGTACCTTTCATCAAATTAAGGGAGTATGATTTTATGGCAAATGTAATTAAATTTATTAAACAAGGGTAGGTGATTATTATAGATGATTTTATTACCGCGAATGCTTCTTCATACACCCACGAATACAGCAATTTTCCATACAGCTTAATAACCCAGCACAATTTCAAGGACGCAGACGATTCAGTCGCGTCTTTAATTAATGAAATAAACGGGTATAAGGAACGTGGATTATTCGAATTAGCTAGTAAAACGATAAAAGAAAATGAAGATGTATTAGCCCAATATTCTCTCGGCGGAGCTGAAACGATAAATACTATTGAAGAGGAAATAAGAAATGGTCAGATAATGACTATTCAGAAATCCCAATTGATATATTCTGACGATGACGAGCCTGAAATTATGGCAAAAGAAGATATTTGGATTGGAGCGTGATTAAGTGCAATACCCATATACTTCTATTTTTCCAGATGGTGTTGATGAAAGAACTTACTTTCATGATGTCGATTTGGATAATTTACCGGTTGTTGAAACATATGACAATCTAATTAAAAATAATAGCTTTACAGATGCAAATGTATTTTTGAGTCAACAGAATGGTATTCATAACTATTCTGCTGACTTATTTAATTACATAGAAGCAAAAATTAGCACATGGCAACAAGTGATTATAGAGAAAGAAAAATATAATCCTTTTCACTACTCTTCTACTGATCCAGATGACATGTCAGTTGGAGAGTTTTGGATAAATTAATCGAAAGGATGAAATAAATGGCATTTACTGAAACAATTAAAACTGGAAGAAAATATAGAAAATGTGTAGATAACACCTCCGGAAATAAGGTTTATGAAAGATATTCTTTTTGGGGGAAAGCCAGTGACGTAGAGTTTAATGACGGTACTACGGCAGAAACCAAAATAGGAAGTTTTAAAGGTATAACCACAAACGAAAATCAAGTTGCTGGTTATGCAGCAGATGTGACTCTTGTTAAGAGTATTAAGACATCGTTATCTAATTTAATTACGAGCTTGTCAAACTTAGTTGATTCTATAAACACTAGATTAGGCGGAATGAGGTTTTATGAAGATTCTACCGGAAAGTATGTAGTAGGTGCTGATTCAGTGCCAAAAAAATTGGGTAATCCCTATGAAATTATAAAGATATGCCTTACAGACAGCCCCGGCGAATGGTTTGTTGGGGATACAACTGGTTATGAAGTTGTTAATTCTTCATCCTATAATTTGGGCATTTATTCTGAAGTATACATACAAACTGACGCTATGACGGCTGCAAAGTATGGAGCTCCAGGAGTTCCAACAGTTTATAGAGATGGAATGAGACCAAGTTATAATGCTTCAACTGGAGTTATTAGTGCCAACTATGGAAGTTACTTATATCTTGGAGGAGGCAACGTGTGTAAAATGACAATATTATACCGCAATGAATAGGGAGGTTATTATGTCTATAAAAATCGGACACTCATCTATAGATGAAAACAATAAAATTTCTGGCGGAGCTGCCGGAGATCAAACCGAAAAAGAAGTCTGCATACGCTCTTGGTACTCTAAACCTTGGCAATTTGTTCTAAGATGTAAAGATTCTAACAAGGCGGAATTAATGGCTAATGCTTGCGAAAAGGGATGCACGAATGCCGCGATAGGATACGACCAGGGAAGTAGAAACTCTCTTAACACACAAGCCCAAAAAGTGAATTATGATTTAAGCAAAATAACAACTCCATGTGAATGTGATTGTAGTTCTTTTATGACGGTATGCGCACAGGCTGCCGGTATAAATATCCCTTACAATAGCACAAATGCCCCCACTACTTCTACAATGAAATCCGCATTTCTTTCTACAGGCGAATTTGAAGTATTAACAGATTCAAAATACATTACTACCGATGCTTATTTAAGACGTGGAGATATTCTTGTAAAAGCTGGCTCTCATACGGTAATGGCACTTGAAAATGGTTCTTCTTATAATTCATCTATTACTACTTCATCTGTAAATGCATCAACACAAAAGTGTATTGATGTCAGCTCATATCAAGGCGTAATAAATTGGACTCAAGTAAAAAATAGCGGTATCGCTCTAGCTATATTGCGTGGTGTTACTAAAAATGGAAACATGGATACTACTTTTGAAACAAATTATAGGAATGCAATATCCGCTGGCGTAAATATAATTGGAGTTTATCACTTCTCATATTCTCTCGACGAAGCAACTGCAAAAAAAGATGCCGAGAATATGATTAGTAAACTAAACGGCAAAAATATTGAAATTTATCTTGATTTAGAATGGGCAACACAGGGTGTTCTGGGAAAATCTAAAGTTACATCAATAGCAAAAACATATGTAAATACATGTAAATCTCTTGGTTATACATGCCATATTTATTCTAATTTAGATTGGTATAAAAATAAGTATAACGCAAGCGAGTTGTCTGCCTTAGGATGTAGATTCTGGATAGCAAGATATTCGTCAAGCGATGATGGTACTGTAAAAGAATCATTAAAACCAAATATAGGCGAATATATATGGCAATATTCATCCAAAGGTAAGGTTTCTGGTATTAACGGAAATGTAGATATGAATGTAATTTATAATTATACGAGTTCAAGCACACAGCCTGCCACTACTCCTTCTAATTCTATTACTGAAACTTCTATTACACTTCTTGGTAAAATCACCACCACTTCATCCAATTTAACTATTCGTTCACAACCAAATACTACATCTACAAAGTTGGGTTACTATACCAAAGCTTCTGTTGTTCAATTAATTGCAAAGACCTCAAATGGCTGGTATAAGACTGATAAAGGATATATTTCAGTAAGTTATGTATGTGATGCTATTGGACAAGTGTATAATTGCGGTGGGTTAAATTTTAGGAAATCTAATGAGTCAGAAATTGACAATGTAATTGAGACATTAAAACCGGGAGATGAAATCAATCTTCTAAAAGAAGAAAACGGTTGGTACAAGGCCAAAGCCAAATTGGAAGACGGTACTGTAGGTGTAGGATGGGTATCAAAGAAATACATAAAAATATTATAATTGGGGGAATCTCAAAATGTCGGAAGACGATAAGGTTAAACTAGGAGAGATCGATGCTCGTTGCAAGTCCAACACGCATCAGATTGAAGAAATTAAAAATGATATATCAGATATTCGATCTGAGCAGAAAGCGATATATGATATTAATACCAATATACAACTTATGACCCAAACGATGGGAATCATGAAGGGTGATATTACAGAAGTAAAACAAGACATTGGTGGGGTTAAGGAGAAAGTAAATATCCTTGAAAATAAACCGGCCAATGAAACTTATAAAAAGGTTGATGGTATAAAAGATAAGGCGTTGTGGATTATTATAGGAGGAATTGTAACATATCTATTGTCCCAAATACTTCCTATCGTGAATTGGTAGGAGGTGCTGATATGTATAAGATATTATTATTAAGATCTACCCGTGGTGTTAACGGCGTGAATAGTTTGTACCATTTTTTAACGGAGATTGTTGTACATGAAGATGGTACATCTGAAGAAGTGATTTCTGAATTTGAAGATGAAGTTACACTAGAAACAAAAATATTGGAATTATTACAGACTCGTTCAAGGAATGATATTTACGTGGTGTCTGATAAGACATATACAATTGATATACTCTTCTCTCCTACCATTGATGATGGAGAAAACGAAGAGCCTGTAACATAAAAATAGCCAGATTGGAAATAGGTCAATGCGACTAAAATCCTTTCTGGCTATTTTTTACGATGCACCTTGTTCTCTTTGCTCTGTATATGTTCTTATTGCCTCTGTAACCTCATCAGGGCTTAATCCAGACGTGTTAATGAGTTCGCTAACGGACTCCAAGTCTTTGAGTTTCTTCTCGCTATAGAGGGCTTCTAGCTCGTTTTGTTCTGATTTGATTCTTGTTAATAATGCCGCTATTAATTCTTCCTTATCTACTATTCTTTCTTCGATGGATTTTTTAGGTTTTCTTCCTGCCATAATTTTCCTCCAAATAATTATAATAGTATAGTATATGGACAAGAATTGATATTTATTCACTAATCAAGCATTTTTAAATTATAGACTGGAAGAAGTGTCTTATCTTTATTTGTTAAATTCCATAGCTCTAACATATCCGTTTCTTTTATCACTTGATCTTTGGCGAGATGTAAATGAATATTTGCATTGTCTTTAACTAATAGCTCATAAATTAAAAAGGATTTCTTGTTTTCAAAAATTATGTCTTTATAAAATACCATATAGCCATCCTCTACTTTCATATTTATCTACAAATATGATTATACAAACATTTGTTCTATTTGTAAATAAGAATTTTGCATGAGCATATACTCTACGGTGCATTATATTCGAATTCTATTGTATCCCCTTCCTGAATATCTTCCGCGAACCATCTACGTGCTATATCAATGAAAGAACCATCCTTATCCTTCTCACATGTTACAATTCGATTCTCGATTTTTACTATTTTTAATTTCATTACACTCTCTCCTAACACTTAAATAACATATTATAATAATAGTACACTCACAAGACAAAAAACAAGTATTATTACTATAATACGTTATTCAAATTACATATGTGCGTTATAAAAATGATTACACTTTTGATTACACTTTGATGACGATGTGCTTAAACCTCCCTATTTTACAGTGTTTTTGAAGTTGGTCACGAGTTCGATTCTCGTCATCAGCTTGTCTTATAATAGTCTGAAAGCCTTGATTGCAGGTTTTCAGATTTTTTATTGCTTTTAATTACACTTGATCAAACCTTTTTGAATCCAATAATCTCATTTAATAGATTTGGCTGGCAAACATCCTTGATCCTGCCAGCCATTTATATTAGATATTATTTTGATGGATCATCCTTTACAGCTATTTTTAGCATAAAGATAATTATAAAGCATGCCGTGCCTGATTGCATCTGTTATGATTTCTGTCATCATATTGATATGCACGCGATTCTGCATGGCGTAAAGGATTTCTCGATATTTCTGTACAGCATTTTCTTCTTTAAGTATAGCGTTTTCCAATCCAACGCAATAATTCTCGGGCGGAGTAAACTGTTCACCTGGAGCTTGTTGCGGCATCATACCTGATACCTCATTGTATATCTGATTAAATAATTCAAAATGACCAATTTCAGCTTCACGAATACCGCTGATTATTTCTTTTTCCTTATCCGAAGGAGCATTTTCTATCAACCAGCTATAAAACATCCTATCTTCATTTTCACCTATGAGTGCCTGTTGGATTAAATCGAGAGCGTTCTGAAGATTTTGGGGGTATGTGAACATTCCGACGGATTGAATCTGCTGTTGTGTTGCAGACATATCCAGCACCGGTACGTAAGGGAATTCCTGATTGTTAATGCCATATCCATAGTTGTTATATCTATAATAATTCAATTTACCATCTCCTGAATAAATTTACTTCTAATTATTATATGAGTTAAATATAAACATGTGCTTCCAAGCTCCTCTGCCTCTGGCAAGCCGAATTT
This sequence comes from Kineothrix sp. IPX-CK, assembly GCF_039134705.1. Taxonomy (NCBI): domain Bacteria; kingdom Bacillati; phylum Bacillota; class Clostridia; order Lachnospirales; family Lachnospiraceae; genus Kineothrix; species Kineothrix sedimenti. The sequence continues at coordinate 1,823,638 of NZ_CP146256.1, read as the reverse complement.
GTTTTATTACTTATGCATAAAAGCAGCCACTAGCATTTTTCAATGAATGACTAACAATCAAAAGCGTTAACTATGTCCCGTTTGGCGGTGGTTCATGATACTTCCTGATCTGTCTGTTGTTTGTTGCTTGTGTGGCTGCTTACATTTTATTAATAATAAGAAGTCTTGTTTATAGACTCTTATTTCAGTTTTACTTTATCTCTATATTTTTATACTGTTTTTTATCTTCCTTTTATTAGTAGTACAATTCATCTGGTGAATAAATCTTATGACAGGTTTTTTTAATCATAATTGAGCTGATTCAGCCGTCTGATAGAAGTTCGTGAGTATATATATAATCAATACTGATTTGACAAACAGCGGAATTATAAGTAGAATTATAAACTAACAGGAGAATGTTAATATGAATAGTAAAAAAGTTATAGGTCAGCTAATGTTAGAGCGTGGCGTTGATTATGAATGGATGGCCGCCAAGCTGGGAATGCAGACACAATCGTTTAGAAACAAGATCAGTCGCGGAAGTTATGGATTAGATGATTTTATTGAAATGCTGGATATATTAGGATGTGATGTACAGGTCATAGCAAGAGACAGTAAAAAGATATTTGATTAACATTGTGGATTTGGAGATACGAAAGGAAAAGGGGAATAGGTTATGGATATGTATGAGTATATTAAACAGGCACTGAAGATACGCAGATTAAACGAAAGGCAGCTGGCTTTTTTGTTGGATAAGTCACCACAGAATATAAATAGAAGGTTAAAGGCTGATATGAAAGTTTCATTTATAGAAAGTATTGCTGACTTTTTGAATTGTGATGTTGATATTAGGTTTATTGATAGATATAGTAAGAGGCCGTTGATATGATAGGTTGTGAGAAGAGGGAAAACGGGTTCCTGCCAATTGATGAATGAACATTTATAATGAAATCGTTCAAGTGGACCTGTTGACAAAGCAGCCAAAACAGGTCCACCCAGATACTTGCTCTTGCTACATGACTCATGACTCTTTGATGTCGCTTATGCTCTTATACAATAGAAGAATTTGAAATTGAGTTTTCTCTTTGCATACCAGCAACTTCATCATTTATATCCACTGAAAAAATATGCGGAGTCATTACAAATATCATTGAAGTATCATCTGCAAAAACAATTATTCCGTATTCATTAATATAAACATCACCGGAAGCACTGGTAGTCGGGCCGGTAGTAACCGATATGCTGTCACCAACCGCAACATAATTGTAGATGTTCCTTATAAGGTCCGTATCACAGTTTTGAGGAAACGGATCCGGTGGATTTAAATAAGTTATCGAGTCATCATACACGCTATTCGGAAAATAAAGGATTGCTATTTTATCGATATTAAAAGCAACCTGCTCATCCCCCAGAATAAGCAGCGGTATACTTCCGGCATCCGGTGCTTTGTAAAGCGAGTTGATCGTTCCTGTTACTGTGGCAAGCCTGTTAGAGAAAATGCTAACGGATGCGCCTTGATATATTGTGACTATTTGCTCTAAAACATGTGCGAATTGATCTAAAGCAAAACAGCGGCTGTTATCAGCAATATCACTATTTAAAGAAAAAACCCGCAGATTGGCTTTAGAGATTACCGTATTAGGAAAAAATACAGCTGAGTTCGAAAGATTCACTAATGAAAAATTAATAGGGGCATCATCAACATTGAAAACAGCGATTCCACTCATAACGCCTGTTTTATTTGATGAATTACTATCAAATACATGGCCCTTATCAGAAATCAATTTAAAGATAGCACTGGGCGAACCAGCAGTTGCCTGTATAGCCGCCCACCAATCAACCATATATAGACCATTTTCAGAAATAGTAACAACGCCTGTCGTATCATTATAACTTACATTTCCTATCGCATCGACTATTTCATCAAATATAAAATTATTATTATTTAAAATACTATTATTATCACTTTTTTGAAGTTGTAATACTATATTGGCCATCATTTCATCCTTTTTATAAGATTTCAATTACCCTTCTTATATAAATAGTATGCTTTTTGATTGTAATATGTTAAAAACAACAGTTCCTGTTGTATGGCTCCGGAAGGACATGCTCATGGCGGACAAACAAAAAAGGCGCGGTAACCACCACGCCTTTTAGAATTTCTTCGTTTTTAAATATCAAATTTTATCATTGTATTTTGCATGCCATTTCCCGGTTATCTTTTCATGCTGACAGCCAGTTTTACCTTTTCAGCCAGCTTGTTTTTATTCAGGCCGTATTTCTCCATAAGCGCCTGCGCAGTTCCCGAATGACCGAATATATCCTCCACGCCATGACGGATCAGGGGAACGGGGTAGGTCTCGCCGAGCACTTCCGCTACTGCTGCTCCTAATCCTCCTATCACGTTGTGCTCCTCTGTCGTTACGATGGCACCTGTCTCTTTCGCCGCCTTTACGATAATATCCCTGTCTATGGGCTTAATGGTATGCATGTCGATGACTCTGGCCACGATCCCATCTCCCTTCAAAAGCTCCGCTGCTTCCAAAGCAATCTGGACCATGAGTCCGGTGGCTATAATTGTTACGTCATTGCCCTCTTTTAGGGTAACGCCCTTTCCTATCTGGAAATCATAGTTCTTGAAATTAGGAGTAACATTTTCCACCCCTGAGCGTCCCAGTCTGAGATAGCACGGACCTTCGTACTCAATCATAGCTTTTACGGCTGCTTCAGTCTCATTGGCATCGCATGGGTTTATTACTACCATTCCCGGAATGGTGCGCATCAAGCTTAAATCTTCAATACATTGATGGGTAGCTCCGTCTTCTCCCACCGAAAGTCCTGCGTGAGTACCTACTACTTTTACATTCAGCCTCGGATATGCCACAGAGTTTCTAATCTGGTCATAGCCTCTTCCTGCTGCGAACATGGCAAAAGTATGGCAGAAGACCGTTTTACCCGTGGCTGCCACCCCGGCAGACATTCCTATCATATTTGCTTCCGCAATACCGGCATTGCGAAATCTCTCCGGATATTTCTCCGCAAAATAGCATGACATCGTGCATATGGTCAAGTCTGCATCGAATGCCACAATATCAGGATTCTCTCCGCATTCACAAAGAGCGCGCCCATAGGCTTCCCTCGTTGAAATTATTTCTCCCATGTCTATACCTCCAGCTCTTCTATTTGTTCCCGGATTTCTTTAAAAGCCTGCTCATATTGTTCCGGGGAAGGGGTTTTTCCATGCCAGTTCACGTTGTTTTCCATGAAGGAAACGCCTTTGCCCTTTACGGTCTTTGCGATAGCCACAGTAGGCCTTCCCTTGAAGGACTTCGCCTGTTCTACAGCGTCCGCGATTGCTTCCGGATCGTGTCCGTCTATGCATATCACATTCCAGTTAAAGGCTTTAAACTTGTCGTCGATGGGATAGGGAGACATGATCTCCTCTACGGTTCCGTCAATCTGTAAATTATTGTTGTCCACGAACAGCATGAGGTTGTCCAGCTTATAATTTCCTGCTGCCATTACTGCTTCCCATATCTGTCCTTCCTGGATCTCTCCGTCACCGACCATCGCATATACCCTATACTCCTTTTGGTAAATCTGTCCGGAAACAGCCATTCCAACCGCAGCGGAAAGGCCTTGTCCTAAGGAACCTGCGGACATATCCACACCGCGCACTTTCGTCATCTCTACGTGGCCGGAAAGATCGCTGTCCACATTTCTAAATGTCTTCAGTTCCTCCACCGGAAAGAACCCCCGCAGGGCCAAAGTCGCATACAGCCCCGGGCTGGCATGCCCCTTAGACAATACAAAACGGTCCCTATCCTGCATCCTTGGATTTTCAGGGTCGATATTCATCTTGTCAAAATAAAGTACTGCCAAAATATCCGCTTCTGAAAACGAACCTCCGATATGTCCTGAATTTGGCACCTGTACCGCCTTCAGCGCTTGTTCGCGTATTTTCATTCCAAGCGACAGCATTTTTTTTCTTTGTTCTTGCTCCATGTTAGCCTCCTATCTGTAATCATCTGTAATTCGATGATTTCATCCTAATTTTATAATTCCCGAAAATCTCAAAAATTCTCACGGTTTATAACATGTTTGCGATATTTTATTTCATATATTTCAATTTATGAAATTTATTTTCATTCAGATACTATCATTATATTTCCTTATTGTCAACATTTATTACTTCTTTATTTTATAAAAAGATTCTTTTATGCAATACGGATAGAATATGAACAGCCTATTCAGCAAACTGCTATTTTTTCGCTAAGGATTAGTCCCGTTTTTATATTCCGTTTTAACAATATGCCAATTCATAATTACGATTCCAAAGACCATTCGGCATTATCCTGCTGTATGCCGAATAATCTTGCGTAAAGCCCTCCGGTCTTTAAAAGCTCTGCCCCGGCACCCTGTTGAACCACTTTCCCATTTTCCAATACCACAATGTTGTCCGCTCCCGCTATGGTACGAAGCCTGTGGGCAATCACAACTACTGTTTTGTTCTTGATTAACTGTGAAAGAGCCCCTTGTATTTCCAGTTCATTTTCGGGGTCAAGGGAAGCTGTCGCCTCATCCAGCAGTATGATCGGAGCATCTTTTAAAAGGGCGCGGGCAATTGAGATACGCTGCCGTTCGCCTCCTGACAGGGTATTACCATTTTCTCCAACAAGCGTGTCGTATCTATCCGGCAGTCGTGACACAAATTCATGGCAATTGGCTCGTCTGGCTGCCTCTTCAACTTCTTCCTTAGAAGCCCCTGCCTTACCAATAGCAATGTTGTTATATATAGTATCGTTAAATAAGACCACATCCTGAAATACAAAAGAAATCCACGTAAACAGATGTTCAGGATCAATGTCCCGTATATCTGTCCCGCCAATGCGGATACTGCCCGCATTTATATCCCAAAACCGGGCAATAAGCTTGGATATAGTGCTTTTTCCGCTACCTGAAGGTCCCACCAAAGCCGTGACCTTTCCTTGTGGAATACAGAAACTTACGTCCTTTATCACTAATTTATTCTGATATCCGAAGCTGACATTATCCAATTCAATTGTATAATGTGTCAAGGTAAGCGTATCGCTTCCTCCCATGGTCTTTTCCTCATAGACAGAATGAAGTCTTCTAATGGAAAGCATGGCATAAAGTAAGTCTCTCCATAAGGCAAGGGGCGTGGAAAGACTTGAATAGATTCGGCTTGAAAAAATGAGGAACATTAAAAAATAGGGAAGTGCCAGGCTCTCCGATACTACAAGATTTAATCCCGCAAAAATAGTAAGCGGAATACCAAAGCGAAGCATCATCATGGAAACAGTAGTAAGTGCACCATTCACCGTTTCCGTCTTAGTGCTTATTTTCATCAGATTTCGGTAGGCATTCTCAAGGCTTTTAAACTTGTCACCGCCCAGCCCGAATGCCTTGATCACCTTAATACCTTCCAGATACTCCTGCATCTGCTCAGATGCATCAAGCTTACTTTGCAGATGCATCTTCCCAATATAATCGTGTGTTTTACGGCAAAGCAACAAAAAGCCAAAGGAAACAGGAACACTGATAAAAATAGCCAAAGCCATTCGCCACTCAAAAACAGCCAGTAATGTGCAGGTCAGAAGCAGATTGAGCATGGTTCCGCCAAATGCCGGGATAATGGAGGAGAAGCTTTGTTCTATGGTTCCGCAGTCACTCATCATGTTTATGGTGATTTCCGTTAGATCCTTTTTACCAAAGTAAGAAAGAGGCAGTTTCCGCAAGTATTCGGCGAGAGTTGTACGCTTTTCTTCGGCTGCTTCATAGGCAGTGACGTAGGTTTTTCCATACTCATAGCGATGCACCACGAACACCAGCGCAACAACTGCAATAGAAGAAAACGCCAATACCCAAAGTTTCCACCAGCCAACCTCTTTTCCCCAGAAAGGCTGCAAAATTTCCATAAAAGTCATCATTAAAATCATAACCGGCAGCGATAAGCTGAGTTGAGCGAGAAAAGACGCAAGTATTGATTTTTTTAGTTCTTTATCTGATCGATCCGTTAAAATAAGTACCTTTTTCAGCATTTGATTCTCTCCTTATGCAAGACTCCATGTGAGTGCTCTGTTGTAAACATCCCACATATGCTTGTATTTTGCACCATACTGTATAAGTTCTTCGTGAGTCCCTTCTTCCGCTACCTTCCCATCGTCCACAACGATGATCTTATCTGCATTTTTAATAGTGGAAAGGCGATGAGCGATTACAATGACGGTTTTATTTTCCATCAATTTTTCCAGCGCGATCTGGATCTTCCGTTCATTCTCCGGGTCAGCAAAGGCTGTTGCTTCATCCAGAATGACAATAGGCGCATTTTTTAATATAGCCCGTGCGATTATAATCCGCTGTCGTTCTCCACCCGAAAGATATGTCCCACGACTTCCCAGCACGGAGTGATATCCGTTTGGCAGAGACTCGATAAACTCGTGGCACATGGCAGATTTTGCAGCCTCAATGGCTTGCACGTCAGTAGCATTTTCGTTTCCAATCTTAATATTTTCCAAAATACTTTTCTTAAAAAGAAAAACATCCTGAAATACAAAACTTACCGCACCCATCAGATCGGAGGGCTTTATATCCGTAATATTTACCCCTCCGACGGTTATCTTTCCGCTGTCAATATCCCAGAAACGGGGAATCAATTGTGCGATAGTACTTTTGCCGCTGCCGGAGGGACCCACCAATGCGGTAACCTGCCCCGGTTCTGCTACAAAACTCACATCATGAAGAGTCTCATTTTCATCATCTTTATTGTAAGAAAAGAAAACATGTTCAAAAGAAATGCCATTTCCTTTTGGTTCTTCGCCTTTCACAGCACTTTTTAAAACAGGCGTATCGAACACAGCTTTCACTCGTTTGATACTGGATAATACCATGAAGCTTTGTACAAACACATACATCAGCTTTGACACTGGTCCGGCAACGCCCATACTAAAAATTAAATAGAATAAGAAAGATATTGCAAATGCCTGATAATCCCGTTCACGGCTTCCAATTAGTATCCCCACAGGAAGGAGAAACAGAAACACGGAATTAAGAAGCACAAGAAAGGCGCAGTAAGTATTTTTTACCGAGTGGGTATAACGGATAGCACTGTCTTTGTATTCCAGGATTGTATCGTGGAATTTACGAAAAGAGTACACGGTTTGGTTAAATGCTTTTACCACGTAGATACCTCGTACATACTCCACGGCCGAGCTGTTCATTTTGTCCTGTAAATCCTGAAAACTATCCATAAATTCTCTGGACTTTGGATTGGATAAGTTTCCGGCCTGTGCAATAAAGCTAAGAACGATAGGAAGAAGACAGGCAAGACCCATTCTCCAGTCAAACAGAAATAAAACAATCAGCATAACAACAGGCGATGCCAGAGCGCCTACCGCGTCAGGAAGCTGATGGGCAATAAATAATTCTATTTTTTCGACATTTTCATCCATAAGTTTTCGTAATTTTCCGGTTGAATTACTTGTATGAAACCCCATTGGCAGTTCGCTTATGTGTTCAGCAAACTTCATGCGCAGCTCAAATAGAATTTTATAGGCAGCTCCATGAGATAGAACCGATGATATAAATGAGAACAAAAGTCCAAGGCCTACTGCACCCAATGCAAGCCACGCATAAATACCAGCAGTACCAAATGATATTCCCACAGGATTATTTGGCGCTTTTAATATTTCTCTGAGAATAAAATACACACAAATATACGGTACAAAAGAAAGTATCGCACTGGACACAGAAAACAGGCAGGCAAGCAGTATATTCACCTTTTTCTTGCCTGCCAGCTGTAACAGCCAGCTAATATTGCCGGTCTTTTTATTTGTTTGATTGTACATAACACTTTACTCCTCCGTTGGTTGATATTTTGATTGCAATCATATAAAATATAGTTAGTTATATCTAACCCAATATCAGTATAGAAAGACAATATAAACTTTTCAATACGATCGGAGCAAGGATTCCCGCATGTTCGCAAAAGGCTCCTTTTGGTTCAAATAAAAATGGGAGGTAGATTGTTATTATGGAAATTTGCGGAATTAAACAGTATATGACCTATTTAGAGCATTACTTCGGTATAAAAGAATCTATGGAATCCGATTATATCCGGTACACATTGCCGCAGGAAATTGGTGAAGGTTTTTTTGAATTGTTTCACTCTCCGGGTAAATATCAGGTCTGGATCACCAATGCCCAAACAAAACTGGATATTGATATGTCCTATACACAAGATGAGAATACTTATATTGGTATGTCCTATGTGGAAATTGACTCATGCCGTGAAAACATGATTGATAGATCAGATTCAGATATACATTCTTGGAGGACAAGTTGTTCGCTTCCTTCAGATAGTATTGTTTATGGCGTGTGCAAAGCGGGTAAGCCGATATATGCGGTCAATGTTATTTTATTTAAAGAATTTTTTCTCAATTGCTCAGAGAAATATAATGCAGATCAATATTTTGATGTTATAAAGACTATCCAAAGCTTTGACGAACAGGCTTTTATGCACGAACTTTATCCTATTCTTGCGGAAATGCTCCACTCCTCTTATAAGGAAACTGCAAAAAAGCTATTTATAAAAAGTAATATTTATGCTATCGCCGCACACCTTATCAGTTTGTGTGATGCAGAGCGCACACACCCAAATGTTACGCTGAGTAAATTTGATATTCAGCAAATCCGTAGTATTCCCTCTATTCTGAGAGAACAAATGAGTGATCCACCTTCAATCCCCTCGCTTTCACGCATGGTTGCCTTGAATGAATTCAAACTGAAAGCAGGCTTTAAGAAGGTTTTCAATACTACCATTTACGAATATTTGCGCCAAATGAGAGCCGAGCTTGCCATTGAACTCCTGAAAAAAAAATTCCCCCTATTGACTTGTAACCGTCTTGTCCCATAAGTTTTTTCTCTACTACTACTATATTCTCCTTAAATTTCTAATATAGAACCGGCTCATATTCGAGATGAATTTCAAAAACGGCTGAAAGTCAGATTCCCGTATTTACCGGACGCCGCTTGCGAATGATAAGCAGCATTCTTGTAATGAGCATCATTGCCGGAAGTTCAATGAGCGGCTCAATCACCATAATCAAATGTATAAGCGGTTCGTTCGGAAAAGCCATAAGCGCTACACCAAGTGTCATCGGTGAATTTTTCGCAATCGTCGTCAATGTCAGACTGGCTGTATCTTCATAGGAATAATGAAAACCCTTTCCTACTCCCTGCGCTAAAATGAAATTGATAATATAGAACAAAACGATCGGAATAAGTAATACCGCCACAACATTCAAGCTTGCTAAAAGATTTTTTCCCTTTGAAGCAAACATTGCCATAATCGCCATGGCAAGCAGTATAGTCTGCAAGGCAGTGAATATGCTGAATATTTTTTCTTTTTTGTCACTATTTTGTATCTTGTTTAACAGCCATTTCCCGATTTGCGCCATTAAAAAGGGAAAAATAAGCATGATCATCACGCTGTTTATCACTTCTTCAATGTTAACAGTACCTGTTACTCCGCCAAAAATCAGAAGATAAACCGGAAGCAACACTATCTGGAAAACAAGATTGACAGGTAAAACGGTCGTTGATAAAGGAACGTTTCCCTTTGCCACATTGGTGAATATCAGATACCAGTCGGTACAGGGGGTGACCATTAACATAATAAATCCAATCTGCATGACCGGAGAGCCGGTTAGGAATATTTTTCCTAAAATCCATACCAATATTGGTGTCCAGACAAAGTTGATTAAAATAGTTGTAATGGAAAACCGTACATTAGTAAATGCTTTGCGATAGTCCTTTAACGGAATATTCAAAAAAGCGCCGAACAACATGACAAACAAAAATGGAGTTACAAGATTCTCTGCATATTGTTCTATTATTCCAATCTGACCGAGTAACAGACCGAGCGGCATGGCTGCAAATATAATTAGTGTTTGGTATTTTTCAAATTTGCTCATTTAACTATTCCTTTTGTGGAGGTGTTTCTTCCCTCCCATTCTCATAAAGGGCAAATCTTCCTTTTTCTCTTGGAGACACAGGGCCATCCTGTGGCCATGGCCATCCGCCGAACTGGGTCTTGTGATAATCGTCATAAGCCTGTATGATTTCTTCCTGAGTATTCATTACAAACGGGCCGTAAGCAGCTACCGGTTCCTGAATAGGTTCACCCTCTAAAAGCAATAGTTTGCTTGTTTTTTCTCCATTTTTCAGAAGAATGCTTTTTCCGCCGGCCAGTTCGGAAAAATAACCGGAAGAAAGAGGGGTTGATTCAATCTGGATTGTATTGCCTGCATAATAATACAGCATTCTGCTCAAGGTAGATGAAATGCCTGGAATAACGAATTCTGCCCCAGGTTCCATAGTTATGAGCCAGATTCCAACATGGTTATTTCTATCTCCGGCCCATGAATCCGGGTTGGGCTCAGGACTCTCTGTCTGTCCGTACTGTCCCGAAATCAGGCGGATGTGCGTGTTTCCCCCCTTGTCGTCGGTATGAAGGATTACAGGAATTTCTTCATCCCACAACATTTTATAATGAGGAGGTACAAACTTACTTTTTGCAGGAAGGTTGATCCAAATTTGGAACAGTTCCATAGGATTGGGCTGAGTCTTGGACAAAAGAGGAAACATTTCAGAATGCTGGAGTCCTGCACCTGCCGTCATCCACTGAACATCACCGTTTCCATAACGCCCCATGGCACCAAGGCCGTCGGCATGATCGACAAATCCTTCTAATACTACCGTTACTGTTTCAAATCCACGATGAGGATGTACCGGAAATCCGGGAACAGTATCTCCGTAATACATGCGCCATGGAGCATCGTGATCGAATTCCCCTCCCGCAGGTTTCTCTTTACTGGGCACTATGGGTTCCATCTGATCGTTACCCATGGGGAAAGCATCCTGGTGGTGCATACACGCAATAAAAGGATTTTTTACCTGCATTTGAAATCCAAGTTTTCCGGTACTAATGATTTTATTCTCCATAACTATCCAGCTCCTTTTGTTTTTGGAATAAATGATATCATGAAACTAATTTATGCTCTTATGCTATCCATTATAGCATGTCATACTTCTGCATGGTAATGAATTTTTTGTCCGGCGACTTAGGCATAATATTATTTAACTAGCTTTATTCTACACAATTTGTTATATTATTGTTTGATATCACTTCTATAATTAAGGTAAAACGTCATCTGCATGAAAGTTTGTGTAAACGAGAGGTTAAAATGATTCAAATAATTAGCGATTTATTTGTTAATGCAACGATACTGATCGCATCAATATCTATCAGTAATATTTTAGTCAAAAAATTAAGTTATTTACTCGATAAAATAATTTCTAAATTTATAGTAGGTATTTTGGCAGGCTTTTTAGGAATTGTTCTGATGATTTATAGCGTACATGTTACACCTACACAAATCATAGATTTTAGGTTATTGCCCATTGTACTTATGGCTCTATATTCTTCCGCTATTTCAGCATTAACTTCAGCCTGTGTTATTAATTTTTTCCGGATAGCATATTTTGGTCTTAATTTTACGTCGGTTACTGCGGCAATTGTAGTTCTTATCATAACAATCGGGTGTATTCTAATATCGAAAATACAAACCAAAATGTCTTATAAATGGATTTATACAAATATTCTTATATTAATCGTAGGCAATATCAGTTTTATTTTAACCTTAGACTGTGATATGTATGGGACTGTTGTTATCTCATATTTTGTAGGTGTGATCTTATTGAGTATAGGGCTTTTTCATCTTATAAATTCTTTTTTAACAGAAGATATCGCATACGAAAAAGCATATGAAGAATCAAAAAAGGATTATTTGACCGGTCTGTTTAATTTCAGGCAACTGGACGAATCCTTAAACAAATCCATAAAAAAAGCAAAAGAACAGAATAAAAAGCTTTCTATTTTGTTTATTGATATCGATAATTTTAAAACAATTAATGATATTTATGGACACACTGAGGGGGACAAAGTATTAAAAATTGTCGGAAACATCTTACTTGAAACTTGCAGGAGCTTTGATATTGTATCCCGCAGAGGGGGAGACGAGTTTATGGTCATACTGGTAGATTGTGACTTACTCGAAGCAAAGGAAATAACAAAACGTATTCAGAAAAACACGGAGGAATACCGCCATAAATTAGAATCTGGCGAAAGTTATAAAGTAACCGTCTCTATTGGAATTTCTTCTTATCCGGATACTACATCGAATGAAAAGAAACTTATACAGCAAGCGGATGCTGCCCTTTACCGCGCCAAATGTGCCGGTAAAAATACATTTAGCAGCGCGGAAAGAGTTTAAATTCAGGAAAGAAGCTGCATATCTATCCTCCGCGAACAGAGCCTGTCCAAAAGCTCATCCGAATGACTTACGACCAGCATTCCAATATTTCGTTTCGCACTCTCCTCCTTTAGAAAATTCCATATCTTAGCCTGCATAATCAAGTCCAGCATCGTAGTGATCTCATCAGCGAGGAGAAATCTTGTCCCGGTCCCCAGTGCCCGTGCGATGCAGAAGCGTTGAAGTTCTCCGCCTGAAAGCTCTATGGGATAACGGTTCATCCACTCCGTTTCAATGCCAAGCTTCTCTATCACACACTCATCGATAGCTCCGGCCTCGGCAAGCACCTGAGACATTTTAAGCCGTGGGTTGATCACGAGTTCGGGATGCTGCCAGATCATCTGCACCGGGCAATAGCCCCGATAATCCTGAACCGGCCTTCCGTCCAAGGTGACAGTTCCAAAATCCGGTTCTACGTATCCTCCAAGAATTTTACACAGCGTAGTCTTTCCGAAACCGCCGGGCGCACACAGCCCTACGATTTCGCCGCTTTCTATCGAAAGGGAAACGCGGTTCAATATCTGTCTTCCGCCATCCTGATAGCAAAATGACAGCTCCTCTCCCTTTAGTATCATAATTTTGCCTCCTCTACATGCATTCCATTCCGGGGCATCGCCTGCCACAGTGCCCTTGTATAAGGGTGATATAGTTTAGACCCCTCCGCAAGATCCGAAGCCCGCACTTCCTCCAAGGTCGTTCCCGCATAAAATACTACTATCCGGTCGGCCGTCTCTATTGCCAGCTCCAAGTCATGAGTGATGAGCAGCACTGCCGCGTTATCATCAGCGATTTCCCGAAAGTGTCCCATCACGCGTTTTGCCGACGCGGCATCCAATCCGGGCGTAGGCTCGTCCGCAATTACCAGCTTCGGCCTTTCCTGTACCGCTGTAGAAATCAGAACTCTTCGCGCCATGCCGCCGGAAAGCTCGAAGGGATAGAGTCTTTCCGTCTCCTCTGTCAATCCGTAGCGCTTCAAAGTATTAAGAGTCCTTTCTTTTGAAAGCTTATCTTTGGCATTTTTGCGTATCTGAGGCCCCACCTTCATCAGCGGGTCTAAATAGGATACGTTTTGCGGCACCAAAGCAATTTCCTTCCCGCGAAGCTTCTCCACTCGCTCTTGTGTCAGGAGCTCTCCACAGTAGCTTATCCTGCCTCCCATAGAGGCGTTATATGGCAATATCCCTAAAATGGCGTGAGCGAGCAGGCTTTTACCGCTTCCGCTGGCACCCACCACTGCTACGATTTCTCCCTGATAGAGTCTGACATTTAAATCCTTTATCGTTTGTATTTGCTTTTTTCTAAACACTCCCATGTATTGTGAAAATGAAACAGACAAATTCTCCACATTAAGAACCGGTATTCTCTCCATCCTCTCCCTCCTCATTCATGTACGCTTGCCGGGGCAAGAAGCCGTCTTGCCATACTGCCGATATAATCGAATAAAATAACCACTAACACCAAAGAAACGCCCGGAAAAAACGCAAGCCACCAGCTCCCCGTAAGCAGATAGCGAATGCTCTCCGAAAGAATGACTCCGATTGCGGGCTGTTCCGGAGGCAGGCCAAAGCCCAAAAAGGTGATGCCGGCTTCATGCAATATGGCGTGAGGAAACAATAAGATCAAGCCTGTCATAAATTGAGGGATCAGGTGCGGAAGCATATGCATGGTTATTATTTTACTCCTGCCGGTTCCCAGTTTGGCCGCAGTCTGCACATAACCGCTTTGTTTAAGCTGCAGCACCTCTCCGCGTATTACTCTGGCCAGGGACATCCAGTGAGTACATAATACTCCGATCACTACTCCTCGAACTCCTTTTCCGCAGGCAAAAGAAATGAGAATGAGCAAAAGAATATGCGGAATCCCCATCATAAGGTCAATAAGCCACCCGATAATCGCATCCGCTGCTTTTCCCATGACTGCCGCCGCAGAGCCCAGTACAAAAGCGGTTACTGCGCTTACCGTCGCCGTAAACAGACCAATTCGTATACTCATGGAAAGTCCTGCCGCAGTACGGGCGAACATATCCCGCCCCATCCAATCTGTACCGAAAGGATATCTAAAAGACGGAGGCTGATTTTTACGTGCAAAATCGGTTTCCATAGCAGCGTCCCCATATAAAAACCCCATGATGAGAATACAAAAAAGAAATGATGCAGCAAGTGCGAGCAGCAGAACTACGACCTTTCGTCTATGAAACCTCATTGCCTTACCCCCTTTCTCATTCGGGGGTCAATTACTCCATAAAGGATGTCCGCAATAAAGTTTCCCGCAAACACGATGGCTGCACTGATAACTGCGATTCCAAGAAGCAGCGGAATGTCACCTCCCAACCCCGCTGTTACCGCTGCCTGACCAAGCCCCGGATAGGAGAAAACCTGCTCCACCAGAATCGACCCTCCGAAAATTTCACTGACAGAGGCAAATTGCAGCGTAATGGCGGGCAAAAGAACATTGCGAAAACCATGGTTCTTAAATATCTCCCACTTCCTTTCGCCCCGGGCAACAGCAAAGAGCACATACTCGCTCTCCATCACATCGATCATTTTTTCTCTCGTATGAAGGATAATATTCGATATGCCGGTAACACTCAGCGTAAGTGCCGGAAGGGCAGCATGCCACAGTCTATCCGAAATCCCCACTGCCGCAGCATCCATTCCCATAGGAACGCTCAGGCCTATGGGAAACAGCTTAAGCCAGACCGAAAACAGGAGTAAAAATATGAGGGCGAGCCAAAAGGCTGGGGTACTTGCCGTCAGCAGGGCATAGCCCTTAATGATCTTATCAATCATCCTCCCTCTGTTCATCCCGGACATAATTCCAAGCACAAAGCCTAAGCCCCCGGAAATCGTCCATGCGAAAATCATGAGCAATAGAGAATTTAACAGCTTTTGCACGATTACAGATGAGACGCTCTGCCTATACAAAAGGGAAACACCCATATCACCCCGCAGAAAGTCGCCTACCCATGCCAGATAACGCTCAAGGGGAGGCTCGTTTACTCCCCAATACGTTTCCAGCTTAATGACTTGTTCCTGACTGAGTGCACCTAGAGCCGTCTGTCCGACATTGGCCTGAAGTGGATCTACCGGGGACAAAGATACCAGAAGAAATGCTCCAATGCTCACAAACAACAGCAATAAAAGCATCCGTATAAATTTTTTAAAAATATGCCAAACCCACTTTTTCATCTTATTGTTCAAAGCTCCACCGGTCTACATTATTTACAATCGACCAGCCGTGCCCATGGGGATGAATCTTCTGTTTCGCGACCTGAAGATTTTCCTTCGCCCAATAAAGATGGTCTATATTTACCAGCCACACCCACGGTACATCCTCCGCAGTACCTGTACTTCCGTCCCACTGCGCTTTCTGCCATAGTTCGTACGACTCCTCCATATTCTCACAAGCCAGCGCCTGATCCATATAGGAGTCTGCCGTCTCGTTGGAATAAGGAGAATACTCGGCCAGGCCCGTCTCAGACATGGTATGATAAATATTATAAAACTCCATAGGCGTATGAGCGCCCCAGCCCCATGTCATAGGCTCGCCTTGAGCTCTGTCATAAGCCACATCCCATCCTACGCCCTCAATTGTCACGGCAATCCCCAGTGCTTTCATCTGATTTGCCGCCTCTGCGGCCAAAGCCTGCCTGACCGAATCACTTGCCGGATAAAGGAGATTTATCTGGGCCTTAAGGCCGTCCTTGGAACGGATGCCGTCCTCTCCCGCAATCCAACCGGCCGCCTCCAATATTGAGACCGCTTGGCCCAAATCATATTCCACCGCTGTGCCGGCATTGAACCACGGCATTTTATCACATACGCTATACGCGGGCGTCCCATATCCGTTCAGCACATTATCGATCATCTTTTGGCGGTCGATACCTATGTTAATAGCCTTTCTAACAGCAATATCGCTTGTAACATCATTTCCTATCCCTCCGTCTGACGGAATCGCCGGTAAATTAAAGCCACGGTTATCCACACTTTCAAAGCGAAGCAATTCATAACCGTCTACCGTCTGGTCTGAATAAGAAGCCGCGGTATAGGCCAAATCCACCTGTCCGGCTTTGACCGCCGCAAAAGCAGCTTCCTCCTCCATAAATACTATCGTTACCTTTTTCATAAGAATTTCAGCGCCGTAATAATCCGGATTAGCTTCCAGGATGACTTGCTGCCCCCTGTCCCACTGCTTCAGCATATACCGTCCGGAACCTATAGGATTACTGCCATAATCCGGTCCATATGCATGTGCGGGAACGATACCCACTGTAGCCATTGTATAGGGCCATATGGAATAGGGCCTGGACATGCAAAACTCTACCGTGTAATCGTCTGTGGCCTCGGCTCTGTCAAGCATCGTAAAATCATTAACGGAACTCTCCTCTTTAACGGTATTATATGTAAATGCCACGTCCTCGGCCGTCAACTTTTCCCCATCTGTAAAAAAAACGTCCTCCCTGATTTTCACAGTCCACAGCAGTCCGTCACCGCTTACGGAAATATCCTCCGCCAAATCATAAGCAATCTGCAGATCGTTAGTGGTAACGGTCAATGTGCTTTGAATCAATGGTTCATGCACATGCTCACCCGCCCCCCATCCATATGCAGGATCGAATCCGGCTTCCGGCTCCGAAGTGACGCCCATGACTATAACGACCGAATCCTTGGGATTATCCTGATTATTATTTAATCCGGATATATCGTAATTCTCCGTCTGCTTACTACAGCCTGTCAAAGAAGCGAACAACATCAGACATGATGCTAACACAAATAGTTTTTTCATCTCTTCCTCCGTAAAAATAAATTAATTATCCAAATCTACTTCTGTAACAAACATTTTTTCATGAAATAACATACATGTGCTATTATACGTGAATATAAAGAGACAGTCAATCGAACAGCCTGTATAACTATAAGAGAACAAAAGTGTGCTTCGCATACTCACGCGGCCCAATATTTCGACAGTACAGCTTTTGTTCCGCGCGCAGCTGCGCATCCTGCCCGAAGGGCTTTTATCTTATAGGACGTACTTTCCTATAAGGATTAGGGTGTCAAAAGGTCCTTTTGCAAACGTCTCAAGTCAATATGCTCAAAACAAAAAGACTCCTGCTCCGAATTCCAATATATAAGAAGTTCTAATTCTCAGTCTATTCGCGCCAAACATACCAGAAAACAAAAAACTCGCTGCGCTCAAACAGTTTTGTTTTCTGTTATGGCAAAAATATCCAGAGAAAGAACTTCTAAATATTTACATAGGCGCAGTCGTTCTTTTTGTTTTGGTCATATTGACCAGAATGTATTTATAAAGGACCTTTTGACACCCTGATCCTATAAGATAAAAAAACAGCCCGGACATTCATCCGGGCCATGTTTTTATTGACAACCTAAGTTTAAATACTGACATATAGCTTTATATAACTCGGAACAGCTACTTAAATTTAAACACATAGTTTCGTCCTCCTTATTGCTTATTTTGTTTATTTTGTTTTATTCGTATTAACTGATTACAAATAGATTGTAACAATTCTGTAATATTTACGCAATAGGAGATAAATGGTAAAAAACTTTTAAATAAAAAAAATATGGCCCGGACATTCATCCAGGCCATGCTTTTTATTGACAACCTAAGCTTAAATACTGACATATAGCTTTATATAACTCGGAACAGCTACTTAAATTTAAACACATAGTTTCGTCCTCCTTATTGTTTTTTTTATTTTTTTGTTTTATTCGTATTAGCTAACTACAAATAGATTGTAACAATTCCGTAACAATTAAACAATAGGAGATAAATGGTAATAACACTAGAGAATTGCCTTTCGAAGCTTAGCTTTAATTCTTTGGAGCGCATTGTCCGTAGACTTTTCATCTTTTCCGAGCACCTTCGCTATCTGCACGTAGCTCATTCCTGTAATATAAAGATCCAGCACTTGTTTTTCAAAAATGCTGAGCTCTCTTTCTATGGTTTTTTCCAGGTTTTCCACATTTTCCTTATCAATCACCATTTCCTCCGGGCTAAGCTCTGCCTTGGAGGCAAGGACATTTAAAAGCTCTGCCTCTTCACTTCCCGGTTCATCTTTCGATTTGACACTGCTGTACAGCGAAATATAGGTGTTTAAGGGCGCGTGCTTCTGCCTTACCGATGCTTGTACTGCCGTGTACATCTGTCTGGATATACATAAATCCGCGAAGGTAAAAAAGCTGGCATCTCTTCCGCTGTCATAATCCCGTATCGCCTTGAAAAGCCCTATCATTCCTTCCTGAATCAGGTCTTCGCTGTCGGCACCCAGAATATACATGGATTTCGCCTTACTCTTTACCAGATTTTTGTATTTATCCATGATATAATCGGTAATATTCTCTTCACCGTCTCTCAGACGTAAAATCAATTCTTCATCGCCATTTTGTTCATAGGAATCCATCATATACCCTCCTATTATAACAAGCCGCTTGCAATCTGATCGTTGCCGAAAGATTTATTAATTAATAATAATCGCTTCACCGCCGTATTCATAACTATTCTTCGTTTCCTGTTTCTTATTTGTACTGTCTTCACCACCCGATACAGGGGCAGACCCTTGGGGGGTGGATGTCTCGCTTTGTGCCGGTGGCGTAGTGACGATTACGGCGCTGTCAGCTGCCTTTTTATTATTTTCTTCTATCTGCCGTAATTCTTCCGCACTTAAGGGTTCTTCCCCGGTAAGCGCTTCTTCATTCTCCTGAATCTCTGTATTCACGGTATTTCCGGACACTTCATTGCCGCTCACTGCCGATTCGGTTCCGTTGCCGCTGACTGTCTCACCCTCAGGGGAATTCCCACTGACAGTACCAAGCAAAGCATCGTTTTCCATAATATGAATAACCTCGCTTGCAAAATGTTCCGCAAGAATCTGATAACCCGCCGGATTACCATGTACTCCGTCCGGCATATAGGAGGAAATAATCTGAGAATCATGAGTATCGAGAATATTGGAATTATATAGATCAATCACATCGATGCCATATTCCGCCGCCAGCTCCTTGACCGCATTCACAAACAAGCTCTGCGGAAGGAGATAGTCTCTCTGACTCATCAAGTAATCATGTAAAATATTAGGCAAAGGAGTAGCGAATATAATCTTCGCGTCAGGATAATTCCCCTTTAATCCTCTCATCAGTTCATCCACATCGCCGTAAAACGTCCGTGGCTTCCGTTCATTTATGTTTCCTATCTCGTCAATTGAAGCTGAAAATCCGTCGTTAGTGCCTCCCATAACGAGAATAACATCCGAATCCTCCGGAATCTCTTCATAGCGGTCAACAAAAGCCTCGTCCCAGTAACGTCCGTAGGAGGAACCACCGATTCCTAAATTATAAACCTCTTCCGCATTTAATATGCTTTTCAACACAGAAGGATAAGCATACTTCTGATAATCTTCAATATCCTTCATATTGTCGCCTGCCGTAAGGCTGTCTCCGAGACAAGCGATCTTCATACCTGAGAAATCAATCGTTCCATTGGAAATCACCGCCTTATCCTCTCCATTTACCATCATGGTTTCCAGATAGGAGGCACGAATATTTCTTTTTTCCTCTAAAGTGGTCTCCGTTTCTTCATGCTGGAATGAGATCACCTGACCATCCACCACTGCATTTCCTGATATGGTCTCTTGCCCGTCTTCTGTTGTTATTCCATTTCCCGATACAGTTTCCTGAGGTGCCTCTGCCGGCGCATTTCCCGATATGGTTTCCTGCCCGTCGTCTGTGGCTATTCCATTTCCCGATGTGGTTTCCGTCGGATTGACCTCTTGCGTTTCCGGCAAAGCTGCATCATTAACTGAAACGCCGGTTGATGCATCAATATCCTGCGATCTGGCCTTTTCAGGTATATCTATTATAATTGCAGAGTCCTCGCCGTACGATTCATCCGCAGACTGTCCATTTTCCGTTACTGACTGTCCCTGCTCCGCTACTTCTTCCGTCTGCTGTCCATCCGTTACTACAGAATCCGACATCGCTTCCTGCACAGGCGGTTCCTGAACCGGTTGGCCTTGTCCGGCCGCGTTATTTATTTTTTCATCCAAAAATTTCTGTAATGCTTCACCGTCCTCGGACAGTTCCTTAATCTGCGTCTGCATATCGTTTATTTCCGACTGCACTTCCTGATTCCTCACATCCAGCTCTTCCTGATGTATTCTTTCTTTATACAAAGTATAGCCCTTGTGAATCAACAATGCAGCAAGGATTACAGCTAATATAGCCATAATCCAAAATAAAATTTTCTGAATACGATACGAATCCCTTTTCATAAATTACCCCTAATTATTATTTTACAGCCTATGCAGCCTGCGGTTATTAAATCATACGCTGTCTGACTATTTCATAAGCGAGAACTCCTGCCGCCACCGATGCATTCAAGGAATCGATGTCACCCCTCATGGGAATGGACGCTATGAAATCGCACTTTTCTCTTACCAGTCTGCCTACGCCCTCTCCTTCATTTCCTATCACAAGGCCAATGGGGCCCTTCAAATCCAGCTTATACATAGAGGTTCCCTCCATGTCGGCACAGACAAACCACAATCCGAGCTTCTTCAAATCTTCGATCGTCTTGGTCAGGTTGGTAACCTTCGCCACCGGCGTATAGTTCAACGCTCCCGCCGAAGTGCGCGCTACCGTAGCCGTTAGCCCGGCTGCCCGGTTCTTCGGGATAATAACGCCATGAGCCCCTGCCAGATTCGCCGTCCTGATAATTGCACCCAGATTGTGAGGATCCTCGATATTATCCAGCAGGAAAATAAAAGGATGCTCTCCCTTTTTCTCTGCCGCCCTCAGTATATCCTCCACCTCCGCATATTCGTATGCGGCGGCATAAGCGATTACCCCTTGGTGTTTCCCGGTCTCCGACATCTGATCCAGCCTGTCTCTCGTTACGAACTTGACGATAGCATTCTGCTTTTTTGCCTCTCTTTTTATCGTCATAATAGGCCCGTCCTGACATCCGTCCAGTATAAATATTTTATCTATCGGTTTTCCGCAACGGAATGCCTCTATGACCGCATTTCTTCCTTCGATGGTAAATTCCTCGTATCTCATATTTCAAATATCCTGCCTCATCCGGTTATATAAACCTATTTAATTATATCTCATATCTTTTCCGAACATCCACAGCTTTTGGGAAAATTAAGCTTTTCTTAAACAAATATTCATATTATATTATAGCATAATATCTGCAGCAATAAATACAGTCATATTTACAGTAACTTTTTGTCATTATATTTACAACTCTATGCTTATCTTATGTAAACCCAACTTTACCAGTTCAATTATCCGGTCCATATTATCCTGAAGATAGAGGTAGCCGAGCAAAGCCTCCACTCCCGTCGCCTTTCGATAATCGTTCAGTGTGGCGTTCTTCGCCTTCGTATACGACTTAGCATTTCTGCCCCGTCTGTATACCGCCAGCTCTTCCTCCGTCAGCTCCTCCTGCAAGGCATCCCCCATAGCCGCCTGCGTAGCAGCATTCACGTATTTTACCGCCATCTTGTGCAGATTGTTGGCTGAACGATTACCTCGCTCTACCACAACCGTCCTTACAATGACATCATAAATACTATCTCCGATATAAGCAAGCGCAAGAGGCGAATATTCTTTAATATCCACCTCTTTACAGTTAAATTCCCTTTTTAGTTTTACAATTAAACTCTCTTCCATTTAACACCTTCGCGGGTATCTTCCAGAAGAATACCCTTATTCAGCAATTCGACGCGGATTTCATCCGCCCTCGCAAAGTTCTTCTCTTTTCGTGCCGTCTGCCTCTCCTCGATAAGCTTTTCAATATCAGCACTTGGAAGCTCTTCATTCTTCTCTACGATAAGGCCGCAGATATCGGACAGCTTTACAATTTCCTCCTTAAGCGCCTTTATAAATTCCGCCGTATTCGATGCGCTTACGTTGGTATTGATGAATTTTACCAGCTCGAAAATTACGGAAATCGCATCCGCCGTATTGAAGTCATCGTCCATGGCCTCATCGAACTTCCATACGAAATCCTCAGCCACTTTTTGCAATTCCTTCTCCTCCGCGCTCATAGGTTCCGCAGACGCATTTTCCAGCAGATAGCTTAGGTTGCTTACGCTGGTCACGATTCTCTCATATCCGCTCTTCGCCGCATTCATCAAATCCGCACTGAAATTCAACGGACTTCTGTAATGCGCGGACAACATGAAGAATCTCAGCACCTGCAAGTCATATTTCTCAGCGATGTCTCTTACCGAAAAGAAATTACCCGCGGATTTGGACATCTTTCTATTATCAATATTGAGAAAGGCATTGTGCATCCAATATCTGGCAAAGGTTTTGCCGTTCGCAGCCTCGGACTGCGCGATTTCATTTTCATGATGAGGAAAAACAAGATCCTCGCCGCCTGCGTGGATGTCGATTTCATCTCCCAGGTATTTCTTACTCATCACCGAACATTCTATATGCCAGCCAGGACGTCCATTGCACCAAGGCGACACCCAGTACGGCTCGTTACTTTTCTTCGGCTTCCAGAGAACGAAATCCAGGGGATCCTCTTTCTGATCCTCTCCCGACACGCGCAGAGACCGATTCCCGCCCTGCAAATCGTCCAGATTCTTATGAGAAAGCTTTCCGTATTCCTTGAATTTACGAGTTTTAAAATACACGGTACCATCCGCGGCCTTATATGCAAAGCCCTTTTCGATCAGACTTGCTATCATTTCCAGCATACCATCGATTTCGTTGGTCGCAAGAGGATGTGTGGTGGCCGGCCTTACGTTCATCGCTGCCATATCCTTCTTACATTCCGCAATATACCTTTCGGAAATTACCGCAGCTTCCACACCCTCATCTAACGCCTTTTTAATAATTTTGTCATCCACATCGGTGAAATTGGAAACGAAATTCACCTCGTAACCTTTATGTTCCATATAACGTCTAACAGTATCGAACACGATCATCGGCCTTGCGTTACCGATATGAATCAAGTTGTAGACGGTAGGTCCGCAGACATACATCTTTACTTTTCCAGGCTCTATCGGCACGAATTCTTCTTTTTTCTTGGATAACGTATTATAAATTTTCATTTCTCTTAACCTTTCTCATTTACTCATAAGACATTTTTCTTTTAATTATGTTTTTTCCTGCTCTGTACGCATCTGCCGTCTCAGCTCTCTCATAGAAGCCTCCAGCTCTAATATGCGGTTTGCCAGCTCGCTGTTCTCACGCTGCAATCCGGCTATATCCTCTTTTACCGGATCCGGAAGATTGATCTGGTCCATCTCTTCCTGCGGCAGTGCCTGATTATTTCTTTTCACCACCCGTCCCGGAACGCCTACTACCGTAGAGCCTGCCGGAACCTCCTCCAAAACAACGCTGCCCGCACCTATTTTAGAATTATCTCCAATTTTAAAGGAGCCTAACACCTTGGCTCCGGCGCTTATCATTACATTATTTCCTACGGTGGGATGTCTCTTCCCGCATTCTTTTCCGGTGCCTCCCAGCGTAACTCCCTGATACAGCGTCACATTATCGCCGATAATCGTCGTCTCTCCGATGATAACTCCGTGTCCGTGGTCAATGAAAAAGCCTTTTCCAATCTGTGCTCCCGGATGGATCTCGATTCCCGTCTTGCGAACACCTCGCTGGGATACCCATCTGGCAAGAAAATAATGTTTTTTTAGATACAATTTGTGCGCCAGCCTGTAATGGAGCATTACCTTGAAGCTGGGATATAAAAAAACCTCCATTGAACTATGAATTGCCGGGTCACGTTCTCTGATTACGGCAATTTCTTCCCGCACTCTTTTTAGAAACCCCATATCATTCCTCCATATCAAAAAAACTTCGTCCTCCTAAGAATATAAATTATAAGAGACGAAGTTATCCGCGGTTCCACTCTAATTAAAGACGATCAAAAATCATCTTTCCCTTGTGTAGCGTAACGTGCTTTTCCGTACCCGGATACTCAAAATTCTTCTTTCTCCGGATCAGCTCACAAATGCACTTGGGTTATCTTCGTATCGGGACTGCTTTCAGCCGATGACATTCCCTCTCTGGCATCGTCAGATAACTTACTCTTTTTGTTCGAAGCCTTTATCCTATTAAGACGAAGCATAATTCTTATTTCAGCATATGCAAAAACCCTGTATTTGTCAATACATTTTTACGTATTGCCCATATTTGCGGACATCGGCAGCATGGCAGCTGACGCTTAGGCGAATGCCAGTTTCCAGATATTCCTGCTCGAATACCTGAGCGTTTTCCATGAAATATGATACAAGCTGCCCCTTATCATAAGGGATCAAAAATTCAGCCGGCACATAGTCCGCATAAACAACCTGCAAAATCATCTCGGTCAGTTCTAAAAGTCCTTGCCCGCTCTTTGCCGACATGTAGATTTTATTATCTCCTACCCGTTTGGGCAAGGAATCCATACCGCATAAATCGGCCTTATTATAAATATAAATGACGGGAATATTCACAGCGCCTATCTCCTGCAAGGTCTCTTCCGTCACCCTTATCTGGTGTTTGTAATCTTTATCCGAATAATCGATGACGTATAAAAGCAAATCTGCGTTCTTGACCTCCTCCAAGGTAGAACGGAAGGCCTTTACCAGTCCGTGAGGCAGCTTGTGGATAAAGCCTACCGTATCGGACAGAAGAAATTCCTTATTATTTCCCGTATTGATATTTCTGACAGTGGTATCCAGCGTGGCAAACAGCATATCTTTTTCCAGGACCTTCTTCTCCTCGTCCTGTAAATATTGCTCTATCATAGCATTCATCAGGGTAGACTTTCCGGCGTTGGTATATCCTACCAGAGAAACCTTGGGAATTCTCGCCGACAGTCTGCGCTTGCTCTGGACTTCTCTTTCTTTGGAAACCTCTTCCAGTTCCCTTCTGAGCTCCACGAGACGCTTCTCAATTTTTCGTCTGTCCAGTTCCAGCTTCTTCTCGCCGGCGCCCTTGCTGCTCATACTACCGCTGGCGCCGCCCTGCCTCGTTAAAGCCTCATGCATTCCTACCAAGCGGGACAAAAGATATTGCAGCCTTGCCGTCTCCACCTGCAGTTTAGCCTCTCTCGTCTTCGCCCTTTTGGAAAAAATGTCCAGAATCAGAGTTGTTCTGTCCAGCACCGGCTTCTCCAGTTCCTTTTGAAGGTTACGAAGCTGGGAGGGTGTTAACGAATCATCGAAAATAACGATATCCACCTCCAAGGCTTTCGCATATTCCTTGACCTCCTGCACCTTACCGGTTCCAATATAATGAGCCTTATTCACTGCTTCCATCTTCTGCGTCACTACACCCGCCACGGCCATATAACAAGCCTTTGCGAGCTCTCCAAGCTCTGCCATGGAACGGTCGAAGTTCTCATCTTCACCAGTATCTAATCCTACTAACAGAGCCTTTTCCCATTCCTGAGGCTCCGGTTTAAATATTTCGTCTTCCATATCATGCCTTTCTTTATATAATGCAAGCTTTTTCGAAACCCGTATTCTATACAATCTCATTAATAAATACACGGGAAAATAATCTTACAGCCTTTAGTTTACATAATTCTATATCCTTTTGCTCACCCTGCGGCAATTCAAAGCAATCCTCCGGCGGACGATAGCCGAATATCCATGAGGCCAGCCGATCTATCGTTGTAGAACAGGAGACTTCCACTCCGGCATCCTGGCGTTTGTGTACATTGGCTTCTCCGTGTCCCACAGAACATTCCCATATGCCGTTGTTTTCTTCCAGCATCGGGTCATTAATCCGAATAGTTAACATAACATCTTCGCTGTCATCCTCTTCTCGACAAGCATCGTACGTTTTTTTTCTTAGCAAAGACAGCATTGATTTCACATTTATGATTCTTGCCATAATGATCGGTCTGTCTTCCACTTCCACCAGGAAACTGCTCTTTTTACAGAAATCATCATCATCGAACAGTGCCTCTTGAATATCCGTTTCCTGCCCTTCCTGCGTATATAGAAAATACCCGGTTATTTTCCTGCCTCTGTCTTTGGTCTGCAGTTCCTGCGAGTGGGATGCTGCTTTGCTTTCCGGTTCTCGCAGCAGATATATGACTCCATTTTGCACTTCCAGCTCCTTAATCAGCGTATCGTAATAAGCCTCGTCTCTTCGCATGAATACGTCGTAGTTTTCCTTCAAATGCGAGTTTGCATAATCCAATAATTGAGGAATCTCGCGCCTCTGCAAAACTGATATTTCCCAAGGTCTTAGCGAATTGTCGGAAGATGCGTCTTTTATCGTTTCCTGACGATCTAATACCTTCACTTTATATTTCTTTTTATTATAAATATAGACGAACTGGAAAGGCTCATAAATTTTCGGACTGGCAGGCATCAAAAAAGAAAAGGGCTGTTTCTTCTCATACATATAATCCATGGAAGCCTTCAGCAGTTCTCTCATATACCCTCTATGGCGGTATTTCTCCTCCGTAGCCACCCCAACGATATAATTTATTTCCAATGAAGTGAAGGTATCTCCTATCCGCATTTCCATGGCATAAGGCGACAAGTAAAGCATTGCAGCCGGAGTTTCACTTTTTAAATCCATTGCTGCCGGCTCTTCTGACTCGTCCATATCGGGGTATCGTACAAAGGCCCGGTTTCGCTCTGCCTTTTCTTCAAAATAATAGTCTGTAAATTTACGGGAATCTTCGGAAAATACCCGCTCCCACAAAGCTCTGAGCGCAAGGCATTCTTTTCCCTTTAATTCTTTTATCATATTTCTGATCATGCTCCTTCTAAACTTACCGGTGAGGGCAGCCGCCGCATCCTGCACACTTATCCTGGGAGGCCATATCCTGTGTGTAATAGTTCATCGGGCTTGTGAGCAGGCAGATCGCTTGTGAAGAAATTCCTTCTCCGGTTCCTGTAAAGCCTAAGCCTTCTTCTGTCGTAGCCTTCACATTAACCTGCTCAATCTCAATACCGAGCGCATGCGCGATATTCGCCCTCATGGTGTCGATATAGGGACGCATCTTCGGAGCCTGTGCGATGATGGTCGCATCGATGTTCTCTATTAAAAAGCAGTTTTCTTCCAGCCGCTTTCCTACTTCTTCCAACAGCTTTATGGATGAGACACCTTCATAAGCCGGGTCTGTATCAGGAAACAGCTTTCCTATATCGCCTAAAGAAGCGGCGCCCAGCAGGGCATCCATAACGGCATGTGTAAGGACATCTGCGTCCGAATGCCCAAGGAGTCCTTTTTCATAAGGGATGTCAACCCCTCCTATAATCAAGGGACGGTTTTCTATTAATTTATGAACGTCGTAACCCATTCCGATTCTCATATCTATTTTATCCTTTCTTATTGCTTGTTTATTCAGGGTGTGTACAGTACCGAAATTAGAACTAAGCGTTACCAAATAATGTCCGGTATAGCGCCGTGAAATGATTATAGCATTCTTTTCATTAAATAGGAATGAATTTATTGAAGTATATTTTTCGATTACCGTAAAACAGTCTCAATAAAAAGAATTGCCGCTCTATGGATATTTATCCATAAAACGGCATTCCTATTTTACTTTTAATACAGACTATTCGTTTTTAAGACCTGCGGTCAGCCTGCAATTCTTAACTGTAAGCTTTCCTTCCGTGGCAAACAAGGATAACGCCTCTCCCATTTTAGAATATATCCTGGTATTCAGCGCCACACCGTCTACATACAAAGTAGCAATCGTATCGTCTACAATCATCTGCAGATAATAACTTCTGTGTGCTTCCAGCTCAATCGGCCGTTCCAATCCGATATTCTGGTTCGCCGGCCACGGCCAATTCGGGCACTTCTCAAAGACATAGCGGTTTTCCGGTATCTGGAAGATAAATTGGTAAGACTCCGCATTTTCTTCGTTTTCATAGAACCTCACTCCGAAAGAACGAGTTCCTGCAGCGAATTCGATATCTGCCTCCCACTTAAAGATATCTCCGGTATTTCGGAATACAACAGTCTCTGTTCGTACACCCGGCGTATTGATTTCAAAATCTTTCGCCGCTTTTTCGTCCCGAAACGCATTCCAAACCGTATCGGGAATCTTTACTCCCAGTGTACCGTCTTCCCTCTGATATACCTCATGGGCTACAAAAGTTCCGGCCCACTGGAAGTTCTTGTTATCGTCGCAGTCCTCCTTGGTAGGGACCCAGCCGAATAAAATACGCTGTCCGTTCAGGCAGAAAGTCCTTCCGGCATAATATGCACGACCGTCAAAAGCATCATCCTCCGGCGCCAGCCACGGACCTTCCAGACTCTTGCTCATACGATAAATCATCTTGCTTCTGTCGCTGTACTCCGTAACGATGTGATACCACCAATCTCCCATTTTAAACAGGTCAGGCATTTCGTGCATGGTATAAAGTTCCGGCGCCCAGAAATCACCCTCGAACTTCCAGTTTTTCAAGTCCTTGGAGGTGAATTTGACAGTTCTTCCCGTCTGCCTCGTCTTGGGCCCTGTCTTTCTGGCACCCAGAATCAACAGATATTCTTCTTTTTCTTCATTCCATATCACCCACGGGTCTCTCCAGTCGTCCGGGTCATACCCTTCCTGAGGGCAGAAGGTCAGCTCTTCCCTGGATTTCGTCCAGTGCAGCAAATCGTCGCTGTAGGCGTGCATGAGCACCTGTGATGCTTTTCCAAGCTTCGGGTAATCCCTGTTATAGCCTGTATAGAAAATATGGTATTTTCCCTCCGCCTCAAATACGCTTCCGGCAAAAATAAACTGGTCTTGTTCCCCGTCCGTCCCTCTCGGAACTGCAACGCCCATATCCTCATAAGTTACAAAATCTGAGGTCGTCGCAAGATCCCAGCCGAAGGGTTCGCCGAAAGGACCGGGCTTTCTCGTATCTCTTTGATGATACAGATAGAACTTATCGCCGTATCCGAACGGCATGCAATCCCCAAACCATGTTTCAGGAAATTGATAATATAATTTGTGCATCTTCATTGTCTCCTCAATCATTTTCATTTGTTGAATCTTTACCCTTTCACTGCCCCGGCGGTCATTCCACTCAGCATTTTCTTACTGCAAAGGAAATAGAATAAGAAAGTCGGCAGCACCGTTACCGTAATGGCCGCAAAGGTGGCACCCCAGTCGGTCAGTCCGAAGCTTCCCACAAAATCGTTCAGGCCTAGGGTAATTGTTTTCATATCCGTGCTCCTGGTAAAGGTATAAGCACATATGTATTCATTCCAGCAGAACACTCCCTGCATCGTTGCAACCGTCAGAATAGAGTTTGTCGACATCGGAAATACGATGGAAAAAAAACTTCTGATAGGAGAGCATCCGTCTATAATGGAGGCCTCTATAATTTCATCCGGCATAAACTTGCTGAAGGAATAAAACAGCTGTATGGAATAGGACAGGGAAAAGGCAATCTGCGGCAGTATAATGGCCAAGTAGCTGTCGATCAATCCCAGCCTGTTAAATATGGTAAATAGCGGAATCAATGCCACCTGAAAAGGAATCATTAATCCCAGAAGGAAGAAATTCAGAAGAAATTTACTTCCTTTAAACTTAATTTTGCTCAGAGCAAAGCCCGCCATAAAGGAAATCAGAACGAGAGGGATCAATACTCCGACAGTAACGATGATGCTGTTTTGAAAATAAGTCGGCATATGGCTCTGGGTGAATACTTTTACGTAATTACTAAGGTTCAGCGCGGAGGGCAGCTCATAGGACGCCAGATTTCTGAAATCTTCCTTCGTCTTCATACTGGACATTATCACATAAAAGATAGGATATACCTGGAGCAAAAGCAGAAATACCGCCACAGCAAATTTCATTATCTTAAATATCAGCTTTTTAGTATTCATCTCTTTTTTCATGCTTCGTCCCCATCCGTCGTAAATCGTCTGAATAAAAATCCGATCAGCAGGCAGATCATCACGATCATGATAGCAACACTGCTGCCATATCCATATTTCTGACTGGTAAACGCCTGCTTATACATATAGGTAGTCATCAGTTCTGAAGCACTTCCCGGTCCGCCCTTTGTCAGAAGATAAGAAAATTCAAAAGACCTTAGCGAACCATTTAAGACAAGTACGCAGTTTGCTATAATAACCGGCTTGATGTACGGAATCTTAATGTTCCAGTATTGCCTGAACACGCCGGCTCCGTCCACAATTGCAGCCTCGGTCAAATCACTTGGCACACCGATTAGCGCTGCATAGAAAATAACCATATAAAGCCCGAGGTACTTATATGCCTCCGCAAAGGCTGCCATGAACAGCGCCAGCTCGGCATTTGAAATCCACTCCATGTAAATGAATTTATCACTGAACTGCGAAAGCAAAGCGTTTACAACACCGGTGGGCGTAACCGAAAAAAGCTTGGAAAAAATCTGGCAAAGCGCCACCGAGGAAATGACTACCGGCACATAATATAAGGTCTGCAGCCCAGCCCGGAATCGGGTTACTCTCGTGAGAAAAATAGCAAACAGCAACCCGCCGAATACCTGTATCGTCACACAGATTACGGTATAGATCAGCGTATGCAATACACTTTCCCAGAATGCTCTGTCCGATGTAAGCAATGTAATATAATTATTCAATCCGGCAAATGTCATTTCACCTACACCGCTCCAGTCGAAGAAGCTGTAATATCCCGCCCAGATAATGGATACCAAGACCATGACCGTATATAAGAGAAAAGCAGGAAGCAAAAAGGTCATGATTACGGATTTTTTGCCAAAAGTCGTCTGCATATAAATATGTTCCTTTCTAAACGTCCTTACTTTTGAATAAAGGTATCTACTGTAGCGTTAAATTCTTCCGGCGTTACAGAGCCCTGTGCAAGCTTCTGCTGTTCATCCACTATTTTCGTCAATACCTCTGAACTCAATTTATCATCCCATGATACCCATGCCTGATCTGCATTTTCGAACATCGGCTGCAAATCATAAAAAAGCTGAGGCATTCCATCTTGAATCTCTTCATTAAAGGGTGAAAAAATGCTTGCCTGATTATAGCATGCCTCCGAATAATGCTCACACATATAATCGAAGAAATCCTGCATCGTTTCATCATACGTAGCCTTGTTGAACGCTTCCGCAAATCCTGCGTGAATCGGAACGTCAGTAGACATATTCTCCATTCCGTCCACATCCGGTACCGCGAAGAATCCAAGCTGTCCGCTGTCATACATATCAGATGCCATGGAAATCTGCCCGGAACCGCTGTACATGATAGCACCCGTTCCCCCAAAGAACAAATCTGCTGCCGAAGTATAATCTACACTCATGAATCCGGGTTCGAAATAGCCTTTTGTTCCCAGATCATATAGCAATTGAACTCCCGCTTTCTGAGATTCATTGGTAGAAAACTTCTCATTGCCTGCATTATAATTCATAATGAAATCAGGACCTGTCACTCTCCATGACGGGAAGGATAGGTATCTCATCAGGCACCAATTTTCTGAACCTGCCACCAGAACCGGAATCTCTCCGATTCCAGATAATTTCTCACAAGCCGCTTCGAACTCTTTCCATGTGGTAGGCGGATTTTCAATGCCTGCTGCTTCAAATAAATCTTTGCGGTACATAAAGTATTCGCAGTAAAGTCCCTGAGGGAATAAATATTGCTTTCCATCCTCCGCATCCGTCAGGAAATCGACAACCGCTCCGTTCATCTTATCCGCATAGCCATTTCTATCCAGTTCGGCTCCGATATCTACCAGCGCATCGATATCCTTACATGCGGCGGATAAAGAACCGTTTGCGCATCCAAAGATGTCGGGAAGTGTATTGGAATTAATATACAACTGTAATTTTGTTACATAATCCGCATCGGAATTCACCAGTTCGATTTCATATTCCAGACCATTTTCTTCACAATAATTAGAAAGCAAATAATCGAATATCATATACTGCTCACCCGATTCACTTCCACGAAACAGTGCCGTTATTTTAGTTCTCTCCCCTGCCTGGGTTTCTTCTGGAGAAGCAACTTCACCCGTCTTTGCGGTCTCACTGCCTGTAGCGTTTTGTCCGCCCGTACTTCCGCATCCTATAAGCATTGTCGCTGTCATAGCTGCCGTAAGTACCCATGCTAATACCTTTTTCATCATTTTATATCCTCCTTGTTTTTCTTTGTTAGCAGCTTTATTTTAGCTTACACTTTCTTTACTCTCAATCCAAAATACGGTGCAAAATAGGACATTTGTGCACAACTTAGTTGTTTTGAACACAAATACCATCGTTTGACAAGGTCTTACATGCCGTGTGTGACCTTGTCAAACGATGGTATCCTACTTCAAATTAAACATGTTTTTTATATTCATTAGGTGTGATTCCATATCGGCGTTTAAATACTTTTATGTAATAGCTGAAATCCCGATATCCTACCATTTCAGCAATTTCATATTGCTTATACTTATTCTCTGCCATAAAGCACTCCACATTTTTAAACCGCACATCCGTTAAATATTCCAGAAAGCTCTTACCCGCATATTTCTTCAAAAGCCGGCTGATATAGGTCCTGCTCACATGAAACCGTTCGGTCAGTTCTTCCATGGATAAATCACTTGCATAATTGCTTTCGATATGGCTCAATATATTTTGTACCAGCATTTTATTTCTTTCGTCCGCATTTTCCGTATTTAGCTTGATAAGCGTCGAAAAGTTCCTCAGAAGGCAGCTTTCTATTTCCTCTACATCTTTACATTCCGCAATCTTACCGATTGAATCCTGCAGAATCGAAACATCCCAGTCTTTGTCACTGACATCGCTCTGTACCGCACAGGTGTATGGAAATTTCATGCAGCTTAACAGTAAATCCATAGCGGAAAATTTCTTGTTGCCGATATCCGATTCCGTCTTTTCAAAAATCGCTTTGAGCTCTACCTCCACTTTAGGGAATTCCCCTTGAAAAAGCGTCATCATGAGATGACTCTTTTCTCCGGTAGTAATATTAAATTCCTTTCGGCTTTTAAAATGAATGTCCTGATATTTCAAGATTACATCGTTTCCAAGATATACGCACTGTCTGCATGCCTCCTGAGCCTTACGGTACTGGTTGCTGGCATCATAGCAATCCTGTGATATATTACTTATTCCGAAATTCATTACCTCACCGCAATATTTTTTCACTTCCTCCTGTATCTTTTTGCAAGCCTTTAGCGCCATGTCAATACATTCGTCCTCCCTGTCCTGCGGATTGAACAGCAAAATGAAATTGTATTCCAGCGTCGCCATACTGTAATCGCTCAACACACGGATATGAAAGCGCTCAAAGATTTCTTCAAATATATTGATATAAGCAAATTCTTCGATCCACTTATCGCATTCTTCTATTCGTTTCGCTCCTATTACCTTTTTCCCCACTGCAACCAAAAACTTATCGATCTTCATGTTTAAAGAATTTTCCTGCGCCTTTAACTCATTCCGTCCCTGAAACCT
Source organism: Kineothrix sp. IPX-CK (assembly GCF_039134705.1). Lineage (NCBI taxonomy): Bacteria > Bacillati > Bacillota > Clostridia > Lachnospirales > Lachnospiraceae > Kineothrix > Kineothrix sedimenti. Next base: position 1,789,852 of record NZ_CP146256.1, on the reverse strand, counting down.
GCCATGAAGCAGATTGGAAACGAAATGTGCCCTTAAAAGAGGAAGCGAGTTATTAAAGTGTCTTTTCAAGTTTTGAAAATAATCATTTTGTCTTTTATTCTCTCTTACCTCTGCCGCAATTTTATCGATCGTATGTTTCATTACATCGTAGTCGATGGGTTTAAGTAAATATTCCTTCACCCCGGTGCTAATCGCTTGTTTGGCGAACTCAAAGCTATCGTATCCGGTCAGAAGAATAATCGTTACCTCCGGAAACATTTCTTTTGCTTTGGAGGAAAATTCCAATCCGTCCATTCCCGGCATCTTGATATCGCTTAATATGATATCCGGTGCTGCTTCCCGAAGCTTCTCCATCCCTTCATTTCCATTTCTTGCAGCGGCTGTTAGTGTACATCCGAAAGCTTCCCATGGAAAGGAAGACAGCCCGTCTAAAATGATATACTCGTCGTCAAGTATCATAATTCTTAATTCCATGTAATGTCTCCTTCTTTCATTTCTCCAAGCGGCAGTAGAATGCGGATTTCTGTACCTTTTCCCAATTCGGATACAATTTCTATCTGTGCCTGACCGTTGTATACATAATTCAGCCGCTGCTTTACCGCATAAAGGCCTAGATTGGTATGAGTCCTTTCCGCCGTTTTCTCCTCTTCATCTCCCTTCTCCATGAGATTCTTTAACTTTTCCGGTTCTATACCCACTCCGGTATCCTTAATTAATATAAATGCCCTGTCTTCTCTTTTTTCTATAGAAATCGTCAATTCACATTCCCAAGTGGCATTCTCCACTCCATGTACGATTGCATTTTCCACCAGGGTCTGAATAGTCATCTTCGGGATCTGAAACTCGTTCAGTTTTTCTTCCATATAAAAATAAGTGTTAAACCGGTCTTTATATCTGGTTTCCTGTATGTAAATGTAATCGCGCACATAATTCATTTCCTCCTTCAGCGAAACCATACTTTTCTTATTGCTGATACTGCCTCTCATAAGATTACTGATTGCAGTTACCATATGGCAGATATTCTCCTCCCCCTTCTTCCTGGCCATCCAGTTGATCGTATCCAGCACGTTATAAAGAAAATGAGGATTTATCTGTGCCTGCAACGCTTTAAACTCCATATCCTTGCTGATAGCCTCTGCTCCCACCACTTTTTTCAAAAGTGTCTCCACCTGGACAATCGTATGGTTAAACACCGTATTCATATTACCGATTTCATCCGTTCTTCCTTCCGGCAGGCGTATCGTAAAATCGCCGTCTGCAAATTGCCGCATAGCTACACTCGTTTTTTCAATAGGCTCCACGATGAGCTTGGCTAACTTTTTCGAAAGCATGAAACAGACGATGATGCCGATAACTATTACCATAGCCGTTATCCGCTGAAAGTCCTTTAATCCTTGATGGATATAACTTACGGGAATCAGGCCGATTAATATGAAATGCGTTGTTGAGCTTACCTGATAGACGCACCAATATTTTCCTTCCTCTGTCGTATAAATAAAAGCGCCTGAATTCTCTTTTACATAAGACTCCAAATCGATCGTATCCACGCCCAAATCGTTGATAATCGCCTGACGATTGTTGTCTAACAGTATTATTTTTCCGTTTGTGGCAAGCTTCACCTTTTCCGTCATCTTGTCCAGATAGCTGACCTTAATAGAGGCCTGCAGAATTCCTATGGGTTCCATCGTCAGAGAATCTTTGATAAGCTTCGCCACATGTATATGTCCCGTCTCTTCTTCGTCATTATAGAAAACACACTTTCCGTTCCCTTCCTTGGCATAGCTTTCTATCTCCGCTTCGTCATACACGATATCGGAATAACCGTTTTGAAGCACGTAGCTTGCTCCGTTATATCCATATAGATTTATGTCGTTCATATAAACACTGGAATACATTTGCAGCAGCAGCCTCCTGATTTGTCCCGGTATGGAAAAATAGCTGAATACCTCTTTTCCGTCCGAACGAAACGGATCCGTACTGGTCAGCTCAGCCTGCACATTATTATTGCTCGCTATGTATTCGAAAGAATTCTGTACCAAATTGAAATAATGATCGATATTCAAAGATAATTCCCTTATGGTTTCCTGTGACTGTTCTATCGTCTGGTCCAATATCATGTTCGCAGCAACGGAATAAAGCAATATGGCAATCACCAATAAAAACGTGATTGTTATTCCCACAAAACAATATAGAAATTTGCTTCTAATATTCAAATTGACAAACCATTTTTTCATTAACACTCTCTCACTTTCCCATCTTCGAATCCAATATGATATAAAATGAGCAGATAATCATCCTGTGATATATCTGCTCCCCTTCTTATGGCAAATCTATGGCTGTTTTCCTAATCGTTATACTCCGAAAACTGCCTCCGCAGTTTTCATATTCTCTATTACCGGAACCGAAAACGGACATTTCCCTTCGCAGCTCCCGCATTCGATACAATCGGAAGCGTGTGAGGACAGCTCTCTGTAATGCTGCCCGATTCCTTTATCTGCCGCACTCTTATCCATGACGGCAATATCCAGATATTTGGTGACCGCCGCAATATCTATTCCTGCTAGGCAGGGCTGACAGTGATTGCAATAAACGCAGCTTCCCTTGAAATCGCTGTTCATTCCCCGAATCACCTCGGTGTAATCCAACCCGGCCGGATCTGCATCCAAATAAGAAACCGCCTCTTCTATTTGTTTTCTGCTCTGACAGCCCACCATAACGCTGGCCACCGCAGGTCTTGTAAGCGCATAATGAATGCACTGGTTTACTGTAAGGGGTTTAGAAAAAGGGGTCTGCTCCCTGGAAAGCAGCTTTCCGCCGCCCAGTGTCTTCATTACCGTGATAGGAATATCCAGCTTTTCACATGTCTTATAAAGCTCCAGCCGCTTTTTATCGATTTCCAGCATCCTGCTTGTGTCAAAACCCTCGCTCAGAGTATTCAGTGCGTCCACATCTGCCGGAATCATATCGAACGCAGGATTAATGCTGAACATCAGCAAATCAACAATTCCCGTTTCCACCACTTTTTTAGCAATAACAGGATTATGGGAACTGGCGCCTATTCCTCTTATTATTCCCTTTTGTTTCAAGCCTTTCGCATAACGTACGATATCAGAATGAAATACTTCGTCGAAATGCTGTTCACTATCGATAAAAAAGAGCATTCCAAAATCAATATAGTCGGTACCCAAATCAGTCAGCAGCCCTTCGAAATACTTCTTGCAGGTCGCAAGATCTCTTGAAATATCATACTGATAATTTATATCCGTCGAGCCGATATGACCCTGAAGCATGAACTTATCCCGATTACCCTTTATGGCTTTGCCGATTTTCTGGCGAATATCGCTGCCCGGCATGAACACGTCCATCATATTTATGCCATTTTCCAAAGCTGCATCGAGGGTTTCCTTCACGACCTCATATTCCTTCCCATCCAGATGCTCTGTTCCCAGACCAATAATACCGGCCTCCATCCCCGTTTTCCCCAATTTCCTATACTTCATACTTCCCCTTCTCCTTCCACTCCTTTTCTATTGGACATGGCAATATCAAATGCCAGCCGCGAATATGTATCTCTTTTTTCTTTCTCGAATTTCTTACCGCACCTTTGAATTCATCGCTTTTAAAACTAACTTAATTATATGATAATCCAGGCATGGAATCAATCCAGAGTTAACGTTTTTTGAGCACTTAAGTAATTGGAGGTACTGCTGATTCGGGAAGAAGACGTTCAGGTTCTTCATGACTTCGACAGCATGAAGAATACCCTGACTTACTTATCCAGCTCCATGCTTCAGGACAATGTATTCCTCAGATTAAAGCCTCTCTGGAACGGGGAACCTGATGTGAAGATTTATAACGTGGCATAATAAAAACGGAGAGGTACCCAAATATTTAAAGTAACTCTCCATTTTTTTAACTATACATCTATCGAACGAATAGTCTGTGAGCGAGCGTAACCTCGATCAATTCTTTCGAAAGATACATCGGCCCTATCATATTTTTATAACGTATATACTGCGAAGTGCCTTCCTCAAATTTTCCCTGCGCCTTTTCACATTTGTTGATAATCGAAGTCACCGGAGGAAGTGCATTTTTCAAATCCTCTTCCGTATAGTTATTCGCAAGGCACTCGCCCTCCGGCTCAGATTCTTGCGTCAGTACATCCTTTATCAGCGCCTGCGAAATATACAGCGCCTTTATACGGTTTCCAAGAAGTGTATGCTGAGAGGTACCTTCCTCGAACTTTCCTTGCATTTTTTCACATCTGCCAATAAAGGAAGACACTACCTTAAGTGCCTCTGTAAATTTCCTTTTTGTGTTATTATCCATAATATTCCCTGGTTTCTTCATGATTCCGCAAGTCCTTTTTAGTGACATTTAAACTTCCTGCCTTCTCAAACACCCAGAAATCTTCTTATAAAATAGCGCATAGGCTTATATGTTATGCCCTCCAGCTCCTTTTTTACCTGCTCGAGCTTTTCAGGAATGGGTATGCTTTGCGGGCAATGAGTCTGACACTTGCCGCATTTTACACATTGGGAAGCACTGTTGCCTCCGGTAGTCATAATATACATGGCTTTGGACATTATTCTCCCGCGGCTTGCCGCATCGTTCAGTGCCGAGAAGCTGCTAGGAATGTCTACGCCCTTCGGGCAGGGCATACAATAGCCGCAGCCGGTGCAGGGCACCTTCATGGAACGCTGGATTTCGGTTTTCACCTTTTCGTACACTTCCAGCTCCGCTTCCGTGAGAGAACCGGCTGTCGCATCGGAAAAGGTCCTCACATTCTCCTCCAGCTGCTCCATTTCATTCATTCCCGACAACACTGCCAACACCTGAGCATGATCGAGCACCCAGCGAAATCCCCATTCCGCAGGAGAACGCTTCACATCAGCCTGCTGCCATATATCTCGGATAGATGCTTTCGGATTGGCGAGAGTGCCTCCTCGCAAGGGCTCCATAATCATAACAGGAATCCCCTTCTCTCCGGCACGCTTAAGGCCAGCCTTTCCTGCCTGATTGTTTTCATCGCAGTAGTTATATTGAATCATGCAGAAATCCCAGTCATATTCGTCTAACAGTGCCAAAAACTCATTTTGCGGTCCATGGAAGGAAAAACCGAGATTACGGATGGCCCCGGAAGCTTTCTTTTCATCTATCCACTTTTCGATTCCAATATCTCTAAGCCTCTTCCACGACCTCACGTTCCCCAGCATATGTATCAGGTAATAATCGACATGATCCGTTTGCAGCCGCTCCAGCTGCGTACCGAAAATACGGTCTAAATCGCTATATTTTCTTGCATTGTTATGAGGAAGCTTAGTCGCAATATTAACCTTCTGCCGCATCCCGTCCTTGGCGAGTATTCTTCCAAGAGTAGCCTCGCTGTTGGGATAAATATACGCAGTATCGAAATAATTCACGCCTTGTTCAATGGCATAGCGGATCTGCCTCTCTACTTCCTTCTCATCCTTGTTAAACCGCATACAACCGAAAGCTAAGGCGGAAATCTTTTCGCCGTTCTTAGGATTTGTTCTATACTGCATGATAAGCCCTCCTTTATATTTTAAAGCGGTTCTAATGCGACAAAAGCACCTCCGCCGGCAGTAGTAGAAAGCCATAGGTTCACATCGATGATCTGCTTTCTCCCCTGATCGTACATCTGTGCTTTCAAGTCCCTATCCGTGGATACTAGTGTTACCCAGTGCCAATTATCGAGGTTTCTCACCGCTCCATTCGATAAATTTAAAAAAGCCACCGGCAAATTGTCTAAAAAAGCCAAGGTCAGAAACTCCAATACCGTTTCCATACCGGGACGCTCCTTTTCTCCTTGAGGAACCTCTAAAAGTCTGGCCTTCAAAGCTATTTCATGCTTTAGTCCAAAACCGATTGCTCCATCAATAAAAATAGAAGGTCTGTCTACACCCCGTACGCCCGGCTTTACATAGTTCCATACCTCCTCCATCAGACGCAGCATTCCCGCATAGCTCGTTCCGTCTCCGTCATAAAGTCCGCCGCAGTCCTCCGGTCTGGTGGCTGCCAGATACCATAATAAATTGGATGCTGCCGTCGGACCGCATCCGCTCATCCGCTGAATCCACCCCGGATACCATATTTGATGAGCTCCATAGGAAACCGCACTTCCTTTATGAATATGAAGCCGTTCGGGATAACGTATCGATGTATCCCTTAAGGCCTGTGTCGTTACATCCATCGCACTACCACCTTTTCTGACTGTAGTCCCTGCGGCATACTTACTTTCCCAACCTGTAAACTATGTCATGCAGTTCTTCTTTTTCTGTATATCTAACCATAACACTTCCTCTTTGTAAAAACAATTTTTTTATAGAAAAATAATAAGAAATTTAAAATTCATTATACGCAATTCTCAAATATCGGTTCGATATATTCTTTAATAAATTCTATCCTATCCTTAACATTCGGCCTAAAAAGAGCTGCAATTGAAATCACCATGCTTTTCTTTGTATTGACATAGATGACATTTCCTCCATCTCCCATCGCTGCATAGCCATCCTCATGGATCCACCATAAATATCCATATGCCAGATCGAGTTTTTCCCATCTGCTGTGTTCCTTTGTACTCTCTTCTATCCACTTCTTTGATACAATCCGTTTATCTTCCCATATTCCGCCGGATAAGTACAACTGGCCTATTTTCGCCATATCCATAGGAGTCAAAGTAAGCCCCCATCCTGCTGTATTTACTCCCGACGGGTCGACAACCCAACCGCTGATATCTTTTGCTTTATTAAATGCCAGTTGTTCCTCTTTACTATGAAAAATCACATTGTTCTCAACAGTAATTCCCAGTGGCGAGAATAAATTTTCTGTTGCGAAATCAAACACAGACTTCCCGGTCGCTTTTACAAGAATACCTGACAAGATATCCGGCCCTATGAGGGGAGCGTATCTAAATTTTCCTATCTGCTCCCTGCCGCCTAATAGATCGAGCGAAAATCTTACATAGTCATCACTTGTGAAATACTTTATATAGGGTGCGAACTTATATTTATACGGAGCTGTCATTGTCAGCAAATTTTCAAATGTGACACCTTGTATTGTCTTTTCTCTTTTTTTAACTATGTAATCCGGAAAAAAATCCAATACTTTCTCGTTGCTGCTTTTGATATATCCTTTGTCCATGGCAATTCCAATCAATATGGAAACAATACTTTTGGTTACGGAATAAACGTGTATTCGGCTAGCAGCAGTACATTCGTTAAAATAATTCTCATATAGTGTCTTACCGCCTTTCAGTACAACTATACCTGCAATATTGCTATAGTTATTGTTTATTTTATTTTCTAACTCTGTCACTTTTTCTCGATTCATATAAATTTCTCCTTTTGCGCGCATTGCCTTTCTTGCTTCTTTTTAACGGGGTAATAAACTTCCGTTATAAGTTCACTTTCTTTTGAAACCTCAGAAGGATCGGTTACATATACTTCATAGAGAGCATTGCTGCATTCATAACCTTCTTTTTCCGCCCATTCACGTTGTTTTGTGTATACGGAGGATAGGGCGGAATAAGAACCATACACAACCGTTTTCAAGCATAGTCCCGGATAAAAATCTCTCGTCCCAGTAACATACTCTTTTACCGGAACAGCAAATTCAGTATCTAAACCAGACGGAGTAAATTCTGTGCTATGGAAAAGTACCATTGGCGGGGAAAGCATAGTTAACTTGTCGTCTGCAATCCTCCTGAATAATTTACTAAAACAATTACCATATTCTTCCGGATAATCGTATTCATGAACCATTTTTCGGATAAACAAAAGATACATCATTGGTACTTCTACAAGCTGAACATCAATGTTTTCCAGATATGACATAATCGATTTTCCTACTTTTAAATTGGATATATCATCATTTATCTGGTCTAAAGTTTTTTCAAATTCCTGTACCTGTTTCTCAATTTCTCTTTTCTTCCCGGTAAGTGCCGCAAAAAGTTTATCATCCATTAATTCTTCCGATTTCAGTATTGCTTTGATTTCTTCTAAAGAGAAATTGTATGACTTTAAACGATTGATAAATAACATCTTTTCCAATTGTTCGATGGAATAATATCTATAACCGTTTTCTGGGTTGATTTCATCCGGTATGATAAGCCCTATTTCAGCGTAATAACGAAGTGTCTTTGCAGACACCTTACATATATTTGAAAACTCACCAATTGATAACATAGACTGTCTTCCTTTCATCGTATCTTATATGTCTGCCTTTACCTTACACCTTCCCCTTAGGGCAAAGTCAATGATATAACGTCTGCATGATATACAATAAAGGTAACATAATAAGATATATCTGCATAGTTATAGAATATTTTGTACAAAAACCTCTGTTTCTTCAAGCGTATTAAAGCTTCCAAACAATTTCAAGAATTTTTATACTGTTCCATGCCTATTTAAAAGATATTCTACCAGTTCATGAGTAAGTTGTCCTTCACGCTGATTTACAAGCTGATACCCCCGGACTGTCCTGAAATCAAAATTTTTAATTGCCACTCATAGAATCATCCCCTAAAAATTTTATTTAATTTATTATAGTCGTAACAGTTTTAGTTTAAGAGCCATATATTAGTGTAGGGAAACTTTCTTCCCCAACGCTAATTAATATCGGGAGGATGTCTTAATGAATAACAATCAAATTTCTCTTAATCAGTTGCCGATAGGCAAAAAAGCAAATGTTGTAACATTGACTTCTGATGGCACGGTAAGACGGCGTATGCTTGACCTTGGCATCATCGACGGTACCGAAATTGAACCTCTCTATAGAAGTCCTTCCGGTAATCCGGTAGCCTATTTCATAAGAGGAGCTGTAATCGCACTACGGACCGACGTATCGGAAAAAATCATGGTATCAACGCGGTAAGATTAAGTGGAGCGATAGCAGACAGAATTTCAACCTACATATAATTGCCAAAATGGATAACATGTAAGCATGTAATTCTTGTGCTTCTTTCGTTCCTCCACTTTATAATTAAAGGAGGATTTTATGGGTCTAACAAGCGCATCTACCGGAGCGAAAGTATTAAAACACTGTGGACTGAATATTGAAAAAGAAACTCAGCGGGATAAAATCGTTGCGCTCGCGGGCAATCCAAACGTCGGGAAAAGTACCGTTTTTAACAGTTTGACGGGACTCAATCAGCATACGGGCAACTGGCCCGGAAAAACTGTCGTAAATGCGCAGGGCAAGTATCGGCACAAGGGTAATAATTTTATCATGGTCGATATTCCAGGTACTTATTCACTGATGGCTAACTCTACTGAGGAGGAAATTGCCCGGGATTTTATCTGTTTCGGAGAACCAGATGCCGTGGTGGTCGTTGCCGACGCTACATGTCTGGAACGAAATCTTAATCTGGTTCTTCAGACTATGGAGATAACGGATAAAGTCATACTATGCGTAAACCTAATGGACGAGGCAAAAAAGAAAAAAATCAATATAAATTTGAATTTGCTTGCTTCCCGATTAGGCATTCCGGTAGTCGGAACAAACGCAAGATCAGGAGAGGGGCTCGACCAACTGATGGATTTGGTAACTTCTCTTACAAACGGTTCTTTTGTAACAAAACCGTTGCGCATCACTTACACTGATGAAATCGAAAATGCCGCTTCCTTAATAGAACCCGAAGTATCAGAAGCTTTGCAGGAATGCGTCAGCAGTCGATGGGTGGCATACAAGCTGCTCGACGGGGATGAAAGTATACTTCAGTCATTGAAGACCTATCTTGGCTACGATCTGATGCAAAACGAAAAAATATTGCAAAAAGTAGCTAAGGCCAGAGACTTATTGGATGCCTCAGGAATCCCACTTGATCAGTTTAGGGATCTGATCGTAACAGAAATTATTAAAACATGCGAAAATATCAGCAATGAAACAATTACTTTTGAAGAAAAGAAATATGCCGAACGGGACCGTAAAATCGATAAAATCCTAACTTCAAAACTGACCGGTATTCCTATTATGATCGTACTGCTTTTTTGTGTGTTCTGGATTACTATTTCAGGCGCAAATGTTCCATCGAGCCTCCTCGCCACGGGCCTATTCTCACTAGAAAAACCTATTTCTAATTTTTTCCTGTGGGTATCAGCGCCTGAATGGCTTCGTAGTATTTTTGTCGATGGTATTTACCGGACACTTGCTTGGGTTATATCCGTTATGTTACCTCCTATGGCAATCTTTTTTCCATTGTTTACTTTATTGGAAGATTTGGGATATCTACCCCGCATAGCCTTTAATCTTGACAATTTTTTTCGGAAAGCTTGCGCTCATGGCAAGCAGGCACTCACCATGTGCATGGGATTCGGCTGCAACGCCGCAGGTATTATTGGCTGCCGCATCATTGATTCACCCCGTGAGAGGTTGATCGCAATTATCACCAACAACTTTGTACCCTGCAATGGAAGGTTTCCTACTTTGATTGCAATTATCACAACGTTTTTGGCAGGAACCATGGGAGGGTTATTTCAGTCCATTACATCCACACTTATTCTAACAGGAGTGATTGTCCTAGGCGTAACAATGACAGTACTCATTTCAAAGCTTTTGTCAAAAACGATACTGAAAGGAGTTCCTTCCTCCTTCAATCTGGAGCTTCCACCTTACAGGCGCCCTCAGATTGGAAGGGTCATCGTTCGATCCATTTTTGACAGGACACTTTTCGTGTTAGGCAGGGCAGTTATTGTCGCAGCGCCCGCTGGACTTATCATATGGATCCTTGCGAATATTCATGTCGGAGACCTGAGCTTGCTCGCTCACTGTGCCGGATTTCTTGACCCTTTCGCAAGACTTCTCGGACTAGATGGCTATATCTTGATGGCATTTATTCTGGGCTTCCCAGCAAATGAAATTGTTATACCGATCATCATCATGAGTTACATGGCAACGGGAACACTTACTGATCTGGAAAATCTATCCGACTTACATGCCTTATTTGTAAGCCATGGATGGACTTGGCTCACAGCAGTTTGCACAATGCTTTTCTCACTGATGCACTGGCCCTGTGGGACCACTTGTCTTACCATTAAAAAAGAAACTCAGAGCCTCAAATGGACACTGATATCTTTTGCTATCCCGACTATGACAGGGATCGTCGTTTGCTTGATTGTGGCAAACATCGCCCGTCTGTTTAGGCTTGTGTAAAAGGCAGCGGGAAATTACATAATGCTTGTAGAACAAAAAGAAACATAATTTATGTAATAATTATCAGTAAGATGTAATAGCCAGATTGGAATTTACCTTTCCTCTCTGGCTATTATTTACACTATATTCTGTTCTTATAATTCTGTATCTTTTACTTAAAAGTCTCTTAAGTTATCCCTTACCGACATTCCCAATGTACAAAATTAGGTTCAAACTGCCCTTGCATTTTGACCTCATATATTTCGATATTAAATGGCTCAAAACGATGTAAAACGACTATTCTTTTTATTTAAAATAAAAAGAAATGCCGAAAACATCGTGTTTTCTAGCATCTCCATGAGTAGCGAGAGGGGGATTTGAACCCTCGACACTACGGGTATGAACCGTATGCTCTAGCCAACTGAGCTATCTCGCCATATAATATGGGACCTATAGGGCTCGAACCTATGACCCTCTGCTTGTAAGGCAGATGCTCTCCCAGCTGAGCTAAGATCCCACATTTGTCAGGTCACTTTCCGCAACCCGCTTTGCTAGTATACAATTTTATCCCCCAGCTTGTCAAGAGATTTTCTGAAACTTTTTAGCAAAATTTTTGATTATTTTTAATAATCTGATTCTTCCTGACAATTCCTGTACCGGAAGATTTTATCACATTCTTTCCGGCGCCTGGAAACCTAACACATCGATACATGTCTCCAGCACATCCCGTGTTAATACAAGAAGTGCTATAAAGCCTTCTTTCCTGACAGTATCCTCTTCAGTCAGGATCTTCGTCTCATGATAAAAGTGGTTAAGCGCATTCGCTAGGTCATAAATATAAGCACACACTCTATGAGGCGCAATCTCTTCATAAGCGCTTTCCATCATAGCATTGAAGCTTACGAGCTGAAGCATCAGACTCTTTTCCGCTTCTCCCAATGGCTCCTGAAGCGCTGCTTCCACCAGCGAACCTCCCATTTCCTTGTACTTCGTTAAAATGGACTTAATGCGCACGATAGTATACAAAATATATGGACCCGTATCCCCTTCAAAGGAGGTAAACCTGTCCATATCGAAAATATAGTCCTTTGACGCCTGGTTGGACAAATCTCCGTATTTTATCGCAGACAGAGCCACCACGCGGGCGGTCTCCTTCGCCTCTTTTTCCGGCACCAAACGGTTCTCCGTGATTTTTCCATACATTTCTTCATTGATTTCCGAAAGCAGGGATTCTAATCGCATCACGCCGCCTTCTCTCGTCTTAAAAGGCTTGCCATCCTTACCGTTCATCGTACCGAATCCCAGAAAATACAGCTTCGTCTCCGGCTGTACCAGCTTTGTTTTCCTTGCACAGCGGAATACCTGCTCAAAATATAAATCCTGACGCTTATCCACCACATAAATAATCTCATCAGGATGTATCCGATTCATACGCTCCATAATGGTTGCCAGATCCGTAGTATTATAAAGGGAAGCCCCGTCGGATTTCAAGATCATGCAGGGAGGAATCTCTTTCGTATCCGATTCTTCCTTAACATCCACCACCAGCGCGCCATCGCTGATGTATGCATATCCCATTTCCTTCATATCCTCTACCATGTGGGGAATCAGATCATGAACGTCGGATTCACCCTTCCATAGGTCGAATTCTACGTTAAGATTGCGGTAATTTTTCTTTAAATCCATTACTGAGACATTAACGATATGCTGCCAAAGAGCGCGATATCCTCTGACTCCGCTCTGAAGCCTGAATGTCGCATCCATAGCCTTCGCCTTATAAGAAGCGTCCTCCTTAGACTTGCTGCTGGCCGTAGGATAGATTTCTTCCAGCTGCGAAATAGTAAAAGGTGCCTCCTTAGGGTATTCTCCTTTGAAAGCTTCATCGAAATATACCAGCTCCGGGTAACGTTCCTGGAGCTCCGTAATAATCAATCCCATTTGCAGACCCCAGTCGCCCAGATGAATATCCCCGATTACCTCGTGTCCCGCATACCGCGCGATACGCTTTATGCTCTCGCCGATAATGGCAGAACGGAGATGACCCACATGCAAAGGCTTCGCTATATTCGGTCCGCCATAATCAATCACTATTTTCCTGGGAGACTTTGGCATATCCAATCCGAATTTAGGAGAATGCGCCATCTGGTTCAAATAATCCTTCAAAAATTCCGGTTTCAGCTTTAAATTTAAGAAGCCGGGATTTACTGCACTCACTTCTTCGAATATATTACTGTTATTTAACTTCTGCGCCACTTCTTGCGCTATGATAATCGGCGCCTTTTTATACTGCTTCGCGCCTGCCATCGCTCCATTGCATTGATACTCACACAAATCGGGGCGATTCGACAATGTGACTTTCCCCAGTTCTTCCGCATATCCTGCCGATAAAAAAGCACGCTTCATCTCATCTGATATTACATCAAGAATTTTATTCATTACATTTCTTCCTTCCTTCACCGGGTGAAGTCACCCCTCATCTCACATCTATATATACTATCATCTCGTTCTTATTTTCGCAATGCCAATTTGTTCTTAGGGTCGAATCTCCCGTAGCAAACTGCAGAATATTTGACCCTCGCTGCATTCGCCAAATGCAAGCAAGCCTGCGCTTGGCTCATTGCTTGCGGGAATAAACACAGCCGCAATAATCTTGTCTATACAGCCCGAACAGCCCGGACAGTTCAACCGACCTCTTATACCCATTTTTCTTCTTAAAATCCGAGGGCAAAAAAGAAACCCCGTATTCTCTTCCCATAAGTTCACCGATTTCATTTAATTTTTCTGCATTTTTCATCGGACTTATCGTAAGCGTCGTAGTGAAATAATCAAACCCCTTCCTCGCAGCGAACTGCGCGGTTTTTCGAAGCCGCAGCTCATAGCACAATAAACACCTCTCTCCGCCCTCCGGGCAGCGCTCCAAGCCTTTGACGATACGATAGAAGCTTTCCGGCTCATAATCGCCCTCTATCACTTCGATTTTATGTGCACGGAGTGTGGAATACATATTTTTAAATACTCCTTCCTCCACCTGCCTGTTATATTCTGCTATTAATCGCTTCTGTTCCTCAACCCTCTTCCGATATTCCGCATCCTCCGTAATGTTGGGATTATAGTAAAAAACCGTAACATCGAAATATTCGCGCAAATACTCCATTACGTAGCTGCTGCATGGCGCACAACAGCTATGAAGAAGAATCGTTTTTCTCTTACCATCTCCATCTTTGATCCGTTCTTCTATTATTTTATCCAATTCTTTTGCGTAATTTACCATAATAATTTCGTTCTCCTTCCAAAATCTATTGAAGGAATAAAACCAGCTCAAAAAAGGGCTGCCGCAAAAGAGCGGTATCAGTTCCCGCCATTTTGCAACAGTCCCCCTTATTTACAGCGATGCAATGTCGACTAATGTCAGCTTTTCTTCCTTATTTACATGCTCTAAGCTCGTCACCAGCGCTCTTGCCGTATCTAACGAGGTCAGGCAGTTTACGCCCGTCTCGATAGCCGTTCTTCTTATAAGGAAACCGTCTCTGGACTTATCCCTTCCCTGCGTAGGCGTATCGATGACAAGGTCGATCTTATGACCCAAGATAAGGTCCATGACCGTAGGCGATTCCTGCTGTATCTTATTTACTTTGCGGGCGTTTACCCCTGCCTCCTTAAGTGCATTTGCCGTGCTTCTTGTCGCATAAATAGTATAACCAAGCTTTTCAAAGCGTTTTCCTATCTCGATCGCTTCTCCCTTATCCGCATCCTTAACCGTGATAATCATCTGTTTGTATTTGGGCAGATTGATGCCGGCACCGAGGAACGCCTTATAAAGCGCCTCATTGAATGTTTTGGAAATGCCTAAGCATTCTCCCGTAGATTTCATCTCCGGCCCTAAGCTGATCTCCGCGCCTCGTATTTTCTCGAAGGAGAATACCGGCATCTTGATCGCCACATAATCCGCTTCCTTTTGAAGTCCCGGGTCGTAACCAAGCTCACGGATCGTCTTGCCGATAATAACCTCCGTCGCAAGATCAACTATCGGAATGCCCGTCACCTTGCTGATATATGGAACCGTTCGTGAGGAACGGGGATTTACCTCGATGACATATACCTCCTCACCCACTGCGATGAACTGAATGTTGATCAGTCCTATAACATGCAGGGCCTTGGCAAGCTTCCTCGTATATTCCGCAATCGTTTCCTTTACCTTCTCGCTGATGCTCTGGGCCGGATATACGGAGATGCTGTCGCCGGAATGGACTCCAGCTCTCTCGATATGTTCCATAATGCCGGGAATCAGAATATCGGTACCGTCACAGACCGCATCTACTTCGATTTCCTTGCCCTGCAAATATTTATCTACCAGAATTGGATGGTCCTGAGCGATGCGGTTGATGATTTCCATGAACTCTTCCACTTCCTCATCGGAAATGGCAATCTGCATCCCTTGTCCGCCCAGTACGTAGGAGGGGCGCACCAATACCGGATAGCCCAATTTATTCGCCACCTTTTTAGCTTCCTCAGCGGTATACACCGTTCCGCCTGAAGGTCTGGGAATATCACACTTTTCCAAAATTGCATCGAACAGTTCTCTGTCCTCTGCCGCATCTACATTCTCTGCGCTCGTTCCTAAAATAGGAACGCCCATCTTCATGAGGCTTTCTGTCAGCTTGATCGCTGTCTGTCCGCCGAACTGAACTACCGCTCCGTCCGGTTTTTCTATATTCACCACGTTCTCCACGTCTTCAGGCGTCAGCGGCTCGAAATAAAGCTTATCCGCAATGTCGAAGTCCGTGCTCACCGTCTCAGGATTGTTATTGATAATAATCGTCTCATATCCGGCCTTCGAAAATGCCCACGTAGCATGTACAGAGCAATAGTCGAACTCTATGCCCTGCCCGATACGAATGGGACCGGACCCCAGAACCAGCACCTTCTTAGGCGGATTAGTTTCCACTATCTCACTTTCACTTCCAAAGCAGGAATAATAATATGGGGTGCTTGCAGCGAATTCCGCCGCACAGGTATCTACCATCTTAAAGGCCGCGGTGATTCCGTTGTCATAACGCATTTTCTTAATATCCGCCTCCGGTATGCCTGCCAGTCTGCTGATAACATTATCGGGGTACTCGATACGCTTCGCTTCTTTTAACAACTCCAAAGTAAGAGGTCCCTCTTTCAGCGCCGCTTCCATCTCGACTAAGATTGCAATTTTATCAATAAACCAATGATCTACCATGGTTATCTCGTGAATCGTATCGTAATCGATATCCTTTCTGACCGCCTCGGCTATTACGAAAATTCTCCGGTCATCCACGATTTTCAGCCTATCCAGAAGCTCCTCCTTGGAAAGCGCCGAAAAA
The DNA here is from genome assembly GCF_039134705.1 of Kineothrix sp. IPX-CK. Classification (NCBI taxonomy): domain Bacteria; kingdom Bacillati; phylum Bacillota; class Clostridia; order Lachnospirales; family Lachnospiraceae; genus Kineothrix; species Kineothrix sedimenti. The sequence continues at coordinate 1,773,350 of NZ_CP146256.1, read as the reverse complement.
TCATAGCTCATAAGACAATCCACATGCTGCTCCAGCGAACGAATCGCCTTCATCAGCGCACCTTCAAAATTCGTGCAGATACTCATAACCTCGCCGGTAGCCTTCATCTGCGTGGTCAGCGTCCTCTTCGCCGTGATAAACTTGTCGAAAGGAAGGCGCGGAATCTTCACTACACAGTAATCCAGCGTCGGTTCAAAGCTGGCATAGGTCTTTCCCGTAATGGTATTCTTTATTTCATCCAGTGTATAGCCAAGTGCAATCTTCGCCGCCACCTTTGCGATCGGATAGCCGGTGGCCTTCGACGCAAGCGCAGAAGAACGGCTTACACGGGGATTAACTTCAATAACACAATATTCGAAGCTGGTAGGATGAAGGGCGAACTGCACATTGCAGCCTCCGGTAATTTCCAGCTCATTGATAATGTTGAGAGCTGAACTGCGAAGCATCTGATATTCTTTGTCCATCAATGTCTGTGAAGGAGCCACAACGATGCTGTCTCCGGTATGTACGCCTACCGGGTCAATATTTTCCATGTTACAAACGGTAATACAGTTACCCGCACTATCGCGCATCACTTCGTATTCTATTTCCTTCCAGCCGGAAATACAACGCTCTACCAAAACCTGACCTACACGGGAGAGGCGCAGACCGTTAGCCAGAATATCTTCCAGCTCCATCTGATTGTCGGCGATTCCTCCTCCCGATCCGCCAAGCGTATATGCCGGACGAAGAACAACAGGATAGCCTATTTTCTTCGCAAATTCCACACCATCTTTTACATTTTCCACCACGAGAGATGCCGCGCAGGGTTCTCCGATTTTTTCCATCGTCTCCTTGAATTCCAAACGATCCTCCGCCTTTTTAATCGTCTTAGCGGTGGTACCCAGAAGCTTTACATTATTTCTCGCAAGAAAGCCGGATTCATCCAGCTCCATACCGAGATTTAAGCCGGCCTGACCTCCCAGCGTAGGCAGAACGCTGTCTGGCTTTTCCTTTTCAATGATCTGCTCCAAAACCTTGACAGTCAAAGGCTCAATATATATTTTATCCGCAATATCCCTGTCCGTCATAATAGTTGCGGGGTTGGAGTTTACCAGTACGACCTCGATTCCCTCTTCCTTTAAAGAGCGGCAGGCCTGCGTTCCCGCATAATCAAATTCCGCTGCCTGTCCGATAACGATAGGGCCGGAACCGATAACCAACACTTTTTTTACATTAGGATTCTTAGGCATCTTCTTTCCTCGCTTTCATCATATCAATAAACCTGTCAAACAAATACCCGGAATCCTGAGGTCCCGGACATGCTTCCGGATGAAACTGTACGGTGAAAATATTCTTGCCGGTATAGGAAAGACCTTCGTTCGTTCCATCATTCACATTGATAAATGCTGGTATGGCAATGCCAGGGTCGAGCTTGTCCATATCCACCACATATCCATGGTTCTGTGAGGAAATATAGACTCTGCCGGTCTGCAAGTCTTTTACCGGATGATTTCCGCCCCGGTGGCCATATTTCATTTTAAAAGTATCAGCTCCCGTCGCAAGCGCCATGAGCTGATGTCCTAAACATATTGCAAAAATGGGAATGTTCGTTTGATATAGCTTATTAATTTCTTCTATAATAGAGGTGCATTCCTTCGGGTCGCCCGGTCCGTTGCTTAACATGATGCCGTCCGGTGCATCCGCGATGATTTCTTCCGCCTTTGTAAGTGCGGGATATACGGTAACAGCACAGCCCCTTTTCGCGAGCGCGTCAGCGATATTATCCTTCGCTCCGAAGTCTAACAGCGCAACCTTCTTGCCGGCGCCGTTTAAGGCTTTTACCATACTCGGTTTCTTCTCATGAGTTCCTTTTTCATACGATTCCTTATCAAATCTGGCACTTCCGGAAACTGCTCCGTTTTCCTCCAGGGATACAGAACCCTTTACTTCATATTTATGTTCACAGGTTACCTTTTCCACCACTTTTCCCGTAGTGTACTCTTTTAATCTGGGTATGATTTCATTCAAATCATAATCTTCCCTCGTTGTGATCATTCCGTTCATCGTGCCCTTTTCCCGCAAAATCTTCGTAAGGGCTCTCGTATCGATTCCTGCGATTCCCGGCACTCCATATTCCTCCAGAAATTCCTGAATCGTCATATCCGAGCGGAAATTGCTGGAAACTCTCGACAATTCCCGTACAATAAATCCATCGGGCCACGGTTTCTTAGATTCCATATCGTCTCTGCATACTCCGTAGTTACCGATAAGCGGATAGGTCATGCACACGGCTTGTCCCGCATAGGAAGGATCCGTAAGTACTTCCGGATAGCCCGCCATGGACGTATTGAAAACTATTTCACTGATGATTTCTTTTTTGGCACCGATATGAATCCCCTCAAAAACTGTGCCGTCCTCCAAAATTAAAAATGACTTCATTGGAAATACGTTCATTTTTTTCACCCGTCGTCCTCTCTCTAAATTTTATCCAAATTATCTTATTTTAGCACAGCATCTTGTATGTTTCAACACATATTTAAAATTATTCTACTATATAATAAAACCATGGAAATCCGCAAACATCTTCCCATGGTTTTATAATTATCTTGTGAAGTAATATACGCCCGATTCGAATATCTTCATATCCTGCTCTCCGTAAATGTTGATTGCAACGGAGCAGTCACGGCGTTCCGCATGTGCCATCTTGCCAAAACATCTTCCGTCCGGTGAAGTGATTCCTTCGATAGCGGCATAGGAACCATTCACGTTCCATTCCTCATCCATGGAAACATTGCCGTCGATATCCGCATACTGCGTAGCCACCTGACCGTTTGCAAACAATTTATCCACCCATTCCTTCGGGGCAACGAAACGTCCCTCTCCATGGGAGGCCGGATTCGCGTAGGTCTTGCCCACTTCCGCTTCCTGAAGCCAAGGGGATTTATTGGATACTACTTTCGTATATACCATCTTGGAAATATGACGATTAATTGTATTAAAGGTAAGAGTCGGAGAATCCTCCTTCTGTCCTACGATTTCTCCAAAAGGAACAAGGCCGAGCTTAATCAATGCCTGGAATCCGTTGCAGACACCAAGGGCAAGACCATCCCTTTCGTTTAACAGCTTCATGACCGATTCTTTTATTTTTGCGTTCTGGAATGCGGTAGCAAAGAATTTCGCGCTTCCGTCCGGCTCATCACCTGCGGAAAATCCTCCCGGAAACATAATAATCTGTGCATCGTTTATCGCCTTTTCAAACACCTCTACGGAATCTCTGATGTCCTCTGCCGTCAGGTTTCTAAATATCTTCGTCACTGCCTTCGCTCCGGCACGCTCAAACGCCTTCGCGCTGTCATACTCACAGTTCGTCCCCGGAAATACCGGAATGAATACCGTAGGCTTCGCCACCTTGTTTCTGCATATATAAACTCTGTCTGCCGTATAAAGCGGAGACTCTACAGGCGTCGTTTCTTTCACCGCCTTCGTCGGAAATACCTTTTCTAACTTGGAAGTCCATGCCGACAGAGCCTCTTCCATGGAGATATGAACATCCTTATAGGTAAATTCCGGTTCCTCTGTTACCTCACCTACCACACGGCAGTTCGGAAGCTCACTCAATTTCTCCAGATTATCCGCTGTCACCTCCGCCACAATATCACCTAAACCATTTTCAAACAATTCCTTTGCAGACAGCTCCCCTGACATATTCACGCCCAATTTATTGCCGAATGCCATCTTGCTGATGGAAGAAACGAGGCCCTTAGCATCCTGTGCATAGGCGGACACAATAACTCCTTCTTCAATAAGCAGAGTAATCTGCTGATACAAATTCATAACATTTTCATAAATCGGAATATCGTATTCATCCTTATCGATCCAGAACTGAACCAACTTATTTCCTGCACTCTTAAGCTCCGGTGTTACGATATTGCCCTCTTTCGCTACATCCACAGCAAAAGATACAAGAGTAGGAGGTACGTCAATATCCTGAAAGGTTCCCGACATGCTGTCCTTACCACCGATGGACGCAAGGCCGTATCCGATCTGCGCGTCATATGCACCTAAAAGAGCTGCAAAAGGCTGACTCCAACGTTCCGGTTCCGAAGTCATGCGCCTGAAATATTCCTGGAAGGTAAAGCGGATATTTCTAAAATCACCGCCTGCCGCAACAATCTTCGCCATGGATTCCGTCACCGCATAAATCGCTCCATGATATGGGCTCCATGAGGAAAGATAGGGATCGAAACCGTAGCTCATAAGAGTAACCGCATCGGTTTTTCCTTTTAATACCGGAAGCTTCGCCGCCATTACCTGCGTCTCTGTCAACTGATATTTACCGCCGTAAGGCATGAGCACGGAAGCTGCACCGATAGATGAGTCGAACATTTCCACCAATCCTTTTTGGGAGCATACATTCAAATCATTGAGTCCCGCAAGCCATGCCGCTTTCACGTCCTCTTCTTCCAATTTCTCCTTTACCGAAGGAATCGCTATATAATCGAAATAATTTTCTTCTTTTTTGGGAATATCCACATTTACATTCGTTTCCTGATGAGCGCCGTTGGTATCGAGAAATGTTCTCTTAATGTTAACGATTTCCTTACCGCGCCATTTTAAAACGAGCCTCGGCTCCTTCGTCACAACGGCAACGGGAACCGCTTCCAGATTCTCCTGCGCTGCAAAGTCCAAGAAGCTGTCTGCATCGGAAGGACCTACTACTACAGCCATTCTTTCCTGAGATTCTGAAATAGCTAACTCCGTGCCGTCCAGGCCCGCATACTTCTTCGGCACCTTATCCAAGTCTACGATCAACCCGTCCGCAAGCTCGCCGATCGCCACAGAAACGCCGCCTGCACCGAAATCGTTGCATTTTTTTATGATCCTGCTCACTTCTTCTCTTCTGAAAAGTCTCTGAATCTTGCGTTCTGTAGGCGCGTTTCCTTTCTGCACCTCCGCACCGCAGGTCTCGATAGAATTCTCCGTATGCACCTTGGAGGACCCTGTAGCTCCTCCGCAGCCGTCCCTGCCTGTCCTTCCTCCAAGAAGGATGATAATATCATCAGGATCGGACTTCTCACGAATAACGTTGCGTCTGGGCGCTGCTCCCATTACCGCGCCGATTTCCATTCTCTTCGCCACATAATCGGGATGATAAATCTCCTTTACATAACCGGTCGCCAGTCCTATCTGGTTGCCATAAGAAGAATAGCCGCTGGCTGCACCGCGCACAAGCTTCTTCTGGGACAGTTTTCCTTTTAACGTCTCCGCCACCGGTACCGTCGGGTCCGCCGCACCGGTCACGCGCATCGCCTGATATACATAGCCCCGTCCTGAAAGAGGATCGCGGATCGCACCGCCAAGGCAGGTTGCTGCACCACCGAAAGGCTCTATTTCCGTAGGATGGTTATGGGTCTCATTCTTAAAGAACACGAGCCACTCCTCGTTTACCATTCCCTCGCCGTAATCTATTTCCACAGGAACGATGACAGAGCACGCATTGATTTCATCGGACTCCTCCATATCGTTTAGCTTTCCGTCCTTTTTCAGCTTACGCATCGCCATGAGTGCCAGATCCATCAAACAGATGAACTTGTCCTTTCTGCCTCTGAAAATTTCTTCTCTCGTATCGAGATAACTCTGATACGTTGTTTCGATAGGGGTCCTGTAGTAGCCTTCGCCGAACTCCACGTTCTTAAGCTCCGTAGAGAAGGTAGTATGGCGGCAGTGGTCTGACCAATATGTATCGAGCACTCTGATTTCCGTCATGGTAGGATTTCTGCGCTCATCATTTTTGAAATAATTCTGAATGTGCTTAAAGTCCCTGAACGTCATGGCAAGCCCCAAAGACTCGTATAATTCCTCTAACTCCCTTTCCGGCATATCCTTAAATCCATCCAGAACGGAAACGTCTTCCGGTTCCTCGAACTGTGTAACAAGAGTATCCGGCTTCATCATATCCGTCTCTCTGGAATCCACCGGATTGATGCAATACGCTTTTATTTTCTCAAATTCATCCTCGGAAACGTCTCCTATTACGAGATAAGTGACTGCCGTCCTAATAATGGGCTGCTCATTTTCCCGTAAAAATTTCACACACTGAACTGCGGAATCCGCACGCTGATCGAACTGTCCTGGCAGATATTCCACGCTGAACACTTTTCCGTTCGCAGGTATCTCGAAGTTCTCCTTATAAAGGATATCCACCGGCGGCTCTGAAAAAACAATCCTGCAGGCAGCCTCAAAAGTATCTTCTGATAGGTTCTCAACATCGTAACGTATGAACATTCTCACGTCTTTTACGCCCGATATGCCTAAGTAACTTCGGATTTCCTCCTTCAGCTCTTTCGCCTTTACGGCAAAGGGTTCCTTCTTTTCTACATAAATGCGTTTCACATTTCCCATGATGAATTTACTTTCCTCCATTTTTTTAACATCAGAAAAGATTGCCTAACAATCCTCCAATTGATGACTATTCTTAATTATAACGAATCCTGACTAATTTTCAATGGTATATCCAAATATTTTGCGAAAAAGGGAAATAGCAGCATAAAAAATGCCCCAAAGTATCCTCTTTGAAGCATTTGCCATTCCACTAATTCTATTCTTCCATAACGAGGCCCTGCATAATATACATAACTTCTCTGTCCACAATGTCCTCTGTAATCCCTCTCGTCTGAGAAACTATTTTCAGCCCTTCCAGTACGTACATGATATTTCTCGCCGCTCCCAACGGGTCTTCGCAGTAGAATTCTCCCGCGGCCACTCCGGCCTCGATCAACTTCTCTATAATTTTCACCGCAGCATCGAATTGCTGCTTTAACAAATGGCCCTTCTTAGGAAATTTGTTTGCAAAAAAGAATTCGTATACCGCCATAGTAAGATTATTCTTCTTACTCAGCAGCTCTTTTTTCTGCTCCTTCAAAAACAGCGCAAGAATATCAGAGGGCGCCGCATCTTCTCCGATGCTTCCCGAGAAAACATCATCTGTTTCTTCCGTCTCCAGCTTCAACACTTCCATAAAAATCTCTTCCGTACTGGCAAAATACAAGTACAGACCTCCGCGGCTTATCTCACAGGCTTCTACGATGTCCTTCATCGTAACGTTCTTAAAGCCCTTCTCCATAAATACCTTTCTTGCCGTCTCCAATATATACATTCGCTTCTGCGCCGATTTTTCACTCATCTATACGAACCCCTTACTCAATCCCTGCCCCGCTTAGTTCTATCGGTTTATCCCAATACTCAAGAATTTCCTTCATCTTGAGCAATACCTTTAGAATGGAGCCGTTAGAAACTCCCTCTGTCCACAGTCTTCCTTTTGTCATGCCGCCCAGAATATACTTGGACAATATACCCTTCAGCATATCCATTTCGCGTATGGTAGCGACCGCTATCAGCCTCTGTTCGTCCGATGCGCTTCTTATACGGTTTCTGGAATAAACATAGGCATAGTTCCTGTCCAGCAGATTGGTTCTTCGCGCATCCTGCACAAGGCTCATCAAGGTACTCTCATACACCGGAAAAGATATAGAGTGCTCCGCAATCCCTTCCCCTTTGTACATATTGGACACATTAATCCCTGTTTTCGATTCCAGCCACGGAATATACCTGACCAGCCTCTCAACGTCCGGTCTATATCCGTTCACAATTTCCTGTATGTAAAGTGTGTCTTTATCCATTGAGCTGTCCCCCTCGGTTTATCCTTAGTTCTTTTAAGTATAACATAAAATGAAAAAAAGTACAGCGACTCTTGTCAAAAAAGGGAATCTTCTGTTGTATTTCATAACCAAAGTTAGTATAATATAAACAATTATTATAAGGAAAAATGTCAGCAGGAGGGGCAACATGGCAAAAGAAATTAAAATGGGCACTACAATTTGCGAGAGCGGGCAGCCGTTTAACGCTCTGCATACGATTTTGACAGGAACGGTACGCGCCGTATATTCGGACGGCGAATTTTTTTTGGACAAGGGAGACATTATAGGTCTCTGCGAGTTATATTTCAATACTTATATCTTTACCTACATAGCGTCGGACGATGTTACAATAGCATCCATTCCATACAGTGTGGGCGGGCTTCCCGTTATGTTTGGTAAAAATCCAAATTTCGCGCAGCTCGTTACTTCTTCCTGCTATAAGCAGATGAAAAATGTTCTGGAGGTCTACGAATTCTCCAAATACGACTGCAATAATCTGTATCAGTACTTAACGGACAGTTACAATGAATACGTGAAGCTCAGCGAACGGTACCGCATATCTCCCCGTGCACTGCCCGATTTGGAGACTATAGAGCCTCTGGCATTGGAGGAAGATATTCCTCAATGGCTCACCGACTTTTACGAAAACATGTCCACAGTTGTAACGCAGACGCTTCCTATGTCTCCGGTTCCCTACTTCGACTATTTAAATGGTCTGCTCATGAAGACCAGTCAGGACATCGCTGAAATTATGTCCGTATGCCTTATTATGTACGATTATAAATCAGACATTGCCAGACTGCTCATGAACGAGAATAGACTGGATCTTTTCGATTTATATACTACACTGTTTTTCAGAATCGGTCAGCGCGAAGAGGATTCCACTGCCATAAGTGCCGCTATAAGCCGTATGATGATCAATATGGAAGGCTTTGGCTCTATCGATCACGAGCTATACAAAGAAAGGATCAACGCTTACAAAGAAACTCTCGCCTTCATGGAGGAGAAAGGTTCGGACGTTCCCGTGGAGGATCCTGAGCTTGCCAAAAATGCCGCCGCCGTGGAGCATTCCCTGGATATTATTCTGGAATATGCGGACTGTGACCCTGATATTGCCGCAGATTTTCGCAAATATATTGAGGAATATAAGAAGCAGATTGATAAAAATGCGGTGGATGACGACAGCCGCAGACTGCGTATGAATATTACCAAACTTTTCTACACCATATATATGTCCGCTTTTCAAGCCAGCCTTCACGATGATTCCGTCCCGACTATTCTGAAGATGTTCTTCCAATTCGGGTATGTGGACGAAGAGTTGGCGGGAATGGAGAATGTTTCCTATCTGTACTCCATCGCGGAGAATTTCCCTTCTTCTCCCGAGAATCATGTATACACCGCCTATGAATGGTTAAAAGCCGTTTATAACGGGGAAAAGGAGCCCAGCCGTAATGAATTCGATATCGATTATACGGCTCACATTCATGAGCTGAAGGTGACGGGTAAAATCACTGCTGCTCAGGAATCTCTGCTTTCCAAGAACAATGCAAAAAAGGTTATATTCGAGTTGGAAAATATGTTCCCTCTTGTCAATAAGATTACATTTGGCCGTATTTCCACATTCTGTCCGGTATTTTCCGACCACAACGTGCTGAAGGGTCTATCTCAGACACTCGTTACTGCCGACCGAATCACCGAGTCTATCACCCGGATCCGTTCTATTGATTTCGGCGCATACGGGCGAGAGACTATTTATTCCAATCCCGACGGCGGCGTAGCGAAGGAAATGATTAACGTTGAGGTTCTTCCCGACATTATCCTATTTCCTAATGTCGGTATCCGTGGAGTTATGTGGCAGGAAATCGAAGGCAAGCGCCGTACTACCCCTGCACGCTTTATGTCTTCCGTCTTCCAGATGGAAGACCTGCTTACCATCATGACGAGGCTTACCGGAGAATTCCGCTGGGAAATGTGCAAACGCGTTCAGGGTGCCAGGTGGAACGATATTTCCGAGCGTTCTCTCACCAGCGAATACTTCGACTACATACAGTTTTATAAGAAGAATCTCGAACTCAGCTCCGATGCCAGAGATAAGATTAAATCCGCAATGCAAAAAGCGAAAAACAGTTACAAGGAAATGTTCATACGGGATTACATCATCTGGATTATGTTTGAGGCTAAAGGTGCTCCCCGTCTTAATAAGGTGGCAAGAGACATTCTCTTTACTCACTGCCCGTTCTCCAAGGATATACGTGAACGGCTGAAGATGAATCCTTTGTACAAAGACATTCTGGACCGGTACCGGATCCGCAGCGCTCAGAAGCTTCATCACATGGACAACCTATATCAAAAGCTGCAAAAGAGCCGCCTGCCCGTTCCGCCTGAGATTGCGGCTCAGCGTGAATATCTGGATATGTAGCATCAATTACAGGTTGATTTATAAATTTATAAAGAAAATTTAATTTTACATACAAAAGCAAAAAGCGTATACTGCATGGTATACGCTTTTTGTTTCCGGCGCCAGCCGTCACCCCTTGAAAGGTAGATGTTTATGAAATACATTTTGTTATTTATAAAGAAAACGTTACGCCTCGTGCTAAAGCCGCTTTCGTTTGTTCCCGCCCTTTTTGTCATGTACATGATATTCCAGCTTTCCGAACAGAATGGCATTACCAGCAGCCAGCTCAGCTATAAAGTCAGCGTCAAAATAGTCACTGTCACCGACAAAGTGTTGGATAAGGATTTTTCCGAGGAGCAAATCGAGCATTATGCAGACCGCATTCACCATTATGTACGCAAGCTGGGGCATGTTACGGAATATTTTATCCTGGCAGTGACAGTGGCCTTCCCTCTCTATGTATACGGAGTCAGAGGCTTCGCCCTCATGGTCGTGGCAGGAATATTCTGCGTGGGCTTTGCTGCTTTTGATGAGTACCACCAATCCTTTGTTGCAGGCAGGGGGCCATCCTCCCGTGATGTGGCAATCGACAGCATCGGAATCTTCATAGGCATCGTTCTTGTCCGTATCGTCGGATGGGCCGGGCGAAAGACTATTTTCCGTCCTCTTTCCAATCATAAATAAAACGGATATGCTCAAAATCGCCTTCCGCCGCAACATATGTTGCGGCGGTTCCTTTTTCCGATGTCTCCTGCACATTCCCCTGCAAAAACAGGCTATCCATCCCACAAGCATTAGCTATCTCAATGTCACTCCCGAGTTCATTCCCGATCATAACGCAATCTTTTGTCTTCAGATGCTGTTTTTTAAGCAACAACTCCATATAAGCCCGTTCCGGTTTCTTCACTCCATAATCCGATGAAATAAATATATCATCAAAAAACTTTTCAATCCCCAACGTTTCAATTTCCGGCATCGTAAACAATCGCTGTGCATTAGACAGCAGAAATACTCTCCGGCCAATCCGCTTCAGTTCCGCAAGCATTTCCGCCGCCCCTTCATAGACTCTTATATATTCCCTGGACCATTGCCTGAACCTCCTGGCCGCATATACTGCCGTTTCCTCTCCCACTCTCACATTTTTCCTCATGTACAGCTTCCGAAACACCTCTCCAATCTCTATCTCCGGATATTCGCATTCTTTTTCCCGGCGAATCCTCTCCTCCTCTTCTCTGCATAACAAAAAGTAATCCCGCTTCAGTTCCTCCGCCTCATACACAGCCCCCACATTCCTGTAAAGCTCTGCCATTCCCTTCCACAAGTTCTCCTTATTCTCATTCGTCCGAATATCAACCAACGTTCCATACAAGTCAAAAATATAATTCTTATACATCCTTCTGCTCCTTTTCGTGTTCTTCAAAGATTTACAGAATCCGCACACTCCCCTCAGCGAAATACTCCAATAGAATATGGAGGCATAATAACCTCTGCATTCTCCACTCCAATCTTTTCCTCTCCCGTAAGCAGCGCCCCACCCAGTGACTCTATATCATTTATTTCTTCTTCATTCACAGTGATTCCGCTCAAATCCACGGCCTGCTCTTCTCCTGAAATATTCATAATAAGAAGTATTTCCGAATCTTCATACGCCTTCTTTATCACACACACATTATTGCCAGAAGCACTCTCCACATAGCTTACCTCTCCTCTGGCGATCTCCGGATAAACATTTCGAAGCCTTATCGCTTCCTTATAATAATTGTAAATGGAATCTGCTGTCTCGACCTGTTCGCTTAGGCTGCCATATTTCATCTTCACTGCATCCATATCCGGCGGTCCGGCGCACATGCCTGCTTCTTCACTGTTTTCACTCCAATACATGGGTGCTCTCTTATTCTCGTCTTTGCCCGATCCTTTCATTCCCAGTTCTTCACCATAATATAGGAAGCAACTGCCATTCATCATAAGATTCAAACCACCGGCCATTTTTGTCTGGCTCTCTGCGTTCTCTCCTGAATAATAGCCCGCACTTCTTCCTAAATCGTGATTGGTATAAAAGGGCGCGTCAATATAATCGGCATTATACTGAGAGAACTTTTCATCCAAGGACTGCAGCGCTTTCCCGAATCCGCTGGCTGACTGGCTTCCTTTTACTGTATTCGCTATGATTCCCCCGCTGTCCGCAAAAGCGAAGTCAAAGACGCTGTCTATGCCGCTTTCATAATATTTCGCATAGGTATCCATATCAGACCATACCTCCGCTACAATATAGGCATCCTCCTTTTTCTCCTTTACCATTTCACTAAACCAGGAAAGGACTTCGATATTAGCATCTACCGTACCGGAATAATATTCCTTTGCCGCGTCCAGTCTGAATCCGTCTACTCCCTTTGCCAGCCAGAAATCGACAATATCCTCGATTTCTCCTCGCACCGCTTCATTGCCAAGATTAAGATCAGGCATTTCACTCCAAAACCGCGCTTCATAATACCATATTTCATCAAGCCCGCTATACCCGGCACCTCCCTCCCTGGAGAAGTTGTAATAATCGATGTAAGGGCAATCCTCCGGAGACGGCTCTGTATCTCCTATGCTTTTCAAATAACTGCAGGCTTTTATGAACCATGGGTGAGAAGAGGATGTGTGGTTCAATACCAAATCCAGAATCACATCGATTCCCCTCTCATCACACGCCGCCATAAATTCCTCAAAATCCCCCATTGTTCCATACTGTTCATCGATTCCGCGGTAATCCGTCACATCGTATTTATGATAAGTGGTGGAAGGCATGATCGGCATCAGCCAAATCCCATTGCACCCCAGATCGGTATCCGTAGTGTCGTCTCCGTCATTGATGTAATCGAGCTTCTTCGTCAAACCCTGCAAATCGCCTATTCCATCCCCATTTCCATCATAGAAAGAATATACGAATACCTCATAAAAAGTACGGTATTTATCATCTAACACGTTCAATGAAGGCTTTTCGGCCACAGTCCCTCCTAATGCATCTGCACTGTCTCCACCCTCCTGCTCTTCACCCGCGCTGCCTGAAATAACGCCGGTCTTCTTTGCATCTTCTCCTCCGCCATTTCCACAGCCTGCAAACGAGCCAATACTCACACAAGCCGCCAGCAATATACTAAATATCCTTGTTTTCATAGAATATCTCCTCCCAATCTCTTTTCTAAGCCTATGACATTATTCCATATCCATGACGGCATAAAATATGCAGGCAAAGCGCATTCACGATTTCTTTTTCGATCACTGCCCTGCCTGCAATTTAAGTTTCATATGATTGTCATCCCTTTACCGCGCCGGACATGCCGCTGGAGTAGAACCTCTGGGTTACCACGAACAAAATTGCAATCGGGATGGAAATACATACGCTTCCCGCCGCAAACGCGGTGTACCAATTGTCTATATACTCTCTTTCGAGCATCCTCCAGAGTCCCAATGCTACCGTATAATAATCGGCATTGGCCCTGCATATAACCCTCGCAAAGATGAAATCCACCCAGGGAGCAATAAATGTAGTGATGACCGTGTATACGATAATCGGCTTGCTGAGCGGAACCGTAATCTTCGCAAACACCTGAAATTTAGTTGCGCCGTCCAAATATGCCGCTTCGTCCAATGCCTTAGGAATCGTATCGAAGAATCCCTTGGCTATGTAGAATTCGATACCGGCCCCTCCCGAATAAACGAGAATGAGCGCCACACGGATCATCGCTCCCTCCGACAAGCCCATGGCTTTTAAAATGTAGTAAACGGCTATCATGGACATAAATGCCGGAAACAGCTTTAGCACGAGAGCTACATTCATTAAAGGCTTACGTGCCATGAATTTTAATCTGGACATGCTGTAGGAAACCGCCAGCACAAAAAATGTGGAAATAGCACAGGAAAAAATTGCAATAATCAACGTGTTTGCAAACATTTTAGGGAAATTTAATACATTTGTCTCGGTAAAAAGCTTTATATAATTGTTAAACGTGTATGTTTTCGGGAAGAATGTCGACATATAGGAGCCTTTTTCTCCTCGAAAGCTCGTTAATACTACCCAAAATATAGGGAACAGCCATATCGTCGACAATACCGCCAGAAAAATGTGGACAATTACGTTCGTGATAGTTTTTCTCGTTCTTGCACCAGCCATTTCTTTCTTCTTCATCCTTGGAATCCCTCCTCATCTTTATAAGAACCTGTATTCCTGTACGTGACGATGGCGACAACAGCCAGCACCACGAAGGTCATAATTCCGATGACCGCTCCGAGGTTAAAGTATTGCTGGTCGATTGTGAGCTTATACAGCCACGTAATCAGAAGATCTGTTCTTCCCGCAGTGGAACCCACCGGCGTGGGATGCCCCAGAGAAAGGAGGTAAATAACGTTGAAGTTATTCACGTTACCGGTAAACTGAGTGATCAGATAAGGCGTCGTCACAAACAGCATATAAGGCAAGGTTATCCTGAAGAAAATAGTAAATATATTGGCTCCGTCCACTCTTGCCGATTCATAGAGTTCTCCCGGTATGTTCTGAAGAATTCCCGTAACCTGAAGCAGCGTATAAGGAATGCCTATCCATAGGTTGATTACGATAACGGTCACTCTCGCCCACATCGTATTGGTAAAAAAAGGAAGGGAAGTTTCGATAAGCCCTACGTTCCTTAGCAAGGTATTTACCGCGCCTTCGGGCTGCAGCATCGTCCGCATGATGAGAAGGGAGACGAACTGCGGAACTGCAATGGAAAGCACGAAGCAGAATCTCCAGAAGCTTTTTATCTTCGTATCCTTCCTGTTGATGATGATGGCCAGTATCATACCGAATATGTAGTTTAGGCCGGTAGCAAGTATGGCCCATGTGAGCGTCCATGCCAGTACGGACCAGAAGGTCTGCCCCATGGAATCCTGAAAGCTGAGCACTTTAATGAAGTTTGCCAAACCAACCCAGTCGAACAAAACCAAATGGTCCTCATACTTGGAGTAATTGGTAAAGGCCATGGTAATCATGAAAATAAGCGGCAATATGGTAAAAAGCAATATTCCCATGATCGGTGGCGTCATTAATAATATATGTAAATTTTGATTGAACAAATCCTTGATGTCGTCTTTAAAAGAATTGATATGTTTACCGTTTTTGCTCAAGACCTCCGCCTTGTAAGCGCTGCGCAGCGAAGCCGTCCAAAGCAGAATAAAACCTGCTGTAATAGATAAGGTAACTACACCGTACAACAAAATAAGCAGCGAGTTATCCCCGGCAACATACTCATAAATACCCTTTTTTTCATTCCATATTTCCTGCTGGGCCTGTGTGCCCAGGGAGGGCATCATCGCCAAGTTATGTATACCATTCTGAATCATGAATAAAATATAGCTTATTTCAATCGCGAGAAATAAAAGTCCTTTAACTATCTGTCCGCGCGCAATGTTTCCCGCTCCCATAAACAGCATGGACAGCTTTGTTGCCAAATCGCCTTTCTTTACCGCATTACCTAACGTATAAGGCGTTGCGAACTCTTTTACTTTCATTTTTCCTTCTCCCATGCTGTAACCTCCTGAAGCGAAAGATACCCCAAGGTGCCCGCAAAAGTTACGGACACCCCGGAAGCTATCACTTTTTTACCGTCTATTATTCCACTACCGATGTATTCAATGAATCGTTGAGGGCCTCTGTTTTTTCCGCTGCGTTTGCATGCGTTACTTCTTTGTTAACAAATGCTCTACCCATGTTCTCAGCAGGAGTCCAGTAATTGCCCATGGCTGCTACGAACGGCTGGATAATAGCTGTGTTGTCGAAAGCCGCATTCTGCGCTGCTACGAGAGCGTCGCTCTGAAGTGCAGGTTCTGCCAAAAGCTCCGTATTACATGGAATGATGTTTCTCATTTCATAATGTGCCTTCTGTGCGTCCGCACTTCCCAAATAACTTGCAAGAGCAACTGCAACCTGCATATTATCGCTGTTAGGATTAACACCGATCGCCTTGGAACCCGCAAACGCCATCATCTGCTTTTCTTCGCCGTTAATTGTAATCGTAGGAAGTTCTCTTGCCCCGAAGTTATCACCGAGAGCCTCTTTTACTGCCGCATAGTCCCAGGAACCTGAGAATTTTGCGGAGATGCTTCCGTCGCGTAAGCCTGCAAGTCCTGCACCGTCAGCGTCGTTTACAAAGTTCGGGTCAGCCGCCAAATCTACGAGATATTCCGTTACTGCAGTCGCTTTGTCGCCGCTAAAATCGATTCCCTGCGCTTCGTCGTTGCTATTTCCAAACAGAGTGCATCCGTTCGCCACATAGAAAGAAGCAATATACCATGAGTCGGTAAGAGGGAATGCAACCTTCGCTTTTGCGATCATCGTATCCAGGTTAGAGGCCTCTTCCTCAGAAAATACGCTCTTGTCATAGTACATAAACCATGTATTCGTTGTAAAAGGAACGCCGTAAACCGCTCCATCAAGGGATACAGAATCTACTATCGCCTGGGAATTTGTACTCTTAACATAGTTTTCCGTCTCGCCGCCCAATCTTGCAATAGCGTTCGAAGCGACTAATTCTGAAAGGTTATCGTTTGCAAACATATATACATCCGCCGCTGCTTCAACATCCTGCGTTACGGTAGCCTTCGCCTCGCCTTCCGCGCATACGCCATAGGTAAATGTGATATCCCAGTTCGGATGAAGTGCTGCGAACTGCTCACACATAGTAGGAAGCCAGTTACCGTTTTCTGCTGACTGATCCTCGGAAGGCCCCCATACGAGAATTTCAGCAGTAAGCGCTTCTTCCTCTTCTATTTCCGCTTCTTCTGCCGGGGCAGCCTCCTCCGCAGGTGCTTCTTCTGTCGTCTCGGCCGGAGCCTCTGTCGTTGTAGCCGCCGTACTTCCGCAGCCTGCCAAAGATGCCACCATAGCAGCTGTCATGAACAATGCTAACATTTTCTTTTTCATTAATTTTCCTCTCCTTTTCTCTTTGACCTTGTCTCAATATTGTCTCAGGGCTCTCACCCTTATATATAAAATGTGCTTTGCACATCTTATACCAGATGTTATTACGTCGCTATTTCGCCTGCGGTTTCATCGCAAGTTGATGGCCGGATAGTAACATTCTAACGCCTATATATGGTAGATATGGTCCTTATCCACGTCCGCCGCTCTTCGCTTAAACAGTCGTGCCATACCCGCCAGCGCCAATTGCTCCCTACCGTAGAAGGGTGGTTCATCCTCGCTTCGTTTCCCAGCTTCAGAATATCCTGCATCTGTAAAATCACCACATCCGCAATGCTGGAATAAGCGAGCCTTATGAAGGCATCCGGAATCGCATCCTTGGAATCTATGTTTAGATATTCATATAAAAAAGCAAGCTCATATTCTGTCTTATCCCGATAGCTGCCTACAATTGTCTCATTATCGTGTGTCCCCGCATAAACGGCGGTATTTCTGTCTATGTAATTATGAGGAAGATATTCTGAAGAAATGTCTCCGCCGAAAGCGAACTGCAGTACCTTCATTCCGGGCCATTCCATCTTCTCCCGCATCTTTTTGACTGCTGGTACACAGGGTCCCAGGTCCTCTACCATAATCTTGCATTCGCCCGATTCTTCTTCCATAATGTCTAAGAATTTCTTTCCCGGACCTTTTTCCCACTTTCCATCCTTCACACCGCCTTTTTCAAAGGGAATGCTATAATATTTCAAAAGACCGCTGAAATTATCGATCCGCATTGCATCGTACAGTCTGGCATTCTCCTTCATCCGCATACGCCACCAGCAAAAGCTTTCTTTCTCTATCCGCTTCCAGTCATACAGCGGGTTTCCCCATTTCTGACCGTCTGCGGAATATGCGTCCGGCGGACAGCCTGCCACCCTGTCCGGCATTCCATCCGGGCCTAGTTGAAACATTTCTCTATGCCCCCATACATCTGCACTGTCCAAAGCCACATAAAGAGGGACATCTCCGATTATCTCGATCCCTCTGCTGTTGGCATAAGACTTAAACCGGCTCCACTGGATAAAAAATTTGTATTGACAGAATTTCCAGAAGCCTGTTTTTTCTTCGTTCTTACGCTTATAAGCTGAAACCGCCTTGGCCTCATGCTCTCGAAGTTCCTTGTGGAAACTTAGCCACTCCTTGCCCTCAGACTCCGACTTTATCGCCATAAAGAGGCTGTAATCCTCCAACCATTCCTTTTTCTCCTCACAAAAGGAAAGAAAATCCGTATTCTTTCTGTCAAAGCGGCCATAGGCCTGCTCCAGCACCCTGAATCTGTTGTTATATAAAACGGCATAATTGATATCATGCTCGTCACTTCCCCAGTTGTAACTTCTGATTTCTTCTCTTTTCAAAAGACCGTCTTTTACCAAATCATCCAAATCTATCATATATGGATTGCCCGCAAAGGCGGAAAAGGATTGATAAGGACTGTCACCGAAGCTTGTAGGACCAATCGGCAATACCTGCCAATACCGCTGTTTCAAATCCACCAGCAAATCCACAAACCGGAAAGCTTCCTCCCCCAATGTCCCTATTCCATATGCTGAAGGCAAACTTGTAATCGATAACAGGATTCCAGCTCCTCTTGTAAATCTTTTTTTACCCATTGCCTTTGCCTCCATCCCTATAGGTATGTTTTTAATTTTTCGTAAAGTTTCGTATCTGACATGAATTTATCACTTTTATAACAGCTTTGTCAATGATTATAATAGTTTTATTATAATTTTTGACAATTTTACTGATTTCAACTTATGTTTTTTGTTAATTATTTTTTTGTTCTATAGAAAATATTCGAAAAAATAATATGACTTGAAATCATTTTGTTTTACTTATATACTGTTTATAGGAATCTAAGACAATAAAAAGAATAAAAAACGATGCAAAAAAGATTAGCTTGAAAATTATAAAGTGACAGACAACAGAAAAGGAAACCTTATGGCAACGATTAAAGATATTGCAAATAAACTGGGGATATCCGTCAGTACCGTATCGAAGGGCTTGAACGGAGCCAGCGACATCAGCGAGGCTTTGCGGCAGACCGTCCTTGATACGGCAGTGGAAATCGGATATACTACGAAGAAAATGAAAAAAGAAGAACACAAAAAACTTTGTGTTTTTATTGAGAATATGGATTATGAGACGAACAACCAGTTCGGTTATGAAATTATCTTAGGCTTTAAGCAGGCGGCATACCGGGACAAATGGGACATTACCGTACTTCCCATCAATCCCACTTTTCAGATGCAGGAAAAATATGACACCTACATGCTGAAAAACGGCTATCGCGGCGGCTTTCTTCTTGGTTTTTCTCTTCAGGATAATTGGATGGGCCAGCTTAACTCCACCACGATTCCCACCGTACTCTTCGATAACTATATAAGAAAGAATCCCAACGTGGCTTATGTGGGAACGGACAGCTTTGAAGGCATCGATATCGCCATGGAACATTTAATTTCCTTAGGTCATAAGAACATCGCCTTTTTGAATGGCTCTCCCAACTCCATGGTCTCTGAGCAACGTATGCAGGCATACTTGGACAGTCTTGCTTCTCATAACCTTCCCTTCAACGAGAAGCTGACCGCATATGGCTATTACGTTGCCGAGAGTGCAAAATATCATATCCCGTCCTTCCTTGCGCAAGGTGCTACCGCCATCCTCTGCGGAAACGATTTAATCGCTTCCGGTGTCATCATGGAATGCAGTATGCATGGCTTTCGTGTTCCTGAGGACATCAGCGTTATCGGCTTCGATGATTTGCCGATTTCAGCCCACTTGGACCCTCCCCTTACTACTATAAGGCAGAACAGGGCAGAACTTGGAAAATGCGGCTATTTCGCGCTGAACGGGTTGATCAACCACGTTTCCATCAGCCGCACAATGCTCCACGCCCAATACATCGAAAGAGCCTCTACGGCTCCCGCGAAAGAGTATAAAAAAACGGTCTGATTTTTGCAAAATATGTCTTGCTATCAAATAATCCTTATGCTATAATATGATTCGGCGGTCTAAAAAGGCCGGACATAGGGGCATAGTTCAAGGGTAGAACAGTGGTCTCCAAAACCATCGATGTGGGTTCGATTCCTACTGCCCCTGCTCTTTAAAAAAGTCCTGGATTATCGTATTTATACGGTATTCCAGGACTTTTTATATTCATGATATTTAACATATGGAACTTCGAATCATTAGTCAACCAAAGGGCACATTTACAAAGAATGAGTTGAAAATGTGGAAAGTAATAAAATGCGCACGGGAAACGCTTTCCTTTCTTGACAAACTCAAATAATAGAGTTATTCTATGTTTAATTAAGGAAATCCTTAATTAAACTTATGCAGATGGAAGAAGGAGGATGTTCTATGGATTTTATCCAGACATTGCATATAATCACAGACCCCACCAGATATCAGATCCTTCGTCTGTTAATGGAACGTCATTACTGCGTCCGGGCGATTTCCAAAAAACTTGCAATCAGCGAACCTGCTGTCTCTCAGCAAATGAACATTCTAAAAAAAACCGGTATTATAACAGGATCAAAAATGGGATATCATATGCATTATCTTGTAAATATTGATTTCATGAAACAAATACTCGAACAATTTAATAAAGAGATTAATTCTGTCAAAACAGAAGAAACCCTTACGACGAAATGTATATGTGAATACGAATGTGACAGAAAGTATTAAATACAATCAATAATAGGAAATCTAAAATGGACAAAGAATATCTAATCAACAATAAACCTGCCAGGGCACTGGCTCTGTTTACCTTGCCTATGATCATAGGTAATTTATTTCAGCAATTTTATACTATGGCCGATTCAATCATTGTCGGCCGTTTTGTAAGCGAGGATGCTCTTGCAGCAATTGGCGCTTCCTATTCTTTCACCAACGTATTTATTTGTATTGCCATAGGAGGCGGCGTGGGAGCTACTGTTATCACAAGTCATTATTTAGGAGCGGGGAATTATAAAAAAATGATACAGTCTGCTTCCACGGCACTGATATCATTTTTATTATTAAGCGTTGTCTTAGCTGCATTGGGACTAATCTTTGGCCGTACCTTTATGATTTATTTAAACACCCCTGAAAACATACTCGATATGGCTTCTGACTATCTTGCAATTTATTTCTGGGGACTTCCATTTTTATTTATGTATAATATAATTTCCGCTATATTTAACGCCATTGGTAAATCTCGGATTCCTTTGTACCTTTTGATTTTCTCCTCTCTATTTAATATTGGACTGTCAGTTTTTATGGTATATTATATGGAGCTTGGCGTAAAAGGTGCTGCATGGGCGACCTTTATAGCGCAAGGTGTATCTGTTGTACTTTCCTTTATTCTGCTGATTCAGGAATTCAAAAAATACTCTTCCTATCTCGAAACTGCTTTTGACACATCCGCCCTTACTGAAATGTCAAAGGTAGCGTTACCATCCATTCTGCAGCAATCGACTGTAGCTATCGGTATGCTTTTGGTTCAATCGGTGGTAAACAGTTTCGGCAGTGAAGTACTGGCTGGATTTTCCTCCGCTATGAGGGTGGAAAGTATTTGCATTGTTCCTATGGCAGCCATAGGAAATGCCATGTCGTCCTACACTGCACAGAATCTGGGCGCCGGAAAACAGGATCGTGTTAGAAAAGGATATCATGTGGTAAACGGATATATCCTATTATTTGCTGTTGTTATCTGCATCATACTGGAAAACTTCCATACGCCCATTGTCGGATTATTTCTGGGAAGCGGCGGAACCCATCTGGCATTTCAGACCGGAACCGGCTATTTGCGCTTTATGGGTTTCTTTTACATCTTATTGGGATTAAAGATGAGTACCGATGGACTGCTTCGAGGAGCTGCCGACATGAAAATGTTTACCATTGCAAATTTGGCAAACTTATCACTCCGGGTCATTATTGCACTTACTATGTCTCCACATTTTGGTATTTCAATGGTGTGGTATGCTGTTCCCATTGGTTGGATGACCAACTTAGCAATCTCTTACTCGCAGTACCGCACCGGAAAATGGAAAACATTTTAGTTATCAACTATATTTATTTCTATCGTGTCACCTTCCTGGATGTCTTCCGCGAACCATCTGCGTGCGATATCAATGAAAGAACATGGTTCTTTATCAATTGAGCATGTTACTATTCTATTTTCGATTCTGACTATTGTTATTTTCATATACTACCCTCATCATAAGTTTATTTTCCCCTCTAGTAAAAATAATAGCAAATACTATTATTTTTTTCTATGTTTATTTATACTAGAAAAACTGTTATTCTTATTAAAAAATTTATGACAATGTCTTTCCAACCTTGTCCAGGCTGCTCAGCAGACGAATTACTCAATCCTGTTTTGTATCCGATAATCGGTCTTTGGGATTGCCACAGGGTATCATCACTTTTTCGTACTTATAATGGCCTGCGTCTACAATCATGCGGCACATGGTGAGCTCCAGATTAAAACGTCGTTTACCGCAGCTTCCCGGATTAAGAAGCAGCACTTCGTCAGTAACTTCTGCGGAATATTTATGGGAATGTCCATAGATTACCACGTCCACATTTGCCAAATATTGGGGAATATCCTTCTTGTTATGAACAATAAAGAATCTCACTCCTTCAATAGTGACAGTAATGCTCTTAGGCAGAGCTTCCGCCCAGTCCCCGTCGTTGTTACCGCGCACCGCATAGGTCTTTCCGAGCTGTCTTATAGACTCGATAACATATGGCGTGTTGATATCTCCGGCGTGGATGACACAATCAGCTGCAGCCAGCTCAGCCATGACATGTTCGAGTAGCAGGCCATGAGTATCGGCCAGAATTGCAATATGTTTCATATGCTCCTCTTTCTTTATTTTATTACCATCGATTGCAAGGTCATACTTATTTTTCACAATGTCATAACATATCATTCGTGGTCATCTATAATCCTCTGTTTTTTTTAATTAATTTTGATATATTATAATTTTTTTCTTGCTTTCTATTTTTTTCTGTGCTATAATACAAAAATATTCTAATGAGGTTTTGATTTCACATATTTTTTGTAAGTCATTATTGTGATGATTTATGAAAGGTATGTGATTTTTTTGATTTTATAAAATATGATTAATTTTTAAGGAGGTATCTTTCATGAATAATAGTACGGCAAAATGGCTTGACTCGCAAAAAGGTGCTGGTTTCATCTCGGACGTTCAGGATGATAATGACTTCGTACAATATAAAACAATAGACGAAGGTCAATCTGTAATATTTGATTTGATGTTGCAAAAAGTACTCATGGACTACAAGCAATCGATGTTAGCCTTGCATAAGTAGTATTTGAAAAGATCACTTTATAAGTGGTCTTTTTTAGTGTAATAGGAAAGTTCTCCTATTACATAAAAATGGATGCGCAGCTATGAGCGCGGAACAAAAGTTGTACTGTTAAGGTATTTGACTGCGGGAGTGCGCGAAGCACACTTTTGTTCTTGCTTCTATATGAAAAACAATGATTAAGAATTTGACAAGGATTTGTTTAATTGCCGGAAAAGATTATTCCTATTTTATTTGTTATATTGATACTAGAAGAAATATGAAAGGAACAATATATGAATAGATTACTTTTACAAACCAAACAATTATGTAAGACGTTTTCATCGGATGGGCAACAGCAGCATGTCCTCTGTAATTTAGATATCGATATTTATGAAGGTGATTTTACCATTATAATGGGAAGCTCAGGCTCAGGTAAGACTACTCTTTTATACGCATTATCCGGGATGGACACTCCTACCCTTGGCAAGATTATTTTTCAAGGTACTGAAATCCAGAAGTTTAGCAGCGATGAGCTAGCTAACTTCAGAAAAAAACATTGCGGATTTGTATTTCAAAACATCTATCTTCTGGAAAATATGAGCATTTTGGATAATGTTCTCACTGCCGGATATCTTGTAAACAATAACAAGCCCGCAATTATCAAACGTGCGAAGGAGCTTTTTCTTCAGGTTGGATTAACAGAAGAAATATGGAGTAAATTTCCTACCCAATTATCCGGCGGCGAAAGGCAGCGTGCCGCTCTTATCCGCTCTTTAATCAATGAGCCCGACATCCTATTTGCGGATGAACCTACCGGAGCACTCAATTCTTCCTCGGGCAAAGATGTCCTGGATATTCTGACAAAAGTAAATCAAAACGGCCAGAGTATTGTAATGGTAACACACGATATAAAAGCTGCCATCAGGGCTGACCGTATCATTTACCTGATGGATGGTAAGGTATGCGGAGAACTTCATCTGAATAAATATTCGGAGGCGGATATGGAAGATCGCTTTAAGAAAGCCCGGGATTTCCTTCAGGAGAACAATTGGTAAAGGAGAAGCTTTAATGATTTCATTACATTTAGCACTTACAAATTTGAAACGAAGGCATAGTGGTGTCATTTCATTCGCCATTATCGTGATGATCGCATCCTGCTTTTTTAACATGGTACTATCAACCGGAGAAGTTAACTCCTCTTTTGAGTCTCAAAGCGAGAAGTTAAATGGAACTGATTGCTATATTCTTTTTTCAGCCAATATGTATTATGAAGATTTTGCAATCTTTCTGGAAGCAAAAGAACATGTTACCGGCGTAAATGCCGAAGATATCATCTCATTTTCCGGTAAATACTACTCACCTAATACCAGCAGCCCCAGTCCCGCATCCTTGTTCATTCAAAATATAAATACAGAACGTTCTATTTCCCGGATCGATATTTGGGATCCCCAGGAAAATAAAAGCGGGCTATACTTACCTATCGCTTTTCAGGCTCTTGGTTATAAAATCGGTTCCTCCTTCATATTAAGAGATTCATCTGAACACGAATATACATATGAAATACTAGGCTTTTGTAATGTATCGGAGTTTGGCGCTGCTACCAATCTTTTGCAAACAAGAATTGTTGCTACGGCTGATGTTTTCCATGAGTTATCTTTTAATTTTGGAACTAAAACATTGCTGAACTTCACAGTGGATGATAATAATGCTCTGCGTTACGAATCTCAACTGGTTGACTATGCTTCAGCATATACCAGAAATACCCAATGTATAGAAATGGCGGCCTCCCGCACTGATTTTTCAGCCGCATTTACCTTATTCGCTTCTATTATTTCGACCATTATTATTACATTTTCAGGAGTGATTTTTATGGTTGCTCTTATTATGGCAATTTATAGAATCAAATCCGGTATTAATGAGAACCTTACCATAATCGGCACTTTGAAAGCATTAGGCTACACAAGCAGGCAAATTGCCTTAGGCCATGTCTTCGAATACATGATCATCTGTTTTATCAGCAGCATCATAGGAACCTTGTTTTCCTATGCCTGTGCGCCGTTATATCATAGAATACTTATATTAATCACTGGTGTATCTATTAAAAATACTAGTCACATAAGTTTGGACATGATGATAATCCTGATTATCACGCTATTGATTGGCCTAGTCGTTTATCTTTCCACCACGGGAGTAAAAAAAATGCCTGTTGCCGTTATACTCCGAGGTGGGCTTCTATCTCACAATATTAAAACAAATGCTGTAGAGCTAGAACACGCAAAAGGTTCCATTCATCGGATACTCTGTTTGAAACATTTGATTATGTTTAAAAAACAGAATATATCTATCTGTATAATCATTGCTATCGTAAGCTTTACATTATGCTTTGGCTTCATACTGTTTGAAGGCTTCGGAATCAATGATACTTTTATAAAAAATATACTTGACAGCGAATTAACAGAAGCCAATATTACACTCGATAATCATGCGGACATAGAAGAAATTTCCCGGATTATAAACAGTAATGAAAATATTAAAAAAATTATAAGAATAGGTTTTGAAGGCGTAACAATTAACAATACATCCTACAACGCACGTGTCTTTGATAATTTTGAAAATCTGGAATCCATTAAAATTGCTGACGGAAGTTTTCCTGTTAATGATAATGAAATTGCCCTTTCCATTTACGTCGCAAATTTGTTAAACAAAAGCATTGGAGATGTCATAACGTTAAATTCCATCGGCATTAAAGCAGACTATATCATCTCAGGTATTACCTCCTCAACCATGTCTTATAATACTTTTTTAACCGAGGATGGCTTTAAGCGGCTATATGCCGCCTATGCTCCCAGCACAATATGTGCTTATCTCGATAAAGGCTATACCTATGAACAGTTCGCCGATTTTATATTTAACAAATTCGGATACACCCAGAGTCAGCTTTTATCCGGAAACATGCTTAATGACACCAATAATAAATATTCTTCAATAAAAAATACGATCGATTCAAAAATGATCCGACTAAAACAAAATTATAATATTAACAGCATGGAATACGCATTGAATATAGACGGCAATACGGTCTTAAGCAGCGGTACCGCTGCTTATCCCATTAAGGACGTGTACTCAAATGCCACTTTGCTGGCAGGTTATCTTAATATTTTTAAACTGGCATTTGGACTCCTGGCAACTTTCATCCTGGTAATTACATTGATCATTATCTTTGTTGTACTTTCTATTATGGTAAAACAGACTGTGAATATCAAAAAGCTCGAGTTTGGTATATTGAAATCTTTAGGTTTTACCACCGGCGAATTAAGAAAGCAGCTTACCTTTTGCCTGCTGCCTTCTGCTATTGTTGGTGCTTCCCTGGGCTCCTCTATTGCTTATGGAACAACATTGCCTTTTGTAACAAAACTATTTTCTCTTATAGGCTGGCGCGGCTTCCAATATGAATCTCCCTCAATCATCACATTACTATCCGCTGCCATAATCATAATCGTATTTACATATATGATGTCCTATTTACTTACCTCAAGAATTAAACGGATCTCTGCTTATGAGCTGATTGAAAATTAGAAGGAGAAACTATTTATGAAAAAACTATATTTACAAGCCTTTATAAGCCTTTTTTCTCTTCTTATTGGTTTTATGCTGCTGTCTATTCCATCATCCGCCCAGAACAGCAAGGATAACGCTCCCGCAACGGAACCTACGGCTCCTGAAGCTCTTCTTACTGCGGAAAATAAAATATACGGTATAGGTTCTATCAGCAAAACAGTTACTGCAACCGCAATTTTAAAGCTGGCGGACCAGGGACTTATTGAATTAGACTCTCCCGTATCGGGATACCTTCCGCAATTTACGATGCCGGATGAACGCTATAAAAAAATCACCGTCCGCATGCTGCTTAATCATTCTTCCGGTCTTCTTGGGTCTTTATATTCGAATTCCGATTTATACGGCTGCATTGACAATTCCAATCACGATCGTATTCTCGAACATCTAAGCACTCAGCGCTTAAAGGCCGATCCCGGCGAGTACTCAGTATACAGTAATGACTCTTTTCAATTGGCAGAGCTTATTATCGAGGCAGTAAGCGGTCTTTCGTATACGGATTACATTACCAGGCATATAATGGACCCTTTGGGTGCCAATGATACCATAACCATGCATTCTGATCTTGACAAGTCCGATATAGCCGATACCTACAAAAATAATCGGCTTATGCCGACTGTAATGACAACAACTCTCGGTGACGGAGGAATCCTCTCAACTGCAGCAGACTTATGTACTTTCTCGACTATATTTATGAAAGATCACCATTCCATACTAAGCGGTGCCAGTGTAGCGGAATCAATAAAGGAACAGGCCGCCGGTCCTCACATTTATGATGGCAATTATGGTCTTGGATGGGATGAGGTAAATGCATATCCATTTAACACATACGATATTAAAGCAGTAAAAAAAGGCGGCGATACGGATAATTACCACGCAATGCTTACCGTCCTTCCTGATTACAACATGTCCGCTGCTGTTGTATCCTCAGGGGGAAGCAGCGCTTATGCTTCACTTTTATCGAATGAATTACTGTTAAGTGCATTAAACTCAACCATTGACCTCCAAGAATCCGCACAGGAAACCTCATTCTCAGGAGAAGCCGCTGCCATCCCTGATGAATATCTTGAATTTACAGGTTTATACAATGGTACCGCTTCCTTTGCCCTTGACTATAAAAATAACAAGATGTATTTAACCTTATATTCCACTCCAGCCTTATCTAACAATAAAATAAAAAAGAGTTTTGAATTAACTTACCTGGATTCCGGTTATTTTGTCTGCAAGGATGATAACATATTAAATACTATTATGCCCGCCTCCCAGCGTTACATAACGGAAGGGTTCCGCCTTATCAAAAACGGTGATACGTATGCAGTACAAGCAGAATATTACGCAAAGTATTTCGGTGTATCCACAGACTTTTCCAGTTTGACGCTCGCTACTAAGCTTGATGACTTTCAGGCTGCCGGTCAAGCCAAAACAGCCTGGAAAAGCAGAAGTAACAAAAAATATTTTCTTCTTGACGAGCATTACGCCAGTGCAAGTTATATATCACAGCCATATATTGAGGGGGAAATTTTAGATAACAACGAGAATTATTTTGTGATAAACGGATCACTTTACGCTATAACCGGTAAAGATTCCCTCTCAAACGTTGGAAAGAAACGCGATATCGTAGATATAAATATTACTCCAAAGGATAAGATAGAGTATCTATCAGCTACCAGCGGATTTCAATATGTAGGAGAAGAATATCTATCTGATCTTAAATTAAATCAAACTTACACAATTCAAACAGGTGGCTTTACCCAATGGTATCGCATTGCCGGATCGATTGCCGGGACATACACCTCCATTGAGATATCGGGAGAAGGCAGCTATTTTATATATAATCAATACGGCGCGCTTATAGATTCCTCACTATTCATGAACGATACTATGACTTCGTATCTGATAGAAGACGGCTATATCGCTTTTGCCGGAAAACAAGAAACTGAATTCAAAATAAAATAAGAACGACTTTTCTATTACAAAAAGGGGCTGTCTGTCTCGACATCCCCTTTGTACCGTTTATACTAATTTCAATTCCAGCTCAGCAACAAATCCATCTTCTTCATTCCGAAAGGATACGCTGCCATCCATTTTCTTCATAAGCTCATTGACTATATATAGACCAAGTCCGCTGCCGTGCTTATTTTCCGTACCCTTAGCACGATAAAATTTCTCTTTTATCTTATGTATCTCTTCTTCTGCAACTCCATTTCCCCTATCTTTTATACTGATAAATAAGCTGTTGTCCAAGAGTTTACTTCCGATCCATATCTCGGTATCCGCATATTTATATGAATTATCAATAATATTATTAATAATCTGCTGCATTCGGACTTTGTCAGCCTTAACAATGCAGTCTTCAATCCTGCATTCGACGATTTTTTCCCTGCCGTCTGCAAGTTTGAACGTGTTAACGATATCACTGCTAAGAACCGAATCCATTGTTACTTTTAATTCTCCCAATTCCTCAAGCTGGCTGTTTAACAAATCTGCCGTCATCAGATTAATCTGCTCTGCCTTGGCGGATATGGATAAAATCTTAGCAAGCTGAGCTTCATCCTTAATAATTACGCTTAAGAATTCACATATGACCATAATAGACGTAATAGGTGTCTTAATATCATGACTGATAGACGCAATTAGTTCCATTTTGCTCTTTTCTATCTTTTCTGCTTTTTCTCTGGCATGTTTTAACTCCATACGCATGATATCGAAACTTTCAGTAAATATACCGAAAATATTTCTCCTATCCATCTTTAGATTTATTTCCAGGTTTCCTATCGCTATTTCTTTTGCAAACTCCTTCATTTCTTCAAATGGTCTTATTATTGAACGTTCGATATAGAAAGCTGATACTATACTGATTCCCCACATTGCAATCAAAACATAAGTCAGGATAAGGATTATCTGTATCTGGTAATTATACATGATGTCCTTATATGTTGGTGCAAGAACTACCGTACCAAGAACCTCATCATCTAAGATAATATTCTGCATGGCATTTGCTTCTTTCACTGCCTCAATCATCGTTTCCGCTTTATAACCATGACTGTAAACCAGTTCACCGTTCAAATTAAAAATTGCAAATTCTCCTGTATCCGGTTGCAGATCCAAATCTTCCAAATGTTCAAAGTTCTTACTTGCCTCGATAGTTATCCGATTAAGCGCCACGATATCATTACTGTATTCCAACTGTCTCCCGTTTATGATTATAATCCCCGCAACAGCGATTAATGTCACTATTATCATATTTACAAAGATATATTTTAGCTTCTTCATTTCAATATCATACCTTTACCTCGAATACATATCCTACACCCCAGATCGTCTTAATGTACTCCGGATTCTTCGGGTCCGGCTCAATTTTTTCACGAATACGCCTGATATGGACATTCAAAGTAACATCACTTACATAAGCATCCTCCCATACCTTCTCAAACAATTCCTCTTTTGAAATGACACGGTTGCAATTCCTGATCAGATATGTGAGCAATCGGAATTCCTGATTCTTAAATTTCACAGCCTCTCCATTTACACTGACCTGCCTGTAATTATAATCTATCTTAATATGCGGGGGAATCGGTGACTCTGTCTTTTCTTCCTTGCTCCTGTAAGTTTGGTAACGTTTTAGCATGGCCTTAGCCTTAGCCAGTAAAATATTTAAGGTAAATGGTTTTACAATATAGTCATCTCCTCCAATATTAAGCCCTGTTAATACGTCTCCTTCACTGTCTCTCGCGCTAATAAACAATATGGGAATATCTGATCTACTGCGTATTGTCTTACAAAACTCAAATCCGGAACGCTCATTCAAATTAATATCTAAAATAAGCAATGACACTTCATTTGTATCAAAAAAACGCAGTCCTTCCTCATATTCTGTGACATATGAAGTCTTAATACCAAACATTTCAAAATATTCCGCCGAGGTTTTGGCAATATCCAATTCATCATCTATAATTAAGCAATCATATTTCATGTTTACGTATCCTCAAAGATATGTGTTCTTAACTTTTTAACAGTTATAATACTTTTATATCCTATTATAGATAGTACCAAGAAATAAATGAAAAAGCAATTAATACCTGATTTCTACTGCCGCAGTCCGGTATACCAGAACCGCCTCCGGTAGATCACCGTTCTGATTAACCACTCAAGAGGCATTGTTACCCATAATCCTATGATTCCCATTCCTATTGGAACCGTAAGTATATATCCAGCAAATACCCTCACTACCCACATGATAATCAATGAACTTAAAGAGCAGAACATGGAGTCCCCGCCTGCTCGTAATATGCACGGCATAATTCCCGATACCGGCCAAAACAAAATAAGAGGAATAACCATCAAGTATATCAATTGCTGAATTAATATGACGGTATTCTCAGGTGCCTGGTATAGTTTGAGAATAACAGGCATCAGCGGAATAAATATCGCCAGCGATATGATAATAACAAACTGTCCCAATGCGCAGAAACTCTTTCCATACTTTCTGGCATCATCACCTTTTCCTGCCCCGAGACATTGTCCTACCACTGTCATGGAAAGTGTTCCGACAGCCATTCCTGCGGCATAAACAATACTGAGAAAAGAATTTGCCACCGCATACGCGGATATATATACCGTGCCCATCGACACAAGAAAGATCTGGACAATCATACTGCTGCCGTTAAAAAAGATTTGTTCCAATGCATATGGAGCTCCTATTCCAAATGTATTTTTTATTGTTGATTCTTCCATCTTGAAAAAGTAGCGGAGAGGAATTCTCAACGTTCCCCTTTTTCTTACTAACAAATAGATTCCGGCCGCACCGCCGGCCGCTCTTGCAATAATAAGAGACAACGCTGTCCCTACAATATCCATATGCAAGATATTGAGAAACAGGAAACTGAGGAAAAGATGCAGCAGATTTACCATTACAGTCAGCTTAAGACATGTTTTCGTCTCTCCAATTCCTCTGAAGACAGAAAATGCTCCAAGATAAGCAGCCAGAAAAACCATAGATAACGAAACTCCTGCGAGATATTTCGCAGCTTTGCTGACAATAACCGGATCAGCGCCAATAAACAATATTTGTACAATATGTTTTGTACTGAGCAGAATCAAAAGGCTTATAAAAAAAGAGGCTACCACAACTATCCCCACCACCTGTCCGGCTGTTCTCTGTATTTTTTCCTTTTCCCCCAGTCCGGCATACCGGGCTGTAAGAATTGTTCCGCCTGTGGCCAGTGCGCTAATTACCGCATAGATTATTATTGCTATGGGATTCACCAGACTTACTGCCGCTACCGACTCCTGACTGGAAGTACTGATCATCGCAGTTGTCAGAATACCGATAGCATTGATAAAAAAGGCATCTAAAATAATTGGAAGCAGCATATTAAGCACCTCTCGATACGTAAACAAACTACTTCCAAATTGTTTCTCCAGAAAATTACTAATTATCATTTTCCAACGATTCATTATTCTTCTTTCACCTATGTCTGACTCGACTCCTTTAGGAATTCCATTACCATAAATTATTATCTAAAATAAACCTGGTTAATTTCCATGCCATTTTTTCATGGGTGCGAACAGATGGGTGCATAGCTGTTCCATATCCATCCTCCCTGCACTGCATTTCCTGCATAAAGAAAACTACTTTTTCATCACCGGTTCTTTCCTTATAATAATTCACTGATTTTTTCACCGCATCGTTCAGCCTGTTTTCCATAACACCAATAGTACATATAATCTCTGCATTTCTATAATTCTGTCTTACCATATGTATGAATTCTGCATACTTAATAATAAACCGGCGCTTTTTGCCCGGATCATCCCGTATGTAACTCGCATCATTTGTTCCCAGATTAATCACTACAATTTCAGGCTGAAATCTGCCAAAGTTCCATTTTTCAGCCGGTTCCCAGTTCTTTCTGCGAGCCAGATACCAATCGCAATAATGGTATATCTCCGGCATCAATATATCTGTCAGCGGTTCCATGACCTCCGGTTCCACATAGCGGGAAATGATTCCGATTCCGCTGAAAGAAATCAATGTAAAGTCTGCCTGAAGGCTCCCGGCTGTCAATACCGCATACGACTTGGAAACATTTTCATCCGCAGTAGAAAACACACCGTCTTCTGTTCCTTCATTCCCATATCCGCAGGTAATGGAATCTCCGATAAATTCTATTCTTCTGTCCGAATAATCGGTAGGCTGAATGCATGCCGTGTCATCTGTAATCAAAACATTTATCGCTGAGGATGCATATTGGGCCTCCGTTATTTTCATTAATCTAACAATGACGGTTCTGGTTTCATGAAAATTGAAAATTTGATAGTCATGTATCCCATCTTTTAATGGAAAGACCAACTGACTGGAACCATTTATAAAAACAGCCATCATGCAGTTCTCTCTTTCTTTCACAAATTCTGAGAACATCCTGACGAGGAGCCTGGTACCAGTGAAAACAAACTCTATATATGCACCCGAATAGCACAAATACAGCATATCTTCTTTCCATTCATGACGTCCCATTATTTTTATTTTGTCATCGGATAGATTTATATTCATGCCTACTGTTCCTTATGTATAGCGTTGATGAAATGCCTGGTTATCTCTCTTGGCCGCGTGATTGCCGTTCCAACTACCGCCGCAAGTATTTTTTCCTCAAATACTCTTTGAAGCTGCTCCGTATTCCATATTCCGCCTTCAGCAATAACCGGTATCTTAAGCTCCCTTGTCATGCGGCGCAGCATATCGTAATTAGGGATCATACTATTACTGGTTTCCTTCGTATAACCGCACAGCGTCGTCCCTGCAATATCAAATCCAAGCCGTTGTGCCTGTGCGGCATCCTCAAAACAAGAACAATCTGCCATAAATAACATATCGGGATATTTCTCCATAACTTCGGCAAAAAAATGCTCCAGCGTTTCATTATGCGGCCTCAGCCTATTGGTTGCGTCCATGGCAATAATATCAGGAGCCGCTTCCATTAAGGAATCAATTTCTCTCATAGTTGGTGTAATATATACCTCTGAATCAGGATAATTTACCTTATACAATCCGATAACCGGTAACGATACTGCCTTTTTAATCGCCTTAACGTCCTGCGGTGAATTCGAGCGTATTGCCACCGCTCCTCCGTCCCTTGCTGCAACGGCCATTCTTGCCATCATATCAGCTCCATACAGAGGTTCCGTTTCCAATGCCTGACAGGAAACAATCAAACCTCCTTTGATTTTATGAAGTACTTCCATATTCTTCATATCCTCATCTCCTTATTTTATATAGATTGGATTGGTCCAAGCTTTTCTGCCCTTCCTATCCATACATTCTATTCTTACGTAGTGTTCTTTTCCTGTAAGCAGGTACTCACAATCTGTAAGGCTTTCACCGGCCTCTGCAATGAATGTGATACCGGAACCGACAAATCCGTCTGCTATAATATTAATTCTTTCTACGGGTTCACAAGAGAAAGAGATCTTACTGTCCCTGATTCCCCAGTCCTTAATAAGCGGTCCTGAAGAGGAATAATAATTTCCCTCCAGAATGGCCGAAACAATATCATCCTGATGCAGGCGTTTTGCATTTACCATGATGAAACCGCCAAAGGCATCATCGAAGATTCCTCCGTTATGGTTATCATCCGTTGCATTTGCTTTCTGTTTTATGCCCGCCCTTAGCATCTGGTCCCAACAACTGGTGATAAATCCCGTTCCGCTTTCATTTTCCGTATTGTAATTAAATATTTCCAGCAAATCGACGTCTTTCAGCCAATGTAATGTATTAATATCTATGCGCGACCATACCGGATGATTATAAGTAACAAAGCAGCCCTTGTTATGAAGCTCATCGATAATCATCTGAGCTGCCGCCGCCTCATCCCAGCTGCCATAAAATAAATACGGGCCATATTTTTCCATATGACCAAACAATGGCAGCGTTGCCCTCTCCTGCATTTGCGTTGTGCCAAGGATTCCATTTATATGGTGGACCTTGACGCAATCCATGTTTTCATCAAATAAAACTGCGGCTGCTTCCAATCCCGGTAATATGATAAAATCACCTGAATTCAGACTTTCGCGGTAATCCGTATAAAGATTATGGTCGCTCAGACATAAAAAGGAATATCCGTGTTTCATGAACTCTTCTTTTGCCGTCTGCGGACTGTAAATACCATCTGAATTGATCGTATGGCTGTGCAGATTTCCCTTATACCAGTTTCCCCTATCCGTAAATCCCTTTTGATCAATCATTTGAGATTTCCTCTATTCCAGCACTGAGACCAATTTCAAACATTCTTCTCCATGGCATATACACAAAATCTATCCATGTTTTCGATGCGATAGAAGAACAATAATCTTTCAGAAATTTTCTTAGCTCTTGCTCTACTATTTTCGAAACGGCCCCGTCTTTTTCTTTTACGTCAAAATAATCCATTCCAAGACCACTTAATTTTTCCGTTACGTTTTTTCGCACTACCGAGCAATAGCCTGCATCTTCAATATAGCGTTTCACAAGGAAATTGCGATGGTTATTGCTATTGCCAAAGTACAAGGCATCAACACCCTCCGCCAGTGCTGTGCCGATAGTGTTTGCCGATGTATTCCAGCCTGCATATCCCGCCACTTTCATCAGGAGCTGGTTGTTATCCATCATTTTGATGAATTCCAGATCCCCTCCATTCGCATATGCATTGTCCGCTATCGTTACGATCCTGTTTTCTGCCGTCCTGTCCTTGATAAAATCAATTAATTCCGCAAGATTTCTCTCCGTACGATATTCAGGCAGATTACATGGCTGAGCAGCCGCTTCTTTCATTGTTCCCGCCGGGGCAGTAAGAACCATTATTATATCTGCGGTTTCATAACAATCAGCCAGCTGGCACCCGGCCGATAGAATGTGATACTTTACGGTTCCTGAAAGTGTACTTCCTTCATAAAGAGGAATCACATTCTTTGCCATCTCACATGCATATTTTACGTACACCTTCGGTTTCTTCATTTCCGATTTATTGATCATGCGTGTCATTAATGTGAGTGCCACTTCATCCGCTCCAGGATACACAAGAATTCTATCCGACAAATTTCTTTTCTCAATTTCCGCACATATCTGATCCCTGTCCATTGCCGCATATCCATAGGTCGCCGAATCATCCTGCGGGATTACCAGAAAGTCAATGTATCCTTCTTTCAAGTATTTCAATATATGAAGATTCATCGCACGGTTAATCTCTCGTCTCCCAATATAATCATTCAAATATATCTGATTAATGTCAGGCATAATGCCCTGCATCCCATTTTCACCGCATAAGCCCAGCCTGCTTTTATGAACGATTTCACCGGTCAAATGAATCGTCTCTCCGCACTTATCATAATATTCCGGTTCTTCGTCGTCGCTTGAATAAGCAGGACATCTCATAATTACCTGAAAAGCAAATACAGTAAGACCGGGGTTTTTGTCCTTTATATGTTTGATCGTTTCCGCAGTCTGCTTTAATTTTTCAATTGTTTCATAATGGAGCCTGGACGGAATCAAACCTCCATACAACAGCATGTCGACAGAAAGAATCAGTCCGTCTGCATCCTTGCATTCTTCCTTTAAATATTCGGCAATTTCATCCACATTAGCCGGTTCTTTTTTATTTCCAAGCTTTGATGGGCGAACCAGGTTCAAATCATCATGGCGGAATAAATCAACCGGAAAATCATAATTACATGGTCTCTCATCCAAAGGAAGTAATACAATCTTTTTTTTCATCTCTACCACCATTCCTGCGTTTTACGCATATCATCTTCTTCATAATTCTTTATAACCACTACGGAAGGTTCGTACCGGTAAAAAATCAAATTGTCCATAAAAGTCTTTTAAAATTGTCCAGTCAATACAGACTCTTTCCGCTCCAAGTCTTCGGAGCTGCACCAAAGACTGTCTTAAAATATATTCTCCTGCGTGTCTGCCCCTGATACTGCGTGCGATTCCGACAGGACCTAATCCTCCCGTACCTCCCTCATGCACGGCAGTCATACAGTACCCCAAAATTGCGTCATCCGCTGCGCTTTTCATAATAATGATATTTTCAAGCTTTCCCGCATTCCCAAGATATGCTTTCGCTTCATATTCCCAGCGCCCGGGGAATTCCTCCTTCAGAAAATCCAATAATCCGGAAGAATCCTCCTTTTTCAAAATACCCGTAATAAATTCTTTTTCAAATTCCATAGTATCGAAATCATCTATTTTATTATTGTTTACTATATCTGCTTCCAGATCATAATGCTCATCCTTATTCAAAATAAAACCACATGAACGGAAAAACTCTTCATTTTCCCGTTTCGGAGACGGTATTCCCGAAAAAAGATTGGCGAAGTCCTGACCGATGTATATCTTACGTATCCCTTTTTCCCGCAGAATTTTCTCCGACATTTCATACAGGCATCTGCCCATTCCTCTTCTCCTGTATCCCGACCTTACCATCAGAAGGGTAATCCATGCCGTATCCGGATACAGTTTCTGGTCGTTCGAAGTCTTTACCGCTATGCAGCCTGCAGGTTCACCTGCAGCTTCATCCCTTATGAGCAGACTCGCCTCCTCGCAGAAATCAGGAGCATCAAAAACAGACTCATTCAGTTTACCCTCCTGAATCCAGAAGGCATGATCGAAACACTCCCGATAGAGTTTCATTATAATTTCCGTATCCTTCTTTTGAAGCAAGCTGATATTACCCATTTTCTGTCTCCTGTCTAATTTTCTATTTGTATATACTCCCACCAATCATTTTCTACCAGATAGGATAAATCAAAAAGCATGCATCCGTCAGACTTTATAAAGCACATATCAACCGCTTCTTTCATTCGCTTCAGATTATCCGCATATTGCTGCAGGAAGAGACTTCCTATTATGGGTCTTTCACCAAGCGTCACCTTATAGGCCATTTCCGCCGAACCCTCTACACTGTACCAATCTGCCGGCTTTTCATTTTCAGCCGCCTGCTCTTTGGTAACATCTTCATAATAAAATCCCGAAAGCAATTTATCCGCCTGTTCGATGTATCCTGTCCGGCTGTACTTTACCGGATCTGCCAACGGATATTCCATAGGAATGTATTTTTTTGATGCCCAGTTTGCGCCTACCTGATAATACAACGGATACCATGAGCCGGTATAATCCAGCAATTCCACTTTATTGCTGCATTCCTTTATCATTCTACTTACTTTTTCCATAAATGAATTAATAGTAAATGCCCGAAATTCTAAAAAGCTTCCGAAATATCTGCCATATTGAATCTGGATATCTTCTTTTGTCCTTTTCATAGTGTAAATATCCTCAGGCCATTGTATATCCGTAATCTTGCTGTACTCCAAAAATCTCTGTTTGGTAAACAGGCTGAAGTCGGAGCTTAAGCCCACATATCTCACACGATCCAGAACAACTCCGTCAATAGGATATTTTTCAGCGACTTCCTTTATCAGAGCGCATTCATAGGTACAGGTTTCCTGATTAGTCGGATTCACAAATATCTCTCCAAAATCATCAATACTGCCAATCGTATGAAGTGCAGAGGAATCTGTGACTTTCTGAATCACAGGCCTGTCCTCATCACTCAATCCATATACCTCCGTCATCCAGCCCTCATTTCTTAATCCAGGCATCTGCGAATGCGGATTTTTCCGGTTCCCTTCCGCAAATACATCAAATGCCGCATAACCTTTCATTCCAAGACTGTGAATAATATTGAGACAGTCTTCCAAATAATCCCTCTTGCCGAAAACGGAATCATAGAGGCTGTAATGGGGGGCATATACACTCTCAAATATGGCAAATCCTGTGGTATCTTTTACACTCAGGATCACCGATCCGATTCCTGAATTCACACAGTTTTCCATAGTACTTCTAAATTGGTTCCGGTCACTTATTATATTTTTGTTTGCCTGGATTTCTATCCAGACATAATAATTATCTTTCATATCCAATCACCCTTTTACAGCACCGCTTACTGCTTCTACATAGTTTTTCTGGCATATTATAAATACAATGATAACTGGTACGATAGAAATAATCGTTCCGGCAGCTATATATCCAAATTTATAATTAAAGGAACCGTTCAGATATTGCAATGCAGTTGCCAGAGGGTACTTTTGCGGATCCTGCAATACGATGATCGGCCAGAGGAACTCATTCCATTTACTGATAAAATCAAAAATCACAACGGTAGAGACCGAAGGCAGGATTCCAGGCATCATGATCTTCCACCAGATACGTATTTCTCCGGCACCGTCAATGCGCGCCGCTTCTATCAATTCTTTTGGAATAGCCATATATGACTGCCGCAAAAGAATAATGCTGAATACCTTAACGGCTCCCGGCAGAATCGCTCCGGCGTAGGTATTCAAAAGATGTACCTTAGCGATTATCAGATAATTGATAATCATTCCTGCAGCTGCCGGTATGATCATGGAAATCAATAAAGCCCCCATAATAATCTTTTTGCCCTTAAAGTCCATACAGGCCAGTGCATAAGCACATAGCGCCGAAAAAACAACATCCAATGCAATTGACGAGCAAGTAATGATCAGTGTATTCAGAATATATCTGGGAATATTCATGAACTCCACTACCCCTGCATAATTTGCGATGGTTGGATTCTCCGGAATAAAACTTAGGTCATATATGTTTTGTCCCGTTTTAAAAGAGGTGGACAGCATCCATAAAAAAGGGCCTGCACAAACAATAGCAAGCAAAATCAAGCCAAGGTAAATAAATACTTTTTTGGTGATCTTGTTTTTCTTTTTTGTAACAACGAGTTTACTCATCACTGTCATACCCCCTCTCCCTTTTTCCCATATATAAATACAACAATGCTTAAGATTGTAGTAATCACTGCCTGTACTGCACCGATTGCAGCCGCATACCCGAATTCAAAATCCTTAAATGCCTTTACATAAGAATAATAGTTAATGACATTGGTCGCATCATTGGGCCCTCCTTGCGTCAGCACATAGACCACATCAAATACGCCCACCGCAGAAATAACCGAATTCAAAGAACAGAACCAGATATAAGGTTTCAGCATAGGTATCTTAATCTTGATCAATGCCTGCAAGCTGTTAGCCCCGTCTACCCAGGATGCCTCTTCCAATTCTTTCGGCACAGACTGCAGCCCTCCCAGATAAAGCATCATGTAGTAGCCAAGCCCCTGCCAGATTGTAATAAACATAATGCAGAGCATAGCAGTTTTTGTACTTGCCAAAAATCCTAACGGCTTAGCAATGGCACCCATTTTCATCAGAAGCGTATTTATGGCTCCATTGGAGTTGAACAAAAACCCCCACATGATGGAAACGGCTACCATAGAAGTAACAACGGGAATATAGAGCAGCGTACGGAATAATGCAATACCGAACAGTTTCCTGTTCACCAGCAATGCCAGCAGGATAGATAGAATCTGAATCACCGGTACAATCACTACAAACAGTATGGAATTAAATAAGGCTTTACGGAATTCCTGATCTCCAAACAGCTTTATAAAATTGTCCAATCCCGTGAATTCTGTTTTTCCTAACACCGAGTAGTCAAAAAACATTAATGGAAGACTTCCGATAATAGGGACAAATACAAAAAAGATCAATAAGAACAACGCCGGTGCCATAAATAAATAGGCCTTTATAGTCTGTCTGTTCTTTTTTTTCATTTTAAACCTCCTTAGGTCAGAGACTGCTCCGGCATATAACCGAAGCAGTCTTTAACTTTTATTTCAATTCAGAGTTTACTAACTGCTCTGCATTGTCAAGAGCTCCCTGTATATCATTTCCCCCAATGATTGCAGCTTCATACGCTTTATTGACATCTGCCTGAATATCTCCCTGGCCCTCAACTCCCAGCGAATAATCCTTTGACGTATCGCTAAGCTGTGCAGACATCGCTCTTGCCTGTCCTTCCAGAGTCTCCGTATCAGATGTAAAATAGGAATCTGCTGCTGCGGCCGTTGTAGAAGGGAATATGGCAACCTCTTTACAAAATGCCAGCTGATTTGCATCGTTGGTAATCCATGCAGCAAATTTGATTGCTTCCTCATGATTCTTGCTCGCTTGTGGCACAACTATGTTCATTAAAGCGTTTCTGCTAAGCTTTTCTGATCCAGTAAGAGGTGATGCGATTGCAATTTTCTCATAGACATCGGGTGCCTCGTCCTTGATTCTGGAAAGAGAAGATCCTGAGGAGCTGATAATAGCAAGCTTCCCTGTTTCAAACAGCTTCAGCTCTTCATCCCATTTACCCCAGTTGTTATTGGCAAGAACACCTTCTTTGGTATATTCCTGGAACGCTGCAAGCAAATCAGCAGTCTGCTGGGTATTAAATGCTGCGGCAGTATTGTCTTCATTCAATATCGGAATTCCTTCTTCAAACAACATGTTGAATAATTCCGGAGGATTATATAAATAAGCACCCGTGGCATCCTTCATCTGTTTTGCAAGTTGATTTGCCTCTTCATAGGTGGTCGGTATCTCTGTAATTCCGGCCTGTTCGAACAATTCTGTGTTGTAGAACATTATATTAGGTGATGCATACCAGGGAAATGCATATGCCGACTCCCCAAGCTGTGTGGACTCATAAAGGCTTGGGATATAAATGCTCCTTTGTTCCTCTGTCGCTTCTGCATTTAAATCTACCAGTGCACCTTTTCCAGCTAAAGTCAGCGCCATCTGCGTATTCAGGTTTACAACATCCGGGGAGCTTCCGCCGGCTGCCGAAGTAACAAGCTTTTCTTGAATGGATTCATAGGGAAGATCTACCCATTTTACTGTTACACCTGGGTTTTCTTCTTGATACTGGGCTATCAGTCCGTTAAAGAAATCCGTAAAAGTCGGTTGCAGTGATATCGTCCAGAATTCAATTTCCACGGGATCGACTGCCGCTACCTCTGTACCTGCAGATTCGTCCGTTACACCCTGCTCATCTGCTGCAACCTGCGTATCCCCTTCCCCTTGTGTGTCGGCTGCAGTGCTGCTATTGCCGCATCCGGTAAGCATAACGCTTGCTGCAAACACAGCAGTGAGTAATACATTAACTAGTTTCCTTTTCATATTCGTTCCTCCTTTTTTATTTTTACAAACGGACTAATGTCCGTATTGTTAACCAATAACTGCCGGGCTGACTATATCACTCCATAGATTATAATTCAGAGTTGCCAGTTGATTATCTTCAAAATAATGGAAAGGAAGATTTTCTTCCTCCAATTCTTCCACTATTTTTAAATCACCGTTTACATAAAATGAAATTCTTTCAGACGATTCCCTCAGACGCTGTTTTAATCCCCCGATTCGCTGTGACTGAATTTCAAATCCAAAAGTCTTATTCTCAAGATACCATTGTTCCCTAAATGCGTTATAAAAAATATCCAGCTTTTCGGTAATCTGAGGAATTTCAGCTTCCGCTATTTCCT
This sequence comes from Kineothrix sp. IPX-CK, assembly GCF_039134705.1. Classification (NCBI taxonomy): domain Bacteria; kingdom Bacillati; phylum Bacillota; class Clostridia; order Lachnospirales; family Lachnospiraceae; genus Kineothrix; species Kineothrix sedimenti. The sequence goes on along the minus strand of NZ_CP146256.1, from coordinate 1,730,960 downwards.
TTAAAGCCGTTATATCCTTTTCGCAGTATGCTCTCCTCAGCCGAATGCCTAAATCCACTTTTTGCTGCAATACGTCGCATAATACCTTCTGTGTTTCAAAAAGATAAATGAAATCACTATCTTGCCGTAAATCAATGCAAGTCTCCAGCTTCTTTGCTATTTTATCAAAATAGTCCTTTTCCAACTGTTCTGCCACGGAGTCAAACGTACCTATCAAAGGATCGTTGTACAAAAAGTACTTGCTGGCATTATTATGTTTTCCGGATGTATCAGAAAGCGGATTTGTACAGTCTATTAACATAAATTCTTCCCATTTCATTCCTGTCAGCATCCAAAATGCCGTATTTGTTATTTTCGATTCGTACGCCAGATTAGCGTCGGCAAATAACGCCGGCAGATTGGAAAACTGGCTTGCTTCCGCCCCGTTATCGCCCCAGCCGGTAATCACCACCGAATCCACACGGTTCTTCTTGCAGGCATTCAGTGCTGCTTTGCCGCTTTCCATACTGTACCTGTTATGAGGCGCAAAACCAGTCCATTTCCACGCTCCCGCAGCAAATCCGATGTTATCCGTTAACTGAAGATGCTGTCTGAGCATTTCATCATACCGATTTTCATCACAGGAATAATAATCCCAATAAACAATCTCCAATCCTTCCGGAATGATGACTTTTTCAGCGAGCTTTTGATCTGCCTTATAATATTCCCCGCCAAACACCAGCCTGAAAAACATATCACTCCAGATCTGAGGCCGCAAGCCATACTTTTCACAAATTGCAGTAACTTTTTTCAAATGATCATACATGATTTCAAATCGGTTTTTATATCCATGGGAATCCAGGTATTTTCCAAGCCCTACCATGTGTGCCTCATCCATTCCGATATTGATTTTACCGGAAGAAAAACAGTCCGCTATTGTTTTTATGTAATGATCCAGAAACTCGTAAGTACGCTCGCTGTCTGCCAATAGAATATCGTCTGTATCTATCATCTTTTGGTATTCTTCATATCTTTTAATCTGATTAAAGTGGGCGAGCGATTGTACATACGGCCTGATTTCCATTCCATATTCTGCCGCATAGGCCGAAATTTCTTTTATTTCCTCCGGCTTGAAAGCCCCTCTCATATATCCCAGATAAGGTTCTTCCGATACCTTTATGGTATCTTCTATATAAAGCCCCAGAAAGTTATATCCGAGCAATGCCAGAAAAGGCACAAGTTTTTTTAATGTGTTCATTGCGGGAACGGCATTTCTGGAGCAATCCAGCATATAACCGAAATCACCAAACTGTTTTCTTTCTTCCAGTTCCAGACTGCCGTCTGCCTGCGCCGCAGCCATGATCGCTCTTCCAAGATCCGGCAGCTTTGCATATTCCACTGTTAAAGTCTCTTTTTCTTTGCGTAAAAAGTAACCTTTATTTTCACTCTCGCAAGCTGACAACGTATATTCGCATGCATCAGGACTGTTTTGCAAAAAGAAATTGGCTTTTTCAACGATCGGTTTAAGCTTCTCCGACAAATCAAAAGTTCTTATCTTCATTTGGGCTTTCTCCTTCCGACATTTTCTTTGCAATTGACTGCATTATATCAATACCTCCGGTGAGTTTCAAGAAATCCGGCTCTTTTGGAAAGTACAATCACAAAAATCCCGATTTGGTACTTTTTTATGAAACTTCTTCCCAAATCAGCCCGTTCATTGTTTATCAAAAATAAAGTTATTATAATAAAAGCAGTGAAAAATACAGAAAGGAAAATTAACATGAAAAACATCAGAATTTATAAAGAAAAGGACTACGAATCAGTCAGCAGAAAGGCTGCAAATCTCATATCGGCACAGGTCATTTCAAAGCCGGACAGCATTTTAGGACTTGCCACCGGAACTTCCCCGCTGGGAGCCTATCATCAGCTGGCCGAATGGTGCACAAAGAAAGATGTGGATTTCTCAAGGGTTATTTCCGTTAATCTGGATGAATATGTAGGTCTCTCACCTGACAACAGTGAAAGCTATCATTATTTTATGGAAAAAAACTTCTTCTCAAAGGTAAATATCGCCATGGAAAATACTCATGTTCCTAACGGTCATGTCTCCGATCTGGAAGAAGCATGCAAGGCTTATGATTCTCTGATTCAGGACCTGGGAGGCATCGATCTTCAGCTTCTCGGCATAGGAAGCAATGGACACATTGGCTTCAATGAACCCGGAAAAAGCTTTCTGCTGGATACACATATCGTGCAGCTGACAGAAAGTACAATAAAAGCTAATTCCCGATTGTTCTCCAGAATAGACGACGTTCCGCGCAGGGCTATCACCATGGGCATCCGGAATATTTTTCAGGCGGCTAAGATTGTCTTGATCGCCACCGGTCAGAACAAAGCTGATGCTTTGTACCGGTCCTTCATGGAGCCAATCACTCCGGAGGTGCCGGCTTCCATCCTTCAACTGCATACGAATGTGTCAATCGTCGCCGATGAAGAAGCTCTTAAACGGATTCCCGATGAATACTGCTTCTGATATCCGTATTCTCAATACAAAAAAGCGGTGCATCTCCTTCGATGCCTCCGCTTTTTTATTTATTCTTCTATAAGTGTACAAATACAATTATATATAGCTCCAGCCAGACCTGCGTTATTTTTCAGCGCGGCTTGCCTGATTTCGAGATTCTCCCTGTATGCCGGCATGATCCTGTCCTTTATCTTAACAGACAGAGGATCGATAAAAAGTTCCTTCTGCATACTAACACCACCGCTTATTATAATCATAGACGGATTAAAAATATGTACAAGACTTACCAAGCCATCTGCCACGTAATCAATCCATTCCTCCACAGCCGCCTGCAGCTTTGCATTGCCTTTTCCCAGTTCTTCAAATATGGTCTTTCCGCTTACGTTATCCGCAAATGCCTTAAGTTCTCCCTTTTTCATTCTTTCGTTTATCATTCTGACCAAGGCCGTTGTGGAAGCATACCGCTCGTAGCACCCTCTGTTCCCGCATGTGCATTCCTCTCCATCGGACTTGATAGAAAAGTGTCCCATTTCACCTGCTATTCCACGTGCTCCGGAAAGCAATTTCCCTCCCGTGATGATACCTCCGCCAATCCCCGTACCAACCGTAATCACAATAACGTCTTCGACTCCTCTTGCTGCCCCGATCCAGTATTCACCCAGAGCAGCACAATTCGCATCATTTGCCACAGCGACCGGCAAGCGGAACAGCTCCTCCATTTCTTCTTTGATTCTACTGTCCTGCCAATTTTTAATATGTCCTGCGGTTCCGCTCACGACCCCGGTTCTTGAATCGATCTGGCCGGTAGCTGATATTCCGATCGCTTTCAGCTTGTCTTTATATTCCGGATGTTCCTCAATAAAAACTGCCGAAACCTTTTTTACTGTCTGTAATATTGGTGTTTCATACTGATCGAAGTTAACGGATGCCGTATCCGATGCGAACAGTTCTCCTCTGCTGTTCATGATTCCCATTTTTACGGCTGTACCGCCTATATCAATTCCGAAATAAATTTCGTCACACATTTCACTTCTCCATTTCTTACGTATCATACCCTCTCAGCGCCGAAAGAGTATCGTGATATTTCATTATTTTATTCTTTGCATCATTCTCAAAATAGTAGGTATAAAAAACATCTACAAGGACCAAAATAGGAAATTGAGGCGATATCATCGTACCCCCATCCAGATTTTTCGCCGTCGCAACATATATTATTTCATCACAATCATTTTGAAGCTCTATTTCCTGATCAGAGGTAATCATTACTACATATGAACCTTTGGCCTTTGCCATTCTGACCGCATCCAGTATGGCCTTTGTCTTTCCGCTTAAAGAAATGGCTATTACCATACAATTTTCATCCGTCACCGCCATTGACATCTGTATCATCTGCGAGTCGGTGACCGCCTGTATATTCATGCCGAGTCTCATAAATCTCAGTTGAAATTCCTGTGCGGTATATCCGGAACTTCCCATCCCGCAAACAATTACACGGGGATGTACATTCATCATATCCGAAACACGTTTCACCTTTTCTTCATCCAGAATATGAAAGCCTTCTTCCAAAAGTCTAGTATAGGTATTTTTCACCTTTTTTGTCAATACACTTATATTTCTTTCGTACAGATCTTCCTGGAGTTCTTTTTCGTAAGCAAAAATAAACTCCCTATAACCCTTATAATTACATTTCTTTGCGAATCTCGATAAAGTAGCCTCCGAAATATAAAGCAGCTTTGATATATTTTTAGAAGAAAAGTTTATTACTTCATTATTATTTATAAAAAAATCTGCTATACTTCTTTCTACTGCTGTCATATTTTCATAAACCAGCAGAATGTTCTGCTTAACACTATCCATTGGTCTGCTCCCATTCATCGGTTAATCCACTGTAATCAATATTATTTTATTATACTTCATGGCAGAAATTATTACTACAGTATTATTCCTGCTTCCAGTCCTTTATTCTAATTATCGAGACTTGTCTTTTTCTCGATTTCAATCGTATCCCCTTCCTGGATATCTTCCGCAAACCATCTGCGTGCGATAGCAAGGAAAGAACCATCCTTATCCTTCTCACATGTTACAATTCGATTCTCAATTTTTACTATTTTTAATTTCATTATTTTTTACCAATCCTTATATTTATTATTAGACAATAAAATAAATAATATCAAATAAATGCAATCTCTTCAAGGTTGATTTATAAAAGAAAAAATGTTATTCTATTTTAAGGATTTTATTGCTTCAGGAATTCACCCAGTTTCGGATTTCTGAGCTTTTTGTTTTTTATGAACATAAATGATATGCGATTTTGTAATGTACATAAGATATGAAATTCTTTTATAGAAAGGATATGAAAATAGAAATGAAAAATATATCTAAAAAAACCATACCTGCCCTCATATTGATTTTGAGCATCGCCCTGCTTATAGGCCTTGACCAGTTCACTAAGTTTCTCGCTGTTAAAAATTTGAAAGAACAAGCGGATTTCGCACTCATTCCCGGTATACTGGAATTTTCTTATTTAGAAAATACCGGGGCGGCGTTCAGCTCCTTTCTTGGCAAGCAGGGGTTCCTCATCACCCTGACGTCCTGCGTTATGCTCTTCATCATTTGGAAATATTTCCAGGTTCCGGAAGGAAGGCGATTTCATATCATGCGTCTCACGTTTCTTCTCGTTATAAACGGCGGAATCGGAAATCTGATAGACAGGATAAAAAATGGCTATGTAGTGGACTTCATCTATTTTGTTCCCATCAATTTTCCCAAGTTCAACGTTGCAGACTGTTATGTAAGCGTAGGAATGGTACTGCTTTGCATTATTTGCTTCTTCTATTACAAGGATGATGAGCTTAGCTTTTTATTTGGAAAGGCTTCGGACAAATAATTGTACTTATTTTATCAGCAAAAGGAGGATGCCCGCTGTTATAATCGCCAAACCGGCAGCCGATTTCTTTGTGAGCTTCTCCTTCAGAATCATACACGAAAGACCTACGGTAACTACGATACTAAGGCGGTCCACCAACACTACGATACCCGCCTCTCCCTTTTGCAGCGCCTTATAATAACAAAGCCAGGAAAGGCCCGTAGTAATACCGGACAGACAGATGAACACCCAACTCTTTTTATCAATGCGCTTAAGTCCGTTCTGTTTTTTTCCTGCAAATACTACAAGCCACGCCATAATGAGAACTACTACGGTGCGAATAGCCGTTCCCAGATTCAATTCTACTCCGTCTATGCCGATTTTACCGAGAATCGCCGTAAAGCTGGCAAATATTGCAGACAATATGGCATAGGTCAGCCACTTCATCCCGCCCCTTTTCTTTTCCGGCGTTACTTCTCTCTCTTTTATATTTCCTTTCTTCGCATTCTTCCTCTCCATCATCATATAGGTGCCCCCAACGATTACCGCCATGGACACTATTTTTAACGATGTAAGAGCTTCTCCCAAAATGAGAAAAGCGAGCAGTAAGGTGAGTATAATGCTGGCCTTGTCGATTGCCATGACCTTGTGGACCTCTCCATAACGCAGCGCCGCAAAATAACAGAGCCACGAACAGCCCGTAGCGATGCCCGACAGCACGAGAAAGGTGAATGTCTTAGCGCTGATCTGTGAAATTGTATCCTGCGATCCTACGAGAAATACCATCAGCCATGAAAACAGCAAAATTACAACCGTACGGATGGCCGTTGCCAGATTCGAGTCCGTATCCCTAATGCCTATTTTAGCGAGTATCGAAGTTATTCCTGCGAAGCCCGCGGAACACACGCATAAATAAGCCACATATTAATAACCATGCCTTTCCCTACAAAGCAAATTGACTGTTATAGAGCTTTGCATAAAATCCTTCGGCCGCCAACAGCGTTTCATGATTTCCTTGTTCTATGATATCGCCGTCTTTCATCACCAGAATGATGTCGGCCTCCTTTATCGTCGAAAGCCTATGCGCCACGATAAAACTGGTCCTTCCCTCCATCAGCTTTGCAAATGCGTTCTGGATCTTAAGCTCCGTCCTCGTATCGATAGAGGAAGTGGCTTCATCCAAAATGAGCATATCCGGCTGACAGAGCATGACTCTTGCAATACATAGAAGCTGCTTCTGTCCCCCGGAGAGATTTCCTCCTGCCTCCGTAATCACAGTATCATAGCCCTCCGGCAGCCTCTTAATAAAGCTGTGGGCATGGGCTGCCTTCGCCGCCGCGATAATTTCCTCGTCTGTGGCCTCAGGCTTTCCCATTACTATATTTTCCCGAACCGTTCCCGCCTTCAGCCAAGTATCCTGAAGCACCATACCATAGGAGGTGCGAAGGCTCATCCTCGTCACATGGCGGATATCCTTTCCCTCTACCTGTATCTTTCCGCTGTCCACATCATAAAAACGCATCAGCAGATTGATAACCGTGGTTTTTCCGCAACCGGTAGGACCCACGATTGCCACCCGCTGTCCCGGCCTCACATGAAGATTAAAATTTTGAATCAATTTCTGTTCAGGAGTATAGGAGAAATACACCTCGGAGAGAGAAACATTTCCCTCAACATCCAAAAGCACTGCCGCATCGTCTGCCTCTGGTATCTGCGGTTCCTCCTCGATAAGCTCCAATATCCTTCCCGCACATGCGAGAGCATTTTGCAGCTCCGTAACCACTCCCGAGATTTCATTGAAGGGCTTCGTATACTGATTCGCATAGGTAAGGAGGCATACAAGCTGCCCTATACTTATCCCTCCTGCAATGGCCAAAATCGCTCCTGTAATTCCCACCCCCGTATATACTATGCTGTTCACAAAACGTGTTGCCGGATTAGTGATAGATGAGAAGAAGATCGCCTTTAATGAAGCCTCCCTTAATCTTTCGTTGACTTCATCGAACTGCTTAAGTGCCTTCTCTTCGTGTCCGAAGGCCTGTACCACCCTCTGACTGCCCACCATTTCATCAATTAATGCCGTCTGCTCTCCTCTCGTCTCCGATTGAAGCTTAAACATACGGTAAGTCTTCTTCGCGATAAAATTAGCTACCAGAAAGGAAACCGGGGTGAGCAATACGACTATCGCCGTAATTCCCACATCTATAGTTAACATAATAATCAATGTGCCGAGAATCGTAATCACTCCGGTAAACAACTGGGTGAATCCCATGAGCAGGCCGTCCGCCAACTGATCTACGTCGGCGATCACTCTGCTGACCACCTCCCCGTAGGAACGGGAATCTATATATTTAAGGGGTAAAACTTCAATTTTTTTAAATGCTTCATCCCTCATGTCCTTCACAATTCCGAATGTCATTTTATTATTGCATACATTCATGATCCACTGCGCTATCGCCGTGAATATAATCGCTGCAGCCATGCGATAAAGAAGCACCAGAATGCCGGCGAAGTCCACCAACCCTTTATCGATGATAAGGTCGATCGCATCGCCGGTAAGAATCGGCACGTATAACGTGAGCGCCACGCTGACAGACGCCATGAATACGGACATACCCAAATAAAACCAATACTTTTTTATATATCGAAGTACCTTGAAGAGAGTCTCCTTTTGACTTACGCCGCCGTTGTTCATGCCCTCTCCTCCTTCTTAAACTGCGAATCATAAATTTCCTTGTAGACATTGCAGCTATTTACTAATTCCTCATGCGTTCCGATTCCCGCCACTTCACCGTCTTCCATAACCACGATAAAATCCGCATAACGGATAGATGCGGCTCGCTGAGATACGATAAAGACCGTCATATCCTCTTCCATATTGCGTATTTCTTGACGCAGTCTGGCATCAGTGGCGAAGTCCAGCGCAGAGGCGCTGTCGTCCAATATAAGTATTTTCGGTTTTCTCACTAACGCTCTGGCAATGGTAAGGCGCTGTTTCTGCCCCCCTGAGAAATTCTTGCCCTCCTGCGATACTTTGGCGTCCAGTCCTCCTGCCTTTTCCGTGGCGAATTCCTTCGCCTGTGCGATTTCTAACGCCTGAAGGACTTCCTCCTCCGAAGCATTCTCCTTGCCCCACTGTACATTTTCCCTTATGGTTCCTTTGAACAGCACCGCTTTTTGCATGACGATGCCTATTTTGGAACGCAGCACGTCTAACGGATAGTCTTTTACATCCACTCCGTCTATCCTTACGCATCCACCGGTCGCATCATAAAATCGGGGGATCATATTAACCAAAGAAGATTTTCCTGAGCCTGTACCGCCTATGATTCCTACCGTCTGCCCTCTTTTTACCTTAAAATCAATATCCGTCAGAGCTTCCGCTCCGGCATTTTTATAGGACAGACAGACATGCTCGAAAGAAACCGCAATGTCATCGTTTCCATCTCCATGAACCAATTCGGTTTCATTTTCTCTCTCAGGCGATACTAAGCTGGATTTCATCTCGAATACGGCTGCAATCCGGTTAGCACTGGCGAAAGCCCTCGTTATGGTTATGATCAGATTGGCGAGTTTAATGAGCTCAACCAATATCTGAGACATGTAATTTACCAGCGCAACTACCTCTCCCTGCGTAATATAACCGCCGTCCACACGAAGAGCCCCCGTCCATATGAGCACGATCAGCGCACCGTTTATAATGACATAGGTCACCGGATTCATCAAGGCGGAGATCTTTCCTACAAACTGCTGCATCCTTGTCAGCACTTCGTTTTCTCCTTCAAAGCGCGCTATCTCCGCTGCCTCCTTGTTGAAAGCACGTATTACTCTCACACCTGTAAGGTTCTCCCTCGTAATACCGAGAATTCTATCCAGTCCCGCCTGCACCTTCTTATACAATGGCATGCTTACGAGCATGATACCAAAAACGACGGCACTGAGCAGAAGGATAGTTATTACAAAAATCAGTGCCGCCTTGCCGTCAATGGTAAATGCCATCACCATAGCTCCGAACACGATAAAAGGGGAGCGCAAAAAGAGGCGCAGTACCAGATTCACTCCTGACTGCAGCAGATTCACATCGTTTGTCATTCTGGTAATCAGCGTAGAGGTCCCTATTTCGTCCATCTCTGTAAAGGACAGCTTTTGAATGTGCTTAAACAGCTCATGCTTCAATCCGGCAGAAAAACCCACCGCCGCCTTGGCGGAATAATACTGTGCGGTGACAGAGCATACCAGTCCGATGACTCCCAGAGCCACCATGATCAGGCACATCCTGACAATATATCCTTTGTCTCCCTGCGCGATCCCCGTATCGATGATCGCCGCCATAACTAACGGCACCAGAAGCTCAAAGGATGCCTCCAGCATCTTAAAAAGCGGAGCCAATACTGTTTCTTTTTTATAATCCTTAAGATAAATCAATAACTTCTTCATTGTCTAAGTTCTCCGGTATATCTACAATAATTTCATACATTTTATATGAGGTCGATAGCGTCTCGTACACTCCTTACACCGATCACCTTCATATCCTTTTCTTCGCTTAAACCCTCCATACAGACCGCAGGCAGAATACAAGTGGTAAATCCCAGCTTCTTAGCCTCCTGAACCCGCTGCCTCGCCATGCTCACAGCCCTTACCTCTCCGCTTAGTCCAACTTCACCAAAAGCAATTACCTTGCTATCGATGGCCCGGTTCCTAAAGCTGGAAACGATGGCCAGCACGATTCCCAAATCAATAGCCGGTTCTACGATCTTGATTCCTCCTGCCAGATTCACATAAGCGTCGCAGCCTGACATTTGCAGACCAACCCGCTTTTCCAGCACCGCCATCAACAGATTCACCCGGTTGAAATCCGTGCCAATCGCCTGACGCCTCGGAATACCGAAATTGCTCCCGCATACCAAAGCCTGTATCTCTATCAGTATCGGTCTGGTCCCTTCCATAGAGCATGCCACCACCGAGCCGCTGGCGTCCTCAGGCCTGCCGTTTAACATGAATTCTGATGGGTTCATGACCTCTATCAGTCCTTCTTCCCTCATTTCAAACACTCCGATTTCATTGGTGGAGCCGAACCGGTTCTTCACCCCGCGAAGTATCCGGTAGGAAGCATGCCTGTCCCCTTCGAAATAGAGCACCGTATCTACCATATGCTCTAACACTCTGGGGCCTGCCACCGTTCCCTCCTTGGTCACATGTCCTACAAGAAATATAGATATATTCATCCCTTTCGCCAATTGAAGAAAAATATTTGTTGCCTCCCTTACCTGAGACACGCTTCCCGGCGCCGACGATACATCCTCGCTGTACATGGTCTGAATGGAATCAATGACCGCCACATCGGGCTTCATTGCCTTTAAGGTCTCCTCGATAACGTATAGATTCGTCTCGCACAGGAGCAGAAGGTTGTCGTTGAATTCTCCGATTCTGTTGGCCCGTATCTTAATCTGGCGCAATGATTCCTCTCCGGACAGATACAATACCTTTCTGCCGGCTCCGGCCAACTTCTGGCATACCTGAAGCAAGAGAGTGGACTTACCGATTCCCGGATCTCCTCCTACCAGAGTGAGGGAGCCCGGCACAATGCCGCCTCCAAGTACCCTATCCAGTTCTTCTATCCGTGTGCCGATTCTCTCCTCACCGCCTAAGGACACCTCCGACAGCCTGGCTGGCTCCGCCCGTTTCACACTGCTTCCCGCTTTCGAGAAACTCCCGCTTCCCTTCGTACTTATAGTTACCCGTTCTTCCACAAAAGTATTCCAAGCCTTGCATCCAGGACACTGTCCCATCCATTTCGACGATTCATAACCACATTCCTGACAAAAAAATACTGTCCCGTTCTTACTCTTTGCCATACTTACCCCTTAATTTCCTATTACCTTTCCTAATTACATAAAAACGGGACTTTCACAAAATGACCGTCCCGTTTTTCGTTTCTTCTATTTTGCTACTCTGACATTTACTTCTCCAACACCTGCAAGTTCCACGCTTAAATTCAGCTTACCGCCTAAATTCGTACTCATCTTACCAATACTTTCGTTATTTATAAAAACCTCGTATTCTGTTTCGTCCTGAAGACCTACAGTAATCTGTGCGTCTTCATCTCCTTCTACGTTAAAGTTAATGCCATCCTGCGTTTCCTTAAAATCGGTTACACTCGTTCCCGGTACCGATTCATATACAAACATTCCGTTCTTCTCAAGCTTCGTCATGGTTCTGTACGTCTTGACCTTCAGCAGGTCACCGCCGCACTCGAAATCCTCCAGCTTCGCTTTTTTCTCCAGTTTGTGGTTGCCAAAACTGATTGCTCCTTCGCCTTCCGAGCGAAGTAATTCTTCCACCACTGCCATTTCTTACGTCCTCCTAAGTTCCTTCCTTCGCATAATATGACACTTTTTCAGCATCTTATTCTTACTATCAGTATAATATATTTTTCATATTTAATCCACTAAAAGTTCCGATTTAAGATTCTTTTTTTACTCTAAAGGAAGCCTTTCCGTCTTTTACTCCTGCAGTCACGTTATCTCCCGACTTTATTCTTCCCGCAAGGATTTCCTCCGCAAGCCGGTCCTCTATCACCGTCTGAATCGCACGCTTTAACGGTCTCGCTCCCATCTTATAATCGGAATGTTTCTCCACAATATATTCCTTTAAAGCAGGAGCGATGGTAAGATTGATATCCATCTGCGCCTTGCACCTGTTTCTTAGATTTGCTGACAGCAAGGTAATAATCTGTTTCATATTGTCTTTATTCAAAGGATGGAACACCATGATCTCATCGATACGGTTAATGAACTCCGGTTTGAAAAGCCTTTTCACTTCCTCCATTACGCCGGATTTCATCTTTTCATAATTCTGTTTCTCATCCGTCTGGGAAGAAAAGCCCAAATTCTTTGGATCGATTATCCTCTGAGCACCTGCGTTGGAAGTCATGATGAGTATCGTATTCTTAAAGCTCACCTTACGCCCCTTGGCATCTGTAATATGTCCGTCGTCGAGCACTTGAAGAAGAATGTTGAATACGTCGGGATGTGCCTTTTCAATCTCATCGAACAACACTACTGAATACGGATTGCGTCTCACCTTCTCGCTGAGCTGTCCTCCTTCGTCAAAGCCTACGTATCCCGGAGGAGAACCTATCATCTTCGATACGGAGTGTCCCTCCATATATTCCGACATATCTACGCGGATAAGGGAATTCTCCGAGCCAAACATCGCCTCGGCCAGCGCTTTGCTAAGCTCCGTCTTTCCTACACCCGTGGGACCAAGGAATAAGAAGGAACCGATAGGTCTGTTAGGATCCTGTAAGCCCACTCGTCCTCTGCGCATCGCCTTCGCTACCGCAGATACCGCTTCCTCCTGTCCGATTACCCGTTTGTGAAGAATGGATTCTAGCTTGAGCAGACGCTCGCTTTCCTTTTCCGCCAGCTTCTTTACCGGAATCTTCGTCCACATAGAAACAACCTCGGCAATTTCATTTTCTCCTACCACATATCTTTTATCCGCTTGCTCCGAATCGAACCTGCTCTTCATCTTCTCATATTTCTTAATCAAAGCATCCTGACTGCGCTTAAGCTCTCCTGCCTGGCTGAATGCCTCCGCTCGCACAGAACGCTCGATCTGCACGTCTATTTTCGCAATCTGCTCCGACAATTCTTTCATCTTATCCGGTATATGCATCGTCTTAAGCCGCACCGCAGCCGCCGCTTCATCGATTAAATCGATGGCTTTATCAGGCAGATTCCTATCGTTGATATACCTGCCGGAAAGCTGCACCGCCGCTTCTATCGCTTCATCGAGAATCATTACTCTGTGATGCTCCTTATATTTTCCTACCACGCCCTTCAAGATGCGTACCGCCTCCTCTTCCGTCGGCTCCTCTACGTTTATCGGCTGGAACCTTCTCTCCAGGGCTGCATCTTTTTCCACATATTTTCTATATTCGGCGATTGTGGTCGCGCCTATTAACTGAATCTCGCCTCTGGCCAGGGAAGGCTTTAGTATATTGGAAGCGTCGATCGCACCCTCCGCACCTCCTGCACCGATGATCGTGTGCATTTCGTCCAGAAAGAGAATGACATTGCCATCATCGATAACTTCTTTAATTACTTTCTTAATCCTCTCTTCGAATTCCCCGCGGTACTTGCTGCCTGCCACCATGCCCGACAAATCCAGCGTAAGTACCCTCTTATTTTGTACGGTGAAGGGCACCTCTCCCGACACGATGCGAAGGGCCAGCCCTTCTACCACCGCCGTCTTACCTACTCCCGGCTCGCCGATCAGACAAGGATTATTCTTCATTCTTCTGCTGAGTATCTGAATAACTCTTCCAATTTCTTCCTCCCGCCCGATTACGGGATCCAATTCTCCCTTCCCGGCAAGTGCCGTCAAATCCCTGCTATACTGTTCCAGCACCGAGGCTCCGCCTTTTTTCTTGCCGCTTTGTTTTTTCGCAAGATCCTCCTTATAAAGCGCTCCATCCGCCCCCATGGCGATCAAAGCGTCCACATATACCTTCTGGGCGGATATTCCAAGCGTATTCAAAAGCCTTACCGCCACATTATCCCCCTCTTTAATCAGCGCCAGCAGAATATGCTCGGTTCCAGTTCTCTCCAGACCGAAACGGTCTGCCTGTCTATGCGATTCCTCCAACACCTTCGTTGCACGAGGTGAATAGCCGTCTCTGTCCTTTATCTGTATACCGCCCTCCGGAGCGATCAGATCTCTGATCATCTCCATAAGCTGGTTCTCCTCCAATCCGTTCTCCGAAAGAATCCTCGCCGCAACGCCCGTCTTTTCCTTTAACAGACCTGCTAAAATATGTTCCGTTCCCACATACCCTTGCTTTAAACTTGCCGCGGTCTTCTCCGCCAGCACAAGAGCGGCTTTCGCCTTATCCGTAAACTGTGACTGCATCAATCTAGTCCTCCATAATTTTCATATACTTCGTCAATAAGAGCATGCACTTCTTCTCTGGAAATATTCTTACAACTGCTCCTGGCGAGCAGAACATTCAAATCTCTGCGCAGCTCCTCTATAGCCTCCAACTTATCTACATCTATTGCAATGACAGCGCCTCTGCGCCTGTCCACCTTTACAAAACCCTCCTGCTTAAGAACAGTATATGCTTTATTTACCGTATGCATGTTAATTCCGATATCATCCGCAAGCTGCCTGACTGAAGGAAGCTCTTCGCCTATTCTTATTTTGGATGTGGCAATCCCGATAATAATCTGATTGCGAAGCTGTAAATATAATGCTTCGTCGCTATTGAAGTCTATCTCTATTATCATCATAATAAATACCTACCTCCTGACTGTTATACAAATATTATAACACTCAGAACATTATGTCAAGAAGCTGCTTCATTTACCGCGAATAGGACCTAATCCCCTGTGAATTAAAAAAAGGCATATGAGCACCCAGCCCATATACCCCCTTCTTTTGTTTAATCTTTATCTTCCATATTTAAAAATTCGAATTCAAACTCATCATCATCGATCAAGAAATTTTTTGCTTTCTTCTTCGGCGCAGGTGCAGGGGCGGGCGCTTCTTCCTCCGGATCATCATCCATCCTTCTGACTTTGGATACCGGCACCTTAGCCGTTCTTTCCTTTACCACTTTTAAAGACTGCTTCGTCTGCTTAGCACCGCTCCGTCTTCTCACGGGAGGTTCTTCCTCATCCTCGTCATCGTCCTCATCTTCATCATCGTCTTCGTCGTCGTCATCATCTTCTTCGTCATCGTCCTCATCGCCGTCATAATCGTCATCATCATACAAATCCTTAATCTTGAACAGCAGCAAAGTAACTGTAACTGCCAGAAGCGCAGCCACTACTGCCAGAACGATAATAACGATTTTCTGTGTGGCGAGCTGATCAGAATCACTTTCACTCTGCGCAGCTCCCGCTTCTGCCGCAGTCATGAGCCCCGACAGTGTCTGCCGTGTTCCATTTATATTATCGTACAGATACCATTCATTTTCGCCAGCATCATTCTGTGTATACACCATCTCATAGTCAGGCTTAAGCTCTTCTTCTTCAGGAACAGGCTCCTGCGTTTCTTCTGCCGCAGCATCCCCGCCTTCCTCTCCGAGTGTCGTATCAGCGTCTTCTTCGCCATTTGTTTCTGTACCTTCCTCTGTCGTCGCCGGCTGCTCGGTCTCAGTGGTGGTCGCTGCCGGAGGATCTCCTACCGTTACCAAATCTGCGCGAATAAAGCCTACGACTTCATTGCCCGAAGAGGTCGTATATTTTATCTGGTACCATTTCTTCCCGTCGCTTGCTTTCGCTTCTCCGGTAATGGTAACCACCGTGTTTTTCGTTGCTGAACCCAATGTTTCATGCTCTGTAGACGCACCTTCCCTGATTCTTGCGCTCTCGTAGCTTACATATGCCTTGGTCTCCGCAATAGGGGTAGCCGTAGTAGCTGCCGGCTTACTCTCCGTCTGAGTGCTGTTTGCAGTGGTGCTATTCGTGGTCGTACTATCCGTGGAAGTTGTTGTTGTTCCGGTAGAGGTGGTTGCTTTAATCAATAAGTCGGATCGGATATATCCGGTACTATTATCTGCCGTCACCTTGTACCAAAGCGTTCCTGCACTATCAGTCACCTCGTCCGTAACGCTTACCGTACTGCCCTTTAATAAGCCCACTACTACGTCACTGGAGGTGGTCGGCTCCTTCCGCACCTTCGCCGCATCCGCAGATACAATACCGGTAGTCTGCGTATAGGCCAAGCTTACCGAAGGTGTACCTATAAAAATAGCGATAGAAAGCAGCGCATACGCCGCCACAGCCAGTAGTTTCCCTGTTATCGTTTTCTTCATCCGTGTTTCCTCCCCTTATGGGTTATTTATTTTGATCCGGCTTGATAAAACGCATCGCACCTTCGTTCCTCTCTTTAATATCCATTCCATAACCTGCCAGCATTCGTTTCGTCCTCTCCTGCTCTTCGGCAAGCCTGTGATAAGAAGCTGCACATTTCTCGCAAAGCGTTCCGTGACGGATATTGACCCCGCAAATTCCACATTTCATAAATGTCTTGGAATCCGATGCGATTTCCAGTCTGGACTCCCTTAGCATCTGCCGCATGGCCTTCTGGCTCACTCCCGTTCTCTCAGATATCTCCCCGGATGTTGCGCCCGGATTTTTTTCTATGTAATTGCGGGCTTTCCCGTAGTCATCATAAGCACGATAGTGGCAATCCTCACACTCATATTCGCCGACGCCCCTAAAAATCATAATACCACCGCATTCGCTGCACACATATGGCCTGTTATAATCGTATTCTCCCAACTTTCCAACAAGAGTAACGTCCTTACGCTCCATATATACTACCCCATTTCTTTCGGCACCTCGTCAATTGCTTTCCCAATATCATGGCGCATATATTTATTGTCAAAAAGAACCCATTCCACAGCTTTGTATGCATTAGCCCGCGCTTCCTTCAAGTCCCTCCCCTTAGCCGTCACTCCAAGGACTCTTCCTCCGTCCGTCACGATGCCCTCGTCCGTCTGCTTCGTACCCGCATGGAAGCAATAATAGCCTTCCTTCCCATCAAAGTGCTCCAGACCGCGGATCACAAAGCCTTTCTCATATTTTACCGGATAACCGTCCGACGCAAGAACGACGCATACCGCCGCATTGTCCTCAAATTGTAAATCTATCTCGTCAAGCCTCCCATCGATACACGCCTCCATCACCTCTATGATGTCATTCTTCATTCTCGGAAGCACTACCTGCGCTTCCGGATCTCCGAATCTGGCATTGTACTCTAAAACTCTGGGGCCTTTTTCGGTTAACATAAGTCCAAAAAAGATAATGCCCTTAAATTCTCTTCCTTCCGCTGCCATAGCGTCTACCGTCGCCTGATAAACATATTCTCTGCAAAATTCATCCACTTCTTTCGTATAGAAGGGACTGGGGGAAAAGGTTCCCATTCCTCCCGTATTGAGGCCCGTATCTCCGTCCATGGCACGCTTATGATCCTGCGCCGAGGTCATGGTCTTCACCGTCTTTCCGTCCACAAAGGAAAGTACCGAAACTTCTCTTCCGGTCATAAACTCCTCGACTACCAGCTTATTTCCCGCCGAGCCGAACTGCTTGTCCAGCATGATGGTACGCACGCCATCTCTGGCTTCCTCAAGGGTCTCACAGATCAGCACACCTTTTCCAAGAGCCAGGCCGTCGGCCTTAAGCACGATAGGGAAATCTCCCGTATCCAAGCCTTCCAGATAGGAAAGAGCCGCTTTGGCTTCGTCGAAGTTCTCATAACCAGCTGTAGGAATATTATATTTTTTCATCAAATCCTTGGAAAAAGCCTTGCTTCCTTCCAGAATCGCCGCATTTTTCTTCGGGCCGAAGGCTCTAAGCCCAGCCCTGTCCAGTTCGTCCACAAGCCCTCCCACAAGAGGGTCATCCATACCTACGATTGTCAAGTCGATATCATTCTCTTTGGCGAACGCAACGATTTTATCAAATTCCATAGCTCCAACAGGGACACATTCTGCTAATTGTCCGATACCGGCATTTCCCGGCGCACAATATATTTTATCTACTTTCGGGCTCTTCGACACGCTTGCCGCTATTGCATGTTCTCTGCCGCCTCCACCGACAATCAGTACTTTCATTCATGTATCCTCCTGCATTTTCCGTCTTTTACTTCTAACCTGTCTCTTGCTATCAAATCGATAGCTTCCGGCAATATCAGCCATTCGGCCTGCTCCATAACACGCTTTTGCAATACCTCTGCCGTGTCCGTATCCTGCACTTCCACTGCTTTTTGCAGGATAATAGGTCCGGTATCCGTTCCTTCGTCTACGAAGTGAACGGTGGCTCCCGTCAATTTCACGCCCCTTTCGAGCACACCCTCATGCACCTTAAGCCCATAATACCCTTTGCCGCAAAAGGCCGGGATAAGAGAGGGATGTATATTGATAATCCTGCCCGAGTATTTTTCAATCATCGCCTCCGGCAATACTACGAGGAATCCCGCCAGCACGACCAAATCCGCACAGGCATCCGCAACCGCCTGCAAAAGCGCTTCATTAAAAGCATCTCTGTCCGCATAATCCTTAGGTGTTACACAGACTGCTTCGATCCCCTCTTTCCTCGCCCGTTCCAGAGCGTAGGCATTTCTATTATTGCTAATGACCTTTACGATTCTCGTATTCGAAATAGTTCCTGCCTTTATTGCGTCGATAACAGCCTGCAGATTCGTTCCGCCGCCGGATACACATACGACAACTCTCAGCATACGGTAACTCCTTTTTCACCAGCTTCCACATGGCCTATCACATAAGGAGTCTCACCTGCTGCCTTAATCGCCTCCATGGCCGTCAAAACCTGAGCCTCATCCAGGGCGAGCACCATACCAAGTCCCATATTGTAAGTATTGTACATCATCTTCTCTTCCAGACCGCCTTTTTCCTGCAGCAGCTTGAAAATTGCAGGCACCTCGTAGCTGTCCTTTTTCACTACGGCTACTGCTCCGTCAGGAAGCATTCTGGGGATGTTCTCATAGAAGCCGCCTCCTGTAATATGGCTGCAGCCTTTAATCATAGCACCGGCTTCCTTTACGGCCTTAAGAGCCTTCACATATATCTTGGTAGGGGCGATCAATGCTTCTCCTAACGTCTTACCCAGTTCATCATAATAAGTATTCAGACTTTCCTTAGTCATATCGAACACTTTTCTTACGAGAGAAAAACCGTTGCTATGTATGCCCGAAGAAGCGATGCCAACAAGTACATCGCCCGGCTTTATATCCACTCCGGTAATCAAATCCTTTTCATCCACAACGCCCACTGCAAAACCTGCAAGATCGTATTCTTCCTCGGGGTAAAATCCCGGCATCTCCGCAGTCTCTCCTCCGATAAGGGCTGCTCCCGACTGAAGGCAGCCGTCTGCCACTCCCTTTACGATAGTCGCTATCTTTTCGGGATAGTTCTTACCGCATGCGATATAGTCCAGGAAAAACAAGGGTTCGCCGCCCGCACAGGCGATGTCGTTCACACACATGGCAACACAATCGATGCCTACCGTATCATGTTTATCCAGCAGGAATGCCAGCTTTAACTTCGTCCCCACTCCGTCAGTTCCCGAAACCAAAGTAGGCTTTTCCATATTTTTAATTGCTGCAAGAGAAAAAGCTCCTGAAAATCCACCCAGACCTCCGAGTACCTCCGGTCTCATCGTTTCCTTCACATACTTTTTCATTAATTCTACCGACTGATAGCCCGCCTCAATATCCACGCCAGCCTTCTTGTAATCCATGATATTTCCTCCCTAATCGCTTTCTAAGATATGTAATTTCGCGCTATTTGTAGTTCTTATATCCAACTTCCTGGAGCTTCTCATCCTTTTTCTGAACGCTGGTCTCCAAGGTCTTGCTGTATTCCTTCAATTTGGCAAGCAGCGTCTCGTCCGATGTCGCAAGAATCTTCGCCGCAAGAATTCCGGCGTTAGCTCCGCCGTTAATTGCCACGGTAGCTACCGGGATGCCGGAAGGCATCTGTACGATGGAATAAAGGGAATCCCTTCCTCCGAGAGACGTGGTGTGCATAGGAATACCGATGACCGGCATAGGGAAAATCGCCGCACACATACCCGGTAAATGAGCAGCCATTCCAGCTCCCGCGATAATTACCTTGAAGCCCTTCGCCTCCGCACTCTTCGCGTATTCAAAGAACACATCCGGCTCTCTGTGTGCTGAAATAATCTTCATTTCATAAGAAATTCCAAGCTCCTCCAAAATGTCGGCAGCCTTTGCCATAACAGGCATATCCGAGTCGCTTCCCATAACAATTCCAACTTTTGCCATCACAATTTCTCCTCTTTATTCTAAATTTCTGTTACTGTTCACTTCGTTCACAGTAACAAATTTCTCTCTTAAGTTTACTAAAATTCCCTTAAGCGCGCAACCAATATTTTCTTAGTTTTTTAGGGGGGTTACTGTTCACTCTGTTCACAGTAACTATAGGGGCCCGCTCAGCGTGTTGCTGCTCACTACGTTCTCACCAACTCTTAAATGGCTCGTTCAGTTCCTCACAACCTGACAAAACAAACCTTCCTTTCAAGATAATAGGGATTATCTCGCCATCTGCTGTTACCGCAGACAGTTCTCCCAGCTCGTCATAGGGAATGGTAATATCCGTATGGCAGTTGAAATATGCCTTTTTGGTATCTGTCTTCCGAAGGGCAGACACCTCGTTATCCCGGGCGATAATGGCCTTGCCGTCAGGATTGTACGTAATCATATCTTCTTCATGAGAATAGCAGGTATCTCCCACCGCAAAGTGCGGTCCCATTTTTTCCGCAATCAAAATCGGCAGTTTGTCTCCGATCCCATATTTTAAAGCGGCCACATACGCAACCGTGTTGGTTCCTATGGCGAACTCACCGATAGGGAGCGTATCGTGATGGAACATAACGTTTTCCTTTATATACTTTCTGTTTTCCTCCTCCGTATCGAAGTTGGTACAGCTGTAATCGGCTATCATTCCGTCCTTAAATACGATTTCAAGATTCTTATATTCCAGCTCTCCTAAAAATACCCGGCTTACATGAAGCACACCCTCTGTTCCCGTAAGCTTCGGTGAAGTAAATACTTCTCCTACCGGAATATTAACATCGGCCACACAGTTTTCGAAGTTCGTCTCCTTCTCAGGCTCTTTAAGCTCATGAAGGTTTACCTTCAAATCAGTTTTATTCTCTCCCATGCCTTTTATAGTCACATACCGGGCACGGTCCAGGGTATCGATAATGACCTGCTGAATATCACGATAAAGTTTATAATCCAATGTGTTTATTTTAACGATTTCATCGAAGATTTCCTCGTATTTCTCTCCGATAGGCGGTACCGGGAAGGAAATGATGGTAAAACTTCTCTCTTCTCCCTTAATATATTCATTCTGCAGCTCGCCTGCCGCCGCCATCAGTTCCACGGATAGCTTCTGCTGTTTCTCCGACAGACGAAGCGCCTCTTTTTTCGTCACCGGTGCAAAAGGATCTTCCCCGAATATTTCCACTACCGCGGGACCTCCGAGTAACCCTGCTTCCACCTTCAGCGCTTCATATGCCTCCTTCAGCACCTCCAGCCTGCGATTCACATACTGCTTATCCAGATAAAGCGCCTGATCGTCCTTGTGGTCATAGTCGTATTGCTTGTTAGCGCTTGTACCGTAATAACCGATTTTATTTACACCCTTACCTTGGAAGATGCTGACTCCTGCCCGGTATATGACAGGTTTCATACCGATTTTCTCGAAATTACGCACTGCTTCTCTTATCATCCGCTCAAAACCCAAAGAGTATCTTATATTCACGCTCTTCTTCTTCGTAATGTCCTTACCGCACACCTCAAAACCTATACGGTATCCCTCCGTATAAGTGTCCGCCATAAGTTTAATCTCGCTCTCCTGCATATGATTCAGATGCCTTGCCGTCTCCAGCTCGCTATCCGTTACATATTCTCCGAAATAATAAAGGTAGCGCAAATCCTCTAAGTCGCTATCCATAATGATTCTTAAAGCGAAGTCCTCTTCCGGACATAACTGCTCTCTAAGTCTTTTTTCTGCCTCCGGTTCCGAATAATCGCTGATAAACCAATACACGATCTGTCGCAGCTGTTCGTAAACAGGCTCCTTCTTTTCTTCATAAGCGCTGTAAAATGCATAGTATACTTCCAAAAATAACTCCATACGGATAACCATCTCGAACATATCCTGCTCATAAGCAAATACGATCAGACTCCGCAGCTCCGTATACAAAAAAGATAGGAGCCGTCCATATTCCTCTCCAAACGCCTTTACCGCATATGCCGGATTCGCATAGCTCGTCTTGTATGCTCCCGGCAGCACGTCCGCATACAGCTTTTTGTTGTGCTCCTGCAATTCCTCCAAGGACGCCGACTTAAGCCGACCGCTTTTTACATATTCATAGGTATCCGACATTTCGTATAGAAAGGACGCTGTCTTGTTAAAAAATTTCCCGTACTTTTCCTCTAAAGATCTATCTTCGCACAACTCCTTAATTCTTTCTAACGAAAGCTCATATCTTTCCAATAAATTATCAATCATACTCCGTACGCTCCTGCATATAAAATAATACTTATCATAGCTAATACCACGGTATTAAATCCAATTCCCAAATAAGAGAACAAATAATATCTGTCCTTCTCCATTCTGGAAAGTATTCCTAAAATCAATCCCGTCAAAGAAAAAAGGGTTACCAAAAAAACTGCCGCTCCATACTGTGTTACCGCCGCCCCTGCGCTTCGATAAGACAAATACACCGCCGCAGCAATGGAAATGACGGAAATAATTCCCAAAGTGGTTGACATGATTCCCTTTTCCGGATGTTTCTTTGCCGTAAAAATATATCCACCCTTACGGCTCGTTCGATGATTTCTACGGTTCATAATTACCCCTAAAAGGGCATCCTTCTCCCGAATGCCCCTGTCGCTTAAAATAAGATTTTCGATTTACCTGCTAAAAGCTTCGCCCCGCTTATAATAAGAAGAACGCCGCTCGTAATCCCTGCAACAAGCGCCACGACACCAATTGCAATATTCAGGGCCCCCGAACCGCCCATAATCTTATAAATTCTTTCCTCCATATCTACACTCCTCTCTATTTGGCACCATACGTTTCATAATATGTATCAATTGCTACCTTACATTCATCGTTAATATAGATTGTACCACGATATGGCTTATTATACAAATATTCTACCACTTCTTCCATCGTTACGATAGCGTTAGCTTCGAAACCATATTTCTCTTTGATCTCACACAGCGCGCTCTTATCTCCCTGCCCTTTTTCCATGCGGTTCAAGGAAACAATCAGCCCTTTGATTTCCACATCAGCCTGTTCCTTTAATATGGGAAAAGTCTCTTCTATAGATTTGCCGGAGGTGGTCACATCCTCGATGATCACTACCTTGTCGCCATCCTTTAGCTTGCTTCCAAGAAGTATTCCCGTATCGCCGTGATCCTTCACTTCCTTTCTGTTGGAGCAATATCTGACGTCTTTTCCGTAAAGCTCGCTGATCGCCATAGTCGTTGCCACGCTTAAAGGAATTCCCTTGTAGGCCGGTCCGAACAGTACATCAAAATCTAATCCATAGTTATCATGAATCGCCTTGGCGTAATACTCCCCCAGCTTTCTAAGCTGCGTACCGGTCACGTAACCTCCCGCATTCATAAAAAACGGAGATTTACGTCCGCTTTTCAATGTAAAATCTCCGAATTTGAGTACCCGGCTGTCCACCATAAATTCTATAAATTCTTTTTTATAGCCTTCCATAATCCTAAAACCTCCCGTAATTACAGGCTTTCAAGCCCTTGTTCTTATTTAAATTTGCGCTACTACACCATTTTTACACCATTCATCATGCGTTATAGCTTTTTTCAAGACATTAACCTGTTTTTCGTCCTCGTATTATTCAGCACGCAGCTTTTGATTTATTTCATTATACGTCCTTGCATAAATAGTCTGCTTTTAACAAATCTGTTAACGAACCTAGCTTGAACATTCAATGCAAATTTTATCACATTTATCCGCCATTATCAATTAGCAAAGCTATATAATCTATTCCCAATTCTGACAGTAAATCCTTTTATAGGATTCCCCAATAGCTCTCCCGCCTTAGTCTGACCTATTCCTAAATATTTATAAAAATGGTTTTACTTCTAACTATGCTTTATTCTGCAGTAACGAAGCATCTGGATCAGAAAACCATTATGATAGCACAGAGGTACCGACGCCGAAATGTCCTTATGGTATTCGGAACAGCTGCAGGAACCCTCGCAGCGCGTCCCCTTTAATTTCTATGATAGTTCTGATACTTTCGGGTAGGTTCCCGTACAAAAAGGGACTTCGGCCAGAGCTTGTCCGAAGGGAATTATGATTGTGAAGTTGGGGTGAATACTGTACAATGATACAAATAAATTTATTAAGATTATTTATATTATGCAAATTGTTGAAAAAGCAAGGCAGAAGTATTTGCAGAAGTGATTATGGCCATATTAAATAAAAGCGGTTATACGGATCATGCTGCAAATGCACAGTATTTTTCGGATATTTATAGTTGTAATGTATATATTTCAGAAAAGGGACTTGCAAACCTGCAGCAAGGGTACTGTACCATGCCTAAAGGAACAAATTTATTCAGTCGTCTGCTTTACAACGCAGAACTCCCCCATTCCTTTCTACCAATTTGCACGTTTTCAAGTATGTGCGCATGCAAAACCTCTATTCGATGAAGTGGTAAAATTCTATCTTGATGAACTGGCAGAATTACTTGAGACGCCGAGGCATACAGATGACAGTGTATCCGTCTCGCTTGGCGGCCAGATAGCATTGGTTGGCGATGCAATGGTCAATACCTTTGGTAATATATATCAATCCTTATTTTGGGGATATTGTTTCGGATTTACACTGTCAATTTCTACGGTAGCTTTTATGTATCCAATACTCTTAAAAATTGGTGCTGAAAAGAATGAGCTAATTTTACTTCTGGTTTGTGGCTTTTCTATAAGGATTATGTTATTGACATCGTTTCTTCTATCGTTATTTAACAATGGAATTAAATTCAGTAGCTTGATTGATGGTATCACTTCGGTAATTATATCTGTACTTTTGTTTGTTCTTTCGTATCTCTTATCAGTACGGATTCATAGGAACAAAGAATTTTAAAAGTTTTCATAATAATAGTCCGCCCCAACGGAAATAAAAAACCTCTGTTCGGCGGGGAGTGGCTTTTCTTCAAATAATAAAAAAAGGTGAAAAGACTTCGTTTTTATGGCGGTATTCTCTTTACATTTTATACGTAAATAAAAGGCGTTTGTTCGAATTTTCAGCAAACGCCTTTTATTTAATATTTGTTCTCTCTGAATACTGTAATGGTGTATATTCAGTCTTCCAAAAAAGGAATTATCTTTTGCTACATATCATTTTTAATTAGATTAGCGATTTGTTCTTTATCTTCAAAGGATAAAGATTCTACAACATCCCCTTTTACTATTTTCAGAAATGTAGGTACTGAAACAACATTAATTGTTTCTAAAAATTCATACATTTCATCAGGATTTTTATCACGATCTATTGATGTAGAATAATAATAAATAATATTATCTGTATCACCTATTATTCCATCAATATACCCATCCAGTTCAATACATTGAGGACAATCATCTCGTTTTACATATATTAATCCTGTTTTTTCAGTTTCACAAAATTCCATAAATGCATTCAAAGTTAATTCTTGCATTTGATTCATTTGCAAAACACTTTTATTCAAATTATTATTTATTTTTAATAAAGATAAAACTGAAACAGCTGACACTAATATACTGATAATTATTATACAATATTTTATTCCGTTTTTAACTTCTTCCTTTTGAAAGAACATAGCTAAATTTAATATAATTATAATAAGGGGAAAGATTATTATCAGTATCATTTCAGTGAACGTAAATGAAATTCCATTTCCTGTTATTCCATATTCATCTCGTATAATACCAATCTTTCCCCAAATTGATAATGAACAGTAAATAACAAAGACCATAAACAACGAAATAAAAATGTTGATTTTTTTCATAATTATGGATTACACTCTTTTTTAATGGTTTCTATGTAACCAACGGCTGGTCTCCAAGGTTCTAGGTTCCAAGGATTCTTTGCTGCTGCAAAGTTTACATGGCATTGATATTGTTCCTGCATACCTTGTGCGTTAGACCAGTTTGAACTACTTGAGAATTTATTTACTACAGTATTCCATGACCATGTAATTGGACCAGTTGCTATACCTGCATAAGCCCATCCGGTATGTGTTAAACTCAAAGAAATTTTCCCATCCCTAGTAATCCACTCTCCTTTAGAAAACCATTGTGAAAAATCATTATTCCCATAAACTTCGATGTCTCCATATAGCGGATAAACAGCATTCTTATCATCAATGTCATATCTTACTACGTTATTAGTAATCCTTGCATTAACATCGATAAGATTATTGTTAGCATCTTTTACTATTAGCGTATTTGCAGCACCAATCATTTCACTATTTCCGTCAAAGAATATAAGCGAATTATCATTTTCGATCTGTGCCCAGTTACCCGGACTGTTTGTAAAGATAATATCTAAGTGTTGATTTTCAATCTTATCATTAATAACAATACTCCCTCTTACTCCTAAATCGGTTTCAACTAATTTTGCAGTAGTGGTATTATATACTGCTGTTCTTGCAAGATCATTAGATGCTTTTTCTTGCAAAATAGCTATCTGAAAATTTGCTTTGCTACCTGAATAATCATATTCTGCCAATATATTTTGGGACTCTACTTCCGCCGCTGAAACAAACATATTTGTACTAAAAATCATTGTAATTCCTAATATTGTTGCTAACATTTTTTTCATTTTAATTTCCCCTTTCCATTTTGTAATATTTTAAATAGAATTTAAACTGCATAAATTCAACACCTCCAATCCTTCCTTTAAATTGTCTCTTATTTAATTTATTTAAGAATTGCAGCATTCTATTTACTATACTTTTCTTTTTGATTATTATGCCCTACTCCATCCCTATCGTTCGTTCCTTTACCTTCATGGCATTTTGTACTACATTGCGTAGTACAACTTTATAATATATTACTATTACATATTTGTCAATGATTTTACAAATTATTTCTATCTATCTTATTTATAATCAATGTGTACACTTTGTCGATGTTTCCGTATGAGAATAACTTTTTACAACTACATCTCCACACTTCACACATCTATCCGCATTGTAATAATCCGTTTTACAACTATTATCTGAATACTTTACATGTTGCTTGTAATATCCACTTACAAACGAATGCGAACAAAGAATTTGCGCTTTACTAGTATTTCTTAATTCCTCCAACTTATAAGAAATACCATCTTCCCCTATAAACTCTCTTACAATTTTCGTTTCGCTATTATCAAATTGTATATCTGCACTATTAATAAAACCTTGTTCCACTTGCCCTCTTTCTAATTCTTCTAAATAAGATTCAGTCTGCCATGTTACCACTTTAGGTTGCTCGTAAGCATAAACTGTTAGTGAGCCAGCAAATAATATTACCCCACTAACTAAAAGTGAGCATATTTTTACGGCGGTATTTGTTTTTTCAATTTTGAGTATATTTTTTAATCTCCTCTCAATATTTTTTTTGCTACTACTGAAGTAAGTTTGATATTGTTGCTTACCTTTCTTTTCGTATAAAGCCATATTTATAATTAATTCACAGTATTTTTTTCTCTCAGGTTTTTCCATATTATGAACTAACATAGTATCACAACTTTGTTCACAATAAATAGATAACATATAAAAGTAGAAATAAATCAAAGGATTGAACCAATGTATTAATATTGCAAATATTGCAATATATCGATATATAACATCTGATCTTTTTATATGTATCAATTCATGTTTAAAAATATAATATAAATCTTCACTTTCTATGCCATCTTTAGGGATTATTATATATTTTTTAGCAATACCTGTTGTACAGATTTTTATTGAATCATCCACACAAATTAAGGTAACTTTTTTTTTAATTTTTAATTCCCGTTTTATCTCTTCAAAAATTTCCAAATAATTTCTATCTTTTATTACAGTCTTTTTTTCGATTTTAGAATCATTATATTGCTTTGAATGTTTCATAAATGAAGCAAACAACCCGATTATCCAAATGATCCAGACAATAAAAACATATAATTTCCAATCAAAGGATATATTGCCCATCTTCTCTATTTGAATTATATTTTTCATGGGGTAAATGGAATCATTCCCAATTAATGGAATATCCAATAATTTAGATAGAACGTAATTATATCTAGTTTTAAATAAAGGTAATGGTATGCAATAAAAAAATAAATTAATCTTAAGCATCGCATATATCCACGTGGAAGATAAAGCTTTTTTACCACAGAACATACAAATTAGAATAAAAAGAAAAACCATACTACCGCTAAAGGACATTGCTAAAATCAGCATATCTTAATCCTCCAAAAATTTTCTCAATTCATCCGCATCATCATCACTCAATGTTTCTCCACCTGTCAAAGCTACCATAAATTGATTCAATGAACCGCTAAAATAAGAGTTTAAAACATGTTCTGCTCTCTTCTTGTCATATTGTTGTTTGTTTAATACGATTTTGTAATAACATTTAGTTCCTTCCTTCCTTATGGATATAACCCCCTTTTTTTCCATTCGCGTTAAAAATGTAGATAAAGTCTGCTTCTTCCATCCCTTATTCCCATTTTCTCCAAATTTCTGAAAAATTTCTTTATATGAATATTCTTTATTTTCTTTCCACATCCAATCCACTATTTCTTTTTCGGACTCTGAAAGTATTATCTCATTCATACATAATCACCTCGCTTTCCATTATTATACTACAGACTTGTAGGTCTATCAATGTTTTGTTATATTTACTATTTAGATTCACAAACTCTCTTATGATAATTTCTAATAATTCTTATTTTTAATTTTAAAAAAAGGGGGGCAAATTATGCCTC
Source organism: Kineothrix sp. IPX-CK (assembly GCF_039134705.1). NCBI lineage: Bacteria > Bacillati > Bacillota > Clostridia > Lachnospirales > Lachnospiraceae > Kineothrix > Kineothrix sedimenti. The sequence goes on along the minus strand of NZ_CP146256.1, from coordinate 1,702,043 downwards.
CCTATTGAGTGTTAGTGCAAAATAACATTCCCTGTAACTGGATAATCTCGTACGTTTAAATTACCCCCGGAAGTGACAACTTTGTATTGGAATCGCCGCTGGACACTATTATCTTCATAAACGGGAACGTTAGTGAGTTTCTCCAAATACCCATTTTCCACAGCAATTTTATCGGGAATTTCAGGGGGTACAGTTACAGGCTCTGCAGCCATTGCCTGCAAAGGAAACATCATACTACAAATAACCGCTATTACTGCTTTGATACGTAAATTCTTCATATAAATTCCTCTTTTTTGCTCTTTCCATTTTTATTCTATTACTTAAATATTATTCAATTTTTGTCGTTCCATCTTGTCTTCTCGAGGATTAAAATAATAGAGCCAATCATGAATAACACTCATCCTAACATTAATTCCATACAATAAATCCGTTACATCCTCGAGCAAAAATAATTTATCTAAAGAACCATCCCAATTCACACATGATATGTAAAAAGTATTATCATCCTCCTTCAATAATCCATAAAGCCCTCTGTTATCATAAGTATTATATCCAAAGTATAAATCTCCATTTTCCTTTGCTGAATAAAGCTGACGTTTTTCCTTGGTATAAATATCCCACAGATATACGTCATTGTACTGATTGACGTCTCTTCCTATTATCCCTTTCGACGTAATCATAACATCCGTGATCCCTTCCAGCTTATGTATTTCAGAACTGTCTTCATAATAGTAAAGGCGGCTGTAATATTCTTCTCCTTCCTTTTTAGCAGAATAAAAAATTCCTGAATACCCTTCGCCTCGGCTTATTATGGGGGATATGGCATAGATATCCGTTTCTGTATTCATTAAGTCATCCGGTATTGTTACAGAAAGCGTTTCTTTTTCCTGAAGCAAGCCATCCGATTGAATTGTAAAAGTAACAATACGGCTGCTTAGTGCTTCTTTGATATATAAGTAATTGTTTTCGTAACACATCTCTGCGAAATCATAGATTCTATCTCCTAATAGTTGACCGACAGTTACCTTATCCGTCGATAATTCCAGAGACATGATTGCAGCTTCACTGATATCTTCGGGATAAGCATAGAAAAATAAGTATCCCTCTGCTATGGCTCCAAGTGTAACTGACCCACTATATATCAGCTTCCACTCATCACTGTTATCTGCAATGCTATATAAACCATTTTCCGAATTCAAATACGTCTGCCCGTTATAATAGGTTGCTGATACATTATAATACTTATCCGGATTATCATCTGTGTCCGGCACTTCGCTGGACTTTAACGTATTCTCTGACGCTGTCTCTGCTACAACTACTACTTCCTGATCTTGTCCGTAATTATCGTTCATATCCGGACTAGCCGCCGCGGGTGTCTCCAAAGTGCTTCTCTGGGTGAAAGTGCACCCTGTAAGAAGTACCATACTGATTGCTACGAACCACGTCACAAAAGCATAATGTTTTTTTATAGGATGTATCATGCCGATTCTCTCCTGTATTCTCTTCATATTGCCGCTCATAGTGGTTGCAAGAGATGGATATTGTTTTTTGCTCTTGGAATATTTTATCATCTTTATGAGCGTATACCCATATTCCGTCTTTTCTTCTTCATCAAGAAGGGAAAGTGCCGCCTCATCACAAGCTAATTCACAGTCTCTTTTCACATAATCATTTGCTAACCAAACAAACGGATTATACCAATTAATTACAAGGCAGAGATTGCGGATAAACGCCCAAAAATTATCTTTATGTCTGAAATGACAATATTCATGAATTATGATATGATTCAATACCTTTTCATTTTCAATTGTATCTGTATCTACATAAATATTTTTTCCAAGCAGAAATGGGCTTGAAATTCCTTTCAGTAAATACACATCGAGATTCCAGTCAACTAACTTTTTGTAAAAAACTCTATCTCTCTTGCAGTTAATACCAAAACGGATATTAAATATAATAATTGCGAAAAACATTATTATAGATACGCCTCCCCAAACATAATACAACCCATTTTGCAGGATATTCTGCCGCCTTTCCCCGGGTATCTCCGGCGGATTATAGAGCCCACTCTTATTCATGACATTTTGCTCCGATGCCGTGGTTCCTTTCTGCATTTGGTAATCGTTGTTTGCAGTTTGATATGCATTATCTGTTTCCGGCAAAATCAGCAAATCTTCAGAATCAGTCCGGTGTTCATAATTTTGATTCTCCAATTCCTTTTGGATTGCATTCTGCTCAATTTCCTGAATCAAGGAGAACACGGCATTTTCTATGCTAAATTTACTAGAAATATTCAAAAAAGGACTAAACAGAAGAAAAAATGCGGCAAAAAGCCAGATAAAATATTGCTTTCGTCTTGAGATATATTTCCATGCTATTGTTCTAATTAAAAGAATTCCGGCAAGCAGAACGCCAAAACTAATAATCTTCATCCTATTTTTCCCCTCCATACATTACTTTATTTTTTCTTTTGAAGTATTTCCATCAACTCTTGGATCTCTTCCTCTGAAAGTTCATTATCTTCTAACATTGTACTAATCAATAAACCCACATTTCCCTTGAAGACCTTATTCAGAAAATGGTTCTTCTCCTGTAGTATTGCCTCCTCTTTCTCCAAATCTGCATAATATAGTTTTGCTTTTTGTCCTTGCGTATGACGGATAAGCTTCTTTTCTTCCATTCTCTTTAGATATGTCATGACTGTATGTTTACTCCAACCGGTACTTACCAATAATTCCTTTGTTAACTGCGTCATTGTCTTGGGTTGATCCTCCCACAGTATATTCATTATTTTCCATTCCGCATCTGATATTTTCTTCATATTCGCCCCAGTCTGTATATTTTCGTACGTATGTATTTTTTTCAGTCGTCAAATCAAAAAGGTATTCAACTGTCAACCTTAGGATAACAAAACGGTGTACATTTGTCAACCATTTAATTGCTTAACTTTTTAATCCATCATCACATTTCAAAACAATTATATTTCTGTTTCTACCTCTTGCCTAAACGATATCCTGCATTAATAAAGCAGTTTACTCTGTAACTCCCTTCCCTAAGTTTATGTAATATCTCCTGCCTTATATTGACTCGAAATTATTAAGTGCTGCTAAAAATTTCAATAAAAAAGGATATATAAAAAGCCAAAATAGTAGTTTACATATTTAATAAATCGTTCTCTTTAACTATTAGATTTGCAAATCAAAAAAATATAAAAGGAGTATCAATATGGATACTAGAGTTTTACAAACACAAGAATGGTTAAATGATAACTATGGGCAACATGTCAATTTTCCCAGCGTAACACCGGATGGAATGACAGGGCAATCTACGTTTCGGGCTTTAATATGGGCATTGCAATATGAATCACATATAGCAAGTCCAGATGGAATATTCGGTAACGCAACAATTAATGCGTTAAAAAAGTATTACCCCACCCTGCAAGCAAGCCCGGATCCGAATTCAGCGCTGCCCCAGAATATTGTTTATATCCTGCAAGGCTCTCTATGGTGTAAGGGTATTTCGCCTGGAGGCTTTACAGGAGTCTTTGGACAAAACACGGCAAATGCCATTGGACGGTTTCAGACAGACGCAGGGATTAGCGCTGATTATATCGTGCGTCCATATGTATGGCAGGGCATCATGAATACAGATAGCTATTCTTTCTCTCCTACAAATGACATATATGATACCTATCGTCATGAAGTACAGAAAGGACTTAATAAGTACTATGGTGAGCAGATTGGCTTAATTGCACCGAATGGTATATGGGAGAGAAAATCCCAAACTAATTTAATTAAGGCTGCCCAACTTGAATGGAATACTGCCGCAGACGGAAAATGGGGTGATGATACGATAAGTAAGGCACCGACTATTTCCAAAAACACATCTGGATATACGAATTCCAAAAGAATTCTGCAATGGGCACTGACAATTAATGGATTCTATCCAGGAATTGCAGATGGAATTTGGGGAACCGCAACGTACAATGCACTTTATAATTTCCAGGACTTTCTATGCCTGGGAGCTGATGGTATTTGTGGCAAACAGACGTGGGCATCTCTAATGACAAGCATCGGCTGGTCTTAATCTCTTCCCGATATATCAGACCACTGGAGGCAGCGCAGATTATTTCAATGCTTATCAGGGAATTGTGGATGCTTACAGGGCGATAAAGGCTGCAAAATCTTTTGGTTTTCCGCCTACTGCAACCATCTATTTTGCTATAGACTATGATGTTTTGATAAAAGATATTGAAGCCAACATCATGCCATATTTCAGGAGCGTCAATAAAATTGTAAGTTCCTATTTCAAAGTGGGAGTATATGGACCAAGGCTTATATGTACTAAGCTATATGAAGACGGATTGACTTCAACTAGTTTTGTGTCAAATATGTCATCTGGTTTTACATGCAACATTGGACAAAAGATGCCGGAGAATTGGGCTTATGATCAATTCCATGAAGTATCTGATGCAACTTCGGAATATTCAGGTATTGGTTATGATAAAATTATTGCGTCACCCAGAAAAACGGCAACGAAGCCTTCTGAATTTATAACATATGATTCAGATGAGTATCCAGATAGTGATATGGATTTTTTAAAGATTAGAATGTTGTATGAATATGCAGCAGAATATCTCTCTGAAGAATCTCCTACCATTTATACAATTAACAAATTCGTTTTAAGATATCTAAGTCATAAGGGGTATAATGGTGATGCCTGGGATATACTTGCGGGTGCATATGATAAAGGCTTTTCAAGTTATCTTGATATAAACCATACTGATAGTACAATTGACTTGGACCCTGAAACAATATTTATTTTTGAAGACTTTACTAAGGGGCCAATTGAAATACAACATTTTGCTGCAACTTTGGGAGTACATCTGTATTTCAAATTACCACTATTTTATCAGGATGTTGGTGCTTTTGTAGGATGGGCTGGAGACCTTGCTCAGTTAGGAGGAGTTCTTGGACAAACTATAGATTATGGTCTTCCTAATTATTTTAATCTTGATTCACTGAAAAAATGTATTGGATTTATAGATTCAGAGCTTACAAATTATACGTTCAAGTATCTAGATCCAGAGGGTAATTTACATGAAGATAGCAATTCTGGTTTTGAGTTTCAAGATATGATACAAGATGTTGATGTATTTAACTTATATAAGGGATATTCGTTTGAGACTATGCCGATATATCAGATCTTAGAGAATTACTATATTAATAATAAAGTATACAAGAGAAGATTCCAGATATTTGAAAATAGGTTGAAAGCAGAATTTGGTAAAGATACAGTCGAACAAGTCGCTTTAATGTTTACAATGCCTAACAACGCTCGTATAGGCATTATGTCCATATATTTTAAGGACAAATTCGGCGAATATTCGTATATGTTATATGGAGCCGTACTAGCCAAGGCCTTCGCTGAAAAGATCCAATATTATAAAGAAATGGAAATAAATGTAATAACCTAACAAAAGGTGTCCCTCAATTATTTGGGGGACATTTTTTTATTATTATAAATAAAGTATTAAATATTCTGTCTGGTAATATAATTAGACTATTTACAAATAGGAGGAGTATAAATTGAAGTACGATAATCCATGTATTTTTTGAATATCTAATATAGTCGTTACTTAAAATATATTCAATGAGTGCATCCTCACTCAAACTGTTATATTCAATTTGCAACTGTAGCTTATATTGGGTCTTTCGTAGCGTCAAACTATCTTCTTTAATATAAATATGAGGTGCGTTTTGATAATCTGGTTGATTTGTTTGATTGCTTATGAATTCTGAAAAATTTTCAAATTCATCAATAGAAATAGTTGTATAAAAAGTATAATGTCGACCATCATTACCGGTTACTAATTTATGATTATAACCTTTTATAGTAAAAGAAGAGAAGTTAGAAAGCCCTATTAAGTCCTTTAGGTCGTCACTTTGTGATTCCGTCAGATTAGTAGATTTAATAAATTCTTCCTGATTAAGTTTAATAACTGCATAAATAGTAAAAAAAACCAATGAGGAAGCAAGTGTGATAAAAAATAAAATGAATCTGAGTATTATTATTTTATTTTTTTTCATTCTAGAGATATCCCCATATTCATATATTCATTTCAAAATTTTATTCTATATTACCATAAATTGCTGTAAATAAGCAATGAATTTAAAGAATTAAGAGGAAAATTACACCTAAAGAAGCGAATGGTTACGATTCAAAAAAATGCCATCATTATTTGCGGAACACTTTCTTGTTATTATGAAGAAAAATAATAATCCTTCTATATGGCAATATAATGAGACTGTTTGCAAACAGTAAAAGGAAAAAGTAAGCTAAAATAAGCCCTGTATTCTTTGAAAATCTAATACTGTCACTACTGAAAAGATATAGGAATACGTAACCATCTCCCTTTGGTGAAATATATTTTATCTGTAACCTATATAATTGGTTTTCTAGAACCAAACTATCTTTTTCGATAATAAGATAAGATTGCTCCTCATATTCTTCTACTGAAGTTTGCACATCAATGAATCCTGTAAAATCTTCATACTCATCAACCGGGATTGTGATATCAAAAGTAGCTTCTCTCCCGGTCTCTCCTTCTACTACTTTATGAATATATTTTTCTATATAGAGATTCGAAAATTCAGACAGTCCGATTAATTCTTTTAAATGTTCACTTCTATCTGGTGTCAAATGAGTGGATTTGACATATAACTGATCGTCATATTTAAAGATTGCATAAAGGGCAAAAATGGACATAGTAATAATAAGTGTACAAAAGAATATAAGGAATCTAAATATTTTTATTATTTTTTTTATCATAAAAAACCCTTTGATACCATTATACTCTGGAATTACCCAATCGCCGAAGCGATGTCCCTTTGCATATCCTCTACCGCCGCACGGGAAGCGTCCCCGAAATTCTCCGCTCCGAAACTTGCGTATTTTTCCTCTTTATATGCCGCTATGATGCCTCTGGAGGAATTTACGATAGCTCCAAGCCCGTCCTCATTGAAAAAATGTGCTAAATCAGCACCCTTTCCACCCTGCGCGCCATAACCCGGCACAAGAATATAAGCCTTCGGCATAATCTTCCTAAGGGCCTTTCCCATTTCAGGATAGGTTGCTCCTACCACTGCGCCTACATAGCTGTAAGACTCTCCCATATGCTCCGAGCCCCACTGGGCAACCTTTTCACCTACGATTTCATAAAGCGGTCTGCCGTCAATCAGACGGTCCTGGAATTCTCCGCTGCTGGGATTAGATGTTTTAACGAGTATGAAGATACCTTTATTTTCCTTTTTACATACATCGATGAAGGGCTTCACTCCATCCGAGCCAAGGTAAGGATTTACCGTAGCAAAATCTTCATGAAAGCCATAATAGGATTTGCTTCCTACCTGAACCTTGCCCAGATGTCCTACCGCATAGGCCTCCGAAGTAGAACCGATATCGCCTCTCTTAATATCCCCGATTACCACCAGTCCTTTTTCCCTACAGTAATCAACCGTCTTCTTAAAGGCTATCAGACCTTCCACGCCAAATTGCTCGTACATCGCAATCTGCGGCTTTACCGCCGGAATCAAATCGTAGATATTATCTACGATCTCCTTATTGAACTGCCAAATCGCCTCTGCTGCACCCGCAAGCGTCTCGCCGAATTCCTTATAGGCTTTCCCGGTAACATGTTCCGGAATATATTTTAACATCGGATCCAAACCCACCACGATAGGTGCATTTGTCTTCTGAATCTTGGCTACTAATTCGTTAATCATAAATTTCTTCTTCCTCTCCTTCTTTCCCTCATTCTCCCACAGCGGTAACGCACAAAAGGCGTTGTCTTAAAGTGCAACGCCTTCTAAATCCTTTAGTACGTATATGTTCTCCACATAATTTGATACCTTATCTTTTTCCACCCAGTCCAATTCTCCGTACTCTTCGGATAATACAATATTATCCTCGTCGTTTCCATCGATACTGCACAGGTAAGCGATTCCCACACACTGGGAATCTCCTACCATCTGTGACCACGTATATACAATACGATCAATTTTGCCTTCCACGGACAAAAGCTCTCTGATTGCCCGCAAAACCGCATCGTCAGGCGCCTCTCCGTAATTTACTTCAGCATCGATGAACTCCCATATAAAGGGGTCCGGAATGCGGTCGTCCACCCATCTTTTTATCAGTAAATATTTATCGTCCTTTTTAATAATCCCCTTTACTCTTAAATAAATATTCTCCATACCAGTAACCATGCCTTTCTGTTATCCTATGCGATGACTGCCTCCTGGCTGTCTACATATTTTTTAATGTTGGATGCGTTTACGTATTTCTTATATTCATCTCCGTTTGTTACTACCAGAGCAGGTGCCTGCATAATGCCGTACCTTCCGGCAAGTTCCATATTTTCCTCCGCATCGATAAGAACATATTTATCTTCCTTCAGATATTCCTTCGCCAATTTGCAATTAGGGCAGGTCTTGGTGATAAAAAGGTACTTTACCGATTCCGGCTTCTCCACCTTTACGCTGATTTCCTTCTCATAATTCGACAACGTGACCATACGGGTCATAGGCTTTTTTAAGGAGGACTTAGCCACACTGTATTCCGTTCTGTTGGCGTATTCCTGAAGTTTGCCGTCGTTCCAGTTCTGGACAGGCCTGTAATAACCCGTAATACGGCTGTAAACCTCCGTAATCTTTCCGCAGTGAGGACATGCCTTCTGCTCCCCTGCCAGATAGCCATGATCGCGGCAGATTGAATAAGTAGGCGACAACGTATAATAGGGAAGCCTGTAATTATCCGCAACTGTCTTTACCAGATTTGCCGCTGCCTTCCAATCGGGAAGCTTCTCACCGAGAAACGCGTGGAATACGGTCCCCGAGGTATACAAAGTCTGTAAATCATCCTGGATATCCAAAGCATCGAAGATATCTAAGGTATAATCTACCGGCAAATGAGAGGAGTTCGTATAATAAGGCGTATCCCCCTGTTTTCCTGCCGTCTTGATCGCGGGCCATTTCTTCTTGTCATGCTTCGCAAGACGGTATGTGGTACTTTCCGCCGGAGTCGCTTCCAGATTGTACAAATCCCCATATTTCTCCTGATAATCGGAAAGCCTGTTTCTCATGTGATTCAATACTTCTTTTGTAAATTCCTGTGTTCTCTTATCGCTCATATCCGCGCGCAGCCAGTTCGCGTTCAGTCCCACCTCGTTCATACCGATAAGGCCGATAGTGGAAAAATGGTTCTCGAAACTGCCCAGATAACGCTTGGTATAAGGATAAAGTCCTTCATCTAACAGTCTGGAAATCACACCTCTTTTTATCTTAAGAGATCTGGCCGCAATATCCATCATCTTGTTCAGGCGTTTGTAGAAATCGTCCTTATTGGCAGACAGATAAGCGATTCTCGGCATGTTGATCGTCACTACTCCCACGCTTCCCGTACTTTCGCCCGATCCGAAAAAGCCGCCGGTCTTCTTGCGGAGCTCTCTTAAATCCAAACGGAGACGGCAGCACATACTGCGCACATCGCTGGGCTCCATATCGGAATTGATATAATTAGAAAAATACGGTGTTCCGTATTTGGAAGTCATTTCGAACAAGAGTCTGTTATTCTCCGTATCCGACCAGTCGAAATCCCGGGTAATGGAATAGGTGGGTATCGGATACTGGAAGCCTCTTCCGTTGGCATCGCCCTCGATCATCGTCTCGATAAATGCCTTATTGATCATATCCATCTCTTTTTTGCAGTCTTTGTATTTAAAATTCGTCTCTTGGCCGCCTACAATCGCCGGAAGCTCTGCCAAATCGTCCGGTACCGTCCAGTCCAGAGTGATATTGGAAAAGGGAGCCTGCGTTCCCCAGCGGCTGGGCGTATTAACACCATAAATAAATGCCTCGATACATTTCTTCACTTCCGAATAGGACAGGTTATCCGTCTTTACAAAGGGAGCCAAATAAGTATCGAAAGAGGAAAATGCCTGCGCGCCTGCCCACTCGTTCTGCATAATACCCAGGAAATTCACCATCTGGTTGCATAATACGGAAAGATGTGACGCCGGAGCAGAGGTAATCTTGCCGGTGATGCCGCCCAGTCCCTCCTGAATGAGCTGCTTGAGCGACCAGCCTGCACAATATCCGGTCAGCATGGACAAATCGTGAATATGCAGATCCGCATTTCTATGAGCCTCTCCGATTTCCTCGTCATAGATCTCGGATAGCCAGTAATTAGCCGTTACCGCACCGGAATTACTAAGGATAAGGCCGCCTACCGAATAAGTTACGGTGGAATTCTCCTTTACTCTCCAGTCCTCTATCTTCACATAGCTGTTGACTACATCCTTATAATCGAGAATGGTAGATTTCATATTGCGCATCTTCTCCCGCTGCTTGCGGTAGAGAATGAACGCCTTGGCAGCCTCCGCATATCCGGTCTGCTCCAAGACCCTTTCCACGCTGTCCTGGATGTCTTCCACGTTCACCTTATCTTCCTTCACTCTATTCTGAAACTCGGACGTAACTCGAAGCGCCAGCAAATCGATAATATCGTTGTTGTACTGCATGTCCGTAGCGTTGAAAGCCTTCATGATAGCATCACTAATCTTTGTCAATGTAAAATCTGCGGTTTCTCCATCCCTTTTAACTACTTGAAACATCTTGGTTCCTCCCTACATACATTATTGAACGCCACACCCCTGATGCGGGCGCTCCCCCATATTTTTCATAGGTTCACATAACTCTATGTAAACACTGATTAATAAAATTGTAACATCTTGCCAGTAAAAAGTCAATAAAAAGCACAAGATATTATGTCAACATTTTTATGTTAACACAACATCTTGTGTCTTTGTGTTTTTATCCGACCGTCCGGCAATCTCCATGACAGCGACAAAATACATGCTGCAGCCATAGTGCGGGGCAGTATAATTATCTCGTCTGTAAAAAAGTATACTCTCTCTTAGCGGCTCCATCATCGGGATATGTAGATAAATAGCTGTCCAAAAGCACCGCTGCTTTTTTATAATCTCCCAGGTATTCATAGGTAACTATTTCGTTGAACTTCAACGTCTGCATCATATCGTTATTCTCGATATTCATTCCCGCCTGAAAGGCAGTCAGCGCTTCCTCATATGCACCCATATCCATCTTGCAAAGCCCCAGTTGGTTATAAACCTTGGCGTTGGTCTGGTCGTCCGCAATGAAGCTGTTATATACGCTTACCGCATAATTGTTATCTCCCAGTTCCTCATAGGTCTTCCCCAGAAGCAGCACTGCTTCATAGCCCGCCGTCTTCCGCGCCTTTTCCAAATAATTTCTGGCGTTATCATAATCTTTTAAATAGAAATACATCCTGCCCTGCTCGTAATCAGTCATGGACTTCGAGCCGCTCTCCAAAGCCGCCTGCAAATATTCCTGCCCTGCTTCCTTATAACCGTTTTCCTCCAGCACGAGGTAGATGTCAATTAATTGGGTATAATCTTCTTTGTCCAGCGAGATCGCCTTATCGAAATCGGCCCTCGCCTTATCGAAATCCGTACCAATTCTCAGGCAGCCGCGCAGGTAATATGCCGCCTTATCCTTCGGCAAAAGCGCGATAATGGAATTATAGGCCTCTATACTATTATCGGTTTCACCCAGCTTGTAATAGGCAGTAGCCAGATAATAGTTGATATCATAATCGATTTCATCCACCTGACCGTTGCTGTGACTAAGAGCCTTCTCAAAAGAATCCACAGCCTCCTCATACATGGTAAGTCCCATATACGCCAGCCCTTGCCCTCTATATAAAAGACGCAGATCCTCACCATCCACCATGGCTTTCTCAAAGCATTGAAGGGCCGTATTATAATCCAGAGCCTCCACTGCCGCCATGCCTTCCTTGACACTGGCATTTTTATCCTTTTGACCGCAACCGGAAAGCAGACAGCATAAAACCGCCCCTACCAAGATTATTTGAAAAATCCTCTTTCGTTCCTTCATGCCACTAACCATGCCTTTCTTCTTAACCTGCAAACTTTACTTTATTATACTACTATATTTTTCATCCTCCTACAACCCTTCTAAAGTCACAAACTTTATAAAGATTCATAAGGAGACAGCTCAAAACGAATGAAATATCCCCTATCGTGATCGCATACCGGACAATTCTTCGGCGCCGCCTCTCCTTCGTATACAAAACCGCAGTTTAAGCAAAACCACGCAGTCTTCACATCGGATATGAACAGCTTCTTCTCCTCCAAAAGCTGTGCAAATCTTCCGAAACGGTCTCCGTGGAGCTTCTCTATCTGGGCAATCATGTGAAACGAAGCGGCCACCTTATCAAAACCTTCCTCCTTCGCTTTGTCTCCGAATGACTTGTACACAGAATCATGTTCCTCATATTCGTTATGCTGGGCCATGCGCAGAAGCTCCGCTACATCATCCGTGATATCCACAGGATAACTGCCGTCCACATGAATATTTTCTCCTGCCAGCTCCTTCAAATGGTTGTAGAAAATCTCGGCGTGCTCCTTCTCTTGATTCGCCGTATATTCAAAGACGGCACTGACCACATAAAGATTTTCCTTTTTGGCTTTGGATGCCGCAAATGTATAGCGGTTTCTCGCCTGACTTTCTCCCGCAAATGCCCTCATCAGATTGTCTTTTGTCTCACTGTTCTTAAAATCTGCTCCCATCACTGTCACCATACCTTTCTTCTCGTTCTGCCGCTTCGTTGCGCCGCTTCAATACTCATTATTTTCCATTTTATTAGGCTTTATTCACATGTCCGTGAATTCCTTTGTTCTCAGCCAATGCTTTAGCCACCAGCCCAGCATGATGTCCGCTCCTATCCACGCCAGCACCTCCCCGTAGAACACTCCGCTTTCACCGATAAAAAGCGGCAGAATCAGCGCGCAGCCGCATCGCATAACGAGCTGTACCGTGCTGGAAAGCATGGGCAGTACCGAATTGCCCGTGCCCTGCACGCAGGCACGCGCTATATACAGCAAATATAAGAGCGGAAAAAAGCATGCCAGCACGATAAGAAAATGATAGCCCGTTCCTATGGCCGCATTCACATCCGCCACATCCCCTGCAAGGAAAAGACGCAGAATCACCTTGCCGAATACCAGCATAATGGTTGACATAAATAATGCCGTCACTATCCCTATCGCACTTGCTGTCCGCAGCCCCTTCCTTATTCTGTCCAAGAACCCTGCACCAAGATTCTGTCCGGTATAGGTAGACATCGCATAGCCATAGGAAGCGGCGGCGATCTCCAACAGCCCGTACAGCTTATTGGCCGCCGTATATCCGGCGATAAAGAGCACTCCAAAGCTATTGATCACCGACTGTACCACCATTCCTCCGACTGCCGTTATCATATTTTGTAATCCCACAGGCAGTCCCATCCTGCACTGCTCCAAAAGCATCCGAATATCCGCCCTGTACTCTCCTTTTGTAAATCTCAGTATCTCTATCTTATGCAATTGTACAAAGCAAAGAGCTGCCGCCAGAAGCTGGGCCAGTACGGTCCCCAATGCCGCCCCCTCCATCCCCCAGCCGAGTCCGAACACAAACAGCATATCGAGTATGATATTGCAGAGAGAGGCCGCTGTCATGGCCCGAAGGGATGTACGGCTGTTCCCGAGCGCCCGAAGAATTGCCGAAAATAAATTGTATGCCATGGTAATGGGTATCCCGGCATATAAAATCCGTAAATAGCTGTGGGAAAGCCCGATAATTTCATCCGGCGTATGTAACAGCAGAAGAACCGGATAAATAAGCGCCAATCCTGCCAAGGTGAATACTATCGCTCCCGCCGCTGACAGATATACCGCACATATGACGGCTCTTTTCACCCCTTTATAGTCAGCAGCTCCGAAGTGCCGGGCAATCGTCACTGAAAAGCCCTGGGTCAGGCCCTGGATAAATCCGAACAACAGGAAGATCATCCACTCCACTGCCCCTACTGCCGCAAGCGCCCTTACTCCCAGCACCTGTCCCACTATAATCGTATCTGCAAAGGTATAAAGCTGCTGAAACACATTTCCAATAAGCAGCGGCAAAGCAAAACCAAACATCAGTCTGCCCGGGCTTCCTGCTGTCATATCTCTCGTTGTCTGCATAATCTTTTTCTGATTCCCCTATTCTGTCCTATGAACGTTTTCACTGTTTTATGTGCTATGGCATATTCTATATTTCAGATTTTATCATATTTTCTTTTGTAAACATATATTTACCTTGTTAATGAGAACGGGGTGAACAGTAATGCAGGCAGATATTATTTTCCTATCTGCCCGCGTTACTGTTTGATCTTTTACTTACTTTTTTTTATGGGAATCCATATTTCACTTAAATACGAATCGCTGTCCATATTCTCCTCCGAATACCATTCCAGATCCGGCGCTTCTGCGTGTTCATAGCCGGAGTTGGGGAACCATTCCGTATAGAGCCGTTTCCATATATTCTGCTGTGCCTCGGGCAGCCTGCCGCGGCATTCGAATTTCACATACTCCTATTCCCCGATAATCAGCTCCTTCATGCCTTCCAATAATGGCGCATCGGACTCCACGGCTATCATGTAGTCGAACTCCTCTCCTCTTGGATTGTAGCACACTCCATAAAATTCCGGCCTTCCTTCCTTGCAGGTGGCCTTCATCTTTACCATGGTTCCGTCCTCACAGGCATCCTGCCACATCTGAGGAATAACCCTGAAGTTTTCTCCGTTTACCGTAGTAACCGTTTTCACAGCCCCTGCCAATCGAAATCCTTGCACTTTTTCAATACGATATTTCATTTCGTCCACTCCTTTAATTGTGATCTTAAAAGAAATCCTGGGATACAAAGTAAGAAGAACGCCTTTTTCTCTCGCCTCCTTCGGAGTTACTCCATGCAGGTTCTGAAATGCTCTCGCAAAAGATACCGGTGAGTCATAACCGTATTTTAACGAGATATCGAGCACGCTTTCTCCGCCCTTTTGAAAATCAAGCGCCGCAAGGGTAAGCCTTCTTCTGCGGATATATTCCGCTAAGGGAACATCCGCGATAAAGGAAAACATCCGCTGAAAATTATAAGAAGAGGAGCATGCTCTTTTTGCCGCTTCCGCATAATTAATCTCTCCGGCCAGATTATCTTCTATATAGTTCAGCGCAGCATTCATTTTATCCAGCCATTCCATTCCTTCGTCCCTCATTTCCTTATTGTTTGTTACAACACAATCTTAGGATAGTTTTGCTTTTTATGCGCAACTTTTTCTGCCCGGAAAAATATAAACTTATCTAAATAGCTTTATCAGGCCGCTTAACAAACACATAGACAGCAGAATCCGACAGTTCTTCCTCATAACAGTAGCCAAGGCGGTCAAAGGTCTTCAGTCCCTCCGCTTCCTCTATGCTTCTTTCTGCCATAAAACGGACCATCTCCCCTCTGGCCATCTTTGCTTCGGTTCCCTTTGTGACCAGCTTCCTTCCGCCCATCTTATCCTGCTTACAGACAACAAACTGACAGGTGATAAACGCTGTCTCCGGCGGCAGATGCGATTCCACCGCTTTGCTGTATTCCTTTGACGCAAGATTCACAATTATATCTTCTTCCCGGGCAAGCTTCCCGGCAATAAGCCCTGCCCAAAAATCATATAAATTGTTATAAGTAACACCGTTTCTCCGCATATCGATTTTTGCCTGCATCTCCAACCGGTAGGGTACGATTCCGTCGGCCGCCCGAAGAAGTCCGTAAAAGCCGGATAATATGCACAAATGCTCCTTCACATATTGCCATTGCCCATCGTCAAAGACAGATGGCGACATATGAAGATATTGGAGCCCTTCGTAACTTAGAACCGCAGGAGTCAGACATTTCGTCAAGTCCATCGTTCTGAGCCGTCCCTCATTCAAATCCGCGATGGCATCGTTACATTTCCATATTTGCTGAAGAGTTTTCCTATCCAATGTTTTCAGATAAGTCTTCAAAGTTTCAGCCTGCTCCAAAAAGTGTGGAAGGGTTTCATAGGGAAGCAGATCTTCTCTTACGTTCATCTTTTTGGCAGGAGAAATAATAATTTTCATGCAGAACAAGCCTCCTGTTAAAAACTCTATTGTTTCAGATTTATCCCTTTATATGATATCCTTCTGTCTTCAGGGAGTCTAAAGCCTTTTCAAAGTCTTTTTCCTTTACCAATATATAGTCAGTATTATAGGTGGAAATCACAAAAATTCCGATTTTTGCCCCGGCCAGAATTCCCGAAATTTCCGAAAGGATTCCTATTAACGAGAAATCCAGAACTCCCTCGATACGAAATGCTCTCCATCCGTCCTCCCGTTCTGTCGTATTCTGAGGTACGAACTGCGTGGCGCAAACTAACGACAGTTCTTCGTCCGTCTTCCCCAGAAAACAAAAATCATCCTCAAAATTTATCCCATTGATATTCTGCAGCTTACACACACTGAACGCCTTGTCAATTATTCTTATATCCATATCCTATCCTTTCGCAGTTCTCCATTTGCTTTGTAACTTTTTATGTAATAGGAGCACTTTCCAATTACAATTAGGGTGTCAAAAGGTCCTCTATAAATACATTCTGGTCAATATGACCAAAACAAAAAGAACGACTGCGCCTATGTAAATATTTAGAAGTTCTTTCTCTGGATATTTGTGCCATACCAGAAAACAAAACTGTTTGAGCGCAGCGAGTTTTTTGTTTTCTGGTATGTTTGGCGCGAATAGACTGAGAATTAGAACTTCATATATATTGGAATTCGGAGCAGGAGTCTTTTTGTTTTGAACATATTGCCTAGAGACGTTCGCAAAAGGACCTTTCGACACCCTAATCCTATTACATGACAAAGCCTCCGGCTATACTCGGAGGCTCAATCCAAAAAGCTTTTTTAATTATAACAGAAATACTGACGGAAATGCTATACGGTTTGAAAAACATATGATTTTACGCCAGCTTCCACCCTTCCGCTTTCTCTCGAAGCTCCACAAAACGCTTATACAGCCCATCCTGTGCTATCAGTTGGGCATGAGTTCCCTTCTGCACAATTTTCCCTTCGTCTAACACAAGTATCTGCTGCGCATTTTCGATGGTCGCAAGCCGGTGTGCGATAACGATCATCGTCTTGCCTTTGGACAAAGCGGAAATCGCCCGTTGGATCAAATGCTCGTTTTCAGGGTCCACGCTGGCCGTAGCCTCGTCCAGAATAATAACAGGTGCATCTTTTAAAATCGCCCTGGCAAGGGAAATGCGCTGCTTTTCTCCGCCCGATAGGGAAGAACCTCCTTCTCCCACCACCGTATGATACCCGTCAGGCAGTCTTTCAATAAAATCATGACAGCATGCCTTCTTCGCCGCCTCAACAATCTCCTCCATGGATGCCTCCGGTTTGCCGAAGCGAATATTATTCAATACCGTATCGTGAAACAGATAGACATTCTGGAATACCATACTGATATTACCAAGCAGGCTGTCACAAGTCAGTTCCCTGATATCCGTGTCTCCAAGGAAAATACGGCCTTCATTCACATCGTAAAACCGGGCGAGAAGATTACAAACGGTAGTCTTGCCGGAGCCGGAAGGACCTACGATAGCCGTAGTGGTGCCCTGCGGGATCTCGAATGAAATATTATCTAATACTTTTCTCTTGTCATATCCGAAGGAAACCCCCGCAAACCCGACAGAAAAATTAAGAAGCGGCTTGTTTACAGAGTCCGCGTCAATAAAACGGGCATTTTCAATCTCTTCGATTTTATTCATAGCTGTCTCCATAAGCTCCATGGTATGAGCCGCATTATTGACCTGCTCTACCTGGGAGAACAATTCGAAGGAAAAAATAGCCATCATAAGAAAAACAGGCAGCGACAAGGAGCCGTTTATAGTCATCAGGGCCGTTATTAATACGACGGCGGCAGAGGCCAGCTTTAAGCATAGCTGGTGCATTCCGTTGCAGCCCACATAATCCAGTTCTATTTTAATATTTATTTTTCTATGGGAACGGAAAGCATCCCTGATGCCCTTTACCGCCACTCCTTCCTGCCCATATGCTTTGACTACAGCGATTCCCCGAATATATTCAATTACCGCTGTAATCAACTCATTTTGCGCCTTCTGATGTACTATGGCATTTTTATGGCTCCCTTTACTTAACAAGTACAGAAAGAAACCCGAGCCCGCAATACCCAAAATAGAAATCAGCGCCGCCTGCCAGCAGAAAAATACAAGGCACAGGATCATGGCAGCCGCATGTATGTATGCTCCCACCAGGGTATCCGTCATTTTCATTGCATACATCTCAAAAACGGATAAATCTGTGGTGACCGCCCCGCTGATCTCTCCCGTATTATTTTTATCGAAGAAGCCAAGGGATACACGTTTTAAAATGTCGCCGATACGAATGCGCTCCTCCGCTGTTTTTTCAAAAGCGATACTTTCCTGAAAGGTTGCCCTCAAATAAGAAAACAGGAACCGTCCAAGAATACATACAATCATAAACGCAAGTGCCCAAAGAGCCAAAACAGGTGACAATGTTACCTCACCCCGACTATCCTTGATCATAAGATCCAGAAAATAAGCTGCCCCCATAATCGGCATCGCTGTAAACATCGTTTGGAGGAAGGAAAAAAGGAATCCCCAGTATAAGCGCTTCTTACGCTCTCCGGTCCATAGGATAATACGTCTCATCGTTTTAAACATGATATAATTCCTCCCTTCCCGCACTCGATGCGGACCAATTCTTAGCGCCTATGTGCGACTCCCACATTTCTTTATATAAGGAACAGTTTTTAAGAAGCTCCTGCTGCTTTCCCTGCGCTTCTATTTTTCCGTCATTCAGGACAACAATATTGTCCGCATCCTTGATCGTCGAAAGCCGGTGGGCAATTACCAGCAGGGTTTTTCCTTCGGTGAGAGCCGCTACGGAAGCCTGAAGCTGCGCTTCATTCTCCGGGTCGGTAAATGCTGTTGCCTCATCAAGTATGACGATCGGCGCATTTTTTAATATGGCGCGGGCAATGGCAATTCTCTGCCGCTCTCCGCCGGAAAGTCTTCCTCCCGCTTCTCCCGCGGTCGTATCCCAGCCATTTTCTAGGCGGCCGATGAATTCATCGCAGCAGGCCGCTTTCCCGGCGGCAAACACTTCCTCGTCCGCGGCTGCCGGATTACCCAGCCTGACATTCTCCAGCAGAGAACAGTTGAACAGAAAATTCTCCTGCGATACAAAGCTGACCACCTCAGAAAGCTGTGAAAAGGGAATCCTTCGAATATCTTCTCCTCCTATCGATATGGACCCCTTAGACACATCCCAAAATCTCGCTATCAGCCTTGCTACCGTAGATTTTCCGCTGCCGGAAGGGCCTACAAGGGCGGTAAAGCTGCCCTGCGGAATCGCTAGGCTTATTTCCTCCAGAACATCTCCATGCTTATCATTATAGGCAAAGGATATATCCTGAAGCTGTATGTCATATCCGCTCAGCCTGACAGATTCTTCTGCTTCCGAAAGCTCCGGCATGCCTAGTATTTCATTCACATCATTGATCGCATACTGGATAGACTTAAAATCATTGACTGCAATGGTGAACCAGCTTGCAGGGCCGATAATGCTCATAGAAAGAATAATCGCAAGAGTTATTTGTGCGGGCGTAAGAGCACCGTTTAAATACAACACAATTCCTACCGGCAGCACACCCAGCAGAGTTGCGGGTAAAATCGCACTGCCCAGATTCATCAGGCCCCAGGTGGAGCGAAACCAGTCGAGGGTAAATTCCTTAAAGCTTTTTACCGCCTCCTCATACTTCCGGTAAGACCCGGCGGACTGGTTGAAGGCTTTGATCACCTGAATACCTTCCGTATATTCAATAATTACGCTATTCACATGATTAGATGCCTTCATATACTTATCGTACTGAGACCCGTAACTTCGCATCATAACCGCATATACAGCTCCGCCAAGGGGGACACAGACGAGAGCCGCCAATGCGATTCTCCAGTCCATAATCAGCATATATCCGAACACGCATACAGGCAGAAGCAGCCTGGAAATTCCTTCCGGAATCATATGTGCCAGCGGAAGCTCTATGGTTTCCACCCTGTCCATAATAACATTCTTCAGATTTCCTGCTGTTTGGGACAGCACCGTCCCAAGCGGTGCGCTCATCAGCTTACGGGACAATTCAAGCCGTATGCTCTCCAGTATCCGGTAAGCAGACACATGAGAGAAGCTCGTAGATATGCCATGGAACAACAGCTTTATTACATAGCCTCCGGCAGAAACAGCCACCCATAAAACAATCGCCTGGGGAACAGCTTTTCCCTCAAAAAACAAAAGGATAATCTCATATACCCCAAGATAAGGAACTAATCCGCCCGCCACACTGATAACAGCGAAGAGAACGGATAATATCATTTTTCCCCGACACTCTCCTGCAAAAGAAAGCACCGATGCAAATGTACCTTTTTTCTTCATATAGAAGCACCTCCAAATGATAAACCGGGAAAATTCGCAATGCGTATTTCCTGGTTTTATTAATAAAAGACGCCCCTCAACTCCGCCTGACCTTTAAGGTCAGAACACATTGAGGAACGTCTTTTATTATATTCTGTCGGATTTTCTCCGTCTGCTCCGGGCATGCATTCCACGCTCCATTCAGACGGAACTTTTTCGATACTCCGAAGGACTCATTCCGATAACCGACTGGAAGGCCGATGCAAATTTACTCGCATTCTCATAACCGACCTTCCCGGCGATCGTCACAACGGAATCCTCAGTATTTTTCAGCATCAACGCGGCTGCGTTCATGCGGTAGGATTTCATATACGCGTAAATAGACGTTCCGTACACACCTTTAAAACATAGCTTCATCGATGTGAGCGGAAAGTCGAAACGCTCCGATAAATCGTCAAGAGTATAGCGCCGCTCCAAATCGTCAGTGAGCAGTGATACGATATCTTTTACCTTTTCTACCTGAGATTTGTAAAAATACGGACGTTCACCGCTTTCCTCGGATACCTCCGTCGCATCCAAAAACAAAAGAAGCTCCAGCACCTTTATCCTGAAATACTGCATTCTTACATGGTCCGCCAGGTGATACAGTTCTGAGAAAACATGCTCGATCTGCTTGCCTGCACGCATAATAAAAACCTTGTTATCAGGACAGAATTTCACCTTCAGCCTTCTGATATCCACAGAAAATCCATCCATCACATGAAGCAGGGACTCCTCTGCTTCATCAATGCAAAAGCCGACGGTAAGACCATGATAATGATTCAGCGGAAAACGAAAATCCTGACAATGATAGGCTCTTGAATTAATCTGAACATCCCCGGCCTCGATATAAATGTATTTATTCTGCTCTACCTTCCACTCAATCCTACCCTCACGGCAATGGTCGATGCAGAACATTTCCACCTTCGGTCGAAAGCCGGAAAAGCAGTGCTCCATATGGAAATCGTTATACAAAAGATACACCCCGGGAAACACGTCATAAACAGTCATAATACCTTCTCCGCCCTCATCTCTAAGACGAAAAACGGCACAGTCATCATTTTCACAGACCTTGCATACATTATCCCCCATATCCTTTGCATCAAAAACCATAACACACCTCTTTTCCCGGCAAGTCTTCGGTAAAAAATCCCATCATCTTTGCCCGCCCCGCCTCATCGAGAGGGTAATTATCCCTTAACTGCCCTTTTTCGATATGCAGTATATGTGTGGCGCAGGAAAGGATCAGTTCAGGATCATGAGTGACGATAAAAACAGTTTTACCTTGCGTTTGCAGATTTCTGATACTTTCTGCCACCTCCTCCATATGCCTCAGATCCAGACCGCTGGTAGGCTCGTCAAATACGATAATACTGCGTTTGGATGCCAACGCCGAAGCGATGGCAATTCGCTGCTTTTGACCTCCGGACAACGCCATGGGATGTGTCTGCTTATAGGGCAGCAAATCCAGGTCTTCTAAAATTCCCTCTGCTGCCTTCTCATCTTCCTTTTCCATAGACATCAGAACTTCATCCAGCACACTTTCGGTAAAAAGCTGGTGGTTCACATCCTGCATGACCATATAGCATGAATCGAGGCGTTTTCTCGCCTTGAATATACCGCCCTGGTATTCAAGTATACTTTTATCTTTTTTCAAAAGTCCGCATAGGCTTCTCACAAATGTGGTTTTCCCCGCCCCGTTATGACCGATTACGGCAATAACTCCGTTTTCCGGCAGCTTGGCGGAAGAAATATCCAGAAGCCGTTCCTCCCTGGAATAAGAAAACCTAAGGTTTTTAACAGTCAGCCATTTCTTTTCGGACACAGCGTATGCACCGCCGGCCTTTAGCTTTGTAAGCGCAGATATCCTAAGCCCTCTCTCACGAAAGAAGGAGGGCTGCATATTATAGAATTCTTCTCCTGTGTATTCTTCGCAGATTTCACCATCTTTCATATAGAGCACCCTATCCGCGATTCCCTGCATAAAATAAAGGCGATGCTCGGCAATCAGTATTGTCTTTCCCTCTGCCTTCCATCCGGCGATAATGCCCTGAAGATCCTTCACGCTTCGCATGTCCAGATTAGAGGTGGGCTCGTCCAGCACGATGATATCCGGCCCCAGTGCACTGACGCAGCCGCAGGCAATTTTCTGTTTCTCTCCGCCGGAAAGCTTAAAAATACTTCGATCTAACAGCGGCTTAAGAGAAAGCTCGTCCGCAGCTTGTGCAATACGCTTTAGCACCTCACTCTCACTCATACCGAGATTCTCACAGCCGAAGGCCAGCTCGCTGGTGGTGTCTACATTGAAAAACTGGGAACGCGGATTCTGAAAGACAGAGCCTACCGTTTTCGCCAAATCATACAGCGGAGTATCAGGTATGCTCTCTCCGCAGACTCTTATCTCTCCGGCAAGAGTTCCCTCATAATAGTGGGGAATCAGACCATTTACCAATCTGGTCAAAGTCGTTTTTCCACAGCCGGATTCACCGCACAAGAGAACAGCTTCGCCCTTCCTGATATGTAAATCGATTCGTTTTAACCCTGAAGTACCATTTTCACCGGCATAAAAAAAACGGATGTCATTAAATTCTATCATTTTTATACCCATACTCCTTTCAGTCTTATGCCTCATATCCGCTTTGGCGGACCCAGATACTACGTTACTTTTTCAAAAAGCAAAGCAATCACGCCGACAGCACAAATCAGCATTGCTGCAGCGTCATATCCCTTGAAGCCGATTTTGCATATATTAGTACGTCCTATCGGCGCTCCCAAACCTCTGGTCAAAGCTGCAGCCGATAATTCTTCTCCGATCTTCACACAGGAGATCATCAACGGAACCATGCGGTATTCCAGCATTTTGGCAGGCTTACCGCCTCCGAAGCGGATTCCCCGCATACGCATGGCATCGCCAATTGCCCCATACTCTTCTACAACCGTAGGAAAAAAGCGGAACATGACGGACAGCGGAATAGACAGCTTCTGGGGAAGCTTCATCCGCTCCATTGCCGCCATGAATTCACTTACCGTGGTTGTGTTTACAAGATAGCTGCCCATGGCGATTCCCGGCATAAACCGGGAGAACATGCCGCAGCAAGCTACTACGATAAAGTTCACAAATCCGGTGGTCACCGGGACTAAAAGTTTTTCTCCTGCAAAAGCGAATATGTATACCGTCGTATAGATAACTGCGGCTTTCCACTTCCCTGAACACAGAAATAAGAGAAGCGGAACTGCGGTAAGCACCGGCTTTATTACGTTCATCGCGCCGTCGCTTCCTCCTCCTATGAGCACGGAGGCGCTTGTCACTACCAAGAGCATTTTTGTGCGCGGATCCAGCACTGATCCGCCTCTTTTTTGTGAGCTTTGCATCATCTCCTTCGCCATTACGCAATTCCTGCTCTGATAAAATGCTTTTTCAAAAGCGATCTGCCTAAAAGTGCTCCTAACAATCCCGAGACAAAGCAGGCAACGAGCAGCGGCAAGAGACTCCAGTCCGGCATGTAGCCCATAAGAGTATCCGCATACTCCTGACCGTATCCTGAAATCAACATCTCATAGTAGTTACTGCGGGTTATGACAATGGGAATAAAGTTGCCGATTACCCACATGGAAAATATACCATACCCTAAAATGCTCTTCTTAACACTTACATATCCGCCGGATTTAAATACCAGATCCGCAAGAACGCCGAACAGAGGTGCCGTGAAAATCACCCATACTCCCATCCCCATCAGTCCTATGATAATTCCGATCAATGCCGCCATAATGGTGACCAGTCCGAACTTCTTTACTTTCGTAAGAAAAAGCATGAACGGGATTCCTCCGATCAACGGAACTAATACCGATAAAAGCGGGATAAAAATCGGAATATAGCCAAGCATCGCTACCGCCATGGAAACGACAAACATAATGGCCGTAAAGATTCCAACGTTAATTAAATCCTTTGCTTGTATCTTTTGCTTCATAATGAATTCCTCCTCATTTGGTTAGATATGACTAACCACAGATTTATTTGAAAGGCCGTGCCGAAGCCAGACCTTTCATGAAGCGAGTATATCACCCTGCCCGCTCTTTCTCTGCCCCAAAAGGCCGCGAGCAATCCAAAAAGACAGAAAATGTCTGAATGGAGCATAATCGTTACTTGCGTAACGCAGAAAAAATCCCTTTTTTTTCATAAGGCGCCTTATCCACAGCCACCGCCTGATAGCCGGTATTCTCTATCACGCTTTTCAGCTTTTCTTCGTTGATATCCTGCTCCGTGAGAATGACCATGCGTCCTTTTCCATGGGAGGAAGTAACCTTTTTTACAGGAAAAGCTCCTCTTACCGCATCGTTTAAGTGAGCTTCACACATGCCACACTGCATGCCCTCTATTTTAATTGTAATTCCAATCATTTCTGCACTTCCTTTCTTACCATCGTTTGACAAGGTTACACACGGTCGTGTAATACTTTGTCAAACGATGGTACCTTATTTTAATACAACCAAATTATTTTTAGGTACATATTTTTATATAAGCCTGAAAATCACATACTAGGATATGTCGTTCTTAATTATAGATTTGCAATAGTTAGATTACTCTAATCTATTGAAGAAGAATAGCACCGTTTCCACCACTTTGTCAATATGAAAACTCAATTTCATAAGGATATATCGTTACTTTTCACTCCGTTCACGGTAACGATATATCTTCTTTTACCTGCCAATGAAAAGCATGATCAATCTTTATCTTCGTGCCTTTAAAAGTATAAAAATTATCATTTAGTTATAAATTCTTGACAATCTCTATCCCTTTGTCTAGAATATAACGGTGTTATATAACATTGTTACATACCATCTTACTACCAAAGAGGTGAATAAATGGACGAAACAAATACGCTGCAAAATATTCTCAATGCCGGCAAGACGGAATTCATGGAAAAGGGGTTTAAATCAGCTTCTCTGCGAAACATCGTAAGAAATGCAGGCGTTACTACAGGAGCCTTCTACGGCTATTATGCCAGCAAGGAGGAATTGTTCGACGCATTGGTGGGGGAGTCTGCAGACTATTTCATGAAGGAATATAAAAAGGTGCAGTATGACTTCAAAAAACTCTCTCCTGCTGAGCAGGAGGAAAACATGGGGAAGGAATCCGGCGACTGGATGCTTTGGATTACCGATTATATTTATGACCACCTCGATGCCTTTCAGCTAATTATCAGCCATTCAGAGGGTACAAAATATGAACATTTCATACACGAAATGGTAGAAATCGAGGTGGAAGCCACCCACGACTTCATTACCGTTATGCGAGGCAGCGGGAAAAACCTTCGCCATATCGACCCGCAGCTAGAGCATATTCTTGTCAGCGGAATGTTTACCGCCTTCTTCGAGGTAGTCGTTCATAATATGCCAAAAGAACAAGCTAAGGAATATATTAACGAGCTTAAGGAATTCCAGACAGCGGGATGGATCAAAATCATGGGGCTTTGATGCCCCTTTATTTTGCCTTGTGATTAGTTGTAACTAATTATATCACCAATAATATACAAGGAGGTATCGATTTGAAAAAACAATCGAATTTATCACGATTAATGGGATATGCCGGAAATTACCGGTATCTCACTTATGCTTCATGGGCACTTTCCGCATTGAGCGCACTCATTGCACTCGTACCGTTTTGGTATCTTTGGAAGATCATCAAAGAGGTTCTGGAGGTCATGCCAGATTTTGCCCTGGCCAAAGACCTTACCCATAACGGCTGGATGGCCGTATTATATGCGGTTTTGTCCATGTTCATTTATATTTCCGGACTTATGTGCTCCCATCTGGCTGCCTTTCGTGTAGCGTCGAATCTTCGCATGGAGACTATGCATCATATTGTCAAACTGCCTTTGGGCTTTGCCGAAAGCTTCGGAAGCGGGAAACTAAGAAAGATCGTAAACGAGTCCAGTGGGGCGACGGAGACCTATCTCGCCCATCAACTTCCCGACAAGGCCGGAGCAATTGCAACTCCTTTAGGCCTTTTGGTTCTTTTATTCGCATTCGACTGGCGCCTTGGACTTTTAAGTCTGCTGCCCGTTCTGCTCGGTTTCCTCATTATGATGAGCATGACCGGCTCAAGAATGCGTAAGAAAATGATGGAATATCAGAACGCTCTGGGAGATATGTCTAACGAAGCCGTGGAATATGTCCGCGGTATTCCCGTCGTCAAGACCTTCGGTCAGACAGTGTTTTCTTTCAAACGCTTTAAAGACTCCATCGACCGTTACAGTGTATGGGTCATCGATTATACTATAAGCTGCAGGCTGCCGATGCTCTTATATACCACCGCAATTAACGGCGTGTTTGCATTTTTGATTGCTGCAGGGCTTATTTTTACCAGAACCGGCGTAACGGAGGAATTCCTTCTGAATCTCCTTTTTTACATCATTATTACACCGGTGATCTCCATAACTCTGACCAAAATTATGTTCCAGAGCGAAAATGCCCTGATTGTGGACGATGCACTTCATCGTATCGACAGCGTACTCGATATGCAGCCACTCTCCCATACAAAGGTTTCCGCGCACCCCGCTTTCAACTCTGTGGAACTTCAGGACGTTACTTACAGCTACGATGGAACAAAAAATGCACTGGAACATATAACGTTAAAAATCGATGCGGGGCAGACAGTGGCTTTCGTAGGTCCCTCCGGCGGCGGCAAGACCACGCTGGCAAATATCGTCAGCCGTTTCTTTGACCCTCAAAGCGGCAGGGTATTGATTGGAGGCGTGGATATTAAGGACATCGATAAAAATGAATTAATGAACACCGTATCCTTCGTCTTTCAGAACAGCCGCCTCATCAAGGCATCCATTCTGGATAATGTGAAAATGAGCAGGCCAAGCGCTACCCGGGAAGAGGTCATGAAGGCCCTTCAAACCGCACAGTGCATGGATATCATCGAAAAATTTCCTAACGGCGTGGATACGGTTATCGGTACGAAGGGCATTTACCTCTCCGGAGGAGAACAGCAGCGTATCGCTATTGCAAGAACTCTCCTCAAGGATTCTCCTATCATCCTGCTGGACGAAGCCACCGCCTTTGCCGATCCCGACAACGAAAGCCGTGTTCAGGCTGCATTTTCTGCGTTGGCAAAAGGACGGACTGTTATCATGATTGCTCATCGTCTATCCACAATTATAGATGCCGACCGTATCTATGTCGTGAAGGATGGTCATATTGTTCAAAATGGTTCCGGCAAAGAGCTTACCGGGACAGACGGCCTGTTCAGGCAGATGTGGAATGACTATCAGACCTCCGTACAATGGAAGGTCTCAAAGGAGGTATAACGGATATGATTAAAAAAATACAAAGAAAATTTGCGTTGTCCGAGCAGGGAGCGAAGGATTTAATCAGGAGTATCCTTGCCAGTACGCTGCAAAATATTTCATTTATGTTTCCGGTCGGATTGCTGTATTATCTGGTAGGGGATTTGCTTAACGGAGGTGTTTCAGGTACCCGGTCCGTGTTTTATATCATCGGAAGCCTCCTGTGTCTGCTGCTCATTTTTGGAATTACAAGAATCCAATATGACGTTACCTACCTCGCCACCTATGTGGAAAGCGGCGTTCGCAGAATATCTCTGGCAGAAAAGCTTCGACAGATTCCACTTTCCTTCTTCGGCAAAAAAGATCTCGCCGATCTGACCAGCACTATCATGGCAGACTGTACCTTTTTGGAAACTGCGTTTTCTCACTTTATTCCCGAACTGTTCGGCTCCATCATATCCACGGTTCTCATCTGTGTCAGCCTCTTTTTCTTCGACTGGCGAATGGCACTTGCCGCACTTTGGGTCGCTCCATTATCCTTCGCAATCGTAGCTTTTTCCGCAAAGGTTCAGGAAAAGCTTAACCAAAAGTCCATGGATGCGAAAATGGCCTGTGCCGACGGAATTCAGGAGTGTCTCGAAACGGTTCAGGATTTGAAGGCTAATAACGCAGAAGACTATTATTTAAGCGGACTGGATGAGAAAATCAAAGCCGTGGAGAAAAGGGCCGTAATCAGCGAGTTCGCCACCGCCTCCTTCGTAACCTCCGCCATGCTGATTCTGAAGCTTGGCATAGCTACCGTGGCTCTCACAGGTTCAGCTTTGTTAATAAACGGCACCTTGGATGTAATGACCTTTTTCTTGTTCCTGCTTGTTGCTTCGAGATTATATGATCCTCTTCAGGGAGCATTGCAGAATCTGGCAGCCGTCATTTCCACCCGTACGAACATTGCCCGTATGAATGAGATCCTCGACCATCCTGTTCAGGAAGGTGTCGACCGTCTGACCAACGAAGGATATGACATTTCATTTGAAAACGTATCCTTTGCTTACAACGCGGGAGAAACAATTTTGAACGGAGTTTCCTTTATTGCCAGGCAGGGCGAGGTTACAGCCTTAGTAGGTCCCTCCGGCGGCGGTAAAACTACCGTTTCCAGACTGGCCTCCCGCTTCTGGGATATAGACAAAGGGAGAATAACAGTAGGCGGCATGGACATATCGAAGATAGAGCCGGAAACACTGTTGTCTCTATTTTCCATCGTGTTCCAAGACGTAACCCTATTCAATAATACGATCATGGAGAATATCCGTATCGGAAAAAAAGATGCCTCCGATGAAGAGGTACTTGCCGCTGCAAAGCTCGCTAACTGCGACGAATTCGCCCTAAAGCTTCCCAAGGGGTATCACTCCGATATCGGAGAAAACGGCTGCGAATTATCAGGAGGAGAACGTCAGCGCATCTCTATCGCAAGGGCATTTTTAAAGAACGCACCTATTATTCTATTGGACGAGGCAACAGCCTCTTTAGATGTGGAAAACGAAACTTCCATTCAAACGGCATTGTCCAGATTGATAAAAAGCAAAACTGTCCTCATTATCGCCCATAGAATGCGAACTGTCGCAGGGGCGGATAAAATCGTCGTACTTTCCGAAGGACGGGTAGCTGAACAAGGCCGTCCCGATGCGCTGTTAAACCAAGAAGGAATTTTCAGTCATATGGTTAAGCTGCAAACAGAAAGCCAGCACTGGACATTGACTTAATTACTTTTTAACCTTATCAAGCAAGTCCCCCTCTTCAATGCCGAAAGGCATACTCGGTGAGTGGGGACTTTCCTGTGCCGGAAGAGGTACAAGCTTGAATTATTCGAACTCAAAGCTCTTGATTCTCTCATACTCTTCCATGGTGATTTCAAGCACAGTCCCGTGCTTGAAACCATAAGGAAAAGAGAACTGAGAGTCTGAGCGCTTAAAAATCCCCCTGGAAATATCCTCACACAGGAATGGAACATATCCCTGTCCTTTTCCCGGCACTCCGTAATAATCTAACATCAGGCACCATCTGCCGTCTTCCAGCCGGAACGCAGTAGGAGCTTCGTACATCCCCGCCTGCAGCTTGCGCATCTCCTCGTCAAAAGCCTCCATCCGCTCAAAAGGACCAATGGGACTTGTCCCCTTTAACAAGATGATCGCGGCCGGATTCTTCTCACTTTTCACAAACAGATAATAGACGCCGTTTTCTTCTATCATACAGGAATCGATAACTCCGCAGTCCCCCTTGCGGTACAAAAGCTCCGGATTGGAAAATTCCTCAAAGTCCCTTGTCCGCGTATAATAGATCGCTTTTTCTCCGTAATCGTTACATATATGAGGAGAGGACCAATGTAAAATATAATCCCCCTTTTCTCTATCCCGAATAATATCAGGTGCCCAGCGGCAGCCGAATTCTTCGCCTCCAAGCGTAATCATCTTCTGCCATGACCAACGGACCAAATCCTCGGATTCCCACATAACAAGCTCACGGCTCCCGTTTCTTCCGATTTCCTCCCAGGAGTTATGGTATTGTCCGGGCATCCCGTAAGCCAGACTCAAATCCGTAGCAAAAATACGGAATTTACCATCCTGTGCCCTTACGATCGTGAAATCCCGTACCCCCTTATCACCTTCATAGCTCCAAAGCACCGGATTCCCTCCGTTCACTTCTTCCCAAGAAAACCCATCCTTACTCAATCCAAAATATACCTGCTCGCCATCCGGCGTCTTCTTTTCCTTAAAATGCACAAACAAATATGCTTTCATTCTTTTTCCCTCCTCTTCTTTATTCCGATATTTTAATTATATATTGGTTTTTATCTTCGGTGCAATCCAAATATGTTTCTTTGAACCTATCCGAATTATTCTTCACTCTAAGCAGTCATTGCTTTCTACGTAACATACCGCCCGCTATACGTCACCGTTTTTATACAGCCGGAAAATTTCCTCAGACTTTTCCTTCAGTCGTGCTCTTAGCTCCTCCGGCTCCAAAACTTCCACCTCATTTCCAAAGCCAAGCAGCAGGGAAAACCACATTCTTTCGTTTTCAGGCACAATAAAGGAATAAAGGAAATCTCCATCCGGATACTCTTCTATGACATTTCCCTTCAGATATTCCCCTACGGCTGTCCGAACGTTTCCTTTGCATCTTAATTTTATCTGATACCGTCTCCTCCCGTCTTCACCCCACTTTTTTTCCAGCAGAACAGCGATATCTGAATGAATTTTTTCAAAGTTTTTTTCCAGAACCTTCAGCTTCTGGATACGGCTCAGCTTGAATATTCGGTAATCCTGTTTATATTTACAATATGCGAACAGATACCACGCATACCATTTGTAAGATAACGCCAGAGGCTCAGTCTCGCGAGCACTGCATACGTTGTCCGCACCGGTATAATCGAATGCGATTACCCGTTTGTCAGCAATAGCCTGTTCGATAGTTTTTAAATACACATCTGTGTTTTCTCCCTCGCGGCATACGCTCAAATCCATGAATATACTTTGATTCTTCGGTGCATTTCCAACGGCCATAACCTTCTCCAGAGTGGCTTCTATCTTCTTATTTTCATAAGCGGAGCACATACCCTTTAAAGAGGAAATAACATTGAGGTAATCGTCCGCCGTCACAATACTTCTGTTTAGCCTGTAAGTGTCGAGAATGGCATAACCGCCGTTTACTCCCACATCCGAAACTACAGGAATTCCGGCCAGTCCAAGGGCATCTATGTCTCTTACAATCGTGCGGGTAGATACCTCGAACCTTTCTGCAAGCTCCTTCGCTGTCACTTTATCCCGGTTCAGAAGATACATGATTATTCCTATCAGACGGTCTATTTTCATATTGTCCGTAACCTTCCTTAAGGCTTATATATCGCCTTAAAATTTATCTCTCATACAACAAGTGTGCTGCGCATTCTGCACGAAGTGCTTTTATCTTATTGGACGTACTTTTCCATAAGATAAAAGCGGCATAATCTAAAATGATTATACCGCCGATGTGTAAAAACATCCAGAAACATTTTCCAATCACATTGTCATAGCATCAGGAACGGTGCTACGAGTTTTCAGATACGCCCTAAGCAAGGATCGCCTTATCGCTGGCGAATTCCTCACCGGAAACAAGCTCGAACTGGTGCAGCAGATCCGCTACCGTAAGCTTCTTCTTCTCTTCCCCTGAAATATTTAGAATCACCCTTCCGTCGTGCATCATAATCAGACGATTGCCGTGAGCTATGGCATCCTTCATATTATGAGTGACCATCAGCGCGGTGAGATGATTCTCTTCAATAATCTGGTCTGTTACGCGAAGTACCTTTTCTGCTGTTTTGGGGTCCAAGGCCGCAGTATGTTCGTCCAAAAGCAATAAATTCGGCTGCTGCAAGGTAGCCATGAGCAGGGTAAGCGCCTGACGCTGGCCCCCGGACAACAGACCCACTTTGGAAGTCATACGATCCTCGAGTCCCAAATCGAGGACCCTCAAAAGCTCTCTATATCTTTCCTTTTCCTGTCTGGTAATTCCCCAGCTCAGCTTCCGGCTTTTACCTCGGCGGGCTGCCAGTGCCAGATTTTCCTCAATCTCCATGCTGGAGGCAGTTCCGGTCATTGGATCCTGAAATACGCGTCCGAGAAAACCTGCCCTCTTATGCTCCGGCAATCCGGTAATGTTCTTCCCATTTAGAAGTATCGCGCCCTTATCCACCGGCCATACGCCTGCAACTGCATTCAGCATGGTGGATTTCCCGGCTCCGTTTCCTCCGATAATCGTACAGAAATCACCTTTATCCAGATGAAGGTCCACTCCGTTGAGAGCCGTCTTTTCGTTGATGGTACCGAGATTGAAAGTTTTATGGATATCTATGATATTTAACATATGCTTAATCCTCCTTATCCTTTCTCGCCTGAAGTGCGGCAAGAGAAGCTTTTGCGGTACGGGCAAAAGAGTTCTTACTCCTGCCCTGAAGATAAGGAACCGCAAGAAATACTGCTACTATAATAGCGGTAAACAGCTTTAAGTCGTTGGAGTTCAGCTTTAACCAGAGCACGATTCCGACTACGACATAATAAATAATGCCGCCCATAACGACGAATACGAGGCGAAGAGCAAAATTCAAACGCTTTCTTAAGATACTCTCGCCAAGCACTTCCCCGATGATAACTGCAGCCAGACCGATGACGATAGCTCCGCGTCCCATATTGATGTCGGAAAACCCCTGATATTGTGCCATCAGACCGCCGGCAAGCCCTACGAGACCATTAGACAGCGCAAGGGCAAGTACCTTCGTAAAATTGATGTTGATTCCGTTAGCCTTGCTCATGGACTGATTGCATCCGGTAGCCCGTATGGAACAGCCCTGCTCAGTACCGAAATACCAATACAGTAGAGCGATCAAAGCCGCTGCAAAAAAACCGCCCACTAAAATCGATTTCGGTATATTCATCAAAGAAACGAGCAGGTTATATTTCTGAGAGCTCAAAGCCATGTTCGCTGCCATACCCATAATATGCAGATTGACGGAATACAGCGCAATCTGCGTCAGAATTCCCGAAAGAATCGGCGGAATGCCGAGAGCAGTATGCAGCAGTCCGGTAACCAGACCCGCCAGAAGACCGGCAAATATTGCCACCAGCAAGGCCGCTGGTATGGGAACGCCAGCTAACGTCAGCATTACGGTAACTGCACCGCCGGTAGCAAAGGATCCGTCAACCGTCAGGTCCGCAAAGTCCAGCAGCCGGAAGGTAACATAAACACCAAGGGCCATAATTCCCCATATAACACCTTGAGCGATACATCCCGGAAGGGCATTCACCAAATTCATCGGATTAAGGGCAGCGAAATAACTCATTTTTATCCTCCTTACAATTTAAGGGGTGTCTTTCCAGCAGGCACCCCTTAGTACACATCTATTTGTTGATTATTCAGCCTCTATAGCGATATAGTTGTCAGGAATAGTGACTCCCAGCTTCTCCGAACGGTCAGCCATATATTTATAAGTGATATTCGGAGAATATTGAATCTCCATTGCGGATATATCAGCACCATTTACCAGTACTTCATAAGCCATTTCTCCGGTAGCATAGCCTAAGTCATAATAACTGATAGACAATGTGGCAACACCGCATCCCTTGCAAATGCCTTCTTCACCGGTGACAATGGGTACTCCCGCAGGCTCCGCCACATTATTGATCGCTTCCGTGCAGGAAGCCGCAGTGTTATCGGTAGGAATAAAAAGCACATCGCTTCCGGAACATGCTGTCTGGGTAACAGAAGCCACGTCATTGGAATCGGCAAAGGTATATTCCGTACAAGTATAACCCATCTCCGTCAAATATCCCTGAATGGTAGATGATTGATATTTAGAATTAGGTTCTGCCGAGCAGTAAAGGATACCGATGTTCTTTGCATCGGGAAACAGTTCCTTGATTATCTCGGCCTGCTTATCCAAAGGCGCAAGGTCAGCGGTTCCGGATACGTTCCTGCCGGTTACGCCCGTCCAGTTATCGATATCCAGAGCGGTAGCATAGTCCGTAACAGAAGTTCCAAGAATCGGAATCGTAGCTGTTGCAGAAGCAGCAGCCTGAACAGCAGACGTTGCATTTCCCATAATCAAATCATAATTACTGGAAACAAACTGGTTTACGATAGTAGCACAGGTCGCGGAATCTCCCGCCGCATTCTGCTCATCGAATACCACCTGATCTCCCAGCTTCTCCGTAAGGGCATCTCTGAATCCCTGAGTAGCCGCATCCAGCGCTTCATGCTGAACCAGCTGAACAATACCTACATTGTATACGGCTCCGGCATCGGTCTGGCTCTCTTCCTTCGCGGGCGTCTGCTCGTCGGTCCCAGCATCTGCTGTTTCCGCAGTATCTGCTGCACCGGTAGAGTCTGCAGTATTCGTGCTGCCGCAGGCAGCAAAGCTGAACGCTATAAGCATCGTTAGCATAAGTACAGAAATCTTTTTCATAATTTTTCCTCCTCAGACATAAGTGTAAAGTTTTAACGCATCAAAGTGCTAAAATATAATACTGTATTATATCATTTATAGGAAGAAAGTCAACTATTTTCATACGTAACGCCTTTATTATTTCTGCTTCTTCCTCATGAGAAAAAAAGCCAAAAGATAACAAACTGCCGTCGTTGCTATTATGAAACCCATACTTCCTGCGAATGTCATTACCTCGTCGCCGAACTTATATACTACTCCGAACTGTTCTTTAATATCCATTACTATATCCGCAGGAATCCCCTCAAAACTTGTCTCCATCACATCTCCCATCATAATCCTTCGAAAGAGGGAAGCGGCATGAGAAACAGGGAATAAACGGATAATCCATTGTACGCCTTCCGGATACATGCCGATAGGAAGATAAATCCCAGTCAAAAAACCGATCAGGGTTCCAAGTATCGTATTTGCTGCCGAAAAAGCGCTGTTTGTTTTGAAGCACATTACAAAGAGAAGCATAAGAGCAGTACTCATCAGATTTGTAATAAATAAAAGAAGGATAAGCGCAAGACATGCCTCCGGCTTTATCAGGCTCCCGCCATCCAAGACGATATACACCTGCGCGATAACAAGCGTAATCAGACTCATAACCATTCCTATAATATAAGAGGCAAGCCAGTATCCCATGAGAAGCTTTGAATTTTTTACCGGGGCCGCTATAAAATCCTTTATTTTTCTGTATTCCTTGTCTATTACAATATTTCCCAGTATGACCAGGCTGGTCGTAACTCCTGTCGTGGCAAGGACTCCGGCCATTACCCAATTATCCATCATCTCTCTGGCTCCGTCGAACATGGAGACTTCCTCCGTCCATACGTCTCCTAAAAACAGTACGTATAATCCTATTTCGATGAGTATCGCCAACATAGAGAAGAATACTGCTGCCTTATCCCTAAAATATAATTTTAAATTCCTCGCAGCAAAAGCTATCATTCTCTTAGCTCCTTTCCTGTAATTCCGATAAACACATCATCCATAGAACCTTTGATTACTGAAAAATCTCTTATCAGTTCCCTGCATTCATCTAAAACAGGCAGTGCGTCCATGGTGCTTTTCAGACATATCTCCAAAAACCCGTTTTTTTTCTCGAAAGAAAGTCCTCTATCCTGTAATTTTTCCTTTACCAGTTCTTCCTCCCTGCACCTTAAGCGCAGCTTATCCTTCGCATATTTCTCTTTCAGTGAAAACGGGGTCCCCCTGGCCACAATCTGCCCATCGTCCACTATCATGCAGTAATCTGCATCCTCAGCCTCTTCCAGATAGTGTGTCGTTAAAAACACCGTCATCTCCTGCTCCTCTTTAAGCTTTTTGATCGTGTCCCACACGCTCTTTCTTGTCTGGGAATCCAGACCAGTGGTTGGTTCATCAAGAAAAAGGACCTTCGGCGTATGAAGAAGCGCCCTCGCAATATCCGCCCTGCGCCTCTGTCCACCGGAAAGTCTTCCGTAATAGCGGTTCATTATTCCAGTAATTTCCGTAATCTCCGCCGCCTGCTTCACCGCCGCAGCGCGCTCACTCTTGTTCATCGGATAAAAACTGGCACGAAGCATCAGATTTTCCTCTACCGTCAGCAATTCATCCATCAGGCTTTCCTGAAAAACAATACCGATGCTCTCTCTTATTCTATCGTCCTCCTTGCCCAGCACATGGCCATCCACCTCTACGACTCCCATATCGGGCATAAGAAAAGTACATATGCTGTTAATTGTTGTGGACTTTCCTGCTCCATTGGGTCCGAGGAAAGCGAACATCTTCCCCTTCTCCACATAAAAGCTTATATCTTTTACCGCCGGGATGTTTCCATAGGACTTCCTTAAGCCTTTTACCTCAATTATGTGTTCCACCTTTATGCCCTCCATACATCATCACACTCTTTGACTTTTTACTCTTTCCGATTATATTCTCTATATCCTCCTACAAAAAGTATTGGAAAAGTGACCTGCTTTTCATAGGCTATAAGATGTAAAAAAAGAAAGGTAAGTGGAATTCATTCATCGCCCTTACGATCTTTTTTTCTTTCCTGAATCCGCATATTCAGTTTCTTTGCCAATTGTAAATCCTTTCGAAAGCCGATGAAACGTACCAGCAAGTATACGGCTAATATTACCAGCACGAGAACGGTTCCCTCCAGTACTCCCTCAAACATCCCCGCCTGATGGGCCGCCGTTAACAGCACGATTTCCAGCAAAAGTATATGAACAATCTGTCGCACGATCCATTGCTTCTCCGTCAGCTCTTTGGGGGAATAAAACACCAGCATCGTAAGGTCGCCCATCAGAGAATAGACAAGCATCCATACGAAATAGCTCAGTCCGAATTCCTCATAGGGATAAAACATACTGTCTCGATACCAGCACCGACTCCTTATTGCCGAGCACGGCCTCAAATCTTCCGCTCAAAGACGGTCTGATAAAGTCTATCTTATCCTCACAATAAAAAAAGGATTTGTTATCCACTACCTCAAAATAGTAAATTTCTTGTAAACGCAGCCTGTGTATTTCCTCTCCCGAGATTCCGGTCAGACTGTTTTGCTGTGCCTTGAGCTTTTGGATAAGGCTTAGCATATCCTCATCGATCTCATGGCATCGAATAACTACCTCTTCCTCTTCTTCCACAGGAATCTCTTTTATAGATATCTTCAAGCAGTCACCCTCTTTCCTTAAACTTTATGGGATGCCCGATATTCCTATCGGATGTATTTATATCATAATTAGGCTGCAATTATCAGTCAAGCACTTTAGAAATTTACTCATTTGCCTTCTCCCTTATTTTTTACTATAATACAAACAAATCTCATGGTTCAGGGAGTGTAAAACCTTGTCAAGCGATGGTAGCTTATAAAAATATAAAATAGGAGCTGAGTGAAATAATGGACGAGAAATATTATGAAGGCAGGCTGTTCGAAAACATAAAGATGTCAGAGGAGACACTGGACGGCTATGAGTTTTATGACTGCGAATTTATAAACTGTACCCTTGAAGAGTGCACTCTTGAAAAATGTCACTTTATGGGCTGTAAATTCCATGGCTGTAATATAATAAGCCTCCAGGCAGAATATACCCAGATGAAGAACGGGGAATTCGCAAAATGCAATTTGGTGGGTGTTCACTGGACCGAATTATTACCCGCGGGAAAAATAGCCGAGCCAATTCATAAGCTGACGGATTGCCTTTTGAAATATAATACATTTATCGATATGAACTTTATGAAGTTTAACTTTTCAGGAAACATAATACAAGATTCTGCGTTCGACGG
Organism: Kineothrix sp. IPX-CK; assembly: GCF_039134705.1. Lineage (NCBI taxonomy): Bacteria > Bacillati > Bacillota > Clostridia > Lachnospirales > Lachnospiraceae > Kineothrix > Kineothrix sedimenti. Next base: position 1,663,987 of record NZ_CP146256.1, on the reverse strand, counting down.
ATGTAATTTAAAAGAAAGTATTTTTAAGGGATGCAAGCTGGAAGCAACTCAGTTTTCCAAATGCGATATGCGCAAAGCTGATTTCCGCGACGCAGCGGGATATCTGATAGATATTTCTTCCAATAAAATGAGGGAGGCGAGGTTCTCATTCCCTGAAGTTTTGAGTTTGCTGAATGAATTGGGAATAGAGGTGAGTTAAACTTTTTCTTGACTTTTTGAACACCGTTCAGTATCATATATTTGAACAATGTTTTATACAATGTTCAATACATATATTTTTTGCATATAATACAGAAAGGGGTGAAAGCTAATATGAAAAATTCCTCCGATATAAAAGAAGCTATCATAGACGCCGCCACCGAACTAATCCAGCAAAGCAGCGGAAATATTACAGAAATTACCACACGCGCTATCGCAGGGAAAGCGAATGTAGGTATTGGGCTGATCAATTATCACTTCCAAAGCAAGGACAATTTGATCACCATCTGCGTCCAGCGAATCATTCAGCAAGTGATCCAAAGCTTTTCATTGGAAGGAAAGACTTATTCAGACGATAAAGAGCGTTTGACTGATTGTGCCGTCCAGGTATTTGATTTTCTTCTCAAAAATCCTGCCATATCCCGGATTTCCATATTAGGAGATTTGTGGGATTACAGATCAGACTGCAATTCAGTAAAGACCCAGAAAGGCTTTATGTTTGCTTTGGATAATAAAATGCCGGAAGCTGACAAAAAAATGCTGTCATTTATTCTTACTGCCGCTATGCAGACTGCATTCTTATGCAGGCAGATAACTAAAGAGTTGTTAGGATATGATTTGGATCATGCTTCGGACAGGACGGCCTTTATTACGGAATTGGTAAAGACTCTGTTTGACGGATTCAAAAAAGAAGGAGGAGAAATTTTATGAATAAGAATATTGGTATTTGTGCCGCTGTCGTCAACTTGTTCTCAGTAATTGGTTTTCTTATTTCCATGTTGGCTTCTTCCTCTTACGGAAGCTATTTTGCAAGTATAGGCATCGCCTTTAGCTTTGTCACAATGATTTGTGTCTTTGCCTGTTATGGAGAAGAAACCTCAAAGGCAGCGGGACTTGCTGCAATTGCCTTCGGCGGAATGTATGCTCTTTGCAACTCCATCGTCTATTTCGTACAGCTTACCAGCGTGCGAAGCGGCAAGCTGACAGGGCAGGCTGCGGTTTTACTCGATTACACCCAATTCGATATGATGTTCAATCTGGATATGCTCGGTTATTGCCTTATGTCAGTATCCACCTTTTTTGCCGGACTGACAATTCAAGCGAAAAACCTGGCTGAGAATTGGCTGAAATGGCTGCTGATCATTCACGGCGTATTTGCCGTCGCCTGCTTTATCGTACCTCTTCTCGGTTTATTCGATACGGCGGCAAACGGAAGCGATACTACAGGCATTCTCATATTGTCATTTTGGTGTATTTATTTTACGCCTATAAGCGCCTTGTCCATTCGCTTCTTTTCCAAAAGAGCCGCCGCATAAAAACATTCGTAAGCATGAAGGCGGGCGCATTTACCTAATGCTCCCGCCGTGAAAATAACATTCATATATTTTTATACCTTCATGCAATATTTCCTCATATCCCTGATACCAATCGAAATCCCCCTCTACTCTGCAATGATAAGTATAGGCACCGGATTGGAAAAAGGCAGGGCCCCTATAAGGCATATTATAAGGAACCGCATCTAAGGCTTCCTTAAGAAAATCACCGCTGAAATGCTCGCCGGTCACGCGGCCGCAGTAATTCATGCACCAGATCGGCATCCCGTTTTTCCATACGGCCTCTTCTCCGCCAAAGCGTTCTCCCCCTAAATAGGTATCATAATAATACAACTCATCCTCCTCATATTCCAGATCATGTGAGCCTCTTCTCGATGCATCTATCTCCTCTCCATGTCCGGCATAGCAAGCCGTTTTCGCTCTGATCAAAAAATCGGTAATATCTTCTTTTTCCTCATTCTGCTCTCCTATTTGCAGGTTGCAGTCGCCGGTATCCTTGATCAGTCTGTCGAGAGATATGGAATACAGCTCGCTAAGCTGCATCAGCTTGTCGATATCGGGGTAAAATCTCCCTGCCTCCCACTTTCCCACTGCCTGCCTCGAAACGTTCAGCAAATCGGCCAGTTCCTCCTGCGACAGCCCTTTACTCTTTCTCAAAGACTGCAATTTCTCAGCCATATTCATCGTTCTCATCCTCCTTTAAAAGCTCATGCTGCCTTGCTTGTCAGCGGACAGATTACTCTTTTTCCGCCCATCTTTATGATAGCATATGAAACTTCCTTCCTCTACCAACCAGTTATATGCAAAAAGGCAACCTCAGGTTGCCTACTTTTCAGAACAGGTTTATCCATATTTTGCTTCCATTTTACCGAAGCCGTTCATAATCTTCTTTTTCCATAATGTAAACATTATCTCCCTGCTTTCCGTCATAACGGGTGAAGCCATCCGCAATGTATTTCAAAAAACGGAAGCCAAGCTTTTCTATTACACGCCTGGACTGTATATTATCCGGAAAATGAGAGACCGCAAGCCGGGTGATATTCATTTTTTCAAACGCATAAGCAATAGCCGCCTGTGCCGCTTCTACTGCGATCTGCCGTCCCCAATATTTCTCCGACAATACATAACCAAGCTCCACATCATAGGAAATCCCCGGCTTCCTGGTGCGGTGAAGTCCGACAGAACCTATGACGGCGTGGTTGTCCTTCCATTCTATCGCCCATGTGTCATCGCTTTCCTGAAACATATTTATAATCTGTACGGATTCTTCCACATTCTCATGCGGTTTCCATCCCGCCATTGGACCAACCTTATCCCCAGATGCGTATGTATACATATCCACGGCATCCTCCTTACACCATTCCCTCAAAATTAATCGTTCCGTTTCCAAACGTTCCACAATAATCCTTTCCTCCCTCTAATAAAAGTTTTTTATTCAAAAACGGACAAACACATTTACATTCTATGTGATTGTCCGCTTTCCTGCTATCTGCCCTTATGTTTCTCTTTTTTCTTCTGCTGCTTTAACTCAAATACCTTTTACTTTTCCTCCTCCCTGCGCTTGACCTGAGTGCTCTTTTTCTCAGCCTTTTGCTGCTCCTGCCAGAGCTTCAGCGCCTGCTGGGATTTCGTGCTGGTTCCCACGTTTTCAAGCTGCTTCCTCACTTCTCTTTGCATTCGTTTTGGATTTACATGGTCTTTGAACTTTGACTGCGAGTCGATGCCCGGACTGAAAATGAGCTTATAATAATTTTCCAGTACATACTCCCATACCTCATAATCCTTAGGTTCTGCTCCGAATACAACAAAGAACGGACAACCAAGGAGGCAGGTTACTGAGGCGTTATATCTGTCGATATATCGATCCTGGCCGGACTACCAACCGACCCGTGTTTTTATCTTTGTATTTTTTATATTATCTTTTCATCCTGTGGCTGTCAAGTAACGACTATCCCCTTCACATTGCCTGTACCGCAAACTTTCCGCTGGTCACTGCAATGGGGAGACCGCCGTTCAACTGCAACCACTGGCTGGCTATAAACACATTATCAAGGCCCTGCGCTTTGCTTTTCGCATAGAGGCTTTTATAGCCTTTCTGCCCGAAAAAGCTCATATATGCACCCTTATATGCCCCGCACCAACGTTCGAAAGTAACGGGAGAATACGTATCAAGAGGCACCAATCTACCTTCAAGCGCAGGAAATTTCGAGATTATTTGTTTCATAACAGTATCGGCAATTCTCTGCATCTCGGCCTCATACCGGTCATACTTCCGGTAAAGTTCCTTCCAGTATTGGAAATCTTCCTCATCCTGAAGGATATTGCATTGAATGACCCTCTTTTCTCTGGGAAAAAGGCTCTCGTCATAATCATAGAGCCTAATCGCCTGAAAATCAAGTTTCTGTCTGCCCACCTGGAAGCTGTCACAGGGAAACATCACCGACCCGCCGGGAACGCCACAGTCTTCAGCGCCAAGAATTCCGAAAGCCGCCTGAAAAGACGAGGTTACCGAATAGCCTTCCTTACAGCTATACATTTCTTTGAGGTTTTTATCCATATATTCTTTATCCAGCAAGCCGCCGAAGGTAACTGCCGTATCCGCAGCGCTGATTATGTAATCCGCTATAGCCTCGCTGCCGTCATTAAATGTAACGGATACCGCCCGTTTTCCTTGAATATTGATTTTAGTAACCGGCATATTTAGCTGAATCTTCCCTCCCAGTGTCTGATAACGTTTTGCCATCCGCTCCGACATCCCTTTTGAACCTTCCATGGGAATTGCGGCTGTTTTCCCCGTAAGAAAAGCATAGGAGCTTATGAGGGTGACTGCCATGAACTTTTCGTTATAGTAGCGACTCATCATCTCCTTCAAAAGGGGATTCTTAAACCTTAGTGCCAGCTCGGCAACCGTTTCTTTCCCGTATTCCTTTATGACTCTGCCCATCTGCGGCATACTCATTCCGAATTTCATAAATTCAAAGAAGTTCATATATGCAGGCGACTTCTCACAAGGAATCCTCAAGCTTTCCGCAAGCTTCACACTATCGAAAAATTTATTGATTTCTATGCCGTCTTCCGGCGCAATCTCAAGGAATTCCCTCCGCGCTTTCTCCACATCGCTCCAAAAATGGAGCCGTCTGCCTTCCATATCCAACATATAAAAATAAGGTTCTCTGTAAAGCTCCGTATTCTCATCTATTGCACCTACATTTCGCCAAATCTCCCAAAGTTCATCGCCTTCACGGCATCCTGTAAGCCAGTGAATACAATTATCAATGTGATAGCCCTGCCTGTTCCATCCAGTACATTCGCCTCCGATCACCGGATTTTTTTCGTATATTTCTGTAAGAAAGCCGTTTTGCTGCGCGTGGATTCCGGCTGACAGTCCGGAAATCCCACCGCCTATAATGATTACTTTTTTCATCCTTTACTCCTTATAATATCAATGAGCCATTCCGTCTCAGGCAAAGGCATATCAGGCGTAACCGCAAGCTGTTCCATGATTCCCTGCACGCTGCACCAAAAAGCTGCGGAAAGAGCATAAGGATCGCCATTTCGGAAAATCCCTTCCGACTGCCCTACTCGGATTATTTCTGCTGACCGCTCCACCTGGTCCACCTCCATAGCAATCTGTTTAATATGTGCCGGAGTCCTGTCACTTCTGCGCGCCTGCGCCACGAGTACGAACATTAGAAATACCCATGACTGGTGTGAAGAAAAGAGAAATAAGGAATCGAGAAACCCTGTAAAAAATTCCAAAGGACCGGAAAATTCCATCTTCTGCGGTTCCTTTGTCCCCTCTACGCCTATTCTGATCAGCTCCTCATAAAGCTGCTCCTTAGACTCGAAATAATGGAACAGCAATCCAACGCTCATATCCGCCGCTTTTGCAATATCGTTTATTTTTGTTTCGGCATATCCATTTCTTACGAACAGCTCCAGTGCCTTCCATAGAATAAGCTGTCTGCGCTTCTCTTTTTGCTCGCTTCTTGTCGTCAAGTTGATCACCCGTTTCATTGATTTTATATTCATTGAATTAATATTCAATTAAATATTATTCTATTATTTGAGATTTGTCAAGATTTTTACTCGTAATCACAGGTTTTTATGTCACAGTTCAGCCTAACGGCAGAACTATAGTAAATGATGCTGCGATATGCTCTTATATTGCCAGCCCGCATTCAAATGCCAGTACCATATATTTCTCCGTCCTGCTTAAATCCGGACAGAACAGTCCTCTTGGCTCCCATTCCGCGGAGTCCAGATTGTCTTCGCCATATAGAAACTGAACAAAAGGAATACTTCTGAATTCGGTCACAGCGGCAGCGGCGGCAAATTCCATTTCTACAGCAATACAGCCCTGTGCCTTTCTGTCATCAATTGCCTTTCTTGTCTCGCGGTAAATGCCGTCCGTCGTCCACACCTTTCCCTTCACATAGGGATAACCGCATTTTTTCAGGCAGCCGCATATTTTATCAATCATTGCTTCTCCTACCTTTACCTCCTCGGAAGAAGGCAGATAATGATAGCTCGTTCCTTCGTCCCGAACTGCCGCAACGGGAACTATTATCCTGCCATCCGCCGCCTCCTTATCCAAGATGCCGCAGCTTCCAAACAGTATTATTTTTTGTGCTCCCATAGCAATGATTTCTTCCAGTCCGCAAACGCAGGCAGGGGCTCCGACTCTGGATAGAAAAAAAGCGATTTCCTTTCCGCAGTATTTTATTTTATATACAGGAATGATTCCGTTGGCAGAGTATAGACTGGCAATAACCTCTACACCCTCCATCTCGGCGAACTTCTCAATCACACTCTCCGAAAACGTGGACACACAGATTTCCGGAAATCCATCCACTCTCTTTTGACAGTCTCGCGGATTGAAAAAGGCCTCTTTTGCATTGTCAAAATCCTTGAATACAGTATTCATAGCAGCATCTCCTTTATTTGTTTTATTATTCTTTCCGGTATCTTTTCATCTATGGGCATCATCTTGCTGTACATTCGAACTCCCTGATAAGAAAATACGATGATGTCATAGACAGCCTCTGCATCCACTCTACGGAACTCTCCTCTCTCCATACCATAGATGATCAGCCTTTGCCACATCCTTTTAGAGGCTCCATAGCGTATGAGCAAAGCATTGTTTTCCCTCTCCGCGGCGGTGTAATACTCATAGATAGCGACGCTGAGCGATGCCTGACTGTCGTTCATCTCCTCTTTATAGCGGGAAAGCACCTCTTCTAATATTTGAGTTGCCGGAATACCTTTTCCTATTCTGTCCGCGAATTCATCTTCCTGCTTTTGCACAAAACCGTTAACAATCTCCTCAAAAATCTCCTCCGTTCCCGGATAATGCCGGTATAACCCGCCTCTGCTCAATCCTGACTTCTCGCATATGTCCTTCATCGTAACTGCTTTAAATCCTTTTTCAGCAAAAAGGCTATAGGCTGCTTTGCGTATATGTTGCTTTGTCTCTTCTCCTTTTTTCCCCATGTTTCCTCCAGCGTTGTTTATAATAAATCATATTTTGCGACACCAATGTCTCTTTTTATATTATGCGACATATGCGTCGCTTTGTCAAGCGTAGTTTTTTGCCTTATCCAATCAAGCAGGATATATTATTGTAAATAAGGTGTCTCATTTTGTAACCGGGTAGGAATCTGTTGAAAATTGATGCTTCAACAGATATGATACATAGGGAGGGATGAAATGAAACTGATTGTAAAAGAAAATCGTGAAAAAGAGCTGACTGTAACAGTAGAATACCCGGAACAAAATAATCAGGTATTACGGATCATCAATAAAATGAAATCCGAAGGAAAATTCTTGATAGGAAACGAAAGCGGACGCAGCTATAAAGTCCTAATACCAGAAATTTATTATATAGAAATTATAGATAAGCGTACTTTCGTTTATACCAAAGATGCAGTATTCAGAACTGATAAGCGTCTCTATCAACTTGAAAAAGAACTGAAAGAATATAGCTTTGTCAAAGTAAGCAGAAATTGTCTGCTTAATGCAGGTGAGCTCACACATTTGGAAGCTCTGGCGAACAGCCGGTTGGAAGCAAATCTTACCAATGGTGAAAAAGTAATTATATCGAGGACATATATTCCAGAAATAAAAAAAGTTGTTTTTCGGGAGGATTTGATATGAAAAGATATATACAAAGCTCATTGCAATTGTCATCGATAATCATTATTGTTGTGACCTTTATATCCTTTTTGTGCTTTGACTATACGCAGGACATGAAATTTATTTTTCAAATTGTGCTCATAGCATTTCTCGGTATGGCTGTCCATTATGCTGTGGCTTATATTTTTTATGATAGCTTTCTTAAGGAACTTATATGTGAGTACATTGTTATTGAAATAACCGTTCTTATTGTCGGATGCATTAACGGCTGGTTCATACGGTCGAATTGGTGGATGTCATTTATATATATTACACCGATTTTTCTATTGGCCTATCTATTAGGAATTACTCATATAAAAAAAGAAATTCTGTCCATAAACAAAAAACTTAAGGAAAAAGCAGGGGTGCCCGATGAAGAAAATAAATGATAGTGAAAGAAATATATATCCCTTTTTTGTCATAACTTTGTTATGGACATGGGGGTTTGGCTTTTCTTCGTATTTCTTACCTATTCCAAAAATAAGAGAAGAAATTATTTTCATAGATGCTTCAATTTTAAACAAATGGGAATTAAATGCTTATTTGCTTTACTGCTGTTTTTTTCTATCATTGCAATAATAGGAATATTTATTGGTATTTCTTTTTTTCATTCTCCGATGCCGGAAGTGACATTCATAAAAATGCTTATTAAAAGGCCATATATGCTGCCGCTCATCATATTTGTAAGCATTATTTCCGGCCCTCTGAACGAAGAATTCGGCTGGCGAGGCTTTGCTCTCGATATACTATTAAAAAAGCGGGGGTTTTGGAGTGCGTCCGCAATCTTAGGTTTCATCTGGGCCATTTGGCATTTGCCATGGTACTTTATGCCGGGGCAGGCACAATATGATTTATTGCAAAGATCATTATTCGATGCCTTCTTATTTATACCGTCCACCATACTTTTCAGCTTCGTTGTAAGCTTCGTATATATCAAAACCAATCGAAGTGTGTTAGCCGGTGCAATTACTCATATGCTGAGCAACCTGATTACCAGTCAGCTTCTTGCACCCTGCACGGTTGAAATGAGTACAGCCATCCGATATACAAATATGTTTTTTTGTACAGCGATTATTATTTATAGTATTGTTTCCAAAAACTTTAAAAAGGAGTTTGCCCGAATACAATTTTAAGAAGCTCTTTTAACCCTCTATTACATAAAAACTGCGAGAAGACCGGTGAACGCGTCTGTCTTCCCGCAGTTTACTTATTTATTGATACACTCCATCATCCGCAAATCTTCCATCAGATCCATATCTGCATATGAAGTAAACGCTGCTGCTTTTCTCATTTTCACAAGCGCTTCCTTTTTGTTGCCAAGTCGGAACACAGCAACTGCATAGCCCCGAAGTGCATAAGCGTCTTCCTCATTCAGCTCGATCGCCTTCTCATTATCCTCTTTGCAGATCTCATAGTTGCCGCACATATATTCTGCGTATGCTTTTGCCTTTAATATCTGTGCGTTCTTACTATCTATCTTTGCTGCTCTTCTAAGCGCAAACACAGCCTCAGGAAATACTTCCTGCTTTATCACCCTTCTCCCAACAAGAGCAGCTCCTTCGCATCGTCGTAAGACGCATATTGGGTTTCTTTCTTCTCCAATTCCAGATGATAAGCACAGTATTGATTTTCAGAATAAATGTCACCATTCATCGTTAGCCTCGTATTGGGGCAGCCTCCCAGACATTTGCTGCTATATGTACAGATTCTGCATGAGCCCGTAAGCTTATCTTTTGTAAAATTTCTCCGTCATGAAAAACCATTTTCGTCTTCCCATATATCCCTGAGCAAACGCTCCCTCAGGCTTCCTTCAATATATTCTCTGTTTCGGATGGAGGTACAGCACAGTTTCACTTCGATGATACAAGTTTCCACGCATCGGTTATAGTAAACACGCATATACACTATTAATGAGACAGCGCTCTACATGACTAAAGGAGGTTCAAGATGAAATATAATTTAAAAAAAGGAGATATTGTTGTTTTCAAAGCGGAGGATGACCCGCTCAGTAAAGCGATTGCATGGTTTACGAAAACCGATGTCTGTCATGCCGCAATGGTTTATTCCGGGGATTCCATCATAGAGGTAGGTGCCAGCGGCATCGGCGTACACGAAATAGGAATATCGGAGGGCGATGAGGTATATGTAATGCGCTTAAATCCTGAGCTTGATGCCGCTCCCCTCATCCGCTCAGCCAACGCTTATTTGGACGCGAAGGTGCGCTATGATTTTCCGGCTCTTTTCATTCTCGCCGGACTGCTCATTTTCAAAAAAATATACCCTTCTTCTCCCCTCATAAAAATAACAGACCTTATTTTGTCCTCCGCCTGTTATGCACTGGACAAAATAATAAACAGCATCATCTATCAGGACGACACTCCCGCCATGATCTGTTCTCAGCTCGTTTATCAGATTTATTATGACTGCGGCGGCGACTACCGCATCCGCATAGAAAACGGCTGTGTCTTCAACAGTCAAGCAGTGGATGGCGCTCCAGGCTCCATAAGACTCATAGACTTAGCAAAAGACAACACCTTTACGCCGCCTATCCTTCCCATATCCTCTTTTCCGGCAGGTATCGCCATATCCGATGGGCTGATGCAGGAACTTTATGAGCTGCTCGTCAGCTCCGAACAAGGCTCCGATACCAGCATGGCACACGTCGGCCTGCTGCCGCAGGAACTGAATAAAACTTTGGCGCTCACAGCAAAATTCGTAGAATTGCTGGAACGCCTTTTAGAAATAACGGGTTATGATATGCCCCTGGAAGCCCTGTTCGTGACTCCAGGAGACTTGGTCTATCATGCACAAAACTTAAAAAATACGGGAACAGTAAAGCTTACGAGGCTTCACACCTCACGAGATTTCATCTTCAAATAGGCGTATCACAGCATGTTCTTTTGCTCGGCCTTTTCAAGACTTGCGCGAATGATTTTCTCATTCTCCTCATCCAATTGGGGAATCTTGGAAATCATTCTGCGTATGTCCCTGCCACACGCCTCCCACTCCTGCTTCTTTAGCTGGCAGGCTCCATAATTCAGGCGCAAGAATTCCTCTTTTTCCATTTCATCCTTCAGAAACTCATCATAATAACCTTCTATATTACAAAATATAGGCCGATTCTCATATATTCTGCAAAGCATCGTCTCCATATCGAGATATCTGCAGATTCCGTCTCCGTCATGAAGCTGCGCCGTTATCTCGTTTTTATCCAATCCGATACAGCATAATCCGCATTTGTCACAGTCGAACATGAGCGCATTCCCCTCTTTCGTTTTTTCTTAAATTTCTCCAGATTCAGCGTATCATGCCATTTATATTAAGTCAACGTTTTTGCGTTCTCCACGGCTCATTTCTCCTGCCTTCCGTTAATTTCCTGAATAAGTTTATCCTGCCTTTTGGCACTGCGGAAAACAGAGCTGTAATAAATAAAAGCTCCGATAATATATGGAATCGTAAAGCTGACTATGATATCCTCATAACCGCCTTCATTTATCTCACTGAAAAAGCTCGAAATAAACACGAACAAAAGCACCAGTCCCATTGCGATGATATATTGAACGATAATCATAACAATCGGCGGCCATTCATCGAACAGATGATGAATGGAAAGCACCAGAACAGCAATAGTACACAAAAGCAGCATGGCCAGCGAATTGTAATGACTGCCGGAATCTTTTCCCTTCAGTAAATCCAAAATCACATTTACCATGGATAATATCGTATAGCTGATACATATAGAAATTGGTATTTCAATCCCTTTTAATATTTTCATCTTCACGCTCCTTCCTAAACCGATTTCCTGATTTCCTGCAAGTATTCTTCAAATGTTCTTTTATACCCTCTATTTATCTGAAGTCTTTCGCCGTTTTTCAAAATAGCGCTGATTCTCATATTAGGTTCCGGCTTTATTCTTTTTATCTTATAAATATTCACCAGATTAGATTTATTAATGCGGATAAATCCAAAGGGTTTCAATTCTTCTTCCAGTAAGGAAAGCGTCTTTGCCACTTGATAAGTGTTGTTTTCCGTATAGGCGAAGGTCCTCCGGTCTACTGTATCAAAGTAATAAATATCTTCCGTCTCCAGAAGAACTTTCTCCTCCTCCGCCATTCCGTACAAAACCGGCCTTTCATTTTGGACAATGGATACGATCTGCTTCACAGCAGGCGTCATTTTGGAGTAATAAATATCGATTCTCTCCTCGCCTTCCTTTGTCTTCTTTAGGTTTAAAACAAACATATGCCTCCCTCACGGTCCCTTTCCTTAAGAGTCTTACTCTTCCAGTTTCCCCTTAAGCGGTCCTGCTCTCTTTATTTCTTCGTTCTATTCTTCCAAAAATGAAAAGACAGCTTCTTCATATTCCTTAGGATAATCGATAATGCCTTTTATATGTTCACTATTAAAATAGCATATCTTCTTCTCCTCCGCCACTATATTTGTGTACATCTGCTCCGCTTTTTCATCAGATACTATCACATCCTGTGACATTTGCAGAATCAGGGTATCGACATAATTCGCTTTCATTTTCTCACAGATATCTGCATCGTCAAATCCGAATCCGTAAAAATGTTTCAAATACCAATCTCCGCATGCAACGACATAATCTTCAGGTATTCCGTCTGTTTCCATCTCTCTCCACACACCAAGAAACATACTCTTCATACTATCGAAACTGGAATCCAGAATTACAGCATCCACATTCTCTCTCGCATTCTCCGTTGCCGCATAGAGGGCCACCGTAGCTGCTCCCATCGACTGCCCGTGTACCACGACTTTTGAGGATAGCAGCTCGTTTTTCGCATATAGGACTGCCGCTTCCACATCCAGCTTTTCAAAGTATCCAAAGCTTACCTTATCATCCTGAGAGTCTCCCGAGGCCCTCTGATCAATAGCGACCACATTCCATCCATTCTTCAAATAAATATCCGCAACCGGATACATGCTCACATGATCGCCCCCTGCCCCATGCACAAGAATCGCCGTATTCTCCCTCTTATCATCCACGAAAACCGCCATAGGCACCTCATTTCCGTCCTCCGCCGTCACCACGGCCATTTCGGGTGAATACTGCTCATTGAATCTGCTCAAATCATATCCCCAGATTTCCAACTGCATTACACTATTCTCCTTCGTATCATTCCCTTCATTCATATAAAGAAGACCCTCTGCTACCTGCTTCCCCACATATATGTTAAATACGACACAAACGGCAGTCAGAACCACCAATATCCCTCCTATGATAATTCCTACTCTTTTACCTATTCCCTTTTTCAATTTCATTCCCATATGTTCTCCTTCATTCTTGCTGGTTAATCCGTATGATACCTGCGGATTGTTCCGCTTCCTTCCGGTAATCTGACATGATACCTGCGGATTGTTCCGCACTTTGTGCTCTCACAATCCTTGAAACATTCGAAATCCGCCCTGACCGGGCTGCTTTCTCATGTTTTGCGGGTCCCAAAGTCATGTATTTTCATGCAAGCATGAAATACATGATTTTTGTCCCCTGGTATCATTATATCTATAAAAATGAAAAAAAAATGGATTCGTGCATATCTTGCACTCCTCCATGTATAAACTGCATTTATTGCCGATGCCGCCCTTCAATTTCTCCTGTCGTATCCTCGGGGAGAGAATCGAAAAGATAATTCTTCTCCTTCGGCTGCTTATTTGAATAATCCTCTTTTATTTTCTTATTAGCCGCCTCTATTTCCTCACGCAGTTCCCGGGCAGAGAGCAGGTAACAGCCCTGTCCTCTGATAATTATCTGCTCCAGCCCGTCTGAGGTAGCTACCGTCACCTTATATTTTTTCCCGTTCTCATGAGCAAATTTTTCGATATACATGTCCGCTGTCTCGGCCTCCTTCGTATAGACCACATGAATATTATGATAAGTCAATATTTCCGTATCATGCCCCTTTACCCGATAGGCATCGAATACTACTATGAGCTTGCATCTTTTAATCGCCTGATAATTACAAAGAATATCCATAAGCTTCCCTCTGGCGCCGTCGATGCTCACCATAGCCAACTCCTTCAAGTCCTCCCACGCAAATATCACATTATAGCCGTCTACCAGCAAATATTCCTCCTTCGGCTCCTGCTTGTTCCATTCGTAAACGGTAGGAGAAGAAGGCACTTCATGTCTCATTTCTCCACTCTTAACGCTTCTTCGAAAGCCTCGCCGGACATCATCCTTGCCCTTTTTGTTGGCGTAAAGAACTCTCTCCAGGATAGCGTCCACTTCTTCCGTTCCTATCCATCTTTCCTCTTTTTCTGCCGCAGTCGTTTTTCTTACGCCTTCACTCTCCGCTTCCTTCTCCTGACCTTGCAGGACACTTTGCACGTGCATGTATTCCTTAACCCTATCCCAGCTCACCGTAAATCCTGCTCCATGAGCGCAGAATACAGAACCCGTAGGATTCTCAATATCCTTCTCCGAATCATATCCCGCTTTTTCTATGACTTCTTCTGCATTATGGCAGGGAGCATATCCCTTCACCGTACAGGACAGCCTTCCGCAGCCCTTGGTATAGGCGGTTACCTCTTTGGAATAGTCCTGCATTGTAATGACGGGGGCAATTCCGGTCAAAACTGCGCTCTCCCCTTCGGACTGAGGCGGCCCGAAGGTACCGCACATTTTCTCAATATCCGTCATAGCTCGTCCTACCATCTTTTCCGGCACTTCCAGGCGAAATTCATAATACGGCTCCAGCAGCACGGACTGTGCTTCCTTCATCCCCTGACGCAAGGCCCGATAGGTAGCTTGCCTGAAATCACCGCCTTCCGTATGTTTTTGATGTGCCCTTCCCGCAACCAATGTGATTTTCATATCCGTTATTCTCGCACCGGTCAATACTCCCTTATGCTCTTTCTCCTCCAGATGTGTCAACACCAGACGCTGCCAGTTCCTATCCAATAAATCCTCGCTGCAATCTGTATCAAAGCTAAGCCCGCTTCCGGTCTCCCCGGGCTCTAACAGCAAATGAACCTCCGCATAGTGCCTTAAGGGCTCGAAATGCCCTACCCCCTCCACTCTGTTTGCAATGGTTTCTTTATATACGATATTTCCTGTGCCGAATTCAACTGCCACTCCAAACCGTTCCCTTATAAGACTTTTTAGTATTTCGGTCTGTACCTCTCCCATAAGCTTGGCTTGTATTTCCTTTAATGTCTCGTCGAATACAATATGAAGCTGAGGATCCTCTTCCTCTAATTGACGAAGTTTAGGCAGCATCACCGTCGTATCGCAATCCTGCGGCAAATCAATCCGGTAGGTAAGCACCGGCTCCAACACCGGCTGGGCAGAAGCCTCCGAGATTCCCAATCCTTCACCAGGACGCGTCTTGCTAAGGCCGGTTACCGCACAAATGCAACCCGCTTGCACCTCCTCCGAAGTTCTATACTTTTCGCCGGAATAAATGCGGATCTGATTGATCTTTTCCTCCCAAGGCTCCCCGGTTTGATGTCCTGAAAGCACCTCTCTTGTCCGCAGGCGTCCTCCCGTAATCTTCATAAAGGTAAGCCGGTTTCCCTGCTCATCCCGGGCAATCTTAAAAACCTTCGCGCCGAAAACATCAGAGTACTTTGGAGAACATGTATAGACCTCTATTCCCTGCAGGAACTCCTTTACCCTGTAAAGCTTCAGTGCCGAGCCGAAGTAACAGGGGAATAACTTCCGTTCCAGAATGAGTCTCTTTATCTCCTCCGTCTCCACCCTCCCCAGCTCCAGAAACTGATTCAGCGCCTTCTCGTCGGTCATCGCTATATTTTCATAAAATACTTCCGTCTTTTCCTCAAAGCAGACACAGTTCTCCTCCAGACGGTTCTTAAGCTCTGTCAGAATCACCGCCTTATCCGTTCCGTCTTGGTCCATCTTATTGACAAACAAGAATGTGGGAATCCGATACTTCTTAAGCAGACGCCACAAGGTCTGCGTATGGCCCTGCACACCATCTGCTCCGCTTATGACGAGTATCGCATAATCTAGCACTTGCAGTGTCCTCTCCATCTCCGCAGAAAAATCTACATGCCCCGGCGTATCCAGAAGAGTAAGCCGCATATCTTTGAGCTCAAGCACCGCCTGCTTGGAAAATATCGTAATTCCCCGCTCTCTTTCCAAAGCAAAGGTGTCTAAAAAAGCATCTTTGTTATCCACTCTTCCCAACTTTCTGATACCGCCGCTTTCATATAGCAGCGCCTCCGATAAAGTTGTCTTTCCGGCATCCACATGTGCCAATATTCCAATTACCAGTTCTTTCATTGTGTTTTCCATTCTTTATCCTAAATGATACCATCGCAAATTAATTATTATATGAAAAAGCAGACAAATCCGCATCAACTCCCTGATCCTTCATGATGTGCTTTTATCTTACAGGACGCACTTTCCTATAAGGATTAGGGTGTCAAAAGGTCCTTTTGCAAACGTCTCAAGTCAATATGCTCAAAACGAAAAGACTCCTGCTCCGAATTCCAATATATAAGAAGTTCTAATTCTCAGTCTATTCACGCCAAACATACCAGAAAACAAAAAACTCGCTGCGCTCAAACAGTTTTGTTTTCTGTTATGGCTCAAATATCCAGAGAAAGAACTTCTAAATATTTACATAGGCGCAGTCGTTCTTTTTGTTTTGCTCATATTGACCAAAATGTATTTATAAAGGACCTTTTGACACCCTAATCCTATAAGATAAAAAGAACTTATACATTACATAAATAGTAACATATAAGTTCCTTATTGTAAAAATCAAATCTGTTTTACAAATAATATTAATATATATTTAGCTCACATAGTTATCAAAATATCCCTGAACCAAGATAATCGGTGTTCCCTTATCTCCCGAACCGCTGGTCAAGTCACAGAGCGAACCAATCAAATCCGTAAGCTTTCTGGGCGTTGTCCCCTGAGAAGCCATATCTCCTACCAAATCATCCTTCTTCTCCTTGATGCGATTCGTAATTGCATCCTTTAATGCCTCTCCGGACAAATCCTTGAAATCGTTGTCCGCAAGATACTTCAGCTTCACTTCGTTGGGCGTTCCTTCCAGTCCCGGTGTACTTGCAGGCGATACGCAAGGGTCAGCCAGCTCCCAAATCTTTCCTACGGGATCCTTAAATGCTCCGTCACCGTATACCATGACCTCTACATATTTTCCGGTTTTTGAAAGGATGTCCTTTTGAACGTCCATAACCAGATCCGTACAGTCCTTAGGGAACAGCTTGATCGTATCCTCCGTAGACTTATTCGAACCAAGAAGCCCGTATTTTTCGTTATAACCGCTTCCGTCAATAGAATTTGTAAGAATGTCATCCATTCCATAAACTGCCTCTGCTCCGCACGCTTTCAAAATTTTTTTTGTACGAAAACGAGTGTGAATATCGCAGTTAAGAACCTTTTTCGTATATCCTAAAATCTTTCTCGAGTCGTTAGCAAAGATCACTTCAACCTCTGCTCCGGCCTCTTTGATTAAATCGCTGTAATATTGTACATAATCCACTCCGGTAAAGGGATGCTTGTTCTCTCCAAACAATTCTCTATATTTTTCAAGGGTAAGCACGTCGCTGTATGGATTAATGCCGGCTTCGTCCAGCTTATCGATAGAAACCAGTTCATTTCCCACTTCATCGCTGGGATAACTCAGCATAAGCACTATCTTGTCGGCCCCCTTAGCAATTCCTTTTAAGCAGACAGCAAAACGGTTTCTCGACAAAATAGGAAAAATAACGCCAACCGTTCCTCCTCCCAGCTTCTTTTTCACATCCTGTGCTATATGATCAATGGAAGCATAGTTTCCTTGTGCGCGCGCAACCACGGATTCCGTTATCGCGATAACGTCTCTGTCCCGAAGCTCAAATCCCTCACTCTGCGCGGCTTCCAGCACACTGTCAGTTACAATCTTTACCAAATCGTCCCCTTCTCTGATGATAGGGCAACGAATTCCCCTCGATATTGTTCCTACTTTTCTCTCCATAGTTTCCCTTCTTTCCTGTGCTTTCGTCGTGCACACAGTTTACCGCACGCTTTATTATTATAATAGAAAATGGACATAAAAGAAAGAGTATTCTATTTTTCCGTTTCCATATTTATACAAGACGTTATCAGCATGGATATAATTTCTCAAAAATAACCGGCCTCATTAATTTGCCGAGACAGACAACATCCTTGGTATAGCTGCAGTTCTCCCAATAGCTGGCCGTTCCGATCTGGATATTATCATAAGCCTTGAAATAATATTCGCATGTAGCGGTATTTACAAAAGCCGTATACTTGGTGTAATCATAAGTATCACGGCTTGTCATTACCACCCCTCTCGGAATGGAAACGCTTTCCATAACATGAAAGCAGCTCATGACCATACCAGTTGCATCTCTGGGCAGTTCAATATGTGTCTTGATAAATGCCGTTCTTACGAACCTCTCCGGAGATGTATATCCGCCGGGCAACGGCATAGTGCCCGCTGCTTGCCCAAAAGGGCTCAATCTTGTATTCCCCCACCATACTTCGGGAACCTGTCTCGTCGATACGTTCATATAATTTCTTAAATTAACCATCTGCCATTGATAATCCGGGCTGTTAGCCATGACACCAATCGTATTATCGAACATTTCAAGACCTCTTTTGGTTTGCTCTATAATAATACTTTTTCCGCTTCTGTCCACGGCCATCCAGTGGAGGGGGGCTACTGTCTCCGTTATGGGATCAGGCATACCGATGAGATAAGTGTTTTGTACAACCTCCTTCAGTCCTTCTATATCACTGCATCTTCCTAAGATGTAATGAAGAAAATCCCATGAATTGATTGGATTTTTGCCCATATGTATCATTTTCATATTATTCTCATTATATTCCTCATACTGGGCATAATCGGCAAAATAAAGTGCTGCCGCAGCAAATCCTCTTTCGTTTACCCCATCAAAAAATCCCAGACTTCCATCTCTTTCCTGCCCGATTCCGATGAAACCGAAATGGTTTCTTAGGACACGCATGTTTAAAACATTATTCCATTCATAATTAGGCGGAACAATATACAATTGCGGTTCTATATCATAAGAAAAATCCATGTTTCGCCCAAAAAAAGTTTCTCCGCTTTGTGACTGTAAAGTAATCGCTGTACACATAATTTAACTCCTTTCTACTACAATATATTTATGGTTAATATCCCTTACAGCCAGTAAGGAATTATCCATCTTGTTGCTTAAGCTGTTATAATGATGGAGCAATAGGTACATCGGCTTCCTTTCTTGGACTTCGCGTCCGTTGTTTAGACTGATGGCCAGCTCCTCATTTGCAGCATTCGTTTTATGCAGGTTGAACTGCCTCAGGCACGTTCGTGTCACACCACAGTAGATTGAATAGGTAATGAGTAAAACTGGTATCTATCCATTGCAATTATCTTAAGGAGTGACATATTTATGAACATGAACGCAGTAGGTATTGATGTTTCCAAGGGCAAGAGCATGATTGCCATTCTACGCCCTTATGGTGAGATAATCTACTCACCCTTTGAAATCCGCCACACCTCTGATGAAATCCGTTCCTTGATTGAACAGATTAAATCCATTGATGGTGATTCCCGTATTGTTATGGAGCACACTGGCCGTTATTACGAACCATTGGCTCGTGAGCTTTCCCATGCTAATCTGTTTGTAAGCGCTGTGAATCCCAAGCTCATTAAAGATTTTGGTGATAATTCTTTGCGCAAAGTCAAGTCTGATAAGGCGGATGCGGTTAAAATTGCCCGTTATGCTCTTGACAGTTGGACTGATTTGAAACAGTATAGTTTTATGGATGAAATAAGAAATCAACTTAAAACGATGAACCGCCAGTTCGGCTTCTACATGAAGCACAAAACTGCTATGAAGAACAACCTGATCGGCATCCTTGACCAGACCTATCCTGGTGTTAATACTTACTTTGACAGCCCTGCCCGTGATGATGGAAGCCAGAAGTGGGTTGATTTCGCCACTACATACTGGCATGCGGACTGTGTTCGTAAGCTGTCATTAAACGCTTTTATCGACCATTATCAAAAATGGTGTAAACGTAAAAAGTATAACTTCAGTAAGACAAAAGCGGAAGAAATCTATGGGGCAGCCAAGGAACTTGTTCCTGTACATCCAAAAGATGATTTAACCAAACTTATTGTTAAGCAAGCTATAGAGCAATTAAATACCGCTTCTAAAACGGTAGAGGAACTTCGCGCTCTGATGAACGAAACCGCTTCTAAACTGCCGGAATATCCCATTGTTATGGCTATGTGCGGCATTGGTCCGTCACTTGGCCCACAACTGATGGCCGAAATCGGCGATATCACACGTTTTACTCACAAGGGCTCCATTACTGCTTTTGCGGGCGTTGATCCCGGTGTGAATGAATCTGGTACTTATGAGCAAAAAAGTGTACCAACTTCAAAACGTGGTTCCTCGACCTTGCGCAAAACCCTATTTCAAGTCATGGACGTTCTGATAAAAACCAGACCACAGGATGATGCTGTCTATCGATTTCTGGACAAGAAACGTGCTCAGGGCAAGCCTTACTATGTGTACATGACAGCAGGTGCCAATAAGTTCCTGCGCATCTACTATGGAAGAGTAAAAGAATATTTAGCATCTCTCCCACAATAATTATCACACTCTTTCCTTTTTAGACCAGCGTATAGCGGTGGTCTATTTGTGATGCTTAAAATCCTGCATATAAATTATTTCACAAATTCTTCAATTTCCTATTGACTTTTTATTTGCAGGCTATTCATTATATTGTACAGCAAATCATTCTATGCCATCATGCCTCATTTCCTGCACTGCCGCATATTGTTCTTATCAATTAAGATAAAATTGAATTAATAAAAAAGGAAGGGAATATACATCCCTTCCTCATAATTTATTTCGTTTGAATAAACCACTTGGCAGATTCGGATAGATCTCCATAATCATAATCTGTAGTCTTAGTACAGGAGGATTTAAAGAACGCGGACGTTTCCTCCTTGTTTGACAGATTCCACGCTATATAACTGATATTACGGCTTTCCAAAAGTTCTATCCACTTATCGGCTTCCTCTACATTAACGGCTCCGCTGCCGGAAGCATCACAGATGCCGAATTCACTTACAAAAATAGGAAGCCCGCCGTCATGTGCCTGTTTTAGCTTGCTGCGCAGTTCTTCTCTGTGAGTATCCGCATAAAAATGTAATACATACATCAAGTTGTTATAGCCTGTAATAGGATCCTCCTGCGCTTTATCTACTTCCTGCGACCATGTAGGGGTACCTACCAGAATAATCGCAGTTTCGTGATTTTGTCTGATTACCGGAATCACCTCATCCGCATAGCCCTTTATCTCCGGCCAGCCTACATTGCCATTGGGTTCATTACAGATTTCATAAATCACATTATCATACTCTCGGTACCGTTTTGAACTTTCCTTGAAAAAAGCAAGGCTTTGCTCTTTGTTTTGACCGGGATTGCCATCGCTTAAAATGTGCCAGTCGATGATAACATAAAGTCCAAGGTCTGCAGCTGCCAGAACGCCTTTATGGATGACATCCTTGACCATCCGGCGATTATCATCATCGCCCACGCAATAACCATTGTGCTCCGCCGTATACATGGCCAGCCGAACCACTTCAATCCCCCACTCATCTCTCATAAATCGAAAACTTTCCTGATTTACATATTGAGGATACCATGACAATCCGTGAGTACTTACCCCCCTTAAAGCAACCGCGTTTCCATTTCTGTCCACTAATTGATTTCCTTTTACGGATAAAGCTCCATATCGCTCTACCGGTGTTGTTCCTGTCATCTTTACATTTTTATTTACTGCATCTCCCATAACTCGTTTATTCCCCCCTATACAATATACATGATATTACAACAAAAGTAATTTGTGAAATTATACCACAATATTACTCTGCAAACAATTAATTATGATGCACAGATGAGAATTTTTGTTATTATTTTGGAAGGCTTTCCCTGCATTACCTCTTAAATTTCTCCTCAGGTGTCTTGCTAAGTTCCTTTCTATTCTGCGGAGCAGACCAAAAACCTTCATAGTCGATCTGATCCACAAACCGGGAATTGAAATCCTGAAATAACCCCGTATTATCACCCTGAGGTGCTGCTATATCCCTAAGGTCTCAGATTTCTGTAATAATGAGTGGCGATCTCGCCAATGTCACGAAAAGCCTTACATCGCTGTCCGTCACATAATCTCCTAACAAAAAACGGTTTCTGGAAAGCCTCTCCTCTATAGTATCCGGCGCATTGTAAAAATCCTCAAAAGCTTCCTGGTATGCTGTTATCGACTGGGCGAACATCATCCGATAGGTTCCATTATTCACATTAGGAAAAAGCCAGTCGTTGAAATCATCGATTTCCTTTCTGAGCTCTTCCGGATATAAATCGGGAGCGCCCTCTTTCTGATAAGGAACAAAAGCTGTTTCAAAATAATTGGTCAGCCTGCGATAATCGTTATTAACCACTTTTTTCGTCGTAACGTCTACCAAAGCCGGAACGGTGCAGCGCCCCGCATAATCAGGGTCTGCGTTATAATAAAATTCACTTAAATACTGCATGCCAAGTACTGGATCTTTTCTATCTTCGTTATATACGAATTCCCATCCGTATGATCTGTTCTCTTTACTGTGTCCCACCAGATTGATGCCAATAGCGTCTTCAAGTCCTAACAGCTCGCGCACAATGGAAGCGCGGTTCAACCAATGGCATCCCTTTGCAACGATGCCGCAAGGATTGGTGGCAACGGCACATAGATGATAGTGTTTTTTGATCACCTCGAAATCTGTCAGCTTATTGCGGTTTGTCCAGAATCCGTTATAATAGGCCACATCGAATCTGGCTAAAGTTACATACAACCTGACATCAGATTCCGTGATCCGGTCTCCGAATAGATAGCGGCTGTATGAAAGCTTCTCTTCCAGCCAGTCCAACCTGTCAAATACAAGGTGATATGCCTCCTCGTAAGCCTCCTCGCTTCTGGCAAATCCCGTCTTGTATCCTAAAACCTTGAAACCTCTTGCGTAAAACGATAATTTTCAGGGAGAAGAAATCCCTCCTGCTCCATCCATTCCTGTTTTTCTTTTCCTACATCGAAAATGCACATAGCCGTCTTGTTCCTTCGAAATCCCATTTTTTCATAAAGGGCGACGGTTCTTGGATGGGTCTATAAGATGATGTTCTGCCCCTTCAGCTGATCTAACAATAAGGTGATCAGTCTTCTGCCGATTCCATATCCCTGATACTCCTCGTCCAGAGCGACATTATAAACGGCTGCCTGACAGATTCCGTCCGACAGTGCTCTTCCTACACCCACTATTTTATCTTCGTCATAGACAAACACTACCGCATAACTGTTTTTAAATATGATTTCCTGCTCTCCCGCAGAGTAGTCGGACAGGCCGGAGCGCCGCAGTACGTCGGATACCTCCTGCCAGTTGACATCTCCTTTCGTGAGCTTATATGTAATATTATCCATTGTGTACACCGCTTAGAAACCGCTTTGCTCCTTCTTAAACTTTTCCTCCGGATCTGCGCTCAAATTCCTCCTGTCAGCAGGCTCCTCCCATACGCTCACATCCGGTCCCTTTGCTTTGATAGAATATATGTTTCCCCAAAGGGACTTTAAATGGGGGGACAACTGATAGTGTCTCTTGTAGGTTTCGAAATAAGTGCTCTCCTTTATTTCTGATACCTGATACAGCTCTCTCGCATATGCCCATAGGTTCTTGTAATCGATAAGTCTCTTTTTATTCGCATGAAACACCTGAAAATATACTGCGTCGAATCTGGCCAAAGTCGGATACAGCCTGATATCTGAATCCGTGATATATCTCCCAAAATGTAAAATATATTTGATATCAATAAAATGAAGGTATATACTTAAGCTGTTAAAAGACAAAGAAAGGATTACAAAAATGTTTGAAAACGACTACATTATGCGCCTGATATACGATATTATCAGGACACTAAAAAAATTAATATTCAAAACCAGCGAGGAAAATGGTGAGATTACGGAAATGGACGCTAATGTAGCGAAGGATTTCAGGCGATTATCAGCTCTCATCGATGAAGGAAGAATAAACGAGGCGGAGAATCTTCTGACGGAAGAAATGGAGACCGAAAGTACAAAGGCTTTCCAGACAGCGCTTTTATTTTACGAATATTTGAATAGCAAGGATAATGATTTTCTGGAGGACAACGATTTTTCAAGAAGGGAAATATCGGACGGGATCAAATACGCCGCCGGCCTCTATGGCTACGGCAGCATGATAGACGCTCTTTTAGCAAATGCCGGAGAAGATTAGAACCTTTGCCCCAGATTGCGCTCTATATAATATACGAGGACTAACAAATCAGAAAGCGGCATGTTTTAAACAGCCGCTTCCAGTCTTTCCAATGCCTGACGCAGTACCTCTCTCGGACAGGCGACGTTGATTCTTTCAAATCCCGCCCCCGGCTCGCCGAACATGGTTCCCACATCCAGCCAGAGTCCCGCTTTATTGACAATCAACTCTTTCTTTTTCTTTTCGCTAAGTCCAAGCTCTCTGAAATCAAGCCAGACAAGATAGGTCCCCTCAGGCTCTATCAGCTTTATCTGCGGAATTTTCTCGCTTAAAAAACTTCTCACGAATTCTATATTTCCCTGCAGATACTCCATAAGCTGGGTATGCCACTCTTCCCCGTACCGGTAGGCCGCTTCGCAGGCGGTAAGTCCGAGAGTGTTCAGCTGGCTGTAGCCTGAAGCTACTATTTGGGCTTTAAATCTGTGCCTTATCTGAGGATTCGCAATCAATATGTTTGAAATCTGAAGCCCCGCAAGATTGAAGGTCTTGCTGGGCGAAGTGCAGATAATCGTCCTATTGTTCAACTCTTCGCTTAAGCTTGAAAAAACAGTATGCCTTCCATGGAAAACAAAATCCTGATGGATCTCATCGCTGACCACAAGGATATTCCTTCGGATGCAGATTTCTCCCAACTTCTCAAGTTCTTCCCTGCTCCATACCCTCCCCACAGGGTTGTGAGGGCTGCATAAGATGAAAAGCTTCACATTGTGCTCCTTGGCTTTTCTCTCGAAGTCCTCCAAATCCATATGGTATTTTCCATCCTTACCAAGATAAAGGGTATTATCGATCATTTTCCTGCGGTTGCTCTCGATGGTCTCCCGAAACGGATAATATACCGGCTGCTGGATCATAACTGCGTCGCCCTCCTCTGTAAAGGCTTGTATCGCCATAGCTATCGCGTATACGACCCCCGGAGTCTTTATCAGCCATTTTCTTTCGATGCTCCAATTGTGCTTTTTTTCCATCCAGCCTTTCAATGCCTCGAAATACTCCTCACCGACTTCGGTATATCCGAAAATTCCATGAGCCGTCCTTTCCTGGATGGCTGAAAGCACTTTTTCAGGAACCCTGAAATCCATATCCGCCACCCATAAGGGCAGAACGTCCTCGGGCATTCCTCTTTGCTTTCCGAAATCATACTTTATGCTGCAGGTATTCCTGCGCTCGATGATTTCATCGAAATTAATATTCGTTTCACTCATAAAATACTCTCTCCAGTTCCTTTATTAAATCTTCCTCATCTTCAATGCCTACCGACAGTCTGAGCACTTTATCAGTAATTCCGTTTGCCGCCAAGGTCTCTTCCGGCACGTCCGCGTGGGTCTGGGTAATAGGATAAGTAATCAGCGTCTCCACGCCCCCGAGACTTTCCGCAAACTGTATCAGACGGACCTTCTGCAGTATCTCCAGGGCAAGTTCCTTTGTCTCCACCTCGAAGGTAACCATGCACCCGAAGCCTCCTGCCTGCTCTTTGCATATTTCAAAACCGGGACTTTCCGGTATTCCCGGATAAAAAACCTTCGTTATCTTCTCCTGACAGCGAAGCCACTCTACAATTCTTCCGGTATTTTTCGATGCTCTTTCCATTCTTATGGCCAGTGTCTTGATTCCTCGCAGAATCAACCAGCTGTCGAAGGGCGCCAGACCGGAACCTACGGTCTTAATGATAAACCTGAGCCTCCCGGCAATTTCCTCCGATGAGGTTACAAGAAAGCCTGCGAGAGTATCGTTATGTCCGCCCAGATATTTGGTTCCGCTGTGTACTACCACATGAGCTCCCAGCTTAAGAGGGTTTTGAAAATAAGGTGTTAAAAACGTATTATCCACTATAAGCAGAAGCTTATTTTTCTCCGCGATCCTGGACAGCTTGCAAATATCGATAACATTCATCATCGGATTCGTGGGCGTCTCAATAAAAATCGCCTTTGTCTTTTCATTCACCAGAGTTTCAAAGGCTTTACCCTCTTCATCGCCGCACAATATCTTAGAGCAGTTGACATGGTCGAATACCATTCCATTTTTCTTGCTGATATTATCAAAAAGACGGATGCTTCCTCCGTAAAGATCACAGTCCGTTATGATGTGGTCTCCCGGTTCAAATAATTCGAACAGTGCAGTAATCGCTGCCATACCGCTGGAAAAAGCCAGCGCATCTATTCCGTTTTCCAAAGAAGCAACTACTTTTTCGAGCTGCTCTCTCGTAGGATTCTGCAAACGGCTGTAATCATAGCCTGTGCTTTCACCTACCGCTTTATGGGCGAAAGTAGCCGTTTGATAAATCGGAAAGCTAATCGCTCCCGAAGCATCGGGAGATGATGCCTGCCCATTTCCATATAAACACTTTGTCGATATACCATATTCCATATTTCTTCTCCGCTTTCCCAGTATAATCAGCATTAAATGTCTTAATGTTTGGTGCTGATTATACTCGTTACTAATCTCTGAAAGTTCTCAGAGCGTCTATCGTCTCTTCTATCAGCTTATCCAAATCCCAGCCTAACATATCTGCTCCCGCTTGAATCACTTCTCTGGAGCAGGCTGCAGCAAAGCCCTTGCTTTTGAATTTCTTTTTTACCGATTTCACTTCCAGGTCCTGAACACTTTTGGAGGGCCGCATGAGCACCACCGCTCCGATGAGCCCGGTCAATTCATCTACCGCGTACAGCACCTTCTCCATTTCGTGCTCCGGCTTTATATCCACCGTTATACCGTAACCGTGGCTTGCCGTTGCTCGGATCAGCCGCTCTTCCAAACCGGCTTCACGCATGATTTCCTGCGACTTGATACAGTGCTCATCCGGATAGCGCTCGAAGTCCAGATCGTGCAAAAGTCCTACATTTCCCCAGAAATCCTCTTCTTCTGCATATCCTAACTTACGTGCGAAATATTTCATTACGCCCTCAACAATCTCAGCATGCTCTAAGTGAAACTCATCCTTATTATATTCCGTCAATAAATTCCAAGCTTCTTCTCTAGTCATTTTTATACTCCATCTCCGCATCAAAGCACATTTTTTTCATACTTTTTCAATTCTTCTATATACTTAAGGGCAAGGATGCTTAAAGGCATCTTTTTCTTTTTGATATACCCTATTCTCATCTTCTCGTTCGTTTTAAGAGGAATCGCCCTATATTCGTTATCATAGAGTTCCTCGCATATGATTCCCGAACACAAAGTATACCCGTTGAGGCCTACCATGAGATTGAGCATGGTAGCCCTGTCATTGGCCTTTATAATCTGTTTATATTCATAAGTGCTGAATACTTCCTCCGCCAGATAAAAAGAATTATTATTCCCCTGCTCGAAAGATAGGCAGGGGTATTTTTTCAGATCTTCAAAGCTGATTTTCTTTTTTTCAGCCAGAGGGTTGCCTTTCCATAAAAAAACGTAGATCCCGCACTGAAACAAATCTGTGAATTCCAACTCCTGATCGCTGAATATTTTTTCCAGTGCCTTTGAATTAAAATCATTTAAGTACAAAATACCTAACTCGCTTTTTTGATTTTTCACGTTCTCGATCACTTCATAGGTCTTCGTCTCTCGTACTGCGAACTCATAATCGTCCATTCCGAATTCTTTTGCCATCTCGATAAACGCCTGTACTGCGAAGGTATAATGCTGCATGGATACACTGAATTTCTTCTTGAATTTATCCCTCTGGATAAACCGCTCTTCCATCTGTCTGTATTGCTCTATCATCTGCCTTGCATATCCGAGGAATTCCTCCCCTTCGGGAGTGATGACGATTCCCCGGTTCGAGCGCAGAAATATTTGTAAGCCGATTTCATTTTCCAAATCCCGTATGGTACTGGATAGGCTGGGCTGTGTGATGAACAGCTCGGCAGCCGCCTTGTTCATGGACTTTTCGTTCGCAATGCAGACCGCATAGCGAAGCTGCTGTAATGTCATATTTTCTTTCCTCCATTAGCCCAGCCAAATAAAAGTTTTCTTTTTATAAAACCGCTTTAAAGGCTTCCTCTAGATCCTCGATAATATCCTCAGCATTTTCCGTTCCTATGGAAAGTCTGATCGTATTTGGCGCAATACCTGACGCTTCCAGTTCTTCCTCTGTCATCTGGGAATGGGTAGTGGAAGCCGGATGGATCACCAGGGATTTTACATCGGCCACATTCGCCAACAAGGAGAACAGCTCCAGCTGGTCTATGAAATCCTTCGCCTTCTGTGCATCCCCTTTGATTTCAAAGGTAAAGATAGATCCCCCTCCATCAGGGAAATATTTCGTATACAATGCTTTCTGTTCCGGGTCGTCCGTTACTGCAGGATGATGTACCTTTTCTACCTGCGGATGATTGTTCAAATACTCTACCACCTTTAAGGAGTTCTCCACATGGCGCTCCACACGAAGCGACAAAGTCTCAAGTCCCTGTAAAAAGAAAAATGCATGGAAGGGAGATAAAGTAGCTCCCGTATCACGAAGCAATATCGCCCGGATTTTGGTCACATATGCAGCTGCGCCTACCGCTTTCGTAAAGCTTATGCCGTGGTAGCTGGGGTTGGGCTCTGTGAGGGAAGCAAATTTACCTGAAGCTTCCCAATCGAATTTGCCGCTGTCGATGATGACACCTCCGATCGCAGTACCATGGCCTCCGATGAACTTCGTAGCGGAATGTATCACGATGTCTGCTCCGTATTCGATAGGCCTTACCAGATATGGAGTTGCAAAGGTATTGTCCACAAGAAGCGGAATCTTATGCGCATGTGCAATTCCCGCAATCTTCTCTATATCCACCACATCGGAATTGGGATTGCCCAAGGTCTCGATTAAAATTAACTTCGTATTCTCTTTTATAGCGCCTTCTAACTCTTCATAATTGAAGGGATCCACAAAGGTCGTTGTGATACCGTACTGCGGCAGGGTATGAGCCAGCAGATTATAAGTACCTCCATAAATATTCTTCACGGATACCACGTGGTCTCCATTCTGCGCGATATTTTCAATCGCATAAGTAACTGCGGCAGCTCCCGATGCAACCGCTAAAGCCGCAATTCCCCCCTCCAAAGCTGCTATTCTGCGCTCGAACACGTCCTGCGTGGGATTGGTCAGCCTTCCATAAATATTTCCCGCATCCGTCAGTCCGAATCTCGCGGCAGCATGCTCGCTGTTATGAAATACATAGGAAGAGGTCTGGTAAATCGGAACCGCTCTCGCATCCGTAACCGCATCCGGTGTCTCTTGTCCCACATGAAGCTGTAAAGTTTCAAATTTAAAATTTCTTTCTTTTCTCGTTTTTTTAGCCATTTCTACATCCTCCTGATTCACCAAATAGTAATCTAATGCTTTCATTCTTTGCTTCTGTAGTTTTTATTATACTTATCCGGCTATCCGAGTGTTAATACTAAAAAATAACATCCAGCTATAGATTCTGCCTATAGCTGGATTATATATCCATCTTTCGATTTATGCAATTAATATATCTTTGTCATTTGTAAACTAATCAAAAATTACATTCCACTTATCATTTTCATATGCATCAAAACACATTTTTATTTGAGAATAAACATTTTTATCCTCATCTAATACAGGCAGATTATTAAGAGAGAAATACCCGCTTTCTGTTGTTTCATTATTCTGCCGGAAACTCCCCCCTCTTACAACACAGATAACGAAAACTTTACATATTTCGTAGGCATATTTCGGGAAATTATGTTTATTTCTATTCTGTATCGCTATCACTTTTACAGGCTCCACATCTAACCCGGCTTCTTCTTTTACTTCTTTAACCGTATTTGATGCAATTGACTCGTTGTAATCAATCCACCCGCCAGGAAGTGACCATTTTTCTTTCTCTTTTACAAGAAGTATTTTATTTTCATTGAATATTACTGCCCGCGTCTCCAATTTAGGTGTTTGATAACCCACCTCATTGCAAAATAAATCTTTTATCTTTCCAATCGGATATTCTGTCTTTATAGCCATTATTTCTGCTGAAATATCCCTTATTCTCTCAAATCGTTCCTTATCAAACAAATCCTTTGTATATGTCAGACCATTTTGAGCTATTGACTGCAATTCCATTGACAGCTTCGTTAATGTATCCAACTCATTCCTATTTTCTTTCCGGTCCAACGGTATTGTTTCTGCAAATGAAAGATGGCTATCATCACGTTCTGACGTTATAACATCCCTATAACCGGTTATCGGCCAGACAATTCCGACGTCGGGATCATTCCATGGTATTCCGCCCTCATCCTCCGGATGATAAAAGTCTGAAAGTTTGTAGGAAAACTCCGCAGTGTCAGACAAAACAAAAAAGCCATGTGCAAACCCTTCTGGTACATATAACATATTATTCTTTTCACCTGATAAAGTCAGACCATGCCATTCCCCATAAGTTTTTGAACCTTTCCGAAGATCCACTACCGCATCAAAAACTTCACCCTTTATCACTCTTACCAATTTCCCTTGCTGATATTTTCTTTGAAAATGCATCCCTCTTAACACATTTTTTGATGAGACCGAATAATTATCCTGAACAAATTTCATATTCAATCCATTTTCAAAAAATTCTTTTTCACTATATGACTCCAGATTATATCCTCTCGAATCCTGATACACTTTAATTCTCACTTCATATAGATCTTCAAATTTACCACATTTAATGAATTTAAAATTCTTCATTTATATTTTCTCCGTTCTTCCCGCTATTTGTTAAAATATTTCCACCCAAGAAATGCCCTGATAAAACATAAAATACATCTGATAAATACTCAACTACCCTATCTATATTAGCATCTAGAAATACTAATATAACAACTAAATTAATTTATTATTTTTACCCAATTTTATTTTAATACCATAATTTACAATTATCTAATCATATATTGTGAACTGATTATCAGATACTATCAATAGCTGATAGTTATCGATGACCAAAAAGGTGTCCCGCTCGCAGCGCACCTTTCGCAGCAGAAGAACAATGTCCGCCAAGGAATCCAGCGTGGGGAGCTCCAGACTTCTTAACTTTGCCGCAGTTTCTTCGTCGATTTCTCCAAACAGGCTGCAAATTCCGTCCCATACCTTTGCAGGCGCTTCTACAAGAGTCAATGGATATTGTTCCATTCCGCTCATTCGATCCTTAAGCTGTTTCGAAAAATAATACAACTCACTGGCGTTTCTTTTCACTTTTTGCATGTCAGCCGCTCCATTTTATAAAATCTTCCAACAAAATTTTACATTTATATGGTAATATTATTATTAATTATGTATCATTTCAACAGCTCAGAAGCTTTTTCTATCTCAATTTCCAGTTCTTTCCTTTACGATCACCATCGTCAGATATCCGCTGTCCACCAGAAGCTCCTCAAGTCCCGACGTAATCCTTTCATTCTCCATACCGCAATTTGAAACGGCATATATAAGAAAATGCTCTGTCCCCGCCTCCAGCAAAGCATTTTTCAGCTCCGCCAGTTTTTTCCCGGACTTCATATAAATTCGCGTTCCCTTTAAATGTAGCGTCTCTCTTATATCATAAGAGCCGGGTATTATATGAATCTCTTCTTTGTTATCTCCAAGGGAAATACCAATTGCAGCGGCCGCAGCGCAAAAGGAAGGTACCCCGCTCACCATAAGGGCAGTCCCGCCTTCTTCCAGCTCCCTCCTATGAATATAACTGTATGTGGAATAGACCGACGGATCGCCGATAGTCAGAAATGCCACATTCTTTCCCCGTTCCAACAGCGACAAAATATCCCGGTAAATTTTATTATGCGAGGCCTCTAATGCTCTTTTTTCCTTTATCATTAAAAATGGCATACACATAATCTCTTTTTCATCGATTTCTGTATATGCTGTTTTTGCTATCCGATATGCGTAACAATCCTCTTTCGCCGCTGACGGGAGAACGATCACATCGCTTTCCCTTATACATCTTAAGGCTTTCATGGTAATCAGCTCCGGGTCTCCCGGTCCGACTCCTATTCCATATAAAATACCTCTCATCCTTTTTTAATCCCTTCGAAATAAAAATGCTTTTTCCCCTCTGTATCTGTAAGTATTTTAGTCTCTACCTGAAATACCCTGCTTATCACACCGCTTTCATATACGTTAACCGGGGTATCCGCGAGCAATAGCTTCCCCTGTTCCATAACCGCCAGTCTGTCCGCTATTCCCATAGCGTAATTGATGTCGTGAAGGACCACAATTACTGTTTTCCCCTGCTCCCTAAGCTGTACCATAATGTCCAGCAGCTCCAATTGATATCCTACATCCAGATAAGTGGTAGGTTCGTCAAAGAGAAAGACCTGCGCCTCTCCGGCCAATGCCATGGCAATATATACCTTTTGCTTCTGACCGCCCGAAAGCTCCTCTAGCTTTTTTCCTTTAAGCTCCGATATACCTGCTTTTTCCATCGCATGACAGCAGTATTCATAATCCTTCTTTCCGTATCTTCTCGGATAAGACAGGTAAGGAAATCTTCCGTGCAGTACCATCCGTTCCACCGCGATGGCTCCTGTGCTGTGACTTTGGGGAAGATAGGAGACGTGCTTTGCGAACTCCTTATTCCCGAGGCGGCTCCTATCCTTTCCATTCAAATATACCGTTCCCTCGTATATTTCACACAAATCCACAGCCGCCTTTAACAGTGTACTCTTACCGCTTCCATTCGGCCCGATAAGAGCCGTTATTTTTCCTCTCTCGAACTCAATGTCAATATCCTTTATTACCGGATTTTTATTATATCCGGCAGTAATGTGTTCCAGTCTAAGCATTCCGCGCCCCTCTTTTCCTTCTTATAAGCAGCCACAGAAAAAAAGGCGCCCCGATAAATGATAAAATAATGCCCGTAGGCAATTCATACGGTGCAAACCAAGTTCTCGCTATATAGTCACAGGTCAGCAGAAACAGCGCTCCCAGTATGGCGGATGCTAAAATATAATATTTGCATTCCTCTCCTACCAAAAGCCTCGCAATATGCGGGACGATAAGCCCCACGAAGCCCAAAAGCCCCACAAAGCTCACGGAAGCACCTGCCAGAACAGCCGCCAGGGCAAGAAATACAAAACGATAAAAGCCTATAGGAAGCCCAAGAGTCTTTGCTTTATCCTCTCCTAAAGATAAGACCTCCAATTCATTATGGAGCAGGAATACGAGAACAACCGCAATGACGACTGCAATGGCCGCATACTTCAGAACATTTGTATTTATTCCGCTAAGTCCTCCGATTTTAAAAGCATTACTGGCAATCAGAGAACTTTCGCTAAAGGCATTAACGGCATCGGATGCACTGTTTAACAAGCTGTTTATTGCAACGCCCGCAAGCACAAGAGTAATCTTAGAGGACCCGGTTTTCTTTCCAAGATAATAGACGAACAATACCGTTCCAAAGGCTCCGATAAAAGCAGCAAGGGGAAGTATTCCATACGCTCCTGGAAGCAGTATACCGCAAAGCACTACCGCGAACCCGGCCCCGGCATTTACACCAATAATATTGGGGCCTGCCAGGGGGTTATCTAAAATAGTCTGTATGACGGCACCCGCAACAGAAAGTCCCACTCCCGCAACAATTGCACCTGCTACCCTTGGCAGACGGACATACAGAAGAATCCTTCCGCTTTTTGTCAGCTCTTCTTCCATAAACAGCCCGGTAAAGTCCTGCGGCGAAAGCTTCACCGCTCCGCTTCCTAAGCCAACCAGAGCCATCAATATGAGTAAACCCGTAAATATCAATATTCTTCTATTTCTTTTCATATAAATAATCCGCTAAGATACGATAGCTTTCTCCCCAACGTTCATTCGGTTTAATATGGAACAATTCCTTCGGCAGCACACAATAGTGATTGTTTTTTACCGCTTTCAGCCCGCTCCATGCGGGATTTGAAACAAGCAGTTCCTCCACCATATCCATTGCCGCTTCCTTCGATTCTCCCATAGTCGTTACGAAAATATAATCCGGCTCCGCATCGATAATCGCCTCCATACTCAAATCCTCTAACAGCCCTTCCTCACTGTCCGCTATATTGACACAGCCCAGATCTTTCAGCATCTGCCCTGTCATGCTGTCGCTACCTTTGGCTTTTACTCCCGTGGAATAGGCCCGCAGGAACAGTACCGTCGGATTACTTCCGTCCCCCCTCTCCACCTGCTCTTTTATTTCCAGACGCACATCCTCCACATTAGTCTTATACAAGTCCTTTCTGCCTGTGATATCCGTCATAATCCCCATCATATCCGCATAATCCTCAAAGGTCTCCACTTCGAAATAGGCAGCTGTGATTCCTGTTTTTTCCAAAGTGTCCCGCAGGTTCACATGCTCCTCGATGGTAGAGGAAAGTATGATAAAATCCACCCCCTCCGCAATCAGTGTCTCGATATTCGGATTCTTTAAATCTCCCAGCATCACCGTATCATCATCCACCTCTATAATGCCCTTCACATCATCCGTCACAGCAAAAAGACTGCCTCCGGCCAACTGCCAGGCATCCGCATAGCTGCCGGATAATACTGCGGTTCTCTGAGGGTTCTCCACTATCACATCCACGCCCAGCGCATCGGTGAATTCCACGACAGCTTTATCCGTCTCTCCGATTTCATCTTCCTCATCATTTACATCTCCCTCATCATTTACATCCCCCTCGTCAGCCGCAGACTGCTCTGCTTCCGGCAATACGTCCGCCGAACCGCAGCCTGTAAACAGACATGCGCATAAAAATAACATTGCTAATTTAACTTTCATTATTTATCATTATCCTCGTTTTCCAAATGCTGTAAATATATCCTGCGGATGCCCTCATATTCCCCCAGTCCTCTTAAGATACATTCCGTTCCATATCCCTGCTCTTTTATCTTCGTTACGAAGGAATCCGCCTCACCCGCCATATCGTTGACGGCATGGTCTCCCGCTACAAGCATGAAGGGAGCGATGATCACGCGGACCTTTTGACGTTCCTGCCGTTCATAGATCACATTCATCCGTTCTATCACATCCTCTATGGTGATACTGCCCTCTACCGTAGCAATATAGATTTCTTTCCCCGAATGTTCCCTCAGGACTTTTTCCATTTTCTCATAGCCGTTATCCGCCTCGTGATAGGAACCATGTCCCATGAGGATCAGGACGCCATCTTTTACTTCATCCTTAAGAGAGTCCCATAAAGCAGCCGCCACGAGACCGTAATCCTCTTCCTTCCCCAAGAGCGGGTCTGCAATTTCGATCGTTTGAAAGTACGAAAGGTATCCCTCAATTAATTGCTTCATTTTATTATTTTCAAATCCGTCGATAATGTGTGTGGGAAGTATCCACAGATGGGTAACCCCCCTTTCCGCCATCTCCTTCAGGGCATCAGTTATACCATGAATGTCAATACCGTCCCTCTTTTTTATAATATCTCTCACTCTGTCACTGGAATAGGCCTGCAAAACCACGCAGTCCGGCTTTTTCTCCCGGACTGCCCGTTCTATTCGATCGATGTTTTTCTCTCTCGTATTTTTGTAGGTCGTTCCGAAACTGACTATCAGAACTCCCTTTTTCATATGTTCTCTCCGTTATCCGCCCATTTCTTACGTTCTACAAGACGTCCCATGCAGAATGCGATGATTCCCACTCCGATTCCGGTCTGAAGGCAGAAGAAAAGGCTTTCTACCTCTCCTGGAAGTTCTCCGTCTATCATCGTCTCTAATACAGGGGTAAACCACGGTTCATAACTTCCTGTAATTTCTTCAATCATTACACTTCCCGCATCATCCGAGCCGCCAAATTCTGCTCCCTTCAATGCGAAAAGCGGTACCAGCGCGATGAGAACAGCCGCGACAATAAGTGCAATAACTAAATTTTTCGTCTTCATCATTCTATTTTGCCTCCTTCATATATCCGAGCATTTTCAATTCCGGTTTTGCATAAGTCTCCAGCGCGATCATGATAAGAAGAGTAAGTATTCCTTCCAAAATTGCAAGGGGAAGCTGTGTCGGTGCAAAGACGCTCAGGAACTTAGCGACAGAAGCACCTACTCCGCCTTCTATGGAAGGATACGCCATAGCGAGCTGGAAGCTGGTCACACAATAAGTAAATATATCTCCGAAAAATGCTGCCAGGAAAACGGATACCCATTTATTCACCTTTAATTTCATACAAAGCTTATAAATGCCAAAGGTTAAAAAAGGTCCGGCAATCGCCATCGAAAAAGTGTTAGCCCCAAGGGTGGTAAGTCCGCCATGCGCTAACAGAATCGCCTGGAACAACAGCACGATAATTCCCAGAATGCTGACAGCAGCAGGTCCGAATAAAATGGCTCCAAGTCCGGTGCCTGTCATATGGGAGCAGCTTCCTGTTACAGAAGGAATTTTCAGGGAAGAAATTACGAAGATAAATGCTCCTGCCATAGCCAGCAGTGTAATATTTCTCCTGCTGTCTTTCAGCTTCATTCTTATAGACAGAAATCCTGCCACTAAAAACGGAATACATAAAATTCCCCACGCAATACTGTATTTCGGAGGCAGATATCCTTCCATAATGTGCATTGCATTTGAATTCACAGTAATGCTCATGATTACTGATACGACTGCCAGTGCCGCAATCGTTTTTCTTTGATTCTTTGTCATCTTTAAATTCTCCTTTTCTCTATTTGCATACGCGCAGGCATCTCATACAAGAATGCCTGTCCGCGTTCAATAGCTGTGTTCAGCAGCCTGCTTTTCGCTGCCAAATCTTATCATAAAAGCGCCTCTATTTCCGCAAGGGTTCTCGGATAACTCTCTCTCTTTTCCGGCAGCATATCTTTCGTCAGCGGATTTCTCTGAAGCAGATTCTTCCGCTTTAGCATTTCATAAACCTGAATCAGCACAGGCTTTTTCAAATTCGCCCTTTTAAGGATTTCCTCATCCCGGAAGATGTCCTCCGGTTTCCCGTCGGCAATGAGCTTTCCTTCACAGAATACAAGCGCACGGTCTGCAAAACGATAAGCGAAGTCTACATCGTGAGTAGACAGCAATATCGTCTTACCCTCCTGTTCCAGCTCCTCCAATATCCTTTCCAGCATATCGGCATTTACCGGGTCCAGAGACGCAGTAGGCTCATCGAATATGATGATAGGCGAATCCATCGCCAGAATATCCGCTATGCTGACCCGCTTTTTCTCTCCTCCGCTCAAATAATGGGGAGGGCGCTCCGCATAGGCCTGCAGATCCAGCCTTTCCATCGCATCTATCGTTCTTTCCTCCACCTCCTGTCTCGGAAGCTTCATATTCAGCGGCCCGAACGCCACCTCAGCCTTTACGGTAGAGGCTATGATCTGGCTGTCCGCATCCTGGAAGACGATGCCCACGTTCTTTATGAGCTCTCGTCTGTTTTTCTTGTCTATCCGGGTTCCATAGAGAAAGATCTCCCCCTCTTCCGGAGCTCTGACACCGTTTAAATTCAGAAAAAAAGTGGATTTCCCGGCCCCGTTGGCACCCAAAACAGCAATTTTTTCTTTTTCATGTATTTCCACCGACAGATGATTTAACGCCATCCGTCCTTCTTCATAAGAAAATGTTAAATCTTTTGTCTCTAATATTTTTCTGTTCATTTGCTCCACTCCAAGCTTGTTACTGTTCACTCCGTTCTCAGTAACTTATGATTTCTGCATTTAAAATAAAATAATCAGAATAACTAC
This sequence comes from Kineothrix sp. IPX-CK, assembly GCF_039134705.1. Classification (NCBI taxonomy): domain Bacteria; kingdom Bacillati; phylum Bacillota; class Clostridia; order Lachnospirales; family Lachnospiraceae; genus Kineothrix; species Kineothrix sedimenti. Next base: position 1,626,312 of record NZ_CP146256.1, on the reverse strand, counting down.
CGCTCCCGCATAGGCTGCTGCCCAAATCACCTGCTTCTTCGTCAGCTTTCTCTTCTCCTCCCAGAAAAGACAGTTTCCTTCATAACCCCTGGATTCCAGAGCGTCATAATATTCTCCCGACTTTTTCATAGAAAGGATCAGCAGATTAGCCAATTCACTGCCGAAGGTTCGAAAAGAGGTCTTCATATCACAGTAACCCAGTCTGGACTGCGCCGCATCCTTCTGCCCTGCGTTCGTTTCCAAAAGAATGAAAATGTAGCGATAGATTAAGTGCATCAATTCCAATATAATGGAGGGAACTTTAACCTTGCCTAAGGTCGAAATAATTTCTCCCATAGGCGTAGAAAGCGCCAGCATATAAAGAGCGCTTACCGCACCGAAGGCTTTGCCAAAAAGTCCCAAGGATTGTCTGAGGCTTTCCTCCGTAATATAAAGATTAGTACTGAAAAAAGGAATCCGAAGCAGACTCTCCGCTCCTGCGCCGACTTGTATTAGAACAGCGATTCCCCCTGTGATGATAAAAGCAGAAGGTACGAGCATCAGTCTGAAATAATCCCCCGGTTTAATCCTCCCCGCTTCTATAGAAAGAACTCCCATAAAGGCTATTGTCATAACGGAAACCACAGGGGAATCCGCCGTAATAACCGCAAGAATCGAAAGCAGCGCGAAGCTGACTTTAAACGGCGTATTCCAATCTTTCAGCCCAGAAATGTATGCATAGCTGTCGACGGATACATGACGATGGCTGTTACGATGATCATGGTGATGTACTTTTCTTCTATCTCTTTCCATCCGCATATTGTGCCGCCCTTTCCATAAAATGATAAACATATTGAGGATTTGAATAATAATACAGATGAGGAAATCCCCACCAACAATTTTCCGTCGTATGGACGCATTTCCAGTTTCTTCCGGTTACAGGCTTTTTTGCAATGCACGATGCTCCGTTATCCGTGCTGTCAAAATAGTGGAACTCATGCCCCTTTATCCTCTCATTCTCTCCCAGAAAAAGATTCTTCTCCTCCGCTACCTCGATATAACCGAACCGTACCAGCTTTCCGGTATAATGACATTCCCCTTCCAACGCGCCCACCATCGGATACCTTCTCTTCTCCATATCCTCCATCCCCGCGTGCAAATACATAAAACCGCCGCACTCCGCAAGGGAGGGCATACCTTCTCTTACCGCACGCAGCACGGACTTTTTCATCTCTTCATTTCCGGCAAGCGTCGCTGCATGCAGCTCGGGATATCCTCCACCCAAGAGGAAGCCTCCGATTCCCTCAGGAAGGCTCTTATCCTTCAACGGAGAAAACGGTACAAGCCGCGCTCCCGCCCTTTGCAGCAGCCTCAAATTATCTTCATAATAAAAACAGAAGGCTTCGTCCATCGCTATTCCGATGGATATCTGACGATTTACGGAAATCCGCTCCTTATCAGAAAGATGCTCTTCCTCTTCCAGTTCCACCGCTTCTTCCGAAAGAGAGAAAAGTGCTTCCATATCTACGGAATCCTTTAACACCTCAGCAGCTCTTTTTATCCTGTATTGCAAACTCTTCGTCTCCTCAGGAAGCTTCAGTCCTAAGTGCCTGCTCTCTATATTCAGATCCTTCTGCAAAGGAAAATAGCCGATTACCTTAACGGACAACTCTCTTTCAATTTCCGGCCCGATCAATTCATAGAACATTTTTGTGATTTTATTCAAAATAATTCCGCCGATCAAATGTTCGCTGTCGTATTGCAGAAACCCCGCGATAAGGGGAATCAGAGATCTGCCCATGCCATGAGCGTCTATGACCAGAACAATGGGGGTTTTCGTCACCTTTGCCAAATGATAGGAGGAGGCTTCTTCCCTTATTCCTGAAAGACCGTCAAAAAGGCCCATAACCCCTTCTATGACAGAAATATCCTTTCCGGCTGCATCCTCCATAAAAAGTGTCCTCGTAAGTCCATCCTCCGTAAAGTAAGCATCCAGATTTTTTGACGGAATCCCCAATATTTTTTTGTGAAACATCGGATCTATATAATCCGGCCCGCACTTAAACGCTGCTGCCGTTTTTCCCATATCGACAATTGCCTGCAAAAGTGCACAGGTTACGGTCGTTTTACCGCTCCCGCTTCCCGTGGCGGCAATCATAATTCTAGGTGTTTTCATTTTCTGTCAGCCCCTCTAGAAAATTAAATGAAATAATATAAATTGGATTCTCCGCCTGCATCAAATGATATGGCCCTGCTTTTTTCGCCCGGCTTATCTGTACCTGAACGATGTCCTCTTCTTTTACCGGGAATTCCTTCAGCAAATCGGTTATCTCTCCCAAAGTCTCCAGAGTAATCACATTTATAACCACTCTTAGAAACGGATTTTTCTCATACAGAACCTTCAGAATCTCTATCATTTTGCCTCCGCTTCCTCCGATGAACGCGTGGGTCGGTGCCGGAAGAGGCCCCATTCCCTCCGGTGCCTGCGCTTCAATGACCTCGATATTTGTAAGTCCGAAAAGGTCACTGTTTTTCCCAAGCAACTCCACGGCCTCTCTATCACTTTCTATAGCGTACACTTGTATCTCATCGGATAAGCGGGCACATTCTACGGAGACTGAGCCGGTTCCGCTGCCCACATCATAGAGAACGGAGTTCTTTTCAAGAGCAAGCTTACAAATGGAAATTTCCCTTACCTCCTCCTTCGTCATGGGTGTACTTCCCCTAAGAAAAGATGCATCCTTCAACCCATGGGAAACTTTCTGAGCCGCCGTCCTTTCGTTCACTATAAAGCAACAGTAAAGCCCTTCCTTTTCCAGGCTCCCGCACATGGACGGTGTAAGCACCATGATTTCCTCTTCCGGATAGGAAAGACGGTATCCCGCAGTAATCCTTAGTCCGTTCCATTCTTCACCGGAAAACAGCTCTCCCAAATATTTCATATCTTCAAGCCCGGAAACGAGCACAAAAGTCTTTTTCTCCCGCCTTACCGTCTCCATAATATTCGCTTTTCTTCCATGGAGGCTTATGACAGCTGCGTCCTGCCAGTTCATCCGTGCTTTAGCGGCCAGATAGGACATGGAGGAGATTCCGGACAGCATTTCAACATCCGCTCTCAATCGTTTTTCCTTCGTTTCCTTTTTCAGTTCCTCATAAAGCTTTGACGCACCGCTGTAGAATCCGGTATCGCCGGAGAAAAGAACCGCGGCTTTGATACAGGGCTTGTACCTGTCCTCCTTTTCTACCATATCCGCCAGCCTGGGAATAATATCTGCCGCCAGATAATACGGATACTTCTCTTTCTCTTCGCCTACTTCCTCAAGCAGTCGCTGCGCGCCGAAAATCACATCCGCACGTTGTATTTTCTCCTTTGCTTCAAGAGTCAGAAGACCTTCTGCTCCCATTCCTATTCCTATCAGAGATACCATTAGTTTCGGACTTTCGGGTTTTTCTCCTGCCAGCCGGTATATTTCCTCCGCTGCCTCTTCATAAGAAAAGCCTTGCTCTTCCTTCTCGGGATTGCCGATTACCATTACCGGTATTCCAGCATTGCCGGCAGCTTTTACCTTTTCATAAAATCCGCCGGTATTCCCGCTTTCCTTCGTCACCAGATATGATATATGAAACTGTCTTATGATCGCTTCGTTCATTTCCGTGGAAAAAGGCCCTTGCATGGCTATAATCTGCTTCCCGCATATTCCTTGCTTTTCACAAAGGGCTATGCTTTCTTCGTTTGGAAGCACCCTTACATAAAGGCGTTTTCTCAATTCCTCTTTGCTAAAAGCACTCAAATCCTTACTTCCTGTTGTCAAAAGCACATTGCCTGTTGTTTCCTGCAGTGCCTCCCCGCAGGATTCCATATCTCGAAACCAACGAAGGTTCTTCCCTTCCGTTTCCTCGATACCTGTGTCTCTTTTTAGGCGAATATACGGCAAAGACATTCCGGAAAGGCTCTTTCGTATATTTTCAGACACCTCCACGGCAAAAGGGTGAGTGGCATCTACAACCGCAAAGAATCTGCCTTTCTTTATGAATTCCTCCATCTGCCCGGCATCCATTCTTCCTCTATGGAGGGTAAGCGCAGGCATTTCCTCCATAACCTGTTCTCCGTACTGCGTCGCCACAGATACCGTACAAAAGAAACCCGCTGCGCACATGCTTTCTGCCAGCCTTCTTCCTTCTGTTGTCCCGCCGAATATGAGAATTTGCTTTTTCTCTGGTTTCATAACCGGTACCCTCTTTTCGTAATCAGCTTATCCTCTCTCATTTCGGTCTGGGAATTTCCGATAAAGACGGTCGTGAACATATTTACCTGCGCGCCTGAAAGCTCCTTAAGAGAACATACGGTGACTTTTGTTCCCTCTCGTCCGATATTTTCCACGAAGCCGCAGGCCCTTTTCTCTTCGATCACTTCCAGCAGGATCTCACAGGCCTTTTTTAAATAGTCCGCTCTTTTATGACTGGACGGATTATACAACGCTATACAGAAATCACCCGCAGCCGCGGCACGAAGCCTTTTTTCTATTTTTTCCCAGGGAGTGAGCAGGTCGCTTAGACTTATAACACAATAATCATGGTTCAGCGGAGCACCTAACAGTGCGGCGCCGCTGTTAGCAGCCGTGATTCCCGGAATGATCTCAAGCTCACAATCGGGATATGCCCTTCCGATTTCATACATCAGCGAGGCCATACCATAAACGCCTGCATCACCGCTGCATACCAGCGCCGTCTTTTTCCCTTTTCTCGCTTCCTCAAAGCATAGCAGACACCGCTCTGCCTCCCGCCGCATAGGCGTGGAAAGAAATTCTTTATGGCCGAACCTATCCTTAAGCAGGTCCAGATAAACGGGATAGCCGACGATGACGTCGCATTCCTCCAATATCCGGATAGCCTGAACACTCATCATTTCCTCACTGCCCGGTCCTATTCCTACCACATAAATTTTATGCTTCATCAAATGATACACTCCATTTTCTCATCGCTATCGCTACTGTAACTCCATTTTGAGTCTGCTTGCCGAGCACCAACTCAGCCTCTTCTTTGCAAGCTGCCATAGCAGCCCGTTCGCAGACATTATCCACACCCACCATAGACTTCACGAAGGGAGAAGCCTTATAATCCCCGGGAACGCTTTCTAGTTCTTCCTTAGAAAAGGTCTGAAAGTTCCAGTCATATTTCTCCGAAAGCTCACAAAGTCCCTTCTCCGCCTTCTTCACATCGATGGATGCAATGCCTGCAACCGCTTCTGCCCTTATCTTTGTTTGCTTCAAATATTCATCTACCGCGGCCTCTATTTCAGTGGCTGCCTTTCCCCGTCTGCATCCGATTCCTATTACAAAGACCCGTGGCACAAGATACAGCACTGCCGTTATTTCCTCTTTTTCATAAGGAGACAGAAGGACGGAAACGTTTCTTTCTCCCGGTTTTGCAAGGGTAAGCTCTTTCGGCAATCTTCCCTCATAGGAGCCGTCGATTGCAAAAGACACCTTTTCTTTCGCAAGTACGGCCGCAGATATTTCCTTTATGCCTTCTCTGTTGCAAATTACCAGATGATTCTGTCTGGCAAACACATCTACGGCGAACATCTGGTTCACGTCCGTTGCAGTAGTGATGACAGCAGTCATTCCCATGATCCCGGCAATTTCTTCCGCCAGCTCACATGCTCCCCCAAAATGCCCTGACAAAAGCGGAATGACAAACTGCCCTGCCTCATCCACGACAAGTACGGGAATATCCTGCAGCTTGTCTCTTACAAAAGGGGCGATCGCCCGTACCGCAATGCCGCAGGCTCCGATAAAAATAACCGGCCGCTTATAAAAAAAACAATTTTGGGTCCAGGAAAAAAGGCTTTCTTCGCAGAAGATCACTTCTGCCTTTTCACCTGTGTATTTGTGCCACTTTGTATACAAGGAAGCATGCATACTCTCTTTGATCCTATCCTTCATTTCCTCCGACAGTTTCATCCCTCGTTCGGTAAAGCTGATTACACTAACGCATTTACGTTCCACTTTTTCTCCCTCGAAATTCTGTTTCAAAATCCGGTGCATACAATCTGGATCGTTTATATCGCTCATGGGCGATAACGTCTCCTACGAGAATCAAAGCTGTTTTTGTAATCTCATAGGCTTTCGCCGTCTCCTCCAAAGTTCCTACCGTACAGATATACTTTTTTTCTTCCGGCCATGTGGCTTTGTATACAATGGCTGCAGGAGTCCTTTCGCTGTAGCCGCCCTCTATAAGGCGTCTGCTCAATTCCCCCGTCATCCCGCTGCTTAAATAAACCGCCATAGAGGCCTGATGCGCTGCGAAGCTTTCAATGCTTTCCTTTGCCGGAACGGCAGTTTTTCCCTCCATCCTCGTGATGATCAGGCTTTGAGATATCCCAGGCAGCGTATATTCCAAATTCAGAGAAGCAGCCGCTCCGAAACAGGCACTGACACCGGGGCAGCTTTCATAAGGAATGTTCCATTCCTCCAAAATATCCATCTGCTCTCGAACCGCACCATAGATGCTGGGGTCGCCCGTATGGAGCCGCACCGTTTTCTTTCCTTCCCTTTCGGCAGCTTCCATGACAGCCATCACTTCCTCCAAGGTCATTTCTGAGCTGTTGTAAACACTGCAGCTTTCTTTCCCATAGCTTAACAGCTCCGGATTTACCAGGGAACCCGCATAAATTATCACATCTGCCTCTTCAAGCAGGCGCTTCCCTCTTACTGTGATCAGATCCGGCGCCCCGGTTCCCGCTCCCACAAAATAAATCATAAGGCTTACCTCTCCTTTTCAATTGCCATTACTGTAACTCCTGGTTTTTTATCTTAAGGAGCAATTCCTGTGCACCTTCACTCTTTACCAGCTCGCCGTAATCGTTGGCATACATAATACATTCTATACGAAGCCTGCCATCTGCTCTCTTCGCCAAATATCCCTGTGCTTTTCCCATCACGATATCCATTGCCATCTCAAGCCTTCCGGCAGCCTTCAGTATCGAGACGGCCGACTCTGTGGCCACGCAGCTAAGGATTTCCTTTGCCGCCCCGGCATCTATACCCGCTTCTATTCCTGCTGCCGCAAGCAGCTCCATCCGGCAGTCTCCATTCTTGGAATGGGTGTTCAGCATTCCGCCGGACAGCTTGACCAGTTTTCCGATATGCCCGGTCAACAACATTTCCCGAAAGCCCGCTTCGGCAGCCATATCGATGGTATCACCGATAAAGTTGCTGCACTTCACACTTTTATCCAGATCGTATCCGTAGGCCCGCTTCATATAATCCAGACCATAGTTTCCCGGCGACACCGCTACCGCCTCCGCACCTGATGCCTTCTTCACACTTAACTCCGTACGGATAGTATCCAGTAAGGCCTTACTGCTCATAGGCTCTACGATTCCCGTGGTGCCGAGAATGGAGATGCCCCCCGTAATTCCCAGGCGGGGATTAAAAGTCCTTCCCGCCAGAGCCTCTCCCTCAGGCACCGTAATAATGACGGACAGACAACCTTTGAAGTCCACAAGCTCACATACCTGAAGCACTTCCCGCTCAATCATTTCCCGGGGCACATGATTGATTGCCGCATTTCCCACCGGCTGATCCAGTCCGGGCTTCGTCACCCTTCCGACTCCAGTTCCTCCATCGATGAAAATGCGTGCGCTCTTCCCCTCCGTATCAGGCGCTTTTATGGAAACTTCCGCAAACACAAGGGCTCCCGTGGTAATGTCCGGATCGTCTCCTCCATCCTTTCTCACGGCGCAGGAAACCCGCGCTTCCTCTCTGGTAATTTCTTTTATCGAGGCTTTATAGATAATTCCCTTAGGAGTATCGATACTGATTTTTGTTTTTTCCATACCGGTCAGCAGCATATAGGCTGCTGCCTTAGCCGCCGCCGCGGCGCAGCTTCCCGTCGTAAAGCCGTATCTCATCGCTCACCTTCCCAATTCATATAAAATAGCGTTGCAGATAGCCGCTGCCACATTGCTTCCACCCTTCCTGCCCCGGTTGACGATATAGGGAACCTTCGTCCTCATGATCAGCTCCTTGGCCGCCACCACATTAACAAAACCCACCGGAACACCGATTATGAATTCCGGTATTAATACTTTTGCTTCTATCATTTCATACAATCGCACAAGTGCGGTAGGAGCATTCCCCACTGCGAAGATCAAAGGCTTGCCAATTTCTCCCGCAAGCTCCATGCTCACCGCCGCTCTGGTCGTATTGCTCTCCTTCGCCAGCTTTGCGGTTCTCTCCCACGCCATAAAGCAATGTGCCTCTCCGCCGAAGCCTCCCAATATCTTTTTATTGATTCCGGCAAGCGCCATATTAGTATCCGTTACGATATGCGCTCCGTTTCGGATCAGCTCCTTCGCTTTATTCACAGCGTCTTCAGAAAAAGCCATAGTATCCGCATACTCGAAATCGGCGCTGGTATGGATCACACGTTTTATTACCATTTCCTGATCCTTTTTCAAAAGGATATTTCTTTCCTTAAGCTCTTCCGAAATAATTTCGAAGCTTTGCTTCTCGATTTCTTCCGGAAGAACAAATTGAAGCTCATTCATCCTTACTCCTCACTCTTGCTGCCTCCTCGATTTTTCCTACCGCATGAAGCAGCATTTCATTTTCCTCATGGCTCTTTACCGCCAGGCGGTAAAATCCCTTTCTCATTCCTCTGAAATTGCTGCAGTCGCGAATCAGTATCTTATGTTCCAATAGTTTCTCATACAGGGGCAGAGAAGAATATATGAGCAGATAATCCGTCTCGGAGGGAAATACCTCTATTCCCGCTTTCTCAAGTTCATCCCTCATGTATTCCCGTTCTCTTTTCACAAGTCCGGCCGTCCTCTTCACATACTCCGTTTCCTTGCACGCTTGTATTCCCGCCGCCTGGGCCAATACGGACAGATTCCATTCCGGCAGCTGATTTCCAATCTGCTCCAGCATTTCCTGGTTGCCGCAAAATAAGTATCCGAGCCTTACCCCCGGCATTGCAAAAATCTTAGTGAATGAGCGGACTATGATCAAGTTAGGATATTCTTTCAACTGTGATTTTAATGACCTTTCATCATCATCTCCCGTAAATTCCAAAAAACATTCATCCATAACCACCGCTATATCTTTTTCCAGACACGTCCTTAGAATCTCCTCCAGCAAGCCGGTATTTATTACATTGCCCACAGGATTATTGGGATTTGCCAAAAAGAGCAGATCCATTTCCTCCTCCAAAGCCTCCGGAAAATCCGGCTGTAAACAAAAGCCTGTTTCCTCTTTCATTTCATAAAAAAGGATTTCGCCTCCCGCCGCCCTCGCCGCATGTTCATAGCCATAAAAGGAAGGCACCGGTATCATGGTCTTTTTCGGCTTTATTCCGTGTACAATTGCAAGAAACAGTTCCGACGCTCCGTTTCCGCAAAGAACGTGCTGCTTATTTATTCCGTTCATTTTTTCAATGGCATACCGCAGCTTTTCAGCCCGGATATCAGGATACCTTCCGCAATCTGCCAGTGCTTTTTGCAGCGCTTCCTTCACTCTCTCCGGCATACCGAGAGGATTGATATTTACGGAAAAATCAATATCTATTATCTTCCGATAAATATCTCCTCCATGAACCATCATTTCTCTCTCATCCATTTCCTTCTAACTTCATCCTCTCTGGAACAAAAGTGTGCTTCGCACACTCTCGCGTTCAAAAAACTCTGCAAGCACAGCTTTTGTCCCGCGCGCGTAGCTGCGCATCTATTTTTATGTAATAGGAGTACTTTCCTATTACATTACAAAAGTGTGCATTATAATAAAAAAAAGTAAATACCCGACATAATGAGCAGGCAAATACACTCACATAGAGCCGCGGATAAATACAAAAGCTTATTTGCCCTCACAATATCCTCGTATTCCACTGCGCGCACCTCGTCTCCTATGTAAGGCTTTTTTACTATTTCTCCAAAATAACTGGCATCCCCGGCGATCCTGATTCCCAGTGCTCCGGCGAGAGCCGCCTCCGTCTGTGCGGAATTAGGGCTGGCATGTTCATACCTGTCCCGTCTGTAAATCATAAGCGCCCGCTTTTCGTCAAAATCCTTGCCTGCCAGAAAAGCAGAAGCAATCATCAGTACAGCGCTGATCCTTGCCGGAATATAATTGACCCCATCGTCCAGCTTCGCGGCCGCTTGGCCAAAATGAAGATATTTTTCATTTTTATATCCAACCATGGAATCCATCGTATTGACCGCCTTGTATAAAAGTCCCAGTACCGGGCCGAAGGCAGCCAGATAAAGCATGGGTGCTATGACTCCGTCGGAAAGGTTCTCAGCTACCGTTTCTATAGCTGCTTTCGCGACTCCCGTTTCATCCAGGGCGTTCGTATCTCTCCCTACGATCATGGAGACTGCTTTTCTCGCCCCCGGCAAATCCTGTTCTTTAAGCCTTGCATAAACCTTCATGCTCTCCTGTTTCAAGCACTTAGTAGCGAGGATTTGATAGCTCATGATACTTTCTATAACGATTCCTAATACCGGATGCAACGTATAGGCCATCCATAACATCAAGAAGGAAATACCCCCTGTCAACGTCAAAACAGTAATTACGAGAATTCTTCCTGCCTTACGTTCCTCATCTTGCGTTCTATCCGCTCCATCCTTTTTTTTAAGCAGTACCGCTTCCAGCTTCGCGATCAAATTGCCGATGGCTCTTACCGGATGGGGCAGCCAATAGGGGTCTCCAAGCACAAGGTCCAGAACAAATCCTGCAAAAAAGCCTAACATATGATACAGTATAATCTCCCGCATTTTTATACCATGCTCCTTTCAACCTTTCCTCCTCATAGCTTCCGAATATCCTCTATTCGTATTGCTCCATCCATGGAAACCTCGACGCAATAGCCTTCTCCATTTTTACATTGAAAGTCGTAGTATTCTCCCCTTCCAAACGAGCTGAGCACAGCCATGATCGTTCCTCCATGAACGATGGCTGCGGCAGTTTCCATACGCTCCGCTTCCATATGTCCACAAAATTTCACGAAACCTTCGCAGCATCTTTCTGAGAATTCTTCTCTGCTCTCTCCCTGCAGAAAGGGCAGAGTTCCATTGCTGTCCAGCCATTTCCGGTAGTAGGTATCACTCATCAATTCTTTATAATTCTTCCCTTCAAAGCTTCCGAAATCTATTTCCCGCCATTCCTCTATGACGATAGCAGGCTCCCTTTCATAAATCAGTCTTGCGGTCTCTATACATCGTTCCATCGGACTGGAGGCCAGGCATTGTACCAGAGGATATTTTCCCGCCGCTTTTACTGCAAGCAGCTTCTTCCTTCCTTCTTCGGTAAGAACCTCCTGCGTTCTTCCTCCGATATATCTGCCTTCTTCGTTCGCTTTCGTAGCACCATGACGTATCAATATCAGTCTCATTTAATCCTTTGCCCCAATCCGCATATGATACGCTCAACACGATCCGCCTTTTTCGCAATGTCGCAGAGGCATCTTCCAAGTCTCTCCCTGTACTGCCTCTGTTCTTCCTCCATAGGCACGATACCGCAGCCCACTTCGTTGCTTATAATAATCAGGTCTTTACGATTTGAGAGTATCTGCTCTATTATTTTTTCCGGCTCTTCTTTCAGCTGAAGCTTTAGGAAGAACCATTCATGAAAGCGGTTTATGATTTCTTTCTCTTGTCCGATATCCGCTAAATCTTCCAAAGCTCCATCCACCACGCTTTCTAATCCGCGGCCACTTTCTTTCAAGACATACCTAAGCTTTCCCTGGGCATATCCACCTATATACAATTCCATCTGCCTGCCTCCTATCCGCTATTATTCAGCCTTCGGCTTCATAACAATAACCATACCTTTTTCACACTTTACCTCCTATCGATATGGTTAACATAATTACCCCTTCACAAAGTACGGTAAAATACCCTGAAGTATCTCCCGTAATTCCCCCGAATTCCTTTTTGCTTTTTTTCCAGTAATAAAGAAAGGTCAATAGACTCATTAGAATTGCTGCGGTTCCTATACCTTTGGATAAAAAGATCATCGTCCCGCCGCAAACTGCCAGCTGCAAATACAGGAGTATCCTTACCAGCCTTTTCTGGGCACTGCTTGAAAAGGTATACAGCAATCCATCTTTCCTGGCACAGGCAAAAGTCACCGCACCGATCCCGCTGAGAATTCTGGAAAGATAGAAACCCGAGGCCAAAAGCCCTGCAGCCTTCATCCCCTCGATTTCCAAATACGCACCTATATATATAAGGTAATATACAATTAACAGAATGACCGAAAAGGCTCCCACATGGGCATCCTTCAATATTTCAAGCTTCCTCTCCCTATCCCTGTAAGAGTGCAGCGCATCCATCGTATCCATATAACCGTCCACATGGATTCCTCCGGATATGACAATCGGAAGAGCTGTTCCGATGAGGACTAAACAGCCTTTGCTCATTCCCAAAGCCTGACAGAACATTGTCCACAAATATACCGTAATTCCTATTACCACGCCGACCAAAGGAAAAAAGGCAATCATATATTTCATATCCTTTTCCTTCCATTCAAACTGGGGAACCGGAATAATGGAAAACATAGAAAAAGCAATTCCTGCAGCTTTAATTAAAAACATATCATTTCACCTCTACCGGTATTCCCGCAACTACCTCTGTCACCTCGTCCGCAAGCTCCGCCAGCCTGCAATTAATTCGTCCCAGCGTCTCCATATACCGCATGGTCCCTTCGTCATAGCTGTTACCATCTTCGAACACATTGTTGGTCACGATGACCAGATGCTTTGTCCTCTCCGCAAGCATCCGTACGCTGCCCATCACACGCTCTTCTACTTGTGATACTTCGGGCAGCCCGGTCTCTGCATTTGCAAACATCTCATTTGCCGCCAGATTGGACATACATTCAAGCAGTACCGATGCCTGTTCTTCTACCGCATCTGCTGCCGCCCCAACGTTTAACGGCTGCTCTATTGTAACGAACCCCTTTCCCTCTCTCAGCTTCCTATGTCTCTCCACCTTCTTTTTGCCTTCCGTATCATATATTTGCATGGTCGCCAGATAGTAAAGCGGCTCCGCTCCTCTCAGTGATAATATTTTCTTTTCAGCATAGGCAGACTTCCCGCTGCCGCTGCCGCCGGATATGATAATTACCATTTTCGGTGTCCTCTTTTTCTGACTAATCGAAGCGTACATACTGCTGTACACTGATATCCTGAAACCCCGTCCGGTTCTCATAAACGGATAGGGCAATATCTAGCAGTGAAAACATCATTACTGCGCCTGTTCCCTCTCCAAGTGCCATTTCCCCGTCGATGACCGGATGCAATCCAAGCTCCTGCATAATCTTTCCTGCGGCAGGCTCCTTGCTTACATGGGAAGGAATGATGAATTCTTTTATGCCGGGCACCAGCCGCTGTGCTGCAAGCGCGGCCGCCGCACTGATGGAGCCGTCCATCACTATCGGCACACGATACAGCCCACCGCCGATAAATACGCCGGTAAGCCCTGCAATATCCAGCCCCCCTACTGCCGCAAGTATATTAAGAGCATTTATGCTTCGGGTATCCGTCCTCTGAAATTGATATTTTTCCAAAGCGCTGTTGATCACTTCGTATTTGCGGCTCAAACCTTCCTTACTCAGTCCTGCTCCTCTTCCTGCTACGTCCTTTGCCGGACATCCCAATAGAGCCGCCGTCACCGCTGCACTGGTGGTAGTATTTCCGATACCCATTTCTCCGGTAGCAAGAAGCGTATAACCTCTTTTTTTACAGTCCTTCACCAGCTCAATTCCTACCGTAACGGCTTGCAAGACCTCTTCTTTCGTCATGGCAGGCTCTTTTAAAAAGTTTTTTGTTCCATAGGCGATTTTCCTATGTACAATACCCTCCCCGCTTATCTTGGAATTAATTCCTATATCCACCGCTATTACGTCTGCTCCGGCGGCCTTCGCCATCCTGCACACGCTGCTTTCTCCTCTTCCCATGCTCTCGGCTACATGCGCCGTTACTTCCTGGCCGCTTTGACTGATTCCTTCCTCCACGATTCCGTTATCCGCACATAGAACAATAACGGCTTTCGAAGAAATATCAATTCTGGTATCTCCCTCAATCGCTCCTATACGGGCGATTATCGTTTCAAACCGCCCCAGGCCATCCAGCGGCTTTGCAATGCCATCCCATATTTCTTTAATCCTTCGCTCTATTTCCATATCCGGCCCGTCAAGCTTTAATCGCTTCAGTTCTTCTTCCGTCACCAATCCACCCTCTTATGCTCTACTCCCAACAAATCGTAAATGTAATCCATATCCAAGTATTCTCTAAGCACCTTCGCCAGCTTGTCATACTGCGTTTCCCTGAATATTTTATGATCCATGGGCCGCCCGCCGTCATAGGAGATTCCTTTCTTTTCCGCCAGGCATCTCACGATTGCAGGAGCGATTTCTCCATGGTCAAAAATTCCATGCACATAAGTGCCGTATACATTGGTTAAGAAAGCACCGTCCGCCTTATCTGCGCCATCCTTTTTATCCGTAAGGACGCTGATGGGCGAAGCTTCTGCTTCCCGGCTGCTTACACCCATATGTATCTCATAGCCTTCTATCTCCATGCCGGAAAGCGAAGACAACTCTCCGCCTAAACTACAGAATCTTCCCGTTACCTGAGTTCTTATTTTGTCTTTCTTAAGTACGGTGTCTATTGCGAGCAGTTCCATTCCCCTTATATTTCCACCTTCTTCAGTGCAAAAGGGATCTGAAATGCTCTTACCTAACATCTGATAGCCTCCGCATATGCCAAATACCACGCAGCTTTCGGACATCTTTTTGACTGCCGCTTCCAAACCGTTCTGGCGCATCCACTTTAAGTCTCCCATCGTATTCTTACTCCCGGGAAGCAAGATCATATCGGGGCTGCCAAGCTCTGCCACACTTTTCACATACCTCACAGAAACATCTTTCAGCTGTTCGAATCTGTCGAAATCCGTAAAGTTAGAAATTCTCGGAAACCGGATAACCGCTATATCTATCAGGGCTTTTTCTTTTTTCTCAAAGCGGGTGGTCAGGCTGTCTTCATCCTCAATGGAAATATCCATATACGGAATGACTCCTACTACCGGTTTTCCGCCCTTTACCTCCAGCATGCTTATGCCCGGATCGAGTATGGTTTTATCACCCCTGAACTTGTTGATGATCAGTCCCTTTACCCGTTCCTGCTCTTCTTTTTCCAAAAGCATCAGGGTTCCGATAAGCTGCGCAAAGACTCCGCCCCTATCAATGTCTCCCACTAGCAGTACGGGAGCATCTACCAGCTTCGCCAATCCCATATTTACAATATCGTTTTCCTTTAAATTTATTTCCGCCGGACTTCCCGCACCCTCGATTACGATGATATCCGCCGTCTCCTGCAGCTTGTCATAAGCCGCCTTTATGACCGGAACGAGCTTCTTTTTATAGGTGAAATAATCTCTTGCATTCATATTCCCAAGGACTTCCCCGTTTACGATTACCTGAGAACCGATATCGTTAGTAGGCTTTAGAAGAATGGGATTCATGAGTACGGAAGGTTCCAGACCGGCTGCCTGCGCCTGAATGACCTGAGCACGCCCCATTTCCAGACCATCCTTCGTAATATAAGAATTCAGAGCCATATTCTGCGACTTGAAAGGCGCCGCACTAAAACCGTCCTGCATAAATATCCGGCACAGACCTGCAACGAGCAGGCTCTTTCCCGCATTGGACATCGTTCCTTGTATCATGATCGATTTGGACATAAAAAAACCTCCTTACCACAAATGGGTACGGAGGCAGAAAAGACATAGTAAGACCTATCCCTTAACTATTCCAGACCAATTACTCGTGGCTGTACTATACTTCATTCAAGGCAGGTCTCCTGGCTGAAAGATCATCGTATACGGCAGCCTTCCCGATTATTATCAGTGGCTGTTTGCCGCAACTCCCTTATCACAGTGACGAGTTCGTACAGGATTTACACCTGTTTCCCTTTTCATCGAAATGAGCCTCCGCTCTTTCGACACCTTAAATGGATGAAGTTTTGTTCACGAGTACCATAATACTATAGATAAAATATTTTTACCAGTATTTTTATGAAAATAATTATTTATATAATAAATCTTCGTTACTGTGAACGGAGCGGACAGTAACAAATTTTCCGATAGACCGGTCTAGCGCATCCGCTTCTTTCTTCAGCAGCTCCACATCCTCTTTCAGACCGGAAACGATCCTGACCTGTTCATCTAACGTTGCGGTCACTTCTTCTGTTGCCACCGCCGACTGCTCCGACACCACGGAAATATTATGGATGGATTCTTGTACCTGTTCCTTCTCTCCGGCAATCTCCTGCATGTTCCCTGCAACATTCTTAAGCCCCTTCACAAGATTCTCCACGCAGCGGTCGATCTCCCCGAACACCTGTATAGTCTCCTCCAAAGAAGCAGCCTGTGCGAATACAATCGTCTCCGCTTCTTTAGCAGATCTGGTCGTCCTTCCCGTGGTCTCTCCGATATTCTCCACGATATCCTTAATACTCTTGCCTGCCTGCATAGATTCATCTGCAAGCTTACGGATTTCTTCCGCCACCACCGCAAATCCCTTGCCGTTCTCTCCCGCTCTCGCCGCTTCAATGGAAGCATTTAGAGACAGAAGGTTAGTCTGTCCGGCAATGCGGTTGATCGTATCGATAAAGCCTTCAATCTCTGTGGAACGTTCCTCCACATCCTTGATATTGTCTACCAATACCTTGGTAATGGAAACTGTCGTCTCCGACTTCATATTCAGCTCATGGACGATGACGCGCCCCTGTTCCACCACAGCTGCGGCCCGGTCTACGGTATGGGCCATATCGTTCGTCCCTTTGCTTACGCCGTCGATCTTCACTGCAAAGTCCGCCATCTTATGGTTGCTGATATCCGCTTCCTTCGCCTGAGTCTGTGCCCCATTTGCCACTTCGTCTACCGCCGCTGAAATTTCCTTGACGGAAGCGTGGATGGTCTCCGATTTCATCGCGGCTCCTTCCGCCATTTCCTTTACTTTATTTCCGAATTTCTGCATATCTTCCATGAGCGTACGCATACTTTCCAGCGTATCGTTCAAGCTTTTGGCAAGAAGGCTGAATTCGTCTCTGCGGTCTGTCTTGAATTCCTGTGTCAGATTGCCTCCCGCCACCTCATGCAGTCCTTTGGTGATGATCTTCACGGACTTGCTCATGCCCGCCGCAATTTTGCCTCCTATGACAAAAGCGATCACACATGCAAGAAATACCATCACGATACATAAGCTTCGAATGGAATTGACATCCTTTACAATATTATCCTGGGGAATCAGGCCGCACAACAGTATCCCGGTATTTCCCACCGGAGCATATACGTATAAATACGTATTTCCGTTGTATTTGACATAATTGCCGCCTGCTTCTTCCGCACCCAGACTCTTTTCATAAAAATCCTTATCCGCAAATACCGCTTCCGTACCCTTAGACAGAAGCACTTCCCCGCTGCCTTCACCCTTCTGCAGACGCACAATCTCCCTTCCGTCCGGAGAAATCAATGCCTTTATACTGTTCTCGCCGAAATCCATCTCATCCAGCATCTCATAAATAGTTTCTGTAGTGATATCCAGTACGAGATAAGTATTTGCCTTGGAAAATTTCTGAAAAAATGCCAGACCATACCATTTATCTGAGATGTCTAGGCGCTGATCCAGAAAAGAATGGTAACCGAACCATCCGTTCTTGCGCGTTTCATTCTCCTTAAAATATCGGCCCTCCGGAGACTCCATAAATCCCTCATATACGTTATCGCCCATGCTTCCCGTTATGGAAGTAAGATAAGTTCCGTTTTCCGGAATAATTGAACAGCTGTACATATAGTCCACACTAAACTGCATTTGGAGAAGATTTTTTTTAGCACTTTGCAAATATTCTATTGCGTTTTTCTGCTTATAATACTTTTCATAATATGTGGACAGCTCGTCTCCGACGACCATTTCCAGTGCCTTTGAGGATACGTTGCCCGTCAACAGGCCGCAGTACATGCTCATGGCAGACGCCGTACTTATGGAAGAATCCTCCACCTTTTCCTTTATGACATTTGAGGCAGTCTTATAAGACACAAGGCCTAATACGATAATTAATACAATAGGAACGAGAAATGCCCTTAGCAAGGTACCCATGATGCCTGCATTTGCTGTCTTCTTCGTTGTTTTCTTCTTTTCGTCCGGCCTTAATACCGCTTTCGTTTTTCTCCCCATGGCATTTCTCCTATTATGAATCAGTTCTTCCGACGTGCAGAAAATATTTTTCTTTTATCACCTGTGCCGATGCAAATATTTATAAATTTTCATACGGTTCGATAATTCTTCTGTATATTGCAGGAAAGATGCTGCCGCATACGAAAAGCTGCGTCACTGCAAAACAACCGAGCAAAGGAAATACGATGGATACCGGAAAAAACAGCCAAAACATTCCCCACAGAAGTAAGACGCTCATAAGTGCGCAAAAGCCGGATTTCCATTCGCATACTATTAAAATCAAAGCATTTTTTATAATATGGCGGCCAGGTAAATCCAGTGCCGCCAAAAGAACAAAACAAAAACTTCCCAGCAGCGCCCCAAACGCCAGGCATGCAAGAGCGACCGTGCTGACGAAAAACGACTGCTCTCCATTTTGGAACCCACCTGACATTAAAAGAAGATAGCCGCCGTAAAAACACAAAACGAAAGAAGGCATTCCTACCTTAATACTTTTTATAATCTGTGAACGGAATTCCCTGAAAAAATCCCCTAGCTCAAAGCCATATCCGTCTTTGTACATTTTTATCAGATACCGGTTCAGGCCGCACAAGGCAGCGGGGATAGTAATTACCGGTATACAGCACAGTACAAAAACAAGGTTTACTGCAAACAGCTTCCCCGAATAGTTCCAGATAAAATAAAACACTCTTTTAAAGCCTGTTTTAGGAGTTTCTTTCACGCTTTCCCTGTTATTTCCAAGGTACCAATCCGTAACAGTCTTACTGATCCTCATTTCCTGCTGCACCTCCTGCCTTACGGTTCTTATCTTTCCTCTAGTTCTTCATTCCCGTCAATACGATGCCTTCCACAAAGCTCTTCTGTCCAAAAATATAAATAACAATGCCCGGTGCAATTGTCATACAGGTCGCTGCCATAGCGAGATTCCACTTCGTCCCGAAAGAACCGGTGAAATTGGTAAGTCCGATCGCAAAGGTCGTCTTTTCCATATCGTTAATATAAATTAGCTGCTGAAGCAAATCGTTCCAGATTTGAATAAATAACATCATTCCTACTACTACGATCGCCGGTTTTATCGCCGGCACCAAAATCGTCCATAAAGTGCGCATCCTCGATGCGCCGTCAATCGCTGCCGCTTCATCCAATTCCCTCGGTATGGTCAGCAAGAACTGACGGATGAGGAAAATATTGAAGAATCCACCGCCGGTTAGATACGGAAGAATCAACGGCCAATAGGTTCCTCCCAGACCAAGTCCCTGCGTCCAGAATACATACAAAGGAATAAGTGTCACCATTCCCGGAAGCAGGATGGTTCCTACGCAAAGATTGAATATCAGCTTTTTGCCTTTAAAGCGTAGTCTCGCAAACGCATATCCGCAGAAAATCGCCGTAATAGTTCCTGCACTTACCGCCGGAATAATTATGGTGAATGTATTTTTAAAATATTTCCAGTAAAGAAAGCTCTTCAGCGCCTCCGTATAGTTCGACCACTTCCATTCATGAGGTATGAAGGCGGGCGGATAAGCATAAAGCGTTCCGTTGCTCATCAGAGACGAGCGGAATATCCACCAAAGCGGTAACAGCACTAACGCTGCCAGGATAATTACGACAAGCAATACGACTCTATTTATAATCTGTTCCTTTTTCTTTCTGCTTCTAATTGATCTTCCTGCCATCCTAATCGTCCTCCTCTCCAAAAAGTGCTGTTTTCTGCGTAGCAAACAATATAACCGTGAAGATTCCTACGAGAATAAAGAAAATTGCCGCATAAGCAGCCGCATATCCCATTTTCTTTTTTACGAAGGCATACATATAGATAACATAGGACATGAACATTGAGGCATTCTGAGGCCCCCCGTCCGTCAGAGCTAAAGATGGCGTAACAACCTGAAGGTTTGTAATCAGCGCTGTCAGCAAGTTATAGAAAATAATCGGAGAAATACTTGGAACAGTTACATTCCAAAAACGCTGCCACGCATTTGCTCCGTCGATTTGCGAAGCTTCTATGTACACTCTGGGAACATTCTGAAGTCCCGCAAGAAAAATGACGATCAGATTACCGCTGCACCATATGGCTATCAGCGCCAGCGATGGGAGCACTTGACCGGGACTGTTCAAATATTGCTGGGTCGGAAGACCTAACATGCGGTTTACGAAATTGAATAAACCGTAATTTACCTCATACAGCCATTTCCATCCCGTAAATATGCCGATTGCAGGCAATAAATAAGGAATGAAGAAGATGGAACGCCAAAGCGTCCTTCCTATTATCTTCATATTCAGAAAAATGGCAATTACAAGAGAATATAAGATGGAACCGACTACCGTAAGCAGGGCAAAAATAATCGTCGCTTTCAACGAATCGAAAAAGTATACATCCTTCGTAAAAATTCGTATAAAGTTATCCAGCCCTACGAATTCCGGGTCCTTTACACCGTTCCACTTGAACAGGCTAAGTATAAATACCGCTATCGTCGGCAAATAACTGATGAAGGTCAATCCAAGAAACGCCGGAATAAGACAAAGATATGCGGTTCTCGCCTCATTTTTGCCTGCCCGCGACCTTTTGCTCTTTTCGGCTCCATATTTTTTACTCATTTAAACACCTTTCCTTCCTGCATTTCTTTCGTTATCCGCCCGCCGCATATCATGCGGCGGGCAGGCATTTCTACTACTCATTATATTCCGTAAAGATTTCATTTAATTCTTCCGCATATTCATCCAATGCTTCCTGCGCGGTCTGATCTCCGGTCCATACATAGGATAACGCCATAGTAAGTGTGCTGTTGAATTCCTCCGTTCCATTTACATAATACCATGCAGTAGATTGTGAATTATCTCTTGCATAATCTACAACTGCAGACTGATACATATCGTGCTCAGGGAAGTTCTCGTTGTTGATCCATTTATCGGTAAGTGCCTGATCCGTATACCATGATTCCAAAATAGGCATCCATGTACCTGCTTCGATTAAGGACCAAGAATTCTCTTCCTGATAATACCACTTCAGCCAGGTCATAGCTTCCTGCGGGTGTTCTGTCTGAGAAAATACTACATTCGGTCCTCCTGTACATATGGTTACTTTATTCTGGAAATAAGGAAGGACACCAACACCATATTCAAACTGTGCATCCGGGCCGAGGAAGGTTCCTACGTTCCATGCTCCGTCTGTAGACATAACGACTTTTTCCGTTCCGAGCGAAGTGTTCAAGGAGTTTGAGGCATCGCTGATTTCAGGAGCGCAATGATATTTTAAGGTTAAATCGGCAATAGCCTGAATTGCATCCGCTGTTTCCTTGGAATTAATGGTACATGCCGTACCGTCGGCACTATAATATCCGCCGCCGTTTGACAATGCCCATACTTCCAGCTGCCATGCGAGCGTATTAATGTTACAGCCGTAAATTTCGATATTTTCAGGATCGAAAGCAGGATCCAAAGCATTTTTCCCATTAATATCCAGCGTCAATGTCTGTGCTACCTTTACAAAGGTATCCCAATCCCAGGCTTTGTCTGCGGAAGCCGGCGGTGTGAACTGCGCCGGATCGAGATTCTGCTTCTCACATACTTCTTTAAGTAAATCGATGTTATACCACATATTTAAAACTTCGTTTGCTGCAGAATAAGCTACCGGCGTACCCTTGAACTTAAAGGTAAGAGACTCTAAAGGCTTCGCATCCCCTTCGCCGTACATGTCGCTTATATCATAGAGCAATCCATTTTCTGCAAAATCCAAAACGCCCGCTTCACTCATAATACCGGTATCCGGCAATTCCCCTGCCGTAGCCATGGCATTGAGCTTCGTAACATAATTGTCGTGGTCGATCTTCAATACTTCTACATAGATTTCATCCTGCTCCGAATTGAATTTATCTGCCACTGCCTGGGTAGCCGCTGTTTCCGTATCATTTCCCCACTGCGCATAAGTAATATGCACTTTGTCACTGTCGTCTGTTGTCTCCGCTACCGGAGCCTCGGCTTCTTCCGTCTGTGCCGCTTCTGTCTGCGTCTCAGTCTCCTTGGTTTCTACACTTGCCGTTTCCTGGCTGCTTCCACAGCCTGCCAGCATTGTTCCTGCCAAAAGCAGAGACATTGCCAGGCTTACTAATTTCTTTCTCTTCATATTTTCCTCTCCTTTGATAATGTAATTTTTATTCCACGGCATTCGTTATTGAATACCGTCATAAACACCCCATTTTGACCTAGATCTTCACTTTCTGCCATACTAACATCTCGCCGCCGCCGCGGTTGTTCCAAAGGCAGTAGGGAACCGCCCGAAGCTTCATTTCCTTTAGTTCAAATTCCGGCGCTCCATACAGTTCACCTCTTGAAATCTCCTTGTTTTCCAACCGGATTCCGTCATACTCCAGCACCGGTATATCTCCCACCAGCCCCTCTGCAGGCTCTCTCGGTTCAATCGGTTTGTTGATTTCCACATACACTCCGGCAAGGTTTCTTCCATTTTCCTTTTCTTCCAGACAATACACTAAAGGTCCCTTTACCAAGGCTACTTTTCCGCAGTCCTCGCGGACATTATCATTGGCTGCCACCCATTTGGCATCTATTCCGAAGTAGACGGCCAGCTCATGCTTTCCTGCTTCTCCCGCCTCTATAATCATGTATCCGGCTTCTCTGGCAGGTTCTAGCAGATCCCCGTCCAAAGTTGCCTTTACGCTTTTTGCATATTCCGGAACTCTTATCTTTATCCGGAGCGCCTTTGCCCCATCGCTCTCATAGTCGAGCCTGACAACACCGTTTTGCAGCAGTCTGGATCCCATCTTCACATGTAAGCTGCCTTCTTCTAAAATGACTTTTACTTCCGACGAAATAAACTGATGGATGAACAATGTATTTCCTTCCTTCGCATAAATATATTGTCCTAAAGATGCCAGTGTTCTCGCCACATTAGTCGGACAGCAGGCTACAGAAAACCATTTTTGCCGGTTCGCCTTCACATGATCCATGTATGTCCGCTTCGTACAAAATTCCGGCACCACCTCCAAAGGATTCACGTAAAAATAGCGGTTTCCTTCTATATTGATTCCCGCGAGAACTGTATTATAAAGTGCTTTCTCGACAATATCGTAATACCCGGCCTCTCCTGTTACCGCCGTCATCCTCTGCCCAAACATCATAAGTCCTATAGAAGCGCAGGTCTCCGAGTAGTTCGTTCGATTAGGCAAATCATAATCCACCGTGAATCTTTCTAATAAGCCGCTGGAACCGATGCCTCCGGTAATGTACATCCGCCTCTGTGTAACGTTATTCCAGATAGCCTTGCATGCTTCTAAAAGTTCTTCGTCCTGCCGCTCTCCGGCCAAATCCGCCATCGCACTGCACATATACATGGCGCGGACCGCATGCCCTTCCGCTGTTCTTTGCTTTGCCGGACGCATATGCGCCTGAGAGTATGCCAAATCATAATTATCGAACTCCGGAAAGAACTCATATCCGCCGCGCCTTCTGATTTCTTCAAGGAAATAGCTGGGCTCTTTTCCTCTTTCGTCGATAAAGTAATACGCACAATCCAGGTATTTCTTATCTCCGGTAACACGATAGAGCTTTATCAGACCCACTTCCACTTCCTGATGCCCCGGGTAGCCATGTATCTGTCTTTCCTCCGGACCGAAGACCCGGCAGATTAAATCCGCGTTCCTTCTGGCAATGTTAAGGAGACGATCCTTCCCGGTCGCTTCATAATACGCTGTTGCGGCCTCCATCAAATGTCCTGCAGTATAAAGCTCATGCCCTTCTACCTGATTGCTCCATTTTTTTTCAGGAGCCATAATCGTAAAATATGTATTTAAATATCCATCCGGCTCCTGCGCCCTGCCTACCAGTTCTATTACCTCATCCGCCTGCCGCTCAAAAGCCTTGCCGGTTCCGTTGTCGATACAATAGGAGACTGCCTCCAGCCACTTATATAAATCCGTATCCTGAAAAACGATGCCTCTGCGTTCTCCTGCCATCTCTCCGGCAGCTATCTTGAAATTAGCGATGCAATAGGTCGGCAGAGCCTCCTTCTGACGATCGTTCAACACTTCCCACTGATATTCCAAAATCTTATCAGCCACCTGTTTCGTATAGCTTCCAAACAGCGAATCCGTTATCTTAATATTTCTCAATTTTATTTTTTCCAATCATTATCCAGCCTTTCTGTTATATTTTTCCATATTATTCTTTCGTTTTTTCTTTTTTCACTGCTTTATGTTTTATTTTTTCATTTTATTATCCTATTTTTTTATTAAACGTTTACTATTTATAATAATAAAATTGAATTTTCTCATTATTTAAGCCATCAAATTAGTTTATTTTATTATGGTAAACGTTTACCTTTCTGTTGATTCATTCTAACATTTGAAATATTGTTTGTAAATACTATTTGTTATTTTTGTTAAATATATAAGATTTTATCTTTTCATTTTTGTATAAATTGAACATGCAATTCCTTTGCCTCGCTTTTCATCTTGTAAAACGTTTATCCTGCATATATAATATAAACAAATGTATTTATCGAGGTGGAAATTTTATGGCAAACATGAAAGACATTGCTGACAAGGCGAATGTTTCTATAGCGACCGTTTCCAAGGTCTTAAACGGAATCGGCGGAATAAGCAGCGAGACGACGGAGCTGGTGCTTTCTATCGCAGAAGAATTGAACTACCGGCCGAATCTTTATGCAAGAAATTTAAAAAAAGGCCAGAGCCATTCTCTTGGCATCATATCGGAAGACATTACCGTCTTCAATACCCCGCCCATCATCGATGGAATAGGTGCCTGCTGTGAAGAACGGAATTATCATTATCTCCTGGAAAATCTCCGTCTTCACAAGCTGAATATCGATCCGGTTCTCCACGCCGGCAAATATAATCAACTAACCGATGAAGCTATTGATCTGATGCTTTCCATGCAAGTGGACGGAATTATTTATTTGAGCTGCCACAGCCATAAGGTTCTCGCGCATCCCCTGAACCAAAATATCCCTTTTGTCTGTGCCTACTGCAGCAGTCCAAGCCTTTCTATTCCGTCCCTGCTTTACGATGACAGAAAGGCGGCATATGAAGCTACCGCTCTGCTCATCCGCCAGGGACATGAACGTATTGGCTGCGTGACAGGTTCCTCGGACAGTATTCATATGAGAAACCGGCTGACCGGATATCAGGAGGCGCTTTTTGAAAATGACATTCCCTATAATCCTCATCTGACCATACAGGGAGACTGGAACAGGGACAGCGGATATCAGGCAGCCGAAAAGCTGCTGAAACAGAATGTTACTGCTATTTTCTGTCACAATGATATAATGGCAATGGGAATTATAGATTATTGCACAAAACAGGGAATCGAGATAGGCCGTGATCTGGCGCTGATCGGTTTTGATAACCTGGAGATCAGTACGGTATGCCGCCCGACACTTTCTACGGTAGAACTGCCGCTTTTCGATATCGGTCATGCTTCTGCCCGCATCCTGATCGACAAGATCGAAGGCACGAAAGAGCCTGCTATAGGAGAGATATATTTGGATTGCCAGATTATCGAAAGAGAATCGACACAGCTCTACCGAAAAAAAAGGGCGTAGGAATCTCTTCCTATGCCCAAAGCTTTCTTAAGCTTCTTCCAATCTTCTGTCCCGTATTTCACCCCCTGTTCAGCGTTCCTTTATAACCGGAGATTCCGCCGGGATTTTCTGTGACTGTGTCACATATATAGGTTATTTATGGTAAGAAAGGTTACATTTAGAAAATTAAGAAATTTACGGTTTATATTATGGGTTAATTAAGTTATAATACAAGGGTCGTAGTTTTTTATTGATAAAAATTAGTATGAAATAAGGAGTAAGTTATGGAAAATTGGTTTTTGCGTTTTGTAAAGGGAATGTTTATCGGTTCCGGTTTTATTCTCCCTGGTGTCAGTGGCGGTGCGCTTGCGGCAGTTTTTGGAATTTATGAGCGGATCATTTCCTTTCTGGCACACATTACAAAGGATTTTAAGAATAACGTGCTATTCTTTATCCCGGTAGGACTTGGCGGCTTGACTGGGGTGTTTGTGTTATCATTTGCTGTTAGCTTTTTACTTGGAACGTTTGAATCATATATACTTTGGTTCTTTGTCGGCTGTATTGTAGGAACGGTACCCGCCCTGTGGGAACAGGCCGGTAAGAAGGGACGAAGCAGCAAACATATCGTTATTCTCGTTATTACATTTATTATTGGCCTGGTATTCTTGTTTTACGGTGAAGAGCTGTTCAGTACCGGTGTGCCGCAGAATTTCGGTACATGGATGTTAGCAGGGGCGCTGATCGGACTCGGCATTATCGTTCCGGGACTCAGCCCTTCTAATTTCTTAGTTTACATGGGAATGTATAAGGCCATGGCTGACGGCATTAAGACTATAGACATGGGCGTTCTTATTCCTCTGGCAATCGGCGGACTCGCCTGTGTACTTCTTCTTGCAAAATTAATGGATTATATTTTCTCCAGGGCATATGCCGGTCTGTTCCATTTTATCCTGGGCATAGTCTTTGCTTCTACTGTGATGATCATACCGAGAGACTTCAACTATCTCAGTGCCGGTACCATAATATGCATCATTATGTGTGCTGCAGGAGCCGCACTGGGTTACTGGATGAGCATGCTGGAAAAGAGATATAAGCCGGAGGATTAATCAAATACCCTTGCGGGAATAAATTATCAGCCGTGAAAGGGACCGCCGCACTATCCTATCGCTCGTGCGGCGGTCCCTTTCTTAATTCCTGACACAAAGTTTTATAATAATTTAGATGTTACTCCTTAGCATTGGCTGCAGCCTTCTCGCTGTACTCCTCCACCCACTTATCGAAGTTGCCGTTTTCAACGTTTTCTGCAATTACCTTATTGATGATTGCAATCAAGTCTTCATTCCCCTTGTCCAATGCGACCGCAGAGGTCTTGCTCCTCTCCATATCTGCATCGCTGAATACAATATTATCATATGCGAAGACATACTGTTCTCCTACTATGCCTTCCACCACTACACCGGCAACCTTGCCATTCTGCAATTCCATAAGGCAGTCGGGTACTTTTTCTAAGGAAACCAACGGCGAATCCGCCATTAATTCCTGCGCAACGGCTTCCTGAGTCGTCGATTTTTCCGCTGCTACCGCTTCCCCGGAGAACGATTCCAATGTATTATATTTTTCTGCGTTTTCCTTCAAAATCAAAATCTTCTGAGCAGCCTCCAGATAAGGCTCCGAGAAATCCATGGTCTCTTTTCTCTCTTCTGTAATAGAGATACCGGCAATCGCCATATCCACCTTGTGCGTAGGGATAGAAGATATTAAAGAAGTAAAGGTCATATCCTGGATCTCCAGTTCTACTCCTAACTCTTCCGCAATTTTCTTAGCAAGCTCCATATCGATTCCAACTACCGCCTGATCGGGAGATGTAATGTCAATAAATTCATATGGGGGGTAACCAGAAGCTGTTCCCACAACTAACTTTCCGGCTTCCTTAATGGATGCGAGCACCGGTCCGTCCGCCTGTGCAGTTTCCTCTGTATCCGCTGCTTCCGTAACCGTTTCGTCTGTTTCTGCCGCTTCTTCGACGGAAGCCTCCTCGCTGCTTTCTGCCGCAGGCTGAGTGCTCGCCTCGTCCGTCGCCTCACTTTGAGAACTGCCGCAGCCTGTGAAAAGCATGGCTCCCATAATAGCGGACATAATCAATGCTGTCAATTTTCTTTTCTTCATAAACTTCTCCTCCTTATTATGATGAAACTTATCTTAAAATTTCCACCCTTTCCGGGCAGTCCTTTCAGTTACCCAATTTGAATACGGCTTTTATTTACAATTCTATTTACCTGTTCGTATTCCCCCCGCAAATAATGGACGACATTTTCACAAGAAATTCTCTGCAGATCCTTCAATGATTCTTCGGTATAGAAAGCGGCATGGGGAGTAATGATCACGTTCTCCCGTCCGATCAGAGCATTATGATCCAAATCCGGTTTTTCCTCCTCGAGAACATCTAACCCGGCTCCAAACAAAAGCTCTTGTTCCAGCGCCCACGCCAAAGACTTTTCATCTACGGCACCGCCGCGTCCCACATTGATGAATACCGGCTTTTGCTTCATCCGTTCAAAGCGCTCTTTGTTAAAAAAATAATGGTTTTCCGTTGTCTGGTTCATATGGTTGGAAATAATATGGCAATTCTCCAGAATATAATCTATATCCACCAACTCGATACCCGCCTGCTTTGCCGTCTCCTCCGGCAGATACGGATCATAGGCGACGACCCTTATACCAAAGGCCTGCGCACGCCCGGCTACCGCTCTTCCTATCTTTCCCAATCCGAAGATGCCCATCTGCATTCCTCTAAGACGCCTAAGCTTTTGCCCCGAATAATACTGCCATGTTTTCCTCTCCTCAATGTCTTTCGTATAATGCTTCACGCCTCTTAAAAGAGTAAGAATCAATGCCATCGTATGGTCCGCTACCTCGCCCGTACAATATTCACCGATAGGAACAATTCCTATATTTCTTCTGCACGCCGCCTCATAATCAATGAAATCATAACCGGTCGCATTGAAGCAGACACATTTCAATTTTTCCGCACAGTCCAGGATTTCCTGATCCATATTCACAAAAGCAGTCAGCACGGCATCCGCATCCGCAATTACATTTTTGAACTCCTCCCTATCGCCGCGATAGGGATATGTGATGGTCCGGCATTTTTCAATGCCGCTTTCCAGGATTTCCTTTTCATAATCCAGATTTCTTCCTAAAACATCCGGATAATCGGTAATAACAACCTTCATATCCTCTCCTCCTTTATCTTCGGCTGCTCTTCCTCAGCCTTTTCTCCACCTGCTTGATCATGCAGGACAGTGTGAAGGTAATAATGAAATAGATCATTGCTACGATGACTAAGGGCTCCATCGGACGGAAGCTGATCCCCCGTATCGTATCTGCCGCATACATAAGTTCTGCAATCCCGATGACCGATACCTGTGAAGAGGTCTTAATTACTGTAACAAATTCATTGCCCATTGCCGGAAGAATATTTTTGACGGCCTGGGGAAGAATCACATACCACATCGTTCTAAAGCTGTTCATTCCGAGTGCCTTGCCGCCTTCTGTCTGCCCTATGTCAATGGACTGAATACCGCTTCTGACGATTTCGCAAATATATGCCGTAGAGTTCACACTTAGGGCAATGATGCCTGACAGCAGTCTGGAAATATCCGTTCCTCCCAGCATGATTGAGGGAATATTGATTCCCATGAGCGGAAGTCCGTAAAATACAATGAAAATCTGTACCAGTACCGGCGTACCCCTGATGAATTCCACATAGATTCCTGCGATTATTCTTAGAATCCTGCTTCTGCTCAGCTTCATAAATGCCATTAAGGTACCGAATATCAATCCTAAAATCACTGTCAATACAGATATCAACAATGTTATTTTAGTGCCATTCCAAATAAGAATCTGGTATTTGTATATAACCTGTAATACTCCTGCCATTTTCTTTCCCTCTTTCTATAACATTTTTTCTAAGAACGCCTTTACCCGTTCATTCTGCGTATCTTCAAATATCTGTTTAGGCGTTCCTTCCTCCATGATGATTCCTTCATCCATAAAAACCACTCTGTCCGCTACTTCTCTGGCGAATCCCATTTCATGTGTTACTACGACCATAGTCATTCCAGACTCCGCCAGATTTTTCATAGTGTTCAGCACTTCTCCTACCATCTCGGGATCCAGCGCTGAGGTAGGTTCATCGAATAATAAAATTTCCGGCTCCATTGCGAGTGCCCTTGCAATAGCAATTCTTTGTTTCTGTCCGCCCGAAAGCATCTCCGGGTAGACTTCCCTTTTATCCTCCAGTCCTACAATCCGCAATAATTCCAGAGCCTTTGCCATCATTTCCTCTTTCGGTCTCTTCTTCACCTTAAGCGGAGAAATCATAATGTTCTTCAGTACCGTCATATGCGGAAATAAATTGAAGTGCTGAAATACCATGCCGATATCCTGCCTTAAACGGTCATAGCTCTTAAACTTTTCCGTAAAGCATTGGTCCTTGAACCAGATTTCTCCTCCGTTCACCGTTTCCAGTGCGTTCATACAGCGAAGCAGCGTACTCTTGCCTGAGCCGGAGGGTCCGATAATGGCGACCACTTCCCCTCGTTTAATGTCCAGATTGATTTTTTTAAGCACTTGAAGAGAATTATAATTTTTGGATACGTTTCTAATGGATAAAATTTTCGTATTCTCCATAATTGCCCTTCCTTTCCGAATAGTGAGTCAAGAACTGTTACTGTTCACTCCGTTCACAGCAACCCATGATTTCCGCATTTAAATTCGCTTTGCGAAGCAGAAATCATCTCCTGAATCACGTTCTTACGCAGCTTAACAGCGAGTGTTAAGCTGCTGTGTGAACAGTAAACAAAAACTTTCTTATTACAAAAAAGGCGCCTGATTCTATTTCAAATCAAACGCCTTCGTTTTCTTCCATATGTGGAATAATTCGCACCGTATACTGTATACATTTTTCAATTTCTTATACTTTATCATGTGCGTATATACTTGTCAATACTATTTTTCCACTTTATTTTTTTTATCATTGTCCTTTGTTACATACAGATTCACCAACTGCTCCAGATACGTTACCGTTCCATCCACTCCCAGCAGGCTGCTGTCAAGCATTAAATCTTTATAACGGTAATCCTGAGGCAGATATCCTGCATAGGTTTTATGATAACGCTCTCTTGCCTTGTCCACCTCCAGCATCATTCTCCTGGCTTCATCGGGCTGCATACAAAACTTTTGTATACAGGTTTCATACCTAATCTCATCAGGAGCATAGATAAAGACATGAAGACTGTTCGGATATTCGTGCAAAATATAGTCGGAACATCTTCCTACGATAATGCAGGATTCCTTATCTGCGATACCTTGGATAAGCTTACGCTGCGTATCGAAAATATCGTTCTGCATATCGCTGGTTCCCATACCCAGAGGATATTTCATGCGAAAGAACTTACCCTGCACCGCTTCTTCCAGCTCCCCTATGACGGAGACCGGCACATTCATCTCCTTAGCAGTCATATCCACAATGTCGCGGTCATAATAGTTGATGCCCAGCCGTTTAGCCAGCTTTTGGGCAATGGGGCGCCCCATACTTCCAAATTGTCTGGTTATGGTAATTACATATTTGCTCATATCGCTTCCTCCTTTGGCGAAATTGTCCCCGCTCATATCGATTCCCTTAACAACGGCAGCGTGGAACAGTGGATTCCTCCTCCCAGCTTGTTAATCTCCGAGATATCCGCCGCAACCACTTCGACGCCTGCTTCCTCAAGGTTCTTTCTCGTATTCACACCCTTTGAAGAGAATAATACCTTCCCCGGCTCCATGGCGATACAGTTATTGGTCAGCATAGGGTCCTCCCTGTCCGTCTCAATCAGCCGGTACCCCCTCTCCTGTAACAGCTTTAAGAACCAATGGGGAAGAATAAAGGTGCTTACCAGAACCTTATCCTTATCAACGGGCACAAAAGCTTCATCCAGATGAATATAATAAGCGGGCATATCCACTACAATCAGCTCGATATCCTGATAGGAGAGCAAGGTCCGGAGTTGTTCGATTCCTGCGTCGTTCACACGGACGGATCGCCCAATAACAGCCGTCTTTGGATCCAGCATGGAAAAGGAACCACCCTCTACTGTTCCATTTCCTTGTATCGCACCTAAAATAGGAATATTCTGCTCCGCCAATAGTTTCTGCGTAAGCCATGTGTCTCCCTGATGAAAATACATGGCAAACCTTGTCAGCACAGCTCCCTTCGGCAGCATCAGCGCCACATCTCTGGTAAAGGTCAGATTGGTCCAATAATTTGCCGGGTCCTCTAAATAAAGCACTTCCGTTCCGTTCGCCCTCAGTATATCCGCCATCCGGTTATGCTGCTCCCGCATCAGTCCGATGTCCGGAAGCTCATAAGACTTGAAATAATTTCTAATCCTTCCCTCTTTACTTTTCAAAATCCTTGCGCCGGCTTCTTCCTCATATTCTCCGTTGGCGAGCTGCTCTAATTCTTCTCCCGGGCAGTGCATTAGAATCCTTTTAATTTTACCCACAGAATTATTCACCCCAAAGCCTTCCCCCCATACTTCCTCAAATACTTCGGATGTGAATAAGTTATCGATCTTACTTCTATCCATGTACATTTGTAAAGTCGCCATATCTGATACCTCCTATCTGTATGAATCTACTGTCTGTTACAAGCCTGCGAGCTTTGCGGCCAAAGGCATAGTAAGTACGGACAGCAGTGTAGTAAACGCTACTCCCTTAACTGCCGTATTCTCGTCGCCTCCGTACTGCTTGCTCAGAATAACCACCATACTTCCTGCAGGAGCTGCCAATACGATGAAGCAGACGCCAAGCAGAACTTCATTTTCCACAAACTGCTTAAGAAACAACATGCCTGCCACAGGAAGTGCCATTAATTTCAAAAAAGAAAAGCCCAATAATTTCTTATCTGTGATTAGTTTTTTTGTGGAAAGTCCCCGAAAAGATGCCCCAATAATCAACATACTAAGCGGTGCGGTCATTCCGCCCAGCATTTCAATCAGCTTCATTGGCATTTCAGGAACCGGAAAGCGGGTCACTTCGATTCCAATTGCTAACAGACATGCAATGACTCCGCTATTTAACATCGGTTTCCATTGCACGGTCTTTCTGCCCTCCAAGTCTTCCCTTTTACCCATTTTACCAATGCGGAAAATTCCATAAGTATAAATTAAAAGGTTAAAGGGAATGAGAAAAATAGCGGCATACATTATGGCGGATTGACCATAGACTGCCGAAATCAGCGGGAATCCCATAAATCCCATGTTGGAAAAAACAAGCATCACCTTATAGCCGCCCCTCTTTTCCCTTTCGTGAAAAAACATCGGTATGACGATTTCTGCCGATATTATCAAAACCAAAAAGAGCAAGACGGCCAGTATACCTGTGAACAGCAGCTCTTTTACCACCATCTGTCCTCCTGCACAGCCTGACAATATCAATGCGGGATTGGCAATATGAACTACCAGCCACGACAGGCTCTTTCCAGTAACGTCATCCAATATGCCTTTTCGGGCGCCATAATATCCCAGTAGCATTATAATAAAAAATATAAGCATTTGTTGAAAAAGCACCATAATATTCCGCCTACTTTTCGCTTAAAATTTCATCTATTATTTCTATTACCCTATCTATCTCACTCTTCGTTATGATGAGAGGAGCGATAAAACGAACCACATTATGATCGGCTCCGCAAGTCAAAAGGAGCAAATCCTTTTCCAATGCCCTATTTTTTATCTTATCGGTAAGAGCGGCATCCGGTTCGTTCCCTGTTTTAACGATTTCCATTGCCAGCATCAGGCCTATCCCACGAACATCGCCGATTACGGAGGCGAATTTCTTTTGCAGAGCCGAAAGCCTCTCTTTAAAATAGCTTCCCATTTCTTTGCAGTTCTCCAGCAGTTTCTCCTCTTCAATTACCTGAAGAGTCGCAAGGCCTGCGGCACAAGCCAGCGGATTTCCTCCGAAAGTGCCTCCGTGGGCGCCAGCCGGCCATAAGTCCATCAGTTCTTTTTTGGCAATGACTGCCGACAGCGGAATACCGCCGCCCAATGCCTTTGCAGAAGTAAGGATATCCGGCTTTACCCCATAGGTCTGGAAAGCGAACAGCTCTCCCGTTCTGCCGATTCCGGTCTGTATCTCATCAAATATGAGAACAATACCGTGATCATCACATATTTTCCTAAGTCCTGTTAAGAATTCCTTAGGCGGAGCAATATATCCGCCTTCTCCCTGAACGGGCTCTACGACAATAGCCGCTACACACTCCGGCGCAATAAGTCTGGAAAAGATCTGCTCGAACTGGCCGAGGCATTCCATATGACAGGTGTCCTTCTTCTGTGCGAAAGGACATCTGTAGCAATTCGCATAGTCGGCCCAATATACGCTTGGTAACAGAGGCTCATAATATTTCCGATACGCGGCATTGGAACCGGTTATAGATATCGTTCCTATAGTTCTTCCGTGAAAAGAATTCTTAAAGCTGATCACGCCGGGACGCTTTGTCACGTACTTAGCAAGCTTAATGGCGCCTTCATTCGCTTCCGCTCCGGAATTGCTGAAATATACCTTGGTATCTCCTCCCGTCAGTTCCACAAGTTGTTCGGCAAGCCTCACGTAGGCTTCATAGTAAACCACATTATGACCCACGTGGATCATGGTTTCCATCTGCTCCTTAATGGCATTTATCACCCTCTCATTCCTGCATCCGATGTTATTCACTGCCACACCGCTTGCGAAATCAAGAATCTTTCTGCCATCCTCCGTAAATACATAACAGCCTTCGGAATCCGTTATGCCGAGTGTTGTTGCCCGTCTTGCTACCGCCGGCATTACATCCATACATCTTTCATACATGCTCTTCATTGTCCCGTCCTCCTAAAAGTTTATATCCGTACCATAATAAACCGCTTTTATGAGCTTCTCCATCGTATCCATATCTATCGGTACCGGGTTGACTCTCGTTGCACCAAGCATGGCATGATCGGTCAGAATATCATACTTTTCCAGAAAATCTTTCTCTTCTACTCCTGCACCTGCAATACTGGAAGGAATATTCAACTGTTTTGCAAGCTCTTTTATTTCTTCTACGATATCGTTACAACGGCAGCGATAGGACAGTTCCCTTAATTTATTCTCCACTTCGCTATTCCGGCGATTATATGCCAGGGCATAAGGCAGAATAATTGCATTGGTAAGCCCATGCGCCATGTGAAAAACGGCTCCGAAGGAATGGGCGATACCATGTACCATCCCAAGCCCTACATTTGCAAAGCCTATGCCTGCCATCGCTTGATAATAATGTACCTTCTCCCGTGCCGCCAGCATTTCTTCTTCGTTCTCCTTCCTATATGACACGGGCAGCCATTTCATAATTCCCGTAATAGCCCCACTGCACAAGGCTTCATCGAATTCATCCAGATTGTGATTGATATAAGCCTCCATAGCATGTGTCAGCGCATCCATTCCTGTTTCAGCCACAATATTCTTCGGCATTGTCATCGGAAGCCTTCCGTCTAAAATCGCAATATCCGGCCTTAGGCAATCTGTCATAATGGGAACCTTTAATTGTTTTTCAAGGTCTGTTATTACCGTTCCTCTCGTTACCTCCGATCCGGTTCCCGATGTGGAGGGAACACAGATAAGCTCTGTTTTCCGCCCCTTCGGAATTTCGCCCCGGGCATTTATTTCCAGCACATTCTCAAAGGTGAGCATTGGAAATTCATAAAATAAAAGCATTGCTTTCGCACAATCCATCGTGGAACCGCCTCCTATGGCTATTACTGCCTGAGGCTTAAATTCCTTCATGACAGCAACTCCTCTCATAACCTCTTCGATCGTAGGGTCGGAGGCAACTCCTGAATGCACCTTCACCTCACCGCCCTTATGCTCCAGATAATCCGTTGCCTCTTTGATGACGCCCGTTCTTATCATCGAGCTTCCTCCTGTGACGATCAATGCCTTATCATATTTCAGCTCCTTAAGAAAAGAGAGGGCACCGGTACCCATTACTATTTTTCTCCCGCTTAATACTATGTTTTTCATGATGTTCACTCCTATCTGCCTCATGTGACGTGCCTAATATCCGTATGCCATCTTGAAGGACTTGCCTTATTGTAAATAGAACGCGATCGTCTTACGCAGCAGCAGCGGCAATACTTCAAAGGTATACGGAATATTCACTCTTTCCGTCCACTTATGAGCATCTTTTCCATAGCAGCCATAATTGACCGCCGGAATATTGAGCCTTTTGATCTGATCTACCGGTATAGGATATAACTCCTTCATTCCGGGAAAGTTGTCCGTAAGAAGCCCGAGGGATTCCTCCGAATCGTCTATTTTCAGATAACTGCTGTCGGAAAGGCTTGGGAAGAACTTCATAAAGCGAAAAGTTTCCCCCGTATCATCAGATACCTCCTGCACGATTTTCCGTATCCGGGAAATTATTTCTTCCTCTTTACCCTGCAGCGTATTATGAGGGCAATAAGGCGCTGCAAAGTACAAAATCACTGCCGGAACAGTAATGCCGGCCGCATGAAGGAGATACCGAACCGTCTGGATAGGAATTTCTCTTTTATCCGTCCCCTTTTTCATTTCGTCCAAAATCCTGCTCTCCAAATCCTTTTCCGTACAGCCTCTGTCTTTTGCAATCTGCCAAAGCTCCTCATAGGTCATTATCCGGTAAGGGTACTCATAATCCTTATGTGCCTGACCGCTCAGCTTACTGAAACGCGCGCTCATTTCATTGATTTTTGCCAGCGCCTCCTGCATTACCTCTTTAGCCGCCGTAATTAATTTCCCGATGATCTCCTCCATAGAGGCATTATGAACAAAATAATTAAAGTATACGAATGCCTCCGAAGCTGTCTGCACATTGTACCATGGTTTTAAATCCTTCATTTTCAGCACAGAGGGCGGATAGGTATATTCCCCTTCATATTCGTCCGAAAAAGCACTGTTTAAATTAATCTTATCCACCAGTCCGGCAGCGACCATGGATGCATCAAAGCCTTCGAAGCACTGTCCTACATGAGTCTCCTTTCCCTGTATATAGAAACAGGGAAGCAGTTTGCCGACGGTTCCTGTATACAAAGTTTTTGTCTGGTCGCCTCGGAACAAAGGGCATATGAAATCGTTATTGATCGCCAGTATGTATTCTAATTCATAAGTCTTCTTAAGCTCCTCTAAAATATCCAGTCCCTCTATGATACCTGTGTGCAGGTTTTCTTCCACCGGATTAAAGGATACCAGAATATTTCCGCTAAGATTCTGAACCTGCCCGCACATTTCTTTTAAAATGCCGAGAAAAACCGCATCGCCGCTTTTCATATCGCAGCTCCCTCTTCCAAACAGATAATTGCCGGATTCCAGATCCTCTCTTACCTCCGGTGCCAGATCCAAGCCCGCCAGCGCCTCCATTAATTCATCCGGTTTGCATGCGAATGGCTTTAGTGCGCCATATTCCTCAATCCCTACGGTATCCGTATGTCCGTGAAAAAGCAGCGTTCTTTTCTTTCTTTCTTTTTCTCCGATCAATAGCGCCATTACATTTCGGCGGTGAAGCGAATCATCCTTTAATTCTCTCACGATTACCTGATCAGGATGCCTCTTGAAATAGGGAATCTCTCTTATATATGCTTCCATAAACAAACCGATTTCCCGCTCCCCATCCGTGGTATTAACACTATTGATATTTACCAGCTCCTTTGTGAGCATCAGCATATCTTCATTGATCAAACGATATCTCCCCTTTCTTTTTCCAGAATGTAAAAAAGGCCTCTACGATTTCGTAGAAGCCTCTTTGCTTTATAGTTCTGTGTACTGTATACATTTTTAACATACTTTTTTACACTTGTCAACTATAAATCTTTATTTTTTTGTTGCATTACCAAGAAATTATGTAGTAAAATATTTTTAATATAAATGTGTACAGAATACAGAGAGGATATTTTATGAAACTACAACCCATTCAAAAAACGCTCACCTTGAAAGAACAAGCTTATAATTCTATAAAAGAAGCCATATTGCTAAATAAATTAGAGCCGGGTACACCGTTGACGGAAGAACAGCTTAGCGCTACTCTGTCCATAAGCCGTACCCCCATCCGTTCCGCCCTGCAGCAGCTCGTATATGAAAAGCTTGCCGCTTGCGATGTAACGGGACATATCTATGTGTCTACCATTACTCAGAAGGACGTGGACGACATCACCGTTATGAGGTCTAATCTGGAGCCTCTTGGAATCGAACTTATTTCCTTTCCCGTCGCCGCAGAAAAACTACATAAAATAAAGGAGATTCAAAAGGCTCAGCGCGAATTGGTAGAAAAGCATTCGGAAGATAATTATCAATATGCCCTTCTCGATACTATGTTCCACAACGAAATAGCTCATTTGTGCGACAACTCTATTTTAGTGGAGACAATAGAAAATCTGGGGCCCATTATGATAAGAATCAATATCTTATCCGGAACCTTACCTCCCTATAAGGAAAACGCTATAGAAGAGCACGCCTCTATTATCCGCTTTCTGGAAAATAATCAAAAAGATTTTGCCGTGTTAGCCATGCGGGAGCATGTAAAAAAGGTAGGGGAGCGCATTATAACTACGCTTAGCTAATATTTATTATTTTATATTTCTATGACCTTTTAGGCATTCTCCTTCATACTAGTCGCCCTTTCAGCGATATTCTTGCTGAAGTTGATAACATCGTGGTCATAGCTTTCATTCATCAGTTTTGACTGAATGAGGAAATCAGCGGTCGCTTTATTATTCGCGATTGGTATATCGTACACCTGCGCGATTCTGAGCAAAGCCTTGACATCAGGATCATGGGGCGCCGCTGTCAGCGGATCCGAGAAGAATATTACAAAATCGATCCTTCCTTCTACGATCTTCGCGCCTATCTGTTGGTCTCCTCCTAACGGGCCGCTGTTATATCCTCTTACGGGAAGCCCGGTGCTGTCCGTGATCATATGGGCCGTCGTTCCCGTTCCGCAAAGGAAGTGCCCCTTTAATATCTCCCTGTTATCCTGACACCATTTGATCAAATCAGCCTTTTTGGCATCATGAGCAATCAGTGCGATATTTTTCTGTTTCCCAATTGTAAGTGTGATAAAGTCTTTTTCCATGCAATTCGTTTCTCCTTACTTTACGTATGATTTTAAGCATTTGTAAGTATCAAAAATATTCTTGAACTTTTAGGCTGTGTTTTCCTATAGCCTTCCATTTTGTATTATAGCAGACTTTTTGAATTTTTTCATTTAATTCCGAATCATAGATTTTTAAATATTTTTTTTGTTCCAATAGCGATTCCGAGAGATATCGTCCCCGCAAGCAGCACTACCGCATGCTCAAAGCCTTTCCAGCTTTCAAAAAGAATACCGTAGAAGGCACTGCCTATCGGCTGCGCACACATGGAAGCCGTAAGAATTAACGCAATTACCTTACCAACAATACCAGGCGGCGTTTCCGCTTGGACAAAGGAAAGCATTTGTACCGTGAACATGGTGGAAATTGCCATAAGAATAAAACAGCATGTGCTTATCACTATGTAGTTTACAATATCAGAGGAACTAGTTGCCAGGGATATTCCGATAGGGAAAACGCAGACGGCACATGCCAGCAGCAAATGTCCGGCTTTTTTAACAGCCAGCCTTTTTGCGAAAATTCCCGTGAGGATCCCTCCCGCGATTCCCCCGGCTGCCAGCGCACCTTCCGCAAATCCATAGAGCCTATTCGCCTGCTCAGGGGAAAAGCTAAGTACCTCCGTAATCAGGTAGGGCAAACCTACGATAATCATTGCCGACATAAAAAGATTGATCGCACAAACCACAAGCAGAACCCTTCCGATAATAGGTTTCTCTTTTCGAATAAAGATAAGGCTCTCTGTAAAATCACATCTTGCAGTTTCCCATATGTTTTCTCCGCGCTCTCTCTTTTCAAAGGGAATCACGATAAAAATCTCCATAACCGCTGCAAGCAGAAAGCAGGCAAAGCAAAGTATAAGTACCGTCTTAAGGCCATATATGCTATATAAAATACCACCCAATACCGGTCCCAGCAAAGAGGAAAGTGAACTGATGGAATTGATAATAGAATTCGCTGTCATGAGTTTATCCTTGCCAACTAATGCAGGAACGCTGGCTTGAACCGACGGCTGATAAAATCCGGCAATACCATATAAGAGCATAAGCATACCTCCGATCAAAAGGATGATATTTGCCCTACCCATACTTAAAAAGAATATCAATATAAGCGCCGAAGTAAGAAAGTCCAATATGACCATGATATTTCGTTTATTCACTCGGTCTGCGATAATACCTCCTGCCGGCGAGAGAAGGATTGCCGGAATAAAGGCACAAGCGGTAACCGTTCCGTAAAGCGCGGAAGAACCAGTTTGATTCAGCAGATATAAAGGCAGGGCGAACCTAAGGGCAGCATTGCCAATAGGGAGATAATCTGCCCCACCGCTACCAAAGTAAAATCCTTAGAAAATAACTTTTCATTCATAATTTCAATCTCCTTATAATACCGAACGTCGGTATGTATATTTATAAAAAGCAGGTGTCAAAACGTCTGTTATAAATATATTTCTGTCCATATATCTAAAACAAAAGAAACGACTGCGTCAATCTATTTACTATCCTGATAAATCTGTGCCAGCTCCTGCAGCCTATTTATCATTTCGTCATCCAAAACATCCAGTCCAAAGCCGCGCAGCATTTGATCGAACACCATGAGCTTTCTATAACACTCCTCGGGTGTATTGTTAAAAATCATAGGATTGAGCCAGAAATTAGCGGCCAGCACTATCAGCTCAGAAAGCTCCGCGGAATATTGTGTCTGAATCGAGCCATCCGCTATCCCCTGCTCAACGATTGGACGAATATATAGGGGAACTGCTTCGTCTATCGTATCGCGAAGCATTATAAACATAAATCTGGGATTCTCACCCAGATTAGGCGCCGCCGTAAAAATATCACTTTGTACCGGACGCAGAATAGATTCCTTAAAGATGGCTTTCAGCTTTTCTTTTCCATTCATATCCGAACGGTCACGGATAACTGCTAACATTTGATTGGAGTCTGAAGTCATCCGGTCCGTTACCGCAATCAAAATCTCTTCCTTCGATTTAAAATGATGATAAATTGCCCCTTTGCTGAGTCCGCCCAGATTATCGATAATATCCTGTATAGAAGTATGCTCATAGCCCTTTTGCATGAATAAACGGAAGGCAACATCCAATATGAGATTGATTGTCTCCTCCGGGTATTTGTTTCTCGCCATTTCATCTCACCTCAACAATTCACTATACCAAAACATACCATCGGTATGTATGATTATCATAACATACTAATGGTATGTTTACAAGTCTTTTTAATCAGGAACTTATTCTTCTGTCAACGCAAATACACTTTCCCTTTTAGTGAGACAAACAATAGATTATAATAGCCTGCTGCACCACGAGCAAACTTTTTTTGAATTCATAACCCACGAAATATTCGGATTCGATAACATCTTCAGATACCTCCTCGCCACGGTAAAACGGGGGACAAGGATTGACAACAGCACCGGAATTCGCGCTGTCCATAATCGCTTTCGTAACCTGATATCCTTTAAAATCAGCTAATGCATCTTTTTGTATAGGATCCGTACATATGATGTCCTTGCCCTCCACCGCAGCCTCCAGCTCACCAAACACATCGACGCCTTCCATCTCATAACCCTCAGGGCAGCACTGGGCAAACCGAAATCCCATAATTTCGGCAGCCTCCTTCCATGCCAAGCCGATATTGCCGCTTCCTCCGCAGAATAAATAGCTGTCATTCAGAAAATCTCTGCGAAGCTTTGAGAGAGAATATAAATCTGATACGATTTCGCAAGGATGATTTTGATCCGTCATCGCATTGATTATGGGTACTCCTGAAAATGTTTGCATCCTTTCCATAAGGGAAATGTCCTTATGCCTTACAATGACCAGGTCACACCAGTTATTCATATATCCTGTGACGTCTTTTATCTCTTCTCTTTTATCCAACGTTTGCGGGGGAAACAGTATCGTCTGCCCGCCCAGCAGAAATATCCCCTTTTCGAAGGTGACCCTTGTCCGGATGCTCGCTTCCGAGAAAAACATGACGGCTGTTTTCCCCTTTAAAAAATCCTTGTATTTTCCGGCTTGAATAGCGTCGGCAATATCGAATATTTCAAAAATATCCTTTTTCGTATAATCCGTTATCCGAAGAAAGCTTCTCATTTTTATCCCCCTGCAAGAACCTGTTGCCCCTATACATATTCTTCTATCCCGTATTTGCTTATTTTTATCTTTTTCACATATATTTCCTTGAGCCTGGAAAGAGCATCGTAATGGGCCGTTGCCGCATGCCGCTTCAGCTCA
Source organism: Kineothrix sp. IPX-CK (assembly GCF_039134705.1). Taxonomy (NCBI): domain Bacteria; kingdom Bacillati; phylum Bacillota; class Clostridia; order Lachnospirales; family Lachnospiraceae; genus Kineothrix; species Kineothrix sedimenti. The sequence continues at coordinate 1,584,105 of NZ_CP146256.1, read as the reverse complement.
TGCTGATTCGTCCACATCTCCATCAGGCATATATCATCTGATGAATCCAATGGATAATAAAAATCATACTTAATATTTCCCGGCTCTTGTCTGGAAGCCGTTGCTATTTCTTCTTCCTGAAGCTTTCTGTAAAATTCCTCTCTTTTTCCGGCTTGAATGGTATATCTTGCATTTACGAGGACATATTTTCGTATCGAAAGAAGAGCAGCCCCATAATTCTCCGCCTTAGTTACTGCAAAATATTTGCAGAAGGAGACCGTCCACATATCCATTTCTTCATCCATTCCGTCACCTGTCTCCGCTATATCGTTCATAATAAAAGAAACGAATCTGCATGGGGTTTTCGCTATCTCAGGAAGGAGATAAGATGCGCCCCATTCTGCATCCTCCTTGTCATCCACAAATCCATTTCTTGCATCTACAATAAAATTACTGCCCTCGTACTTTGCCAAAAGGCTTGCCGCAAACATAGTAGGACGTCTATAATCCTCCAGATGACAATACTTTTTCCACCTGAGCAAAACTACATGATCCTCAGGAATATATTTTACATTGCAATATTCCGAATCGAACTCCTCCTGCGCAACCGCGATTTCCATAAATCCCACCGTAAATGGCAAATGGGGAAAGAGCTTCGTTCCTGTATGTACGAACCCATTCTGAATATACCAGTTTTTTAAGCGGGTGTTTTCCTCTATGATTCCGATAACGATTTTATTTCCCTTGAGGGTTTTTACCACATCATAACAAAATTCTACAAGTTGCTTTCCGTACCCTTTGTGCCTATATGCCGGCAATACTGTCAGTTTAGCCAACTCATAGCTTCCATTATCCTTTGCTTCCAGCTGTGCAAAACCGGCAATCTTATCCCCTTCGCATATTGCAAACATTTTATTTCCCTTTTTGTAATCGTTTTCCAATCTTTCATATGGCATAAAAGCCCCGTTTGTCGGGCAATTATCTGTGGTAAGCCCGAATTCGTCTGCAACTGTCATCGAGCTGTCCTTAATTACGGCAAGACATTCCATTAAATCCTTTTCTTCTACTGGTCTGATCATTCTACTTCTCCTCCTGCTCCTCACTATTGTAAATTTACTAATTTATCGATACCGTCGATACCGGCAAATTCCTCTACTATAATAGACTCGATATGTTCTTTTAAACCTTTATCTACGTCTGTAATACACCAATTTTTTTCGCCGCCTATACTTTTACAATCGTCTTCAATTAATATATCAGGCCTTATTCGTTCTACCAAATCGGCGTACCCTTCCCTTTTTCCTCTGCATAAAATTTGCGTATATTTTATGCCATGAAAATCCATGACTCTTTTTATAAACAAATATCTTTTCTTTCTAACATAAGAACATAAATAGATTTCATTTCCCTTATCATATAAGCCATTTATTATTCGCTTCGCTTCTCCTATCGGAGCATATCCATATTTGGAAAACAAGAACAGCATGGGCTTTGTATAAAAAGCAGTACCCTCTATAAAAATCATTATTTTCTTCATCCTCAGCTCCCACCTGCGTGCTTAAGCACGCATACAAATCAGAAGGCGCTAAGAGCTATGGACTATTATTCCGCATATAGTTCCCTTATTGCCTGTTCCCAATATTTCTCAGAAATATGAGGCCATACGCATTCTCCCACAGCCTCTTTACATAATGCCATCGCTCTATCCAATACTTGAGTGTTACTGATCCGTCCATTTCTAAGGACTCTCTCTGCCACATGGCTCCAATATGGAGCATGAACCATCAGCTTATCCTTGCGCATATCCGCAATAACCTCATCCACCTCATATTCTAAGCTGATAAACTCCTCCTGCCATCCTCTTTCATGACTGCTCAGTATAAGAAATTGCGTTCTCCCTTCGCTTAAAAGCGGCATTCCCACCGATCCGGGATTTAATGCAGTCTTTTTATTATAAATGGTTTTATTTTGCCGGTGGGTATGTCCGCAAATAATCAGCCCAGTTTCCGATGCTTCCAGAATTTCAAATATTCTGTCGCTATTTGGAATCATTTTTTCGTTTACCTGATACGGCGAACCGTGGCAAATCAGAAACGGCGGATGTCCTTCGAATTCTATTCTTTGTTTAATGGGTAAAGTTTCAAAAAAATCAATATCTTTATCAGATAAACGATCATAATTGTATCGAAGCGTCCCCGTAGTTGAATTATAATCCGCCCATTCCCACGTTTCATCTTCCTTTTTCCTATAATCGATCCAGTATCCTTCTTTATTTCCCCTAATGAAAATACAATTATATTTTTACTTTTCTTTTTTATGCCCGGCTTCATACCAAACCATACATTCTTCCGCTCTTACAAATCCGCATTTTTCATATAACGCCCGTCCTGCTTCGGTGGCGTCAAGGCTTATTTCTGTAATTTCCTTCTGCCTTGCTTCCTCCATTAACCATGCCATCATTTTTAAGGCAATTCCATGCCTTCTATAATCTGCACGGGTATAGACGTTCATAATATGAGCTCTTTTCCCGGTAGGATGATCGAACGTAGGCATCACATTTATATAACAAATGGAGGCACACCCAATGGCCTCGCTATCTTCCACTGCCAGCACAGTAGTCTGGCCGGAGCTTTTAAAATATTCTCTTGTGTTGTTTATAAACTCCTTATTGAAGGGCATGCCGTCGGACAGCCCGTTTACAGCTCTCAGCATCTCGAGCCTGATATCCATAACCATATCTAAATCGGTATTCACTGCTTTTATCAATTTCATTCTGTATAGTCTCCTGTATCTTTCGCTTAGCACACGCAGCTGCGCATTCACTTCTTCTGTAAGAGAAACTCCTTTTCCTCTTATAAAAATGCAGAGCTGCCCATCCCTTTATAAAAGGATGATTAACAGCTCTGCGTTATAAATTTTGTTCTTTACAGACTTCTCCGCGCAGCAGAACGCCTCCCCTTTTGAGTATCGATTAAAGATAATTTTAGGTAGATGCCGCGCGATTGTCAACACACTTTTAAATATTAATTATAATTCGAAAATTAAAATTATAAATTCCACCCCGTAATCCATGATATTCAAATGTTTATGATCAGCCCCGTTATAAATGCAAAAATTATCACATATAACAAATATATTATGAACTGGCGAATACCTAATACAATTTTAACAGCGCCTAAATTGGTGATTTTTGTGGCCGGCCCGGTAAGCATGAATGCTGCAGCGGATCCCATGCTCATACCGTCATAAAGCCACTGCTGTAAAAGAGGAATGGTCCCGCCCCCGCACATGTAAAGCGGAACGCCGATGGTAGCTGCCATCAGCACGCCAAATCCCTCGTTGCTGCCAAACAGTTTAACAAAAGCATCTGTCGGTACATATCTTTGGAACAAAGCAGATAGTACAATTCCTAAAAGAAAATACAACCAGGTTGCTTTCACATTCCGTCCGAAATTTTTAAGTAAGCGCAGCAGGATATTAGGATCTGTATCACGGCTTTTCACTTCTGCAATGGAAGAAAAGTTGAAAAAGGAGGTTTCCCGGCAGAATACGTGTACCAGCAGCCCTGCTACGATGCCACAGAGAAAACAAGCCGATATTCTTACGATCAATGCCTTTGTTCCCAGCGCAGCGCTATAAATAATCAGCTGTGGATTGAGTAAGATAGAGGACATCATAAAAGCAGCCAGCCAGTCATCTCTCATCCCCTTCGCCGAAAAGGATGCCGCAATCGGAATTGTTCCATACATACAGAGCGGTGATGCTATACCGAGTAAACATGCCGGTACGATCCCCAATACCCCCATCCTTTTATCCTTTAAACTATGGAACAAATTATGTATCCGTTCTTTGCCGAACACAGACACTACCGACCCAATGACCATACCCAGCAACCAGTACTCAAAAATCTGATTCAATTGGATACTAAAATAATACCATAGATAAACAAATTCTCTATGCAATATATCAATCATCGATATTCACCAATTCATACTCACGGCTGCCAAGTCCGATTTCCTCCGCACTTTCCAGTGTATGAAGCCCATTCAGTTGTTCAATTCTGTTTACGAGCTTTTCTCTTCCTTCCGCAGTATATACAAGATCGATACATGCCTGATCAAGCGCCACCGGATCAGTTGAAGAAAGAATTCCGATATCGTGAATATCCGGTTCCGCCGGTTTTCCATTGCAGTCGCAGTCTATACTGATCCTGTTCATAACATTGACATATGCAATATTCTTCCCATTCCCCAAACTGTCAGAAACAGCCTTACCGGCATCAGCCATTGATTCCAGAAAATCATCCTGAATTCCTCCCCACATACTTATACTGCTCTTTCCTGCAGTATGTATCAGGCATTTTCCTTCTTTTGAACCAATCCCTATGGAAATGTTTTTAATTGCTCCTCCAAAGCCAGCCATCTGATGCCCCTTAAAATGAGAAAGCACAAGAAAAGAATCATAATTTGCAAAGTGGGCGCCTACAAGATCTTCTTCCAGATGAGTTCCTCCATTTACCGGAAGGCTTATTGATCCGTCAGCGTCCATAATATCTACCTCCGCAATATCCGTGAATCCATGATCCTTGGCTACCTGCATATGCATAGCGGTTTCCCCGCGAGAACCGCCATACGCCGTATTGCATTCCACAATCGTACCTTCCACAGACTGCACTAAGTCTTTAATCAATTCCGGTTTCAGATAGTTGCTGGCGGGCGGTTCACCTGTACTAAGCTTCACAGCAACCTTCCCTTCCGGCGTCCAGCCCATTGCTTCATAAACAGCCATCAAACCTTCCGGGCTGATATCGGTCGTCATGTAAACTTTTGGTGTTTCCTCCGGTAATTGAGTTACCTCATATTCCACCTCCGAACTTTCCACTTCCGTATCAGTTTCGTTACTGCTGCCCTGAACGTTTCCACATGCTGTAAGGGAAAACATTACCATAAGTATTAGAACAAAACCAATAACTCTTTTCAATTTCATATCTCACACCCTCCATCCGTATTATTCCTCTACATATTCTTTGCAGGATATATATCCCCATTAAATAACTCAAACTTAATGTAAAAATGTGAGAATTCTGTGAGAAAAAAGGTAGATTTATATGAAAATATATTAATTACTTTGACTTGGATACTCGAACCAAAAAGTAGTTAGAGATTCTTTACAGTCTACGCCATAGCACATATCATGAGCCTTTAAAAACGTGCTGACGATAGAAAGACCGATACCGGTTCCCTTTTTACGTCCGCTATGATGCTGACTGCATTGATATCTTTCCCAGATGATTGCCCGATCCTCCTCCGGAATAGGTTCACCCGGATTGATAACAGACACCCGTATCCCGTTACCCGGTGTCTCAATCACTACGAAGATTATTCCCCCATCCGCAGTATGATTGACGGCATTATTCAACAAATTCCGCATTACCTGGCAAATTTTCATAGCATCTACATAGACGGGAATATCCTTCTGCGCGCTCTCCAACCGAACCGTGATATCATATTGAGCAGCATTTTGTTCGTAATGAGCTGCCTCTGACTCAACAATCTCATACAGATTGTACCAATCCTTTTTTAGTTGGATATATCCGGCCTGTAGCTGGGAGTAATCCATGATGTCGCTGACCATCTCGCTCATCCGTCCAGCTTCCTGTATAATAAGATTAAGGTCCTCATTACGCTTTTCATCATTTTTCCAGCTGATATCCCGCACCATTTCGGCATAACCCCTGATAAGCGCCAGCGGCGAGCGCAGTTCATGGGACACATTGGCTATAACCTCTTTGCGGAGAACATCCACTCGTTGGAGAGCCTGACTAAGCTCGTCTACCGAATCGGATAGTTGCCCGAGCTCATCATTCAGGGAAAGCTCTGATGTTGCGGTTAATTCGCCCTTTGCAAGTTCGTCTACCGTACTCTTTATAATGTGAATTGGCTTCACAAAATGGCGGGACAACAATGCTGCCAGCATAGCAGCCGCCAGTGACAGTGTTATGCTCAATATCACAAGCTGGCTCCGGTTAATACGAAGCACCGTATGCAGTTCATCCATTGAATGATACAAAACAATCAAAGCCTGCCTGCCTTCGTACGTCACAGGAATGCCGATTTCAAGTACTAACGGTTCAGACCCGTCCCGAATTATTTTATGGTACGTTTTTCCCTGCAAAACCTGCTGATATTCTTCACTATGCTTTAAGTTATATAGAAATGCATATATAAAATCCCATGAATTTTCCTTTTGCAGCCTATATCCTAAACTGTAAAGCGCAATCGGATTCCCGTCAGCATCAATCAGTATCATTTTTCCGTTAGCGGACTTACTTAGAGAAGAGAGCAGATGAGCATGATCGGCGAGATCTTTTGTTTTTATGTTCTCAATAATAGGCTGTAAACGGCTTTGTACTTCAGCCACAGTGGAATCCACATAATTCCGCTCAAACAGGAATATCTGCACAACCCACATAAATGCTATGCCAAGTGCCACCAAAAGCATCATGAGCAGCCACAAGCGCACTGCAATCCTGGAGCGGAAGGGCAGCCTCTTACGAATCTTATTCATATTCAAATTTATACCCAACCCCCCATGCCGTTTGAATTACTTTCCTGTAGTCGCCCAGATGTTCCCGAAGTGATTTGATATGCGTATCTACGGTACGTGTGTCGCCATAATAGTCATAACCCCAGACCTTATTCAACAGCTGTTCCCGGCTGAGAACAAGTCCTTCATTCTGTGCAAGATACAGTAGAAGCTCAAACTCCTTAGGAGGCAGGTTAAGTACTTTTTCACCTGCGGTTACTGTTCTTGAACCGGGCGAAACACAAAACTCTCCAAAAGAAAGCTTATCACATGATCTTTTTCCGCTGCGCTTGAGTACAGCACCGATACGGGCCATCAGTTCCTTTGGACTAAACGGCTTCGGTACATAATCGTCCGCTCCAAGATGAAAGCCTAACAGCTTGTCATATTCCTCGCTGCGGGAAGTAAGCATAATAACCGGAACCTGACTTTCCTTGCGTATTTCCCCCAGAGTTTCAAAGCCATCGAGTTCCGGCATCATGACATCCAGCACAACGATATCAAACTGTGTACTATTTACTTTTTCAATAGCTTTCTGACCGTTTTCTGTCTCTTCGCACTGATATCCATCTAATTCAGCATAAGTCATCACCAGCTTCCGGAGATGTATATCATCATCAACAATTAGTAATTTCGGCATCATGATCCCTTCTCTCTTTTTTTATTTTCTGTTATTTGTAATCCATCGAACCGCGAAATCCACAATGTCTCTCTGACTCATGCAGGTAACCACGGCATTGCCAATGTTTGCTTTTTTAACACTTGCCGCTGCTTCAAAAGCTTCTCCGATTTGTTCAAAATCCTCTCCATCCACAACAAGTGTTTCATAAGTGACCCATTGCCTCGTTCCATCTACCATCATTGCGCTGCTTTCTTCTGCATACCTTTTTTCAGGATAATCTGCCATAACATCTGCAAGATGAATGGAAGTATTTTTATCATAGCCGACTCCGATTAAAAGTACTTTTCCATCCAGCCCATACAGTTTTCCAATAGGCGAACCTTCGCCAAAAATATCACATAAATCATGATTCTCTGTTAAATATTCCGCATTTGTTCCCTTAGCCGCAAAAGATCGGGCCGGATGAGCGCTTCTTTTTGCTCCAGGCCATTTTCGAAACATTTCAGCAACGGCCCCCATAGTGTTGGTTGGTGTAATATCCTTATTATAGGCCGGCCAGTTTTCCCTGATGAGCTGCCACCATTCTTCAGGCACTTCCCAATGTACTCCTGCTTTCGGGTCTAAATTTTTCCAGCTTTGGGTCGGCATCAAAAGCGTTCCTCTGTCCGTTAGCGTTTCAAGAAGCGCTTCGATAACTATCTGCGCCCCACCGCACACGAATCCTAAGCTTCCGAGAGAAACATGGGCAATGACATTGTCTCCCGCTTTTATCCCCAACTCCTTAAACCCTTTTTTTAAATCTTCTTTTAATACTATTTTTTTGTTTTCCATATATTTGCCTCATATGCCCGCAGGAATGACGAAGAGTCTTCTGTATAATTCGACAGCAAACGAATCCCCTCCGGATGTTTTGTTCGTTTCTTATTGGAAGAACTCAAATTTACCTCAATATACAGTGTTTCTGTTTCATCCTTACGATAATAGGTAAATAAATCTTTTTCTTTTCGATCGGTAAATAGTACAACTCCATAAAAGATAACTTTATGCTCCTTGCGCAAAGCCATCAATTTCCGAAAAAAGTGAAGGACAGAGTTCTCATCTTGAAGCTGCGCCTCTACATTGCAATTCTTATAATCCTCATCCATCATAATCCACGGCTCCACAGCAGAAAATCCCGCATATTGCTGATCGTTCCACTGCATCGGTGTTCTCGCATGATCCCTCGTACCTGCCAATACCTTTGCAAATGCCTCTTCTTTTTTCATGGTACTGCATAACTCATCATAAAGATTCAACGACTCCACATCGCGAAGATCCGAAGCAGACCTAAAGTTTTGATTGAGCATTCCAAGCTCCTGCCCCTGGTAAATAAACGGCGTGCCTCGCAGTGTAAGCTGGATTACAGCCAAAAGCTTTCCCAGGACATTCCGATACTGCGGGTCCGGATTTATTTTAGAAATCATGCGCGGATTATCGTGGTTTTCATAAAACAGTGATGGGTGGCAATGATTCCCGTAATTCTCCATCCAATTAATCATATAGCTTTTCAGATAATTAAGGTCATATTGATAATCATCAAAACGTGTATGCCCCGGCGTTTCCAGATGGTCAAAAGAGAATACCATGTCCAGCTCATTTCGGTAATCGGCAGTCAACAGCTTGCTCATTTCCATTCCTGTCCCGGGAGTTTCCCCAACCGAAAAAGCATTATATGGGATAAACACCTTCTCTTTCATATCATGCAGATATTCGTGAAGACGAGGTCCATAGAAATAATGTTCTACTCCATGATATCCCATAAGCTTGCCGATGCTTTCATTTCCATCCGGCAGGCCGCTGCGCTTAGAAATATAATTAATGACATCCAGGCGGAATCCATCCACACCCTTTTCCAGCCACCATCTTACCATATCGTGAATCTCATGACGCAGGTTTTCATTTTCCCAGTTTAGATCCATCTGCTTCTTTGAGAATAAATGAAGCGCATATTGTCCGCGTTCTTCTACATAGTTCCACGCGCTGCCGCTAAAAAATGATGTCCAGTTGTTAGGCTGATCCTTAAAAATATAATAATCTCCATACTTGGATTCCGGTTCATGGATAGCCTTCTGATACCACTCATGCTCATCTGAGGTATGGTTCACCACAAGATCCATAATAAGCCTCATGTCACGGTTATGAACCTCAGTTAATAACCTGTCAAAGTCCTCCATTGTTCCAAACTCATCCATGATCCTATGGTAATCTCTTATGTCATAACCATTATCATCGTTAGGAGAATCATAAATTGGTGAAAGCCAGATAGCATCGATACCCAACTCCTTTATGTAATCCAATTTACTTATGATACCCTGCAGGTCGCCAATGCCGTCTCCATTGCTGTCTTTAAAGCTTCTGGGATAAATCTGATAAAATACGGCTTCCTTCCACCAAGCTTTCAGAATGGGCCCATCATTGGTCTTTACCGTTTCATGTTCCGTATTTAAAAGGGTGAGCAGCGTATCCACGAAACCTTCATCCAATTGACTTTTAGACAGCTTCGGCAAAGCCTTTAGCTTTAAATTTCCTATGATTGGATTGGTAACTGCCTTTTTGCTTATATTCATTTGTAAGAGCACCCGATCGATAATATCCTGTCCAATCGGATTGGCATACACATCTTTGATACTACTGTTTTTTGTCAGCATAGAAACATCACTCCTGTTCTTTGTTTATTTCACCACGGGCAGCCAATTCCGATATTATGTGATCATACATCTGCTTATCAATCCTGAACTTCTTATAATAGATCAGGTAACCGGCCACAATAAAGATAAGCGGTAAAATTAACATTGCAAACTCCATAGTAAGCAGTCCTGAATCAGTAACATCCTCCGGTGTCTTAGCAGCATTAATACCGGAAACGATCAAGGTCACACCAACGATCCCATTAGCAATTGCTCCCCCGATCTTATTTATAAACGGCTGTACAGAAAAGGTGATGCTTTCATTGCGGCGTCCCAGCTTCCACTGTCCGTACTCTACCGTATCGGTCAAAAACATGAGCATCAGCAGCTGTATGAAAGCCTGACCGGTAAAAAGAAAGATTCCGGCCGCACCGATAAACAACATATTCATCGGCGAAAGGAAGAATATTATATACCCAACTACTACCAATATAGTTGCGAAGGCATATAACGTTTTTCTGCTGTATTTCTTTGAAAACAGAGGAAATACAGATAAGGCTGCCAGCTGTGAGACTCCGAGAATCGCAGCAAACACCGAATACATCCCTTCATTTTTGAAAGCATATTTGAAGAAATAGACTCCAAACCCGGTGGTAGTGCAATATCCGATCATAAATAATGCCATTGATATAGCCGTAAATAATAGTTGATCATTCCGGAATAAAATTCTGAACATTTCCTTTAACGAAGTGGACTCTTGCTTGACATTAATATTCTTATCCTCTTTCACTCCAAATACCGTAAACATAAGAAATGTCCATGTAATCAATACGATTGCTATCGCTGTAATCTGCCAGGCTTTTTTATCTCCGCCCAAGGCCCCGGTAACAGGCAATATAGCAACTACGGTTGTAAATAATCCGATATTTGCACATATTCTGGCAAAAGAACCTGTTTTCTCACGTTCCTTTTGGTCAAGTGTCAGGGACGGAAGCATTGACCAATAAGCGATATCATTGGCTCCATAGGTTAAGTCCCAGAGAAGATAGATCACTACAAACGTTATTACATATCCTGCTCCATTTAGTCCGAAATCGTGAAACAATAGCGCCGTAAGAATACCGCCAAGAATAGCTCCTATCACAATCCATGGTTTAAATTTCCCAAATCGTGAGCGAGTATTATCTACTAAAAATCCCATGATCGGATCATTTACAGCATCAAATATACGTAGTATGGTCATCGCTCCCGTCATCCACCACATAGTGGAATCCGGCAAATCCAAAATATCCGTCAGGAAGAACAGAAGATACATGCTTACAATCGTATAAAGCATATCTCTGCCAATAGTTCCAAGTCCAAACATATAACGATTATGATTTCTTTCTGTTTTTACTGCCATATTTATCCCCATTTCTATGTAACACCAATTGACAAGGTCGCACACGATTGAATATAAATGCTACCTTTGCTGTTCACTTTCCTTCTCTGTAATATACATATTCGACCCGAAATCACCAAGCATTCGTACACTTTCACGATACCCTGTCCCGATAAACTGCTCGCATAATGGTATTCCTGCCGCAAGAGCCTCTGAAGAGCAGGTGTAGGTTTCCTCGCAATCCTTCAGACTATAATGGCGGTTGGCTGCCCGCATAATTATACCATCGGGATTCAACTCCACAGGTACGACGTGTTTTATCAATCCTCCGAAACGCTGGATATAAAGCTTTTGCGGTCTTGTCCGAATGGTAAACCTTCCTTTTTTCAGTCCGATCACCTTTAGCTTGTCGCTACTTTCTGCCGCAGTGGCTAAAGTTTGAAAAAATCCTGTAAGCGCAGTCTCCTTGTCCTCTCTTACCGTTTCCCATATCACTTTGTTAGATTTATAGGATTTAATCCTGTAAAATCTTCCATATTGAAAAATCTCTCGATACTGCTTATAGAATGCAATTTGCTCTGTAATATCTTTTCTTTGCTCCGGCGTCAGATACTTTAAGTCCAACTCATACCCCAGGCATCCAAAGCAAGCTGCATGGAAACGGGTTGCAAGCGGCGTCTCACGTAAGGTTTGCTGATGGGGCGCCTGCGAAACATGAGCCCCCATGGTGGACTGCGGATAAAAATATGATAAACCTGTCTGAATCTTTAACCGCTCAATGGGATCGGTATCATCGGAAACCCAAATCTGCGGGCTATAGCAAAGCATTCCCAAGTCGAACCTATTGCCTCCGCTGGAACAGCTCTCCAGCAAAATATGGGGTCTGGGCTCGAATATCCTGGTCAACACCTCATAGAGACCCAGGATGTAACGGTGATAGAACTCACCCTGATTTTGCAACACTGCAGAAAATGCTTCCGCGATATGCCGGTTCATATCCCATTTCACATAGGAAACTTTTGCCTCATCCAGAATGCTGCTAACCTGTTCCACGATATAATCCCGAACTTCTTTTTTGCCAAGATCCAGCACTAACTGATTTCTTCCCAAGACCGAATGGCGGTTTGGCAGTTTAATGGCATATTCCGGGTGGCTTCTATACAGCTCGCTGTCCTCATTCACCATCTCGGGTTCAAACCAAAGGCCAAAATCTAACCCCATGTTTCTTATTTTATCTGCGAAAACCTTCATTCCGTCCGGTAATTTCTTAGGGTTTACCCTATAATCTCCAAGCCCCGCTTTATCATGATCGCGGCCGCCAAACCAGCCGTCATCCAGTACAAATAGTTCTATCCCCAGTTTTTTCGCATCCCTGGCAAGCCGCAATAGCTTTCCTTCATTAAAATCAAAAAAGTGCGCCTCCCAGTTATTAAGCAGTATCGGTCTCTCCTTCTTCTTATAGCCGCCTCTCACGATATGTTCATTAATAAAATCGTGCATATTATGGCTTGTACCGTTGAATCCCTGACTGCTATAACTCATCACGCATTCCGGTGTTTCAAACTTCTCTTCCGGAGATAATATCCATTCAAACATATGAGGATTGATCCCCATGCATATCCGAACGTAATCCCGCTCATTCTTTTCTACTATACTATAATGATTACCGCTATAGATCATATTGAAGGCATATACGCTTCCATAGTCTTCATTGGCATCGGCTTCTGCTAATAAAAACGCAGGATTATGACGATTACTGCTTGCTCCCGTTGTGGAAGAATTTATTGTGATTCCATAGGAAACCGGTCGCTTATGTAAGTTGGCTTCTTTAATCCAGCCTCCATCCAGGGTGTACATTTGAAAGCGCTCATCCGGCAGATCCATAGAAATGCTCATGATACGGCGGATAGTGACCGGATCATGTCCTTCATTCCTTACAACCACTCTTCTGCTGATCACATTCGTTCGCTCAAATACTGTATAATATAGGTCAATAAAAATCGGATATGCCTTATCCTTTAATGTTATTTTCAGAGTTTGATCGCCTCCACAGGCTGTAGGCAATGCTTCCATCGAGGCAGTGCCCTCTTGCACTTCATGGCCTTCATATATAAAATCGGTAACAAAGCTGCCATCAGGCATTTTAAATTCCGTTGGACTATGGCGATAATCACCCCTTCCATTGTCCGACCATTCTAAGCACATACCATCCAGACTATATACATCATCTTCCCTGCTGTAAAAAACGCTGCTGCCGACCATGATGGACCGTTTTTGAGCCAGAACATCGGCTCCATCCTCTTTACTTAACAGGTTTCCATAATAAATATGCTCCAAATGCCCGTACTTAGTCTTGCCAATAAGATAGGTGGTACAATCCGTATCTAATCGAAAGCTTGTTCCATCAATCGTAATCAAAACACGTCCCCTCCATTTGTACATTTTAAATATATTTTTAATTAATGCATCCATTTCTTATACTAATTTTACTAAATTATAGCATATAATCATCCAAATGAAAATTTTATAATCTATTCTTTTTTCAAATCTATCAAATAGTAAACTCTATACAAAAATATACCCCCGACATGTTCCATAGGAACATATCGGGGGATGGAGTTGAGTTAAAAGATAATGCACGAAAAATCAGGAAAACTCCATGGTTCAGGGCATGTAAGACTTTGTCAAACGATGTACAGCATCACAAAACTTTGGAAAGCAGAATCAGTTCCTCAAGCGCCTTGCTGTCCTCTTGTTTGCATTCCTCAATCAGCACTGCCAGCTGCTTCCTTATTTCAGGCCTGGCAAAATTCTTCAATTGCTTCTCGTTTCTCTCGTATCCTCCCAGAATCTCCGCCATGCTCCATATATTCGCTGCCACCTTGGAAAAATGCTGCTCTATCCTCCTGCAGCTATCGCTGTGCTCTTCCTCTTCCTCCGACAGCTTTTTCATATAAACGGCCGCATTGCTCCGCCCGTCCGCAAGACAGTCCATCGCATCTCCATGGCACATGAGGCGCTCTGCCAAAAGCGGTAAGACCGCATCCCTTGGAAAGTCGGCTTCGTTCAGTATCCCTTCCCTCCATGCATCGTAAGCAAAGATACCTTTCGCAAAGATCTTACCTGATTTTTTATCCAGTCGCCCGGTCATTACTCTTATTGCATTTTCAATAATTTCTTTAGTTGAGATTGGCTGCTTTATTGTCTCACCAATAGAAATTATAGCTATCGTATCGTTGTTTTCCCACCATTTTCCCGATATAAAATAGCCGGACTCATCTATCTTTACATCCCGGGCAAACTCAAGAGAATCCTGAAAAAAATTCCATCCAAACAGCGTCTCTCCATTATCCCTATAGCCGGCAATAATGCAGGCCTCCGGAGGTCCGATGATTCCGAGGGCAATACAGGGAAATCCGGCATCTATCCTTTTCTTAATAAAATGGATAAAATCATTCTTCTTATCCGAGCAATTCATACTAAGCTTTACATCACATGCGGTATTAGTTCTCGTTATGATGTGAAATTCACGCCCTAACGCTTCCACCCCCAGCTTATACACCTCCTCAGGATCGTCAAAGGTATGAATGACGTCCACATTTCCTCCGTTCCACGCATCTGCTTCCCATGTTAAGCGAAAAGCTGCTCCCGAGGCTGCCATGGAAAAATCTATTCCCACATCCTGACCTAAATAGTTTGCGCAGCTTTTCACACACATCGGATATGGCGTACATCCCCCCGCACCGTATTCTACCTTGGATATTCCATATAATACTGTTCCGGTTTCATGGTGCTGTTCATTTTTTAATTCATTTTCTTTATTCATGATATTATCACCCTTTCTTTATACCGAGTATGCCTATACCAAATGCGCCTGCACATAGTTTTATCCTTCCCACAGGCGGACGCTTTCTTCTGAAATCGGAAGGCGTAAGCCCCGTCACTCTCTTGAATGCGCGTGTAAAACTGTCGTAATTTGCAAAGCTGTATTTGGTGGCAATATCGATAATGCTCTGATTATTATATAGGATCTCATAAGCAGCATTGGAAACTTTCCGGAGAAGAATATATCGTGAAAGAGAAATTCCGGTCTTCGTTACAAATATGTCCCGTATATGTGCAATAGAAAAGCCAGTCGCCCTTTCAAGCTCCTTATAATCAATTTTTTCCTCTACCCTGTTTTCAACATAAATGATAATCGAGCTTATCGTTAAAAAGTAATCCATTCCGTGTACCGTTAATTCCCTTCATGAAGTAAGTTCAATATACCATACAAACAGAAAACTTTCTCGGCATTTTTAAGGATGTTAAGATACCATTTAATTAGTAATAATTTAAGATTGGCTGCAGTTACGCAGCCAATCTCACAAAATTAAAGTTGATTCCTTTTAGTTTTCATTATTATTAATGGCCGCCTGTGCCGCTGCCAGCCTTGCAATAGGGACTCTGAAAGGAGAGCAGGACACATAATCGAGGCCCGCATTATGGCAGAACTCCACAGAGGATGGGTCGCCGCCATGCTCGCCGCAGATTCCCAGCTTCAGTCCGGGACGTGCCTTTCTTCCCTTCTGAGCCGCCATCTCTATCAGCTGCCCTACGCCGTTGTGATCCAGCTTGGCAAAAGGATCGGATTCATAAATTTTACTCTTATAGTACGCCGACAGGAACTTGCCTGCATCATCCCTTGAAAACCCGAAGGTCATCTGTGTCAGATCGTTAGTTCCGAAGGAGAAAAACTCCGCTTCTTCCGCAATCTCATCCGCCAGTAAAGCTGCACGGGGTATCTCTATCATCGTTCCTATCTGATACCGGATGTCTGAACCCTTTTCACGTTTTACAGCCTCTGCTGTCTCCACAACCACATTCTTCACGAATTTAAGTTCCTTTTTATCCCCTACAAGAGGAATCATGATCTCCGGCACGATGTCAAAGCCTTTTTCCGACTTCACCTCTATGGCCGCTTCCATTACTGCTCTCGTCTGCATTCTGGCGATTTCAGGATAAGTTACAGAAAGACGGCAGCCTCTGTGGCCCATCATCGGGTTGAATTCGTGAAGCGCCTCACAAGCCGCTTTTACCTTTTCTACGGGCAGTCCCATCTCCTCTGCCATTTGCTCGATATCCTTTTCTTCCGTAGGCACGAATTCATGAAGAGGGGGATCTAAGAAGCGGATCGTTACCGGTCTTCCCTCCATCACCTCATACATTCCTTTGAAATCACCCTTTTGGAAAGGAATAAGCTCTGCCAAAGCCGCTTCTCTCGCCTCCACCGTTTCAGATAAAATCATCTTTCTAATCTTAGGGATCCTATCAGGCTCAAAGAACATATGCTCCGTACGGCAAAGGCCGATTCCCTCCGCTCCCAGCTTAATCGCATTGAGCGCATCCGCAGGAGTATCCGCATTAGTCCGCACCTTCAAGGTACGCAGCTCATCCGCCCAAGCCATAATACGCCTGAAATTACCTGTGACTCCAGCTTCTACTGTCTTAATATCTCCATTATAAATCTTACCGGTAGAGCCGTCCAGGGAAAGGTAATCCCCTTCCGCAAACTTACAGCCGCCAAGTTCAAAGATCTTCGCATTTTCATCGATTACGATTTCACCACAGCCCGATACACAGCAGGTACCCATTCCTCTCGCAACAACCGCCGCATGGGAGGTCATTCCGCCTCTTACAGTAAGAATTCCTTCTGCCGCATGCATTCCTTCGATATCCTCCGGAGAGGTCTCCTGACGCACCAGAATGACTCTTTCTCCTCTTTCATGAGCCATTACCGCATCTTCCGCGTGAAAATATACTTTTCCGGCAGCTGCACCCGGAGACGCAGGGAGTGCTTGTCCGATTACCTGACCGGCCTTTAACGCTTCCTCATCGAAATTCGGGTGAAGCAGCTGATCCAAGGATTTCGCCTCGATTCTCTGAACTGCCATGCGGGGGCTGATCATTCCTTCATCTACAAGATCGCAGGCTATTTGCAGTGCGGCTCCCGCCGTACGCTTACCGCTTCTAGTCTGTAAGAAGAACAGCTTGCCGTTTTCGATGGTGAATTCCATATCCTGCATATCACGATAATGAGCTTCCAAGCGGTTTGCCGTCTCTAAGAATTGCTCATAGCATTCCGGCAGTTCCTCTTTCAGCTTCGTAATTGGCTGAGGAGTACGGATTCCCGCTACAACATCCTCTCCCTGCGCATTAATCAAATATTCTCCAAAGATTCCTTTTGCTCCCGTAGACGGATTTCTCGTGAATGCCACGCCGGTTCCCGAGGTTTCTCCCATGTTGCCAAATACCATTGCCTGTACATTGACCGCAGTTCCCCATTCTCCCGGAATATCATTCATCCTGCGGTAAACGATTGCGCGATCATTATCCCATGAGCGGAATACTGCCTTTACCGCCTCCATCAATTGTCTCTTCGGCTCCTGCGGGAAGCCCTCTCCCTTTTGATCCTTATATATCTGCTTGAAACGTTCCGTTGTCTCCTTAAGGTCCTGTGCCGTTAACTCCGCATCGGTACGCACTCCTCTGCTTTCTTTCATTTCCTCCAAGACTTTTTCAAAGTTGGATTTAGGTATTTCCATGACCACATCGGAGAACATTTGAATAAACCGACGATAAGAGTCATAAGCGAATCTGGGATTTCCCGTCTTCCTGGCGAATCCCTCCACCGCTTCATCGTTCAGACCCAGATTCAAAATCGTATCCATCATGCCCGGCATGGAAGCACGCGCCCCCGAGCGGACAGATACAAGAAGAGGATTCTTCGTATCTCCGAATTTTTTCTCCTGCTTCCGCTCCAATTCTTCGAGCGCTGTAAAAATCTGAGCCTCGATCTCGGGAGCAATCTGCCTGTCCTTTTTGTAATAATCAGTGCACGCTTCTGTAGTTACCGTAAATCCTTGGGGAATCGGGAGTCCGAGCTTTGTCATCTCCGCAAGATTCGCCCCTTTTCCTCCCAGAAGATTCTTCATCTCCGCGCTGCCTTCCTCAAATAAGTACACCCACTTTGCCATACTTTTTCCTTTCTCATCCTTTTGTCATTTTTCTTTTTTGTTTCACACAGACGTAATATACCATGAGCGTTAAACGTCCATGGTATATTATAACGCCAAATGGCGCTCTTCATTCTGTGTGCAAACTCGTTTGATAATCGTAGAGCTATTATATCATATATTCCCAAAATTGCACAGTTTTTTCGATATATTTCCAAATTATTCCAAATATTTAAGAAATACGAATTAATTGTGAAATAATTAACAACAATTTACTCTTCTACACTCTTTATTTTCCCGGAGAGAAACTTATAGAATAAGGAAGCCGAGGCCTTTTTTAACGGATGGATGGAAGCCTCAAAATAATAAGGTTTATCCAGCCATTGCTTTTCCTCCCAATATTTCTTGTCTCTCGCCAGAACTTTTTCCGCCAGAATCTTTTTTACTTCAAAAGTTATCAGTTCTTTCATGCCGGGTTTATACCGGTGCATATCCATATTGAGGTATTCCACGAATCTGCTGTATTCCTTTTTTTCAATTGCTTTCTCCCGGCTGCCCGCGCTTCTTCCAATTTTTCCGGCAGGGACCGCCCCCCATTGCAGCGCTGTATCCTCCAGATAGTTTAGCGTATTCTTAAGTCCCGAACCAGCGGTAGCTGCGACGAGCAGCATAGGATTTCCACATCGATGTCATAGGCTGCAAGCTCCTCCCTTAGGTTCTCTAGGAGATGGTAGGTATTTCTCTTCCGGCTGCTGGCATGTATCGCGATAACTTTCTTTCTCATATACCGCTGCTCCATATCTGTCCTTAATAACAGACAATTTCTTTAATATAAAATTCTCTTCCGCTCAGCAGCTCGAACTGCGCCGATTGACAATTAGGGCAGACTGCACGGTTCTCCAGTATATTAAAAACTGTTTCGCATTCTCCGCACTTGCCGTTACCGGGAATAATTTCTATGTCCAGCTTGGTATTTTCCAGCATAGTTCCATCCACAGCGGCCGGATAAACATCGTATATGTACTTGGGAACCATGGAAGAAAGCTCTCCCACCTGCAATACGATAGTGTCGACTTCCTCCACTTCGTTTTCTCTTGCGAAGGCTTCCACCACTCTTGCCACTTCCATCACCACACCTAGCTCATGCAATTTTGCTCAGCTCCTTTTACTTGCTTTTGGAAAAAGCATTCTGTACTTTTTTAACCGCAATCTTTCCTTTTCTCTTAATAATAGTCTTCACTACCACCGGCTTCATGTCCGTAAAGGCAACGCCTTCTCCGTTATAAACACGCTCCAGCTTTATCGCATCGAACTTGCACTTTGTCGTGCACTGGCCGCAGCCTACGCACATGTAGGAATCCACCACCGTTACACCACAACCCAGACAGCGCTCTGTCTCCTTGCGCATCTGTTCCTCGGTAAAGGTTCCTCTTAAGTCACGGAAACTTTCCTCCGCCTTCTTGTCGGACTTAATATTTTCAGGACACTGACGCGGCGTATTGTCATAGGATTCTATAATCGCAGCCTCTTTATCCAGTTCTTTGAAGATACGACGATCCCGCCCGTATACGAGACTCTGTCCCGGATGTACAAAACGATGGATGGAAATAGCCGCCTGCTTGCCCGCCGCAATCGCGTCAATGGCAAAGCGAGGGCCTGTATATACATCACCGCCTGTGAAAATGTCCTCCTGAGCCGTCTGATAAGTAAAGGAATCCGCTTCCAGCGTTCCGTTAGGCCTCGTTACCACCGCGGAACCTTTTAACAAATCTCCTGAGAGAACAGACTGTCCAACGGAAAGAAGTACGTAATCCGCCTCCACCGTCATCGTGTCGTTTTCATCGTACTGAGGACTGAATCTTCCTTCCTCATCGAATACCCGGATGCATTTCTTAAACTCGATTCCCGTAACCTTTCCGTCCGTTGTCAAAATACGTTTCGGCCCCCAGCTATTTCGTATCTCGATGTGTTCCTCCTGCGCTTCCATGATTTCATCTTTAGAAGCCGGCATCTGCTCTCTGCTTTCCAGACAGCACTGAATCACCGAATCCGCTCCGGCACGGACTGCTGTTCTTGCAACGTCTATGGCAACATTTCCACCGCCTACTACTACGGTCTTGCCGCTTATTCTCGCTTCCTTATCCTGATTTACCATACGAAGGAATTCAATACCTGACATAACGCCCTGTGCATCCTCTCCCTCGATGCCTACTTTTCTTCCGCCCTGAGCTCCGATTGCCAGATAGAACGCATCATAGCCCTGTTTTCTCAGGTCTCCCAACGTAACGTCCTTTCCTACCTCGATGCCCGTCCTGAACTCGACGCCCATTTCCTTTATGATATCTATTTCCGCTTCCACCACGTCCTTCTCCAGACGGAAGCTGGGAATTCCCATGGTCAGCATACCCCCGAGCCTTTTCTCCTTTTCGAATACCGTGATGGTATAACCGTCCAAAGCGAGGTAATATGCACAGGAAAGGCCTGCCGGTCCCGCACCTACAATAGCGATTTTCTTATTGCTGTAATCATGGCGCTTCTTTGGGATTATGCGGTTTTCTTTATCCAGTTCCTGTTTGGCGATGAATTTTTTGATTTCATCGATAGCGATGGGAGCGTCGATATCGCCTCTGGTACACGCATCCTCACATCGTCTGTTACAGATACGTCCGCATACTGCCGGAAGCGGATTCTCATGACGGATCAGCTCCAGTGCATCCTTGTATTTCCCCTGGGATGCCAGTTTAATATACCCTTGTACACCGATATGCGCGGGACAATTGGTCTTACACGGAGCAGTTCCCGTATCCACTACGTTTTCTTTGTTAGTACGGTATTCCGGGTTCCAATGCTCTTCTCCCCATTCCATATCCCGGGGAGTTTCCCTTGTGGTAATATCGCTTGTTACCGGTTTGGAAGAGCATAGCTTCTGTCCCAGCTTCAAAGCATTAACCGGACAGTTTTCCACGCATTGCCCGCAGGCAACGCACTTTTCAGGATCTACCTTCGCCACATAATTAGAACGCACCATGTCATTATTCTTGAACATCGTTGCAGTTCTGAGAGAAAGGCAGCCGCAGCCGCAGCAGTTACAAATAGCATGGGTTTTTCCTGAACCGTCAATATTGGGAATCTGGTGCATCAGTCCGTTTTCTTCCGCACGCCTGATGATTTCAAAGGCTTCTTCTCTCGTGATCTGACGCCCTCTCCCCGTCTTGATATAGTACTCCGCAGCATGGCCCATCTGGATACACATATCTTCCTTCAGATGTCCGCAGCCTTCACCCATGATTTCACGGTCAGTACGGCAGGAGCAGTCGGTAACAGTAAAAATATCATTTTCATTCAAATACCTAGATACTTCTTCATAGGAAGCGCGGCGGGTATTTCCATCAATCGCCGTTTCTATGGGAATAACGCGCATAAGTCCTACACCCGGAGGGAAGGAGCCGGCGCTCATAGGTCCTCTTACACGTCCATAGGCTTCCATGGCATAGCCGATGATCGGATACTTTTCCACATTTTCCCTGCTGTTTACAATCATTTCCATCGTTCCCGGAATCCATGTCTCCGCCCAGAATATATCTTCTCCATCCCTGGTATTTACAAAGCATACACCATACTGTGCCAGCTTCATCAGCTGTTCATGGCAATAGTCCTCCGGTTTGTTTAATAGTTTAGCAATTTCTCTGGTAGTTCGTTTTTCGCAAACACCCAGTCCCAAACCCACCTCAGCCATTTCGTCATTTACTCCGGCTTCGAGGATGATGTATTCCGGGTCATCCCATTTATAGGCATTCTTAGCCCCCGGCTTTTTACGTCCGATATGATTTGCGAGAGCCAGTACCTTTTCGTTATATTGGCATTTATACCACTCGGGAAAAATCATTTTTGTAATATCTTTCATCTCATTTAACCTTTCGTTACTGTTCACTCCGTTCTCAGCAACGCATGATTTCTGCATGTAAATCCGCTCTGCTAAGCAGAAATCATCTCTTGAATCACGTTCTTATGTGAACAGTAATAACCTTTCTTACGACCGCCATTTTTTAGTCTCATTATAAAGCCAGTCAGCAAAGTCCTTTATTCCCTCTCCCGTTTTTGCGCAAACCGGAATGACCTGAATATCCGGGTTTAGTTTCTTGGCCCGCTCTATGCAGACCTGTAAGTCAAAATCAAAGTACGGCATTACATCTATTTTGTTGATCAGAAGTACATCGCAAATACTGAACATCAAGGGATATTTAAGCGGTTTGTCATCTCCCTCGGGCACGCTTAAGATCATAGCATTCTTTACCGAGCCGGTATCGAACTCCGCCGGACATACGAGGTTGCCTACATTCTCCAAGATTGCGAGATCCACCTCTTCCGTTCCCAGGCCTTCCAGCCCCTGCTTCGTCATATCCGCATCCAGATGGCACATGCCGCCCGTATGGAGCTGAATGACCTTCGCTCCCGTCTTTGCGATCGCAGCCGCATCTACGTCCGAGTCTATGTCAGCCTCCATTACGCCGATGCGCAGCTTATCCTTAAGCAACTCGATAGTACGTGTCAGTGTGGTCGTCTTACCCGCACCGGGCGAAGACATAAGATTGAGTAAAAATATCTTTTCTTCTTTTAATTTCTGCCTTAGTAAGCCGGCTTGTTTATTGTTATCTTCAAATACACTTTGTTTAATTTCCAGTACTCTATATTCTTTCATCTATGCTGCCCTGCTCCTTCCAAAGTACGGCATTGTTTTTATTCTGCTAAAGCTGCGATTTCTTTATATTTTGCGATATCCGTGTACAATTCCGCCTTATAAGGATTGCGTTTCGTCTTAGCTACTTTATAAATCATATAAACCAATACCGCAATGTTAACCGCCATTGCAAGGAAGCTTACGATAAAGTAAATGGTCGTATTGTAGGTCGAAGAAACGGAGAACATTCCCGTATCCTGAAATGCAGGAAACGTCTGGGCAAACATACACCAAAGCGCAAGCGTCTGAGCGCGGTGCTGAAGCCATGCACCTTTTCCCAGGGTAAATGCACAAAGAGTAGGCGCGAGCAGCAGTGCAAAGCCGCAGTACCATGAATGTCCCGGGAGACAATTATATGTATATGCGAAGTTCCAAAGATCATATGCTATAATCCAGAACCAGAGCATATCGGGCCAGATCATATCTCTGCTCTTATCCTTAGCCGTCGCTTTTCTTATCTTGATGCCGAACCATCCGGTGATCGTGATGATGTTCAAAATACCTGCAATCGCATTCATGTAATTCCAAGGTCCGCCGATCACATACTGCGCGTCATCCACTAACATTCCGCCGCCCACATAATTCATTCCTACCTCCAGATCGCGGGCTATCGCCTCACAGATATTGATCGCAAGAATCAAAGGGGGGAAACACAGTGCAATTTTGTTCTCGGAAAGTCTCCACTCTTTTCCCGTCTTCTTGTTCGTTCCGTGAAGATGACGGATACACCAGAAGCCGATACAACCGGCCGTGGAGGAATATACCTTCGCAAGATGGAACCAATCCGTATAAGTGGTATCAGATAAAACCGTAAACCACAGCACGGATAAAACGGCGGGAAGTACGACAAAACATACGATTCCCATTACCTTGTACCTTCTGGACACCTCATTCAGTGCAAATAAAGCTGCAAAAACCACTAACCACATGAGCCACGACGTTAAGCCGGTTGCTCCCGCCTCATAATTAAATGTAAACATATCTCTCACCTTTCCTTTGTTATGCTGGTCATACCAGCACTTATTTTTCGTTCTCTTCTTGATATAAATTTATCATTGTTACGGAAAATAGTCAATTCTTTATATACCTTTCTACATTATACTAAAATTTTGTTATTGATTTTAGTCATTTCGTACAATATAATGTTAGAATAACCAATTCTGGTATGTGGTCAAACCAGTATACTGTATGGAGGTCAGGTTTATGGAATTTCAAAAAATAAGCTCCCCTTCTCTTAGGGAGCTGTTCGTAGAGCAATTAGAGCATATGATTTTATCCGGCAAGCTGGGAATCGGGGAGAAGCTTCCGCCGGAAAGGCAGCTTTCAGAAGCTATGCAGGTCAGCCGGGCGGTGGTCAACAGCGGTATTACCGAGTTGGAAAAAAAGGGCTTTCTCATCGTAAAACCCAGAGTCGGCACCTTCGTCGCCGACTACCGTAGGACTGGGACTCTCGATACTCTGCTTTCTATTATGAAATATAATGGGGGAAAGCTGAGAAATGATGAAATAAGATCAATTCTCGAAGTCAGAATTGCCTTAGATACCCTTGCCGCGCAGCAATGTATCAAACGCATTACCAATGAAGAGGTTCAATTATTGTTGGAAAAAACAGAGCGCATCCGGGATGCCGCCTCGATCGCCGGGGCATCTCAGGCTGCGTTCGAATTTCAGCATGAATTCGCCGTATTGTCCCAAAATGCACTGATACCTTTAATCTTTCAATCCTTTAAGGCTCCGGTATTCACGCTTTGGGAACGTTTCTGCACGCTGTATGGAATCCCCGCCCTATATCAAAATACTTATAAGCTCTGGTCCTTCATTCATGACCGGGATATAGACGGAGCCGTCCACTGGATTGAGCACTCCGTAGGGGAAACCATAAACGGCAGCCGCAAAATTTATTACGAATAGCAAGAGAAGGCGGCCTATTCTTTCCTGCGCTTCTCATAACCGAAGAACAGGAATACCGCAGCACACAGCAGGTAAGCCGCCGTATCGATCCATTCATATCCTGTTGTATAAATTTCTTTCAGCGTAGCCTGATCCGCAATTGCATTGGTAACCGCGGAACCCACGGCTGCAAGCAATAAAAATATTCCTATGGCAGTCCAGACATTTACCTTGGTAAAACGTATGATAAGTATGGCTGCCCAGACAATCGCGACCCAGAGAACACCGATGGGCAGAGCATACTCCCTTACCCAGTAAACCGGCTGGCTTAAATAGTTGTCATTCACTACATATTCTATTACATACAGAAGCGGAAGCAGAAGAATGCTGGCAGCTGCCGTCATTTTCACGATTTTGTTCCTCTTGCTGATTGCCAGGGGCAGCCCGCAGGCATAAACATAGGCGATGCCGGCATCGACGATCAAGGACCAGGTGAGACGCCTGTTCACTGCAATGTCTACAATAAAGGAGACAAGAACAGCTATAATCCCCATCGATAAGGCAAATCCTTTCAAAACATATAATGTTTTTGTTTTTTTCAAATAGTTTACTACCTTCTCATTTTTTTTGGCAATCGAAATCGTATCATGAATCGTCTTCATCATCGTATCCCGTTCTAAAGCACAGTCTTCGCAATTTGCAAAATGCTCCTCCATCACCTTATTGGTCTCCTCACTGGTCAGCCTTTCCACATAGCTTGGAAGCAAATCCCTTACTACCGCACAATCAATATTCTTTTCCATTATGAATCCTCTCCCTTCAATAACTTTTGCTTTCCTCTGTAAAAGGTTACTCTTGCCCAGTTCTCCGTCACTCCCATAATTTCGCCGATTTCCGCAAAACTCAATTCTCCGGTAAGTCTAAGATACATGACCTCTCTCACCCTTCCCTCCAGCCGGTATATTTTCCGGAACAATTCTACCTTGTCGCATTTCATCAGATATTGTTCCTCCAAGTCCTCCTCGGAGATCTTTTCGGTAAGTTCATCGATGGACACCGTTTTTTTCTTCCGCCGCTCCAGCTCCTTATACCACAGCCTTTTTCCGATCTGGCAGAGCCAGACTGATATCTTGCAGTCTCCGCGAAACTTCTGAATCCCCTTTATCGCTTGATAAAACGTCTCCTGGGTCAACTCTTCTGCCAAATAAGAATCCTGAGTCAGGCAGAATAGATATTTATATACGACAGAAACATTCTCCTCATAGATTTGTTCCATATTCTGCTTATCCAACTCCACACCCCCTATGGCACCGCATACACCGGCCTCAGCCTTACATGACAGAATAAATCCACACACTTTTCTTCCTTTTACTTCCGTTACATTAATAAGTGCGGGAATAATCACAAAACGTTACACACTTTTTAAATTTTTTTATTTAAATCGAATGTCTCGGCAGATTGACTATGAAGAAACGGCGATTTTGAATGAGATCAAATCCGCCGTTTTATTTTACAAAACTAAATTATCAATATTCATCAAGCTTTTTCCTCTGCGTTTTATATCCACTTTTCTATGGCATCTTTCGCTTCGTTCACACTCGCACCGTGTATGGAAAGCGGCCTTTCAACCTTAGCATCCGGGCACAGCGTCTTAATATCCTGCTCGCTGCTTCCTACGTCGCTTCCTTCATGAGTACAAAACGGTTTAATTGTTTTTCCTGTAAAATCATATTTTTCGAGAAAAGTCCATACGTGCATCGGCATGGTCCCCCAATAATTAGGGTAACCAAGGTAAATCGTTTCATATGCCGAAATATCATCCGGCGCATGCTTAAACTCCGGCCTGATATTTGCGCCCTTATCCCGCTTCGCTTCTTCTATACATATATTATAATCGGGATTGTACTCCTTCACCGGCTCAATCTGGAACATATCGGCTCCCGTCATATCACCGATCATCTTCGCAGCTACCTCTGTGTTTCCGATATCCAGACTTTTTATTGCACCATTTACATAATTCTCACCTTTTCTTGAAAAATATGCGACCAACTCTTTTGACATGTTATTTCCTCCTAAAAACATTTTATCCATAGCTTACTTATGTTAACTATTATCTACCGGTACAGCGTACTGGCTTTAAGTACAATTATGACTTGGAGTTTCGTCCAAGGCAAGAATAATTAATTTTTTAACAATATTTTTCGACGACATAAAATTATTCCTGCTAAAATCCCTCATCGTTTGCACGATTATCCCCTTTTTGAATACATTGTAGTAAGAATGAGGATTATGAAATCCAAGGTATTTCATAGGAGTTAGATTAGATTGGATTATAATATTACCAGTAATATGATTACATCAAAAGTAGGCATTCCCTATGACGATATTAGCTGGAACGATGTTACGGGGCAGCCCTTTGGCGTCGCTTCTCAATTTAACGCTATTGTTTTCGGCAATGCTAATAACATCGTGGACACTAGCGGCGCAATGGCTGTTGGCGGAAACTTTGTCAGCCCTAGAGGCCTTAGTCTTTCCTTTGGATCCGGTTTAGAACCGGTAGATATAGGCTATTCCCCTGATATGGTAAGATTTCTTGTAGGGAATAACGTTTCAATGAACGGCCCTTTGGGCGTGGTTGGCCATGTTGTTGCAGGAGGCAACTTCCGTGCTGACAAGGGAAGTACCTATTTAATAGGTAAAAGCGGAGAACCCGGACAGGTACAACAATTAGAGTCTTTATATCACTCCGATTCCGGCAGCCCTTATTGGAAGCCCAGCGAAAAAGGGGATCACTTTGTTATCCCGAGCTACGATGTACCAAGATTTATTCCTGCAAGCCGGATTAACGCAGATACTTCCGGTTTCTTCAGGAATGCGAGAAACAGTATTGAGAATTATAAGAGTTGTATTGAAGATTTGCCTGCAAACGGGGAAATCATCGATAATTTCCACGAATGGATTCTTCGCGGTAACGATCCGCAGCAGAATGTATTCCAGATTGATGTTCCAAATGGTATTTTAAAGAAGGGACTTCGTGCCGAAGTACCGGAAGGCAGCCTGGTTATTATAAAGTTGAGAACGGGAGATAATGCACATCTGCAATATGGTCTTATGGGAGAACGGGGCAGAGCAGACCATACTCTCTATGTATTTGAGGACGCTAAAAATATATTTATGGAAGTTCCTGCTGCAATCTGGGGAAGCATTCTGGCTCCACAAGCCATGTTCCACGCTCACTCGACAGGGGGGCATATTACCGGCAATGTTGCCCTGAATTCATTTGCGGTAAATCCAAACAGCGGTTTCGAATTCCATCTTCCGCCTTTTGTCGGAGGCGTAATGTGCGAAACCGTAGAATCAGTTGTTCCTGCTCCTACCACCCCTGTTCCTGAAACAATGCGGCCTCTGCCTACACCCCCGGAGACTGCTCCCAGTACGGTTAGTCCTGAGGCTGTTGTTTGTCCGGTTTGTCCGGAACCAGCTCCTTGCCCGATTTATCCCACTTGCCCGGAACCGCTTCCTTGCCCGGTTTGCCCGGAGCCTATGCCGTGTCCGGTCTGCCCGACTTGCCCGGAGCCTATGCCTTGCCCGGTCTGCCCGACTTGTCCGGAACCGGTTACTTGCCCGGAATGTCCGCCTTGTCCGGTTTGTCCGGTTTGTCCGGAGCCGGTCATATGCCCGGAATGTCCGCCCTGTCCGGTATGTATGATTACCCCGGGGCTCATCGCCGGTTATATCAAGGGATGCTCCTGCTGCAGCGAGCATGAGTGGGAGCTGCGGCTTTATCAGATATTCTGTAACACTCAGGTTTTATTATCATACAAATGTGTACCTTGCTTTGGGTACTTTGAATTCGAAGTTCCATACAGCGGAAGTTATTTATTAAAGGTATGTCCGTCAAAGAATTTCAGAAGAAACTACAGATGTAAACCGAATATATCACTGAATAATATCGGAGTATCTAACTTTATGATGGAGTAAAGGTTGATTTACACCTTAAAGGCGCAGGAAACGAATCCCTGCGCCTTTTATCGAATCATTCTGCCATTCATTGACAAGGTCATTCACGGTCGGATGAGGGCAAATTTTTTTTCTTAATTTTATCTATAATTAATTTCTGCATCTCATTTTTATTCTTTCCTAAAGCAAAGGCCAGCTCTTCATATAGATTATTTTCTGCAATCTTAAAGTAACGTTCATCTATAACTGTATCCTTCTTTCCTTGCGAACCTCTTTTTCTCATCCTGTAATACATGCTTTTAATAATACTGATTAATATTTCAGGCTCACAGCTTTGGATGGCTTCTTTATATTTTTTTTCGCATAATCTGCTGTCATCAATCGGCATTTCTTCTATTTCCGGAACTTCATCAATTATTTTCCACGCTTCCTCTTCATTAATAACTTTGCGGATTTTATGTTTAGTTCCCCCTACCGGAATATATATTTTTGCACCTGCTTCTTCCAATGGAATCATAAGGTAATAAAGTTCATCCTTGGCGGCCATAGAAATATCTAAATATGCAATATCCTCGATTTTACATATTCCATAATTTGAGTTGACTACTACATAATCACCGATTTTAAACATTTATATTACTCCTATATTCTTGTCTGATTATTATTACCATCATTATTAATATAACTAAAAAAGGAATCCTTACACTCAGTGAATTAGAGTGAACCGCATCCTTCCGTCTGCCCAATAATTACTAGTTGTTTATTCTATATTTATTATTATAACAAATTTTATGACTTTTTGTAAGTGTTTTAATGAATTATATAAAAAATACAATATTATTATTTTTTTGTATTTATATTTTTATTATTTTTTCAAATAGGTAATACATTATTTAGGACTGATGAGGACTATAATTGGGATCTTCAAAATCTCCTTGTAGGACGTACTTCCCTATAAGGATTAGAGTGTCAAAAGGTCTTTTTGACATCCTAATCCTATAAGATAAAAATAGAGCTTATTCAAGATACTCATTATGAGACTCCTGAACAAGCTCGATATGATTTTTTTTAATATATTGAACTAAATTATATTACTGCCTATTCTTCTCGAACATCTCGCTGACATCCTCCAGATTCAGCCTGATTTTTATATGCTGGGGACAAACCTTCTCGCATTTTCCGCATTTGATACAGTCGGAAGCCGCTCCTGCATCCTTGGTACTCACGCTGTAATAGACATCGCTGTTCCAATCGTTATATTGTTTTTTGGCATTGTAACACGCGAAAAGGTCGGGAATCGCTATATGTACGGGGCATCCGTCCACGCAGTACCTACAGGCTGTACATGGAATCATGTCCTGATTCTTAATTATTTCCCTGATATGCCCTATCAGCTCGAATTCATCATCCGTAAAAGGAACGAAATCCTTCATATAGCTGAGATTATCTTCCATCTGCCCTATCGTGCTCATTCCGCTGAGAACCATGAACACCTTGTCAAAGGAAGCACAAAAACGAATGGCGTAGCTTGCATAGCTCGCTCCTTTTCTATGCTCATCCAAAATAATCTCCGCCGCCTTCGGCAAATTCACAAGTCCGCCGCCTTTCACCGGCTCCATTACAATAACCGGCTTATTATGCTTCTCGCATACCTGATAACAGAGATAACTTTCAATACCCGGATCATCATAATCCGCATAGTTGAACTGTATCTGCACCACCTCGATATCAGGCTGTTCGCTTAGAATCTTATCCAACACCGCCGCCTTATCATGAAAAGAAATACCGATATGCCTGATCCGGCCTTCAGCCTTCAGCTGCCTGGCAACTTCGAAGGCATGACACTCTACGTATTTCGCATAATAATCGGAATTCAAGGCATGCATCAGATAATAATCGAAATACTCTACCCCCGTATTCTCAAGCTGCCTTTCAAATAATGGGATAATTTCCTCCTCTTTCTGGAAATAGCTGGAAGTCAATTTGTCGGTAAGGATGTAAGACTCTCTCGGATACCTCTTTACCAGACAATCTCTGATCGCCGTCTCACTCTTCCCTCCGATATAGCCGTGGGCAGTATCGAAATAGCAAAAACCCTCCTTAAAAAACGCGTCGATCATCTGATTGAACTGCTCATAGTCCACTTCCAATTCATTTTCCCCCTGCCTCATGGGAAGTCTCATACAACCAAAGCCCAGTTTCTTCATCTTAATAACCACACCTTTCTCCCTATTGTTTCGCAAATTAATATATATCACCCTTTCTTGGGACATCGGAAAATCACTCGTTAAAAGCTTTTATTTTCCATTTATTAAAATACTACACCTTGGAGTTAAGTTTAAGTCAAGAGAATTTTCAAAAAAATTTTTATACCCATTTTTTAATGTTTTTTCGTATATTGTATAAAAGTACTGTCTGCCCCAATGTGTATATGATATTCAGCGAAATAAATATCAGAACAATTATTACGGCATTCGTTCCAAACGGTATATAATCCTTAATTGAAACGGACAGTGACCGCTGGATGAACCCGGCCATCGATATACTTGGAATGATCGTCAGAAAAAAAGCCGTCCATAAAATGGGTCTGTAGATATCTACCAGCATCCTTCTGATATCCTTAAGCGAATAACCAATTAAATTCAAAATCACCATATCCCGCTTATTATCCTGGAAATTTACATAAACTGCCAAGAACAGTAGGATTCCACCTACGATTCCTCCGATGACTTGGTTGATGACAGCACTGGTATTGTTCGATACCTCATCTTTTTCCAACCCGAGGATACGTTGTTCCCTATCTGTCGTTTCTCCTCCGCCCGCAGGTTTTTCCATGGTCCAGACGCCATTATAGGCTCCTGCCGGTATTCCCATTATCTCCGCCAGCTGTGCTGCATTTGCCAAAATGCTTTCAGCCTTTGCATTAGCAGCAACTCCGGCTACGACAAAAGTATATTCCCTGCCGTCTATAAAAACAGCAAGAGAATCTCCTTTCCGGACTCCATACAACTCCGCCAGCCCCGGATTAATATAGATACTGCCCGCATCGGGAACGGACATCAGCCTCTTATCCATATCCTGAAGCTCATATAATCCGTTCAAACCATACAATCCGATTATTGTCTGCTCTATCTCATAGCCGCCCGCCATCAATCCGGCTTCATGATAGAGGTAGGACAATCCTTCAAACGGCAGGGGGTCCTCCATGTAAGCAGGATACTT
Source organism: Kineothrix sp. IPX-CK (assembly GCF_039134705.1). Lineage (NCBI taxonomy): Bacteria > Bacillati > Bacillota > Clostridia > Lachnospirales > Lachnospiraceae > Kineothrix > Kineothrix sedimenti. The sequence goes on along the minus strand of NZ_CP146256.1, from coordinate 1,552,067 downwards.
CGTATCGAAATCATAATTATGGCCCATCATTTGAGAATTGAAAACCTTTTGACTGCTGGAATTCAAGGACTGCCCCAAGATAACACAAACATTGAAGGCCGTTACCGCCACAAAGATAAGAGACACTGCAAGGGGCTTTCTTAATGCAATCCGAAGAGGGAATTCATTTTTTACAGGAAGAAACTTCACAATTCTATCGGCCATCAATAAGGTCTTTCGAACGCCGCTTCCCTTTTTTCCCGCAATTAATGCTCCCGGCTCCTTGCCCCGTATAAAGAAATAGCATAGAAAGGCGTTCAGGCAAAGAATCACCGCCGCACCCAAGAATCCCTCCATGATGGTAAAAGGAGCAATGCCCTTTATAAGTCCCGTAACGGAATAGGTTCTCATGTTGGCCTTTACCAGAATGTCCGATAAAAAATATCCTCCCGTCAGCCCGGCAAGAGAACCGGTAACAGACATCACCGCAGTAAATAACACAAAATAAAAACCCAGCGACCTATCCGTAAAGCCCAAAGCTTTCAGACACCCGAAGGCCTTTGTATTCGAGCCGAAAAAGCGGTAAAAAAACATAAAGAAAACAAAACAAGTCAGACCCAGCATGGAAAAGAAAAAGGTATATGCCAATGATGTATTGGAAGCCAACGCATTTTTATATTGCACCTGATTTGCGCTAAGACGCGGAAGCGATTCCAGTACGGCCGTGTTGCCGTCGATAGAAAATCTTACAAAATAAAAAGAAAGTGCGCTTAAAAAGGTGAGTAGAAGCAGCAGCCATACAAATACCTTATTTTTCCACACTTCCTTTGTTAATTGCTTATACAATAGTCTCATATTTACCCCCATATCATGGCATCGGCCGTTATCGGAGCATCGTTTCGGACGTCCTGGTATATCATCCCGTTCTTCATCGTCAAAATGCGGTCTGCCGTTTTGGCGATCTGCTGATTATGTGTGGTGAACAAAACGGCGATACCGAAGACCGATTTTAGGTCATGCAGCAGCCCTACTACCTTTTTGCTGTTTTCTTCGTCCAAAGCTCCCGTAGCTTCATCACAAAACAAAAGGCCAGGACCTTTGATAACTGCACGTGCGATTGCTGTGCGCTGCTTCTGACCACCGGAGAGCTGTGCCGGAAATTTGTCCAATATGTCGTCGATTTCGAGAATACGAACTAAACGCTCAAAAGAAAGGGCACCCTTTTTGGAGCTGATGCCAATCTTTATATTTTCTTCCACCGTCAGATTCTCTAACAGCAGATATTCCTGAAATATGTTCCCGGCTTCGGTACGTTTCCAATCGGCAAGCCTTCTTTCGGACCATGTAGTCATCATCTCCTCCCCGTACTTCACACTTCCCTGTGTAGGACGTATAAGACCCGACAGGATGTTCAGCAGGGTGGACTTTCCTGAGCCGCTGGGGCCGAGTATCGCCGTAAATGTATTTTCGTAAATATCTAAAGAAACGCCTTTGATAACCCTTTCCTTTTCAAAATCCTTAATAATGTTTTCCGCTTTCAATATAACCTTCAAAAATCTTCTCCCTTCATAATTTTAATTTAATAGGTAATTGCGAAACTCGTTACCTTCACCAATTTTATGTGCCATTTCATAACTTAGCTAAAACTTTCCACGGTGTGTCTGTTTTTGCCTCCTTTAGTGAGCGGCTTGTATTTTCTTAAGGAAACCGACGCTCTCAGGGAAAACGCCGCAAGGATGCGGCGTTTAGGCAGCGGCGCACATGGAGGTGCTTTGCTGCCGACCCGTCCGGTTATGACTGCTTCAAGGTTTCCTTTAAAAATACAGCCGCAAATGACTATTTTAATTTAAATGAATCCTTGCGTTCCCGAAGCAGGCGATTGATTTCCTCCATATCTTCTTTTGCGCCGAGGGCACTAATAAAATAGCCTATGACATAAATGAGCAGAACCATAATGATCAACACACCTATGGGCGTACTGCTGTACCAGTCAAAAACAAGTCCGAAGACAACGATTACGGCTGTTGCATAGGTAATGTTCAACAGCGCCTCCAATATAGGATATTTGTTTTCATACTTGTTAGTAAAGATAAACCCGAAATGTACTGCGGCATTTGCTATGAGAACCTCAAAAACAGTAGTGACAAAAAGACATTCGCCTCCATACAGCAAAGCTACCGCCGCCAAAACTACAAGAGTAATACCTGTGGTTGACATAATATTTATTAAAATCCTCTTCATGCTTCCTCTCCCCTGAGCTTGTTCTTAATGCCATTTAAATACTTTCTTGTTACATAAAGCCGTTCTCCATTTTTCAGCATCGCTTCCATCCTGCTGTTGAATAAGGTCTTTATCGTATCCAGAACATTTATATTCAAAATACAGGCCTTGTTGATCTGAACAAAATCTGTATCGGACAGCATATCAAGCAGCTGATAAAGACGCAGCTGCGTTCGGTATACTTCATTTTCGCAGTAAACATATGTCCTCTTATCCACACTTTCAATGTAAAAAATATCCGCGGCTTTCACTACTTTCTCTCCATCCTTCGATTCACATAAGATTTTTGTATCTGCCGCCTGAAGAAGCGAAATGAGACGCTTTACGTCCTGGTCCATCTCCGCATATTTAACAATTACTTCCGTCTCCTGCTGCTCAGGATTTCTTTCTAATCTAAGAAACAATCTGCCACCCCCATATGCGTTACTGCTCGCTCTGTTCTCAGTAATCCGTATACTCTTATCATGAGTATAATAGGGAGCCATCCCCTTGGCAATAAACTTTCCTCCCAAATACAAAAATCGGCGACCATCATGCAATTAAAAAAAATAAAAGGACAATAAACCTCGATTTATCCATCTGATATTGGATAAGTGACATTTATTGCCTTTTTGTTCATATCATATAAGTCAGTTAAACTGTCGTGTGCATTCCATCAGCGGTTTGCCTTTTATCAACAGCTATAAGTATAATTGTCATCAAGAAGCTTCTGATTGTCGTCAAGCTGTGAGATTCCGTCCTTATGGATCTTTTTCAGCACTTTCATGGACAAAAACAGTAAAAGCTGTGAAACTGCCGCTATCCCAAGCATCAGCAGAGCGTTGCTCGTGAAGGTCGCTTCTCCCAGACCGGAGCTTATCGTTTCTCTAAATCCGTAAATGGAGTGTGTCATGGGCAGATACGGATGAATGTTCCTGAAGAACTTATCAGTAAGAGGCATCGGGAAGGTTCCTCCCGAGCCCGCAAGCTGCAATATGAGCAATATCATAGCCACGAATCTTCCCGGATTATCGAAGGCCATCGCCAGAAACATGATGAGGAACATGTATGCGTACGCAGATACCAACGCCACCGCAAAGTATTGAAGTATATGATCCGGCTCCAGGCCGATGAGCATCATCACTCCGGCTTCGATAAGGGCCATTGCCGTAGCCCCGGCAGCTCCTACTGTTATCTTGCTTATCCACCACTGGAACACTGATTTTTCTTTTACCGCAATCTTGCGAATAGGGTAAATGAAGTTGAATACAAGACACCCCACATACAAGGCCAGCGATAATACATATGGAGCCAGCGCATGGCCATAATTAGGCACATCGCTGTACTTTTCCTGCGTGATCTCATTTGGCTGTGCGATCATCTCCGCCGTCTTATCCGTCGTATGAACGTCATTTACCTGTCGGGAACCGTCACTTAAAGCCAACGCCAATTCGCTGCTTCCGTCTTTAAAGGTATTCAGGCCATCCTGAAGGGTTATGCCGCCGTCCGCTAATTTCGCCGAGCCTTCGGTCAATTGTGCGGAAGCCTTCTGAAGCTTCGTCTGTCCTGCCATAAGGTCATCGTTATTCTTTACCAGCTCTTCACTGCCTTCTTTTATCGTATTGGTACCGGATACCAGTGCGTTCACACCGTCTTGAAGAGCAGGCACATTGTCGTTGAGCTGGTTAAGTCCGCTGCTCAGCGTCGATGCCCCGCTATTGAGAGCTGCGGAATTGTTCTTCAAAGTTTTCACACCTTCGTTTACCTGCTCTACTCCCGCAATATAAGTATCCAAGCCTGTGCTGAGCTGCGCTGAGCCTCCTTCCAAACCGGTCTGGAGACTGGTAATGCCTCCCGTCAACTGACTCATGCCGGGGATAAGCTGACCGTCCAAAGCTGCCTTTACACTGCTTAAGCCTCCCGAAAGGCTGGCAATCGCGCCCTGAGCTCCCGGAAGCACCTGATCAGCTCCCGCCGCGATCTGATTTACCGCCGCTGCCACCTGGGCGGCAGAGCCTGCCGCTGCCGACATGGCACTCACCTGCGCGCTCATGTTTGCCGCACTGGCCTCAATGCCGGATACTCCGCTTTCTACCGCATCCATATTGGCTACGATGTTCGCCGCCTCAGCCGAAATACCAGAATCAGATCCGCTGTTTGATGCTGCCGCATCGATCATGCCAAGCACGATGCTCTTGGAATTATCGTCCAAATCCGATGAGTTGCTTACCGCTTCTCTAAGTCCGTCCAATGCAGAGGATTCCGAAGAGACAGTGGCGGCGCTGTTCATTATATTATTCGCGCTGCTTTTTGCCGCTTCCGCCGCATTGATAATGTTCGCGGTATCATCTCCCGAAATATTCGAAACTGCTGCATCCGCCGCTGCCGGACTGGCTGCACCTGCTGCCGCCAGCATTTGGTTCAGGCCCTGGATGCTGCTATTGAGATCTGTCAACCCTTTATCGAGTGCCGCCAGCTGTTCCGCACCGGAATCGATCTGAGTGCCTATACTGCCTGACATCTGGGTCAGGCCTGCCGAGACCTGATTTGCTCCGCTTTGAAGCTGTGCGGTTCCGTTGCTTAAACCGGCGACTAAGGTAGTTACCCCCGTCTTAAGGGCAGTTCCATTGTTTGCCAGGGTATTGGTTCCGTCCGCCAGCCTGGATACACCGCCGGTATAGTCCTTGATGCCGGATGCCAGCTTGCCGGAACCATCATCCAGCCGGTTTACGCCGTCCGCTAAGTCGGGGACCTTTTCTCCCAATGTATCCACACCCGCCTTTAATTCACCGAGACCATCGTCCAATTTAGCTGTGCCCTCCAAATATTGTCCGAGAGCAACGCTGAAGGTTTCTTCTCCGTCGCTGAAGGTTATGGTGCTGTCCGCCAACGTATTCAATCCGTCCGTCAGAGCCCTGCTTCCTTCCGCCAAATCATTGGCACCCTCATCCAGCTGCTCCGCTCCGTCAGCCGCCTGTGCAAAGCCATCTCCGATTTCGGAGAGCTGGTCGAAGATCGCTTTGGCATAGACCTCGGTGACCTTCTCGGAAACTTCGCTCTTTAGCTGTTTCATGGCTGTTTCACCGATTACCTCGCCTAAGTAATTCAATGCACCGTTTGTTTCATATTCGATATTCATTTTCTTCGGGCGCTCATCCATGACTGTCGCAGCATTTGCGGAAAAGTCCTCAGGAATCGTTACGATCATATAATATTCCTGATTTTCTAAACCTTGTTTCGCCTCCTCGCCCGAAACAAACTCCCAATTTAAGTTCTCGTCTTCCTTAAGCTGGTCTACAACCTCTGCTCCTACATTCAGCATTTTTCCGTTGTATTCCACTTCTTTATCTTCATTCACTACCGCAACCGGCAAGTCTCCGGTTTTTCCATATGGATCCCAAACGGATTTCAGGAAAAATGAAGCATAGAGAATCGGGATAAAAGAAATAACAATAAAAGAAATTAATAAAATTTTGTTCTTAAGGATTGCCTGCCATTCTTTTTTAATCATTTCCATGAATCGAATTCATCACCTTTCTAATTAATAACTCTCTTTTTTCTTCCGGCTGGTTCCAATCGTACAAAGCCAGCTTTTCTTCCCCCACCGCTTCCATAAGCAATTGATAAACCGTCTTGTTCCTCAGAGAATCCCTCCATAGCCTGTCGGCCTGTGCAAATGCATTTTTCAAGATTGCGGTGCCTTGATCTGTAATGAACGGGAAATCCTTGAATACTTCACTGATAAGCTCCGTATCGGTAAACGTTTCAATTGGTCCTTCCAGTGCTTCCACCACCTGAAGTAAATTAATGTTCTCCGCATTTACCGCCAGCGTAAAGCCGCCGTTGTTTCCCGAAACGGAATTCACCAGCCTGGATACAACCAGCTTACGGATAATTTTCCTCAAATAAGAGGGAGAACACTTTAACCTCTTGTTTATTTCCTGTGAAGACAAGGGAATACCGGGGTCCTGGGTTGCAAGCAGAACGATAATACAGGCCGCTTGTTCAAATCCTTTTGTAAGTTTCAACGTCTTACCTCCTTAACATATCTTGCGAATAGCAATACGGTTTATAAATCAGTTTATAGATAATCATTATCTATTATGGATATTAGTTATCTACAATTGGCAATTATACTACTCTCACATCATATTGCAAGTAAAAAAAATTGTGCTTATGATGAAAATATTCATCATAATGCACAATTTTGTAAACCTGTTCAACTTGCTTAGATATTGCCGTCTCCGTTTATTATTTGCCAAAACTAAATCAGCAATTTGTAGTAATACTTTCGCTTCTCATCATAAACATATCCATTTGCAATCAGTACATGATTGGACGCATGATTTTCCGGCTCCGGCTGAACAACAATCCGTCTGGCTCTTTCTACTGTTCGAATAGTATCTGTCAGCAGCCCCACAATTGCTTTCCCATACCCTTTACCAAGATAGGCTTCATTACCAATCAGGTAATCGATCGAAAAAGTATCATCAGGCGCTGATACACTGTACCAATCTTCCATGTCTCCCGCAGCATAGCAATCGTAATATTGACAAAAGCCAATAGGTGTTTCGCAATCCATAACTATAAAATGGTGTATCCATGAATAAACATCATGTCGTTTATGTATTTCGCCAAGCCATTCGTCCGCATCGTGATACCACTTTAAGATATAGTCCTTATTCAGCCATGAAGTCAACAAATCTATATCCGCATCATCAAGGGGACGAAGAAGCAGTTCATTGCTTCTCATTGTTCCGACCTCCATTCCAAAATATAAGCTGTGTTTATTATAATACAGCATATTCATCAGCCACTCAACTTTAGGACATTATAATTAATGCACAATTTTGCACCGATGACAGTAAGACGATGGACGGATTCAAAAATTAACAATGACCGGCATATTTTACTCACTTGTTTACGTATGCTCTATTCTATCACACTTGCGCCAGTTGTTTTCCAAATTCTTCGCACTGAGCTAATCCGGAAGCATCCGGCATCTCCTGACACATCAATCCTTCTCCGTTCAGTACCGACGCACCTGCTGCATTCATTCTCTCTACCCATTCGCGCATCCATTGTCCGTCGCCCCATCCGTAAGCGCCGAACAGTCCGATCGTCTTTCCTGCTGCGAACCCTTCCACATCACATACAAACGGCTCCATTTCGGATTCTTCTAACACTTCAACGCCCATAGCCGGACAGCCCAGAGCAAATGCCTTCGCCTTTTTCAGTTCCGCCAAAGAAGCACCGCTCACATCCACCACCTCGGCTTCCCTGCCAGCCGCTTCGATTCCTTTACCTATCGCTTCCGCCATAGCTTGCGTATTCCCTGTTTGTGACCAATATACAACATAAATTTTTTCCATATCTTTTTCCTCCTAGGCCGCTTTCTCCTGCAGCCAATCCTCTCTGTAAATTTCTATAATGTCTTTAATACCTACTCCGAAAAAAATCAATTGCAGCATCGTTTCTTTTACTATTTCGAATTTGCGGAAAAGCTGCTCCTTCGCAGAGATGTTCTCATATACCTTCCAATAACCGGTAAGCATGGAATTTCTCCCGTTATAGCGAATGAAGCCTTCCACATCTTCAATCGGATAACCCATCAGAACTCCCATTTCATGGGGAAACTGTATCTTATCCGACATGTATTTTTTATACCTTTCTCTAAAAACCGGCAGTATGTCATACAGAGAATTCCCATGGTATCCCATTTCGCCCAGCAGCTTTACCACACGCTCTTCTTTTAGATACGAAGTCAGCTTCTTCTCATTAAATAAAAGAATCGCTATTTTCTCTTTGCTATTTCGCAGTACATAGCTGGAAATACTTGTCGACCTCAAAATCATCATAAGCTCGGCGAGTTTGTCTCTGCGGATAATCAATAGATTCGAAATCTTCAGACCCGATATGAGCGGAGCACACTGCAAAGCCAGTTGTGTTTCTATGTCTTTTAAATCCATTTCCTGCATTATATTAAATGCTTCCTTGCTCATTTCATCTCCTTTCCAGTTAGTTTTGACTAACCTATGGATATGATACATTTTAAGGACGGGGTTCGTCAAGGGTATTATTGAGATAATTCATCATTTGTTACTTATCCCTCTTAATCCACCGATTTCAGCGCCTCAACCATATCCACCTTTCTAACTTTCCGGCATACGAACAGATTGATAAGAATTGAAAATATCGCGATAATAAGAGCTATCGTCACAAAATGCACCGGGGAAATATATGGTGTCCACTCCATATTTTCCATGGAAACCACTCCCACATAAAGATTTAGGAATGCAAGGCTTCCCGGAACTCCAAGCACCATGCCGGTCAGCAGATTCAATCCGCAGTCCGTAAGAACCATCCTGTTTATCTCCTTTTTATAAAAACCGAGTACCTTCATGGTTGCATATTCGCGGTAACGTTCAATAAAACTTAAGGTTCCCAGATTATACAGGATGACTGCCGAAAGCACTAATGCCGCCAAAATCAGGATATACATAATAGACCGCACGCTTTCAAGCATGGTATCCATGTTTTCACGCTGTTCGTCAATAGATGTCAGCCCGGTTACCAGATCGCTGCCTTCGATAGCTTCATAACCTGAAGCATTTCCAAGATAAACAGTATTAGGCGTAAATTCTTCCTTCCACGCAGCTTCCGATAAAAAGATTCCCTGAGGCATCTTTGCATCTACAACTGCCTTTATCTCTATCTGAAATTCCTCCGCCGAAGTATCCGGCCGGCAGCGGATGATATCCCCTTCTCTTACTCCCATCTGCTTTGCCAGCCTATAAGTAATAAAAGCTCCGTTTGCCGGAAGCTTCTGTTCTTCGCCGCTCTCATAAAGAAACAGGTGAAGCAATGTTCCATCCGATATAATGGATAGTACTCCGCTTTTCTCCATATCATTTTTCCTAAAGACGGCGGTCTTTGCTTCCGAGTACTGAACATTGTCGTCCGCAAGCTCCTGTTGCAGCAGTTTATCTCCGCCTTTCTTTATAGCAGCGGTATACTGATAGGTATATTCTCTTTTGAATACATCATCATAAGAACTATTAATGGAATCCCATACTCCGATACCGGCTACCATTAGTATCATACTTCCGGCAATTGCCACCACTCCCATAATATAACGTGCCGGATGAATCTTTATCGCCCTAAGAGTCCAAAGCCACTCATAAGATAAACGGGAACGTTTCAGCGGCTTATCACTTTTTTGTTTCTGCTCTACAATCCCCCTTATGATCTGCGCCGGCACACCTTTTATGACCTTACGGGCTGTCAGTATCGCGGCCAGAGTACAAATAAGTACGATTGACAGCCAAAGCACAGCACTCTCAGTTCCAAGCACCTTACTCCACTCAGGAAGCGTGAGTGTGGTTTTCTTGATATTCATTACCAGTTCCGATATGAACAGCCTGCCTGCCAGAATTCCGAAGCTTCCGCCAAGCAGGGATACCGCCATGCCATACAAGGCATAATGCCCATAAATCTGCCTCTTATAGAATCCCATCGCTTTCATAGTTCCAATCTGTACTACCTGATTATTCACCAGACGGCTCATTGTCGTATACATCGTAAGCAGGGAAAGCAGCACAAATACTATCGAGAACAACACTGCCATCTTTTTAATCTGTTCCTGCTCCTTTTGAACCTGCCAGATGGATGGCATATCTTCCCTCAGGGAGACGGAATACAGCCTTTCGTTAAAAACTTCCTCCATGTCCTTTCTGACCTGTTCCTTCGAAACGCCGGATTTACCTGTCATATCGATTCTTATCTGATTATTTGCTACAGCGCCTAATAAATCCCTGACATAAGCTTCACTCATATAGGCATAGCCATATCTGAGATGATTCGGTACGCTGTCCGTACCATATGTAACAAAATAAATATTCTCGGCATCGAGAACGGTTCCCTTTACGATGACTTCAAATATTCCGTCATTGATCGATACATCGATCGTATCCCCCGCACTTAGGTCATGCTCTGCGGCGTAGTCCTCATCTATCCATATTCCGTCCGTATCGCTGTAATGCTCTCCGCTTCTGATCAGCGGATTTAGAACGCGCAGGCTCTCCTCCTTCAATGTTACCACTCTGAGCTCCGTATCCGTTTCTTTTCCCGTCCGGCCTTCCACAGAAAAACTCATTGCCGCCTCAGCGTTTTTAACATAGGACAGCCCTCTTACCGCCTCCATGTCTTTATCTGTAATCTGTCCCGCATACACCCACACATCTGCCAGATCAGTATCGGCAAAATATTCTTCCGACGATGCCTTCATTCCGTTCCAGACACAGTTCATTCCGGAAAATATGGTCATAGAAATCATAGCCATCATAAACACGGAAAAAAACTGCGACCACAACTTTTTCAAATCTCTGAAAAACTTCACATATAAATATTTCATTACCACTCAACCTCCTCCATGCCCACAGGATTTTTATTGTCGGCAATTTCTTCGATCCTTCCGTCCTTCAGCCTGATCAGACGGTCTGCTGCCGGTGCGATTGCCGCATTGTGGGTAACGAGTACTACCGCATTCCCATATTTGCGTGACATTGACTGGAGCATGACAAGCACTTTCTTACCCGTCTGACTGTCCAGGGCAGCCGTCGGTTCATCGCAGAGCAAAAGCTTGGGATTTTTACACAAAGCTCTTGCTATGGAAACCCTTTGCAGTTCTCCGCCCGACATCTGTGCTGGGAGATTGTCTGCACGCTGTGACAGCCCTACCGCTTCCAGCGCTTCTTTGGCAGTGATTGGAGCTTTACTCAGCTTTACCGATATATCCACATTCTCGTAAGCCGTCAGATTGGGAATAAGATTATAGAACTGGAACACGAAACCGATGTCATGGCGTCTGTATACCGTCAGTTCCTGCTCATTCAGCTTTGACACCCGGCGCTTCCCTACCTGTATGTCACCGCTGCTCGCATAGTCCATTCCTCCCAGCAGATTTAGTAATGTAGATTTTCCGGAGCCTGACGGACCCAATATGACAGTAAATTGTCCATTTTCAATTTCAAGGCTTACATTGTCCAACGCTCTGATCACGGCCTCACCTGACCGATATTCTCTTGTTACATTAGTAAAACGGATAAAGCTCATCGATATTTCCTCCCTTGTCTAAGTCTGTATAGAATCATCATAACATGAGCAATAGCTCACGTTATAAATATAGCGCTCCGTTTTATTGTTGTCAATATTTTTATGAGCATTTACTCATATATTAGAAATTATGAGGTATTGTTCATACAGCGGCTTAACACTTGCTGTTAAGCTGCGTAAGAACATGATTCAGGAGATGATTTCTGCTTCGCGAAGCGAATTTAAATGCAGAAATCATGCGTTACTGTGAACAGAGTGAACAGTAACAGTCTTGTTTTTTAATCGTCATATGTTAAAATAAATTAGGATGAAAATGAAACGATATGGCGCGAAAACTTGCATACGGAGGAATTAGATGAGTAACAAAGAAATCCGCATACCGAAACAGGCACGCAGTATAGAAAAGAAAAAACAACTAAAACAGGCAGCACTTATACTTTTTTCCGAGAAGGGCTTTCACAATACCAGCTCCAACGAAATAGCAAAAAAAGCCGGCTTATCCATCGGAACATTCTATTCCTATTTTACGGATAAAACAGCTCTTTATGAAGAATTAGTCAAAGATCTGTATCAGGATGCCCTGGCACAGATTCCGGATATTGGGCTTGAAAATGAGGACGACATGATACCGGACCCCGCAGAACTGATTAGAAGCTATATACAGACTATTATGCAGATACACACCTATATGCCTGCATTTCAGAAGGAAATCACAAGTCTCTCCCAGCAATATGAAGAATTCCGTGTACTTGAAGAAAAATATCGCAGCTATGCTGCCGAAAAGGTTCTTCGGTTACTGCAAGGCTACCGCAAACTGCTTAGGATTACAGACTTTACCACTGCCGGAATGATTATTCAAAACAGCCTTGAGGCGGTCGTACATGAGGTGCAGTTCTATCATACTTCTTACGATAAGGATAAAGTAGTCGACGAACTGACGGATATGCTTTGCCGGTACGTCATTAAGGCTGAATACTTGAAGTAATCCATACTCCGTCCATCTATAAATTGCAAGGAAAACTGGATAAATATAATCTTATATTTATGTTATTTATTCTGATATTATTTGGGCTTTGATTATATAAATCCCGTTTCCTTAACAAATCGGCTTTATACCTTGGCGGTTCCCAGCCTGGATTCCTTTAAATGTACGGCGAGCAGGGATACCGCTTGTATAATATGTACCATTACAATTATGAGACCATACTTATTTAATTTAAATGTGAGAAAGAATATTAGTGCAAAAACCAACTCTATTATCAAAATGAACCGAACGTATTTTTTATATACCTGCTTTTCATTATCGCTCAATTTCTTTGCTTCACTTTGTATGGGAGCCAGAAGCAATATGACGGCAGTACCGATCACCTCTGCCGTAAGCAGCGGTACAAAATCGACAGGAAACTGGAATTTTTTGACGACCAGCACAACACCTGCCACTGCAATATTGGACAATATTATGCATATCCATGTTTTGGACGCGTGATAACCGCCGCAATAACTCCTCAACGGTATAAACATCACCATGAATAATGCCACACTTACCAGTTCCCCCGAAATCAAGCCTATTATTATGGCTATGATAATATTTATCATGACTTCCAGCACCAGCGTATAACCATATCGATACACGCTGGTGTCTTCTCCGGAAATCATTCCGTTTTTAAGCTGCCTGTCAAGAATAAAATCAACAACTCTTAAGATCATTATTGAACCTTTTTAAACTTATTTGCCGCTTCCGGAAATTCGGGCTGATGAAATATCCACGTACAGCATACATTTGCAGTTTGCACTACCATCATAAGTGCCAGGCAATTCATGATACCAAGTGTTTTGCATACAATGTTTTTTTTCATTTTCATAAGAATATACCTCCGTGTTTTTTTGTTATTCTACATTCATCTGTATAACTAAACAATATAATTGGCAATTTTTGCAACCTGAAGAACAGTTTTTGTCAAAACACAGAAGATCTATCCCCCGGTCAAGACGGGCTGCCGCACTTTTTCATATTGTACCTCCGCTTGCGTATCGTGACGGATACCATTTTTGAAACCATGCTGTAAACGCCCCCATCAGTGCAGGCAGGACAGAGTTGATTAATCCTACATAGGGTGAAAGCACTGTCCCCATCAGGATATATGTCCAAATGGGTGTGACAAGATAGAGCACACCCCAGGCTATGGTCAAGATGCGGTTTGTACTGATAAACAGCGGATTCTCAAAAGCTCTTTCCCCGCCGTAACCCTCTGCGCTGTAATAGGCGGTCAGAGGCACTTCAGGAAACGCACCGGTAAACCACATCAGCCCAAATATCAAATAGCTGGCGGACACGATCAGTCTCACATCCACACCGAGCAGCACCGCCAGTGAAAGCCCTGCCACAATGGGGATGCTGATTTGCTCGTAGACGACAGGACGGAACTTAATCCATAACAGCGGAATGAGCGCCGCCACCGCAATGCCTATCGCGCCGCCGACAACAGAATTGATGGCCATTGCTATCCAAATGACAATCCATGGCGCAAGAAGAAGCACCATATTGGTTTTGTGCGTTGTCTTATGTTCTGAACGCTTTGGCAGCGTTTGTTCCCCGAACAGATCATCCCATTTGAGCATGAGGCTGAAATCACCAGTGACTTTATAAAGCCTCTGAAACAGTGCCTCCTGCCCTGAGATTTCTCCGCGAGCAATGGAACGCCAAACCGAGTACGGCGTTTCGATTCTCGTAGTGTACGGCTTGAAATCGTCCGTTATGACCTCCGAACCTTGCTTTTTCAGCAGGATTTGATAAGTTTTTTCAATGTCGGTATAGTAAAACTCTATTATGCGCTCCACACCGTCCGGCTTATATAAGGCTGCCATTTGCGTTGTAAAATTCAGACTGTCGTCCGCGGGAGTTCCCGAATCCCCGTCTTTGGCAATTCCCCAGGAAGCATCTGCCATTTTCTCAAATATATTACGCGGATATAACGGCTCAGCCAGCTCCGCTTGCGTTCCGGCATGAATCCCTCCGGCGGCATACTCCGCTCCGGCGCAGCAAACAAGCTCTAAATATGTATTCGTACGGGCTTTTAACTCGGGTATGCGGAACAATTCTCCCTGACCGCAATAAATTGTCGCGTAGTTGCCCTTTCCGCAAAAGTGGTCAAACATGGCGGTGACCGCTTCGTAATTTCCTTTATGTGTCCAAAAACCGCAAGTTGAAATCACGACGTTCTTTTGGTGGCTCAGATCGTATCGCGCCGGATGACCTCCGCTTTCATTTTTCTCTTCCATGAACGGCAGGTTCAAGGGGAGTTGGCGGTCGATGAGATTTTTCAGTCCGCCGGGGACCCCGAAATAGTAAAGCGGAAAAGACCAGATGATCACATCTGCGGCAATTATTTTGGATAGGATTTTATCCATTCCATCATCTATGACACACTTCCCCGGCGTCTTATTCCAACAGGCAAAGCAACCCAGACAAGCCTTTATGCCTGCCTGTGCCACATCAATTATCTCTGCATCCGACCATCCGGCTCCATCCAAAAAAGCACGGGTCAAACACATGGTATTGCTGCGTTCGCCTTTCGGTGAACCATTCACAACTAAGACTTTCATAGGCCCCTGTCCTCCAAAATGGTGATTGCTTTCTCTGCCCAATCCAGGCTGGCATCGTAGAATGCTTCGCCGTAAAGGATAGAGAGCTCCCAAAACGCTGCCTTTCTCTTATCTCCTACAACCGCCCCGTATTCCTCGCTCGCGGTATGGGCAGCCCTTAATGATTTCCTGCTTTCAAGACATTTATCCCGATATGCACGGAGCATATCGAGTGACTGCTCGATATTTGTTTCTCCGGCAAAAAAAACGCGTATTAAAAATGCGCTCTTAACACGCATCGCGTCGGCAATATCCGCCTCCGGCAATGAAAGCCAGCAAGCAAGTTCTTCTTTTCCGCTATCTGTTATGGTATATACTCTCTTGTTCGGTTTTTCAGTTTGCATAATTCGTTCGCTGGTCAGCCAGCCGCGCCGTTCCATCGCATCCAGTTCGCGGTAAACCTGACTGGTCTTTGCCTGCCAGAAAAACGAAAGAGAAGCCTTAAACGCCTTATCCAGTTCATAGCCTGTCATAGATCCGTAATTCAAGAGACCCAGCAGACCGTGTTTTAGTGACATACGAACACCTCCTTCATATTATACAAGTTGAATATATCACAATGACAATATGGTGTCAAGGTCGAACCGGCCTGTCAGCCTTAAAGATTTCTAATATTTTTTGTCAAAAAATAGATGTATATGTGCTTTAACGTATACATCTATTACTATATTATAATTACATATATTTCATTACTATACAATCTACGAGCACTTTTAGAAAACCTGAATTCATCTTCAAAAAGGGACAGCTGAACCGTTACGTTTGTTTCGATATTTATAAAACAAATTATTTAATAAAACAATTACAATGGATAATAAGCCAATATATACAAAGTGATTATTCCTAATAAGATTTATTCCTAATATTATAATACTAACTAAATTAAAAAAAATACAAAGAATGCTTGTAAAAACGAGCAAAACTATACTATAAAAAACATTCTGTCTACACACTAAATGTAAATTAACCAATTTATAGTAAGAAAAATTATATACTAAACAAATTTCTCCCAATATTAGTAATAAAATAAAAATTATTATTATTGCCCTAGATTGATTTATACTTATGTTAAACATATCTTTATATTGAATTTCTGTCGGGGTGACTATCCATGAATAATTTCCTGTTTTCGCATTTTCTAATAGCGGCACAATATCAGTATAGAATTTATTGATATTCGTTTCACTTAATCTAATTATACCGCTTGTTTTATTAGCATAATGAATTTTTAATCCATCCGTAATTGAAACATTTGCATCTATTGAAAAACTAGGCATCACAATATATTTATCCAAAATTATATTATAAGATGCCATGCGTATATTACTTGCATCAGATAAAAAACCGATTATTTTAAATTTATATTTATCAAATAAATATTCTGCCTCAAAAATATCTCCTATACAATACAACGATGAATATTCTTTTCCCATAAGGACTGGAATAACTTCATTTTTTTTGTATATAAAATCATCAGATATAAATGATGTTCCGTCTGAAATAATAATCTCACAATTATCTATCATATCCTCACTAATTTGAATACAACTAATTCCAGCACATTGGTCTAACAATTTACCGGTTCCTTCTTCATAAAACAGGCCTTTCTGGTTAGGCATTTCCAAGTATTGCTTATATATTTCAAAATATTTATATCCATTATCTTCAATTAATAACTTATGCAATTCTTTAAAGGACTCTAAATCTTTATCTAGCGGATTATCTTCATGCTGTATCGAATAAATTACATAACCGTCATTTATATTTTTTTCAGATTGACTAATTCTTAATAAAGTCCCCAAATAATCACAACACAATATTAAAAATATAATTATTGCAAGAACAAATGACATTAAGACTAATTTTATTGCCTTTAACGTTTTCATATTTATCTCCTCTTATGCAATGGGCCTTGATAACCTATTTAATGTCTGCTGATTAAACCGCTTCCGTTTGAGAATAATCAGTTCCGCTACAAAAAAATGAAATCAGCCATTTTGATCCACATATTGTTGGGATTCCTGCAAAGTCCTATCGGTCGGTTGAAACGAAGAACGTTATCAACCAACCGATAGGTTTTGAGAATTATCAGTAACTTTATATACGACTTGGACCTCTTTTTATGGTAAATGTTTATTAAAACTGCAAAAATAATTGATTCATTAAAATCCTTTGTCTTTATTTTACCACAAAATGACGTAAAAGTAAGCAAAATCTAAGTGTTATGGATTAGTCGGCAGATACTATTTACTTACAACGGTTAGGGTGTTTCTCCCCTTCTCTGCTCAGATATCGTTTATTTACTTAACTTAAAATACTACTATGATAAAAGTTTCCCGCATCAACTCTCTGTTCCATACTTTACTACATGTGTATAAGAGGTCCACACATCATCATCTAGAAAAGTGCCCGTCGCCTTTACCGTATAATTCCCCCATACCCTACCAGAATCACCTCTCTTGAATATTTCACTAAGATATGTTCTTGTATAGTGATATGTTTCAAGAACTGTATCGCCACTCTTATGTTCAGAATATCCAATAGGTGTAGCTCCAAAAACATTATTTTTTGTTTCCCACTTTGCATCTCCCCAGACATTCCAAGTAACTGCTCTTGGCTGTACTGTTAATTGCAGGTAAATTGCGTACAAAAAATTAACTTAATTATATTTCTTATCAATTCCTTTTGATGAGGACCCTACGCTTACCATGTTAAATCTCCAGACTGTCAGCAGTAATGTACTGTTGATATAATCTTTCAAACCAATGGTATCACCTCCCTTTAATTGTAATTTCTACTGATTTCATGCCCGAAATTATTTTTTCAACCGATTCTTATTTGCAGATAATTATCTGTCATTAAATTTTTTACCTTTGATATCTCATTTTCAGCTTTCATTTAAATAAGCTCTTATTATACATATTTTCTGTTTATTCATCACTTATGCATAACGAACCATATTTTTATAAGCTTGCCTCTATCCCTTTTGTCATTTTATATTTACTTGAATAAATAAACAATGCTATTGGCACTTTTGGTAATTTAAAGGCCAGTTTTTGTCAAAAAAAAGATGTATACGCTGCTTTTAACGTATACATCTTCTATCATTATATAATTTCTTTATTTAATTTTTATACTATATTGCAGGCAAAACCAGAATAGCTGTGAAAATATCTTTTTCAATAAAACATTCCAGATATCCATTATACTTCTCCGCAGTATTTTTCACAC
This sequence comes from Kineothrix sp. IPX-CK, assembly GCF_039134705.1. NCBI lineage: Bacteria > Bacillati > Bacillota > Clostridia > Lachnospirales > Lachnospiraceae > Kineothrix > Kineothrix sedimenti. Next base: position 1,533,842 of record NZ_CP146256.1, on the reverse strand, counting down.
TTTGAATGCCTATTCCATGAATTCCCTTTTCCTTCTTGGTCGAAACAAACCCCTTCTCACTGCGAATGATCTCTCCTCCAAAATCATTTGTGATCTTCACCACACAAAAGCTGCAATCATTCTGCATAAAAATACGGGTTCTGACATATCGTTCTTTTTTCCCCTGCCGCGCCGCACATATCGCATTATCCAGTAAATTACCCAGCATAGTTATCATATCTACATCAGCAACGCTTCCCATATGCGTCCCCGGTTCGGCATACACGTCAAAAAGAATACCTTCCTTGATACACTGAGCTTCTTTTTCATTCAAAATAGCATTTATAACATGATTCTCACTATATATGGCCATTGCACTATTTTCCAGTTCCACGTTTAATTCATATATAATGTCTAAAATGCTGTCATTTTGATTTTTCCTTGCGAGTTCCCCTATTGTTTTAAGATAATGGCTGGTATTATGAATAAACTCCTTGTATTTTTCATTCGTTTCCTGTACGTGGGCATAATAACTTAAATCTGCATTCTGACGGACGATCGTTACCTCTTGTCTCATATTCAGGGACATCTCTTCCGAGTACCGGTTAAATGCATAAAATATGAGAATATTTCCAAGCAGCATAAGTGCAAAGCACACAGACATTAAAAGTCTCATCGAAAGCTTTTCACTAAATTCCAAGCCCGAATAATAGGTAAGCAGCATAATTCCCAGATTTGCTATCGGAACACATAAATACATCATAAAGATTTTACTATTCATTCTCTTTCTGGACTTATTCGATACCTGCTTTATGATCACGAATAAAATATATGTCAGTAATTTCATTGTCAGCATATGCCAGGGAATTGCCGATAACCTGACAATGCTTGTCTGTTGGTGAAAGTATGATGGTATTTCTAATAATATGGCAAATAGAAATTCACATCCCCAAAATATAGATAAAGCAATGATAAGATAAATCAAACGGTTTCCAAAGCTTGTACAAAACAGTAAGCTTACATATAAAAAAAATAAAATTGCCACACCAAATAAATTCAAGTATGTATTGTTCATCAAATTAATCAAAAACATTATGCCTGTGGTTATAATACTGATTAATATGATCCTTCTATTTATTTCAAACGATCCTCTGCGTTCAAAAAAATTGTCGAAAAAATCGAATAATATATATACTTCCACTACACAGCTCAACAACAAAACTGCCTTATCCAAATACTCCATAATATCCCCTTATACTTCAATATTTCCTGGCCATGCTCCTTGCCAGTTCGACTCTGAGTTCTTTTTCCTTCGAACGCGCAATAGATAAAATAGTGCCATCTACCAGTTCTAATTCTGTCGTCGTTTTTCTCCTGATGTATTTTAAATTTACAATGTAGCTATTATGGGCATACGCAAAACCGTAATCTTTTAGTATGGGATATAATTCATCCACTCTTTCTTTGCATGTTATGTTGTTTTCGAAATCATATTTTTTAATATTAGGGCAGGCATAGATGTTACTTCCGCGTCTGGCAATTGCTATATATAATATTTCCTCCGGTTTTAACTTTACTGTATTATAATGCCGGTTTCCAACAATGTACGGTTCCGTCTTTTTATTTTTCATCTCCCGGATAATTATTTTCATTTCCTGCTGCATGCGCTTGTCCGTATATTCCTTCAGCAAATAACGAAAAGGGGCTGCTTCAAAACATTTTACGGTTGGCTGACAGCTGCCGGAACAAAACACTAAAATTGACATGGGAAACCTTATCCTAAACTGTTTGGCCGTTTCATCTCCATTAATTTTCTTCATTTGCATATCCAGTATAAGCAAATCAATATTATCCTGTGTTTTACATTTTTCTATTAATTCCTCCCCTGAATAATATTCATAGAAAAAAACTTCGCTTTCATCAAGACCACTGCTTAAAATTATCCTTTTTACATACTGAACAAATCTCTTATCGTCATCACAAATTGCCACATAGTACATAGGTTATCCCCCTCCCTATAAACTCTATCTGTATTTATATTTCATGACTGTATAACAAATATTTTAATAGATATATTCTTTTATGTCCATAATTTTGTCTGTTATATTAAACCCGTCGCAGAAATAAACCTCCTTTTACATTCTGCCGCCTCGGGCGAAGCGCACAGCCCCCCTTGTGCAGTACACTTAAGGCCAGCTGGCATTTCTCTCCCCACGCTGTCCATCACGTCTACAACCTCATGAAAAGGTATTACACCTTCCCTTCCCGACAAGGCAAGGTCAGAAAATGTAATTGCCATTGTTATAGCCGTAGTAAATCTGCTAAAGCATGGCTGATTATTTCCGCCCGGTATCGGATCGCAGGGCCAGCCGATGGCTGCCTGTAATGCTAATGACGCCGCGCTTTCCACCTGACTTGGAGTTCCGCTGGACATTTCTGTTATCGCTGCTGCCGCCATGGCTGAACAGACACCGCATTCCCCGGCACACCCTGTTGTTTCGCCGGTGGGTTCCGACCTCGTATAACAGATTACTCCTACACCCGCGGCAACAAACAATCCATGCAAGACATCTTCCTCGGACAGATGCCTTGCCTCCATAACCGCTCTTACGGCAGAATACAAATATCCTCCTCCGGTTCCCATAGGCCCCGGTACGATTTGAACACCTCTCCTGAATGCCTGAGCGCGATATGAGTATGTCAACGCGTTCGTAATAACACCTCCAACAGCCGGAGGCGATTGTTTACAATAATTCTCCCACTTACGAAAATGATAACCGGAAAAAGGTGTTTCCAAAAGCTGTTCCTGCGCTTCATCTATGTAATCTGTCTGCCTTTTGAGCAGCCGCTGGATTTTTCTCATGTACTCTACAATCTCTCCTCTGCCCCATCCGGAGGAATTCTCTTCATATACAAGTGCGGTTTCCCACAAGCTTTGATGATTTACTTCCGAGATCCGGATCCATTCTTCAAAATCTGCGAAAAGCTGGGGCTTTTTTCTTTCCGTCGTAATAACAGGCAAGATCGGTTTAAGGACGTACTGCCTGCGGTTTCCTTGGAGCACTAATTCTTTATCCCCTTTAAAGGATATCGGGATGCCCATAGCCCATACAACCTCTATCATTCCGCCTCCGATGGAATTACCGACAAGCACTGCCTGCTCATCGTTCCTGTCTGTCAGAACAAATTTGACTGCATTTGGATGAGAGCTTTCCGCTATCTTCTCGAAATCAAAACGATAAGGGATGCCCTCTTCACTTAAAATCTGCCTGATATCAAATATCTTTTCCTCCTCAGGCAAAAAACCATAAGCACCAGCAAGCATTCCCAGGTCTTCATTCATCCATCCAAAAGTTCCGGCAAAAGAGCCATCCGGATCCAGATACACCTGTATCTGCTTCAGCGGCGCATCCAGCAGACAGGACGCAACATAGCCGATCCTGCACGGACCGGCTGTGTGAGAACTCGAGCCGGGCTGCATAATCGGCCCAAAAACATCATTATAAAAATCCGGATACAATTCTAACATCGTGCTTTTTTCACTCCTGCGTTTCATTTATATTTGGAATCTATCTGACTGCTTCCAGTAAGATATCGGTCAATAGCCCTGCCGCAATTTCTATCGCGGCAATATCCACCGTAAACCCGGAATTGTGAAGCGGATGTCCTTCTCCTGTTCCTACTTTAAGGTACATCCCCGCCGCCTTTTCATTCGCTTCCAAATAGCATGAAAAATCATCACTGATCATATTGGTTTCGACATGTTTTATACTGAAATGATTCTTTTTTGCAATGCGCTCTATTGTATCGCACAGACCCTCATCATTAACAATAGGGGCCGGACCTTCATGCCATTCGATACGCACCTGCATATCGTTCATCGTTGCAAATTCCTGAACAATAGTAAAAAAACGTTCTTTCATCTCTTTTCTTTCCCGAAAGAGTATGCTGCGCATCGTACCTTGAAAAAAGCCGCTCTCTGGAATTACATTCCATGTATTCCCGGCGCATATCTGCGTAAAGCTAAGTACACTGGGATGGATAGCCGGAACCTTTTGAGGCACTGATGTCTGTAAGACAAGCATCATCTGCGCCATCACAGGTATGGGATTATTTCCCAAATGGGGCATTGCCGCATGCGCGTCCTTTCCCTTTATGGTAACCTTAAACTGATCAACGGCTGCCATAATGGTTCCCTTTTTCAGCCCGATCGTTCCTGTCGGAAGTGCCGGATCTGCATGAAAAGCATAATACTCGTCCACTTCCTTCAGCACTCCTGTTTGTATTACTGTTTTGGCACCATCTGCCACCTCTTCCGCAGGCTGAAAAATAAAAAATACGTTTCCCGATATCTCTTTTCTTTTTTCATGCAGACGTTCTGCTGCTGCAAGTGCTGTCGTTATATGAAAATCATGACCGCAGGCATGCATGATGCCGCTATGGACGGAAGTATAAGAAAGCCCTGTTTGCTCTTCTATCGGCAATGCATCGATATCCGCCCTGAAAGCGACGTTCTTTCCCTTCTTACTCCCGCGCACTACTGCAATCAATCCTGTCGAAAGGCCGGTCTTTACTATCTCGATACCGTCCTTTTGAAGAATTTCTTTGATTTTCCGTGTTGTATCATATTCTTGATATCCCAGCTCCGGATGTTCATGGAACCAGCAGAATATTTCCTTCCAATCCTTGTCCATACCGCCCCGCTTAATCCTTTGTATATGCTTTAAGGTAATCGTCCAAATCTACCTGAAGAATCTTATTAATCAGATTCGTTGCGATCATGATCGTTGCGAATGCTGTAATCGCTACGATCTGCTCCTCGTTCCAATGCTTTTTTAATTCATCAAAAATTTCTGCCGGAACGTGATTCGAATCGTTTACAATAGCTCTTCCATACCGGATAAGAATATCCTCCTCTTCCGTAAACTGAAAAGTATCGAAATCAATATCCAGATCCTTAAGTATCTTGCGGAAAAAGACACTGCATATGAGACAATCATTTTCTGTTGATATCGCATAACAGAAGAAATTCACCGCTCGTTCTCCAAGAAACTGCTCGATGGTTTTCTCAAGCGGATACCATTCCATCAATGCGTGATACGATGGGAGCGAATGGAGCAACGTCAGTTTCATATTTGTAATGCGCCCGTTGTCACTGATCTGCTTATCGATTTGATGTTTCACCTCATCAGATGCCTTTTCATATTCTATCTGTGATATATATGCCATAACCTGACCTCCTAAGTTCTATATTGTATAACTGAATCTTTGCATATATCTGTCAATAAATTGTTTTGTTCTCTCATTCTCCGGATGAAAAAACAACTTTTCCGGAGGCGCCACCTCTAACACGATGCCATCATCCATAAATGCCACCTTATCGGAAACCTCCCTTGCAAAATCCATTTCGTGTGTAACGATCAGCATAGTCATCCTGTCATCGGATGCCTGTTTAATCACCTGCAAAACCTCTTGAACGAGCTCTGGGTCCAGGGCAGAAGTAGGCTCGTCAAATAAAATTATCTGAGGGTTAAGTGCCAACGCTCTCGCAATCGCCACTCGCTGCTTCTGTCCGCCCGATAACGCTGTCGGATAGTAACTGGCCCGATTGAGCATACCTACTTTGTCAAGGTAAAACCGCCCGATCTCGATGGCCTCGGCCTTCTTCTTTTTTTGTACTACTATTAAGGCTTCTGTCACATTTTCCAGCGCAGTCTTATTTTCAAAAAGTCCGAAACTTTGGAAAACCATACCTGTTCTTTTTCTTACTTCTTTTTTTGTATGTCTCGAAATATCATGTGCTTTGAACTTATAATCACCGATCGCAATACTGCCTTGATCCGGTGTCTCCAATAAATTAATACATCTGAGCAGCGTCGATTTACCGGAACCGCTGGAGCCGATAAGGGCAACGGTCTCTCCTTCCTCCACTGTCAGATTGACCCCTTTCAGGACTACGGTATTCTTAAATGACTTTTGTACTCCTCTAATATCTATCATTTGGCCATACCTCTCTCGTTCCTTCGAACATTTTTTTCCAGTTTTGCTACCAAAAATTCAAATACAATACATATCGCCCAGTAAATAAGCGCAGCATCGATATATGCCTCAAAGAAACGAGATGCCCTTCCTGCCTCAATCTTAGCCTGCCCCATAATCTCAGTTACGGAAGCGGCAAAAGCTAACGATGTATCCTTTAGCAGGCCGATGAAGAAATTGGCAAACACGGGAAGTGCAACCTTTATGGCCTGCGGAAGTACTATCCGGATCATCGCTTGCGTGGTATTCATCCCAACCGAGTATGCGGACTCCAATTGCCCCTTATCCACGGAAATAATTGCCGCACGAATGGATTCGGTTAAATAGGCACCGGCGCTGACCGAAAAAGCCACCAGCATAAAAACCATGGCCGGCACAGCCGATACATCGAAAGAGGTTCCGAATTTCTGATTAATGATCCTTAGCAAAATAGGGACACCATAATAAAACAATAAGATTTGTACGATCAGGGGTGTCCCTCTAAAGAAGGACACATATAATCCTGTAAAAAGCCGCAGCACAGGAACCCTGTAAATCTTGATCAGCGCCCCTATTAATCCTATAAAAAGCCCGATAATAAATGAAACTACCGCAAGTGTCAGCGTATAAGGAATTCCCTTGAGAATATCCGGGATAATCTCTATCATGAACTCCACATCAAATATTTTTCCCATTACTATTTACCCTGTGGTGTATAATCAGCCTCAAACCATTCCGTTGAGAGCGTTGACAATTCTCCGCTTTCAATCAGCTGTCCCAATGCAGCGTCTATTTTCTCCTGAAGAGTCTTTCCAAGCTCATCCTGTTTAAAGATAAAAAATACAGGAGTTTCTGAAAGCCGCTCACCGACCGGTTCTACATCCAGACCCTGGATTTCTGCTTTGCTGATTGCAACAGCAGGATCGTTCAATGTTGCATCGATTTTTCCATTTACGATTTCCTGAAGAAGAGTTGTAATGTCTTCCTCGTAATATACAAGTGTTAAAGAATTCCCATTTTCTTCGTTCCATTTTTCCGCTTCGATATTATGTGCATCGCCGACTGTAAGGCCGATCTTCTTTCCAACCAGATCTTCAAATCCGTTAATATCGGTTCTTCCCTTTTTTACGATCAACTGATTCACAGCCGTATGATAAGGATTCTCTGTCAGATAATATTTCTCCCTGCGTTCGTCTGTGCCGGATATCTGATTCGCAAGCATCTGGAATTTATCAGAATCCAGTCCTACAAATAATGACTCCCATGGTCCTGTAGTAAATTCAAAATGCAGGCTGGGATCTACCTCTTCCACCTTGCGAAGAACTTCAATATCATATCCTGTCAGATAGTCATTTTCATCTACATAGCTAAAAGGACTGTATGTTCCCATCGTTCCTACAGAAACTGTGATTACCTCATCCCCTGCTGTCTCCTCGGCGGTTTGCGTTTCTTCATTTTCTGCTGCTTCTGCCTCACCAGCTTCCGCTTCTGATTCATTTATCTCTTCCGGAGCAGAAGTTTCTTCGGCACTTTTTGCAGCTGTTTCGCTCTCTGCTTTACCGCATCCTCCGAATATTCCTGCCATAGCAATTAATAATGCTCCTAAAACAATCTTTTTTTTCATAATATTTTCTCCTTATTTTTAATAAAAATTTTCTTCTCTGTTGTACGGATACTATCTTGTAAGCAGTCCGGCATCCAACACAAACTGGCTTCCCGTTATATATCTCGCTTTATCACTTGCAATAAACTTCACCGACTCTACCACATCTTCTGTTTCCACCCATGGCACCGGCAGAAGATTTCCTGCGGAACGCTCTGCAATTTCCAACGGTGTAGATCCTTCCATCTGTGCGAGCCCATCGTTCATAGGAGTATTAACTCCTGTGGGATGAAGCGTAACAACGCGTATTCCATGTGGCGCCAGCTCAATCGCCTGCGATCTTGCCAGACCGATGAGCCCATGCTTAGATGCCGCATAATGGCTCATTCTGTTCATTCCCCTTAAGCCGGCGATCGATGAATTATAAATAATCACACCGCTATTTTGTTCGATCATATGGGGGATAATATGTTTGGAAACAAGCCACCCGCCCTTAAGATTAATATCGATCATAGCCTCCCACTGCTCCAGCGTAAGCTCATACGAATAGCCATAAGCGGCAATTCCCGCATTGCTGAAAAGGATATCGATTTTTTTGAATTCCTTTATTCCTCTTGAAACAGCCTCCTTAACATCCTCTTCCTTTCGTACATCACCACCAAAGATCACAATTTCTGCGCCTAACTTTTCTACCTCTCCTTTTAACTTTTCCAGGTCCTCATTGGATGACTTGTTATAAGCAGGATAAGATATCCTCTCCCCCAAATCAAAGGCGATGATATTTGCGCCCTCTTTGGCGAAGCCTAAGGCAACCGCCCGTCCTTGTCCCTTTGCGGCTCCGGTAATAAAAACTGTTTTTCCTTCGAATTCTCTTGCCATTTCCACTCTCCTTGAGATTTCAATTTATTTTTCTCATGTATTTCTCGATTACCCTATTGCATAGTAATTATATATGTATTATATGCCACATAGATTAATAGTGCTAATTCATAAAAATTATCACTGGTTATTCATAATTCCTATAGCCGGCAGCTTTCACACCAAGAAAAAAGGATGCTCCTCAAGTCATTTCTTGACTTTTGGGACACCCTCTTATCATGTACTGATTTTTTTATTTTTTATATGTTATTGTTCATTTCCGGCAGTCTTTCGTTCTGCCTTCGGATATAGTCTTAATCCGACCAATAAACACCCCTGAATATACGGAATTTTATTTTGATCTAAATATTCCAATAGTTCTGCGCTTTCAGCCCCGGGCTGTATTACGATACATTTATACTGTTTATTGCATTCTTTCATGAGCTGTAATCCCTTTACCGGATTGATACACAAATCAATAATATCGATATCGTCAGTTATTTCATTTATCGATGCCAGTTCTTTTCCTACCGCATATACTTTGTATCCACGCTCGATTAAACTATTTTTTATTTTATATGCATATTTTTCTTCATTTATTGTGTCGCCCACAACAGCAAATACATTTTCCTGCATGATTTCTTTTAAATCCATTTATCCCTGCCTCCTCTTCATATAATATATAATTTCAGCATATCAAAGAACGGGATTTTTTCAAGGTCACGATAAATCTTCAGATATTTTTTCTATTTCCAATTTACTGCCCATGAATTTATGAAAATCAGGATCTTTTGGAATATTTAAATCAATTCCACGCTTTCTGGATGTTAAGACAAATAGCATCTGTATTGGTAAAATATATTCCAATACTGATAATTCCGTATCATTTATAAAATAATCTTCTGGCATACGATACTGCCTGTTTCCCTGCTTTTCATAATAATCATACAATCGATCCAACTGCTGTTTTTGCTTTTTATCCGGTGGAAACAGATATAAAAATTCGGTTTCCTCATCTACCGCATTATACATTCCATGCATAAATGCATCTGTTTGATATCCACGAACCGGGAAACGACATGTTTCAGATATTTTCAGAACCGCTTCCAGCATCGATGCCTGCATAATTCCATCATATAGTACAATCAGATTTTTACAGTCTTTTAAAGACTCTGCTGCTTTCTGACTCCAGTTAACCGACTTTTCTAATACAGCCGGCATATGATCGATCACTCTTTTCACACGGCCCTGATATTCCTTTTCTTTGGAATCTGACAGTATTCCCTGCACTCCTGCCAATCCAATTCCAAAAAGAATTAAGGTCAGTACCGTTGCCGTATATCCTTTGGTGGTAGCTCCTGCATCTTCGTATCCACATTCAACATAAATTGTAGCATCACTATGACTCGTGATTTCCGTGTCATATTCTCCCGTTACAGAAATGGTGCGTACTCCGGCCTTTCTTGCTTCATCTAATCCGGAAATAACAGCCGTGCTTGTTCCCTGTTGTGAAATACCGATAACCAGGCTATTTTTATTCATAAAGCATAGTTCCTCGGATATAGTTATCGGGTATACGGGAAAAACCCGTATACCCAATATTTTCTTTAAGAAAGAAGCCGCAGCAACTGCACTATGATAGGATGAGCCTGTTCCGGTCAAATATAATACTGATACTTTTTCTTGCATAAGATTTTTCATGCAATCTTCGAATATAGCAGCTCTTCTTTCCCATATGCCGCTTAATATCTTTGGTGTATCTTCAATATATTCACATATATCACCCTTGTATATCATTTGTCTTCTCCCTATTCATATTTTGTTCCATATCCGAACGCACCGGAACATTCGCAGATTTTTGATGCGAATGCTGCAGCCTCCGCAAGACTTGTACGAATTGCTTCCGACTGCTCCATTCCCTTTTTCAGCTTATCAGCATAACCGATTGTAAATGATGCAATCAAGGAATCTCCTGCGCCCATGGTATCCACTACTTTTACAATTGGAACTGCTGCTTGCACGTAGTATTCATTTCCATCGTAGAGAATACATCCCTTCGATCCGCGTGAAGCTGCTGCAAGCGTGGCACCGCCTTCTGTCATCATCTTAAGATGTTCCTTCACTGCTTCATCGCATCCGTCAAAAGAGCAGAACGCATAGTCAACATATGGAATGATTTTTTTATAATATTCGTCCGTGGAATCATCCGAAAAATCAAAAGAAATCTTCACGCCCGCGTCTTTTATTTTAGGAAGCTCTTCTTCTGTGAAACAGTAATTTCCACTATGAACAAAATCAAACTGTTTGATATATTCCAGATCAAAACGATCTAAGATAAATGGAGTTTTTCCTCTGATACCCCCATCATTCCAATCAACAAAAACACGCTCACCATTCTCCAGATCAATCTTAGACCAGCCGTTTTCGCCTTCCAGTTGTTTACATTTTACAGTTTCAATGTTCAGATCATCCAATGCCTTGATGACCCATTCCGCTTTTTCATCATTTCCGAAATATCCCATATACGCGGACTTTTCAACTCCGAAGATTGTGGCATATGCGCATAAATTTACACAGTTACCCCCTGGATACATAGTCTTGGTATGCTCATACATATCTACTACATTATCACCAAAACCTAATACTTTTATATTGTGTTCCGCCATCATTCTTTCTCCTTTATCCATACTATTTTAGTATTCAACAACACCCATATATCTTCTCATATCCAATGGATGTTTTCTCTTATCTTGTAATCCCGTGCGGTAAGCAACGCTCATGGCATAAAATAACATCGGGCAAAAATACTCATTTACGCTTTCATCAATTTTTTCAATTCCAAGCTCTTTCGCATCAATAATTTCGTACTTTTTCCCATATTTTTCCATAAAAACAAGTGCACGCTCATCCATAACTCTTGCTTTCCCCGTACCCATAAGGAGAATATAAAGATGGTCTTCGTCTGTACACTCAAACGGCCCGTGGAAATATTCTCCGGAATTCAAGTAGCAGCAATCCATCCACTGCATTTCCTGTAAGGAACAAATCGAGAAACCATATGCCTGCGAGTAGGAAGCTCCGGATGCCATGATGTAAAGAAAAGGCTCATTAAAATATTTTTCTGCAAAAATCCACGTACGGTTCTGCACTTTTTTTACTGCCGCGCGAACCATATCATCTGCTTTTTCAAGTCCGTCTAAAATTGCTTCATATTTTCCGTAATTCGGTTCCTGCATCTTTAATAATTCATTTAGCACACGTAATACAATACCTTGTGGTCTTGCGTTTTCATTTGTATCGTCTTTCCATGAATATATGATAGAATTAAATTCTTCTTGGGCACATATGGAATCCGGATTATGCGTCATCGTAATGACAGACGCGCCTTTTTCCATCGCAAACCTTGCCGCTTCTACCACTTCCTTTGTATTACCGCCATGAGAACAAAGAATAACCAAAGCACCACTTTTTAAAAATTTTGACGGTGATGTCACTAATTCTCTCGCATTTAGCCAATGAGAATGCATGGTTTCTGATTCTGCATTCACAAAGTAATATCCGGAATATAAATCTACCAGAGAACCTCCGCATGCTGTTAAAAACACATCATTTATTTTTCCTTTTTCCTCATATATTTTTTTGATTAATTCTTCTGGTGTTCTCATTCTTTCTTCTCCCTTTTTTCTCCCAATTCTAAAATCTATTATCATTTTTTATTAAGCCATATTTGCTGATATTACACAGAATATTAATGCAACAACGGTAAGCAGTAAAAATAACTTCCAGATTGTTTTCCACCACTTTCCAAATGAAATTCTGCATACGGCAAGTCCTGCCACGGTTGTTCCTGCCACCGGGCTCATTATATTGGTCAACTGATTTGCATACTGCAAAACGGTAACTGCTCCTTCCGGATTGGCTCCTTGTAAGTCACACAAGGAAGACATAATAGGCATTGTTAAAGCTGCCAGACCGGAAGAAGATGGTACCAAAAATGTTAATAATGACTGAACAATGTACATTACTATAATAAAGAATGCATTGCTGGTTCCTTCTAAAATGTTACTTAAAGAATTTAATACCGTATCAATGATCATTCCGTCAGAAGCGACTACCATAATTCCGCTGCAGAGTCCGATTACCATTGCTGCAAAGGAAATGTCCTTCACTCCATTAATAAATTCGTCCGCAATTTCATTTTCCTTTAATCCCCCGAATATACCAATCAGAAGTCCCATTCCCATGAAACACATGGAAAGTTCATTCATATACCACCCAAATTTAACAAGGCCAAATACAACTAAAATCATTCCAAGTATAAATACTGTTATTACTAATTTCTGTCGTTTCGTCATTTCGGCATCATTATCCTGAATATGCATCTCTTTTCTCTTTTTTAGATCTTCTTCATAGACGATAGAGCTTTCAGGATTTTTTCTCACTTTCATTGCACGGATTGTTACAAATGCGATAATGATTGCCATCATAATAAACCATTGAATCATACGGAATATTAACTGTGGATTACCCTGAATACCCGAAATCCCCTGTGCTACCAGAACATTGAATGGATTAATCGTCGATGCCGCATAACCGATAGAAGCACTTAAACAAACAGTCATAAATGTTGTCATTGAATCGTAACCCATGGAAAACATAATCGGCATAATCAGCAGATAAAAAGGCACCAGTTCATCCGACATACCAAAGGTTGTTCCTCCTAATCCAAACAATAACATTAGGATTGGAATAATCATAACTTCTTTATTTCCAAGCTTTTTAACAACTTTTCTGATTCCCATATTCAAGGCATTTGTTTTTGCCATAATTTGAAACACACCACCAATAACGAATACAAAAGCAATTACTTCTATTGCAGATTGAATTCCTCTTGCGGGCGCCATTAATACTGCGGCAATTCCTTGTCTTAAACTTGTCCCATCCTCTGCTACTTTCGAAACCTGTTGATAAGTTCCTGCAACTACTACATTTCTTTCCCCTGTAGATGTTTCTACGATCTGTCTTTGAAATTCACCGCTTGGAATGAGCCAAGTCATAATTGCAACAACTACAATTAACATAAAAATCAATGTACATGCATGCGGCATGCGAATTCTTTTCTTTTTCTCTCCCATAACTTTATCCACCTTCTATATTTTTTCAAAAACTACTTTTCCGTCCATAATGGTCATAACTACTTTTGCATTTCTTACTGTTTTAATATCTGCTTGTAAAAGATTTCTATCAAAAACAGCGAAATCAGCTATTTTACCTTCTTCGATTGTACCTAATGCATCATCCATTCCAAGGCTTTTCTGTCCCCCTATCGTCCATGCCTTTAATTGTTCCGGAATAGATATCGTATTCTCTTTTTGGAATGGTTCATCTCTTCCATCCATATATCCTCCGGAAGAGTAGAAAATTCCTTCCGGAACATCCGTAATCATCAATGGCAAATCGGTAGCACCGCATAAGGTAATACCGGCATCCTGCATGTTCCTGCGGTTCCAGTATCTTCTTCCCCGTTCCTTGCCAATTGTCTTGTTCATATTTTCTAATAAGACATTTGCGGGGTCCAGTGACATGATTTGGAAATAAATTTCTCCTACTGCGCCTATCTTGCCCAGTCTCTTCAGATCATTCGGATGTGTAAATTCCATATCGGTCAATCCATGTTTGTTTTTCAGCTTGCCGTCTTCCATTTGACATTTTTCATAGATATCCGCAATATGCCCAACCGCTCCATCGCCTTGCGCATGTAGTGTCCACCGAAAGCCTTCCCGGTCCGCGGCCAGTACATCATCTTCGATTTCACTCCATGGAATTTCCAAATTGCAAGAAAAGCTTTCGTTTTCATAGGGTTCCTTTAGTTCTCCCTTATAAGATGCTATTGTTCCATCCGTCATACGGTTAAAACCACTAAATCTTATTTTTTCACCGGTAAACATCTTTCTCATCCTTTTTGCGTATTTGAGGTTCATAGGTACACCCACCGGCTGAGACATAAAAAATGTTCGTAACGTAAATTTGTCTTTTCTTTCCAATTCTTTCAGATAATCGGTAAACCCGTAGAAATCATCAAATCCCATCTCTTTCACGGTTGTAACGCCTTTTTGATTCATCATACTCATATAATCCGCAAATTCGCTTTCTATAAACTCACGGTCATTTAAGTATTCTTTCATAATGCGATGGTAGCTTTCCGGATAACATGTTTCCGAGGTGAAACCATAAATTTCTTTTGCTTTCCCGTTCATGATGCAGCTTCCACGATCGGATGCAAAAATAATGACTGGTTTTTCACCATATTTTTCCTCCAACAATGTTTCACCTGCCTCTTGATCCAATCGTTCCGGATTCCATCCATGACCAAAAACAGCCCCTATCGGATTTTTTTCATTTATATATGCGGCGAGTGCGCAATTGAGTTGATCGCCTGTACTTATATCCGAAGCATCCACTCCCAAGTGAAAAATTGCATAGCCGGAAAAAAAAGTATGGGTGTCAACAATTCCCGGCATAATCATTTCATCGTTCAATGCAATAACTTTTTTCGCTCGATTGTAAATGCTTTCATCAGGCATTCCTCTTCCGATTTTCGAAATGCGATTTCCTGCAACACATATATAACCTTCAAAACATTCTTCATCCAGTCCGCTAAAAATATTGTTTGACGTAATAATTAAGTCTATTTTCATGTTCATTTCTCACCTCCCGAAATGATTATAACATCATATAACGTATTAATACAATATAACCTTTTCTGAGTCTTTTTTTTTTGTAAAAAATAAATATTTGCTTCCGTATTTTTTTGTATCATTTTCCCAAAAAAACACCCAAAAAAAGCACATTTCAATGATTAAATCACCGAAAATGTGCTCTATTCTATCTTTTTGTATTGCCCTATATAACCTTTTAAATTGAAAGTCGATATCTACTCCCAACAATATTTTCTTTACTTATATATAATGGTTTATCATCATGATCATAGATATAACTTTCTAAAAGCATAACAGGCTCACCCACTGCAATTCGCAGATTTGTTGCTTTTTCAAAAGTTGCGGTAGCAATCTCTATTATACTTCTCCCCTTTGTAGATTTGGGAATATGATATTCCTGATTAAGCAATTGAAACAAAGATGCATTCTCAAGACGAGATACGTCAAAATTCGGAATTCTATATTGAGGTATATACACATCTTCAAAAATAAGCGGCAAATCATCCGCTGAAAGTATTCTTTGTATATGATATATTCTATTACTTTCATCCATTTGAAAAAATTCATTTTGTCCAGGAAGCATATCTGTAATTTCACACAATAAAATATGTGATGATGGTTTTCTGCCATTGGCAACACAGGTTTCCGTAAAACTCATATTATTATTCTGCTCTATCTTACGATAAATCTTTGGGGCTTCTACAAAGGTTCCTTTCCCCTGATATTTTGACAAGTATCCTTGATTGCATAATTCTTCTATCGTCCTGCGGACCGTAATCCTACTAACATCGTAACTGATTGACAAATCCTTTTCCGTTGGAATCTTGTCACCCGGTTTGTATTCTCCGCTACGAATCTTATCTCTTATTTTTACCATTAATTGTTGATATAATGGCTGCTGTATATTTTTATTAAGCTCCATATGATTCCTCTCATCTTATAACCAATTCTTATTATCCATTGTGTTTGCTTGACGATAATTTCACGCTTAACTTTATTATTTCAGTATATCACAGAGATATTTTTTCGTAAATTAACTTTGCTTCCTGTACAGGATCTGTAGCATTAGTGATTCCTCCACCCACTATCAATACATCAGGATTTAAGGCTGCGTACGCCGGAACAGTCTCTAGTGAAATTCCTCCTGCGACAGATATTTCAGCACTTTTACTGTATGTCTTCATGACTTTTAAATCATCCATCGGTGTTCTTCCCCTTTTTTGCTGATCCACACCAGTATGTACCGCGATTCCATGTACACCAATCGCTTCTAATTGCTCGATCTTCTCCGGGATATGTTCTACGCAAATCATATCGGCTACAATTTCTTTTCCATATTTATTTGCTGTTTCAACACAGGCATTTATCGTTGCAATATCTGTAACCGCCAGAACAGTGACATAATCGGCTCCGGCTTTAAATGCCGCAGCTGATTCTAATTCTCCTGCATCCATTATCTTGGTATCTGCAAGGATTCTCTTATCTGGAAATTTCGCGCGGAATTGCCTTACTGCTTCCAGCCCGTATTCAAGAACAAACGGTGTACCAATTTCAATGATATCTACATATTCTTTCAATTTTTCTGCAAGACCGAGAGCCTCATCTAAGTTGAAAATATCTAATGCCAATTGCAATTTCATTCCTTAGGTCTCCTTTATTTTATGTGGATATTGTATCTTCCACAAATGTCTTCCTATTCCAAGTTAGCATGTCTTATAAACATATTGTCTGAATCATTATGTCTTTTTTCCATTAATCTCAGAATCACTGCATCTAAGAACAATAAACAGCTTTGCTCAAATAATGATCCCATCGGCTGTATGGAAGTAAGACCCGCATCAACTTCAACCTTTGGCGTTGGTGCTGGAATCTCAACTGCCACTTCTGCCAGCGATCCTATTGTTCCATTCGGACAAATCGTAACTGTCGCAATCGGAGCCCCAATTATTTGGGCTTTCTGCGCCATATTTACAAGACTTCCGGTTTCACCGGAACCGGATGCCACAATAAACAAGTCATCCTTTTCTAAATTTGGTGTTACCGTTTCACCGCAAACATATGCGTCAAAACCCATATGCATTAAGCGCATGGCAAAAGCTTTTGCCACAAAACCAGAGCGTCCCGCTCCTGCCACAAGAATTTTTTTTGCATCTAAAATCATATTGACCAGTTTCTCACCATCTTTACTGGATACTTTCTCTAATGTAGCTGTTAACTCCTGTGTGATTACCTTTGCATACTCAGTTGTGTTCATAACTATTCCTACTCCTTTAAATATCCGTGCAATAATATTGGCATCTGTCCCCAATAATTGAGCATATAATAAGCTCTTCTGAAAAATCAGTTTCATAAAGCACCTTTTTAACATATTCCATACATAATTCTAATATTCTCATACTGTTCTCAAATACATTTTTCCTGACAGTACTTCTAAGCGCATTATTATTTATTTTATAACGACAGGTATTCTCTGTCAACCAGCCCGCCAGCTCTCAAGTAAATTAAAAAAAGTACAATATCAATTAAATAATACTGTACCTTTTTCTTTATATTTTTTAATTCCCAGCCACTTACATGTTTTGATTCACTAACCATTTATACTTCAAATCTATTCAATGCCTCATCAAGATTCTTAGAATAACTGTTTAGCGTCATTATCATA
The DNA here is from genome assembly GCF_039134705.1 of Kineothrix sp. IPX-CK. Taxonomy (NCBI): domain Bacteria; kingdom Bacillati; phylum Bacillota; class Clostridia; order Lachnospirales; family Lachnospiraceae; genus Kineothrix; species Kineothrix sedimenti. The sequence goes on along the minus strand of NZ_CP146256.1, from coordinate 1,516,003 downwards.
TCATTTAAATCTTCAAGTGACGACAACTGTACTTGAGTGGAAGCGGAAACCGCTTCAGAAGATGCGGCTGCCAATCTGTTTGGGCATATCAGGTACAGATTTGTTTCATGACCAGCCTATTTCATAATTTTCTTTTGATGCATACTCATAATCATAGATAATAGATGTAACTACATCCTTCGCCAATGATCTTGCTGTATTTTTAAGAATCCCGTCCCTTACCTTCTTGTGCTGAACCGGCATATACTGATATAACATATTTAGCGGAATTTCCACCATATCAAGATTATGAAAAAGCAGTTCTATCGATTCAGTAACTTCTTTTTCTCCTAAATAGTAACGGCATCTATCAGAAAAACTGTACTTTCTTGCCAATTTCAGATATTTCTCTGATCCATGATAATGTTTTTTCCAGTTATCCGGTTTTTCCAGCATTACTTTTTCCAATACTTGGATAAACCCAGAGCACTTGCATTCTTCATCTATCAGTTCTTCTTCCATTTTATTCAAGGCAAACAGTGCTTCCCGAAGTGCAAATGTAAGTGCCGGACCTACTTTTAAAATTCCAACACCGTCTTCCACCATTTCACGCAAAGCTTTTGCACTCTGATAGTCGGTGGAGTGTCCTTCAAATACAAGACTATTATATTTTTTCAATGCCATACATAACTCTCTTGCCTTCATTCGATCATATTTACAAATTGATGAATCGGAAAACTCAACACCCGGCTGTACAACAACTGCAATAATATCATCCCATGCATTTTCCAAATCATACTCCTGAAAGACATCTGTGTACGTTTCCACTGTGTCCTCAAAATCTTCCACCGTTGTGACCATTACATCTTCTTCCGCTTCCTGGCTTCCTCCCGGTATTGGCACCTCACTTCCAATGATGTATACCGGTTTCACAGCATGAGGATTCAGTTTCTTCACCTCCTTAAAAGCTTCTTCACACACTTTAAGTAACCTTGCACCACGACTTGCAATTACACGTGTCGGCAATTTTTCTTCTTTTGGATCATCGCCTAATTTCATGCTGGTATCCAAATGTATTTTGGTAAATCCGGCTTTTACATAAGAGGCCACCAATACTTCCGCCTTTTTCATCGCTGTTTCCTCTGTTTCGCGGCACCATGTCAAAGGACCCAAATGATCTCCTCCCAATATAATTTTGGCTTCATCAAAACCGATGCGGTGCGCTATCGCGAGAACCATCCTTACAAAATCAGGCGGCTTCATTCCCGTATACCCCCCGAATTGGTTTACCTGATTCGCGGTCGCCTCAATCAGAGCAATATCATCATGTCTTAATGCTTCCTCCAGCACAGCTTCAATAACCAGTTCATTTGCAGTGCAATATGACGGCACCGCACAATGAATTCCTCTTTTCCGTTTTTCTATCATTGCCTTTAATGGATGCTGCATAGTTTCTCCTCTCTAATCATCTCCATGATACCAGGATCAAAAGGGTATCAGGGGGTAAAATACCTTATGACCCCTATACATAATTATGTATGGTCACACCTTTAACAACGCGGTTAACAGTGCCGTCCGGGCTCGGATTATCCGGTGTAATTCCCAATTCAAGCGAATTAAAAAATCCTAATAGTTGTCCATATAGCAAATAGTTAAAGCATGCATAATTATCCGGTATTTGTTTTCCCGCTACCGTAATATAGGTATCACATGTATTTATTAACGACCTTTCATCTTTATAAGAAAAAACCGTAAGCCTGTGATTTCCGTTATCATGGTGAATTTCCCGAATCAAATCTTTACAATAAAGATTCGTGTAATCATTTTGTGACATCAACACTATAATATTAGTCTTATCATCCATAAATGTTTTAGGTCCATGGCGAAATCCCAGAATAGATTCCTGTATTGTAGCTATTCTTCCGTTTGTTAATTCCATATTTTTTAATGCTAGTTCCTGAATCAATCCATGGAAGCAACCTGCTCCCAGATATACTAATCTTTGCACAGGATATGTACTAAGATTTTTTATTTCCTGCCATTGATTCTCCAATATTTCTTTTCCTTGCTCTATTATGATATCGATATATTTTTTATTTTCTTTGAGATGATCAATGTCAAAAAACAGAAGTGCTGCAAGCATCATACATGATAAGGAACTGGTCATGGCAAATCCTTTGTCATTCGTTTTATCCGGAAGAAGAAAAACAAAATTGTCTTTTTCCATTTCTGCCTGTTTTGCAAGTTCGCCTTCTTTATTGCATGTGATAATCACCTGCACAATGTCTTTTACATGATCCTGAAACGAGTTATACGCCCCCACGCTTTCAGGGCTGTTTCCTGAACGTGCAAAAGATACCAAAACAGTCTTTGTATCCGCTTCCACATATTCTTCAGGATTAGACACAATATCCGTAGTCGCTATTGCTTCCATACGTACATTCATTTTATGGGATAGGTAATTTACAATCGTATCTCCGATATAATCTGAAGATCCTGCACCAGTAAAAATAACTTTTGCATCTTTTGTTACATGCTTTTTTAGAAAACTCCTGATATTTGTTTCATTTTGTACAATCAACCGGTATGTCTCACTCCATAATTCAGGCTGCTGCATAATTTCACTTGCTGTACATAATGCATTTAACTTCTCTAATTCTTTCTTTTCATATCCGAATATCATACTTTATTCTCCTTTATTTATATCTTCTATTTAACAGTATCTGTATTTTTACTTCTATAAAATATCAAAATTCGTTTCTATCACTTTTCTGATAAATGCACTGCATGGTTCTTTCTTATCTGCATAGTATTTAGCCAATAATCCGGCACCAACCCAGGGACTTCCCTGAGATTCTACTATCGTAATATTGAGATCAGATAAATATTTCTTTAATGGAGTCACAACAAGTTCTCCTGTTTTAAAGATTCCTCCCGAAAAAGAAACAGGGCATTTTTCATGAAATTGCAATCGAATATAAAGAGTTCTTATTATCATTGCCAATTCTTTTGCTGCATCATCATATGCCTGAATCGCCGATTGGTCGCCCTGCTTAGCTGCTTCCAACAATAGTTTCTGCAAGAAAGCGATTTTGCTCCGATAGGGCTGATAATCTTTCTCAAACAAATCTATTATTTCCTTATCCTCCGTGAGACTGAAATATTCTTTTACTATTTCATATAGCGGTCCCTTCTTCAGACGTTCGTCGGCCTGCTTAGAGAATAATTCCAGGCATTTGACACCCAGCCACCTGCCGGAACCTTCATCGGAAAAATATTCACTCCATCCGCCGGCGCTCAAAAAATCGCCTTGTATGTTTTTACCAAATCCTATTGTTCCTGTTCCGGCAACCAGATTAATTCCAGGCTCCAATAACAAGGAGCCTGCCCATGCCACTTCACAGTCATTAACCAATTTTATATGATATTTTTCCAGCCTTCTTTTAATGAGTGATTCCATTAGTTCATCATTTGCCCGCGATTCTCCGTATGTCGGCATCCCAAAGCATGTCCAGATATTTTCATTTTGTGAGACATCAGCTTCCTTTAATAACTGAAAAATACCTTTTTCTAAAAGAGCAACAACTCCATCCATTCCAATTTGTTTATAGGAAGCGCTTCCGTCTTTATATGCAGTAAGAACCGTCCCCTCCTCATTTAATAAACAAAAAATGGTTTTCGTTCCCCCGCCATCTATTCCTATATAATATGTCATTCCCAATCTCCTATTTTGAGTTACTTCATTCCTGTCATCGATATTCCTTTAATGAATTGTTTCTGGAATATAATAAATACAATAGAGGACGGAATCATAATCAATGCTGATGCTGCCATCGTAGCCGACAGATCTGCCATGTGCTGGGATGAAAAATAAGACAAAGCAAGTGGTAATGTCATCTTTTCTACACTATTTAATAAAATCAACGGATTTAAATAGTCATTCCATCTTTCAAGAAATGTAAAAATCGATAATGCACCCAATGCAGGCTTGATCTGGGGCAATATCATACGAAAAAATATTTTCATATCGCCGGCTCCGTCAATTTTAGCGCTTTCAATTAATTCCTTTGGCAATTCATCACAAAATTGTTTACATAAATAAATTCCAAAAGCATTTATGAAAGTAGGAATAATCAATGATAAAATGGAATTATATAATTTCAGCTGATTCATCAATAAAAACTTAGGTATCATGGTCGTCTGTTCCGGAACCATCATTGTCGCAAGAAGAATCATAAATAAAATATTCTTACCTTTAAAATTGAATTTAGAGAAAATATATCCTACCAATGCACTTGTAAAAACAATTACAATCACATCCGTTATTGTAACAACCAACGAATTCCTAAGCCAAATAAAAAACGGGGAATTAAATAAAACTGTTTCGTATCCCATTACTGTAAATTCAGCCGGAAGTATGTGCTTTGGATTCATTAATAATTCTTTTGTACCTTTAAAGGAATTACTGAGCATCCAAAAATAGGGAATTAAAAAAATTACAGTTACAATAGATAAGCCTAGCAATATGAGCACTTTGCCAATTTGTTTATTCGTTATCTTCTTCATAATCAATACTCCCAATCTACTCTGTTTAATCGTTGCTGCACAAGTGTGATTATCATAATGATTGCGAAAAGTGCCATAGATATTGCAGAAGCATACCCCAGATTCTTGTATTCAAATGCTGTTTTATAGATATAACTTGTAAGTACAAGCCCCGCATTTTGAGGTGAGGATTTCGCAACCATTTCCGAAAACTGTGCAAACATATTAAAATGAGAAATTAAAGTCATAATAATAACAAAGGCAAATGTCCTTCCCAACAATGGAAGTGTAATCCGGAAAAATCTTTGAAATGAATTTGCTCCGTCAATCTTACATGCTTCATAAAATTCAGCAGGTATCCCATCCAAACCGGCCGAAAAGAGGATTATATTATATCCGATATCCGCCCATAACGTGAAGATTATAATAGAACCTAATATTGTATGAGGATCTCCCAGCCAGTTTGCACCTAAACTTCCAAATAAATTAAAAAATATATTTAGCAAGCCATTTCTGACAGAATAAATACTTCTGGCCCAGACCACGCTCGTAGCAACCATTGGAGCAATACAAGGCAAGAAAAAGACCATTCTAAAAAAGCTTCTTGTCTTATTTGAACGGAAAGTAGTAATTAACTGTGCCAGTGTCAGCGAAAGAATCATATTAGCCGTTACGGTAATCAATACAAATAGCAATGTATTCGTAAGTGCCTGAAGGAACGCGGCGTCAGAAAATAATATCCGGTAATTATCAAACATAATAAATGTATTATCTTCACGCAATGGATTGTAATCCATAAAAGATATGATAAAGCCGCCCACAATGGGTAAAATTATGAAAATACCCACTTGAAGAAATACGGGAATTAGTACGATTAATACAATTTTATTATTTTTCATCTATGCTTTTTCTCCTAATTAGATCCCACCTTTATTTCAAACTTGCATTTATATTATCCTGTGCATTCTGTAATGCCTCTTCACTTGTTGCTATTATTCCTGTACAATAATCTACAAAGGCATTATTAATAGATTCCTTAAATACATCTGTATTAAAATATCCTATAAATTGAGCCTTACCAAGAATTCCTACGATCGGTTTCATATATGGCATTTTTTCAATAAATTCCTGGCTTTGTGCTATAGATTTTTTTGGCGGTATCTGAGAGCATTGGATATTATGCTGTAACAGAACATCATCCCGGAAAAAATACTCTAAAAATTTAAAGGCTGCCTCCTTTTGTTTACTGTTACTGCTTACAGCCAGTGACCATCCTGTTTCTGCTGCAAATGCTGTATTGTCTCCATACCATGGCATCTCCACATAATCAAATTCTTTCCCATATTCAACATGAAAAGCACTGATTCCATCCGCTACCGACCAAGGTCCTCTTGGAACAAATAAGTTGGTTCCGGTAAATACCTGCTGATACCCCTCAATATCACTTTTGCTGGTAAGCCCTTCCAAATCAGCAACCTTATCTGTTACAATTAATTTATGTAATTCCTCAAATGCATCTTTAGCTTCCGGTGTATTAAAATTAACTGTTCCATCTTCAGCCAGATACTGACCGCCCTTTGAAAGAATCATGGATGTAAGCAGGTAAGTTACGGAATCCCAATTGGCAAAGTCAAATCCCTTAATAGCAAACATATCTCCTTCACGTACCGTAGCCGTTTTTGCTTCCTCAACCAATTCCTCCCAGCTCGTAGGAATCTTAAGATTATTTTCCTGCAGTATTGCATTATTTACTAACATTCCGCCCGATTCATTATTAAACTCCATTGGCATTCCATACAGTTTCCCCATATATTCCAGAGCACCCGTTGTCGGAGCATAGGTGTCATCCAAAATTTCCTTAGTCATAACTTCGGGAATCTCAGCTAAAGCGCCCGTCGGTGCAAAGTCTATGGCCCAGCCCCCCCATAATTCATAGATATCGCAGCCACTATCTTGAGAAATTAAAGATGTCTGAACCTTTGATTCAAACGTATCATATGGGAAAAATTCCAATTTAATCTCGATATCCGGATTTTCTTTCATAAACTGTTCTGCAATTGTCTCATATGATTTGTTCCAGGATTCCTCCTGGTGCCCCCAAAAAGTCAGTACCGTTTTCTCACTACCCGCTGCTACACTTTCTTCATTTTTGCTGGAACATCCGGCCAGACTCAGTACCATTACTACCACCAATAAACTACATAATAATTTGCGCATACCTACCTCCTGAATTTAGATTTTTAATGATTTGAAATATGTCAGATACTTTTCGTTCTTCATCAACATTTCCTGTACCATGCTGTGTATCTCATCTGTACTGCATACACTTGATGTCAAAGGATCGAATAAAATTGCCTGAAATACTTTCATCGGGTCCCCTTCAATTGCCGCGCGGACCGCAAGTTCTTCAATCTTAGCAGAATTATTTATCATAATTGATAAATGTTCCGGTAATGTAACTTGCTTGATTGCTGTGATTCCTTTTTGTGTAGCTACCACTGGAATCTCAACACAAGCATTCTCTTCAATATTTGTAATATAGTTCTTATTTTTAAGATTCGCGTTAAAGAAATATGGTGTTCCATCTCCAAATATTGCATTAAAAATATTGGAAGCATATTCCTCTCCTCTTTCCAGATCAATCTGACCAGATTCCAACCAGTCCTGATACTCTTTTTCCCAGGTATCCTCTCTTTCCAGATATTCTTTTAATATGTAAGCATGCTCGCCCGGATTCCATCCTGTTCCATGTGTACAATATTTTTCGATCAAATCCTTTCGTTTCCTGAACCAAGAATTGTATTCGGAATTATGTCCTGAAGATTCCGTAGGAAAATAATGCAAACTTTTCATCATCTCTATTCTTACAGGTTCTTCATTTGCTACCTCATCTTTTTTTATTGCATCCCAGATTCTAGGGTATGCATCCTCTCCATTCACCTCGAATTTAAGATAGAATGCCTGGTGGTTAATTCCGGCACACAAATAATTAATTTCTTCCTCTTTTGCTCCAATCCATTCTCCCAACATTTTGGCAGTTCCCTGCACACTATGGCATAAACCAGTAACATTCAACTTTGTCTGTGATTGTAAATAACTAACCAACATAGCCATTGGATTGGTGTAATTCAAGATAATCGCATCAGGGCAAACCTCCTCTATATCATGAATGATATCCAGCATGACTGGTGCAGTTCTTAAAAAACGAAAAATACCAGCCGGTCCTCTTGTATCACCCACACAAATATCCACCCCGTATTTTTCAGGAATTTCAATATCATGTCTCCAGACATCTACTCCTCCCTGAAGTATCGTAATCAATACCCCATCCGAATCTCTTAATGCCTCCTTTCTGTCTGTTGTCATTTGGACTGTTGCCTTATGTTTTCCAGCCTTAATAATACGTCTTACGCCTTCCTCGGCATATTGCAGTCTTTTCTCATTAATATCCATTAGCATGAATTGACAGTCGTCAAATGCGTCAAACGTTAAGATGTCTCTTACCAAATCTCTTGTAAAATCCAATGATCCAGCTCCTATAAATGTGAACTTTCTACTCATTCTTTCCTCCTGATGTTTTATAAACATTATGTTTGTTTACCAATTGTTTATCTATATAATAGAGCATTTTTATCAATTTGTAAATAGTTTTTTAATTATTCTTGCATTTTAAATGATTATCCGTTATTATTATGTTTAGTAAACGAGGTGAACTTATGTCAAATATACGCGATGTTGCCAAAGAAGCTGGTGTTTCCATTTCTACGGCATCAAGAATACTTTCAAACGATGAAAATTTCAGGACAACCGAACAAACAAAACAAAAAGTACTGGAAGCTGTCAAAAAACTAGATTATCAATTTCATCCACGTAAAAAGAATGTACCAAAACTAACAATCGGCTGTATTCTGCCGCTTACATCCGAAAAGTATTCGGATCCTTTTTTTACATCTATTTTATTATCTGCCGAAACGGAATTGAATCAGCATCAACCTACTGAATTTATTCTTAGAAACTTTAATGATTTGAATCATTCATCAGTACTGCAGGATTTTTGCAACACTCCCCTTGATGGATTATTGATTATGGAGGAGATTACAAAAGATTTAATGGCGCATTTATCCCGGCCGTTTCCAAATATCGTAACCATTGATCAGATAGAATCAACCTTTAATTCCGTAGGATTTGATCATTATGCCGCAAATATGCAGATCATGAAACATCTTCTGAATAACGGATATCGGAAAATTGCTTATATTGGCGGTTCCGCTCCCGGTTTATCATTTTATGATTCTCTGCGAATGGTAGCGTATCGGGAAGCTTTAAGAGTATTTAATATTTCTTACGATGATAGTATTATCAAAGATTGTGAATGGAATCTGACGCTTTGCGCTAAATATGCGGAAGATCTGCTTCTTTCTGAGAATCGGCCTGATGTCATTTTTGCCGGGAGTGATACTCTCGCAACTGTTATATTAGGTGTAATTTATCAGTTGGGCATGAAATGTCCCGATGATATTGGAGTCATTGGCTTTAATAATCTGGATACCAGTGTTCATACGATTCCTCCACTGACTACTGTTGACGTTCCGACAAAAGCAATCGGAAAACTTGCGGCAAAACGTCTTTTAGATTTAATTAATAACCGTGATTCTTTGGTAATTAATGTATCCCTGCCTACCTCATTAATTGTTCGGGATTCGACCAGATCGTCGCTCCCTACCGGTATATCATTACTATAAAAAGCTGAAAACACCGAACAATTCGGTGTTTTCAGCTTTTTTAGTTCTATTTTGCTAATTTCTTTTTATAAAATCTATCTGTCACTATTACCAGTATCGCGATTATAACAATCGATAAGATAATATAACCGGCTGGATACAAAAGAGCCCCCGTTACATCTATGCTGCCTGCCTCGGATATCTTTTTCAAATCGGCAGACTATCCGCCAGACAAAGCGCCCCATACCCCACTCTGGCATTAGGATAAACCGCCTCTCCCCGCAGCGGCCTGGCTCCCCTTCTCAAATAAGCCCGCACCTTCTCCCCGTAAAGATAAGGATCATTGCCCATCACAATTCCCCATTCCATCATGAGCGATGCCGATCCGGTCACAAAAGGTGTGGCAAAGGAAGTCCCGGTCACCAATTCCGTCCCGCCCATCCCATCGCTGATCGATATATCCACGCCGGGAGCTACGAGATCCGGCTTTACCCATTCGCTGGCGATTCTGCTCTCCAGCCGGTTTTCCAGAAGAAATCCTCTGCCGGAAAAGTCCGCGTATGAATCGTAGATACTGCTGTAAGCACCTACCGTAATTACTTTATGGGCCGTAGAGGGTATTGTGAAGGTCACCTCCGGCGTAGGCGAATAAAACCTTGTTCCGCTGTTAAGGATTACGCTGCTTGGCAGATAGAAATAGTAATTCCCCGTCACGATTTTGACCGGCTGCAGCAGAAATGTCCACACACCCGAATTGATATAATTCTGGCGCGGAATAAAATCAAAATATATTTCTTGGTCAACGCTGTACGGAGAAGGCTCCCCTATATATATGAGGACGTCAGTCTGCTCCATCGTAAGCCTTATCGTCCCCGATCGTCTGGTGTCCACGATTTGTCTTTCTCCGCCCGGTGAAATGAGAGTTACCAGAAAAATATCCGCGTACTCCTTCCAAAGCTGCACGCTGACCGTCCTCTCATAGGACGCTATCGCCAGTTCTACTCTTGTCTCGCCCGATACAACACCTGCCGCGTGGCCTCCCGCAGCTCCCTCATTACCGCTTCCCACACAGATGACATTTCTTCCTATTTCAGAAACATTATCCATAAAACGTTCCAGCAAGGAGGTACCGTCATGCGCCCCGTATGTATTTCCAAAGCTCAGATTGATAGACATCGGCCTGGCAAGTGCAACCGACTTTTGCACTACATAAGTCAGCGCGCGCATAAGCTCTGTAGTCCTCGGAAAAGAAGGCTGCCTGGCCATTCCCAGCTTTACAATGATTAATTCGCTTTCCGGTGCCACTCCCACATATCTTCCGTCAGACGAAAGCCCGTTGCCCGCAGCAATCGCTGCCACCGCTGTTCCATGTCCCGTCACGTCCAGACTTGGCAGCATACGGAACTTTTCCTCCGGGTTGCTTTGCTCCAAAGCGGCGTCTATCTGCATATTATTGAATTCCACTCCCATCAGAAAGCCTTCCGGGGGCGCAAATCCTCTGCTTTCATCCGGTTGAAGGGTCTGGTCCCATAAATATAAAATACGGCTCGTTCCATTCGGCCGCCTGAAATCCATTCTTTCATAGTCGATACCCGAATCTATTATTGCAACAAGTGTCCCGCGACCGGTCAAAAAAGGGTCTCTCACAGTAACCGGCAATATGCAGGAAGCTTCTTTTCCCTGCTGCAGATTGAAAAAAAGACGCTTAGGCATTTCCACGTATTCTATTTCTTCCAGCTCCACCAACGAGGCTATCAGACTTTGCGGTATAGTAATGATCGCATAACCGGCAATCAGTTCCTCCACGCCAATGATTGGATTGTTTAGGCGACTCAGATCGCCGTTATATTTCACGATCAGTTCCCATACACTCGTCTCCGGATCATAGCCGACATCCAAAACAAGAGATTTTTCCCGCTCCTCTCTGGAAGCATTCAGTGCCAGATTCAAAAGATTTTCTAATTTTTGAGAATCCATATACATCCTTCAAAATTTCTATCACTGTTATTGTATGCTTTATCCTTTGGCAGTTCACACGCAATCCCATATTTTTATTAACTTATTCCGATTCTAGATTATTTCACTTCAAACCAGTCGAAATCCGCATATTTCCCCAATCCGGTCAAGTCCTGACAGCATATGCCGCACATTGCTCCCGTAAACCAGCCTTACTCAAGTGCATTTTCAACGGCCTTTTTCAGAACATTACTCGAATTTGTCGCTCCCGATACCGCATCGACATCTATTTTTTGTTCTTCAACTATTTTATCCACAACTGCTTCCGCAGATTCTCCGCGCTCATTTCTATGCTCTAATATGCTGATATTCTCAATTCTCCCATCTTGCACGGTAACCTCTACCTTTGCGTATATAAAATTAACATTGCAGTCTCCGGTATATACTCCATCCGCGACCTCCGCGAGATCTATCTCTTCAAAGACAATGCTTTTGACCGCCTTCTTGTAATCCGAGACACTTTTCAGATAAATTACAAGACAAGCAAAAGCAACAAGCAAAACAAACGTTATAACATAAATAACAATCTTCTTTTTATCGCTCATACATTTCCTCCATAGTCGTAATAGAATAGTAAAGTGTGTCAAAACCATATTCCAGAAACTCTTCTTTGGACAGCTTCATTTCTTTTTCAATATAGCATTCCTTGTTTGCCGCCGTCTGAACGAGACCGGCCAGCATCCCCCAGAATACAAAGATTGTAGGCAAAACCTTTATTCCGGCACGTATTTCTCCCCTCACAATCCCATCGCACAAAAACTGACGTATCTTCTCGTTTATTTCCTCTCCGACACGATATGTTTCCTGCTCCTCCGGCAAATAACTTCCACTGTCAAAATCAACGTTAATCTTATCCAGTGCCATTTTAAAATAAAAAGGATATTCCGCTTGATATTGCGCTATTCCGCGGCATATATGATCATACCTGGCCCGTGTCGTTTCCTGTCCTTCCAAAGCGACGGCAATATAAGCATACAGCTTCTTCATGCTCTCCAACACCAGTAATCCGACGATCTCCTCCTTATTTTCAAAATACACATACAAAGTAGCCTTGCTATATCCCGCCGCCTTCGCTATATCATCCATAGACGTCGCTTCTATACCATTTTTTATAAAGAGGGCTTGAGCCGCACAAGCAATATTTTCACGGTGTACACTCTTCGGTTCTTTTTTTCTTCGTCCCATTCGTTATCTCACTCCAATTAATTAAACTCATAGTTTAATTATAATATTATATTTTCTCCTTGTCAATTTATATTTTAATATAAGAAAGGGTTTTGCCTCACCGTACACTTAAGCAGATTGGTTTTGTTTCCGCACCCGTTGATTAATTATTCCGCTTTTTCATTATAAGTACATTGACACACTGCAATTATTGAAGTATAATTACACAGTAAATATAATTAACACCGTTAACGAGGGCAATTATATGGGTATCAAAGAACGGCGTGATATCGAAAAAGCCGAAATGAAAAAGAAAATAAAAGGTGCCGCTATTGAACTTATTGAACAAGAGGGCTATGAAAAATTGTCAATAAGAAAGATAGCCGCGAAAATTGAGTATTCTCCGACCACAATTTACCTTTACTACAAAGACAAAGCCGAGATTATTTCGGATATGTCCTACGATCTTTATCATAAAGTTGAGAGCAATGCTGCTGCCATCATAAATGGCAATGCTGCACTTTCAATAGATCAGCGAATACGCAGCCTTTTGAACGTCTTTGTTATGAGCCTTTGCAGTGAACCTGAAATGGCAAAGGCTATTATGTATAGCGGAACAAATGCGATATTTGCTAATGAAAGCAGAAATGATAAGCCTTCCAATTCAGGAATAGACATGCTTGATAATTTCTTTGCCGACGGGATAGCCCAAAGAGTCTTGAAGCCAAATATAGCGAACACTTCATGGATGATAATTAGTGCTTTACTCGGTTTCGTTATGTGTGCCATAGAAAATCAATTATATAAACTGGAGGATTTCGACCGGCTTGTGAGCGATTTCATAGAAATCCTTATGGGGGGAATCAGACTTTGAATTATCATCATTTGATATGAGGTGGAATATATGCTTTGGATAGTTATAGTTTTGATTGCGACGGCAATCATAGTGATGTATATGGCAATGCCAGGCGGCAGGCTTTGGAAGCAATATCTGGCAGATGTGAAATGTTCTTTCGCCGAAACAAATAGGCAGAGAAGCACACAAAGTATATTTACGGAAGATTATGTTGCCAGGCTGCCGGCTCCGCTTTGTCAGCACATCATCAATGGCGGATATATGGGAAAGCCCGCTATGAACAACATGCTGATAAATTTTCATAACACAAAATTTTGCATGGCGGCAGGCAGAAAGCCCATTAAGATTAAATTCATGCAGGTCAATTTTGTAGGCAGACCTGACCGACATGCTTTCTTGACGGGAAGAATTGCAGGGATTCCATTGCAGGCTAAAGACAGTGTGCTGGACGGATACGGCTCTATGACCGGCGTATTTGCCAAGCAGTTTCAGCTTTTCCGTTCTACCGGGGCCGAAATGGATCAGGGGCAATTGATAACGGCGCTGGCAGACGCAGTATATATGCCGTCTTTATTTTTACAGGAGTATGTTTCATGGACAATGATCGACGACCACACCGTCGAAGGCGAGATCGCATGGAAAGGAGTCTCTGCTAAGGGAAGATTTTCTTTTGACACTGATGGCAACATTAGTCGTTTTGATACCAATGACCGCTACATGGACGAAAATGGAAAAGGCAGCTCGCTGGTGCCGTGGTATGTAATCTATTCTGATTACAAAGAGCAGAATGGCTACTTTCAGCCGGGAAGTGTTAGTGTAAATTGGATGCTCCCGGATGGTGACAGCACATATTTTGTGAGCGACAGCATTGAGATTCAGTACTCGATAAAAGAAATAAAAAACAATCTTTTGGGGTACATCTGAATATTTATTATGATTATACTTCACCGACATAGCTTTTTGTTATATTAGGCATACATAAGCTTCCCGAAACACTGTATTCCTCATATAGCTTTTTCAGCTCTAAAATATAAGGTTCATAATTACTATCGCCTCTTTCAGGCGCATATGAAGCGGACATATTTCTTCCGATAAAGCTATCTTCATCAAACATCAAGTCACATCTAAAAGTTTTATATTCACAAATCCCATCTTTAAAAAAGTCACTGTATTCTTCGGGGCTTTCTCCTCTCATACCGTCAGAAAATCCCTTGAAATCAGGACAGAATTTGCGATTGATGGATTCATTTTTCATAACCAGTTCGCTTTTATCGTCCCGGCTATTCCATACGAGGATTACTTTACCTTGACTTTTTAGTATCCTTTTACACTCTGACTTAAATTTTATTCTGTCAAACCAATGGAACGCCTGGGCAACAGTAATATAATCAACGCTATCATCCAATAAACCGGTGTTTTCAGCTGAAGCATTTACGGACACAAAATTATCATATGCGGTAAGCTCTTTTTCTGCGATGTTTCTCATGTCCTTATTGGGTTCAACACCATAAACATAGCTGTTTTGTCTTAATAGCAGGTCAGTTAATATTCCTGTCCCGGATCCAATGTCCGCGATAACGCTCTCTTTCGTAATTCCGACTTCCGAATAAAGATATTCAATAAAGCCATCCGGATAGGAAGGTCTATACTTAGAATAAATATTTGCCTTACCTGTAAATTTTGCTTCGTTCATTCGTCACAACCCTTTCGCATATTATATTCACATCATTTTATCACATTCCGAGTATAGCATATTTCCTACTTCATTTACAGCAATAAAAAAGACCATCGGCATATAGAATGCTGATGTGACCCCAATAAGTTAGACTTTATTAGCGAGACAGCTTCGGCTGCCTCGCTAATTTTATGCAGCCAAGAGATTGAGCCTGTATTGTACAGGGCTCATCCATCCTAGTTTTTCTTTGATTCTTTGTTCGTTATAATACTTTATGTAACCTTCGATTTCATTTTTTAATTCTTCATAACTATAATATACCACACCATAGTATATCTCTTGTTTTAATAAACCAAAGAAGTTCTCCATGACTGAATTATCATGGCAGTTGCCTTTTCTTGACATACTCTGGAAGATTCGTTCTTCTTTTAGACGATGTGAATAAGCTTTCATTTGATAAGCCCAACCTTGATCTGAGTGAAAAGTTCTTCGGTAAGGACAATCGGATGTTATTTCAATAGCCTTATCAAGAGCATTCATTACATTAATTGCAGAGGGATGCTTATCTATGCCATAACTTATGATTTCACTATTGCACATATCCATAAACGGGTCCAAGTATAGCTTGTGCATTGTCATATGTCCTTTGGAATCTACCTCATAGTATTTAAACTCTGTAGTATCAGTTGTAATCTTCTGATGTGGGATATGAGTATTGAAACGTCTGCAAATTCTGTTACGTGCAACTGTTCCAACTTTCCCCTTATATGAACTATACTTACGACTTTTCCTGGTAAAAGACATAACTTGGAGACTAAGCTTTTGCATAATTCGTTGGACTTTCTTCTTGTTTACTGTATATCCCTGATTCCTGAGTTCTCCATACATACGACGATATCCATAATCCTTATTATTCTCATGAATATCTAATATCCTATCCTCCAGCTCTTTATCAGGATTTTCTCTATTAAATCTTTTCTGCCAATACATATATGCCGCTTTTGGAAAACCTACAACTGCGAGAATATCTTTTAGTTTGAACTCTCCTCGGAGGCTGTGGATGATTCTCGCTGTTTTTTCAGAAGAGCTTCCTCCTCTAAACGCAGCCTCCTCAGTTCTTTTAAATAGGCATTCTCTATACGTAGCTTTAAAAGTTCATCTTCAAGATGTTTCACATGTTCAGCGCTAGTGTCTATTGGATTTGCTTCAATAGGCTGAGATTTATGTTTATTGTTTAGCTTATCAAACACGTTCTTCCGACCTCTTTTCCTAGGCCTCAAAGCATCAGGACCAGCAATCTGAAAATCATTCACCCATTTACAAATCTGTGCAGGATTATGAATTCCTTCTTGAATAGCTAATTCTTGATATGAAACCTCACTTGTTAGATATAATTCTACAACAAAAATCTTATATTCAAAAGAGTATTTTTCTTGTTTTCTTAAACGCATCAAACCTTCGTCACCTTGTGATTTGTAATTATCGACCCACTTTTTTACATTACTCGAGGCGGAAACACCGTATTTCTTTGCTAAATAATCTTTTCCTCCTTCTCCATTTAGATAAGCCATCACAACCTTTTTCTTAAATTCAAAAGTATATTTGGACATAAAATACTGACCTCCAATCGTTAGATTTTTAGGTCTAACTTTTGGGGGTCAGCACATGCGACAGTCTTTATCAAATACTTGTGTAATACATCAGGTCATGTTACAATTTTATATCATGGAGGCATAGCTCAGCCGGGAGAGCACTTGCTCGACAAGCAAGATGTCGCTGGTTCAAGTCCAGTTGTCTCCATTATTTTTCTTTCTGACATTCTTATTTCTCATATAATGTTACCATAGTTTGATGGTACTCTTTTCTTGTTATTTAATACATATTTTCCCCACCGCAGTACACACTAAAAATTATAAGGAAATAATGTGAAAAAGGCATGGTCATTAAACGATGGATTATTGTGAAATTATTTTTCGGTGTGTATTAATTGTATTGATGATATATTATGTTTTTAAACGAAAATTTAAAATATTAAAAACTATTACTTTAGTATTTGTATTGTCTTTCTTATCTGTATTTCTGAATGCTGTATTTCAGATAAAGGTCGATGCATTCAGTAATTTTTTATATTTAACGGTTATATTTTCGTCATTATATCTCGGCAGTTCATTAGGTTTTTACGACAAATACAAATGGTGGGACCGATTGATTCATCTTCTGTCCGGCATTGGTTTTGTGGGATTTGGAAATGCAATCGTCAATGCAGCTTCCACTGACATAAATAAACCGGGGATCCTTATTTTTGGTTTTACCTTTTCAATAACACTTCATGTGTTTTGGGAGGTCCTTGAATATATAAGCGATTGTCTATCCCATGGCAATGCACAGCGATGGCAAAAGGTAAATGCTGCTAAGAATCATATGCCCGAAGGAGCACTTCAACCAGCCGGGCTCGTGGATACAATGAACGATACTATTTGCTGCATTGTTGGTGCCGGGCTGGCAGTTATTGCCTGGTATATTACTGTTTCTTAAAAATAATCTTCATAATCGGGAAGAATACCCAGAAGGATATAATGCTATTAACAAACATCGTTACGATATCTGCCAATGTCATTCCCAGAGAGGTTCCAAACACCTGCATCAGCAGATTGTATACCGGCGTCTTATAAAGTCCCTGTAATGCCGCCGCTCCGATAGAAATGAGCACCCATGATACGAAATACCAAAATGCTGCCTTCCCTACGCTGGAGTTGGACTGAAAGGTTACATTCCTCTGCAAAAAGAAGTTAATGATCTGGGCAATAAGCAGCGTGATTTCCACAGCAAGGAAATAAGCTAATCCTCCTCCGCCTCCTTCCGCGATTGCTCCTACCGAATAGTCAAATACATAATAAACGCTTCCATCCAGATTGGTTCCAACGGGAATAACCCGGAAGGCCGTGTTCACAAGATCTGTAAATCCGAAAATGAATTTGATGAGAGGCATCAGAACCATTTGCAGCACCGTAACACCGTTACTGATGAGAAAAAAAATGAAAAATTCCATGATATTCGGATGTTTTTTTCTCCAGCTCCTCCATATACTTACTACTTTATTATCCTTTTTTATCGTGTCCAAAACCATCCTCCTGCCCTATTTCGTATTTCTCTGAGCTCTTCGGCTTCTGAAAAAGCCTCCCACGAATCCCTTAAGTCCTGCAAAAAAGTGGCCGTTTACCATCCGGACAAGCTGCCTTGCCATCTCCATCGTTATGATGCCCTTGGTCATCTTGGCAATTCCACGAAAGGGCATATTATAAATGAACAACACATTCAGGTCGGGAATTCCCTTTTTCTCGCTGCGATCCTTGAGTCCTGTCAGCACCTTATAAGCTAATCTGGCCAAACCATTTCGCGCATAGTACATCTGGCACAGGGCATCATTTACATCCAGGATGCCGTCCTCATTCCAGCGCCCATCGGGTATATCATGCCCCAAAAGTGCGGCGAATTCTCTATCGCTTACTGCTTGTATCCTGCCGCTTTCATAGGGTATCATAGCTTCTTTATCATACCAGCATTTTGCTGCCTCACCTAAGATATGCAAACTACCTCTAAGCCTTATATCCGCACTGGAAGCTCCGATAAGGACATGATACTCTCCCTCTTCCACCTCCCATCGGTTATTTCCCGCATTGAAATAGCGGAAAGCTTTATCATCCAGCGGAATAACCATTCGTTTTGACTCTCCCGCCTTTAAAAACACTTTGGAGAAACCCTTGAGCTCCTTTATCGGACGGTAGATTTCCGATTCCTTCGCACCGATGTAAAGCTGTGCTGTTTCCGCACCATCCACATCGCCGATATTCGTCAGAGTAAAGCTCACTTCCTTTTCTGCAACACTTAAATCGGAATAGGCGAAAGACGTATAGCTTAGTCCATATCCAAAAGGAAACTGTACTGGAACCTCCGCTTTATCGTAATAGCGGTAACCGATGTAAAGTCCCTCTCTATATTCCGCACTGTATTCTCTTCCCGGGAAATAATGGTAGGCCGGGGTATCTTCGCTCCTGAGAGGAATAGTCTCTGCCAGCTTCCCGCTGGGGCATACCTGACCGGTAATCACCTGAAGCATTGCCCCTGCTCCTGCCTGCCCCCCCAGATAACCGTGCAGTGCCGCCTTACATTTATCCATCCAGGGCATTTCGATAGCGGAACCTGCGGAGATTACCGTTGCAATATTGGGATTTACCTTCGCCACCTCTGCAAGTAAGGAAACCTGACTTTCCGGGATCCTCATATGGGTTCTGTCCAGTCCTTCGGTCTCGCTGATTTCATCCAATCCGAGATAAAATAGAACGATCTGCGCTTTCTTTGCCAGCTCCAATGCAGCCCTGCGCATATCGGCATCCTCCCTGCCTCCCCGCGCATAACCTCTTTCAAAACCAACGACGGTAAGTTCATAGTCCTTTAGAACATCTAGCGTATTATCCAGCTTCGTGCAGTTAACGATAGACGATCCCGCACCTTGGTAACGGGGAGTCTTGGCAAAATCTCCGATTATCGCCACTTTTGTGTCCTTCGAAACAGGGAGCAGATTCTCTTCATTTTTCAGCAAAACAATACTTTCCGCCGCTGCTCTTCTCGCCGCATTGTGATGTTCTTCTATTGGTATATCCTTATTTTTATGCGTTTCCATGACCGGATGTATTTCATAAATAATCTTCAAAAGCTCCTCCACCCTCCGGTCTAACAGCTCTTCCTTCACTATTCCTTCTCGTACGGCCTTCGCCAGCTCCCTGTCGCTGTCTCCGCCCGTGGTAGGCATTTCCAAATGGTTTCCGGCCTTAACGGATTCTACATGGTCGTTGGAACCTCCCCAGTCCGTCACAACAAAACCGTCAAACCCCCATTCATCCCTGAGGATTTCCTGGAGAAGCTTCTCATTCTCACTGGCATATACTCCGTTAATGCGGTTATAGGAGGTCATCAGGCTCTTAGGCCTCGCTTCCTTTACCACGATTTCAAATGCCGTCAGATAGATTTCCCGCAGCGTCCTTTCATCGACGATGGAGTCGCTGGACATCCGTCTCAATTCCTGACTATTCACCGCATAGTGCTTCGGACAGGCAGAAACCCCCTTGCTTTGAAGTCCTCTTACTTCTGCCGCCGCCATTTTCCCGCACAAATAGGGATCCTCGCTGTAATATTCGAAGTTACGTCCGCAAAGAGGGCTTCTCTTTATGTTCATTCCAGGGCCCAGGATTACACTCACACCTTGCGCAAGCGCTTCCTCTCCGATACAGGAACCCACCAGCTCTCCTATCTCGGGGTTCCAGCTATTTGCCACGGTTGCCGCAGTGGGGAAACAGGTGGCGGGCAAGCTGGCATTCAGTCCCAGATGGTCTCCCGCTCCTACCTGCCTGCGTACCCCGTGAGGTCCGTCCGACATTATAATGGTCGGAAGGTTCAGCCGCTCTATGGTCTTGGTTTCCCACATATCCTTTCCGGACAATAAGGATGCCTTTTCCTCCAGCGTCATCCTACTTATCAATTCTTTATAATCTATCATGTATTCCACACGCCTTTCTTCTTCCCTGCATATCATAAGACTGCCATTAACAAATCTGCTTTTTCTTCCATACCCATAATAGCACGCATACTGTAACTTTTTTTATCCGTTGCGTAAAATGCCTTATCTGTTTCACAAACTGCTCTGCGGCTATTCCACTTTTCTGAATTTATTCACCTCACCGCTCAACACATTTACAGTCTCCAGATTATGGGCGGCTTCGTCACTTATTGTGATAATAGAATGAAAAAGTATATTGGTATCCTCATTGGACTGAACCACTGCATTCACGCTTTCCTCTACCGCGATGGTAATTCCGCTTAAGCCCTCCGCCATATGCGATGCGATTTCCCGCAGTTCCTTTGCCTTACTCTCGAACCCCAGGAGCATTTCATTTATTGTCCCTGCATCCTTTTTATAGCTGCCTGTGATGGCTACGAACTCATCGTAATCCACTAGGATATTTTCCTTGATATAAGTCATAAGCTCATGGGCATTATAAGCAAGCTCTTTTACGGAAGCTACCACAAGAGTATTTGTTGTCTGAATATCGCTGGCAATATCCCTGGTGTTCTCCGACAGCTTTCGTATTTCCTCCGCCACAACGGCAAAACCTTTTCCTGCATTTCCGGCTCTTGCCGCTTCGATAGAGGCATTTAATGCCAAAAGATTCGTTTGGGAGGAAATACCGAGAATTGCATCGGTAAGCTCATTTATCTTTTCTACGGAACGGCTTTTTTCAATGGAACTTTCCATCTTACCGTCGATTTCCTGCATGACCTTCCTCGTCATTTCCTTGCTCTCTCCCGCCTGAGCACTTACCTCCAGCGCCCGGACGGCAATACTTCCTACTTGTGCAGAACCAAAACGAGCGGATTCCTCCATAGTATTGGAGGCTTGAAGAACGTTCTGCGCTCCCCCGTCGATGTTCTGCAGGGTGGCATTTATTTCCTCCATGCTTGCTGACATCTCGGTCAAAGCGTCGGAAATGCCGGAAGCAGAATCTTTGCATTCCAATATATGGGCATTAATTGTTTCCGTGGTGCCTTGAATGGTATGAGAGCCCGATTTGATCGATAGCATGGCTTGCTGCAAGGCTTCCAGGAAGCTGTTGATTCCCTTCACGATCTGACCGATCTCATCCTTACTGCTGCAGCCTATCCGCGCTGTCAAATCTCCCTCTCCGGTTTCCAGCTTCAGGATAATGCCGTTTAAATCATCCTTTGTCTTTTTCAAGGGAGCGATTATTGTCTTCATGCAAACATAGAAGGCTGCTGATGCAGATAATATGAACAGACTCGCCATAATCCAGATGATCATAGTAGATCTGGTGACTCTCGAATGTATCAGTCCGGTTTCATGCGCGATGCTTAAATCCAGCACCTCTTGAAAACCTTTTTCTGCCTCCGACATCTCACCGGATGATTTTTCTAAGGTCTCATAGGCAGCCTGCGCCGACGCTCTGTCATTGTTTTCTATATGTCCGGCGATTGCAGACGCTTGCCCCAGATAATCTTCCATTTCTGTATAATAGGGCGCATACGCCTCCGTCAATGCCGTATTCATGGCTCTGTTTGAGAATTCTTTACAAATTGCATCTATATTGCTTATGACTGCTTCGCCTTGGGCGACTCCGTCCCTGATTGACGTCACCGCTTCTTCCCCGCCGCTTTCCTCATTGCTTAACAGATAGAATTGGATAGATAGGTTGATTCCATCCATGCTCTTTACCAAATTCACCTGTTCATATTCTAAGCTGAGAAAAGAGTCGGAAATCAGATCTGTGGACAGCCGGATCTGTGAGTTTGTAACTCCGCTAAGAGCGGTATTCACCACAAATAATCCGGTGAGAAAAACTAATATGAATAAGATACGAGATACTATGGATTTGCGCATAACTTCCCCCTTAAATTGTTTTTACATATTTTGACAATCATATCTTATCATTTATCTTCCTTTATCGTATCTAATGTCATAAACTGTCGGTTTTAGAGCACAAACTGCATTATAAACATATTTGACATTGAAAGGGGCGCAAAAAGGCATTTCTCACATGGTCATCTCATTATATTTCAATTCCATTGTTTTTCCCTTCCACAGCAAAAAAGAGCCGCAACCTCTTGGCGGCAGCTCTCTTTAACTTTTTTATAACACTTTGTTTATAGAATTACGCTTTTTTCATGCTTTTCCCACTTTTTACGGAACGGATCGCAAACACGCCCCAAAGGATCAAAGCTGCAATAATGGCAATGTCCACAAATATCATCACCAGCATCCATACTGGCAGCAGATAGCCATCTGATTGGATACTCATGGCATTGCTGTTGACAACCGAATACAAAATATTCTTTGTCGCCTGCCGAAGAAGCGTAATCTGCGTTGCATCATCGGTCATGGCAAATGTCTTGGCATCCTGCGTTAAGAACAAGTCGCCGCCGGCACGGATCATCTCGTCCACGTGTGTATAGGTATTTAAGCTATAGTCCGTAATGACCGAGCCATGGAAGCCCCATTCATCACGTAGCACCTGCGTAAGAAGTGCATAGCTGCCGCCTGCCCATTTCATACCCACACGGTTGAAGGAAGACATCATGCCTGTTGCCCCGCCTTCTTTTACTGCAATCTCAAACGGCAGAAGATAAATCTCCCTCATTGCCTGTTCATTCGCCCATACGAGTATACCGTTATATTCACGATCCGTCTCCTGGTCATTGATTGCAAAATGCTTCACGTAACAGTAGACGCCTTTTTTCTCTGCTCCCCGAATCACACCTGCGGCGAATTTGCCGGACAGCAGGCCGTCCTCACTATAATATTCCCAGTTTCTTCCCGCAAAAGGAGAACGGTGGATATTCACGGCCGGTGCATACCAACCGGAATAAGGCAATCCGTCACCTTTTTCATTGCCTGCAAGACCTTCTTCACCTACCAGCTCACCCATTCTCTCTGCCAGAGCAACATTCCAGGTGGAGCCCATTACACATTCTGCCTGATAAGCACAAGTCCCGTATACGACTGATTCTGATAAAAAGCTCGTAAACCCGCTGGGACCATCTGCATCTGTCGTGAGAGGTTTGCCGACCACCCCGTCAATGCCCTTTACCTCATTTGTGCGGAAAGCGCCGAAACCGACCAGATTCTTCATCTCCTCAAGAGATATTTCATTCAGCAGCGTTTCCCAGCGCGGGTCATCGAAGGACACCTCTCCTACGTAACTTCCGTCCTCGGCATAAAGCATATCCCTCAGAGAAAGCCCGTTATTTACCGGTGTGGCAGAGGGCGCATCTCCCGTTACTTCCCATGGCTTTCCTTCATCAGGCTCTGTGTATTTACGCTTGATTGATTCATCCAGCGCTTCCTTTAATTCATCTGTCAGGGTTCTTTCACTGTCGTCCAAATAGGCTGTGGGAACCGTACCGGCAAAATCTTTACGGGATACATAGGATGCATAGGTGTCCGTCCCGAAAATACCGGCACTCACATCATCAAATGCATTTACAACTTCTGCTTCTTCGCCGTCTGCATTCATATCAGTGGGCATCTGCACACTGTCATTCAAGGTATATACTGCACTCGCCTTCGCCGTATGTGAATCGCTTCCTACGATGATATTGTAATCCCCTGCTTCCAGCTCGTAGCCGCTGAAACCATTCTCATTGGCGTCCGCATAGTCATAAGACTTCATATTCTTCACATCCAGAGTAAGCGTAAGCGTCTCTTCTTCTCCCGGAGCCAGAAGTCCTGTTTTGGCAAAATCACCTAAAACAACATGTGCCTTTTCAATTGCAGGCCCTTCATAATCATAAGGTGCGCTGTAATACAACTCTACAACATCTTTTCCGGCATAATCTCCGGTATTTTTAACCGTCACGGATACCTCTAGCGTATCATCTGCCGCAATAATGCTTCCATCAGCTTCCGCAAAGGAAACATTCCAGTCAAACGCAGTATAAGAAAGACCATACCCGAAAGGATAGACTACGCTGTCTTCATACCATGTGGACTGCGGGTTCGCTTTCGTCTCCTCATATCCGCGGGTCTCATAATAACGATATCCTACATAAATACCTTCTTCATAGTTTACAAAAGCATAATCCGTTTTGTCACCTTCATAAAGATAGCGGTTGCCGAATTCACTTCCATAAACGCCGGTATTATACCAGGTCGGATCCATCGTAAAATCTGCAACCCAGGTATCTACCGTATGACCGGAGGGACTAATCTGATTCCCTTGCGTATCTATTCCCGTCAGAATCTGTCCCAAAGCCATAACACCCGTTGCCCCCGGAAATCCCATCCAGAGAATGGAATCTATTCCTTCATCTGCCTTTAATTCCGGTATTTCCATGGTGGTGCCCACATTCAGAACAACAATAACATTGGAAAAATTTTCTTTTACATGCTCCAAAAGCGCTTTTTCATTTGCGTCTAATTTCAGATAATGGCTATCTGCAGAAGAAGCTCCCAAGACGGCGTCGCCGCCAAAGCTGTCTGCCATTGTTCTGGGAAGGTCAAAGCCTTCTCCGCCGATTCTGGAAAAAACAACGATTGCCGCATCCTGATAATCTGCATAACTGCCCGTCACATCAGATGTATAAGAATCCATCTGCGTTTCCCCTGTTTCGAAACCGGGCAGCCTCTGTCCTGATGTCATGGCAGGATTTCCCGGTCTTCCGCTGCCGGATTTGCCGGAATTCTCATAAAAACTCTTAAGCGTTTCATTATAGGAGATTCCCGCTGCATCCAGGCTCTCATATAACGTCTTCTGCGTTGCCCCGCTACTGCTGCTGCCTGAACCGGAACCGGAATAAACAATATTCACTGAATTCTTGCCAAATACACTGACACGTGCGCCATCTGCGGACAGGGGAAGCACATCATTTTCATTTTTGAGAAGTACGATTCCTTCCTTTTCCACCTCAGTCACAAAATCATTTGCTGCGCTTAATACTTCTTCCTTACTGGAATACTGTCTGTCATACCACTCAACTCTGTTATCCTCTACCACATTGGCGCGTTCTCCGCCAAAAACAAGGCTTAATGAATTTGTAACAATGGGTACGCTCAATAGAACAGCTGTTACCGTAATTACAAGAACAAGTACGATAGCCGTCACGATAAACCAAATTTTTGTTTTTTTATGAGCCCAAATAAAACCCATAATTATCTCCTTTTCTTCCGCAGCTTCTTATTTCAGACCCGCGGGCACAATTTTTAGGTATTACTCGTAACTGTTCAACAGGTCTGCGCATTTACTGCGCTGACCGTAAAAATACGTAGAACAGCAAGTGAAAATCCCATCACCGAAGGTGACTTTAATGGATTTTCACATGTAACTGTGAAGGTACTGAACAGTTACTATTATTCAATGTTTTCTACAACCTCATCCATGGAAAGCGCTGCGCCTGCCGTAATCTTCAGACAGTCAATGGAAGGTGCACTTGGCATATTGCTGCGATAGGTATTCTCACCGGCAACAAAAATAATTTCGTTCTCGCCTGCTTTCAACTGGATTTCGCCAAGATTCTTTGTTTTGAAATTTTCCTGATTGCTTGCATCCGTACCGTTATCTGTTGTAAACTCCTCATACTGAACTGCTTCACCATTTACAGTAACTACGAAGCTTGTAGGATTCCAGGTACAGTTTCCTAATGTATTAGAGCCAAGTAATGCTTTCAGCGTAGCTGTCGTATCCGCATCTGATGTGATGACAAAGGTAATTGGACTTTTTAAGCCAAGCTCCCCTACATAAAAGCCATTGCTTGCATCAGCATTTTCTTTTGCAAGGCCGATGCCTGTCGGAGAACCGGATACTCCAAGCCCCTCCAATCCTTCCAATACAGTGTATTCTGCTTCAAAAATAAATTCTGTTCCGTCCGCTTCCTTCACCTCATTATTCGCTTCTTCCGTAGTGTTGCTTCCGGCTTCTGAACCGCCGCCTCCGCAGGCAGTCATCAATACCATTGCTGCCGTCATAAACAAAGCTGCTATTGCTCTCTTTTTCATTACATCACTCCTCCTGATTTAGCGAAACAGATGCACCTGCTTACCGCGCCGCATCTGCATCTGTTCCGATTTATTTTTTTATTATATATTCCGTATGATTATTTAGCAACTATAAGCGCAAGCTCAATAGCGGCCGGTTCATAACCCGTTGCTTCTGCCGTAATCTTAATCGTGTAGTCGCCTGCTGCAGACGGCGTTCCGCCGATAATACCGGTCGCCGCATCAAAAGTCATTCCCCCCGGCAATCCTTCTACCGTATAAGCAATATCAGAATATGCATAGTAGGTATTTAAAACAGCAGTGTTTAACGCATCTGAAGTATATGCTTCACCAACCTTGGCATCTGCCAGTGTTACAGCAACATCTTCACCATCAACTTCAACGGTATCTGTATAAATTACCTTCGTGCCCTTGGGAAGCTGCATCGCATTACTGTTTGCAACCATATACAAGATCTGCTTGGCAGCTTCCTGCATACAGTGGATTGTAATATTCTGAGCATCTTTATCCATAGCAAGGATTTCTTCTATATCCAGATATATGCCGCCTTCAAGACCATAAACCTTGGCATCTAACATCATATTAGCGCCTGCTTTAATCAACTGATATGCATTACAGGAATTGTATAATACGATATCCGTTACAACAGCACCATTGAATCCCCACTCGTCACGGGTAATCTGGTTCATAACACCATAGCTTGCAGAACACCACGTCTTGCCGATTCTTGTAAAGGATCCCATTGCGAAAGTAGCTTCACCTTCTTCTACTGCTTTCTGATACCCTTTCAGGTAAACTTCTCTGGCTGTCTGCTCTGTCATCCATGCGGACAGACCATCCATTCCCGTACCGGTCGATATAGGCCCGAAACGATATGTGGTGGCACCGCCGCCGTCATTATGGAATGCAAAATGCTTCAGCGTAATATAGCATCCCTTTGATTTTGCACCCTGAGATACGTTAGCAGCCAGACTTCCTGTCAGGAAAGGATCTTCAGAATAATACTCTGTTACCCGGCTGTCAAAAGGGGAACGATGAATGTTCATACCCGGTGCATACCACCCGGTATAGCTGTATACGATTCCGCCTGATACCGTGCTGTTACCCCACAAGCCCTGCTCGCCGATTATTTCTCCCATCTGATAAAGAAGGTCTTCATTAAAGGTAGCTGCAATCATGGGTTCTGAACTAAAGTAGTTGAACCTGTCATTTGTATCGGTGTAGTTACCTGTCCATCCCTTAGGGCCATCGGTATCACGTGAATATGGTTTGCCGATATACGGTATGCCAACGGAATTGAATCCGCCTACATTGACCAAATCCGCTAATTCCTGTAACGTCAGTTGTTCAACCAATTCCTGATATCTCGCATCGTCTGCATCCGCGCCAATCAGATCGGACAAAACCATGGAATATTTATCTGCTGTACGATTTGCAGCATCTGTCTCATAAACGGGTGTGCCGATTGCCGCCGCATCATAATAAGCGTTGTATGCCGCATCATCATAGTCCCATGTAGCATATTCCTCTTCAGAGATTTCTTTTACAGCCTCAAAGCCATCCGGCATTGTTCCTTTAAAATCACTGCGGGATAAAGCGGTATACCCTTCGTCTGCAAAACCTTCTGTTACATCGTCCAAAGCATTGGTGATCTCCACACCTGTAACCGCCTCATTACACAATTCCTTTTGCGCAACAATGTAATTAAAATCAACATCATTTGCGCTCATGCCATAGTGAGCATTGCCTGCAACCTTAACATTGTAAGTACCTGCATCCAAAACGTATGTCTTATCTGTCACATCATCGTATGAAGCCATATCGGAAACATCAACGGAAACCTGTAGGACCTCGCTTGCGCCCGGTTCAAGTATACCTGTTTTTGCATAATCTCCGAGAACAACATATGATTTTTCAATTACCGTATCATTGCCTGTTTCCTCTGTGCCGTAAGGAGCCGTATAATATAACTGAACAACTTCCTTACCTGCAGCATCGCCGGTATTGGTTACTTTGACGTCAAATGTCAGAGTATCCGCTTTGGTCACCGCAGAATCTGCTGCTGTAGCAGGAGTCACTTCCCATGTAAAGTCAGTATAGGAAAGACCATAACCGAAGGGATAGTTTACATTCGCATTCCACCATGAATCCTCCGTGCCTGATTTGTTTTCTTCATAGCTTCTGGTTTCATAATATCTGTAACCTACATAAATGCCTTCTTCATAACCTACGGACCATGTATTTACCGGTTCGCCGTTTACACTGTACCTGGTATAACCGGTCATTGTGCCGTTGCCGTCTTCACCCTGTGCCGTTGCACTGGTTCTGGTGTTGAAAATCGTGTAAGACGGGCTCTGCG
The DNA here is from genome assembly GCF_039134705.1 of Kineothrix sp. IPX-CK. Classification (NCBI taxonomy): domain Bacteria; kingdom Bacillati; phylum Bacillota; class Clostridia; order Lachnospirales; family Lachnospiraceae; genus Kineothrix; species Kineothrix sedimenti. The sequence goes on along the minus strand of NZ_CP146256.1, from coordinate 1,487,128 downwards.
TAAAATCTACCGCCCAAGTATCAACCGTTCTGCCGGAAGGATTCACTTCACCGGCAATAATTCTCCCCAGCGCCTCAAATCCGTTGTCGCCGGGTTCGCCGATATTCAGAATCGCATCAACTGCATCATTTTTTTGAATTTCTGCAATTTCAATCGGAGTACAGTTATTTACCAGCACAATAACTTTATCAAAATTTGCAGCTGCATAATCAATCAGGTCATACTGCTCATCATCAAGCTGCAGGGAGTGAATTCTTCCGTCCTTTGCAATCTCACCGGTGCCGCCCGAAATGACAACTATAGCCGCATCGCCGTACTCTCCCAGAGATGCTTTCCATTCATCAGTCCCGGAAGCTTCTGCAAAATCAGCTGCCACCAGGATATCGGAAGCTTTCTTGGGAACATTCCCTTGCTCATCTGCCTCCGCCCCTTCTACCTCCTCTGATGCCCACTGCGTGTAGAGGTCAAGGACTGTTTTGTTCAGAGCAAACCCTGCATCTTCCATTCCTGAGATTACGGTGGTCTCCGCAATAGCTGCTCCGGCAGAAGCGTCAACGACGTTCGCGCCGGAACCTGCATTCGGATCGACTGCCGCGTAACCAAGCATCGTGACTTTTGCTCCGCCTGCAAGCGGAAGTGCAGCACCTTCATTCTTTAAAAGGATCATACCCTCTTCAGAAATCGCCACATTTAAATCAAGCCCCGCCTGTAATGCTTCTTCCTTACTTGTATATGCAGACTCATACAGAACAGGTGTTTCCGATAACGCTGTCTGTGTTTCTTCTGGACTCGCAGATGTTTTTGGGGTTTCGGTTGTACTTTCAGTCTGCCCTACATTGCCTCCGCAGGCTGTAAGACTAAGTACAAGAGCTCCGGATAACATCAGAGCCATTAATTTTTTTAACTTTTTCTCAATCATTATTTCCCTCCTTTTTCTCGCCTGTTTTTAAAGAACTTAGGCAATTAAAATATATCATAATTTTTTCTTTTTTGACTTGGTTTACACAAACTGTCCTTTTTCTTTCATAAACTGCTTTTAGATATGTTTATATTTAACAAAGGGGGAAATGCAAATCCAGATTCCTGTTTTGTAACCGATTTTCTTATGTCAAACAATCCCCCATCTATGTAATTATAAAGTGTCTTTTCAGAAGAACAAAAGTGTGCTTCGCACACTCTCACGCTAAAATACTTCGGCAGCTCAGCTTTTGTTCCGCGCGCGAAGCTGCGTATCCTGCACGGAGTGCTTTTATTTCATAGGAAACCGAAACTTTACTACTGCAACGTAACAAGATCTTTCCTATGAAATAAAAAAATAAGGGGCAGTCCACCCCTTATCAAATTTATTCTTTTGGTGCCGGAATTACAATATTGAGCTCGAACCAGTTCCCTTTTTTATTTATCGTCACCCATCCACCATATTTTTTTGCCGTGTATTTGATACTCTTTATTCCGTATCCGTGATATTCCCTGTTCGCCTTCGTAGTAGCAGGAAGATTATCCTCAATTTCAATATCCCCTTCAAAATAATTTTCAAAACGGAGCACGATAAAGTCCTTTTTCGAAACCACTTCCACATGAATGAGCCTTTTCTCCTGTTCCTCAATCTGAATCTCACATTCGATAGCATTATCCAGCGAATTCCCAAATAGCGTGCATATATCCATAACATGCATGAAATTCAGGAGTTTGCCATCCACCACGCATGTCAATTCAATATTATGCTTCTGGCAGGTAATGCTTTTTCCTGTCAGAATAGTATCCACCACGGAGTTACCCGTCTTGTTCTGCGCCTCATACATCTTGATTTCGCTTTCCATCTCATCCAGAAACGCCAGCCTCTTCGCCGAATCCTCTTCCGCCCGCAGAACCGCTATCTGATGCTTTAAATCATGATATTTACGGTTGACTATATCGATGCTCTCACCTGACTTACGGTATAAAGTATACTGACTCTGTAAAATATTCCGCATGGCATCCAAATCGTACTTTGCCTGCATCTCTCTCCTCAAAATGTGATACGCGTATAAAATAGTGAGACCGCTCAAATCAACCAGGGTACGAATATTGAAAATCTCCCTTGTAATCTGACTGCTGAAAGGTGTATTGGCGTAGACAAAGCTCAAATTACTCACAAAAAAGACTGCCGAACCAATCGCAATGACGAAGACCAATTCCTTTGCCGTCGTTTTTTCCTGAGAGAGGTACATGTGTTTCTTTTCCAAAAAGAAAACTCCTACATATACTACTGCATAAGTTGCCGCCAAAACAAGTATGCTTAGCCATAAACTTAAGTTTTGTGTGCTTCCCACTATATAATAATACAGCTGCCATTCCAAAGAAGCTGCAAATTCTGCCAAAATAAAGGCTCTTATACAATAGTATCCTGCGTTGATCCAATTCATCTCGCAGGAAAGATAAAAGTAAAGAAGCATCAGGCCAATCGCCAGGAACATGCCCAAAAGCCAAAAATTTTTAGAAAAGTGACCTGACAGTTCCAGAACCAGGCATTGTATAATCAGCGTTGATCCCATAAACAGCCACATGGCAGCGCCGCGGTATCTCTTCTTCAGCATGAGTATATATACACTGCACGCCGCCCATTCCGCGATTCCAGTGTATAGTCTCGGAATCTCAGTAAGGATTACTTGGTCCATCATATCGCTCCTCCCAGGTAATTTGTTAGTTCTTCCATAAATTCCTTCTTTCTTCCCCGACTGATCGCTATGCTTTCACCATTAATAATCACACAGTCATTCTGCACGCCGTCCACATAAGCCAGATTTAAAAGACAGCCCTTATTACATCTAAAAAAGTCTGTCCCCTTTAGTCTCTCCTCCGCCTCCTTCATAGTAGCAAAGGTAACATATTCTTCCGTGCGAGTATGAAAAATCAATCGATGCCCCTGACTTTCAACATAACAAATGTCGGAAACATAAAGCTTTACCGTTCCACCCTTTACTCCTACCGCAATAAAATTATTTATCTTCCGGTTAATCCTGCCAATAGCTTTATCCAAACTCTGTGAAAAAGAAAAATAAGACACAGGTTTGAGCACATAATCCGTTGCATTTACCGTATATCCGTTAATGGCATATTGGGCCATATTCGTTATAAAAATAATGATTACCTCGGGATCACTTTTACGAATAACGGAGGGCGCTGTCATTCCGTCCATAAATCTCATTTCTATATCCAGAAGAATGATGTCATATTCCGCTTTATAGTTTTCTACAATCTCATCTCCATCTGAAAAAGTTACGATACTTAGCTCCTGACCGCGCTCCCTCTGATACTGTGCCAAATAGCTTTTTAACTGTTCAACACTTATTGGATCATCGTCTACGACAGCGATACGAATCATTGTTTTCATCCTCCCTTCCTATTTACTGCCATTGTACCAAATTATCCGGGTAACGGCTAGTATGGGATATCTTATTTACTGCCGCAAAGAAACTGCTTCTTCACTAATTAGTGTCGAAACAACAATGGGATTTCTCCTGCGAAATCTCCGATATGTGAGAAATACCATTAAAAGAATGAGACCGCCGCCGATTACACTAACTCCTATCTGTAATTTCTGCACGATCTGTACGCCTTCCTTGAATTCACTTCCCGGCATTGCTCCATTCATAGCTTTTGAATTCACAATGGTATACAGCATGCGGTGCATTGCCTCTCGTCCATAATGATACTCCGCCTCATTCGATTCATTAAAGGAATAACGGGCTCCTTCCGGAATACTTGTAAGCTTTCCGTCTGCTCCTGCTTCTATCATCTGGAACGCATCCATAAAGACTCCGGTATTCGCATTATCGGTAATCACAAATCCATTAAAGCCCCATTCATTTCGAAGTACTCCGGTAATTAACGGATAATGTCCTCCTGTCCAGGTATAACCGATCCGGTTAAACGCAGTCATGATTGCCTGACCGGCAGGGAATTCCCGAGATTTGTTTACATAATTCCCTTCTTCCGTTTTTTCCACATAATTCAGCGTAATATTTCCTGCTTTTATACTCATCTCGAAAGGCTTTAAATAAATTTCACGAATAGCCTGTTCATTAGACCAAGTAGCAGCGCCATACTGTCCTTCACGATCCCCCCGGTGATTTTCCTGATCGTTTAATGCAAAGTGTTTCAAGAAAGCATAGACTCCCTTCTGCGCCACTCCATAATTGGTCGCAGCTCCCACTTTACCGGACAAGAAACCATCCTCCGAATAATATTCACCATTTCTTCCGCTGAAAGGTGTACGATGAATATTCATGGAAGGTGCATACCATCCGTGTGCTCCTCCAAGGATGGCTTCATTTCCTATCATTTTTCCAAACTCCTCTGCCAAAGCGGTGTTCCAGGTCTGTGCTAAAACCATACTGCTTGGAAACATCATACCAGTTCCGCCATATATTAATCCTACTGCTGTATCCGCATCTACATCGAACGGCTTATCGACAGAGTCGAGAGAAAGTGTTCCATATCCCGCCTGCGCTATCATTACCTGATAATCTTCGGGCGTTAACTGATCCAATAAATTCTCCCAGCGGCTATCATCATAATCCAAGCCTCTCATATCGATCAATCGAAGTCCATTATCCGCATTATATACGATCTTTGCTTTAATCTCACTGGTATCTATCGGATTTAAGGAATCCGTCGAGTCCAGCTTCGCAAGCAAATCATTGCTTAACGTTTTATAATATAAATAGGATGCAGGATTTCCGCTTTCATCCGTTCCATTTATTTCATTTCCCCACGTACTGATCGAGTCGCTTATCATGCCGTCATGAGCCGGGAAGGTTCCTCCCCAGTCGCTTCTTGTCAAATAGGTCAGGCCACCGTTCGCCTCATCAAATTGGTTATTGATTTCAGTTCCGGTATAAGAATCTTTAGAATAAACAACTGCATCAACATCGCTATTTGACGGTTCATATTCGGAAACCAATTCTGCATTTCCATCTGCCGTCATTTTGTCCGCCACACTCTTCCCTTTTGCAGTCAATACATTATTTATAGCGCTATGAGCATTATCAGCGGCTGTAATATAATAAGTTCCGGCATCCAGGATATAAGTCTTCGCATTTACATAATCATATGATTTTAACTGTTCCTGCTCAAAAGTAACAACTACTGTCTCCGTCTCTCCGGGTGCCAGTTCATTTGTTTTTCCATAACCGACTAAATTAACAGATGCTTTTTCTACTTTATTCGTCTTATCATATTCGGTATATGGACTTTGTACATACACCTGAACAATGTCTTTGCCCGCCATCTCTCCTGTATTGGTCACATCTACTTTAACCGTGGCTGTTATTCCATCCCAGGAAACGGAATAATCAGACCATTCAAATGTTGTATAGGAAAGTCCGTATCCAAAAGGATATACCATTTCAGACGCATAATCAAAGTCACCTGCATTCCCCTGCCTCAACACGACATCTTCGTACCGGGTCTCATAATATTTATATCCTACATAGATACCCTCCGAATAACTGATATAGTTATATTTGGTCGGGCTTCCGCTCTCCGTATAATATTGATAATCACCAAAGTTCTGTGCCGCCGGAGATGCCAGCGCATCTGCTGCAAAAGTATCTACCGTACGGCCTGACGGATTGGTCCTTCCCGCATATATATCCGCTAACGCTTTAATTCCATAATTTCCAAGCGCTGGTGCAAATACGATGGAATGAATATTAGGAAACTGACTTACCCAGTCCAGCTCCAATGCCGCATTTGAATTAACGAGTAACGCCACATCATCAAAATTATCATTTAAATACTGCAAAACCTCTAATTCGGTAGAATCAAGCTCCAGGTAGCTTTTGGACTGATCCTCCGCCTTATCCGTATGGTTATACATGGAACGAGGCATATCCCGGCCTTCTCCCGCCACACGCCGAAGTACGAATACGGGTACCGTTCCTTCAAAGCTTTCCACCAGACCTTCTTCACTCTGTATAACGGATATCGGAGCTTCATTTATTGAAAAATCCTCAGCATCTCCAAAACTGATGGAACCCGCTCCTAAACCATATTCTTTTCCGTTCCCTTTCGTATAAAAATTCCATAACTTCTCATTTACACCAAATCCGCCGGATTCAAATCCATCCTTTAAATTGCTTACAGCATTCGATGAACCGCCTGATAATGAGAATCCGCCTGTAGTGAAGGTATCGCTGTTAGCACTGAAGAAACTAAAGGTAGTACCTTCAGCATAAGGCATTGAGTTGTTGTCATTTTTCAATAAAACAATACCCTCTCCTGCGATCTTCATATTCAATTCTTCCTCTGCCGTACCGATTTCATCCTTCGTATAATCCGATTTGTAATAATTCAAATCCAAGCCCTCGGTGTCTGCTTTGGAATTATCTATTGATTGATTATATCCAAGTAAATTATTTACAATTCGCCCGTTCGCTGGCAGCACCGTATTCACTGCTATTATTGCAATTACTAAAATAATGGTTAAAATACCAGATAAAATTGTACGAACTATTTTACCAGCTTTTCCTTTTTTCTGTTTCATTCGGACCTCCCGTGTTAACTAGTTTTTAATTATTTCCCATTTACTGCACAAACGAAATATTTTCACTTTGTTCAGCCTTCCAGCGTGTCATCTCTTTATGACGGCGCACAAAATATAATATGAACAACGCAAATATTGCTAAATCGAGCATCATCGCTCCCCTTCATTGACCTGAATCCCTGCATATTTCAAGCCCTGCGCTAAAGTCACTTTAAGTGAAATCAATACATCCGCTTCCGAAAACATTCACCTTTTCATTCGATTGCAAAGGCGGCAGCACCGATCCTGCCACTAGAATCACTACGCTCAAGACTGTCATTTAAAAACACATAATAACAAATAACGGCCTGTTTGGACGCCGGATTGTCTTAGCACTTTTATCACTCTTTTCCCCCATCCTCTTTTTCCTCTCACTTTTTTTAATTTCTTCATCGATAAGCACAAACTTATCCCTACTTTGATCGTTAACTGAATACTAACATATCCTCATGCTCTATATGATGAGCGTTCACAAACTGTATGTTTTTTTTCACAAGCGGGAATGCGGGATGTTCATGCCTGACGACTGATAGTCTTTTCTGTCAGCCTGATAGCAAGAAAAAAGACGTTCATTTCTGAACGTCTGAAAAGCGTATTTACCTTTTATTTTACTAACATCATATTGATCTTACTCTTCATTAACGTCAATAGCAAGATCTTCAAATAAAACTGAAAATGCAAAATTCGAATCTGTGTTTTCGAGGGATATTTCCACTTCATTTACAATATCTCCTACATTCTTTAAAATAAAATCACGTTCAAATACCGCTTTTATTACTGCCGCTTTTCCACTTGGTATATATCCGTCAAAATCTGACATTATCGACGCTTTTACGGAAACATTATCCATATAACCGTTATAATAATAGGACAAGCCAATGTCTTCGTCACTGTCATTTATTACTTTAAAATACAAAATTATACTACTATAGTCATTTTCCATCCCGGTGTATACAACATAAATATCTTGTATACTATCATCAGTATTTTCAATTTGACCTAAGATTTCATCGGTAAGTCCGGAGGGTGCTTTCGTTATTTCATTTTGCTCTGCACTTCCCTCTCTATCTACCTTTACGTTTACATTTTCTATCGTATATGTTTCCATTTCCCCGTTTGAGCCTTTGGTACTGTATTCCATACCTATAGTCTTAATTGTACTGATGTTAGTTTTCAAGAATGATTGTGATGACATTGTGACTTCAACTATCGCCGATTTCCCTGCCGCCACTTCTTTCAGACTCCTTGAGGAATCTATCATGATACCGTTAAAATATAATCCATTATAAAAAATCTGTATTCCGCTGTCCTCTTGTAGATTATCTATTTTAAAGAACAGTGAAAGTATTTCAGTATCGTCCGATATTTCAGCAGAATCCAACATGATTCTGAATACTCCTTTTTTTTCATAATATAAATCTGAATGCGTATTAATTAAATTACCGTTATATACGTTATCGCCATCTGCCGCATCTAAGTTATCGGCGCAAACATTTTTTAAATCGCTCTGCATTGCTGCATTTCCGCCCGCCTGATCGTTAAGTTCTTCTTTGACAACTGGTTTCGTAGCAATGATACTGATAGCAACAATGCATGCGATTAACACGATAACAGTGCTTACTATCCCAATTATGATCATTCTTTTATTCAAAAAAGGCATAAATGTCCGATCGCACCCTACATCACCGTTCTGTGAAAATTCACGTTTTTCTTTTATTAACTTATTATAATCATTTTTCAATCTTTCATTTTCCCGGCGCAGCTTTTCAATCGCCTCGTAATCTGTGTTATCAATAATTTCCGGGATCCTGTTTTCAAGCTCAGCTACTCTCTTCTCGAGCAGTTCCTTCTCTTGTCTTACTTGTTTTAACTCCTTACCGATTTTTAGCTGTTGGATATCTGAAAAAGGTTCTTCGCTTTTTTGAGCCTTCGTTCCCAGGCCGGACATCCATCCGCATCCGGGACATTTCAGTGCTTTGTCTGAAATATTCCTACCACATCCGGGACATTGAATAAGTGCCATAATATTTCCCTTTCATAAGTATTATTTCTATTATATTTGCATTTTTATGTAATAATTTCAAACTAATGCTTCCAGCCTTTTGGCCCGCTCAAATGCTTTATGTAAGAATTCTTCAGCCGATAAATGCTCATAGTCCCAGTTCATGGCTTCGATCGCCGTGGCACCTGTATAATCTGTTTCCCCGATTTTTTTCATAGTTGCCGTCCAATCAATCGTGCCGTCAAAGGGTAATCCATGCTGGGCATACCTTCCGTTATTATCGTGTAAATGCAGGGCCATCAACCGGGCACCATACAGGGATAATAAGTCATAGTCCGGATAGTAGCGGTAGTGATGTCCGCAATCATAAGCTGATTCCCCTTTGCATTCTTTGTTTATTCTTCCATGAAAGCATAATATCAATGTATCGTCAAGATATATTACATCTTGCTACCATCAATTGAGGTAGTAATGGTTACTGTTCATACAGCAGCTTAACATTTGCTGTTAAGCTGCGTAAGAACGTGATTCAGGAGATGATTTCTGCTTCGCGAAGCGAATTCAAATGCAGAAATCATAGGTTGCTGTGAACGGAGTGAACAGTAACTAGTAATGCCTATAGTTATACAATAATCCGATGCCTTTTCCCGTCATCCTGAAGAGGTACTCTGTTACCCTGAATTAATCTGTCATCCACAGTGATTGTCTCCGTTGTCAGCATTCCTTTACTTCTGCTTTCAACACTGATCTCATAGAATGAACCTCCATACTTATATTCGATGGAAAAATCTCCGAAACTTGCCGGTGTCGCCGGATCAATGACCAGCTCATTCCCCTCTTTCCGAATGCCCAGAAACCAGCTTAACAGTCCCTGATACATCCAGCCTGCGGAACCGGTATACCAGCTCCAGCCTCCTCTTCCGGTATAAGGCGGGCTTAAAGATATATCTGCCGTCATTACATATGGTTCCTTTTCGTACTTAAGCACATCTTTCCTGCTTTGTGTAATGTAAATCGGATTAAGTATGGTAAACAGAGTCGCAGCCATGTTATAGTCATGGAGCATCGATGTGGCAATCGCCAGCCAAACCGCCGCATGAGTATACTGACCTCCGTTTTCCCGTATGCCGGGAATATAATTTTTGATATAACCTGGGTTTTTGCTCGTTTTATTAAAAGGAGGGGTAAGCAGCAGAGAAAGGGCATCCTCCTCTCTTACCAGATAACGCCACGCCGACTGCATTGCCGTTTCTGCCCGTTCCTTCCTCGCCCCTTTTGATATTACGCTCCATGATTGACTGATGGAATCTATCCTGCATTCATCATTTTCCTTTGAACCGAGCTTAGAGCCGTCATCGTAAAATGCCCGAAGATACCACTCCCCATCCCATGCGTTTTCTTCGATGCTTTGAAGCAGAGCCCCTCGTTTCTCCTCCAGTTCCACCCCATAGGCCCCATCACCTTCCTGATAGCACAACGGAATGAAGTCATTAAGAACAGTATAAAGGAACCATGCCAGCCAGACACTTTCTCCCTTTCCCATCATTCCCACCTCATTCATACCGTCATTCCAGTCGCCTCCCCCCATAAGAGGAAGTCCATGTTCTCCGAAACAAGTGCGATCGATGGCTTTTTTGCAATGCTCATAAACACTTTCCAGGCGCTCGGAAGTTTCCGGTACAAACATTACATCCTGCTGATCCTCCCTAAGCACCGGACCCTTGATGTAAGATACCGGCTCCTTTAAGATTGCGGTATCTCCGGTGCTTCGAACATAAGCAGCGGTACAATAAGGCAGCCACAGCAAGTCATCGGTTATCCTTGTCCTTACACCGATTCCCATGGGAGGATGCCACCAATGCTGCACATCCCCTTCTTCAAACTGCCTGCTGCAGGCAATAAGAATTTGCCTTCGCAATATACCTGGATCTGCGAAGAGAAGCGAAAGGGAATCCTGAAGCTGATCCCGATATCCGTACGCTCCTCCGCACTGATAAAAGCCTGCCCTTGCCTGAATACGGCAGGACACAGTCTGATAGAGCAGCCAGCCGTTAACAAGGATATCAACCGCCCTGTCCTTTGTCTTTACCTGAACCGTCCCTAATAATCCGTCCCAGTAGGCTTTCACCCTGTCGAACTCTTTTTGGACCGCGCCGCCCTCCCTATACTTGTCTCTGATTTTATATATCTCATTAAGACTTCTGTTTTGTCCGAGCCCGAATAGTACCTCCTTACACTCCCCCGGCTGCATTACAACGGATACTTGAATTGCTCCGCAGGAATCGTAGCATACCCCCGTATTGCAGGATAACTTGACTTCCGCTCCCCGCGGGGAGCGGATGCTGCTCCTCTGTCCCAGAAACTCCTGCCTGTCTCCGGTATAACCAACGACCGTTTCACTGGCAAACAGATAGGAATAGATATTTTGAAAGTTCATGGTATAGATGTTCTTCGCATATAAGCATTCATGCTCATTGTCATAAGAGGTCAGAATATAGGGATTGGTGTGTTCCCTCCCCGTACCCATGACCCATTCCACATAATAGGTCAGGCTCAGGTATTTCACTTTATCCGAACGGTTTGTCAGCTTAAGATTCCAAATTTTCAAAGATTCATCCAAAGGAGTGAAAACAGTGAGTTCCTGACCAATAAGTGCTTCCTCATGCAGGAATCTGCTGTATCCGAATCCATGCCTTACCCGATAGATCCCCCGGTCGGACCTTCCAAGAGACATGGGAGTCATTACCTCACCTGTCATTTCATCCAGAATATAGATCGCTTCGGAGGCTTTGTCGCTTACGGGATCATTGGACCAGGGTGTTATCTTATTCTCCCTGCTGTTGATACTCCAGGTGAAGCCCGCTCCCGACTCCGATATTTGGAATCCGAAGGTATTGTTTGAGACAACGTTAATCCAGGGAACCGGCGGTTTGTTATTACCCTCTAATAGGATTTCATATTCTCTGCCCTCACCGGCAAATCCCCCGAAGCCATTAAAAAATTCGTAGTTTTCCGTTTCTTCCTCCTGTTTTGCCTGTTCATATTCTTTGTCCAAAGCCACTTCCTCCTCAACTCCTAATATTCTTCAAGTAACTCATACAGGTTTTCTTTTACATTGGTAAAATAAATCCCGGTTTTCTCCGGAAAAACAACCTGCGCTACCGTATACAGCAAATCAATCTCCGCCGGTCTCATCTCATACGTATGCAGGGTGAAAAAGCTCGGCTTCTCGCTTCCCGAATCATAAATGCGAAGAGAGCTTGTCATATCGTTTATTAATTCATCTACCTCCTGAAGATAACCATGCTTGGAATCAATTAGGATAACCAGATCCACCATAACATGGTTGGTCCTCAGATATTCGTAAGCCTTTAGTACATCCTTCACGATCCTTTCCTCTTCCATGGACCGTACCATTAAAAGCAGGATGGGATTATCGCCTGATATTCCGAATTTCCATAAGAAGCTCTGATTCAAAAAGTTTCGTCTTATATTTTCACTCGGCCCCCGGTAAATACCCGCAGGATAGAATACCGGACTGATCAAATCCTGAAAGGCGTTCAGCTGGGTTCTGGTAATTTCCAGATACTTTAACTCCAGATTTTTTTGAAGCCTGAATTTCTCCAAAATATCATCAATTCGATAACTTACATTTAATTCTCCTGCAATTTTTATTGCTTCCTCCTTACTGCCGCACATTCCGGTAATGAAAGAAATGCAGGCAGTTTCACCCGCTTCTATGATAAGCTGTGCGCGCAGACTCATAATCGGATCATTACAAAAACCCGAATTATTGAAAAAAGCAATGCTGTTAACCACGCTGTCAGGATTCTCCAGTGTATTGTTTCTTCCTATAAACCGTTTCCTGTCATTTTCATATTCTATTTTTTTGCATAGCTTTGTTCCCGTTCTTACCATATGCATTACATATGAATCATCATCCTTCTTGTTCCTCCGCCTTTTTGCAAGAAATATCTCCTGTTCTTCCAGATACTCGCTTTCTAAAAAGAGCTTATTGAACGCGGGATGGCTTAATTCTGCCAGATGGGTATCATCCACTACCTCCAGATAGCTGGTCACTTCCAGTTGCTTTTCTTCATTTCCGTGATTGGTAAATGTAATCTTACGTATCTCAAAATTATTATCCGCATCCAGACTGACGATCATATCCGATGAAATATCTCCGTCTTTGCGTTTGAATTGCGCCTGATGCGGACAGAAAACCACCTGATAATCTTCCGGTTCCGTTCTTGTAGGATGATACGCGGCACTCCATACCCTCCCCTGCTTCATATCTTTGATATAGATATAATTCCCTGTATTTTCGTAAATATCCGGTCGAAAACGGTAAAGCATCCGGTCCTCATATTTACTGAAGCCGTCTCCATCCGACGTTATCATCAGTGAGTACTTGCCATTTGACAGATAATTTACGATCGGCGGATTCACGCCTGCGGTGCCTATCGTTCTGTCGCTGTATATACTTTCTTTAAAAAGTTGCTTTCCGATTTTTATCGTATAACCCTGTTTTGCAATGGAAATCAAATAGGACTGACGCTTCTCTTCAAGCAGGACTTCCGAAGCCTTTATCATCATCTCCGCATGAAACCTCTCCCTAAGGATGCCCTCATTCAGATAATTATTAATTGCCGCCAGATTCATCCCTTGATGATGTGCCATATAGGATTTTACAATACAATAAGGTGTCATATCCATAGAATTAGGCACGTTAAAATCAACAGACTCATAGAAACCGTAAACGCCGAAGGCACCTAATTCCTTCAATCTCCTTAAATTACTCATGCATTCCCCCTCTGCAATATCCAGCGCCAGCATCGTTGCATAAGGAGCAACCACCAGCGAATTCTTACGGACCGGCTGAAGTCTTATCTTTGGAACTCCAAAGGCTTTATACTGATAATTTGAGTTTAAGTCAAAACGATAATACTGAGATTCGGATATCCCCCAGGGTATCTGAGCCTCCTTCGCATATTTCATCTGCTGAAGTACCGCCGCTCTGGACGTCTGCGCGTAGACAGAACCTTCATATTCCTTAAACACAAGATTCGGCATCAAATATTCAAACATCGTGCCGCTCCAGGATACGAAACATGGAATACCGCCCACGATAGTCAGTGGTCTTCCCAATTTGTACCAATGCTTTAAAGGTACTTTTCCTAAGGCTATCGCAAGAAGGCTTGTGAGTGCCGATTCCGATGCCATAAGGTCATAACATCCATCCTCCAGCATGTTGGAGGATACATGATATCCGATATGGAATAACATCCTTTTTTCATTAAATAAAATCTGAAAATCCGCATTGTCCAAAAAGCAATCTATTTTATCGCAGAGTGCTTTAATACGTCTAAGCATACCATTTGCAGATTCATTGCCCTCCGCTGCAAGAGATCCCAGCGTAGGATAAGAAGAAAAGTTCTCATCCTTTAATTTTAAAGCAGAAGCCTCATTGATAATGTTATCGATGAGATTCATCAATTGTCTGGTCTGACGGTAATGTGAGGATGGCCTGATCTCTCTGGCATTTAAGTCTTCCCGGATAACCATAATATCTTCTAACAGTTCACCTATGCTTAGATAGTCGGGCTTAAGCCCATTTCCTGCCAAGCTTCCAGTTCTCAGCTGAATTTCCTCATTGCTGTTCTTAACCGCAGTCCTGAGTTCAGATATAAGATTGTCCGGAAATATAGGCTTGTCAATCTGATCCAAAAGACCATTTTTCAGGACGACCAGATGTCCCAGAAAGTTACCGCTGTCTACGGTTGATATATAGGCAGGAGAAAGCACTTCCAGTGTTTTAATATGATACCAGTTGTAAAGATGCCCTTTCCATTTCAGCATTTTCTGGACCGTTTCCATCAGGTTTTCTACTGTTTCGATCGTAGAACTCAGCGTTTCAAACCCGAAATCTCTGGCTGACAGAATTGCCAGAAATTGAAGTCCGATATTGGTCGGGGACGTTTTATCGCTGATTTTTCTAACCACTGAAGTCTGATAATTATCCGGACAAAGCCAGTTATTTTCCTGTGTAGAAAGTTCTTTGAAAAATTGCCAGGTCCTGCGTGCAGTTTCCAGAAGAAACTCGAGGTCCTGCGCTTTATCCCTCACAGGGAGCTTCTTTTCCGGCTGACTGATCCGGTATGCGATTTCAAACGCAAGACTCCAATCAGCAATTACAATCGCTGTCAGAATCATTCCTGCCGGATCCAAATATCCCATAAATAAAATTAATACAAGAAATGCCGCCGGAAGAAAGGAGCTCCACATAGTAAGAAAATATCCTTTTCGGGTATTTACAATAGAGGCATCCACCGCCTCCGCCGTATTCCATCGAAGCAGATTTTTCTTACTGATAAATATCCGGTAAAGAGTTCTGACAATGGCATCCGATGCGACATAAGCACGATAAGGAGTAATTGTAAACTCCAGAAATGCCCTTTTAAGCATCGTAATGATTTCGTTGAAAAATCCTTTATAAACAAGAACAAGTTTCGGCCGGACAAGTTTCTGGACGAGCACCGTAAACACCAGAAGTACCAGCATAAATATATCATTAAAGAAAACAAGGGGTAACCAAAGATAATATGCTTTCGGTACCCAGGCCAGATTCAGCAGTACAAACAAAGTTTTACTTAAGGGAACCAGGCTTCTTCTCAGATTGTCAAAGACTTTCCATTTTGATAATGTTCGTAAGCTTCTCCCGTCCTCAGTCTTCCTCATAAACAACCAGGGCAGGAGCTGCCAGTCCCCCCGCAGCCAGCGGTGTTCCCTTTGGGCAAAAGACAAAACACT
Organism: Kineothrix sp. IPX-CK; assembly: GCF_039134705.1. Lineage (NCBI taxonomy): Bacteria > Bacillati > Bacillota > Clostridia > Lachnospirales > Lachnospiraceae > Kineothrix > Kineothrix sedimenti. Next base: position 1,471,748 of record NZ_CP146256.1, on the reverse strand, counting down.
GCCCGGGAAATTATCCATAATCTTGGCCGTGCTGGAAAAAGCTGTTCGTGCATAGCAGCTTTCAAAAAGGTCATGACTGAGAATCCGGTTCTCAGGCACCTTATTTTGAAGCACCTTTTGAAAAGCCTTAATATCATAGATTCCTTTCCCAATATAGATTCCTTCGCCCCAGATATCCTGATAGATATCCGATATTACGCTTCCATAATGAGCAAGCCCCGATTCTCCTCCAAAAATTTTTGTAAATCTGCTGCCATTCCTGTCCACAATATGATTTCTTACTGAGGGCTGAATGATGACATAGCCCTCCTTTATCTTTTGACCCGCCAAATCGAGAATCGGTTTATTTAGCGGGTGATCGATCAATCCGACCAGTTTCGAGGCATTGTCATGAAGCAAATTAGTATCCGCATCCAGTGTAATCACATACCGGAAGGTGGTAAGAAGCTTTTCATCGCAGTAAATAGCAGAAAAGGAGGTATTCTCCTTTTCTATCCCATTTAAAAGTTTGTTGAACTCTTCCAGCTTTCCTCTCTTACGTTCCCAGCCCATATAGCAGTTCTCCGCTTTATTCCATTGGCGGCAGCGCAAAAACAGGGAAAAGCGTTGATGCTCTGACGGATAGAGCTCATTCAGTTCCTTTATACGTGCGGCAAGGGCGCTCTCAATCACCTCATCTCCAGGCATGAACTGGTCCGGGGAATCCTCAAAATCAAGCATCAATGCGAAAAAAAGATTCTGCTGTCTGTTAGCCAGATAATGCTTTTGGAGACGGTCCATGTACTGAAGCCCCTGTTCTTTTGATGAAACGATAACCGGCATGACCACAAAGGTTCTTGCTTCTTCGGGTATTCCCTCCTGATAATTCAGGGAAGGGAGTTTCTTCGCCTTAATGTTTCTGGTAAATACAAAATTTGTAATCTCTATGGAAATACCCATCAAAAGCGGCATTGCGGCCAGAAGGATAATTACATTGCGGCCGGTGTTCTGTAACCCCCCAAAGGTTCGGAAAGCATAGAGCAGCCAGACGCTCAGTCCCGGAATTATAAGAAATAAGGTGAGAAAATAAAGGAACCCCTTTACATTCATCTTTTTCTTAATACTCTCGGGAATCGGCTTTCCTAATGCTTTTGCTTTCAGAATCGGATAACCATTACCTAAAAGATAAGCTCCCACATGATGAGAACAATGCACATCCTCTCTTCCTTGTATTGCCAGTTCCAAGCAGCCTTTCGCTATCTCTTCCTCTCTCAGGCGGTAACGAAGCGCTAATTTGACAATGACCTCTCGGTACATGCCCCTGGCTTCCACATCCATCTTGGAATAGACATCATCCGGATCCTGAGATAAAATCTGCTCCAGGCAAGAATGTTCCTCAAAGAATTTTTCTTCATCCATTTCATTTATATCTCTCAGGCTGACAATTAAAGTCCTTATATTCGTCTCGAGAAATGATTCAATCTTTCCTTCCTCCAGAAATATAACGGAGGTCTTCACTTGCCTTTCCGTGGAAGCGAAATGATATTCCAGATACCTTTGAATGGATGCCTCATCGAAAGACATGTTTTTTAACAGATATATCACATGGGCATGGAACGAATAGTTCAGCCTTAAACTATCCCTTACTTTGCAAAGCAGTGCCGATATATTGACCGGCCCCTGCTTATTTGCAAGCTTATCCCAGAGGAAGTCTTCTGCCCTTGATTTCACATCAATGATGTGGAGAATTTCATCAGAGATATCAAGGATTTCTTCAAGAAGACAAAAGCCCAGCATTTCCGGTAAGACCCATATCTCCTTGTCCGTCAGCAAGATTTCCTGCTGATAGGCTTTAAGCATCAGGTTAATATTTTCTTCACTCAGGTGGCCGCCGGAAAGAGCCACCATCTTTTTTGCCACCACGTAAATACGGGGAAAATTACGGTTTTCCTTTCCCTTCAGAACCGGCAATACGGCATAGCTCGTCCCTGAAGTGCGTACTTTTTTAATTTCCCGGTACAGCATCTGGAAATTATCAAAGAGCCAGCGCGCTGCCGGAATCAGGGACATGATATCACCCGATACGGCAGAGATGTTGTCTCTGATTCTATTCAGTTTTATATATGCAGCCTGATTATAATCGCTAAGAGCAAAGTTATATCTGGTTAGTTTTACCTGACTGTGGCTTTCTGCCAGATTAAGCATTTGCTTTTCCCACTCACCCGGGCCTGCCTTTTCTTCCTCTCCCGGCGGATCCACCGGAAAGTGTACTTTCTTCCCCCAATATTTAAGCCTATAATACAGCATCAATAAAACAAAACCAAACAACGCGATTACTAATAATAAAACGGCTAACATAAACGGTGAATTTATATAAAAATTAATTCCTTTTAACAAGTCCTGCAATTGAAGTTCCTCCTTATTTAAGAAATACTTCAAACATGATGATATCTCTTCACAGATAGTTTGCTTATTTTTCAATAAAAAATAGCACAATATTGTATTATTGCACTTTTTATCTTTTTTATTAATTTCCTGCCAAAATTATATAATTTATACCGACTCTTTTTTTTGACACAGAAACAAAAAAACCCTGCCAAGGAACCTTGCAGGGTTTACTGATGTATAATTTTCTGAATTGATGGCACAAGCAGTTTCCAGACACACCCTAGCCTCTGTTACAAACAGAACAGTTTGCACAATCCGCCGGCGTGCAATGCGTACCGGGTCTGATAAAGAGGCCGGTTGTGAACCCGCATTCAGATAGGCTGAATTCATGGCCATCAATGATCGCCGTATTCTTCTGATAATCAAACCCCACGTTCATCCCCGCTACAGTTACAGCATCATCATAGAGTGGATGGGTCTTCTCCTTTGGCGCAAACGTCTTCATTATCCCTTCCTGCGTCTGCACATGAATCAGATTGTCACAGGTCATCAGACCTCTGATTCTTCCATCCTTGGTAAATACCAGGGAATTGCTGTCCGCGTTCAGTCCGTTCTGGTCGATATCATAAGCGGTCAAGCGCCCGATCGGTGTTTCAATCAGCACAGGCTCTGCTGGTTCCACCGAACAGAGTTCCCCGGATTCATATAACGACAAACCCACAACTGTCTCCACCTCCCCAAGAGGTGTCATAATCGTGATGCGTTCTCCGGGAAACAATGTGATACTGCGGATTCCTCCATCCCGATAAAAGCAGATGCCGTTCAGCATCGCACGGAAGGATGTAAATCCTAAGTCAAAGCTTAGCGGAATATTCAGCTCCCGTTCATCGGCCTCCGACCAGAATCCGCTGATCTGTCCGTCCAGAACAAACAAACGATAAAGCTCTCCCGTAGAATAAAATTTAACCCGCTCCGCAGGCAGTTCTCCGATGGGTGTCCTCACTTCCTGCTGTTCTTCCAACAACACTCCAATCACCAGTCCTTGACGGTCAAATTCTACCGATACCTTATTTTTCCGTCGGCTATTCTCCGTATACGCAGGGATCAGTTCTCCGATTTCCGTCATGATTACATTACGTTCCGATAGGCGCAGGCTCTCCATTTCTCCTCCCGGATAGGTACTAATTGCATCCACACCCGCAAAAACACCATAGGTTGTTTGTATATATCCCGATTCCAGCAATAAATAATTTTTCATTTTTTAATCATGCTCCTTTCAAACTCTGGAGACTTTGAGCGTAGCTCAAATCTCAGGTTGAAAGAATAAAATTCTTTCAACCTTCACCTCCGTATCAGCATTGCTTCTTGGTCAGGACCAAATGTATGGCTCCATCTCCCGACCGGGATTTGAGTTCAAAACGTACCTCCCGTTCCAGCCACGGGGGAATATGGGCACAATCAATACGAAGCTCCAAAAATGGAACCGTATCCAGAAATTCCCGCAGGGCTTTTTTGGATGATACCTCCGGGCATTCTTTCTGAAGCATGATTAAATCCAGTGCATATATTCCCGGTTCTTCCGTCTCTGCCGGTCTGGCATTCTTTATAATTTCATCTCTGATCCGTTTCTTTTCATCGCCCGCTTCAATATCCTCCAGGATTCCGTCAAGCGTCCGTTCATTTACCATACTAACTGAAAAGATACAGTAACCGGCGCGGTCAAATTCAGCGAAAGGTATTCCGGTTATCTCCGAACAACAAATCGCATCCGCCCCCTCTGCAAGCGGCAGGATTTCTTTCATTCCCAGCCGTGTCTCCCGGACACTTCCAGCCGGTACCGGAGGAAATGATTTCGTCTCTGCCAGACTCCAGCCATCCTGCCCCTTTTTATATATAAGCTCCATGTTACACTCTATGAAGGGAGCCGGATTCCCGTCCCTTAAAAATACTGCAATCTTCGCCATAGGATCACCTCTCAACTTCTACTACATTTCCATTTATCAGCTTTGCCAGAAATTCCTCCACCTCCAGCCATGCTTCATCTTCGTCCAGCCCGTTTTTTTCTTCCAGGAGTTTAACCATATCGGAAAGGGCCGTTCCCCGTTCTAAACTGTTCCAAAGAAAAATGCAGGTCTCATTCACGGAGGGCAGTCCGTCGAGCGAGCCGCTCTGACTGTCCATTTCATCAAAAATACAGAATTCTCCACCTAATTCTTTCAATATATAGCCAGATCTTAATTTTACTTTTTTAATATCCATCGCCAGCCCGCAGCCTTTCTACATCCACACCGCCCCTCATCAGTTCCCTGTCTTCCCTGTCATAGCCTGTGCTTACCATAACAGCCCCTGTCGTCAGCCACAGAGCTGTGATGCTGGTGATCTTCCGTAAAAGAAAAACAAAAAGTTCAGCGCTCACCACCTTATTATCCAGACTTTTTCTGATTCCCTCGAGTACGATTTTTTCACCCGCTGTTTTAACCGAAATGCTGTCTGCAAAGCCTTCCGGCATCATCCCGTATTTCTTTACTGACTGGGCGTAGGCAACCGCATATTCCAGACGCAGCTTTTTCGCTTTGACCTCCACGGTCGTCTCACCGCCTGCATAAATTACAGGCACCTGACCGGACAACCAGGCAATCCGCTCCCTTAAGACCTGCTGATCATAGAAATTTGTCTTCGGGTCCTCAATCACTTTCCGGATCCCGGCAATCCGTCCGGCAGATATTTCACTGGTTCTGCCCTCCACTACGGAATATCCTGCTCTCACTTCTATGGATTCCGCCAGACCCAGCATTTCCGGCGAAAGCTCACCCCGGGCTAATAAGTCATATTCTCCATATACCTTAGTTCCAGTAAGTACGGCCAAGTCTGCCAGCATATCCGCTTTCCGCTTTCCGATTCCAGGCGCTTTTACAGCCCAGACGGCTATTCTCCGGTTTGCGATATTGGTCTTTAGCAAGGTCAGAGCCTCTCCTTCTATCTCATCAGCTACCAGAAATAACGGGCAGCTTCCCAGCTTCTCCAGCAATGGGAGCAAATCGGAGAAAGAAGAAATGCTCCGGTTGGTAACCAGCACATGTGCCCGCTTTAATGTTGCGGGCATTCCTGCAAGGAGCCGGCCGCCGACCGTCATCCCCTTTATTATATCCATTCTGGTCTTCACCTGCATGGAATCCTTGATGACCACTTCACCTGCCTCCATTGCCTGAAGAACCATTTCGACCAGCTCTTCCTCTCCGGCAATCTTAAGCAATTCCTCCTCCAGATGAATGCTATCACGTATTGCCGTCTTTTCTGCCTTATCCGCCATCCGGCCCGCTGCCTTTTTTATTTCCTGCGCCAGATATACCGGATTGATGCCAGCGGCTGCCATTTGCTCACAGGCCGTCAGCTGGATCAGCAGCATGGCTGCCGCCTCTTTCGTGCCACAGCCTATTCTGGCATTGATTTCCGTTATGCCCTCCGATGCCAGCCGAATACCCTGATTGATATACAGGTCTTCGCCCTCAATCTGCCTGGCAACAGATGATGCCGACATAATATAAGAACCATTTAGCAGAATACCGCCGTCACAGTTTAAGATACTGCACAGCTTACGCATTCCCTCTGCCAGTTTTTTTCTTCCGGTTTCCTCATATAATATCTCCCGTATCATAATTCTTTCCTCCTGCCATCATCTCTTTTAACAGGATCTGTGCCCGTCTGATATCTGCATTCTTCACTTCCAGCTCAAACTTTCTGCCCGCCGCATGTACAAACTGGTATAAATCGCAGTTGCCGGCCCGTTCTCCGATTCCGGACAGAGTGGCGTCAACCATATCTGCGCCTGCTGCCGCCATAACGATGGAGTTAGCTACTGCCATTCCGAAATCATTATGCTCATGTATTTCTACTTTTAGCGAAACCACCTCTTTCAATTCACGCACCATCTGTCTGGCACGCTGAGGACATAGGATTCCTACCGTATCCGCCAGCCGGACAGTCTCCACCCCCCGCCCTTCCATTAAACGGAGCAGGTGATTCATAAATGCCACATCAGCCCTGGAAGCGTCTTCCAGCCCTACCGTTACGCCCACGCCATAATCCTTTGCCACCTGGATACAATCCTGAAGCACATTTTCTACCCATTTTTTATTTTTATTAAGCTTGCGGTATATCTGGACATAGGACACGGGGGTTCCAATATGAATCAAGTCCGGCTTCTGCCGTGCTGCCTGTTCCACACATTCAGGATTTAGCAAAGACCATACGGAAACCAGGGCTTTCTTCCGGTTCTGCATAATCTTGCGGATGTAATCATGCCCCTCCGTTCCCGTATCATAGATTCCGGCCTCGATTTCATAGACTCCTGCCCGATCTAGAAGTACTGCCAAGCGGATCTTATCTTCGGCGGAAAAGGTTATTCCCGGACACTGTTCCCCATCTCTGAGCGTAGTATCCACTATACTGACCGCCTTACGCATTGTTCCTGCACCTCCCTGCAATCTCCAGAAATTCCTGGTCGGTTACATCTTTCCCCTTCTTTATACTAAGCCGCTTTACCTGCTCAAGTATTCTGGCCCCATCATATTCTTTTTCATCCAGTCCCAGCGCTTTCAGCTTATATCTGACAGAGGCTTTACCTGAATGTTTGCCCAGAACGATTTCCCGTCTGGCTCCCACCAGCTCTGGCGGGTAAGATTCATAATTAGAAGGCTTTTTTAATACTCCGTCCACATGGATTCCGGATTCTACATAGAAAATCCGTTCCCCTATGACCGGAGCATGAGCATCCACCGGAGTACCGGTCATCTCTTCAAACAGCTGTCTGAGCTTCCTTAATCCGGTAAGGTCCTGGTTGGGCTTATGGCGCCTCATTACCCGCATGGCGGCAAGCACCTGCTCCGTGGCGGCTTTACTGCCGATACCGGTGAACGTCGTCATCACCGATGCCCCGTTAAAACGCTGCAGATAGCTGACCGCTATGGCCGTCGCACAATAATATGTATCCTCCGGATAAAGAATCGGTGCAATCTTTACCAACGTTTCCATGGCACTTTCATAAATCCGCCCGCTTTCAAAGGTCAGTAAATCATCCAGGCCAGTCAGCCGGAATCTCCTCTCCGGGTCTTGTATGGGAATCATATTCAATTCTACCAGTTCATTAATCTGGTAGTTACGGATATATCTCCCTCTCCCGCTGCAGTATGTGGAAATGATATATTGAACGCCCGGGTACTCCTTATAATCTGCCGGAACTCCCGCCTGCTCCAGATATCCTGTCATCCCTTCCGGCATCCTTCCTTCCAGCAGTTCATATATTTCAGGAGAAACCGCCGCCGCATCAATGCCGATTTCCAGCAGCAGTTTCAAAAAGCACTGTGCCTGAGCCGACGTAACCATGCCGCCATCCAACATTGTCAGCGTAGCATCGATAATCCTTACCATACGGTCTCCCCCCTTCGAAAATTTAAATCATTAAATCTTTCACCGGATTCCCGCCTTCAAAATGTTCGTCGAAAATTCGTTCCACATCATCTGTTGCCACATTGCCATACCAGACGCCTTCCGGATAAACAACAACAATCGGTCCTTTGTCACAAATCCCAAAGCATCCGGTATTGTTAAGAACCACCTCACCGGAAAGCTCTCTGTCCTCGATTTCCTGCATAAAGGCCTGCACCAGATCAACGCTTCCTTTCTGAAAACAGAACCCCTTCTGGGTTCCGTTAATTCTGCAGCTCGTGCAGATAAATACATGATATTTCGGCTGTACCATCTTGTTCCTCCTTCTCTTATATGCCGGATACTGCTTTTCTCACCGCATCCTCAATCACATCATAGGTATTGATTGCCATGATTCCCTTCTGCTCCAGCTTCTGCCTCGGCCCTGCACCGATACGCAGAGCGATAACACCATGGCAGCCATCCAATGTTGTGATGATCTTCTGAATATTATCTTCTTTCTCTCCACATTCCTCCACACTATTGCAGTACTGCTCCACGCTCCTCCTTCCGATGAAACGGACCTCTCCATCCACATAATCATAGATATAGAATTCCTTTGCATGGCCGAAATGAGTGTCCACAATCATACCGCTTTTGGATGCCACCGCGAATCGTACCGGCGCCTCTGTCAGGACAGTCTCCTTCACCGGATTCACTGCGCCGCCCAAATCGATGGACTGGTCTTTATCCAGAGTCCCCACGGCATCCGCCCTGCAGTGCTGGCAGTGATACATCTGCGGCATAATTGTTTCACATTCCTTACGAATTTCCTGAATCCGTTTCAATGGAATCGGCTCCAGACGTTCAAACGTGCTTCCTTCTACCGGAATCAACTGCATGATATTGGTGATATAACATCCCAAATCCTTTACAGTCCTCACAATCTCGGGAATATGCATTTCATTAATTCCCCGAATCGTTACAATATTGATTTTGACAATGATGTGGCTTTCCACCAGCATACGGATTCCCGCCAGCTGGTTGGACACCATGATCGCCCCGGCTGCATCTTCTTCATAGCTCTGTCCCATAAACCGGATGTACTTATATATCTGGCCGCTGATATGAGGGTCTACCGCATTCAGCGTAACCGTCACATGGGATATGCCAAGTTCTGCAATCTCCTTCGCATGCATCGGGAGCATCAGCCCGTTTGTTGAGAGGCAGAAGGTTACCTCCGGGTCATATTTGCGGATCAGCCGGAAGGTTTCACTCACTTCTTCCCAATTGGCCAGTGCATCACCAGGCCCCGCAATACCTGCCACAGTTAAGTTAGGCATCTTTTCTTTCACCAGACGGTACCGCTCAAGCGCCTCCATGGGCGTCAGTATTTTGGAAGTAACCCCCGGACGGCTCTCATTCTGACAGTCAAATTTTCTCACGCAATAATTGCACTGAACATTACAGGCCGGTGCTACCGGAAGATGAATTCTGGCGTATTTATGAGCGCCACAATTGTAGCATGGATGTTCCATTGTCTTTTTTTGCATAATATCCCGTTTGGATTCTGTTTCATCAGAAGACTCGGCTCCTTTCTCATCAATGAGAGAGCCTTTGTAATACGTATCATAAAGCTGTTCCCTGAATGTTGTCTCCGTTGTATCGATCAGAGTATTAGTAATTTCGTCCAAATATTCCATACTCCCTTCATATCCCAGCATCCTCAGCCTCTGCCCTCCTACATGATCATGGATAGGAAATCCACGGCGGACGAGCGGAAGCCCTTCTTCCCCGGCGATCCTTCTTCCGTCGGAATTTCCTGCCATTATATTGGCATGGAACCTTTTTGCCATTTGCTCAATATCTTTAAAATCCGCCTGATCCACAACGGTATAATCTTCCGTGAAATACATATCCGCCAGCTTTTCCAGTTCCGGGAGCAGAAGTGTCTTCAATTCCGGACAGGCAGCCCCACATGCGCATACCACCGGCATGACACCACTCTCGCACATCAGGCGGACCGTGGAAAGTATCAGGTCCGGTTCCCCGAATACCACCGCGCGTCCTGCTGAATTATATTTGTGGGAATCAATCATTGCATCAAGGTATCTGCCCCGCTCCGCTTTGATTTCATCCGGAACCTGAATACCTGCCAGCTCGGACAAGACCTGAAAAAATGCATCCGTGTCCCGCAGCCCCACCGGCAGATTCAGTTTTTTGCAGGGTACCCCATACTTTTGAAGGAGCAAATCACCCACAGAATGTTTGTGTGTCAACCCACTCAGTTCCAGAGTCATCCTGGCACCGCCCATTTTCCGGATTTCCCCAATATCGGTTCCCCCCTGGGGAAGCCGGTCATACTCCTTTGCATGAATTCCATCCAGATTATCTGAAATATCCGGCAGGAGAATCGGCTTCAGTCCGAATATCCGAAACACCTGCTTTAAATACCGTATGTCCGCCGGACTTAATGGTGCCGTTATCACATTAATTCTGTCATTCTCTTCTGTTTCCATCGGTACGGACAAAGCAATGGCATACAACGCCTCAAAATATCCTTCATACTGGCTCCCTCCATATCCCGGCGACGAGCAGGATATGATATGGATATCCCGATATCCCGGATTCTCTTCATAGAACTCATCGATGATTCCCGGTACATCTTCTCCAATCGTCTCGGCCAGACAAGTAGTCATTACGCCGATGACATCCGGATGATAGAGTTCAATCAGATTTTTCAGACCTTTTTTTAAATTTGAATTTCCTCCGTATACTGTTCCCTGTTCTGTCAGGGAAGAAGAGGCAATATCCACCGGCTCATTGTAATGGGTCGCCATATGGCGCCGTATGTAAGTCGCACATCCCTGGGAACCATGCAGGATCGTCATACATTTTTTTATTCCGTGAAATGCGGTTGCACTTCCCATGGGCATACACATTTTACATGGATTAATATTTATATTTACAAGTGGTTTTATTTCACTTTTCATATCTCTTCCACCTTTCCGCTGTCAGTTTTTCAAAGGACTTTCACGTATTCCCAAACCGGATTATTTATACTGCGGTCGATCTCCCGCGTAAAGTTATAAACTCCTTCGAATCCTGCCAGAGGATGTTTCCTCTCGTGGTTATGATCACAGAATGCCACTCCCAGCTTATAAGCCAGCGGACGTTCCTTGACACCTCCCACCAGGATATCCGCACCCTTTTCCTTCATAAATGTCTCAAGTTCCGCCGGGTTGGCATCATCCAGGATAACCGTATCCTGATCCACCAGACTTTCGATGACCTCATATTCCTCTTTTTTCCCCGTCTGGGTTCCCACCAGTACCGTCTGTATTCCCACTACGGCAAACTGGCGTATCAGAGAAATGGCCTTAAATCCGCCGCCCACATAGATTGCTGCCTTTTTCCCTTTTAAACTCTTTGTATATTTGGCGAGAAAACCTTGCAGCTTCTCGGTTTCTTCCATACAGAACATTACCGCTTTCTCTCTGGCTGCCTCATCTCCAAGCGCTTCCGCCACCCGGACCAAGGAAGCTGTTGTATCCTCTACGCCAAAGAAACTGACTTTGATATAAGGAATTCCGAATTCTTCTTCCATCCGCTGAGCCAGATAGGTACTGGAACCGGCACACTGAACAATATTTAAGGAAGCTCCTGGTGCCCTGCACATATCATCATACCTGGCGTCTCCGGTAAATCCGCAGATTACCTCTATTCCAATTTTCTTAAAATAATTTTTGATGATCCACATTTCTCCTGCAAGGTTAAAATCACCAAGAATATTGATAGTTCCATGCTTTTTCTCTGTCTTATGAGGACACAGGACTTCCATAATCGCATCGCACGCCATCCGGTATCCGGTGGACTTATTGCCGGAAAATCCCGGGGATTTGACCGGAATCACCGGAATCTCATATTGCGCGGACTTCGTCCGGCATACTGCGTCCACATCATCCCCTATTACACCGACTATACAAGTTGCATAGATAAAAATCAGCTTTGCTGACCGGTGGGCGTTCATCAATTCATCTACCGCGGCTTCCAGCTTTCTTACTCCTCCAAAGATGATATCTGTCTCCTGTAAATCCGTAGAAAAACTGTTTCGGTAGATATCCTCTCCGCTGGTAAGGGATCCCCGGATATCCCATGTATAGCTGGAACAGCCGATAGGTCCATGTATAATATGGTACGCATCCGTAATGGGATTTAATACCACCCGGGCACCGCAGTAAACGCAGGCTCTTTGGGATACCGCTCCTGATACACTGTCACTGTCACAGCAGATTCCGCTTCCTTGCCCGCCGCAGTCATCTTTAAACAAAATAGAATTCTTCCTGGCATCCAGTATATTTCCCATACAACCGCTCCTCTCTCATATAACAATAGGGAGGGGGCCTCCCTCCCAGGTGCTATGCAGTTGAGTTACCATAACCCTACATGACAACATCAAAATCCTCATCCAGCGCATCCCGGTCCTGCCGGTCCATCAGGGCATCAACAATTTTTTCCACATACCGTATTCCACCGGCATAACCGACAGTAGCCTGGATTGGATTTCCATACCGGTCAAGCACCGGAAATCCCATTCTGACCATGGGAATGTCCTCCGCTTTCGCAATCTGCTTGCCGTAACTGAATCCCAGAAGCATATCCACTCCCTCATTTTTAATCAATTGGTGCAAATAGAATAAGTCCGTATCGGCTTTTACCACATATTCCGACTCATCCACTCCGTATTGATTCATCAGCGCTGTAATCTCTTTTACCCAGCTTTCTTTGGGAGTACCGGTAATGACGTATTTAGGAATCATACTAAGTTCCAGACAAAGTGATGTAAATGCATAAACAATATCCGGATCTCCATAAATGGCCACCCTTTTCTTATAGGTATACTGATGGGAATCCAGCATCAGATCGATCAAGCGTCCTCTTTCATCCTCCAGTTCCTTTGGTACCTCCTGTTTGGTAATCTTTCGAAGTTCTGTCACATAGCGATCTGTCAGCGCTACTCCTACAGGAAGAGGAATATTAGCATAAGGCGTACCAAACTGCCGTTTCATATAATCCGACGGTTCCTGGCTGCAGTAAGTCCCCATGGAAATCAGCTTCTCACAGTCGCCCAGAGCCTCCAAATCTGCCAGCGGCGTTCCGGCATGCGGATGAAAATAATCATTTTTTCCATCCATGGGATGATCCAGCGTCCCGTCGTGATCAGGAAAATAGATATAATGGGCTCCCATCAGAGCTGCAATTCTTTTTAATTCCCGATCGTCCCCGGGATTGACCCAGCCTGGAAAAATAGCAGTTTTTCCGTTGGGTGCGCCCGTTTTTTTAGTAAGATATTTCATGAAACCGATTACCATGTTGGAGAATCCCTGAATGTGGGAGCCTTCATAGGACGGCGTACTGGCAAACAATACTTTCTTATCATCCGGAATCTCCATATCCAGAATATAAGAACCTACGTCATCGCCGATGGTCTCTGATAAGCAGGTGGTATGTATGGCAATGATATCCGGATTATAGATATCAAAGATATTTTTCACTGCCGTATTAATATTGCTTCTTCCTCCGAATACAGAAGCCCCCTCTGTAAAGGAACTGGAAGATGCCAGAGCCGGCTCTTTAAAATGACGGCTGAGTACCGTTCTGTGATAAGAACAGCATCCCTGGGAACCATGTGAGTGGGGCATACAGTTTTCCACACCCAGAGCACAGAACATAGCTCCCACCGGCTCACAGGTCTTACATGGATTTATGGTGATATGACGTTTTTCCATAATCTCTTTTGGCGTTAATTCAAGCACTATTTTCCACCTCCTAAACTTCCTTCCAGCATCGGTGCTGTCTTCCACGGCGGGGTTACCAGCGCCCATGCATTGGTATACAGACTCATGGTTATATCTCTGCCAAAAATAACAGCTCCCCGGAATCCCGCATAAGGACCGGAATAATCATAGGAATGCATCTGTCTGGATACAACTCCTCCATGCTGGATTGCATATTTGTCTTTGATGCCGGAGAAGAAAATATCAGGCTTATATTTCTCAATCAGCTGGTCTGTTTCAAACATGTTGTAATCATCCACCACTATATGACCTTTCTTCATGTCCCTGATCATACCGCCATAAGTATCCAGCTCTACTCCGGCTGCCCGCATTCCGGCCAGTTCCTCCTCCGTATAGCGGTCCTTATATCCTTCTTCCCGCTCTACGGTGATTTCCTCGATGTTCTTGGAATCGGCATCCGCTTTGATCTGTGGAATAATCTCACGGCCTTCATAGTCATCCCTATGTGCAAACTCATATCCTGCGATGGTAGTATCTATCCCGAAATCTTTTAGCAGAAGCTGGTAATGATGAGATCTGGAACCTCCAACGAAGATACCGGCTGTCTTGCCCTTCAGTTTGGACTTATAATATTCCATATCTTCCTGAATCTCTGCCAGCTCCTCTGCAATCACTTCCTCTGTCCGCTTCGTCAGCTCCGGATCATTGAAATACTCAGCCATCATACGAAGTGACTTGCAGGTGGCTCCCACACCGATGAAGTTCACTTTCAGCCAGTCGATACCGTATTTAGTCTTCATCATTTCTGCGATATAATTAATGGAACGGTGGCACATGACCAGGTTCAAATCTGCCAAATGGGCATTTTTCATAGTTTCGTAGGAACCGTCTCCGGTAAATACCGATACTACCTCATACCCTATTTTCTTCAAGACCCGCTCCTGCTCCCAGCCATCACCGCCGATATTATATTCGCCCAGGATATTAATGCTATACTTCGTTTTTGGAGCTTTTTCACCTTTCCCAATAACATAGCGCATCAATCCGTTGTTCGCGATATGATGTCCTGCCGACTGGGAAACGCCTTTATAACCTTCACAGGAATATCCCACTGCCGTTATCCCATATTTTTCTTCCACCCGGCGCGCAACCGCCTGCACATCATCTCCGATCAACCCAATGGGACAGGTTGAGCAGATAAAGATACACTTGGGGCTGAACATCTGCATGATCTCATCAATTCCTGCCTCCAGCTTCTTTTCTCCGCCGAATACGATATCCGGCGCCCTCATGTCGGTACAGAAGGAATACGGTATAAAATTAGGTTCTCCCTCGTAGGAAGACTTCGCTTTATTCCTTCTGGTGCCCCACGAATAAAAGGCACATCCGATAGGTCCATGGGTAATAACGACGGCATCCTTCATCGGTCCCACGACCACCCCCTTGCAGCCTGCATAGCAGCAGCCTCTGGCGGTTACAATGCCGGGAATCGCGCGGGTATTGGCCGCAATCTCATCCGGAGCATCACTGAATTCCAGTTGGGTGATATGACTCTTTCTGTTTTTGAATACCCGCACCGAGTATTTATCTAATAATTCATCTCTTTCTTTTGCCATGATTTCGCCTCCTAATAAGCTTCTACCGTCTTCTCGCCGCTTCTGACCGTATATGCTTCATTAATCGGAAGAACAAATATTTTTCCGTCTCCCGGATTTCCCGTTTGATTGGCCTTGATCAGGATTTCTACAGCTTTTGGTGCCTCACTGTCTTCCATGATCAATGTAATAAATCTCTTTGGAATCAGCCGGAATGCCTCTGTCAAATGTTCGCCCGACATGTTAAGAGGCAGTTCTCCACTCTGCATTACAATCGATAATAACTCGGGATCGATACTTTTCTTGCCTCTTCCAAGCACCGGTCTGCAGGTGAATGCCGGAAAACCGCCTTCCGCCAAAGCCTTTTTTGTTGCATTTACTTTGTTGGTACGGATAAACGCCATTACTTCTTTCATCGCCTTCCTCCTCTTTCCTGAAATACCGTCTCATAACCCCTGTTTTCCGCTGCTGATGGTATAAGCATCCTCTACCGGGGAGATGAAGATACGTCCGTCACCGAAATTGCCTTCACCTGTTTTTGCCGTTCTTAAAATCACCTTGACCAGATCATCCTTATCTTCATCATTACAGAAAAACATCAGCATTTCTTTTGGAATTTCATCATAATAGATTTCTCCGACCTGGATTCCTTTCTGCTTGCCCCGCCCAAATACATCCATTTTTGTTACTGCCTGAAATCCTGCCTCTGCCGCTTCCTTCATTACATACCCTGACTTTTCAGGTCTTACGATTGCTCTTACTAATAACATAACTATTCTCCTTCCTGAGGGAATTTAGTCCATTACACCATATTCCATTAGAATCTCTTCCAGTTCTTCGATCTTCATGGGATTTGGAATCACAAACATCTCATTGTTGTCAACCTTTCGGGCCAGCTGCCGGTATTCATCTGCCTGCGGCTCCTCCGGCGAGAAATCGATTACTGTTTGTTTCCTGATTTCTGCTCTTTGCACTGCATTATCGCGGGGCACGAAATGAATCATCTGGGTCCCTATCTTCGCTGCTACTGCCTGAACCAAGTCTTCTTCTCTGTCTACCTTCCTGGAATTACAGATCAGACCGCCCAGTCTTACACCTCCGCTTTTTGCATATTTGGCGATACCTTTGGAAATATTGTTGGCCGCATAAAGAGCCATCATCTCTCCCGAACATACAATGTAGATTTCCTGAGCCTTGCCTTCACGGATCGGCATTGCAAAACCACCGCACACAACATCGCCGAGGACATCGTAAAACACGTAGTCAAGATCATCGGTATAAGCTCCCAGCTGCTCCAATAAATTTATGGAAGTGATGATACCGCGTCCCGCACAGCCAACGCCGGGCTCCGGGCCGCCTGACTCTACGCCTTTGATTCCTCCGTATCCTTCCTTCATAACCGCTTCAAGTTCAATATCATCTCCTTCATCGCGAAGGGTATCAAGAACCGTTTTCTGTGCCAGACCTCCGAGTACCAGTCT
Source organism: Kineothrix sp. IPX-CK (assembly GCF_039134705.1). Taxonomy (NCBI): domain Bacteria; kingdom Bacillati; phylum Bacillota; class Clostridia; order Lachnospirales; family Lachnospiraceae; genus Kineothrix; species Kineothrix sedimenti. The sequence continues at coordinate 1,455,083 of NZ_CP146256.1, read as the reverse complement.
GGTCGAGTCCGCCTTCGGGTCACATCCCACAATCATAATGTGTTTTCCCATCTCCGCAAGCCCTGCAGTCAGATTCTGTGTTGTTGTTGATTTTCCAATTCCGCCTTTTCCATAGATAGCAACCTGTCTCATAGCGCATCCTCCTTTAGAATAAAAAAAGAGGCAGCAAGCAGATAAATATCTGAGCTACCTCTTCGTAACAATATGTCTTCCCTGAAGCTTCGTCGACTACTTAGGATGTATTAACTATATTGTTTTTCCTTCTTAAATTCAATATTGCACAATAAACAAAAAAATTTCTCATTTGAATCCTATTTTCACTATTTTTTAACAGTACCGAGTTGTTTTCTGACGATTTCGGTATAGAAAGGCCCTCTTCTAATTAAGCAAAAGAAGCGCATCTTCCGGGAACTGAATATAAAAAGGAAATCGTACCGTTTTCTCTTCTTTTCCCTTAAAAACCGGCTTATCCTGCAACCACCATATATCGATATTCTTGCTCCCATCCGCATTGCTGAACAGAAACTGCCGCGTAAACGGAGTCTCTGCATAGCCGGTCTGTTTCACCCGCATGACATTCATTGTATCGATTCCCGGCTCTTCCCACAACGGAAATAAGTTGTGGGCACGGATTCCAATATAGTGAATATCATCTTCAATTATTTCACGGGTACGAAGACTGATTTCCCAGTCAATCGCATACAATTCATATTCACTCACCTTACGGATAGCCGAAATGTTCTTGCATCCGGTCAGTCTGGCTGCCTCCATATACTGAGGTTTATAAAAGATATCACCAGTCTTTCCTGTTAATATACGCTTTCCCTCTGCCATCACCATCGTATCTGTACACAGCTTGTATATCTCGTCTCTGGAATGGGAAACCATAATCACATCCCCCGAATATTTCTGAATCACCTCCATCATCTCAAACTGCAGGGCATCCTTCAGGAATCCATCCAATGCAGAAAACGGTTCGTCCAGCATGATAATCTCCGGATGGTAGAGCAGCATCCTTGCCAGCGCTACCCGCTGCTGCTGCCCGCCCGAAAGCTGCGACGGATAACGCTTTTCCAGTCCTTCCAGATGGAAGCGCTCTAACTGCTCCCGGATTTCCATCCTCCGGTCCTTCTTTTTTCCTCCCATTACGATGGATAAGTTTTCTTCTACTGTCATAGTAGGAAACAGGGCATAATTCTGAAACAGATAACCGATCCGCCGCTCCTGAGCAGACAGATTAATGTTCTTTTCCGAATCAAACAGTACCCTGCCATTTAGCACTATCCTTCCGCTATCGGGTTTCTCAATTCCTGCGATACATTTCAGCGTCATGCTTTTTCCGCACCCGGATGCCCCCAAAATCCCCAGACAGCTTCCATTGGTTTCAACTTCTACATCCAGAACGAATCCCGGAAAAGTCTTTTTTATCTCTGCCTGCAATGCCATATTACATCCACCTGTTCATATTCTTTATCCCTTTTCCAGAGATATAGTTAATCAATGTCACGACAAAAAATGACAGGATGACAATCACACATACCCATAACCCGGCCACGTCCCAGTTTCCGGCAGCAACTTCCGACGCTATTGCTACGGATACCGTTCTTGTCTTTCCCAGGATATTTCCAGCCAGCATAGCCGTAGCTCCATATTCCCCGATAGACCTTGCAAATGCCAGAACCGTTCCTGAGGCCAGACCCGGACCTGCGATAGGAACTATCACCTTCCAGAATATGGTGCTCTCGGTAAGTCCCAGCGTGCGTCCCGCATAAATCATATTAATATCCACCTGCTCGAATGCCGCCCTTGCATTCCGATACATCAGCGGAAATGCGATCACAAACGCCGCAATCACACAGCCCGGCCAGGTCTGTACCATCTTGATGTCAAAGTTCGTATACAGAAAAGAACCAAACGGCCGTCTTAAGCTGAATATCAAAAGCAGGAAAAAACCGGCCACCGTAGGCGGCAGCACCAACGGTAATGTCAGAATGCCATCCAGGACGGCCTTTGCGGTGCTGTTTACCTTCATAATCAGCCTGGCAGCCCCAATTCCCATTAAAAATGCAAGAATCGTTGATACGATGCCGGTCTTGAGGGAAATAAAAAGGGGACTCCAATCTATGGTCCGTACAAGTTCCAACATGATTTTCACCCCCTTTACTCGTTTCATCTTATATTTTTACTCAGTAACTATAAAACCGGCTTCTTCAAACAAACTCAATGGAGTTTCATCTGTAATCAGATAGGTTTTAAATTCATCTGCGGCCTTTATCTGTGCATCATCAGCTTCCCCGTTCTTTACCAGAGCGATCGGATAAACTGCCGGTTCTACCTGACTGTCATCTGCTTTAGCGATGATCTCTACCTTATCGGCCATGGATGCCGCATCGGTAGCATATACGACGCCAACTTCATTACTCCCCTCTGCCACTGCGGTAAGCACTGCCGTTACATTAGCTCCTTCATTGATTTCCATGGCCATCACCTGATCCAGTATCCCTATATTAGTAAACAACTGGCGGGCATACTGGCCGACCGGCACATCCTCTCCGGCCAGTGCAAGGCTGGATGCTTCAGTGATATTATCAAATCCAGTCACTTTTGTCTCCATGCCGGAAGGCTTGATCAGCACAATCTTATTGGTAAGCAAATCTGTTATGGAACCATCCACCAGATAGCCTCCTTCCTCCAGCGCCTGCATCTGCTTAGTCGCCGCTGAGAAGAATACATCACACTCTGCCCCTTCTTCAATCTGCTTCTGTAAAGTTCCCGAGCTGTCCGCATTGTAAATGATGGTTACACCCGGATGATCCGCCTCATAATTTTCTTTTATTTTCTCCATCGTATTATTTAAGCTTGCGGCGATAAACGCATAGATTTCCACATCTTCGCCCGATGCCTCTGTACTGGTGTCTTCTTCTGTTAAAGGCTCCTCAACGGAGCTGGATTCTGCTTCCGTAACGGGGTCTTCCTCAACGGTCTCTGCTTCCGTTACAGACCCGTCCGCAATGGTCTCTGCCTCTGTTACCGTGGTCGTCCCAGATCCAGATGCACCGCATCCAGTCACCAGCGCTGCTGTCATTACCATTGTCATCCAAAGTGCCATTGTTTTTCTTCTCATAATTTCTCTCCTCCTATTTTTATTATTTATATATAACAGTTTGCCTGAATGGCCTTGATCAAGGTATTCCACATTTCTATGCTATATCTGTTGGGGATTTGTGAAGGGATAAATATAAAAAATGGAGCAAATCCCCTACAGATATAGGATATTGCCCCATTGCAAAACAAAATGGAAAAAGATTTATTAGTATGAAAAATGACTGAATTTAATTTTAAGACACATTTTATTCTCTTATCGCCTACTTGTCAATAAAAAGTATTACACTTTCTAAAAAAAAGGATAATCCCTGCCCCATAAGGCTCGGGATTATCCAAAATCATAAATCACCAAATATACCCGTACTTCCCATGCCATAAAAACAGCTAAGTGCCTTTATCATAGCCTCCACGTCCCGGCTGCCCGCCGTCTCATATGCAGAGTGCATAGCAAGCTGCGCAAAACCGATATCCACCGTGCTGACCGGCACCTGCGCCGCCGAAATATTCCCGAGCGTAGAGCCGCCCGCTATATCGGAGCGGTTGGCATAGGTTTGAAAGGGAACTTCCGCACGTTTGCAAATATCCTTCATCACCGCCGCTGAAACCGCATCCGTCGTATACTTCTGGCTTCCGTGATACTTGATGACGATACCGCCGTTTAAATAAGGCCGGTTAGTTGGATCCGCTTTTTCCGGATGGTTGGGATGTACCCCGTGAGCATTGTCTGCAGATATCATAAAGCTATCTGCCGTCAGTCTGCAATAATCGCCCTGAGTCAGGGACAGCGCTTCGCATATTCGCAGTAGAGTATCCTGAAGAAAAGTAGATGCTGCTCCCTGCCTCGTCATGCTTCCCACTTCTTCGTTATCGAATACGATCATAAGATTTATATGTTCCTCCGGCTTTGAATCGAGCATCGCCTGCAAGGATGCATAGACACACTCCAGGTCATCCAGTCTGGGGGCAGCGATGAACTCTCCCTCAACGCCTAAGATTCTACCTGCTTCTCTATTATACAAAAATAAATCGCTGCTCAAAATATCCTCGGACTTCACCCCTGCCGCCTCGGCGATCAGGTCCCGGAAGGAATTCCTGCTCCCTATCCCTCCATACAGCGGAAGCATATCCGTCTGCGCGTTATACTCCATGCCCTTATTTATATCCCGGTTCATGTGGATTGCCATGTTGGGAATGATGAGCAAGTCTCTGTCCACTGCCACCGTCCGACTGACCAGCCTGCCGTTTTCCGAAACCACTATCCTTCCGGCAACGGAGAGAGGACGGTCCAGCCAAGTCCCCATGATCATCCCGCCGTAGGGCTCTGTATTCAGTTTTATATATTGTTCCTCCACCGTGATCTCCGGCGTTTCTTTTATCTTAAAGCAGGGAGAATCGCTGTGAGAGGCTATCATATGAAAGCCTTTTACCTCCTTCTCCGGCAACCGAAAGGCAATGAGCGCGGAATCATTTCTGTTTACATAATATTTTCCACCTGCCGAAAGCTTCCACTTTTCATTTTCACTGATCGAGAGGTAACCATTCTTCTTTAATTGCTTCTGCACATTTTCCACCGCATGAAAGCAGGTAGGGCTTTCTTCGATGAATTTCAGCATTTTATGCACGATATCTGCATTCTTGTTAATTTTATCCATTATGACGCTTCCCTATGTTTCCTAATTCTTTTTATTTTCAGAGCTTCACACTTATACTTCCGTAACAAGTCCTTTTTCCATCAGGAATACCGGATCATAAGACAATTTTGCTTTCCGAAGTCCCTCGTCACCCGTATCCTCTTCTCTATTAATATATCGATATTCCTGCGCCTCATTCAACACGAATTGCTGATTAATAATAGGATAAGCTCCCTGAATGTCGGCAAACGCTTTTTCGATATGAACTACAAACATATCCTTACCACAAGGCTCTCCTAACGAAAATGCAACCACGCGTCCGCCTGCCCGGATAAGTCCGCCCTTTAGCATCAGTGCTTCTCTTTCTTTAAGCGCATGCAGAGTCACGCAGAATTCGTTGTGCATTGGGCCTTTTTCCTCGCACCCGTTCTGGATTCGCCATTCTTTAGCCATAGCGATACACTCTTCCACGTTTTCATCCGTAATACTCTCATAGCTCCAGTCCGGATAAGCTTCCTTAAATCGGTTGATGTGATTACGCTTTCCGTGAAGCTTTTTCCCTGCAAGAGAAATCAGGCGCTCCGATTCGTAGACATAATCCGCAGTATCCCTGTTGTACTCCACCTTGAATCTTCCAGGATATAATTTATCTAATTTCTCAAACTGCGAAGGCGATACCAGATGCAGCTTGAAGGGTTTGTTCTTCTCTTTAAAATATTCAGTAAGAACGTCGATTACCTTCCCAAGGTCTCCTTTACCGAGCGGACAGCTTATGGATACCTCCGCCTCATCGGAGATAAATACGAGCATATCCTCCACTACCGCATAGCGTATATTATAAAAAGGCGACCATAACAGATTGTTCGCAAAAGTGAATTCACAGTTTCTTACCGGCTCCATATCATAATAGCTTTGAATAATCTCTTCATCTTCCGTTCCTATCTTTTTCCAATTAATTTCAATCATAAATTCCTCTTTCACCAGATTCTTATCTGTCGTAATTATTTTCGCTTTTTCCCCTAACAGTATACAACTAATATAATTTTTTTACACCCTAATCCAGCTTTCTTAAGTCAAAATTTACTATTTTTTTATAAATCACTGTCGCCATCAGCAGCAAGGCTATCGCTATTATACCCATAAATACATGGTATGCGGCCCCACTTACAAAAAATACCGGCACTACTCCTGCTATAGCAACTATGAATTCCAGTACCATTCCCGCAAGTATCGCTGTCCCCTGCTTAACTACCGATGTCTCGTTATCCCAATGGAACTGAGGAAACTTTATATTTATCGCCATTCCCATCACCGAAGCCAATACGCAATACATGAGAGGAATTACAAACATCCACACCGAGCTCATTCCCTGATATCCTAACGCCGCCACACATAACACAGCAGCGATAGCACAGCTGGGAACGGCTAAGGTGAGATTTACAAGTATTTTGCTGTCGAGTATCACTTTCGTGCTTACCGGAAGAGATTTCGGAATCCACCACTGCTTTCCTTCCATAGACAGCGCACTGATAGTGGTGGTCCCCAGCATTCCCATCAGGGCCAGTATGAAGGGCAGTATTTTTTCTGCTATATCCCGTGCTGCCTCTGCAACTTCCATCGCATTCATCACTTTGTCTCTTCCGACAAACAAGAAGGCAACTCCCAACAAAAGCATCATAATATAACCGATCGCTGTATTCATGACATAAATAGACGATGAAAAATACCTCTTCATCTCTTTTATATACATCGCTCCTATCGGACTCCTTCTATGCTGCTTCCCCAGTACATAGTTCTTTCTTGCCGCATGAGTAATAAGCGCCGCGCATATGGATGCGTATTTCCACTGCACCACACCCGCAAATACCGCAAAAATTCCTACGGAAACTGCTGCAAACCCTGCAAACGAGGCGGGGCTTCCGGTCACAATGGCCTCCGTATATAGATTGGCAAGGGGATATAAGTTGTTTATCTGAGAACTAAGAAGCGATGTGAAATCCGTCATCTGCTGCTCCGTAATCGCTCCTGCCTGAAACGCCGGATAGAAAGACAATGACAGAACGCCGATTATTAACGCCATCGAAGTCACAATCGTCAAAGCGTTCTTGTGCTTCATTCTGGCGGCCACCGCTGTTACCGCCGCTCCGATTACAGACGCTGTAGTCAGCGGAACGAGAGGCACTAGAAATATACTGATCACATATATGATATAAAATGCCGCCGATGCGTTCACAAAGACTCCGTAAATGATTCCTGCCGGAAGCATTGCCAGTACTGCCAGCACGAGACTTCCTGCATACATATTCAAAAACCGGCTTACAACGATCGCCATAGGGCTTATCGGAAGAGCGATGAGCATTTCATAATTCTTGATCTGAAACAGCATACTTCCCGCCTTAAGTATGGTAAACACCAGAATTAAAATACTGGTTATGGACAACAGATATGCCGGAACAATCTGCGGCAGTCCTAAAAAGCATAGCCCATAGGCTCCTCCGCTCATATAAATGGCAATTATCGCACCGAGAAAAATATAGGTTCCCAAAAGAAAATATAAGCTGTGTCGCTTCTTTTTGTCCTTCGAATGCAACGCTTCATTAATGTCCATATATTGCAGAAGTTGTATTTTAAGCAGCTTCACGATCTGCCTAACGACGGCACTACTGTTTCTTAGCCGAATCTCCTCCATGCCTTACCACCTCCATAAATACATCCTCTAACGACTTCCCTTGTGTAAGCGCCTCGGTCGGTCCGGCAATGATCAGCTTTCCTTCTTTAATGATCGCAATTTTATTGCACAGCTTCTCCGCCACATCGAGTACATGAGTAGAAAAAAATATGGCACTGCCCTCCTCGCAAAGCTCCCGCATATATCCTTTCAGCAAAACACTTGCCTGCGGATCCAAACCGACGAAAGGCTCATCCAGAATTAACAGCGCAGGCTTATGGATGAGTGCTGAAATAATGGCGAGTTTCTGCTTCATTCCATGGGAATAGGATGCGATCAAATCGCCCAGACTTGATGTCATCTCAAATGCATCCGCATATTTTTCGATTCTCTCTTTTCTCGTTTCTGCCTCTATTCCGAAAATATCGCCTATGAAGCTCAGATATTGGATTCCGGTAAGATGCTCATATAAATCCGGATTATCCGGAATATATGCCATTTTTTGTTTACATAATATTGGTTCCCTTACTACAGAATGTCCGTCAACCAGTATCTCGCCCTCTTCGAAATCGATGATTCCTGCTACCGCCTTGATTGTCGTGGTTTTACCGGCTCCGTTATGGCCGATAAATCCATAAATATCGCCCTGCCCGATTTCAAGGCTTAAATCGGATACGGCCTTTTTACCGCCTTTGTAAGTTTTGGTCAGATTTTTTATGCTCAACATTCTCCCAACACCTCTTCCTAATCGTCTTCATCCTCTTCACACGGAGAAGAAATAAAAGTAAATCTCCTGACGTTCCTCCCCTTTTGGGCCGTGTTGCAAAGGTAGGGCGTTATCGCTTCCCCTATTTTTTCCATAACCTCCATGAACTCTTCATCTGTCAAAAGAAGGGTTGATGTAGAAAGTGCCAAAAAATCTTTGACCGGATCCGCTGTTTCCTTGGAAAAGTATTTTCCAAAGGAGGTCATCAAAGACATAAGCGATGACTGGATTAAATGCTCCACGCTGTCTTTACTGAATTCACAAGGCTTTCCGCCTTTCATCGCATATGTTCTCTCCACAGTTCCTCTTATCTTCTTCTCTTCCACCACCGTAATGCAATCCGCTTCATACAGCAGCTTAATATGCCGGTATAAGCTCGCCGGCGGAATATCGCTCATCTCCGCCATTATCTGCGAAGGGGTCCCAGACCCATGAATGAGCAGATATTGGATAATTCTGAGCCGAATCGGATTCATAACGAGTTTCGATATATCTTGCCCCATTCCTATTATCACACTCCTGACATTCGTTCTCACATTTAATATTATTATCAATAGTGATAACATTCTTTTTTTATATTACTTCACACTAATATATTTGTCAATATCTTTTATTTCACAGGAAACCGAAACTTTACCACCGCGACGTAACAAAATCTTTTCTATGAAATAAAAAAGGCACCCATTTTTCGGTGGGTACCCTATTTATGTAAGCATGGAACATGCTGTTAATTTTGAGACAATTCTACCAGCTTCTCTGAAGATCCTGTTACCTCTTCTATCGCTACTGTTATTTGAGATGTAATCTCCACTTGTCCTTTATAAGATTCTGTTATTCCAGTAATCTCATCCGATATTTTAACGATGAACTCTTTCATCTCATTCAGCATATTGGCAACCTTTGCCGCAGAATCATTACTATGCTCTGACAACTTCCTCATTTCCTCGGCGACCACTGAAAACCCCCTTCCTGCAGTCCCTGCCCGTGCCGCCTCGATTGCGGCATTCAACGCAAGCAGATTCGACTGTTTTGAAATGGATTGTATGCTGTTAATTACAGAGCCGGCTTCATTAATCGCATTTTTTGTCATGTCTGATAGCTCTTCTATTCCTGTTAAATGTTCAGAAAACACATGAGTATTGGCAGATATCTCTTGAATGCTGGCACTGATTTCTTCCAACGCCGAAAACATGCTTTCCGAGGCCTCTGACAGCAGCAATTCATTTTCTATATTCCTTGCTACCGCAAGAGCCCCTATGACCTCTCCATTATTATCAATTATAGGTCTTCCGATTCCCCTGAATGTTACACCAAACACTTCTTTAGGTACAATGTCATTCATTGTTTTCCTATTATGGATAACATCATAAATCGGTTCATCCGGCCTGATCAAATCTCCCCTTCTGACTTTGGCATCTACAGTTTTTCCCGGATAATACTCTATACATTTTTCAGTGTCCGTTAAGTACAAAGCAATGTCCAGTTCTTCCTGCAATACCTCCTTCATTATAAGCAAAAGCTCTTGAAATACTTCCATCTTTTCTTCGGAATTCACGATATATCCTCCTTAGTACCGCCGTTCTAATTTTATGATCCTACTCCCAATAAGTTCTTACAATATAAAATATCCGATATGTTCTAAAAAAGAACTCAATGAGGCATCTGCTTCTTCTTGCCTGAATAATCCGAAGTACTCACCTTGTACACGCATACGCTGTTCACCTGAGCTTCGTTGAATTCCACGTCTCTATCCGCCTGATGCTTCATCAGCAAGGAAAGAGCCTTGCATTTTTCCTTTGTATCCTCGATAAATTCCACGGTACCCATGCCTATGATACTGGAAAAGTAATAGCCGCAGTTACAAGGCGATTCCGCATGAATGGGCATTCCTTCACTGGCTATATCGAAACATACGCTGCTGTTTTTATGCAGGATATCCAGTTTTTTGCCTTCCTTTGCACTATGAAAGTACAAAGTCAGGTTATCCGCATCCAGTTCGTAACCAAAATTCAATGGAACCACATACGGCTTCCCATCATCTACCATGGCCAGATGGCAGGTTTTACATGCTTTTATTATTTCTTCTATAGTTTCCCTATCGGTTACTTCTCTGTCTTTTCTTCTCATGTACGTATCCTTCCTTATATTTTGAATCCAGATGTTAGTTCACTTAGCGCCCTGCTATCGTTGTCTGTCACTCCATTAACTTATTTCCCGGACATACAGCTTATGCCGCATGCCGCAGGAGTTGCCGCACAGCCTCCAAGAGCACTTTCTCTAAGCTCAAAAGGAAGACTTCTGCCCACATGATACATCGCCTGTACCATCTCATCAAAGGGAATGAACTGCTCGATTCCCGCCAGCGCCTGCTCCGCATTCAGCAGAGCATTGGCGGCGCCGATGGAGTTTCTGTTCTGACATGGACTTTCCACCAAGCCGCCGATCGGATCGCATACCAGCCCTAAGAGATTGGATAACGCCCCTGTCGCCGCACTTAAAGCCTGTCCAGGCGTTCCACCCATCATTTCTACCGCTGCTGCCGCAGCCATTGCCGATGCAGAACCGACCTCTGCCTGACATCCCGCCTGTGCACCTGCTACAGAAGCATTACGCATGAGCAGATACCCGACTGCCCCCGCCGTATAAAGACCGTCCATTACTTTTTCGTCAGGAAGCCCCAGTTCTTCCTGAAGGGCCAGCAACACCCCCGGAAGAACGCCGGAGGAACCTGCCGTGGGAGCTGCTACGATAACTCCCATGGAGGCATTTACCTCCAAAACTGCCATAGCATAGGTCATTGCCTTGGACACCATCGCACCGCAGATAGATTTTCCCTCCGCCCGCAGTTTACCCAGCTTCTTCGCTTCTCCGCCAATAAGTCCGCCCATAGAAGTCGTCTCGTTTTCCAGCGGGTCATTAGCTGAACTTCTCATAATGTCAAGTGACTTCGACATCTTACGATCTGCTTCCTGCTCCGAAATTCCCTGCAATTCCATTTCTCTTTTCTTCATAATCCGTGAAATAGGCAGACCCGTCTGCCCGCACAACTCCAACAATTCTTTACCGCTTCGAAAGTCCATTTTTTTTCCTCTATATTATAATTGTTGTTACTATTCAGACCTGCACCAGCATCACATCGGATACATAGGGATTTCCCTTGATACATTCCAAGGCTTCCTCCGGTATCCTTTCGTCCGATTCCACCACCGTATAAGCCGCCGCACCCTTCTCTTCCCGGAACAATCTCATGAAAGCAATGTTTACGCCCCGGTCACTCAGGCTCTTAGTAATATGCGCCGCCACGCCCTGTTTGTCGCTCTGGCTCACGATGAGAGTGCTGTATTCTCCAGTGAATTCCACATCCACCCGGTTTAACCGGACAATTTTTACTTTTCCTCCGCCAAGGGATACTCCCCGTACGAACAGCTTCCTTCCATCATCTCCTGTTATGTGCATATCCGCCGTATTAGGATGTACGTCGTCGTCTTCGGAGATGGAGAAGGAATATCCGATCCCCGCCTCCTTCGCCAGCTCAAAGGAATCCCTGATTCTTAAATCGTCGGTTTCATATCCTAAGATTCCTCCCAGAAGAGCCCTGTCGGTTCCATGTCCCCTATAGGTTCTTGCAAAGGATCCATATAGAGTAAAATCTACCTCTTTTATCGTCCCCGGAAACATTTTCCGCGCCAAAAGCGCCATGGATACCGCGCCTGCCGTATGGGAACTGGAAGGCCCCACCATGTTCGGTCCGATTACCTCAAATACGCTGATTCCCGTCATATCTTTTCCTCTTCTTCCGACTATTTTTCCCCATTTCTAATCGCCTCCAGGAAGCGTTCACCATATTTTCTATATTTAAACTCTCCCACACCGGATACTGTCAGCATTTCTTCCTCTGTCCGGGGCCTGACCACGCACATATGACTGAGCGTCTTGTCCGAAAATACGATATACGGCGGCACCTTTTCCTCTCTGGCAATTTCCGAGCGGAGCGCACGCAGCCCTTCGAACAGCGTCTCCTCTCTTCCGGTAAGTTCTCCTCCGGAAAATGCTCCCTTTCCGCTTCCTTTGCTTTTTGATACCTTTGCCGGATGTTCCTCTTCCTTTGGCATCTTCATAACAACGATATCGTCTCCGGCAAGTACTGCGTTTCCTTTCTCCGTCAGCTTCACGATGGCATATTCATCGCTCGTCGCCTTCAAGTATTCACTTAAAAACAGATAATTCAACACCTGCCGCAGCTTAAATACCGGCACCTTCGCCAGCTCGCCGTAATAGGGGTTGTGATTCATCCCATATCCGCGTATCTTCGCCGTATTCGCCCCATGCACTGCATCTATAATGACTCCGCTTCCATATCTTTGTCCGCATGTCTTCACACATCCGATCAGTACCTTCGCGATATCGGTCACTTCCGTTTTCTCGAACTTGCTCAGGCAATTGGAACAATTACCGCAATAGTTCTCTTTATATTCCCCAAAATAGCGTAAAATATAATCTCTCAGACACTCGTTGGTAAAACAGTAATAGGTTATCTTTCTAAGCCTCTCCCTATCCCGCTCCATCACCACTTCACGGGCCGCCTCATCCAGCGCCTCATTGTCTTGATTGTGATCGATAAAAAACTGGTTAGTCACCACGTCCTGTCCTCCATAAAGCAGGATACACTCCGCCGCATCTCCGTCTCTTCCCGCTCTTCCGGCTTCCTGATAATAGCTTTCCATATTTTTAGGCATATTATAATGAATTACATAGCGGACGTCGGACTTATCGATTCCCATTCCAAAGGCGTTAGTAGCTACCATGATTTCCTTTCTTCCGTAGATGAATTCTTCCTGCCCGGTCCTTCTTTCCCTATCCGAAAGTCCCGCATGATATTTCGCTACGGAAAATCCGTCGCCGCAAAGCCTTTCGAAGACCTCCTCTACCGTTTTCCTCGTGAGGCAATATATAATGCCGCTTTGCGCAGGATGGAGCTCCAAATAGTTCTTCATGGACGCATATTTATCCTTCGGAGACTGTACCGCGAAATAGAGATTGGGGCGGTCGAAGCCCGTAGTTACTATCACGGGATTTTGAAGCGCCAGAAGATAAACGATATCCTCCCGCACCTCCTTAGTCGCCGTAGCGGTAAAAGCGCTGACTACCGGGCGGGATGGCAATTTACTTATAAATTCCACTATTTTCAAATAACCGGGCCTGAAATCCTGCCCCCATTGTGACACGCAATGAGCCTCATCCACCACGACCATTGAAATCTGCACATTCAGGGCAAAATCCAAAAAGCTTTCCGTCACCAGGCGTTCAGGGGCTACATAGATAATCTGATACCTGCCGTTTTTGGCGTATTCCAACGCTTTAAAATATTGCCCCGAAGTCAGTGAGCTGTTTAAGAATGCCGCGTGGACTCCTGCCTGATTCAACCCCTCCACCTGATCCTTCATCAGCGAAATTAACGGCGACACAACCAGTGTAATTCCTTCCATGATAAGCGCGGGCACTTGAAAGCATATGGATTTCCCCGCCCCCGTAGGCATCACTCCAAAGGTATCCTTTCCCTCCAGGATGCTGCCCACCAGCTCCTTCTGACCTTCTCTGAATGTATCATATCCGAAATATTGCTTTAAAATTTTTTCTGCTGTTTCCATGTAGTTCCTCTGCTTTAATCTGTCTTGTTTTACTCGCTTTTCATTTCTTGCTTATTTCTAATATCGGAAGTATTTTGCTGCAAGTACCCTGCGATATCTCTGTTAAGGGATTTGCTCTTTATCGTTATAAACAGCTCTTCCACCGCCGCCAGACTCGAAATGCCGCATAGTATGATCGCCGTCGTTTCCATTCCTGCCAAACGATATAACACCGGAAATGCAAACAGTAAAAAACCCGCCGCCTTATTTAATACCGTATGTAAAGAGGCTGCCGTATGATATTTCGCAAAACCGATCGAGAGACTGACCAAACGCAAAAGAGCTATCGCGCCAATCCATACAGCTATCCATAATTTCCACGGGAGAAAGGGAATAAAGATAATAAGCATAACCGAAAGAAAAATGAAATCGGCTACACTGTCAAGCATAGCTCCCGCCGCAGTCGTATTCCCCGTTTTTCTTGCAATAAAACCATCCAGCATATCGCTCAGCCCGCACAAAAAATAAAGAGTAAAAAAATAAACAGTCAGTGGTTCTAAAAAGCATAAGCAAATAGTTCCCACAATCCTGAAAATCGTCATTGCATTTGCTAAATTCTTAATGTATATCACCTATCTCTCATTATAATTATTGTTCATTTTCCACTCAGCTTTCAGTAATCCGTACCACGCCGCATCACATATCCCCTGATTGTTTCTATCGGACTGACGTAATGTCCCTTCATATATGAGTCCGCATTTCTCCATGACCTTACCTGAATAAGGATTCCGCGGGTCGTGTCTGGAATCAATACGGTTTACCTCTACTACCTCGAATAAATATTGGATTACCGCCCCAAAAGCTTCCGACATAATCCCCCGGTTCCAGTAAGCCTTTCCTATGCAATAGCCTATATGTACTGATTCCGCCCTCTCATTTACGTTAACTGCACCGATACTTCCTATGACCTGACCGATTTCCTTACATTCAATCCCCCAGCTATAAAAATCAGACTCTTTGTCATATTGATCCACATTGGATTGTATAAAATTTCTTGTCATCTGAATATTTTCATGAGTCGGCCACGTAAGGAATTTCGTAACCTCGCCATCGTTTGTCCAGTTATGGTACGCATCTTCCGCATCGCTTAGTTCCAGTCTTCGGAGAATAAGTCTCTTTGTTTCTAATCTTACCGTTCCCGAATGCTTCATATCTGCTTCCTCCCAACCTCTTCACTGCTTTTTGAACAAATGAGAATCACTCCCTGCGCTCCTCATAAATTCACTCCTCTTATTCCAATTTCTAACACTCTATACTTTTCATGCTCTTTCTAGTATATCACTCAAGACACATGGTTGAACATCACAAATATTAATAAATTCTTCCCTAATCTTCCGACCTCTCTATGTACATTCCCTATGATGCCATAGCCAAATAAAGATAAATGTAGTAAAGTATATATAAAGCAGCAATACATTGCAATTCATATCATTTACAAAAACAATAATTCAGAAGCGGTGAAAAGGTTGAGATAAAAGAGCTTTCGACTATTGATTTGAGTACGCGCAGAAACGCGCAGATGGGGATAAAAATGAAAGAAATCGTGATTTTTACAATGGGTACCAGAGGAGATGTCCAACCGTATATTTATCTTGCGAAAGCCCTGTTACAAGAAGGGTTTAAACCTGTTATCGGCACCCATCCCTGCTGGAGAGACCTCGTATCGGAAACCGGTCTTGAATTCGTTCCCATAGGCCCCGATATCGACATCGAATATGAGGCGGCAGTAATCAGGGGAAAGACCAAAAGTCCTATACTCAGCATGTTAAAAACGATGCAGTTTGTCTTTCGCATTATCCAGAATTCTTCAAGTGATATTTATGACGCCTGCAAGGGAAAAGATCTCGCGATAATTTCTCACAGCCATATGGGGGCGGCTGAGACTGAAGCCTTAAATATAAAAACCATAGACGTTACCTTGCAGACGGAAATGCTTCCCAGGGAAAATACAGATCCGACGTTAAAAGACAAGGTGCTCGGCGCCCTCATCAATCCTCAGGTGGTCAAACCCTACAACAAAATCAGAAAGCTATATGACCTGCCTCCCATCAAATCCATGGACCAAATGATGTCAAAGGAACTCAATCTGATACCCATCAGCCGTTATATAGCGGAGCCAAACCCCAATTGGGCAAAAAGGAATGCTGTCGTCGGCTATTGGTTCGCTCCCGAGGATAATTATCAGCCTCCTGAGGAATTAAAATCCTTTTTAAACGAAGGGAGCAAACCGGTCATACTCGCGCTGGGGGCAATGTCCTTCGAAAGCAGGCAGGAGAAAGAAAAACTTGACATCTTTGTCAAGGCCTTCGAGCAAACAGGAATACGCGCTATTATACAAGGCTTTAACAAAACACTTACCGATTATCAGCTACCCGAATCGATGATCCGAGTCGGTTCTATCCCCCATAGCTGGCTGTTCAAGCAAGGCTGCTGTGTAATACACCACTGTGGCTTCGGTACGTCGGCCTCTTCTATGATTTATGGCATTCCTTCGATCCCTGTTCCTCACGTACTGGATCAATTCGCATTTGCTGAGCATATATACCGCCTGAAGGCAGGAGTAAGGCCGATAAAAGCAAAGGAACTCAGCACAAATAGATTAATAGAGGCTATCGATGAATTAAATGCAGATTATGCACAAATATACCAAAATGTCACGGATTTATCCAAGAAAATGCAGGCTGAGAACGGATTAGAAAAGTCGGTGCAGCTCATACGAAATATTGTTTGAACTTGTCATTACTGTCTCCATGGACGGCACTTCTGCGTCCATCCCTGATTTACCCAAAAGTCCCTATCCGTGGGATTCCATGCCGAATCGGGGGAGGATTGCATCTTTCTGAAAATTCCAAACATAATTCTTCCCCGCAGGCCTGGCCGGGGACGCTCTGCTCTTCTCCTTACCGCTTTCGCGATCCTTTCTGCCTTCTTTGTGATCAGCTTCATTCTCTGGGGCTTGATCGCTTCTCCCGGCGCTGTATAGCAGGCGAGCCCTAATGTATACACCTTCGGTACACACATCCACCTGAGCTGTCTCGCCATTGACCTTACCGTGCCCCTTGGCGGCGCTCCTGCGGAAGACGATACTACAATGCCTACTTTGGTAAACATAGACCCGTGAGGTCTATGTGATGCCCAACGGTAAGCCAGATGGTCCATGAGATTTTTCATGGAACCGCTCATTTCCATCACATAGTTCGGACTGTCCAGCAGAATGATATCCGCCCACTCCACAGCCAGAGCAATTGGCTGTACTTTATCGGCAGAAGGACAGAAGGATTCCCCCTTCAGGAAACAATTGAAACACCCGCAGCAAAAATCCGGCCCGTCTTTCGGGAGAAAAAATTCCCGTATCTCATCCTTGTCCGTAATAAGAAAGTTAAGTACCGTCTGCGTCATCGTATAGGTCACACCCTTATGCCCTTGACCATGAATCACCGTTATCTTCATCGCTTATCCTCCTTCTTCCCGTAAAGCCTTCTAAACTGTCTGATATGCTGCACCAGCATCTCCATCACTTCGGATTCTCTCTCCGGATGGCAGTCGCATAAAACCAAAAGCAAATACATCGGCGCATAGAAATGCAGTGCCATCACATTCGAATTCTCCGGAATAAATACTCCCGCCTGTATCAGCAGGCTAAAAAGCATTCCCTGATAGGAAAGCGGTTCATCCACATATTGTTTAACAAAAAGAGCCCCCAGTTCTTTATTATGAAACTGCTCCACTGTGAGCATCCTCCGGAAAAGCCCGGCATATTCATCGTGCAAGAAATAGGAAAATAATCCTTTTCCCATTTCGATCAGCCGTTCCTCGTCAATGCCGATATATAATTCCATATCCCTATCGGGCTTCACTCCATTCATTTGCATGGAAGCCGCCTGCATTTCATAGCGGGAACTCATTTCCTCCAAAATAGCATCAAAAATATCATGCTTACTCTTATAGTGCTTATAAAGCGACGGCGCTTTAATACCTACTGCCTCCGCAATCTGCGCCACACTGACCGCTTCGTATCCCTTTCTGGCAAATAGCTTGAGTGCCTCACTCATAATCTTTCTTTTGGTTGACTGTTCTTCCACCGCTCAACCTCCTTTAGGCTAATATGTGTTAGCCTAATTATAGGTTAACGCCTATTCGCTGTCAAGAGACTCATTATTCTTACAATGTAATTCTTTAATTATTGCATATATAACCGCACTATAGATACTCCCCTTTTTATAAACGCTATCTTGAAGTACCCCTTCTTCCGCAAATCCCGCCTTCTCCAACACTTTGCATGAAGCTACATTATGCAGAAAGGGTCTGGCGTATACTCTGTGGATATTGAAGTCAGAAAATAAAGTGCTTACGAAGCCCGCAATTACCCCTGTCATAATCCCTTTCCCCCGTTCCTCTTTCCTAATCCAATATGCTATTTCAGCATTCTTACAATACATGCCAGTTTCAAAAAAGGCAGCTATGCATCCGCACACTCTTCCATTAACCAGGATTGCCCTGTAGCATGCCTTTTTACCATCACTTTCTACAAAAGATGCCACCGCCTGCCTGCATTCTTCCTCCGTATGAGGAAAATCATCGCTCATATTATCATATAGATCTTTATCCTTGGAACACTGAAAGAAATCCTCATAATATTCCTCTTTCCATCTTACCAGTTCCACTTCCATAATCTCCCCCTTTCACCATTATCCCTTCGACATAATGCTCTTCCTCAAATCAACCTCCATAATGTAAATCTGGCAGGGATTGCTCTCATCCCAAAGTGACGGAAAACACTCCAATTCCTTAAATCCCAGGCCCTCATAAAAGGTGTTTGTCCTGTCATAAGACTCATAACAGCCCTTTTGTACTGTCTTTACCTGCAAAAAGGAATACGCCTTCATCCCCGCATAAGAATACAGCTCCCCAAACAGTCGCTTCCCTATCCCTCTCCCTTGAAATCCTTCCAGCACTCCCATAACATAAATCTCAGCCGTATGCCGGCTAGTCTCCTTCATAGCAATAAACCCAACTGCCTCTCCGTCCGTGAATTCCGCCCAAAAGGGCATGCTCCTGACACCCTTCACATATTCACAGACACTCTCCGGCACTCCGAACCACTCCGGCAGGCTCTTCAGTACAAAATCCGCAATTCTCCCCTTTTCTTCTTCCTTCTGTATGAACTTAACCATCCCATTCCTCCCTGTACCTATCCAAAATCTCGGCTGCCATCCCCACCAATTCTACACAAGGCCGCTTCTTATAATATTCTGCCGTCCGTACTTCCGGAACCGGCTTATCCTTCCCTGCCCCCAATCCAAGCAGCTCCCGGCATACGATAGAATGGTTTTTTTCCTCAAATTCTTTCGCCAGAAGCTGTATTCTTTCATAATGCTCCGTCTTCGATTTCTGGTCCTTAGGGTCTGCATATCCATATAGCATTCCTGCCGCCATGAACATCCCCGTCACAGCTCCGCATACCTCCCTCAGTCTTCCCATACCTCCGCCAAAAGAAGAACTGATTCTAAGCACCGCCTCTTTATCCATATCATAACAATCACTGAATGCCAGAAATACCGACTGCGAACAATTATAACCTTCTTTAAAATATTCTATCGCTAACTGCGAATGTGTTTTTATACTCTCTTGTTCTCTTACGCTCATTTTTCTTCATTCCTATTAGATTTACCGCTTTTAATTTCACAAAACCCCCGCCCCGGCGTTCAACTTATGCGCCGGTTCGGAGGTTTACATAAAATATCAGCTATTTAGAAATCAACTTCTTTACCGTAGTAAATACATGTAAAGAGCTTCTCCATGGTCGCCGGATCGATTGCTCTCGGATTCGAACCCGTACATGCGTCACCTACCGCATTTTCTGAAATCGCTGCAATTTTTTCCTTGAATTCCTCTTCTGCGATGCCGAACTCTTTCAGGGTATTCGGTATCTGCATCTGATTGTTAAGCTCTACGATTCTTTCGCACAAGCCCTTAATCGCTTCATCCTGCGTTCCTTCTATTCCGATAGAAGCCGCAATTTCGCCGTAGCGCTTCGCCGCCTCTTCATTTTTCGCATTATATTTAATAACATACGGAAGATACATCGCATTTGCTAATCCGTGAGTAATATGTCCGGTGGAAAAAGCTGCTCCCGTCTTGTGAGCCATGGAATGTACTATGCCTAAGAGGGCGTTCGAGAATGCCATCCCCGCAAGACACTGTCCGTAATGCATGAGTTCCTTGGAATTTCTATCTCCGGCATAGCTCTTCGTCAAATCGCTGTCCACAATCTGGATAGCCTTGATAGCAAGGGGGTCCGTAAACGGAGTATGAAGGGTAGAAACATATGCTTCGATCGCATGTGTCAGAGCATCCATTCCCGTATAAGCTATCAAGCTCTGGGGCATCGTCTCCGCCAAAACGGGGTCAACGATAGCGATATCGGGTGTTATATTAAAATCAGCAAGAGGATATTTGATTCCCTTCGCATAGTCTGTGATAACGGAAAATGCAGTTACTTCCGTAGCCGTCCCGGAAGTGGAAGGAATCGCTATGAATTTTGCTTTCGTTCTCAAAGCAGGAAAACTAAAAGGAGTGATCAAATCTTCGAAAGTCGTCTCGGGATATTCATAAAACGCCCACATCGCCTTAGCTGCATCGATGGGTGAACCTCCGCCCATGGAAACGATCCAGTCCGGTTCGAACTCTCTCATCGCCGCCGCACCCTTCATAACCGTTTCTACAGAAGGATCCGGCTCAACGCCTTCAAACAGAAGGGTTTCAATCCCTGCTTCCTTTAAATAACCGACAGCTTTATCTAAAAACCCAAAACTCTTCATGGAGCTTCCGCCTACAACTACGATAGCCTTTTTTCCCTTTAAGGTCTTCAAAACCTCCAATGAATCTCTTCCGTAATAGATATCTCTCGGTAAAGTAAATCTGTTCATTTGCTATTCCTCCTTAACTAAATTTGATAAATACTTGTTTGTTGTTATCAGATGATTCAAGTATATCAAATTCAAGAAAAATAACAAGTCCTAATGCCTCCAAAAAACCCTTCTATAGAAGAAGTTCTGCCTGTCTGTAGGCCTCCTGTGCCTGTTCTTTCTCCTGAAGCATTTCATGGCAGCGTCCGATATAGTTAAGAGCCAGAAAGCTTCCTGCTCCGGCCAGGATCAAATATCTTACATCATCTTCTCCAAGGATAAGGCAGTGCCTGAAGGTGCTCTTCGCTTCCTTATAATCTCCGAGCGCGAACTGCGCCATGCCCTTATAATAATAAAGGTCGACATAATCCGGATAAAGCTCGATTGCCTTTTCTATACTCTGTGATACGGTTTCATAATCTTCCGCTGCAAGCAGAATATCGTATTTCAGCTTATACACAATTGCAGGGGGCAGGATCTCTTCTTTAAGAAAACACAGAATCGATAAATTGACAAGTCCATAAGCCTCCGCATAAGCCTTTGTATGATAATATTCCACAGCGAGATGATATTGGACCCACGCATTTTCCGGCTGCTCTTCCCTTTCCTTAAGAAGCAGTTTCATATTCCTATCGTTCTTATGCTCTATTTCTTCATCCATATACCCGTAATGAAAAATCTTGATATCATCATATTCCTCTTCCGAAATCCTATCGACTATGTTATCCCCAATAAGCCTCTCATGTACTTTTCCCGAAAAATGCATCCCTGTATTGTTTCGGAACAAACGGCACGCGCTGTTCCTGTAAGCCCGGCTCTTATCCGCCGGCTGTTCACCGTAATAGTGCAGCATTTTGATTGATATGAGGTCTTTTTTCTCATCACGAAGCCGCTTCTTAAATGTTTTTTTATCTCTGATCTGTAGTTCCTCATCGGCATCCAGCCACATAATCCAATCGCTGGAAGCCTTTTCCACTGCAAAATTGCGGGCTGCAGCAAAATCATCCTCCCACGCGAAATCATAAAGCTTTGTTTTGTATTTTTTACAAACAGTCTTCGTCCCGTCTTCGGAGCCGGTATCCACCACGATGATTTCATCCACCAGCTTCGCAGCACTTTTTAGGCATCTTTCGATATTTTTCTCCTCATTTCGTACTATCATGCATAAACTTATGGTAGACATTTCTTATTCCTTCTTCCATGTATTCTGTTAATCATTTTATGCATCATTTCGAAGGATTGTGACTTTTGACCTTTTGGGAGAGGGTTTTTATGTCACAAAATGACAATTAACTACATAAAATATAATATGCAGGAACCATCATATACTCACGTGGAGAGAAATAAATGATAACCATAAGTCTTTGTATGATTGTAAAAAATGAAGAAAAAGTATTGGAAAGATGCTTAAACTCAGTAAAAGACCTCGTCGACGAAATTATTATCGCCGACACAGGCTCCACTGACCGCACAAAAGAAATCGCCGGACGTTTTACAAAGAATATCTACGATTTTCCGTGGATTGACGACTTTTCTGCCGCGCGGAATTTCGCATACGACAAAGCGACAAAGGAGTATATTCTTTGGCTGGATGCCGATGATATCATACTCCCCGAAGATGCCGTTAAATTTAGAAAACTAAAAAAAACACTGTCCAGCGATATCGACATCGTCATGATGCTGTATAATATAGGCTTCGACGCTCAGGGCAAGGTCACCTTTTCCTACTATAGGGAAAGGCTTTCCAAAAATATCCCCCGCTTCAGATGGAGCGAACCCGTTCACGAATGCCTGCAGCTTGGCGGAAATATCATAAACTCCGATATTGGCATCACACATGCCAAGCCGCCCGGCGCAAGAAGCTCCAGAAACCTTGAAATATACGAAAACCTTTTGTCTAAGGGAACCAAGCTCTCTCCCCGAGGAACATACTATTATGCCAGAGAATTAAAAGACAACGGCCGTTTCGAAGATGCTATCGACGCCTTTGAACAATTTCTGGACTCGGGACTGGGTTGGGTAGAGGACAATATTGCAGCATGCGGAGAATTGGCAAAATGCTACCGGGAGCAGGGCGACAGCAAGCGAGCCTTCCGTGCCATGCTGCGGAGCTTTCAATACGACACGCCACGCGGAGAATTGTGTTGTCAAATCGGATATCATTTTAAAGAGCAGAAGGAATACAGGAAAGCCGCCTTTTGGTTCAATCTGGTTCTCACACTGGAGAATCCGCAGAGTTCATGGGGCTTTCATCAAGCGGATTTCTGGGGGTATATTCCCTGCATCGAATGTGTCGTATGTTACGACCACTTAGGCGAACATGAGAAAGCGGAACGCTATAATGACATGGCGGCCGCCTTTAAACCAGATTCACCTTCAGTTCTTTATAATAAGGAATATTTTAAAAATAGAAAAAAAACAGATACTTCTTCACTATCAGAAGGGAGGATATAAAATGTCACAACCAACATTTCCGGAAATCAGTCCTGAAATAACTCGCGATAGCGCTTTGAATATGATTCTTGCTTCCATCGCTATGGAGGAACTCGGCCTCAGCCATATCATCAATGCAGAGGGCGAAAAGCTCCAATATGTCTTGGGAACCTTACCGAATCAAGCAGATGGCAGGCCCATCGACCCTGTCAGCGTAGAACATCTTCTAGCCATAAATGAAAGCATTAAATGCCTCTTAGACAGCATTATGCAGAATCAAATCTTTCTGAAAGATAAATTGGAAAAGGTACTCAATTCATGCAAAGGTCCTTGCGGCCCTACGGGTGCTACCGGACCTACCGGCGCTACCGGTGCTACCGGGCCTACCGGCGCTACCGGTGCTACCGGGCCTACCGGCGCTCCTGGCGGGTCAACCGGTGCTACCGGGCCTACCGGACCTACCGGACCTACGGGCGCTACCGGCGCTACTGGTGCTACCGGTGCTACCGGCGCTACCGGCGCCACGGGCGCTACCGGATCATCCGGGGCTCTCGCAGTAGCAGCCTTCGAGGCGGAGGCTGGAACTTGGTGGAATAGAAATTGCCCGCTGCAACTTACAAATTTTATTAAGAACCGCGACATTGTTCTTTCCAGAGATGGAACGAGCATTTTACTCAAGGATAGCGGCAATTACCTCATAAGCTTCACCATCAACGTAATCGTAAACAATCGTTGCAACGGAACTATTGGCATCGCACTACGATCCACTTCCTGCAAGGATACGGAAACTATATTTACGTGCTGTACTCCTATCACCCGCATCGGTTCACCCATTACAGTGTCCACAGGAACTATTATCGTACCGGTAGACCGTTATGAAGATACGCGAATATCGCTCGAACTGCTCTCACCTAACTGCGTTCAGGTAGACAGCTGCTTTGTCAGCGTAGTAAGAGCATGATCTTAATATTTTAGCTGTTAAAAACTGCGGCCCTGCCAATTATAAAAAGGCAGAGCCGCTTTTTAGTGAAACTGCCTTTTGATGAATCTGGCAGAAGGTTCTCCGTTTGAATAGATTAAAAGGTCTGCTGCGTATTTGAAACGCGCAGCCCTCGAAAGATGTATTTTGACAATGATCCAGAGATTAGAACGCGGCGGGAATCATAAACGGTGTAATTAGGAGCGGGAAATCTTGTAATCCCGGTAAATTCAATGGGAAGTCCTGCCGAGGTATAAAAACTAATACCGTCCTGCAAATGAAAATGCAGATGTGGCTCTGAAGTGTTCCCTGAATTACCGCAATAAGCAACGCACTGTCCGCGCTTTACGGTATCACCCGGTTTTACGCAAACACTTCCGGGCTGCAAATGGGCCAGAAGTCCATATTCCTTATCGGCGTGACGAATGAGGATATAGTTGCCCCTTATATCTCTCGCGGAACAATCGGCCTGACCATATCCCAATAGAAGACTGTCGGGATATTTGTTCCGAATCTCGACCACCTCTCCATCTGCCGGAGATAAAACTTCTTTGCCGTAGCAATAATAGTCCGTAAGCTTTGTATATTCACCGGAAAAACTATGCCCCGCTTCATCAAGTATGACAAAATCATAAGCATATCTTTGGGCTTGAATTCCCCATGAATGGGAATGCTTTTTGTCAATGCCGCCGTTGACTGCTGTCCATGCTCCTCCAAAAGGCAAAGAATATCCCACTTTACATTGATAATTTTCTGCATTGGGCATATGAAAGCGGTACTTGAAAGGAGCCGCCAGCATTCCCCATATCTGTTTCAGCGATTGCAGAAATACAGGAAAATTATAAAAAATGCCGACAAATCCAAAGAGCCAGAACAACCATAGGAAATTTAGCAGTCTATTATCCCAAAACAGACTTAACAAGCCTAAAAGCCCTAAATATTTGATTTTCTCACAAAATCTGATCAACCGTTTCAATTATTCTCCTCCTCACTAAAGAAAAATAATTCCTCAACCGTACAGGAGAATACCCTGGCAATATCCATAGCAAGCTTCAATGATGGATTGTACCGGCCTTTTTCCAGGTTAATGATCGTTTCCCTGCGCACCCCTGTCAGGGCTGCCAGTTCATCCTGTGTCAAGTTCTGCTTTGCCCTATATTCACGCATTTTTGTCTTCAATGCCATATTTAATCCTCCCATTGCTCTTTCATTTCAAGAACTAAAAGTGCGATGGTGAAACAAAATACGGAGACGACATAGCAGGATGCCAACACCATATTGCTTGATAAAAATGGCGGAAACAAAAGATAGACGGCAATAGAAAGACCCGTAGCCCAAACACCTGAAAAGAAGCCAATACTTGCCGCTTTTCTAACATTGTGCCTAAACATCTCATCCGGTGTCACAAAAAAGTACCGTAAGTAATAGGCAAAGCCGAAAAAACCAAGAAGCGGTCTATGAACAGTAAATCCCAGAAATCCTAAAAGCGCAAGGATTGATAAAAACCCCAATTTATTGAATTTCACAAGACACCTCCTATAGTGGTATATTTATAACATTATGTTACAAATATACCACTATATTAATTATATGTCAACGGATCCTGATATTACTTACAATCTAAAATGCATGCCAACCCCTCCATTTAAAAATGGCTGCCCGGAATTGGCATGCTGCTATTTCAGTTTTTCATACTAATTGCTTTTTCTGCTTTTAACACAAGATTTTCTGCTGTCAATCCATACTTTTCCATTAACTCATCCGCCTTTCCGGAATGTCCGAACACGTCCTCCACCCCATGACGGATTACCGGTACCGGATACTCCGAGGTCACAGCTTCTGCTACTGCCGCCCCCAGGCCCCCTACAATATTATGTTCTTCCGAAGTAACGACAGCCCTCGTCTTTCTGGCCGCCATCATGACAATTTCTTTATCGAATGGTTTTATGGTATGCATATTGATTACCATAGCATGGATTCCCTTATCCTCCAGAATTCTTGCAGCCGTTAATGCTATCTGGACCATTTGTCCGGTTGCAATAATGGAAACATCTCCACCGTCCTTTAATACAACACCTTTTCCCAATTCAAATTTATAATCAGAAATATGTCCGGTAATATTTTCAACACCGGAACGGCCAAGTCTCAGGTAGCATGGACCGTCAAAATTAAGCATTGCTTTAACAGCTTCTTCTGTTTCGTTCGCATCGCAAGGGCAGATAACTGTCATACCGGGAATAGTCCTCATTAAGCTCAAGTCTTCGATACATTGATGAGTCGCCCCGTCCTCTCCTACAGATAATCCGGCATGTGTTCCGATGACCTTAACATTCAGTCCGGGATAGCATACAGAATTACGGATCTGATCGTATCCTCTTCCGGCGGCAAACATTGCAAACGTGTGACAAACAGCCGTTTTACCCGTCGCGGCAACTCCCGCGGACATTCCTATCATATTGGCTTCTGCTATACCTGCATTAAAAAACCTGTCCGGATATTTTTCCGCAAAGTAGCAGGACATTGTGCAAATGGTCAGATCCGCATCGAACACTACTATATCCTCTCTGTCTCCGCACTTACATAAAGCACGTCCATACGCTTCTCTGGTAGCAATAATTTCACTCATAGCTTTGCCTCCCACTCTGCAATATGCTTATTTAATTCTTCGAACGCCCTGCCGTACTGTTCTGCATCCGGCGTCTTTCCATGCCAGCCCGGATTATTCTCCATGAAAGAAACTCCCCGGCCCTTTACCGTCTTCGCAATAATAACTGAAGGCATATTTTTGCATTGCTTTGCCGCATCAATTACATTTGCCAGTTGTTCCGGGTCATGACCGTCGGCCTTAAGTACATTCCACTTAAAGGCCTTTAATTTTTCATCAATAGGATAAGGAGACATCACTTCCTCAATAGTACCGTCAATTTGCAGGTTATTATTATCTATGATGGCAATCAGATGATCCAGCTTATAATTTCCGGCAGCCATAAAGGCCTCCCAAATCTGCCCCTCCTGCAATTCACCATCTCCAATAACTGTATAGACGTAATAATCCTTATGATAAACCTTACCAGAAACCGCCATTCCTACCGCGGCCGAGAATCCTTGCCCCAGGGAGCCGGCCGACATATCCACTCCGGGAATTTTAGTCATCTCGACATGTCCGGATAAATTGCTGTTAATACTTCTGAAGTTCTTCAGCTCACTTTCCGGAAAGAAGCCTTTTAGTGCCAGAGCTGCATACATTGCCGGCGTACAATGTCCTTTAGAAAGCACAAAACGGTCACGATCAGGATCTTTAGGATTTTGGGGATCAACCCTCATTTTATCGAAATAAAGAACTGCTAAAATATCCGCCAGGGAAAACGATCCTCCTATATGTCCGGAACCGGCTGCCTGCACAGCTTCTAATCCCTTTTCACGGATTTTCATACCAAGCCATAATAATTGTCTTTTTCTTCCTTCTTCCAATTCACATTTTCCTCAATTCTATTCTAATCTTTTATAATTATCATAAACCTATATGTAAGTCCTTCATTATATTGTAGACATATTGCACTGCCTGTTTATTTGCTTACTTCAAGGCCGCATCATATTCCTCCTGCGTAAGTGCACCCTGCTCCATATAATATTCAATGTATTTATCCACATTTTCCTGTGTAATTAAAATAGTTTCAATCGTTTCTTCTATAACCTCTTCTTCACCGGTCAACAGTTTATGTGCAGCATCCAGATTCTTTTGCGCCAATTCTGTCGTATCCTGCATTACGGTTGCCGTTTGGGTTCCCAGTTTGATTCTTAAAAGAGCATCTGGATTAGCATCAACTGCATAATACTGCGTTTCCGAAAAGGTAGGATCATCTTTTACCACTTCATAGCAGGCCTTAGCGAGGTCATCTCCTATCGTAAGACAAACGTCGATCTTACCGTAAGCCTGCACCCAGTCTTCCATTGTTTCCATAAAGGTTGCCGAATCGGCTTTCGTACAGATCTTCTGAGCCAGAATTTCGCAATCCGTTCTTTCTGCGACAAAGATATCATTGTATGCCTGTAAGCGGCTTTCCGTATGCAAATTACCGGGGTTACATGACATGATCACTACCCTTGCATTTTCAGGAGCATTTTCAACTGCCAGATTTGCAATTACTTTTCCTTGTTCATAAGGGTCTGCATCAATCCATGATGCGCCTTCAATATCACGTATTCCAGCGTTAGTAGTGATTACCTTTACCCCTGCTTCCACTGCGGATTTTACATAGGGAGTCTGGGAATCGCTGTCATTGGGCTGAACAATAATGCAGTCATAGCCGGCGGCAACGGCCTGCTCAATGATTTGGTTCTCCTTATCGCTGTCGGCCTGTGCATCCTGAATATCAAAATCAAATTCATCCGCATAGGTATCATCTGCATACTGCTGAAAAGCGGTTGCTAAACGCGCAGCAAAAGTATCTGCTCTATTTCTGCACACAAACAGTACTTTATATTTTCCTTCATCTTTTGCAGCTTCCTCCGTTCCTCCCCCTGCCGAGCTGGGGACGGCACCACACCCCGCCATTGTCAGCATCATACTCATAACAATTGTCACTACCGTTAGTTTTTTTAATACCTTTCTCATAATTTCCCTTCCTTTCTGAATCAGCTTTTAGTAAATGTTTTTTTATTTTTAAAGTAGATATCCCAAATAACAGCTCCCCCAATTATTATTCCCCTTACCACTTGCTGGAGATATGAATCAATTCCTATCAGATTCATAATGTTATTCAAAAAACCTACTATAAAAGCTCCTATTACAGTCCCCACCGCGGATCCGACCCCACCGGAAAAACTGGTTCCGCCTACAATCGTCGCTATCATGGCATCGAATTCATAGCTTTGTGCTCCATTTGGCATAGCACTGTTTACGCGTGAAAGATATATTGTTGCTGCTACACCGGTTAAAATGCCGTTTAGCGTATAAGTTTTTAATTTAACCGCCTTTACATTGATGCCGGAACCGTTTGCCGCCGCTTCATTGCCGCCGACTGCATAAATAGAACGCCCTAATTTTGTTTGCTTTGTTATGTAAACGGTAATAAGAAACAGAATAAGCATTATATAAATACTATTGGGAATTCCAAAGGTACTTCCTTGCCCTACCGCCGCAAGATCCGGTCCGACTCCCGACATATTCTGGCCCTTTGTAATATATAGTGCCAGTCCCCTTGAAATCAATTGCATTGCCAGAGTTGCTATAAAGGGAGGCGTATTAAAATTTGTCACCATTAATCCGCTGACTAAGTTGCAGACAACAGCTACCGTTATCGCGGCTGCAAATGCAATAAAAACATTCGGCAGTCTTATATAAACAATAAGAGATACAACACTTGCCAAAGCCAGATTGGAGCCTGCCGCGAGATCGAGACAGCCGGCAGAGATAAGAAGCATTGCGCCTAATGCCAATAAAATATAAACGGACTGCTGCTTAACAACATTCAGTAAATTGGGTACTGTCAGAAAATTTTCGTTCGCAAAGCTGCATACTGTAATCATTATAATTAAAATAAGAAATAGACTGTATTTGGAAATATACTTTGAAATATCCCATACATTTTTTTCTTTACTCATCTGAAACCTCCTTGCCTATAAAGCGAGTATTTATGATACTGCAAAATTCATGATAGCTTCCTGTGTAAACAATTCCCCGTTTTCCAGACATCCTGTTATTTCTCCTTCCTTCATAACGTAGATACGGTCACACATTCCTATCAGCTCCGGCAATTCGGAAGATATCATGACGATGCCCTTACCGCTTCTGGCAAATGAAGTTATTAATTCATAGATTTCCTTTTTGGCACCTACATCGATACCTCGCGTGGGCTCATCCAGTATAAGAACCTCACTGTCACAAAGCATCCATTTTGCCAGTATGACCTTTTGCTGATTGCCGCCGCTTAAGTTTTCTATCGGAGTTTTCAAATCGGGGGTTTTAACCCTTACTTTTTGGAATACTCCGGCGATATCGGCAGTTTCTTTCGCTTTGTGATTATAGCCTTTATAGAAATATTTCTTCAGGACCGCCAAAGAAGCATTTTCCATAACGCTTCGGACCGGAACGATTCCAAATCTGCGCCTGTCCTCGGTAACCATGGCTATCCCCGCCGCAATCGCTTCGCGTACATTCCTGAAGTATACCTTTTCTCCCCTCAAATAAATTTCGCCTTTATCGTACTTATCCAGACCGAAAAGAGAATTCATGGTCTCCGTTCTTCCGGCTCCCACCAGTCCGGCAAACCCGACGATTTCACCTTTATTAACATGAAAACTGATATCATGGAATATGTTTTGCTTTGATAAGTTCTCCACCCGAAGCAGTTCATCCGTTATTTCTACTTTTTCTTTCGGATATTGGTTTTCCAATTTTCTGCCTACCATTAATTCGATCACTTCATCTATGTTAGTATCCTCTTTCTGCAAAGTAGCAACGCTTTTTCCGTCCCTCAATATAGTTATTTCATCCGCAATCCGGAAGATCTCATCCATTTTATGCGATATGTAAATAATACTCATGCCGCGGGAACGCAAAGCTTCTATTTTATCTATCAGGAATTCCACATCTTTATTCGAAATTGAAGACGTTGGCTCATCCATAATTAAAATTTCCGCATTGAAGGAAATAGCTTTTAATATTTCCACCATCTGAATATTGGAAACACTCATAGAACGCATCAATGTATTAGGTTTATATGGCAGTCCCTCATTTTCAAGCAGCCTCACGGTTTCTTTACGAATCGCCTTCCAATCCATAAAAGCCCCTTTTTTAATCCATCTGCCCAGGAATAAATTTTCTTCCAGCGTCATATCGGGCACAAAAGATAATTCCTGAAAAATCATGGATATTCCATAATTCCTGGCATCCACCGGAGAATTGATTCTGGCAGACTGGCCATCAATTATTATTTCTCCCTTATCCGGCTGGTATATTCCATATAGAACTTTCATTAAAGTAGATTTTCCGGCACCATTTTCTCCGCATATCACATGTACAGTTCCTTTTTTCAATTTAAAACTAACATCATCCAATGCTTTTACTCCCGGAAACGATTTGTATACGTTTTTCAACTCCATCTTGATGTTATCTTCCAT
The DNA here is from genome assembly GCF_039134705.1 of Kineothrix sp. IPX-CK. Taxonomy (NCBI): domain Bacteria; kingdom Bacillati; phylum Bacillota; class Clostridia; order Lachnospirales; family Lachnospiraceae; genus Kineothrix; species Kineothrix sedimenti. The sequence goes on along the minus strand of NZ_CP146256.1, from coordinate 1,423,784 downwards.
TTTAATGACCTTGCCTTTCTCACACTATATTCCATCAGCTTCTGATATTAAAAACGGATAACACCCTTTACCACATTTTCTGCGTCTTTTATGACAGTATCAAATGCCAGCTTCGAATCCTTGAATTCGAACTCATGTGTAACAATCTGCTTTACATCAATTGACTTCGTGCTTAAAGCTGCAATGGCTACCGGATAAGAATTCCTGTAACGGAATACAGATTTTATTGTTAATTCCTTGATCATAACCTCAGCAAAATTATAAGATACCTTGCTTTCGGAGGCTTGCCCCACTAACACAATAGTTCCTCCGCGCTTAGCCAGGAACGGTGTCTGAGCTATCGTGACGATAGAACCTGCCGTTTCAAATACTACATCTGCCCCCTGACCGCTAAATATCTCTTTGATCTTATCTTCCACATTATCTTTTTTCGCATTGATAGTATGTGTAGCTCCCAGTTTCCTGGCAAACTCGAGACGCTTATCGTACAAATCCACTACGACGATCTGGGCCGCACCTCTTGCTTTACATGCCAGCAATGTAACAAGGCCGATACATCCTGTTCCTAGAATAATGATGCTCTGCCCCAGCTTCACATCCCCCATCCCGGCAGCATGCAGTCCGACGGAAAGCGGCTCTACTAATGCTCCCTCCATAGTCGAAACATTGTCCGGCAGCTTAAAGCACAAATCGGCCGGATGCACAACATATTCCTGCAGTGCTCCGGATACCGGAGGGTCTGCAAAAAATACCATTTCAGGACATAGGTTATATAATCCGGATTTGCAAAAGCTACATTTTCCGCAGGCAATTCCCGGCTCCATGGCTACTCTGTCCCCGACTTGCAGCTGTGTCACATTTTCACCCAGTTCCGTTACAATTCCGGACACCTCATGTCCAAGAACGATATCATCTTCCAAAATATGATCTCCGATTCTGCCGTCCTTATAAAAATGAACATCTGATCCGCAAATACCGCAATATTCGATTTTGACCAGTACCTGCCCGGGCTCCGGCTTCGGTCGCAGCGCTTCTTTCATTTCCATTTTCTGTATGCCTGTTGTTATCATTGCTTTCATTAGATTGCCTCCTTAATTATAATACTTTTTAAATCTATTTTAAAATGTATCTTCATTATAGTTATTGCACAACAATTTGTCAACAACAATGTATATATTCGTCGGTATTACAGAAATTTTACTTTTAAGTTTGTGCATATTGTTTAAATTGCAAAAAAATAACCCGAAAACGTGTAAAACTAAACAAACACGTTTCGGGATATTAAACCTGTCATCGATGCGCTATATCTGTTTCCTGAACTCTTCGATGAAAATAGAGGCGGCACCTATCGCCGGAGCTTCGTATTTAAGCTTTGACGCCCTTATAAAATCGGCATTTTTAACATGAGTATCGATTTTTTTTACTCTTTCTTTCAAGTCTTCCAGATACTTTCCGATGTGTATGCCTACATAGCCGCCAATAATGATATCACTGTCAAAAACCATATAAAGATTGTGAACCGCAATCGCTAAATTATCCAGATAGCCGTCCCATATCCTCACACATTTTTCTTCCCCTTCTTCCACTTTTCTAAAAAACAGCTCCAGATTCCCCTCCGTTTCGTCAGATAAGATGACAGAAGAACAATATATATCCACACAGCCCTTTCTTCCGCAGTAACAAGCAGGTCCGTCCACCATTAATGTCATGTGGCCGAATTCTCCTCCTCTTTGATTTTGCCCGTAAAACAGCTGTCTGTTGATCATAATAGAACCACCAACGGTTTGGCTCAATGAAAAATATATGACATCATCCACATCCTCCAGCAGATTTGCTTCCGCACGTCCTCCGCTGTTGGCATCATTGGTCAAGAGTATGGGAAAAGAAAAATGCCCGCTTAATATATGATGGAAATCAGCATCTATTTTCATTTTTTCATAGGAAGCATATATAACCTCACCCGATTTATCTATAATAGCGGGCAAAGAAATACCCATGCCTAATATGCTGTCATAAGCAACGCCGCTGTCATATATGACTTTTTCTATTTCGTCTTTTAACACAGTATATGACGTGTCATTATCATAAAAGATTTTAAATTTCTTCCTTACGGATATTATGCTTTGCTCCGCCAGATCAACCATTACTATATTTATATGATTTGCCGTAATATCTACTCCCAGTGCTGTCTTTGCAGCCTTGATGCAGGAATACCGCTTTGCCTTTCTTCCTCCCGTGGAATCAAACACACCTTCTTCCGTGACCAATCCTTTCTCTTCCAGATCCATAAGGCCCTGAGCAACAGTAGGCACACTAAGATGCAAAGCCTCAGCAATATCCAATTTAGAGACAATATCCTTTTTGAGTATGTACCGAAAAATAGTATTCCGATTCATTCTTTTTACTTCCATGTTAGTCTTTGCCATACATGTCCCTCCTTTTTATCAATTCGTTGTCTCAGATTTCCATACACTAAGTTTTTTTAGAACAGCATTGCCCTCCGGGCCGAAATAATCCGTCAATATCCGGTATTCCCGATAAATCTGATTATATTTAATCACATTATCTGCAATTGGAAAATAAATCTTTTCTTTGGTCTTGCTCATTGCCGCTACGGCTTCTTCAATAGTATCATAGCCTCCTTCGCTGGCACCAGCAGCAACTGCCGCGTATATGGCGGAACCCAAAGCCGCCGTCTGACTGCTTGCCGCAACTCCAATTGGAATGCCCAAAACATCCGCATAAATTTGCATAAAGAATGGATTTTTAGCTGCTATTCCTCCGCTCGCTGTTATTTCATCTATTTCTATGCCCGCTTCCTTCATCGTTTCTACAATCATTCTCGTTCCATAAGCTGTACTTTCTATAAGCGCCCTGTATATCTCTTCCGGTTTTGTCTTCATGGATATACCGATCAGCATTCCGGACAGCTCACCGTCCACATGAGGTGTTTTATTTCCATTCCACCAATCCAAAGCGATCAGTCCGTTTTCTCCTGCTTTATAGGAACCGGCTAACATCGATAAGTACTCGTGGATTGTCACTTCATTCCTATCGGCCGCAAGAAAGTATTCCGCAGGAACACTGTTTTGAATAAACCACTGCAGCATATCTCCCACTGCAGCCAGGCCGGATTCCAAAGCATAATAATCCGGTATGATCCCGCCCTTATATGTTCCGCAGATGCCCTTGCCGGAAAATGGTTTATCGCTGAGTGCGATTATCACACTGGAGGTTCCCGCCACAAGCATCATTTGTCCCTTACGGTAAATCCCACTTCCGGGCACCCCGGCATGAGAATCAATAATACTTGCTCCAACCGGTGTTCCCGGCAACAATCCTAAATATTCAGCCCATAGATCTGTTAAATTACCGATACTGTTACCTATGGGACAAACCTCTTCTCCCAGCTTATCTTTTACTACATGCTCCAGCTTACTATCAAGCAGCGCAAAAAACTCACTTTCCGGATATCCTTTTTCAGGAAGCCACCATGCTTTGTAGCCTGCCATCGATCCACTTCTCTTTTCAGAATTGGTGATAACTCTTGTCAGCCAATCACCTGCCTCTAATATTTCATCTGCCTTTTCATATATTTCATAATCTTCCCTGATAATTTCCATTATTTTGGGGATCAGTAATTCAGGAGATACTTTTCCGGCGAATCTTTCCTTATCAGATTCGTGATAGTCTTTCAGGATATCATTAATAATATCGGCATCTGTCTGCGCTCCGTGATGCTTCCACAGCTTCGCATATGCGTGAGGCCTGTGCTCATATTCCTTTTTCATACAAAGAGGAACCGCATTTTCATCTATTGGAAGTATGGTACAAGACGTAAAATCCATGGATATTCCAATAATCTCGTCTTTATTAATTCCACTTTTTTTCATTACATTTTTGACAGTTGCCTTCATCACATCCAAATAATCCCGGGGATGCTGCAACGCGCAGTTGCCTTTTAATCCGGTTACCTTATCAGGCAGATAATCCGACATGACCTTATGAGCATATTCCTTTACATCATCTGCAAGAACATCCCCGTTTTCGCAGCTTACCAAAACTGCCCTTCCCGATAAGGTTCCAAAGTCCAAACCAATTACATATCTATCTTCCATAACCAACCCCACTTTTTAAAACTATTTTTATATGTGTATTAATAAGTAGAGTTTATAATATTTAATACGTATAGTCAAGTTTAATATCCCCTGAAATCTCCACGGTCTGATTTTATATCACAGAAACATACCGGTTATTTTCTATATAGAACCTCCAAAGATAGTCTTTCGCCTCCCCGGCATAATCTATGCCTATCCGTTTGGAATGCACGATCCGGATGTCCTGCGTTTCCCCTTCCTCTACATACAGTACATCCCCGCACAAATCCGCACCGTTTTGTCTTCTATCGATAGAAAGTGCCGCACAGAGCTTGCCCGGGCCGTTGGTCAGCGCTTTTTCCTGACTCCGGCTCAACTCGGCATACTCTTTCTTAAATCTGCTCCTGGCCATAACATCCAGCCCGTCTATAGGCTCTGCCGCCCTGATGAGCACAGCCTGAGGAACGCCTTCCTCTCTCGTAACTATATTGAAACAGTTGTGCATGCCATATACAAAAAACACATAAGAAAATCCCGGACCGCCATACATGACCTCAACCCGGGGTGTCCTTCTGCCTCCATAGGAATGGGCTGCTTTATCCAAGATTCCCATATACCCTTCTGTCTCTACTATTTTGGCCGCAATCCTCTGTCCGTCTACCTCATGCACGATAATCTTCCCGAGAAGCTCCTTAGCCACAACTATGGAATCTCTGTTATAAAACTCTCTGTCCAGCTTTTTCATCATATTCTTCTCCATCCTTCATCCAAAAAGGTATGTTATATATTATACCCCATCTTCCATCCGCAAACCAGTACCATGCACGGAATATCCGCATATCATATAAAAGAATGAAAAGCCGCTTCACCCGGAGGAAATATGGAATTTAGAGAAAGCCGTACTTATAGAAATTTACTCAGAGTCTATGAAGAAGAATTGATGTTTAGCGCCAGATTCGCGTTATACGGAGAAATAGCCCAGACGGACGGCTATATCACGATCTCCAGGCTCTACGATACCCTTTCCGGTCAGGATCTCGAACATGCGCGTATTTGGCTGCGAGCTATCTACGAGGGCGGTCTTCCCAGTACCGCATCTAACCTCATTGAATCCGCCAATGCGGAAAATGCCATAGCCGGAAATCAGTATCAGGAATATGTACAGATAGCAAGGGAAGAGGGCTTCGACCATATCGCCGCCCTATTTGCGGGAGTTGCCAACATCGATTACAATCACGCAAACTTGCTCCAACAGCAGTACGATGACATCAGTTCCGATCAGGTTTTCTGCAAGCCCCAGGAAATCGTATGGGTCTGCATGCAATGCGGAAATATTATGTCCGGTGTCTGCGCTCCGGAAATCTGCCCGGTCTGCGGCTTCCCGCAAGGTTATTACAGACCGATAAACAGTTGCCCTTATTAAGTCATTTAAACATACTATAAATACATTCTAACAGTGAAAGCGCTAATATGATATTTATGATCCTGTAATGCTTTCGGTAGGCCTTCTGTATCAGCATGCCCATGCCTATCCATGAAGCGGTTGCTATTGTTCCCATGGAAGCAATAAGAAGTCCAAAGAAAAACAGAATGGAAAAAGTATTGCTGTAATCTGTGACATAGCCGGTAAGGGCGGTAATGCCGAATAAGTATATCTTCACATTGATGAGCTGCAGCAAAAAGCCTTCAAAAAAGGAGGCGGACTTTTCAGTCCTGCCTTCCTCCGGCCTGCTAATTGCAATGTGTACGGCGAGCCATAAAATATAGGCTGCTCCGATGTATTTCATCCAGTCCAGAACACTGGGCAGGAAGGTACTGACACCGTAAACAAATATTGAACAGGCGGTCTGCACCACATAATAGCCGGCGAAGATGCCTAAGAATAAGGGACGGCCTTTGCGAAGGCCGTAGTTTGTCGTCGTATTGAGCGCCAGTATATTGCCGGGGCCCGGAGTGAAGGCATTGATCACGGCATAAATAAAAAAGTTTCCTAAGACATATCCAGACATTGTTTTTATTCCTTTCAAGGGATACCGATTTTTTATTATATCATAGTCCCTGTCCATATTGATAATACTCTTATCCTATCCCCGCCGATAGCTTTAATCTATGACTAAGTCTTAATCTGGAGGTTCATATAGAAATCTTCATGTTTTTGTGATACACTACGTTTGGATCTGCATTTGGTGTATCATCGAAAGGATTAGATATGATTTATTTAGAAACTGATAGGTTGATTCTGAGGGATTATGTAGAAGAGGATTTCCCCTCCTATTATCGTTTAAAAAGCGATAAGAAAACAATGTATTATCTGCAGGATTTAAAAATAGACAGCGAAACGCTTGCACGGATTGATTTTGAGAAGGTTTTGGCGGATAGCAAAGAGGAACTTAGACGCTTCTATTTTTTTCATGTGGAATTAAAAGAAAGTCATGAACCGGTGGGAAGTGCCGGATATACGGTTACTGAATTTACTCCCGTGGGACAGCTTGTACATGCGGGATATTTCAGTTTCCCGGAATTCTGGAGCAACGGATATATAACGGAAGCTTTTACCAGGATTATCGAATTCGCTTTTGCTGAAAACGATGTGTACAGAATTACGACCGGATGCCTGCAGGAAAATTCCCCTTCGGAACGGGTGATGCAAAAGTGCGGGCTCATAAAAGAAGCCGAACATTTAAACAGCGAATGGCATGACGGGAATGTGAAAACCCGGGTGGAATACCGTCTGTTGAAAGAAGAATGGCCGGATATCCACTGACGTTCATTTACAGTCCTATCTCTTCATAAAATCCAGTTTCTTGATATTAGCTGTTATAAGCGCTCCCACGATCCCTATAACCGCCCCTGTAATGAGGCCGGAAATAATAAGAAACGGCAGATAGTATAAAAGTACGCTGCTATTTATTACCCACATAGCTACTAAAATCTGTCCGATATTATGGCCAATCCCTCCAAGAATACTCACTCCGGTCATGGAAAAACGCTTCCATCGCTTTGCTGCTACCATAAGGAGCCAGCTCAGCATACCCCCCGCGAAACTGAACATCATAGTGGAGAGATTTCCGAAGGTAAAACCTACCAGAACGATTCGAATCATGGACAGTACGAAAGCCTGCTTCGGCCCCATGGTAAATAAGGCGGTAATTACCACCAGATTCGCCAGTCCAATCTTGATGCCCGGAATCGGCACCGGAATCGGTATGATACTCTCTATGTAACTTAAAATAAAGGCCAATGCGATCAACATCCCATAGGTTGCCACGTTTCTAGTCTTCATGTGTGCTCCTCATCAATTAGCGATTATATCCACATCGCCCTTCTCTCCATCCTTAATCTCCACCGAAACTCCATGTGGAAGGCATATAATGGACTCATGGTCGTAGTGGATACTTCTATGGGCCACGCAGATTTTGTCAGGGCAGTTAGCTTCCGTCATCGTTGCCTCTCCGCCCTTGATTTCCAGAACGTTATAATTTCCCTGTTCATCTCCTATAGTCAGCCTAGTGTCCTCATCCAAAGGCAGGGTTTTATATACCTCACCGCCTATAGTGACTACCACCATCGCCCCTTCTTTCCTCGTAACATTTATAAAAATCACCGCCGCCAGAGCAATTATAAGAATCACTCCGGCGAGAATCAAATCGTTCTTCTTTATCATAGTCTACACCATTCCACTTCAATTACTTTTCAACCTTCGGTCCCATATCAATAATTAATATACCATCGATTGACATATAATTAATCTTTGATCATCGCTTGAAAGCCGCTGCTGTACTTCATGCTCTGGTCGGGAAACACCCATAGAGCCTCCGCACCATCCAGCCCTTCTATCAGCTTGCTTCCCTCTTCATAGGGCATGTTGAATACCGCCGTTGAAAGCGCATCCGCCATTCCTGAATCCGGGCAAATAATGGAGACTGATACGAAATATTCCGTCGGCATTAGCGTCTTGGGATCGATAATATGGTGGTACTGCTTCCCGTCCACTACGTAGTAGCGCTCATAAATGCCGCTGGTAACAAGGGAATATCCCGACAGATTCAACACGTAAAGCGTCTTTTCATCACTGGATAGATCCGGGTTCTGGATTCCTACACTCCAGGGAATCTCTTTGCCGTTATCGTCAAGCTTATTTCCAAAGGTCCTGACATTTCCCCCTACAGAAATCATTCCGTTCTCAAATCCCGCCTCCTGTGCGAAAAGCGCTGCTCTCTCCACCGCATAGCCCTTGGCGATAGCTCCTACGTCCAGACTCATTTCAGGGTCCTTCAAATAAACAGTGGATGCCTCCTCGTCGATGATCATATCGTCAATGTCGATATGTTGGTTCCTCTTCTTCAGCTCCTCATAATCGGGAAGTGTCGCCTTCTCCGGGGCATCCAAACCTGCGCTGCGATGATCGTGCCATAGAGAGAGCACCGAGCCGAAGGCCACGTTTATCTCTCCGTCTGTCTTCTCATACAATTCTCTTGAAAACAAAAGGAGATCTATGATTCTCCGGTCCACCCTTACCGGCTTTATACCAGCATTATCATTGATCGTTTTTATATTGTTTATGCCTTCATAATCGTTATAAATATCATACAGATCGTTATACAGCTTCAGTTCATCATATATCATCTGACTGTATTCCGTGAATTCCTCTTCATTCTTCGCATATCCTACGATTACGCTCGCTGTATCAAACAGCTCCAAGAAGCTAGACTCATAGCGCTTTTGCGCACCAAACGAGCATGCCGACAGCATCGATATCATCATCATTCCCAATAGAAATGCCGTAATTTTTCCCTTCAACTTGTCCACCTCTAAAAATCAGTTTCCTAATTATACTTAGTTCATTGCGAAACTGTTTTGTTATGAAAATATCTACTAATTATACCATATGAAAGGAGGATGCACTATTTTTTTGAAAAATAATGCATCCCCCCGTAAATTAATTTCAAGTCCATTATTATTTCGCGTTTGATGCAGCCTTTTCAACTACAGACATAAAAGGACCTACATGTACGGTTACGGAGCTTATAAGATCAGCGTCTGCCGCATAGCCTTCACCGTCAACAGCGATTCCGCTCACTTCAGATGCAGTCTTTCCGATTACGTAAGAAGAAAAACTATCAGCCTGCTCGAACCACTCTTTACCGATAGAAGAAGCAGACTTCATTCCGTAAGCATCGCCAAGTTCCTGTTTTGTGGAAACTGCAGCAGCCAGATCGGAAGTAATTGCTCCGGTAGTATCGAAGTTAACGTTGCCCTGAGAAGCATCTACATAGCTGCTTGTGATTTTGCCGCTATCATCTGTCGTTACAACAGCGTACATGGAATAAGCCTGAGCAAGACCTTCTGCATCAGCGGTTGCATCTGTGGAGCTGGACATTTGTGTAGTAGTACCTAAGCCAAGTTTATCCGTGCTCTTTGCACCTAAATCTTTTGCATTCGCTACTGCCTTCTCAACTGCAGAAACAAAATCGCCTACATGAACCGTTACGGAAGAAGTTAAGTCCGCATCCGTAGGTACGCCTTCTTCATTTACTGCAACGCCTTTAACTTCATCTACGGTCTTTCCAACTGTATATGCAGCGAAAGCGTCTGCCTGCTCATTCCATTCTTTGCCGATGGAAGAAGCTGCGGCCATACCATAATTAGTACCGAGCTCTTGTTTTGTCTGGAAAGTTGTGGAAGGATCTGTTATAAGCTTACCGTCTGCTGAGAAATTAATTTTTGTCTGAGCTGCGTCAATTTTACAAGCCAGAATCTTACCGTCTGTTCCAACGAGCACGGCTGCGATAATGGAATCCACTTCTGCCAATCCGTCTTCTTCGCCTGCCGGTGTTGATTTTGCGATAGATGTCGCAACTCCAAGGCCGGTTTTTGCTGCTTCTGCTTTTGCACCGCCACATGCGGTAAGTGTTCCTGCTACTAAAGTCATGCAGAGTAACAAAGCTACTACTTTTTTCATATTTTACCTCCATATTATGCCGTCTACGCGGCTGTTTCTTTTATTTCAATCCGGACTATCCGGACGAATAACGTAGTTATGTGTTACATGATCCTGTCGAGAATCACCGATAAGAAAACTGCTAGGGTGCTGCCACCCATGATTAAAATAAAATTCATAATACTGACACCGAACGTCGTAGCCTTTTCCTGCTTCTTAAAAAACTTATTGATGTTTTTCTGCACGGGCACGATCGTAAGAAGGGAAATCAGAACCACAGGAGAAAGGATTCCGAATACCACCAGTAAAATCGTGGAAACGTAAGTCATATAATACAATCCCGCAAAAAGCGGCAGCGCCATCTTCCTCCCTATGTAATAGGGCAGGGTATACCTCTTTACCGTAATATCCTTCTCTAAATCACAGATGTTATTTGCCAGCATCACATTTGCAGTCGCCGCGAAAGGCGTAATGGAAAAAAGAAGCAGCTTCAGCACCGGAACCACCTGTACGGACAAGGATACCGTCTCAAAGCTCAGACTATAGGTCATGAATGTCCCCACCGGCATATTGATATACATCAATATAAAAGGGATTACTACTCCGTAAAAGAAACCGGATACCGCCTCTCCCATGGGCATTCTTGAAATAGGCAGAGGCCCATAGGTGTAAAGCACTCCGCTGATAAAACAAATACCACCGATAACGAGAATTACCAAATCAGTGCTATATGCAAGATATAATCCGAAAGCAGTACTGATTCCAAACAGCGCATAAATAATCAGAAGCGATTTCTTTCTTGCAAAGGGAAGTACCTGACCGTTATCTTTGGAGTCGATATAATTATTGATTGCCGTGGTCGTCAGGTCAAAGAAAAACATTCCCATAAAAAATACAAAGGTCTTTTTCCACTGCATTTCCTGCCTCTGGTATAGGAGAAATCCTATCGTCAGCATAAATGTAAATGTGCTCGTAATCTTAGTTCTAATTTCTATATAATCAAAAAATTTTCCAAGCAATTTTGTCCTTCTCCGTACCTGCCATCGTTTGACCAGGTCTTACACGCCGTGAACCATTAGATTTACTTGGTTTTCTGCGTCGTCAATTAATCATCCGCCTTGATCCCTGCGGCCTTTTTTACAATTGCAGCCAGCTTCGTTCGTTTTTCCTCGGTCACATCCAACTTGTCGATATACCGCTTTGCCTTTTTATAATACCGCTCGATCATCTCTCTGGTATAATCCAGACCGCCGGCTTCTTCCACTGCCCGGTTAATCTCTGCTCTGACGATTTCGCCTGCCTCGGCCTTCTTCTTGAAACCGGGCTGCTTCTCCAAAGCGCGAATCAGAGGAAGGGTAACGACACCCTGCTCGTAATCGGACTGAACCGGCTTCTTAGCCTCTTCTACTGTTTTATCGAAATCCAGACAATCATCCCTTAGCTGAAAAATCAAGCCGGTGTAATTTCCGATTTTCTTATATTTCTTAATCTCCTCCGCAGCACTGCCGCCTAAGACAGCTCCTGCGAAGAAAGATGCTTCAAAGAGCGCAGCCGTCTTACCGGATATAATTCTTATATAGTCAAACACTGTCAAATCCAGATTCCTGTTGTTAATGTGCTGTAACAGTTCACCCAGACACAGCCTGCTTATATAGTCGGGCAAGTCGATGTCCGTATATTCTTTTCTGTCAGGAATAGCCGAGAGCATTTTAAGCGCAAGGCTCAGAAGGTAATCCCCGCAAATGACTGCGGTACGTTTCCCATATTTTTTCTGAAGGGTCTCCCGACCTCTCCGTAAGTCTGCGTTATCAATAATATCATCATGGACGAGGGACGCCAGATGAACGATTTCGATTGCCGCTGCTGCGTGCACCGCCCCCGGAGCAATTTTTCCTTCTCCGTCCCCGGCACAGGTCAGTACGGAGACCGCACGAATCATTTTACCCTGAGAAGCGGATAAATGAGTCAAATATTCGTTGATTATGCGGGGTGATCGGGTCAGGGCCTTCTGAATCTCTTCTTTTACAAGCTCATAGGCTTCCTCGTATGTTAATTTCTCCATCGCTTCACCCATATCTTTTCTAATCCTGATACAGATACAGTTTCCGGATCAACGGTATTTTCTTCCAAAGCTTCTTCAACGCCGGCATCGCATAGTAATCGAGTCCCAGCGTCCTTCCTGCTCCGATCAGCACGGCAATACCGGCAAAGATCATCCAGAAGGTTCCCAGATACAAGCCCGTAGTGCATACGAACATGAACTGCAATACAAGGGAAACTGCCGCAGCGGGAGAAGTAAAGAGTCCGCCCATCAGCGCAAGACCGATTAAAATTTCGGCTATAACGATAAAAATCTGCATCGCCATCTGTACCCAGTTATAGGGAAGAATCCACGTATCCACGAACCAGTTCATAAGCGGAACATTCAGCTTGAATGCTAAATCGCTCAAGGTCGAGGAGGCAAGGTCTGTTCCGCTGACAAATATCATTCGGAAAAGTCCTAAAATATTCCAGTTCAATATCACATGTCCCGCAGAAACCGCCGTAGCCGCTGCTGCACCCGTCGCCGCGCTTACGGCATCCGCCGCTGCTGCCACTGTGCCCGTTGCTGCGCTTACCGTATCGGCTACCGCTGCTGCTCCTGCTGCCGCAGTCGTTGCTGAACTTACCGCATCTGCTGCCGCCGCACTGCCAGGATTCAATATGCTCTCATACCATGCACTTGCGCCGCCGAAAAAGCCCTGAAGCTTCGGTTCCTTGAACCAGCCTTCTAACACCTTCATAATTCCTTCGAACAGCCATACGGCGCCGAGCCAGAAACGTAAAGGAACGAGGAGGAAACTGGGCGTTCTGTTGGAAAAATGTCCGCCCACAAAACTTCTGCAGTTACGTATTGTAAAAAATTCATGTTTTATATAGCTGAATATCTTATTCCATCCCAATACCTGAACGAAATAAACAATATTGATAAAGTGTTTCGCAAACATGGCAAGGAACGACGGAAGACTGAAGAAATGTCCCGGAAGCCCTACATGAGCCGCTCCGTAACGTCCTCCCACACAGACCATTACACCGTGAAAGGCAGGTTTATATTCTTCCATCTCATCTTTTTGCGTAAGGGCGCTGACAATGTTATGGGCTGCTGTATCTGCGCTCTGCTCCGCGTTTTCTACCATCTGGGGAACGGACACCTCTTGTCCTTCGGGAACGAAATACATGTTATCGCCTACCACGTATACCGATTCGTCCTTAGTGGAGCGTAAGTATTTATCTACCGGAATGCGTCCGCCTCTTTGCTTTTCCAAAGCGTCTGCCGAAGCCGCCGCAATGGTGCTGCTCTGGATTCCTGCGCCCCAGATCACCGTTCCTATTTTTTTCGTGACATCCTTACCGCCGCATTTGTACTCGATAGAATCCTCCGTGACACGGGTCACGCTGGAATTCATGCAAAGCTCGATGCCCATTTTGTTCATTCTTTTAGCAACCTTGGCAGATAACTTCTCAGGAAGATTCGGAATCGGCCTGCTCAAACCATCCACATTTATCATGGTCACTTCATCTTTGTCGATTTCATATTTCTCACAGAGGATAGGGACATATTCTGCAAGCTCTCCTATCATCTCCACACCCGTAAAACCCGCACCGATGACATAGAAGGTCAACAGCCGCTTTCTCTCCTCTGGCTCTCTCTCTGCTGCCGCCTTGCGGAAGGTATTGAGGATATGGTCTTTCAACAATATAGCGTCTTCATAAGACCAGAGCTTGAAGGTAAACTCTTCAGCCCCGGGTACTCCGTAAAACGTCGGTTTGGAACCGGACGCTATTACCAGATAATCATATTTATAAGAGGCGTCTTCGCCTTTTACCGTCTTCGCCGCAAAATCTACTTCCGTTACAGTGTCCAGCTTCACATTCACTTTTCTTCCTGCGAACACCTTTTTCAAGCTGATTTTGATACTATCTTCATCCACTCTGCCTGCTGCCACCTCGTGGAGCTCTGTGAGCATAGTGTGGAAGGGATTCCTGTCGATAATGGTGATTTCCACATCTCTCTGTTTTTTAAGTCTCTTTGCGAGCTTCTTCGCTGTCAGAATGCCGGCATAGCCTGCTCCTATAATTACTACTTTCTTCATCGCTTCTTCTCCTTGGGTATCCAGTAGGTCGATATCCAGACTCCTTTTCATCCATTAATAAATTAATAACGTGAAATGCCGTGAAATTTTTAACAAATTCGACTATAATGACCGAATTGCAGCAACTGGATTACAATAATCTAATTGTTTGCAAAACACTTCACTTTCTTGTATAATAAGCATAGACATAAAAATGCATCATCTATATATAATAAAGGATAGAATCTGGATTCACAAGAAGGTACTTTAAAGTACCTTAGTATCTTTTAGTATACCATCCTCTGACAGGAAAATATACCTTATTTGTATACTTTATTTCATTATAATTATATTATATTTCCAAATATTGGGAAAGTCGAAAGGTGTTGACACATTCATGGACGCAAACGAAAAAAAACACGAGAACTGTTTTATGAGAGAAACCTGCTTAAAGGACGATTTATGTCCCATGGTCCTCGCTTATAAGCTGCTTTCCGGCAAACGAAAAATTATGATTTTATGGTTCCTTAGCAACAAGGTGCTGCGCTACAACGAAATCTTAAAACGCATGCCCGACGTCACCCAGAAGATGCTCACCAAGCAGCTGCGGAGTCTGGAGGACGACCACCTGATCATGAGGCATGTATATCCTACCGTTCCTCCAAAGGTCGAATATGAAATTACGGATATCGGAAAGCGTATCATTCCTATTCTGGAACTTATGCACCACTTCGGCGCTTCGTATATAGAAACCTTCCGGGATGAACTGAACGCCCGCAGGAATGCCGAAGGACCTCCTGAAATCTGCAACTGATACAATTAAATAAATCAAATAGTTAAAATACTGCCCGAGCGCCGCATACAAGGCAGCGCACAGGCAGTAACTTTTCCCAATTTATTCTATCTCAATAAAGCTTATAGCTTATATTCCATCAAAATAACTTCCGGCTTATCCGCATTCGTCTCCTGAATCTTTTCCCAGTTCTTTACAAACTCCAATAGTGCGTCAATCGTTGCCATCTCTTTCAAATGTTCATAATTCTTATAAAAACCGAAGGTCTCCTTCTTAGCGTTGGATATGAGTGCATAATCGGAAAGCTGTGCGATGGGCGACTGTCTGTAGCCCGTGATTGCAATTACTCTAAGCCCTTTCTCTTTGCCCATTTCCACACCTTGAATCACCTGTTTCGATCTTCCCGACTGGGATATCGCTATAATAATATCGTCCTTTGTGGCGAGATTCACCTGATTCAAAAAATATTCCGGCGAAATTCCATAGCTGCACTTCACTCCTAATCTTCCCAGCCGGAATCCCATATAGAGAGCTAACGGAGTCGTATTGCCCACTGCTATGATATGAGCCTCTCCGCAGGTCTTGATCAGATTCACGCATTCCATAACTTCATGTTCGTCCATATTCTCGCCGATGGCTATCATAGTATTGGCATAGTCCTGAAAGACCCTGCCTACCGCATTTCCTTCGTTCTGTATACCTTCGCTGTTTTTATCATCATCTCTTCCCACATCCTTGGCCAGCATAAGGCGGAACTGATAGTAACCCTTATAACCCAAATGGGAACACATTCTAACTACCGTCGCGTCACTGACTCCGCTCACCTTTGCCAGTTCGGAAACCGTAGCATTTACCGTCTCTTGCGGGTTTTCCAAGACATAATCCGCCACCTTTCTTTCCGCGGAAAAAATCTTTTCGTAATTATCCCTTATTACATCCAATACAGGTCTATCTAACATCGCTTTTATCCCCTTTCTGGTTGTCTTTTCTATTTTGCCTCTTTTTCCCTTTATTTTCAAGCTTTTCTCGCAAATATATTATTTTTTCGAAGACCTGGCAGCATAACTAAGATCGCCACCGAAAAAGAAATGGCTCCTGCTGCCGCAGCCTCTATTAAATTGCCTGGATCCTTGTCGCTTTGAAATATCAAAATAGAGAACACCGTAGGAAACGCGTAGACGTATGTATGAATCGTCACAAGTCCCTGATAAATCCCTCCTGCTGCGCCTCCTGCTACCGCCGCCAGCAAAGCGACCTTATCTGTCAGGCAGATGCCATATAAGACCGGCTCCGTGGTTCCTGTAAAAAATACGGTAATCAGTACAGCCAGCACCGAACTTCTCTTCTCTTTTTCCTTGCTCTTTAACATCGTAATGAGAGCGATTGCAGTAAGCGACATGGTAAGCATAAAGTAACCGACCATAAAGCCGCTCTCTTCACCAAAAGCTCCCAAATCCTGAATGATCAGGCTGACAAACACCCAGTGAGCACCTACCATAATCTGCAGCGGAGCGGTAGCACCGAATATCGCCCATGCCAGAACCGGGATATTAACCTGAAGCCACGAGATTCCCGTAAGCGCACTCTGACTGATCATATCCACTACCGGCCCTACCACAAGCATTCCCGCAAGCGCCGTAATCAGTATGAGCAAAAAGCGCAGAAATATATCTCTAAGTACGCCCTTTAGCCGCCTTTCCAGCGCCCTCTCAAATACGCTCATCAAATAAATCAAAACAATGATAGGAAATACTGTATACGCATAGGACATCCGATAAACCGGAATTCCCATGAAAAGTACGCCGTGTTCCTGCTCCATCAACCTGATAAAGTTTGGTAGCAGCAGTGTTCCTGCCGCCGCCATGGCGCTGACCACATCCGCCTCGAAATGCCTCGCCGCCGTATAAGCCACGATGAGAGGCAGAAAATAAAATGGAGCATTGCCGATAGATTCCAGAATCACCTTCGTATCCGGGAAGGCCTCTATCAGCGGAGTGTAGCCCAGAAGCAGCGTGGCCAGCTTCAGCAGCCCTCCTGCCACCAGCGCCGGTATCACGGGCAGCATGCAGGAGGATATATGGTAAAGCATTCTATCTAAATAATTTTTCTTTTGTCCTTTATCTTTTTTCATAAGCATTCATTGCCTGACGGATCAGTCTGTCAAAATCATCCGCCTGCCATGCGGCACGTCCGGTAAAAAGACCATCGACAGAGGGCTGGACAATCATATCCTCCGCATTTCCCGGATTCACGCTTCCGCCGTACAAAACAGGAATCTCTGCGCTCCTTTTTCCAAACAGCTCTTCCAGACAGCCCTTGATGACCCTGTGCATCTCTTCGGCATACTCTGCCGAAGCCGGGATGCCGTTTACTCCGATGGACCACACCGGCTCGTAAGCCACCTTAATTTTGTCCGCCTGATCACCGGAAACTCCATGAAAGCCTACTTTGAGCTGGGTACGAAGAACCTCCGGACTGATGCCGTATTCCTTTTCTTCCAGCGTCTCGCCGATACACAAAAGAGTATTGAAACCATGAGCCAAAGAAGCCTTTACCTTAAGGTTTTCTTCTCTGTCTTTTTCACCGAATACATGTCGTCTCTCGGAATGACCGATCATGACCATATCCAGCGCCAGCTCCTTTAGCATAAGAGGTGATATCTCTCCCGTAAACTGTCCCTGCTCTTCCCAGCACATGTTTTGCGCTCCCAGCTTGATAAATCTGCGATCAACGGAGGTAACGGCCGCACTTAACGATGTATACGACGGAATGACGAAAAGCTCTATCGCATCCCTGCTTATATCCTTTGTATTATCCACCAGCTTCTTAAGATATGACACTGTTTCTTCGATGGTCTTGTACATTTTCAGATTGGTTCCAAAATATAATTTCTTATCCATTTTACCTTATGCTCCCTTCCTCGTTCCTGCCGGCCTTCTATTTCCTGGCCAGATAGGACTGCTCTACTTCCATAATCCTGTCCACCTTCGGCTTTGAGCCGCCGCCTGCAAAGTCGCACTTCAACCAGATATCCACCAAATATTTTGCCAGCTCTACACCGATGACACGCTCGCCCATGCACATGATCTGTGCGTCATTGCTCTTTCTGGAACGCTCTGTGGAGAATGGATCATGACATACCGCCGCCCTGATTCCGGGTACCTTATTCGCCGTAATCGCCATCCCGATTCCCGTACCGCATACGAGGATTCCTCTTTCGTATTTACCGTCGGCCACCGCCTCGGCAACACTCTTTGCCACATCAGGATAAAGCACTACTTCTCCTTTGTTCGCACCGAAATCATCGTATTCCACTCCTATATCTTCTAAATGCTTCATAATCTCTACTTTCAAAGCGTATGCCGCCTCATCGCATCCTATTGCTATTTTCATCTTCCTTTTCCTTCCTTTTTATTAAAATTTTCATTTTTGTTCCGCGCGCGCATCTGCGCATCCTGCCCGTAGGGCTTTTCTCTTATAGGAGCTCCTTCCTATAAGAGAAACAAGAGGAGCCGGACTATCCATCCAAACTCCTCCCTTCATTACAAACTCAATATTTTAATCAGCACTTTTCGGAAAATTATAATTTGTTATTGCAAATATTCATCTACGTTATCTTTCGTAACGAGTACAAAAGGAATAACCGGTGCGGGATCAAAGTCTTCGCCATTGATTAACGCTGTAATAACATTGATACCAGCAGCAACCTGGCCAACGCCGTCCTGAAGTATGGTAGCGCCTAAGTCGCCGTCTTTAACCATCTGTAACGGGTTCTGGTTTCCATCTACACCTACGCAGATGATGTCGCTTCTGCCTGCATCGTTAGCTGCACGCTGTGCTGCGGATGACATATCGTCATTATCGCAGATAACTGCTACTAATTCATCGCCATACTGTGCAATAGCGTCTGTCGTAGCGTTTGCTGCCTTATCACCGGACCACTGTGTATCGGGCTCGCCTACCATTTCGAACTGAGGATTAGCAGCCATAACTTCCGCAAGGCCTGCTCCACGGTCGATCTGTGCAGAGTTTCCAAGGATACCTGTGCAGTGGATATATTTTCCGCCGTCAGGAACATTCTGAACAACCCAGTCACCAAGCATCTTGCCTGCTTCTACGTCATTGGAACCGCAGAATGCAAGTGCTCTTTCATCTGTGCTTGTCGTCTTTGAATTAACAACGATTACGTTAATACCTGCATCTGCAAGCTTTGTTATTGCAGGATCGGATGCTTCTGACTCAGCCGGAAGGACAATAACTGCATCACAGCCTTTTGTAATACATTCGTCAGCACGGTCGATCTGCTTGTTAGGGTCTGTTTCACCATCAAGGATTCCGGTCCAGTCATCGATAACACCGTCGCTCTTAAGCTGGTTCAAGGTCTTTTCCGCATACTCATTGATCGGTGCGTGGAAAGGGTCTGTTAAGTTCTTGGAGATATATCCCACAATTACTTTACCATCGCCGTTCACATCAGCGCCTGCAGCAACTTCTTCTACTGCATCTTCTGCTGTTGTTTCCGTATCGGTTGCTGCTTCTGTCGTTTCCTCTGTTGTCGTTTCTGCCGGAGCTGCGGGCTCAGCTGTTTCTGTTTTAGTGCTGCCGCATGCCATCAGGCCGAAGGTCATTGTGATTGCCATCGTGATTGCTAATACTTTTTTCATCATAATAAATATTTCCTCCTTTTTCTTATGAATCCATCAGTGCTAATTAAATATTGTAATACTTTCGGGTATTGCATTTTCTGCGAGTGTAATCCACCCATTCATAAAAAGATACCTAAAAGTTATCACCTAGATTGATTTTTTGTGTCGGTAAAATATTACCCCTTATCGGTTCCTTTTATTCATTACCATATCGAGCAGTACGGCACCAATGATAACGCAGCCTTTTACAATCGATTGGTAATAGGAAGACACCCCGATCAGGTTCATGCCGTTATAGATAAAACCGATGATGAAGATACCCATAAGTACTCCGGGAATCGTTGCTATACCACCTGCGAAGGATGTACCTCCGAGTACGCAGGCCGCAACCGCATCCGTTTCATAACCTACACCGATATTGGATTGTGCGGAGCCCGTCTTTGCGGTAAAGATAATTGCCGCAACGCCCGCCAAAAACCCGCTGACCGTATATACACCGACCTTCGTCCAGAATTCGCTGACGCCGGAAGCGATTGCAGCGTTTACATTGCCGCCTACCGCGAAGATATAACGTCCGAACTTGGTCCAGTGAAGCAAAAGATACATAATTATCGAAATTACAATTAAGATAACGATCGGAATCGGCATTCCTAAAAACTTATCGGAATAAATGCCTTTGAAGGCATCGCTAGTAAGGGAAATCGCTTTACCGCCGCTGATAACCTGAGACAAACCACGGATGATCAACTGTGTGGATAAGGTTACAACGAAAGGGAACATGTTAAATTTAGCGATTAAAAAGCCGTTCAAAAAACCGAAAAATGTAGCTACTAAAAGCGCAACTCCACACGCCGTCCAAACGTTCATTCCACTGTTGGTAATCGTAACGCCCAGTACACAGCTCGTCAGGGCTAATTGGGCACCGACCGCCAGGTCGATACCACCGGTCGTGATCGCAAGACACATACCGTAGGAAATCATACCGTTAATGGCTACCTGAGTAGCTACGTTCATAAAGTTCTTGGAAGTAGCGAATGTCGGCTCCATAATACCGATCACTACCATCATCAGAAGCAGGACGAGACCGATTCCGTACTTTCCCATGAACATTCTTAAATTATCGTTATTCATACTCTTTGCTTTAATTTTTCCTATCATTTTTTCTATCCTCCTCTATTTACCGCCGAAAGCCTTGGCTAAAATAACTTCTTCCGTCGCTGATGAATTTAAGATTTCCTCTCTGGTAACCGCTCCGTTTATCGTTCCTTCATGGTAAACGAGGATACGGTCACTCATACCCATAATCTCCGGTAATTCCGAAGAAATCATTATAATCGCCATACCTTTGGCAGCAAACTGGCACATAAGAGAATGGATTTCCGATTTCGCTCCGACATCCACACCTCTGGTAGGCTCATCCAAAATAAGAAGCTTGGGATTTGCCATAATCCATTTCGCAATTACTACTTTCTGCTGGTTTCCACCGCTTAGCGAAAAGGCGTCATGCTCTATGCTGGCTGCTTTTACGGTAAGCTGCTTAGCTACTTCTTCACATTCCTTTATTTCCCGCCTTTGATTGATCAAAAGGCCTTTCTGCTTTTTTGGCAGATTGGGCAGTGAGATGTTTTCCCTCAGGGAACGCAGCAGACATAAACCGTAATTTTTTCTATCCTCATTTACCATACAAATTCCTTTGTTAATGGCTGACCGGGGATTTTTATTCTTGATTTCCTTGCCTTCCAGATACATCTTACCGCTGTCTATGGGGTCCAGCCCGAATATTGCTCT
This sequence comes from Kineothrix sp. IPX-CK, assembly GCF_039134705.1. Taxonomy (NCBI): domain Bacteria; kingdom Bacillati; phylum Bacillota; class Clostridia; order Lachnospirales; family Lachnospiraceae; genus Kineothrix; species Kineothrix sedimenti. The sequence continues at coordinate 1,402,407 of NZ_CP146256.1, read as the reverse complement.
CATCGTCTCGCTTCGTCCTGAGCCTACCAATCCTGAAATCCCTAATATTTCGCCTGCATGTACCTCAAAATTAATATCCTTAAAACCTTTTCCGCTCAAGTTTTCCGCTTTGAATACGACATCGCCGATCTTGCAGTCCACCTTGGGAAATACATTCTCCACCTTACGTCCTACCATCTTTGAGATCAGTTCATCTCTGGATATTTCAGACAGTGGAGCGGATGTAATATACATTCCGTCCCGGAATACCGATACGGTATCACATATCTTGAAAATTTCTTCCATACGGTGTGAAATATAGATAATCGCCACACCTTTCGCCTTTAGTTCTCTGATAACACGAAACAAGTGATCTGTCTCTTCGCTGTCCAAAGAAGATGTAGGCTCATCCATGATAATCATTCTCGCATCCGAGGATACTGCCTTGATGATCTCCACCATCTGAACCTGAGCCAGCGTCAGTTCCTTGATTAATGTCTTTGGTCCGTAAGGGAAATCAAACTGCTTTAATATTTCTCCCGCTCTTTCGTTCTGTTTTTTCTTATTAAGGAAAAACTTACCTACTGTATCCTCTCTTTTAAGGAAGATACTGTCCGCGATGGACAGATGCGGCTCCGGATTCAATTCCTGATGAATCATCGCAATTCCTGCGTTAATAGCGTCTACCGGCCCTTTCACCTGATAGGGCTGCCCTTCGAAGGTAATGGTCCCTTTGTCCTGCTTATGAAGACCGATTACAATTTTCATGAGCGTAGATTTACCTGCACCGTTTTCTCCCATCAGAGCATGTACCTCTCCCGGTTTCACGTACAGCTGAACATCTTTAAGCGCCTGTGTTCCTCCGAACGCCTTGCTGATACCTTCGCATTGTAAAATATACTCATTCTTACCGTCTGTGTTCTTTTCCAACGCTTTCACCTCCATTTTTCATTCAAACAAGTTTTCTTTTTCAATTCTTCTCCCCAGCAGAGTGACCTTTTCCAACACATGGCCGCTCGTCTTATATATCTCTTTGAACAATCCGTAATATTCTTCATAAATACGGTGTCTGGCAGCGTCTGGGATTACCTCCATATCTTTATAATGGACGGTTCTTTTGCACCCTTCCTCTATATCCTTAAAGACTCCGGCTCCTACTCCCGCCGCAATCGCTGCACCTAAACTAGCTTGTTCCTCAGTCTCCATGACCCTTAAGGGTATGTTATAAATATCTGCCTGCATCTGTAACCACGGAGCGCTTCTCGCACCTCCTCCGGAGGCTACCATATAGTCCTTGGTCTTAAGTCCCAGTTCGCCGCACAGCTCGATACACTGCATCAGCGCGTAGGAAACCCCTTCCATCACAGCTCTTGTCAGCTCTATCGGCCCCGTATTGATATTTACTCCTACGAATTCGCCGCTGATATCGGGATTCAAGTGAGGGGTTCTCTCTCCATTTAAATAAGGAAGAAATATGACACCGTTACTTCCCGGCACTACCCGGCTCACCGCTTCGTCTATTTTCTTATAATCTGTCTGTCCTAACAGCTTGTTGCACCATTTTAAAGATATTCCTGCATTCATGATGGCTCCCATGGTAATCCATCTGCCTTTTTTATAACCACAGAAAGTATTGGTGGAAAGCTTAGGGTTTAAAATCGGTATATCGCTTTGGAAAGACACCTGTCCGCTGGTTCCTATATTTACGGAAGAACCTCCTGCGAATGTAATTCCGTTTCCGATTCCCTGCATTACCTGATCTCCGCCGCCTGCCGATACTATCGTTTTCACGGACAGTCCTGTTTGTCTTGCGGCCTCCCCGCTGATTCTTCCCGCCGCCTCATCGGTATTAAGGCAAGGCGGAAAAATCTCTATTGGAACGGAAAAAATGTCCAAAATATCCTTCGACCAGCTTCCATTTCTAATATCGAAAGCGAGCGTTGCGGAGGCATCCGAATAATCGGAAGTAATTTCCCCGGTAAGCTTAAATTTTATATAATCCTTGGGGAGGCACACATAACGCACCCGCTTATAATTTTCAGGCTCGTTTTCCCTTACCCATAATAAGGATGGGAGCAGGAACCCCGAGTAAATAGGATTCATGACAAGCTCCTTCAACCTCGTTTCCCCAAGAGTGTCCTTCATGTACTTCACCTGTCTGGAAGATCTGGCATCACAATGAAGTATGGCAGGACGTATGATTTCCTTTTTTTCGTCCAGCATAACAGCTCCATGCATTTGCCCCGAAAAGCTTACTCCCGCTATTTCCTCCGGTTTTACACCACTTTTGGGAATAGCTTCCCGTATAGCCGAAACGCAGGCTTCCCACCAATGTCTCGGGTCGTGCTCCGCATATCCGTTATAAGGAGAGGAGAATTGGTAATCTCTTGCACAGACTGCCTTTACCGCACCTTTTTCATCTATTATCAATACTTTCAGACTGGAGGTTCCTAGATCAATTCCCATTAAATATGACACTGTGCATTCCTCCTCACCGTCTCTATTTTCTTTGAATAAAGCAGGTGTGTACTCCTGCAGTAAACGTGTCGCCCAAGCCTATCGTATACTTGGGATGCTCCAAATATCTGGAAGGAACCACCTTGATCGTGCGCTCCGAATCCTGCTGCATAGCCGCTTCAGCAAACTGAAGTCCTCTTTGGCTGAGGGCCAGCGATAAAGTTTCTTCGCATTCCTGCGGATTCCCGTATCTGCCGATTCTCGCTCTTGTAGCCGACATGATATTTCCCATAGTCAGACCTTTTTCGATATCCACGCCCTTAAGCTCATCACCGTAATACATGGCGTAATCCTTCGTATGCAGAATAATTCCCTTTACCGGATACTTGGAAAGAATTACTTCCAGTCCCTTTAATACATCTTCTATAGTCTGGGTGTCTATTTCGTATCCGAACCGCTTTGCCTGCTGCTCCAGTTCTTCTTCGTTCATTCCGATGATATGAGCGTATCTGCCGAATGTATCCGAAGCCTGCTCCTTTACCTTCGGGTTCATATAGAAGGCTCCTTCGAAATAAATCACCGTCTCCGGATGTTTCTTACGCATCGTTTCCAAATGAGGCTTAAGCTCCTGCAGACGCTTCTCCATGATACCTGAATCTATAATCGCATCAAAGCCGGATATTAAATAGGAAGAAGGCGACTGCTCCTCTTGGTTCCAGTAATCCAGAAACTCTTTCTTAATAGGAACTTCCTTGTGTACCGTATCGTAGAAAAGTATCAAACGGTTGGACAGAGGTATTTCTATTTCCCGCCCTAAGATCCGTATTCTATCACCCTTGTTGAACTGGAGAATAAAATGGTACACCGGCTCCTCCATGGACGTTCCCTTCATGATAGGCACTTTTTTATTCCCTTCGATGATCGTCGTTCCTTCGTGATCCATCATCTCAGATACTTTCCTGCAAGCATCTGTCAAATGAACGTTAACAGGGAATCCCATCGTTCCTATGGCTGCTGCTGCCTGTGCGCAGGTGCCTCCCAAGGCAAATTCGGATACAAACATTTCATTCAGATAATCGCACACCGCGATATCCGTAATGTCGAAGTTGCCGCCCAGTCCCTGCATAAGATAAAAACTGCTGATACGGGCAAAGTCTTCTAATGTATCCATGACATCACCTTCTTTGACATAAGGCTCTTCTTTTAAATAAGTATCCAATATTTCATTGTATATTTTCGAATCCCAGACCAACACCACATCTAAATTGCTCGTATATGCGAATACAGGTGCCTTTCCCTCTTTTTTGCTGTATGCTGCAAGGGATGTACTTTCTTCGAGGTATTGCCGGTATTTATCTACATATGACATCTTTTAAACACATCCTTCTACCTGATAATTCTTTACCGTCCGGACGGAATATATACTGCTTTTTCCGCTCCATTTTCCATGTCATTTTCGCGTTTCACTTTTATTAAGAATTTAATAGAAGTATACATATAATCTAGAGTTTTGTCAATATATTTCATGAAAAAATATATTTTTTCATGAAAGTTTTTATGATTGTTGTATACTTTACACATTTGACACTGTGTTTTATCCGCATTTTTGAATCGTTTTTTGTTTATTTTGTACATATTTAAAAATAAGTCGATTTTGGATGAAAAAAAGAGAATGGATGAAATTAAAATCCAGACTCTTTTCTTCAATAATTATTCTTACTTTATTTATATTTTATTCATAATTTGTTCTTTTTTTGTTCACATTCTGCCTGAGAACTATTCCTGCGCCTGCAAATACCTGTGCATGGCTTCGAATATGATCATTACGGAAGTCGCTCCGGCATCCTGAAATCCGATGGCACGCTCCATTAAGGATTTTGCTCTGCCGAATTTCGCCACCATATCCTTTGTAGCTTCCACTCCTCCGGCTGCCGCCATAGCTGCATCCCCCATGAGGAGGGTCAGATCTTCCTTGTCTGCTCTTTCAAGCGCTGCCGCTGCGGGTTCTAATGCATCCACCATTGTTTTGTCGCCGATTTCCGCTTTTCCGCGAAGCTTGATTGTTTTGACAGCACTGCTTATCATCTTAGAGAACAGCTCTCCGTCTAACTCCGTCACCGGTTCCAGATCCTTAATACCTCCAAGGAACATCGAACCGAATATAACGCCGGACGCACCGCCCATGGAATTGAGCATCTGCAGTCCCGTTGTTTTGAATACATCGTTAATCGTCGCAAAATCATCTCTTGCCAAAAGTGCGGCTTTTGCTTTTTCCATGCCGCCGGACATTCCGATTCCATGGTCGCCGTCTCCGATCTTACTGTCTACCTCCGTGAGGTATTCTTTGTTGTCGATAATCGCATCGCAGGCCGCTATAACCATTTGCTTGCAGGTTTCTACATTAATACTTTTCATATCAAAGCCTCCCTCGCGTAATAGGGGGAACAACAAGAAGCATCATAATATTTTTTCAGTTCCTCGTCCAACCTTAAGATAGTAATGGAGAATCCGCCCATTTCCTGACAGGTACACCAGCTTTTTATCTCCGCGTCATGAACCTTTATTCCCTCACTCTTTAAATGCTTATCCAGTTCATAATATACCGTATTGAGTTCCACAAGTGTGGTGGAACCTAAGCCGTTTACGAGAACAGCTACTTCGTCGTCAGAATTAAGAGACATTTCCCTCTTCAGCTCATCATACATGCGGTCCACTAACTCATCCACAGGCTTCATAGTAGTTCTCTCAATTCCAGGCTCTCCGTGCATTCCCATTCCGAACTCAATTTCATCCTCGCCTAATTCGAAGGTTGGCTTGTTAAGTCCGGGAATGGAGCCGGGCGATGTAGCGAGACCGATGGTGTTGATATTGTCTCTCGCCTTCTCGGTCACACGCAGCACTTCTTCTAAGGAAAGGCCGGCATCGCAGGCAGCTCCCGCAACCTTGATCACGTAGATATCGCCCGCAATACCTCTGCGGTCTTCGATTCTTTCCTTCGGGGCGGATGCACAATCATCCCACACACGTACATGTGCAGTCTTTATATCCTCAAAGCCGCACATTTCTTCGGCCATATCGAAATTCAGGTTGTCTCCTTCATAATTTCCATAGATAAACAAAACGCCCTTGCCTTCATCCACCGCTTTCGCAGTCTCAGTAATTACCTGCGGATTGGGAGATGCGAATATATTGCCGTTAGCAGACGCGTCCGCCAGCCCTTTTCCTACAAATCCGGAAAACAATGGCTCATGCCCGCTGCCGCCGCCAATGACCAGGGAAACCTTCCCTTTTCTTCTATTCTTATAGACAAGGCAGTTCGTTTCCGGAACAGCCTCGAAATATTTATCGTAGGCAGCCAGAAAGCCTTGTATACTTTGTGTTACAATGTCGCCGCTTCGGTTTAATATTTTTTTCATGTCATCCATCCTCAACTCATATTAAATCATCTTAGACAGTTCGTAGTATTTTACCTTATCATCATCATTAAACAATTTGATTTTCTGCTCGCATACTTCCTGCATAGCCTTTACACTTTCCGGATACAGCTCGAAGGGCTCACGTACTTTCTTGTCCTGAAGAGTGATACGAAGTCTCTGATAGAAAGCATCCTTAATATCAGAAGAAATATTTATTTTATTAACGCCGCGTTTTACTGCTTCTGCAATTTCGGAATCTTTATTTCCGGAGCCGCCGTGAAGCACTAGAGGAACAGATACCTTGCTCTTGATTTCGGAGAGAAGATCCTGCTTAAGTTCCGGTTTCATTCCTTCAGGATAAATGCCGTGTGCCGTTCCGATAGCGATTGCCAATGTATCGCATCCTGTTTCTTCTACGAAACGAACTGCATCCTCAGGCTTTGTATAGATGATCTCATCAGTACCGCCTTCCGTATCTCCATCCGTGGTTCCGATAGTTCCAAGCTCGCCTTCTACCGAAACTCCGAGAGGATGAGCCAGCTCACATACCTTTTTGGTAGCCGCTATGTTCTCTTCGAAGGGAAGATGGGACGCGTCGATCATAACCGAAGTGAAACCTGCGCGGATAGCGCGTACGATGGGTTCCCAACCGCTGTGGTCCAAGTGGATACATACCGGCACCTTCGATTTATTGGCGCGATCGATGCACATTTGCAGGAAGCTGTCTCCCTGGAATTCCAATTCAGACGGATGAATCGCCAGGATAACCGGTGCCTGCAATTTTTCGCAAGTATCCATTACACCGTTTAAAATCTGGCCTGTACCGATGTTAAATGCAGGTACGGCAAAATTGTGCTCGTTTGCAACCTTTAATAGCTCATTCATGTTAAGTAACATATTGTTTTTTCCTCCTTTGATTTATGCAGCATTGTCATAATCTTTACCAGCACTTTTATAAAGTACTTTTGCAAACATCATACCCCTTGCTTTTCTTTCTGTCAACGCTTTATGAAATTTTTTTTCTCATTTTTTGTTATTTTTTCGTGCTTTTTCACTATTTTCATGCTTTTTATCCAAATTTAGTGCTCGAAATGAAATTTTATTTCTTGATTTTTCATTTGTTTAATACTACAATGGGATTACAAAACCTTAGCTGACACATTTCTTTCATATCTTTCCCTAATATTTTTTTATTAAACATAAATACTAATATTAGTTCAATATTAAAACGAAAAGAAAAGTCAGAAATCAAAAAGAGAATAAGGAAAAGGAAAGGAGAGCAACTTAACTATGAGTAAAAACAAATACATCGGACATCCTCTTCAGTTATCCGGTGTGGAGGAATATCGGCTTCTGGGAGGAAAAGGAGACGGTATGCATCTACTTCGCATTCGTAACGGACTGGGAATCGACATGACCGTCTGCGCTGACCGCTGTTGTGACATTTCAGAGCTTTACTTCGACGGTTCGCGGATGAACTACACTTCCCCCTCCGGCAATGTAAGCCCTCAGTATTTTCAGGAGGGACGCGATGGCTTTGGCTTCCTGAAATCTTTTAACTGCGGCTTGATTACCACATGCGGACTCCAGAATATCGGCGGACCAAACGAGGACAACGGCAAGCTTCACGGGCTTCATGGCACCATCGGAAATATACCTGCGGATCACATTTATTATGAGACCGACGAAGAGGCCATCCGTATTCACGCAACCATGCGTGACCACACGATTTTCGGTGCCAAACTGACCCTTACCCGTACCATAACCGTTGGTCTTACGGATAATCTCATCTCCATCGAGGATACCGTAACTAACGAGGGTTCCGCAGAAGAAGCCGTTATGCTTCTCTATCATATAAATGTAGGCTATCCCCTCTTGGATGAGACGACAAAGCTGGAAATCAACTCTAACGAGGTAATCCCGAGGGATGACAGAGCTGCGGAGGACCTCGATACTTGGAATAAGATGTTAAAGCCCGTTCCTAATTTCGTGGAACAATGCTATTATCATATGTTCGCCGAGAAAACCGCGAAGGTGAAAGTCAGCAACGAATCCATCGGAAAAGGCCTGGAGTTATCTTTCGACACCTCGGTTTTCCCTGAGTTTACCGAATGGAAAATGATGGGAGAATACGATTACGTCTTAGGAATTGAACCCTGCACCAATAAGCTTGACGGCCGAAATGCCATCGGGGAAAAGAAACAGCTTCAGTATTTAGCTCCCGGACAGTCCAAGAAATATGCTGCAGAGCTTCGTTTATTCAGGACCAAATAAAGCTGATCTGTTACCAATAAATCATATAACACTTAAGGAGGTACCAACAATGAGTAAGGTAAGAAAAGTATTTGAACAAGGAAAAGGAGTTTTTCATCTGGCTCCCACATGGGTTCCCCGCGGCTTCAATGAGCCGGGACATCGTCTGAGATTGCATCCCGACGATTATTACGCTTTCGGCATGGATCGCGGCGGTATCTGCGAGCGCTGGCTGGGTTCCACCACGGTAGCATTAAACGGTCCCAAGACCGGAGCTACTGAAGGCATGAGCTTCGTCTATGACGATGAAACCGGAGAAAAAATATTATTTAAGGACTGTGTGGAGGAACTTGGCGCGGACTTGATCGGCGAAAGCCTTCAGGCAAGATACGGCACATGGCCGACATTTGCCAAATTATATGACTACGACAAGCCGTTATTCCACCATCTTCACCTGACCGAGGAAATGGCAAACCGCATCGGTATGCATGGCAAGCCGGAAGCTTATTACTTCCCGGTTCAGTACAACTCTTCCTATCTGGGACGTTTCCCGCTGACCTACTTTGGTTTCGATCCGTCCACTACGAAAGAAGAAGTGAAAGAATGTCTGCGTAACTACGATAAGAAGGATACACGTATCACAGAGCTTTCCCGCGCTTATCGTATTCAGCTCGGTACCGGCTGGTATACGGCTGCCGGCGTTATCCACGCCCCCGCTTCTCTCGTAACCTTTGAGCCCCAGTGGAACAGCGACGTTAATACCATTATGGAAAATGTCACCATGGGTGAGGTTAACCCTCATAACCTTCTGACTGACTGTCAGCCGGAATCCGAAAAGGACAATATTGACGCTTTATTCAGCCAGATCGACTGGGAAGAAAGTACCCGCTCTGACTACAAGGAAAAATATTTCCGCGCTCCTAAGGTACGCGAAACTAATCAGGAAGGTCTTAGTGAAAAATGGGTGGCTTACGCCAACGAATGGGTGGCTGCAAAAGAAATCACCGTTGCTCCCAAGGCTTCCGTAGTGGTTAAGGACGCTGCTTGCTATACAGCCCTGGTCGTTCAGGGACACGGCACTTTCGGCACTTATGAATGCGCGGCTCCCGAGCTTCTTAGATTCGAGGATATATCCGGAGACGAGTTCTTCGTATCAGAAGCGGCTGCAGACAAGGGTATTACAATTACCAATACCGGCGCTTACGAGCCTCTCGTTATCTTACAGAACTTCGCAAACAACAACAAAGAAGTTCCTGCTACCGTTTAAGATCAATAAAAAGCTCCGGAATACATAATATTCCGGAGCCGGATTGTTTACTTATAGCTTCTTGGTTTGGAAAAATCAAGAAGCTATTTCAATTTCGCTATAAATTTCTTCAAAAACCTTAATTCAAATCAAATACTCAGCCACAAAACGGGACGTACTCCGCCGCTGTTATCACCTGTTGAAGGATGAATCGTGTTGCTGCTGTAGCGGAAGGTGCCGTTTCCCTGAATGCCTATATTGCCGTCGCCGTGGATATATACGGCTCTTCTATTGTCCCGCCCGGACGACCGAAGCCACCACCACCATACATACCCATCGAATGTCGCTCTTCGCTTGTTGTTGTTTTTATCTTTTCTTTGAAACCAGTATCGTTGTTTGGCGCTGCGGTTTTCAAGGTTTTTACTGCTGTCACCGAAATATTTGCACACTACTTCTTCAATGCTCAGAAGAAATATGTAATCCCGAGTATCTTCTCCGCCTCTCGAGCCGTACCACTGATTGTCGTGGTTTTTGTTCAATACCGGAATGATTCTTGACTGTTCGGCCGCGGTGAATTTGTTATAAAACTCAGCGTTAAGATATTTTCTTAGCGAGCAGTCAGCCCATGTCACATCACCGGCACAATTATTATAGGGATGTTGTTCGATTATGTATTCAGTTATAATCAACGCCGCATTGCCTTGTATATCAAGAATGCGCCACTGATAACCGCCAAATGGCACGATTGAGCCGATATTAAACTCCCTCATTCTCTTACTCCTCGTAATAAGTATATCACCATTGCAAAATTACCCTCGTTCTGTAACAATTCCTTGACAATATAAATCTATATTTATCGGCTTATCTGATAGCATTTATTTTCTTAATATCTTCTCCATTGTCTTACCTTTCGCCAACTCATCAATTAATTTGTCCAAATATCGGATTTGCCGCATTAATTCATCTTCTATTTCTTCCACCCGATGTCCGCAAATAGTGCCTTTAATGAGCGAAGCATTCGGATTAATAGAGGGGGCTTGTCTAAAGAACGTTTCTAAATTTACTTCACTATCTATTTGCTGCTGTAATGAATGTTCATCATAACCGGTAAGCCAATAAATGATTTCATTTACTTCATCTTTTGTTCTCCCTTTTCTCTCTGCTTTTTGTATATAAAGCGGATAGATTCTTGAAAAAGGCATTGCAAAAAAGCGTTCTCTCTCCATTTCGATATTCTCCTTTCCCCTTATAAAATTTCCACATTTTATCATCATAAAATTACATTTATTAATTTCTCTCCCAGCCAGCCTCTATCTTCTGCTCCAGCTCCTCGAAGGATAAAAGTCCGCCCAGGGCGTCATAGGTTTCCACGCAGGATGCACCAGAAGCCGCCGCGAAATCCACGCATTTTTCCCACGGATACCCTTTCAGTATGGCAGTCAAAAACGCCGCGATACACGTATCTCCTGCACCGGTAGCGGAGAGCACCTTCCGAGGCTTGAAGCTTTTCGTGAAGTGGCTTACACCGCCCCATCCGTTTACCATGGAAAGAAAATCTTCGCCGATGCCGTCAAGAACCTCCTGCGTATTGGTGGCGAAATAAAGTCCGGCACTGCCGCATTTTATCAGAATTATCTTCGCACCCCAGCTTAAGAGTGTATCTGCCAAAGGCTTCACATCCGAGGTATGCAGCACGGAGGCCATATCTTTTCCTCCCGCCCTTTGCTTCCACTCCTTGAAACGGTCTTTGTCCAGCATGTAGCACAATTCCTCAGCACTTGGTACGAAAATATCCAGATAAGGTATCACTCCTTTTAATATCTTCTGCCAATCGGCTTGTCCCACTTCTGCCCGCTCATCGATTCCGCAGGTATCCAAGGAAGTGATAACGTTCAACTGTTTTACCCTCTCAAAAATTTCTATTAGTTCCCTGCCGTCCTCCTTATACATCCGGTACATGGCAGGGGGATAACCGAAATGGAACAACTTCGCTTTTTCCACTAATTCATAATCGATATCCTCCGGCCCGAAAGTGTCATTCCCACCCGGATAGTGGAGGAATATCCTATCGATTCCGGCCGGCGCCAGCACAACGGAATAGGCGGTCCCTTCCTCCTGCGAAATAATCATATTTTCCGTAGTCGTATAGTTGGAGTATTGCTGCAGCACTATTTTCCCCAAATCGTCGTCTCCAACCTTGCCCATCAGCCTCGCATTGACTCCGAACTTACACATGGCAAGTCCGGTATTGGATACACATCCTCCTGCGTGGATATCCGCATTTCCCATAAATACCGTTTTGGACGGAATCAATATCTGTCCGATTTCCTCCACCTCTGGCGTAATGAATACCGGCGTGAAGTCAAGACACGTCAATCCTGCAACCACAGCCTCCAATGTTTTTTTCTGCATACTTTTCATCCTTTCTCGCATGTCTGCCTTACCTTTTGGTGATTTATTACACCAAACTTGCTGTCTTCTTACTTTTTTTAGTCACCTTCTCATTTTTCCCTTGCCTACACTATAACATTTTTTTAATTTTTTACAATCCCCAGTTTGTCTTTCTATTAGCTACTGGCAGAAATTTAATTTTCATGTATAATTGTTATATGAGCTCCAACACGTTATCATAAGACAACGTCACAGTATTTATTATATTATGCCATAAAAGAAAGCAGGCCCTACCATGAAACGATTGAATCAAAGCGACAAACCGGAATGCAGTATCGTGCGCGTTGCCAAGTATATCTTGGAACAGGAGGAGACCTCCAAGAACGAAATCGCTTCCGCATTAAACCTAAGCATGCCTACCACGCTGCAATGCGTGAAGGACTTAACCAATCAGGGTATCATTCAAGAGGCCGGGGAATATGAATCTACAGGAGGACGCAAGGCTAAGACCCTCTCCGTCGTCGAGACGCTGCACTACTCCGTAGGTATTGAAATTACTGCAAACCATATTTCCTTCGTCATCATCGACATGAAAGCTCATATCATCGACACTCTGCGCATCCGCCTCGTCTTTCACCATGCGGAGCGCTATTACGCTACGCTGGCCAAAAAGCTTACGCAGTTCATCTGGGATTCAGGAGTACCCCAGAGCAAGATTCTGGGCGTGGGTATTTCTATTCCGGGCATCGTCATCAGCTCTGAGAACCGCTTGGTAATATCCCACGTTTTATATTTAAAAGACATCGATCTGAACTCTTTGGCAAAGCATATACCTTATCCCGTATGCTTTGAAAACGATGCCGTATGCGCAGCAATGGCTGAGCTGAAATATTTTCATAACAATATGCTTTACCTCTCCTTAAGCAATTCCGTAGGCGGTGCTATTTTCTTAAATAACGAGCTGTATTACGGCAATCACTTTCGAAGCGGCGAATTCGGGCATATGCTGATCGAACCGGACGGAAAACAGTGCTACTGCGGCAAATGCGGCTGTGCCGACGCTTATTGCTCCGCCAAGATTCTGGCGAATTACACCAAGGGAAACTTGAACACCTTTTTCAAAAGGCTGCAGGAAGGCGATGCTGAGATTCAGATTGCTTGGAGCCATTATCTGAAATATTTGGCAATCATCGCATCCAACTTGCACCTCACCTTCGACTGCGACATCATTCTCGGCGGCTATGTAGGCAGCTACATCGAGCCGTACCTTCCCGAGCTGTGGGACAACATGCAGGAATATCTTCTTTTCGAGCAGGACAACAGCTTCCTTCATCCGTGCCGTTTCCAGCAGAATGCGGCAGGGGTCGGCATTGCTATGCACTTTACCAATCAGTTTTTCTCAAAATTAAACTAATAAAATATTTTTCTTTTTTTCTACTGTTGCCCTTGACAAAACCTCTTTTTTGTATGATAATTAAATCACTTTAGTAAAGTATTTTAATTAAGTTGTTTCATACGAGAAAGAGGTGCAATTATGTTACAGCAGGTTATGACCAATCCGGGTGTCATTGAATTCCGTGAAATTCCGATTCCGACCCTCGGAGATAATGATGTTCTCATAAAAATTATGAAGATTGGTGTATGCGGTTCGGACATTCACGTTTACCACGGCAAACATCCTTTTACCTCCTACCCCGTTACGCAAGGTCACGAGGTATCCGGGGAGATCGCCGCTCTCGGCGCAAAAGTGGATTCCTTCAAGGTAGGTCAAAAGGTAACTATTCAGCCGCAGGTAGTATGCGGTAAATGCTATCCCTGCACCCACGGGAAATACAACTTGTGCGAGGAATTAAAGGTTATGGGCTTCCAGACTACGGGAGTCGCTTCTCACTTTTTCGCCGTGGATGCTTCTAAGGTGACTCTCCTTCCTGAAGCTATGTCCTTTGATGAAGGTGCTATGATTGAGCCTCTCTCTGTGGCGGTTCACGCTGTTAAGCAGGCGGGCGATGTGAATGGACTTAACATCGTCGTATTAGGAGCCGGTCCTATCGGCAACCTGGTGGCTCAGACGGCCAAGGGCTTCGGTGCAAAGAGCGTCATGATAACGGACATCAGCGATTACCGTCTGCAAAAAGCGTCGGAGTGCGGCATCGACCACTGCATTAATACGAAGACGGCAGACCTTGGCGATGAGATCCTGAAAGCCTTTGGTCCCGATAAAGCAGATATCATATACGACTGCGCAGGCAACAACATCACCATGGGTCAGGCAATCAAATACGCTCGCAAGGGAAGCACGATTATCCTCGTAGCGGTCTTTGCAGGAATGGCTACTGTGGATTTGGCCGTTGCCAACGACCATGAGCTGGATATCAAGAGCACTATGATGTACCGAAACGAGGACTATATAGACGCTATCCGCCTGACAGATGAGGATAAGGTGCATTTGGCTCCTCTTATTTCGAAACATTTCGCCTTCAAAGACTATTTGGATGCCTATAAATATATAGACGCAAATCAGGAAACAACTATGAAGGTTATTATTAATGTACAAGAATAATTTCTTAGAAAGGGAAAAAATATTATGTCATACTTAGACGAGCTTTTTGGATTAAATGGTAAAGTAGCTATCGTAACCGGCGGAGGCCGCGGAATCGGTCAGGTGGTAGCAGAAGGATTGGCAAAAGCCGGAGCGGAGGTCGTGGTACTTGGAAGAAGCGGAGCCGATGAAACCATTGATTCCATTATAAAAGCTGGCGGAAAGGCTTATTTCATAGCCTGCGACGTTACGAAGGAGGAACAGGTAGATGCTGCTCTCGCCGAAATTATGAAGCGTTCCGGTTCTATCGACATTGTCTTCAATAACGCCGGAATATGCATGCACCAAGGCACCTTCGAAGCAACAATCGAAGAATTCCGTCAGGTAATCGACTGCAATCTGACCGGTGAATTCATCGTTTGCCGTGCAGTAGGTAAGATCATGATAGATAATCACATTAATGGCAGCATTATCAATATGGCATCTATGTCTGGAAGCATAGTGAACATTCCTCAGTGGCAGTGCTCCTACAACGCTTCTAAGGCTGCCGTTATCCATATGACACGTTCTCTCGCCGCAGAATGGGCGTTAGAAGGTATCCGCGTCAACAGTCTTAGCCCCGGCTATATCGCAACGCCGATGTCCGTGGATACGCCTCAGGAATTAAAGGATGCCTGGACTCCGTTGATGCCGATGCACCGTATGGGAACCCCGGAGGAACTGATTCCGGCCGTTCTCTACCTTGCCAGCGATGCTTCCGGTTATACGACAGGAAGCGATATTATCGTTGACGGCGCCTATACATGCATTTAATCGTCTTCTCTATTATTCTTCTAAAATCCCCTGAATCATGTGTTGATTCGGGGGATTAGTTTTTTGTTGGGTTGTAGGGTTGCGAGAGACTGGGGGGGGCGGCATTGGGGTTGGATCCTGCCGTGCGCGGCTGTATTTTCTAAATGAAACCGTTAGTGTGTTGGAGCCGAACGGGTCAGCAGCAGCGTACATCCATGTACGATGCTGCCTAAACGCCGCATCCGTGCAGCGTTTTCCCTTGGTTGTGAGGGTTTCATTAAGAAAATATCAGCCGCTTACTAAACGGCCCCAACCCCAATGCCGCCCCCCCAGTCTCCCACTACGCTACGAATGAGAGTTAGGTGCATTTAGCGGATTGAACTGGACTGCACCTGGTCAAACTGCACTTCAATTTATACCATGTTTTTCATGAGGTTTACCATTTCGATGGCTCCCACAGCACAGTCAAATCCTTTATTGCCGGCCTTTGTTCCGGCTCTTTCTATTGCCTGCTCGATATTTTCAGTGGTAAGTACGCCAAACATTACCGGAATACCGCTGCTCAGTGACGCGCTGGCGATTCCTTTGGAAACCTCGCTGCATACATAATCATAATGCGATGTGCTTCCTCGAATAACTGCTCCCAAACAAATTACCGCATCATATTTCCCGCTGTTGGCCATAGACGCAGCCACCAACGGAATCTCAAAGGCTCCCGGTACCCACGCCACTTCAATATCTTCCTCCTTCACTTCATGTCGAAGCAGCCCATCCATCGCACCGCCGAGCAGCTTGGCAGTAATAAACTCATTAAACCGAGCCGCCACAATTCCAACTCTGATCCCTTTTGCTACTAGCTGTCCTTCATAAGTCTTCATAATCACATTCTCCTATTTTTGCTTTTTTATTTTTCTATTTCTTACTTTAATTTTTCTATTGTCTTGTTCTATATCTGTGCCATTTTATCCTATCATCATCTATCTTAGTGGTTTCTCACTGAAGTAAATCATCCTCCATTGCCTCTTCCTAAGTTCTTACTCTATTTATCTTTTATCTCTTTCTCCTCTCTGCATATTTCAATTTTAAATAAAAACCACACCTGAGAAATTCGTAACCTTCGCGAATTTTATGTACAATTTCGTAACCTTGGCCGGGCCTTTCTTCGGCGGATTGGGGGGCTGGTCCGTCAGTGAGCGGCTTGCATTTTCTTAATGAAAACCCCGACACCCAGGGAAAACGCCGCACGGATGCGGCGTTTAGGCAGCGCTGCACATGGATGTGCATCGCTGCCGGCCCGTCCGCAACCGACACATCAACGTTTTCATTTAGAAAATTCAGCCGCGAGCGCCGGAACAGAACCCCAATCCGCCGAAGAAAGGCCCTCACAACCCCACCTCCCCACATAAAACCCCCACAACCTCCCCTCTCACCCCCCCTATTTAAAATTCAAATAATGCCCCATCCTATCTCTCTTCGTCCGCAAATACTCCGCATCATGCTCATTCGCCTCCGCCTCGATTGGCACACGCTCCGTAATTTCTATTCCGTAGTCCGAAAGCTGATATACCTTGTCAGGATTATTTGTCAAAAGCCTTAAAGTCCTCACACCCAAATCCCGAAGTATCTGCGCCCCGATATAATACTCCCGCATATCCTCCGCAAAGCCCAGCGCCAGATTAGCCTCTGCCGTATCCAGTCCCTCGCTTTGCAGCTCATAAGCCCGCAATTTATTAAGAAGTCCGATGCCTCTTCCCTCCTGACGCATGTAAAGGAGGACACCCCTTCCTTCTTTTTCTATCAGTTTCATGGACTGCATCAGCTGCTCACCGCAGTCACAGCGCAGCGAATGAAATGCATCTCCGGTCAAACATTCCGAATGCACCCTGCAAAGCACATCTTTTCCATTTCCCATCTCTCCTTTCACAAGGGCAACATGATGCTCTCCGTTTAGTTTATTCCTATATCCATAAGCTCTGAAATCCCCATAGACGGTCGGTAGAAATGGACTTGCAACGCATTCCACCAAATGATCGAACTTTTTGCGATAATCCTGCAAGGCTTTAATCGTAATGAACTTCAGCTTCCATCTGCGCGCGAGCTCTATAAGCTCCGGCGTTCTCATCATATGTCCATCTTCTGCCATAATTTCACAGCACAGACCACACTCTTTCAGGCCTGCAAGCCGCATCAAGTCCACCGTTGCCTCGGTATGCCCGCCCCGGTCCAGCACGCCGTTTTTTTTAGCCAGAAGAGGGAACATATGACCGGGACGGCGAAAGTCCTCCGGTTTTGCCTCCTCTTCCACAACTTTAAGGGCGGTAATACTCCTTTCCTTTGCCGATATACCCGTAACAGTATCCACATGATCGATGGACACGGTAAACGCCGTAGCATGGTTATCCGTATTGTCACTTACCATCTGCGGAAGCTGTAACCTCTCACAGATATCTGCACTCATGGGCATGCAGATAAGTCCTTTTCCGTGAACTGCCATAAAATTAATATTCTCCGTGGTGGCAAACTGCGCCGCGCAGATAAAATCTCCTTCATTCTCCCGGTTCTCATCATCTGTGACAAGAATAATCTCTCCCCTTTTCAGTGCCTCTAACGCTTCTGATGTCTCATTGAATTCAAACATAGCCTATTCCTCCTAAAATCCATTCTGAGTTAAAAATTGCCCGGTTATTTTATTTTCTCCCTGCACAAATTTTTCAACGTACTTTCCTATCACATCGTTTTCCAAATTTACAGCGGAACCTGCACCCTTTTCCAGAAGTGTGGTTTCTTTTGCCGTATGAGGAATTACCGATACACAGAAACTGCTGCTGGAAACCACCGTCACCGTCAGGCTCACGCCGTCTATGGCTATCGATCCTTTGTGTACGATATAACGCATAATATTGGGCGGTGCAGCTATTTTATACAAAAGGGCTATGCCGTCCTTTCTCACAGAGGCTACTTTTCCCACACCGTCGATATGCCCGGTAACTATATGGCCCCCGAATCTGCTTCCCGCCGCCATCGCCCGTTCCAGATTTACAAGACATCCCACCCGCAAGCTTCCTATAACAGAACGGGAAAGGGTTTCATTCATTACATCCGCACCGAATCTGTTAGTTTCCACCCATGCCGCGGTCAGACAGACCCCATTTACGGCTACACTATCACCTGCTTTCAAATCCTTCGATATCTCATTGCACCCAATAGTCAAAAAAGCCGCCCGGTTTCCTTTCTTTATGCCCATAACCTTCCCCGTCTCTTCTATTATCCCGGTAAACATGTATCATCCACCTCGCTTTCTATCAGAAAATCCTCGCCAAACCTAGTAATCCTTTGATTTTTCAGCCTTATGCAGTCCGCCATCCGCTCGACTCCCATGCCCTCAACCGGGGTTTTCGCTTTTTCTCCCCCTAATATCTTAGGCGCTATATAGGTTTGTATCTTATTTACAATTCCTTCTTGCAGGGCAGAAAAATTAAGAGTTCCTCCTCCCTCTAGGAAAACGCTGTCGATTCCCCGCGCCCAAAGTTCCTTCATCAAAAGCTTTAGATCAATATGTCCATTCTCCTTCGGAAGCACTATGATTTCGCAGCCCCGCTGCTTGAATTTCTCTTGTTTCTCTTTATCCTTGCAGGAAGTGGCTATAATTGTCTTCCCCTGCCCTGCCTTCCCTGCTAACTCCACGACGGCGGCTTCGAGAGGTGTGTACAAATTGGTATCGCACACAATTCGTATGGGATTTCTGCCTCCGCTCATACGGCAGGTGAGAAGAGGATTATCCTTAATTACCGTCCTTACCCCAACCATGATGGAAGAATAGCGTCCCCTGTCCAGATGGACATTTTCCCTCGCCTCTTCTCCCGTTATCCATTTGGAATCTCCGCATGCCACAGCTATTTTTCCATCCATGGTCATAGCGTATTTCATAACGACGAAGGGGGTATTTTTTTGTATGCAGTGAAAGAACACCTCATTCAGCCTCTCGCATTCTTCCCTCAGTATACCAGTCACCACTTCTATTCCTGCCGTCCGCAGCGTATCGATGCCCTTACCTGCCACTTCGGGATTAGGATCTGAACATGCGGTAACTACTTTCTTAATTCCGCTTTTTATAATCGCCCCCGTACATGGCGGCGTCTTGCCGTAATGACAGCAGGGCTCCAAGGTAACATATAAGACCGCCCCCTCCGGATTTTCCTTGCAGTTTCTAAGTGCGTTTCTCTCCGCATGAGGGCCTCCGTATCTTTCGTGAAAACCCTGTCCGATAAGCTTCCCTTCCTTTGCAATAACAGCTCCTACCATGGGATTCGGATTTACTCGTCCCATTCCCTTTTTGGCAAGTGCAAGCGCTATTTCCATAAACCTTTCATCCGTCATATTACCAGTCCCACTCCTTTCCATGGCCCCCGGCTGCATAATTTTTATTCTGTATGCGCAGCTGCACATCCTGCCCGAATCTTATAGGACGTACTTTCCTATAAGGATTAGGGTGTCAAAAGGTCCTTTATAAATACATTCTGGTCAATATGACCAAAACAAAAAGAACGATTGCGCCTATGTAAATATTTAGAAGTTCTTTCTCTGGATATTTGTGCCATAACAGAAAACAAAACTGTTTGAGCGAAGCGAGTTTTTTGTTTTCTGGTATGTTTGGCGCTAATAGACTGAGAATTAGAACTTCTTATATATTGGAATTCGGCGCAGGAGTCTTTTTGTTTTGAGCATATTGGCTTGAGACGTTCGCAAAAGGACCTTTTGACTCCCTAATCCTATAAGAGAAAACGCTGCCTTGAACATATAAATCCCAAGGCAGCGATAAAAGCACTTTTCTATTGCATAAAAAAGCTCTGAAATGAAAATCATTCCAGAGCTGATATACAAAAGAAAACACGTCAAATGTGCTATCAATAATCTTCTTCCATCCAGACTGTACTGTCGGCTTCGGAATCACACCGAATCATGCCTTGCGGCTCGTGGGCTATACCACCGGTAGGGAATCTCACCCCGCCCTGAAGATACATATTTAATTGTTTTACATCATAACAAAATGATATTTATTTGTCAACAGTTTTTACTTCATCAGCCTTTTACAGCTCCTTCTGCCATTCCTTTCACCATATTCTTCACAAGAAAGAAATAAAGCAGTACGATAGGTACGGCTATGAATACGCTTCCGGCGGCAAACCTTGCGAATTCCGTTTCATCCAGGCTCATAAGACCTACCGCGACCGTATAAAGGTCCTTTTCCTTAAGGAGGAGCTTAGGCAGAATGAAATCGCTCCATGGCCAGGTGAAAGAGGTAAGCAGGGTATATACGATGATTGGCCGGGATAGCGGAAGATTAATCTTAGTAAATACTTGAAAATTAGTAGCGCCGTCAATTCTCGCCGCTTCATCGATGGCCCTCGGAATCGTATCAAAAAATCCCTTCTGCGTCAGATACCCCATAGGCGCTCCGGCACTGTAAATGAGTATCAGCCCCCACAAATGATTGATTAAATTAAATTGGGTCATCAATAAATATACGACTATCATTCCCATAAAAGAAGGAAACATGCTAAGCACCATCGTCGTCTTCATAATAGGCTTTCTCGCCTTGAATTCAAACCTGGACATCGTATAGGCCGTCAGTATGACGAGAAAAGTACCTAGAATACAGCTTCCCACCGCTATAAACAGCGTATTGGTGAACCACCTCGGATAATTATACATAGCAGTATCCGTAAATAACCGTTGAAAACTTGCCAGACTGTACGCCCTGGGGAAAAATCCGTCAAAGGAATAAATCGTTCCCGACTCAGAAAAGGAGGCTAGAATCAGCCACAGGCAAGGAAAGAAAAAAAGAAAGGATACCGCCAGTAAAATGATGTAGGTGATCCCCATATCGAATATCCTGCCCAATGAATGAAGAAGGTTTACCTTGCTTCTATTTTGCTTTGCTCTCATCGGAATGTATCCTCCTCCCTGTAAGATGGCGATTTTATATAGACCGTTAACGATATGACCGAGGTAATGACAAAAATCACCAGACTGATAGCTGCTCCCAGAGAATAATAGTTATTATTGATAGAAAGATTATACAGCCAGTTGATCAGCAGATCCGTGTCGCTGGCAAGGAAATATCCATCCAAATACAACCCTCCCCGCAGAAAATAGAAAATGCCGAAGTTATTAAAGTTTCCTACAAACTGTCCGATAAGTACCGGCAATGTGGAGAACAACACAAAGGGCATGGTAATCCTTAAAAATTGCTTCCACTTCCCCGCTCCGTCGATTCTCGCCGCTTCGTACAGCGAGACATCGCGGTTAGAAAGAATCCCGGTAGCCAGCAGCATGATGGAAGGAGTACTGATCCAACAGTTTACCAATATTCCTATTAGTCTCGCTGTCCACTTTGCGTCCAGATCGAGAAACCCTATGGCAATTCCTCCCCCCGCAGTAATAAGCTGATTGATCGGCCCGCCGTAAGAAAACATGAATTTGAAAGCTATAAGCGTAATAAATCCGGGAATCGCATAGGCTAATACCGGGAACATACGCCAGAGCGCTTTACCCTTCACACAGTCCTTTTCGAGCAAAAGTGCCAGCCCAAGACCGGCAAAATAATTAAGCGCGGTAGCAGCGACAGCCCACAACAGATTCCAGCCGAGGATTTTTACAAAGGTAGGCGCAAACTGCGACAGCGATAAGAGCTTTACAAAATTGTCAAAGCCTACCCAGTCTACCAATTCCGGAGGTACCACTGTCCCGCCGTAATTGGTAAATGCAATGAGAATCATAAAGATAATGGGAAGAACGTTGAATACGAACACTCCCGTCACAGGCAGTATCAGAACTGTTACATAGAACTTTTTATCCTGAAGCTGCATAACCTCTTCCCTAAAGGTGAGGATTCTTCTCCCTTGCTCCTGCCTCTTCTGCATACGATACACATCGCCGATATTCATGGCATAGAGATACAAAAATGCCGCCAGTACCAGCCATGCAAAAATTCCCATCAGAAGCATTACTACAGAATTATCTCCGGCAACACCAAGCCAGGCGTCTCCTTTCCTCGTTCCCAGCGTGAAGAAACCGGCAATATCTGCAAAGCCTCTGGTAATGAAATAATAGAAGACACTTAGCTCGATCAGGAAAAATAATATGCCTTTCCCTCTGGCCCCATATTTGAACTGACCTCCGCCCATGATAACGATGGACAGCTTCACATTCGGGCTGCTGTCTCTCAAAAAGCCCGCTGCCCGCTTCATTTTCCCTTTCATTTTCTTCCTATATCCTTCCTCTATCAATGTTACCATCGATTGCCAAGGTCTTATCCGACCGTATGCGCCCCTGTCAATCGATGGTACTATTACTTATTTCAAGGTAAATATCGCATTGTGGATCTGTGAATCCACCTGCTCCAGTCCCTCCTTCATCGAAGGAAGGTCCTGATATTTCTTCTCATCCGGTTTTCTGAACGCATCCTTTGCGATATCTGTGAAAAAGGTTTCACCCGGCGTCCACATCTGAGCTACTTCTCTTATGGAGGGCATCAAGATAATATTTCCGTTTTCAAGATTTTCAAAAAGCTGTCTGGATACATCGCCGGATACCTCCGCAGCATCCTCCCTTGCCGGTGCCACGCCGAGCAGTTCATTTCGAAGCTTCATCATTTCATAGCCGGATGCGAATTCAACAAAGGCAAGACTGGCATTAGGCGCCTTCGTATAAGCACTGACCGCATACCCATTCACGCCTCCCATCGACTTAGAATCCATCCACACCGGATTTTCTTCGGTTAAATCTCCGCTCTCAGGCAGCTTCGGCACTGGCGCCATCACCATATTTTCTTTTGCAAGCTCAGTTGCTTCTGCTTCATCCATTCCTTCGCTTTTATAGCTCTTAATCAGCTCTTCTAAAAAAGTGGAATAAACGTCCGGCGTGGACAGCGTGGCAAAATAAGTACCATCCGCTATTTTGCCGTAAGCGGTAGTATTGATCGTATTATCAATGCATTCCTCATTCATGGCTCCTGCCAGCTGGGACAGCACCCATGCCCCTTTTTCCGCTTCTCCCGCTGAGAATCCAATGTCTTCGGGGTCCGTGTTATTGTCCCCGAATATGTAACCCCCATAGGAAAAAAGAAAACCGCCTGAAAAATATACATCATAAAGTGCCTTCATATATCCATAGTTAAGAGGGTTCTCCTCATGTCTGGCTATAGAAAAGGCATATAAATCGCTCCAATTCTCCGTGATGTCGCAAATACCGTTTCCATCTTTATCCCAATCGGTTTCCCAATTTGCAGGCAGCATATCCTTTCTGTAGTAGAGCATAGGAGCCTGAACGTTTACCGGTACTCCGCAGTAATAAGCTGTTCCGTCCACCTCAGTCTTATATGCATTCCACGCGGCCTCCGGCACCTGCTCATAACATTCCAGATCCTGCACCGGGAGCGGATAGACATGCTTGCCCTGTGCATATTGCATAATAACATCATTCGCCTGATACAGCACATCCGGCCCATAGCCATAAGGTCCGTCATTTGCCAGATCCAAATACTGATCCATATTGGCATCCACCGCTGTAATTCCGTATTCGGCATATGCCTCATTGAACGCTTCCAGAAGTTCCTTTGCATATCCTCTTGCGATTGCCGTATCGTTTTCCAGTACCCGGATCGTCACATTCTGCTCCAGCTCTCCGGTAAACGCCGAGCTTCCCTGCGCTGCTTCCGATGCCGCCTCAGTCTCCGTCAGAGTGCCTGCTTCTGCCGTTTCGTCCTTTGCAGTCTCTCCGTTGCCGCAACCTGAAACAAGCCCCAACACCGCTGTTAACATGAGCGATAGTATCATTGCATTCGTCTTCTTCATATTTATAACCATGCTCCTTTCAACCTTGCTTCCTCATTTTCCATATATCTTTCTATTCATAACGCTATTCTTCCATCTCTATAACTGCGAATCCCCACCGTTCCACCGTTGCCGAGGCCGGTGTCTCACACCTTGCACGGTTACCGCAAAGAAGCCGGCCCCCTTTTCCTTCTTCCATATGCTCTGTCTGAGTTTCCTCCGTCATATTTATGAGCAGCCTTAACTTTTTCCCGGGTAGGCTCCGTTCTACAAGAAGCATTCTCTCTCTATCTGCTACCCTTATGTCCCCGTCCGCAATCTCGGGCCTCTTTCGTAATCCGGTCAAAGCTTTCACCTTTTCCATCAACCCGGCATCCCATGAACTTTCCTCCCAATTGAAGCAGCGGCGGGAATCAGGATCGTAGCCGCCCTCCAGACAGATTTCCGTACCATAATAGATACACGGAGCTCCGATAAATATCATTTCAAGCGCAAGTGCCGCCAGCAGTTTATCCTTGTTTTTCCCCACTTCTGTAAAAAAACGATGAGTATCGTGAGAATCCAGCAGATTCAACATCATCCGGTTCACCTGCTCCAGATTCCTCATCAGATTGGAATTCAACTTCCAGGCCATCTGTCTGGCATCCAGATCTCCTCTTGCAAAATAATCCAAACATGCTTTGGTAAACGCATAGTTCATAATACTGTCATACTGGTCTCCCATGAGATATGGATACGCATCATGCCAGTTCTCCCCGATGATGACCGCCTCCGGCTTCGCCGTCTTGACTGCCTTGCGGAAGGTTCTCCAGAATTCATGAGAGATCTCATCCGATACATCAAGCCGCCAGCCGTCAATATCATATTCTTTTACCCAATGTACCGCAATCCGTACGAGGAACTCCTGCACTTGTTCATTCGCCGTATTGAGTTTCGGCATATAGTTGCAGGCAGCAAAGCATTCGTAATTTATTTTCTCCGTATCCGGATAGTCCCCGTCAATCAAAAACCAATCATAGTATTCCGATTTTTTCCCTTTAGCAAGTACATCCTGAAACTGCTCCGTCTCCATGCTGCAATGATTAAATACCGCATCCAGCACTATCCGGATTCCATTCCCGTGAGCCAGCCTTACCAGTTCCTCAAGATCCTCCTCTGTACCAAACTGAGGATCGATCTGCATGTAACTAATAATATCATATTTATGATTGGATACAGACAAGAAAATCGGTGTTAAGTAAAGAGCGGTTATCCCAAGTTCCTTTATATGATCAAGCTTCTCTATAATTCCCCTTAAGTCTCCTCCCGCAAAGCTTTTTGCCAAGGGTTTATCGTTCCACTCCATATTGATATAGCCGCGATTCTTTCTTATGTCTCCCATAAAAAACCGGTCTACAAATATCTGGTAGAATACCGCATCTTTCATCCAGTCCACCGTAGGCAGCAAATCATTTTTATTAATATACGGCATCTGAAAAAAATTGTAAAATCCCTCTTTAAAATTATAGGTTTCGGTAATCCCATCTTCGCTGAAGTAATATATCTTCCCATTTTTCTCAATCCTGAAAATGTATGCCAGCCGCACATCCTCAAGCTGCAATTTGATTTCATAATAGTTATAGAGCCTATCGCTATACCCTACATGCATCGCAGAACTTTCCCGTTTTTCCTGAAAATCGTACTTGCATGCGTGTATCAGAAATACTTCTGTCTCTTCATCCTCCTTTGCCGTTCTAAGCCTTATTACCAATTCCTTTTCTCCTATCGGAAAACAATATCTGGAATCGGGAATATGTAACATTGCATATTCGTTCATATACTTTATCCTCTCTAAATTTTCACCGGCGCTTATTGACAAATACTGAAAAATTCTATATAACTTTTGAATAGACCCATTCTGATCAAACACGGAAAAGGAATATCTTACAAGGGGGACCTTAAGTGAAAAATAAAATCACAATCAGAGATGTTGCGCGGGAGGCCGGTGTATCCATTGCAACGGTATCTTACGTATTAAATGAGCGTACGGACATGCGTATCAGCGAACAGACAAGAAAAAAGGTACTTCAGGTCATCAACCTTTTGGATTATACACCTAACCAGTCCGCTCAGGCGCTTGCAACAAACCGCAACCGCATGATAGCCCTCTATCTTACTCCCGATGCTTCTGTCTTAAACAAAGCGGAACAAATGTGTTTTATTCATTTTCTGTCGTCCTTTCTTCACGAAAAGAACTACGATCTCATATATCTGAGCGATAATTATACGGAACAATTCGACAATGCGGATGCGATCATCGGATATGATTTATCTGCCGAATATTTTCACCGGATCGGCGATGTCAACTTCAGTCCCCTGTTAGCTGTGGACTGTTTCATTGAGGACCCCTTATTTTTTCAAATAAATTCCGATTATGGAAGGATTGCCGGGGAGGCTTCCCTTTTTTTCCGGGGAGAGCCTTACATTCTTTATACCCTGAAAACCCCCAATATCCAGAAGCAGCATTATCTTGAGAATGCATTCCCCGAGGTCCGCTATGTGGAGGACTTCCGTGAGCTTAACAATACAGACGGGGAAAATATCCTTGTGACGGACCAAACGCTGCAAAAGCTGCTGGAAAATCATCCTTCCTTGTACTATGCTCCCTCCATGTCGGCCGAAAAAGCGGAGGCCCTCATTACCTGCGTCGAATATGCACTTTTAAGAACCCCGCTTAAGCAGCATAATATCCTTATATAGAAAAAGCTTTTTATTTGCAGGACACCGCAAGCACCTTGGATGAAACATCATAGGTGAACGTATAGGTTCCGTCCTGTCCGGCAATCAGGTTGGCACCGCCGCCTTCTGAAACGAAGGAATGACTATCCGCATCGTCAGAAGCAATATTGGTAAAACGAATATATTCCGTACCTACGGTAGAAACATCTCCTGCTGTTACCATCGATGTGAACATGAACTCATCTCCTTCTGTAAGGTCTATGCTCAGCGTATATATATCGCCATCCTGCGTAAACTCCGTTTCCTCCGAATAAACATCCTCCCAGCCCGTTACGACTGCTCCTTTTATGTAGTAATTTACCTGCATATCCTCAGCATTTGATGTTCCCTCTCCATTATAGGTCCATGTAATCTTATCATAGGGATTAACGTTGAATCCCTCTTTACTTTCTTCAGAATAGTCAGAGGCGCTTGTATCATAGGTATCCTCTGCCGGATAAGTGGTCAGGGTAAAGGTATAATTGCCTGTTACCGCACATTTAATATTGGAGCGCTTCGTGCTGGTTTCCCCTAAACCTCCTGAATTATAGAAGTAATCCCTGCCGTCCAAAGAAATGGTATCCAGATAGCCATAGCCCCTTTGATTATGCCACTGTGTATCTATTGCGAACTGAAATTCATCTCCCTCATTCAAATCCAGCGTAATTGTATAAATGTTTTCCGAATCGCTCTCTTCCTTCGTCATTTTATGTACATCTGTAATGCTCGTTCCCCAATTGGATTCCAGCAAAGCAGAACTTGTTCCGCTTCCCACAATGGCAAATTCTCTTTCGTCTGCTTTATAGGAAACGAATCCGGCAAAAGCGGACACATCTTCCGTTACCGGCTGTCCAAAATCGAACTTATGGCTCATCTGCGGCGTTGCAAACCAATCCACAAAAACATAACCCTCTTTTTCAGGTGAGTATTCCTCCGCCAATGCACCGTCTGCTACTTCCGTCTCTTTTAGAACAGTAGTACCGTCCGAATCATAAAAGGTCACCTTATACGTTGTTTCCTCTGCTGCAACGGATTCCTCTGCCGCCTCGGTCTTCACCTCTTCCGCTGCATTTCCCGTCTCCTGCGTCTGAGCGTTTCCGCAGCCCGCCAAAAGAAGGCCTGCCGTCATAAATCCAACCGCGAACAATTTTCCTGTTTCTTTTTTTCTCTTCATTTTTACACCCATGCTCCTTTCAACCTTTCCTCCACCCTTACTATAGTTATTTTATTTGCTTAACCGTTTAATCAAATGGGATTTTTTAAGCAAACTGCCGAATCACAGTTTGCTTAAACGGTTAAATTATATAAATAATGTATCACTATTCCTATCCTGTGTCAACGATTGTTTGCTTATTTTTTCAGGAGTCTCAAATATTTTCCATATCCTTCCTGCTCCATACGTTCCTTCGGAATAAACTTAAGTGAAGCACTGTTGATACAATATCTAAGTCCTCCCCTATCCGCAGGCCCGTCCTCAAATACATGCCCAAGATGCGCATCCCCGGTCCTGCTCCTCACCTCGGTTCTCACTCTCCCAAAGCTCGTATCGACAGCATCCGTGATCAGCGCTGCATCGATAGGCTTAGAAAAACTAGGCCATCCGCATCCCGATTCAAACTTATCATCCGACAGAAAAAGAGGCTCTCCCGTAGTAATATCCACATAAATCCCTTCCCTGAACTCATCAAAATATTCATTATGAAAAGGCCGTTCCGTAGCACTATTCTGTGTCACCTCGAACTGAAGCTCTGTCAAGCTCTCCTTCAGCTCCTCTTCAGACCTTTTTACATACCTCCGGCTTACATCCACCGCATTCTTCGCCTTCTCGAACTTATCCGCCCCAATATGGCAATACCCATGAGGATTCTTATCCAAATATTTCTGATGATATTCCTCAGCCCTATAATAGTTATCAAGCCGCTTCACCTCGATTGCGATCTTCTCCGCATATTTTAGTTGAAGTATGTCAATGGATTCACGAATAATGCTTTCATCCCCATCGTCCGTATAATAAATACCGGTCCTGTACTGCGAACCCACATCATTCCCCTGTCGATTCACGCTCACCGGATTAATCACATCATAATAAAGCTCCAGCAAAAACATAAGCCCAATCACCGAATCATCATACACCACCCTGACAGTCTCCGCATGTCCGGTATTCTTGTGGCACACCTCTTCATAGCTGGGCTTCTCCGTATTCCCATTCGCATATCCAACTTCCGTCTCCAGAATCCCTTTGACATCTTCCAAATACTTTTCAGTTCCCCAAAAACAGCCTCCTGCCAGATAAATTTCTTTCCTCATAAAATTTCTCCTTTCATTAATTTATAATATATTTTTATTGTGTGGTTAATTTGGTGGTTATAGAGAGACTTGAGGCGTTGGATTGGGAGTGGGACTGCGTGCGCCTAATTCAACGCCCCGAATCTCCTGCTACGTAATCGAATAATAACTCCACTGCAAAAAATATTGCGCCTTTCCCCTCACAACCCTTCTTAACTTTTCTCACTTTTGTTAAATTTGTTGTAGAAATATGTCAAGTCATGTGTTATACTTTTTTGAAAATAAAGAGGGAGGTCTTTTCTTGGAAAGCAAAAAAATCATTCAGATCGAAGATAAGGTACCGGTCAGTCTCCTTGTTCCGCTGTCTCTGCAGCACATGTTCGCCATGTTCGGAGCATCCGTATTAGTACCTATTATCTTCCAAATCAATCCATCCGTCGTACTGTTAATGAACGGTATCGGCACGTTACTATTTTTCCTTATTACCAAAGGCAAAGCACCCGCATATCTCGGTTCCAGCTTTGCTTTTCTTGCGCCGGCAGGTCTGGTCATGTCCAAATGGGGTTATCAGGACGCCCTGGGAGGGTTCATCGCAGTAGGTTTAGCACTGTGTATTCTTTCTTTTGTTATTTACAAGTTCGGCATCAAGTGGATCGATGTCGTACTTCCTGCCGCTGCTATGGGTCCTGTCGTCGCTCTCATCGGTTTGGAACTGGCCGGAACCGCTGCTTCTACCGCCGGAATTCTTCCCGGTGCGGACGGTACTGTGGATTCTAAAAATGCAATCGTATTTGTGGTTACTCTGGCATTCGCCGTATTCGGAAATGTGCTCTTCAAAAAATTCTTCGCTGTTATCCCCATTTTAATAGCGATTATTGCAGGCTATGTCACCGCACTGTTCACTGGTGTCCTTGCGCCCGGAACAGTTTCTGACGCGCTTCATGCCAGCTTGTTCGTAATGCCGAATTTCCAGGCTCCCCGCTTTAACCTGGAAGCCATCGTAATGATTCTTCCCGTTATCCTGGTTGTCGCTTCCGAGCACATCGGCCACCAAATCGTAACGAGTAAGATAGTAGAACGTGACCTCCTCAAGGACCCGGGGCTTCACCGTTCCTTATTCGCAGACGGTTTTTCTACCATGATATCCGGCTTCGTCGGTGCCGTACCTACCACTACCTACGGTGAGAACATCGGCGTTATGGCAATGACTAAGGTTTATTCCATCCAGGTAATCGCAGGCGCAGCTATTCTCTCGATTATCGCTTCCTTCATAGGCCCCGTTGCCGCATTGATTCAGACCATTCCCGGCCCTGTTATCGGCGGCATCTCCTTCCTCTTATACGGCACCATCGGAGCTTCCGGTATCCGTATTATCGTGGACGGACGGGTAGATTACAGCGGAAGCCGTAACCTGACGCTTACCTCTGTGGTTTTTGTCGTAGGACTTTCCGGCATTGCCTTAAGTATCTTCAATGTTACGCTTACAGGTATGGTACTGGCGGCCATCGTGGGCATGATTTTGTCGCTTTTGTTCTATATCTTCGACAAATTCGGATGGGCGAACGATAAGAATTAAGAAATAATATCAGATGCGGAATTAAATGAAATCTTCGTATTGTCGTACCGGTATCTTAAGAAGGGTGTTCCAAGACTATGAGCTTCAACATAGAAAGGGACATCCTTTTGTTCTATTATATCCCAAAATCACGTATTGTCTCTTCGCTTTGCGAAATTTTCTCCGATTCCGGTCTCCACTGACTTTTTTCTAAATCGATGCAACCATTTTCTAAGAAAATGACACCCTCCTCCTCCAGCATAAAGCGCTGGAAATCCTGCCCTCCGAAGGCATGCAGGGGCGCCATCTCTCCTAACCGATTAACCACCCTGTGACAGGGAAGCTCGAGTTCTGCAGGAGCTCGGTTCATGGCATATCCGATAATACGCGGTGCACGGGGCTTTCCCACAAGCCAGGCAATTTGTCCATAGGTGGCGACCCGTCCCTCCGGTATCTTTGCCACCACCTCATAAATTTTTTGATACAATTCCGAATAAGCCATAGCCATTCCCTTCTGTTAATGTATTTTAAGTATTTTAAATACTTTCATTGTTTTGTCTCTTATAAATGATGTATAATAAAAGAAAATATCACAATAGTGTATGCCCTATGAGGATTTAATATATGACAGTTTATCACAAATTCTTTTCCAAAGATACACGCTTATATAAAATATATAAAGAGAAATTTACCAACGTGTCAGTTACGTTCTTTCTGCTGGTTCTGGCAACGCTCCTTTCCTTCGTCTATTGGAGAATATCACAGAACGCTGCCAACATCGTACTATTATACGTCATAGCCTTAGTGCTGATTTCGAGGAAGACGGAAGGCTATTTCTGGGGCATCTTCGCCTCACTGGCAGGTGTTATCTGTATCAATTATTTCTTCACCTATCCATATTATTCGCTGAATTTCACGCTGTCCGGCTATCCGGTCACCTTTCTCGGAATGCTTGCCGTAGCCCTTACAACAAGCGCCGTTACCAACAACATGAGAAATCAGATGCAGATGCTCGCCGATAGGGAAAAGCTGCTGGTCGAGGCGGAGAAGGAGAAAATGCGTGCTAATTTGCTGCGCGCCATTTCCCACGATCTTAGAACCCCACTCACCAGCATCATCGGTGCCAGCGCTTCTTATATTACCAACGAAGCGGTTTTGAATGAAGATCAGAAGAAGGAGTTGGTTTCCCATATTTACGAGGATTCCAACTGGCTCCTCAACATGGTGGAAAATCTTCTCTCTGTCACCCGTATTCAGGACGGCGTAGCCAATGTCAACAAGTCCTATGAATCTGTGGAGGAAGTGATTTCAGAGGCTATCATCCGTCTGAAAAAGAGGCTGCCCGATACACAGCTTTCCGTACACGTTCCCGACGAGCTCATTATGATTCCCATGGATGCCATTTTAATCGAGCAGGTTCTCATCAACCTTCTGGAAAATGCCGCTCTCCATTCTAAGAGTGATTTGCCCATCGAATGCTACGTGGACGAGACCCCTGATTTCGTCACCTTCCATGTTAGAGATTACGGCATCGGAATCTCCCCTGAGCGGCTGTCCACCATTTTCAGCGGAACTGCCTATACCGGCAATTCCTCTGCCGACAGCTCCAGAGGCATGGGAATCGGTCTTACCATTTGTAAGACTATCATTACCGCCCACAAGGGCAAAATCAGAGTAAAATCCCACGACGTAGGAACCGAGTTTTATTTTGTCCTGCCGAAGGCATAACGAAAAATATGTTATACAATAAAGGAGCCTAATGAAATGAGTGCCAAATCAACTATTATCATTATCGAAGACGAAAAGAACATATGTAATTTTATGGCGACCACCCTTACGGCTCAAGGCTATAAGATCATAACCGCCGCTACCGCGAAATCCGGCCTGTCCCTCATTGCCTCCTGCTGCCCCGATCTCATTCTCTTGGATATGGGACTTCCAGATATGGACGGCATCGACGTCATCAAAGATATCCGTGCATGGGCCAGCATTCCCATCATCGTCATATCCGCGCGGACTCAGGAGAAGGAGAAAGTATTAGCGCTGGACACCGGAGCGGATGATTATATTACCAAACCCTTCGGCCCTTCCGAGCTTTTCGCCCGGATCCGTACCGCTCTAAGACACAGCAACCGCCTGAATACGGATTCCAGACTGACTCTTCGGCCTTATGAGGCGGACGGGCTCATTATCGACTTCGACAAGCATCTGATTACATTAAGAGGCAACGAGGTACATCTGACGCAGGTGGAATTCAAGATCATTTCTCTTCTGGCACAGAATTCCGGCCGGGTTATGACCTACGACTCCATCATATCCAATGTGTGGGGTCCATACGCCGATGACAACAATCGCATACTTCGGGTGAATATGGCAAATATCAGGAGGAAGCTGGAAATAAATCCGGCTGAGCCTCATTATATCTTCACTGAAATAGGCATAGGCTACCGGATGTTGGAGGACAAAGCCGGCTGATGAGTTAAAATTCCACGCCACGCCTGGCAGGAATTCCCTTTTCATATGGGTGTCTGATGCACCTCATCTGGGTAATATAGTCCGCATATTCGAGGAAAAGCTCATCGGGTTCTCTTCCCGTCAGGACGAGTTCGAGGGACGATGGCTTTTCCTTAATTAATCGTTCCACTTCATACTTCTCGATAAGATTCAGCTTATAAGGATAGGTAATCTCATCCAAAATTACCATGCCGTATCCACCACTTTTTATTTTTCGCATGACTTCCTTCAATATTTCATTGTGCTCCCACGTAATCTCACGTTTATCCCTATCGTCCATATTTTTGTAAAATCCGTAATTTTTGCTATTTCTCAGAAGCTCAATTTCCTTTATCCGCTCCATGGCGGACAGTTCGCCGCTTTCATTCCCCTTCATGAACTGAGCAAATATCACCTGCTCACCGCAGCCTGCAGCCCGCAGCGCAAGCCCTGCTGCCGCCGTGGTCTTTCCCTTTCCATCTCCATAGTACACATGAATCAGTCCTTGCCGCATCCCTTTCCTCCTCCTTTGCTGAAAATGCGCCGGTAGCCATAATTTAACTCTTTTGGACTGCCGGCCCTTTTTTCACAGTCCGTTCTATTGCATCCGGCACATAGGGACTGCTTTCTTTTTACCTCCGGTTCTTTAGTCTGAAGCGGTACGATATACGCCACACTCTTTTTCGGTATCAGCATATAGGCGCCATTGTAACTTATTTCCTCCTGTCCGAAGGAATCTACGATTTCTGCCACATCCTCCATAGGGCGTCCGGTTCCGGGAAACTCATACTGCCCGCACCACAAGCCGGTCCGCTCTCTAAGAAAATCGTCTCCCCTTCCATAAGCCTTCATAAGGAGCTCCATAGCGATACATTCTGCCATATATGCCTCCGACAGGCTTTCTTCCTCCATAAGACTGCTCTGCACACGATCCACATCCTCGCCCAGCGTCATGAGTACCACCGCCTTATCCCCTATGTGTCCGCTCCATGAAAAAAAAGCGGATACCGCAGCATTCCTGAAGTAATTTTCGTATACCTCCCGTAACAGAGGAAGGCCGGTATCATCAAAATGATACCGACCGCACATATTCATTAAATCGCTTTCGCATAAATCTACTGGCAACACTCTGTGTTCCTTTAGCTCGCTCTCCATAGATATACCTCACTATTTTATGCACGCTCTATCTGTTCACACCTTCACCCGCATGGCACGCATCGCATTCAGTATCGCGATGACTGCTACTCCTACGTCGGCGAATACCGCTGCCCACATGGTAGCGAAACCTACTGCTGCCAATAATAATATCAGAACCTTCACTCCAATTGCAAATACTATATTTTGTTTTACGATAACGAGGGTTCTCTTCGATATCTGTATTGCCCTCACAATCTTCGACGGTTCGTCTGTCATGATTACCACGTCCGCCGCTTCGATTGCCGCATCGGAGCCCAAACCGCCCATGGCTATTCCGATATCTGCTCTCGCCAGTACCGGGGCATCGTTCATGCCGTCACCGACAAAAATCAATCTGCCCTTTTCCGATTTGACCTCAAACAGCCGTTCTACCTGATCTACCTTATCCTTCGGCAAAAGCTCCGCATGCACTTCCTCAATTCCAAGTTCCCCCGCCACTCTGTCTGCCGCCTTTTTCTGGTCTCCGGTAAGCATGACGATGTGCTTCATTCCTACCGCCTTAAGGCCGTCGACAGCCTGCTTCGCATCGGATTTGATTTCATCCGCTATCACAATGTAGCCCAGATATTCTTTCTCGCGCGCCACATGGATGATAGTTCCTGCCTCTTCCGCCTCCCCGACTTGAATCTGCTGCCTCTCCATCCATTTGGCATTTCCCGCATAAACACGGCCGCCGCTTAATACCGCACTGACTCCGTGCCCCGCGATCTCTTCCACATCGCTTAAGAGCGATTTATCCACATCCTTTTGATATGCTGCTAACAGCGATTTGGAAATCGGATGGTTGGAATAACTCTCCGCATAAGCTGCCGTTTCCAAAAGTGCACCTTCCGCCACACCCATTTGGGGAACCAGCTTAGTCACCGCAAAGGTGCCCTTAGTAAGAGTTCCGGTCTTATCCATCACTACGATCTCAGCATCCGACAAAGCCTCCAGATAATTGCTGCCTTTGACGAGAATACCGGCTCTGCTTGCTCCTCCCAGGCCGCCGAAGAAGCTTAAAGGAATACTGATGACTAATGCACAGGGGCAGGAGATAACAAGAAAGCTAAGAGCTCTATATATCCACGTTGTAAAGCCGCCACCTAGAAAAAGCGGAGGAATAAATGCCAGAAGCACCGCGCAAATTACAATAACGGGAGTATAATATCTGGCGAATTTCGTAATGAAATGCTCTGCCTCCGACTTCTTGCTTCCTGCGTTTTCAACAAGTTCAAGTATCTTGGCTACCGTAGACTCTCCATAAATCTTATTTACCTTAACCTCCAGCACACCGGATAGATTTACGCATCCGCTAATCACCTCTTCGCCCTCAGCTACATCTCTGGGGACGCTTTCTCCGGTAAGAGCCATCGTATCCAAAGAGGAGGCACCCTTAGTAACCATACCGTCCAGGGGTATCCGCTCTCCGGGCTTAATCAATATCGTCTCTCCAATCGCCACCTCCTCGGGACTCACCTCCCTGGCCTCTCCGCCCCTTAGGACATTCGCATAGTCCGGACGAATATCCATAAGCTCCGCAATAGATTTTCTGGACCTGCCTACCGCATAGGACTGAAACCACTCGCCCACCTGGTAAAACAGCATAACCGCAACCGCTTCCGGGTACTCTCCTATGAGAAAGGCTCCTATGGTGGCAATGGACATCAGGAAATTTTCATCGAATATTTGTCCGTGACCGATGTTCTTCACCGCCGCCTTTACAATACTTCCTCCTATTATAAAATAAGCGATCAAGAATAACACCAGCTCTATATTTCCATTTAAGTCCGGTATAGTGCGCGATGCTAAAATCGCAACCAGATATATGAGAGCGCCTATCACGATTCTTTTAAGCAACCTTTTTAGCTTCTTACTCATCTCTTAGCCCTTCGCTTTCTTTACATGCTGTCATTTTATACTATTTCTCTATTACTTCCACATCCGGTTCAAATTTCTTCACGATTTTCTTAATTTCTTTGGTAATGCCTGCCGCCTTCGTTTCTTCCACATCGATTACCAGCTTCTGTGTCAAAAGAGTCAAGGCGCTGTTCTTAACCCCCTCCAGCTTTCCTACTGCCGTCTCAATCTCACCTGCACAGTGTGCGCAGTCCAAATCCTCCAAAATGTAAGTCTTTCTCATTTCTTCTCCTCCTTATCCTTCTTTATTATTTTATTTATTATTAATCCTCTTCGATATGGTCCAGACCTTGACTTAAAATCGTCTTGATATGTCCATCCGCAAGAGAATAAAATACAGTTTTGCCCTCTCTCCTGTTCCTTACCAGATCCATCTGCTTCAACGTGCGAAGCTGATGGGAAATTGCTGACTGAGTCATATTCAGAATCTGCGCTATATCGCACACGCACATCTCCGAGCACATGAGCACATATAACATTTTTATTCTCGTAGAATCCGCAAACACCTTAAAAAAATCTGCCAGATCATACAGCTTATCTTCCTCCGGCATCTGCTCATTCACCTTACGAACAATATCTTCGTGAACATGGATATAATCGCAGCCTTCCACTCTCTCCTGTTGCATCTTCATTGTATACTTCCTCCTTTTCTTAAAACATCCTTACATCTTTTTCTTATATTTCAAATAAAATTCCAATATTCTCATTCCATATATCATATGCACCTTTGCTCATATGAATGATTGTTCATATGTTCATTATATCAATCTTAAATTATATGTCAATATCTTTTTCACACAAATTGATAATTTTGATATCAGGGCCCCAAAGTCCGTAACAATCCATAAGTATCGGGGAACAAAAAAACTGGTGTGCGCAATTAATAATTATTGCACACACCAGCCTTTTTCTATTTCATATCCAACTTTTTATTTCTCCCATAACATCTCCGGATAATCCCCTTCATCCTTCATCCTCTGAATGGCATTTACTACAGTCTGCTTATCTTCCTTATAAGTAACGCCATACCAGCGGTCATAGGATTTTAGTACCGTTACCTCCGCCTTTTTCTTCTCCAGCAGCTCATTTACCACGCTGGGAAGAAAATATTCGCATTTCAGCGGATTTTCTTTCAAGCCCTTTTCGAGGAAAACCGGAAAGCCGGAAACGAGTTCCTTCATGAAGCTTGCCGTAAACCCCCACATATTCATGGATACCGTGCTGCCCTTGGGAATCACATGCCAGGATGCCCCCTCATCCTCCGTATACGCAGTATCCTCTCCTCTTCTTTCAATATACGTTCGCTCCGTAATACCCTTTAAACGGCTGTTTTCATCGGTCTCGCATACGCCTCTCGCCACATGGCCGTTCTCCGTCAGCGTATTTTCCAGAACATAGCCAACCATTGCATATTTGTATTTCTCGCCGTCCTCATGGGTGGCCAGATAATCATAAATCTGTGCGAATGCGCTTCTTCCGTAATAATCATCCGCATTGATGACAACAAAAGGTCCATCTACTACTTCGGCGCAGCTGAGCACCGCATGACCGGTTCCCCACGGCTTCTGTCTTCCCTCCGGCACCGTAAATGGCGACGGAATATTTTCTGCCTCCTGAAATACGTAAGTCACCTCCATAAAAGGCTCAATGCGCTTACCGATGACCTCCCTAAAGTCCTTCTCATTTTCCCTTTTGATGACGAAAACCACCTTTTCGAATCCGGCCTTTACCGCATCATACAGTGAAAAATCCATAATGATATGTCCGTTTCCATCTACGGGGTCTATCTGTTTCAGTCCTCCGTAACGGCTCCCCATGCCTGCCGCCATTATTATCAGAACGGGCTTTTTCATCTCAGTTCCTCCTCTTTCATCGCTTTTCTTTTATAAAATATAGGCTTTATTTTCCTACCTTCATAAGATATACTTTATATTATAATTTGATTATAAATTTTAATATTGTCGATTCTTTATACTATTGTATATCTTTTTTGTAAAAAATGCACTAATATTATTACTTTAACATAATCATTCTATTTGCGGAGGCCTAATATGTCTTACGAAAGTATCACTTTAAAAAAAGAGTTTATCATAGACAACCTCGTTACTATCCACCACTACGAATACATGAGCGCATTTGTCCTAAAGGAAGAAACTCACCCGTTCTGGGAACTTATCTGCGTAGACAAGGGTACCGTCAACATAACAGTAAATCAAAAGACCCATACTCTGAATAAGGACGATATCATATTCCTTGAACCAGGCGAGCCTCACAGTATTCATTCCAACGGCTCTGCCGTCCCCCATCTGATTATCATCGGTTTCGAGTGCAGCTCTCCTTCCATGGACTTCTTCAAGCATAAAGTTTTAGAGGTTATTCCTTCCGGACGCACGCTTCTGGGAAATATCATCCGCGAGGCCTATCTCACCTATTCCGGTCGCCTGGACGATCCCAGCTGTCAGGAACTCATACGCAGGGAGGAATCTTCAGTTCCCTTTGCTTCCGAACAGCTTATCCAGCTCTATATGCTGCAGCTATTGATCCAGCTTAAACGAAGCGGCAATGTGGATAATTCTATCGCCGCTATTCCCAAGTCCTCCCGTCAAAGGGGAGAGGACGAGTTATTTTATAAAATCGTCGCCTATATGGAGGAAAACATCAACGCCAAACTGACGATACCACAGATATGCAAGGATAATCTGGTGGGACGTTCACTTTTGCAGAAGATGTTCAAAGACCATACGAGCTGCGGTATCATCGATTATTTCACTATTATGAAGATAAACGCCGCCAAGCAGCTCATATGCGGCCAGCAAATGAATTTCTCTCAGATCGCCGACAAGCTGGGGTATAATTCCATCCATTATTTTTCCAGACAGTTTAAACATATCGCGGGCATGACTCCTTCCGAATATCAAGCTTCTGTCAAAGCCGGGCAAGAGCCGCCCGCGTTATAGCATTGTATTATAAGCTGAGTTAAAAGCTGTAAATATTTATTATTCTGGCAGTTCAGTCTCATCATCCTGCGATGGTCCGCCGTTCTCAGGCGGTGTCTGTCCGTCCGGAGGCGTCTGGCCATCCTCCGGCATCTCTGCGTCCGAAGGTATATCCGGCATTTCTCCGTCCGCAGGCGTCTGCGTTCCATCCGGTCTTTCTCCGCCCTGAGGCATCTGACTTACGTCCGGTCTCTCTCCATCCCTGTTCATCTTTCCCTGCCCTCCGCCGAAGCCGCTTTGCTGTCCATTGCTCGTAACTACGCCGGATAACGTAATCTCTGCCGTCTGGTCACCAGAAGTCAAGGTGTAAGTTGCATCCTTCTGAAGCTCAGGAGTGCTTATCAAAACCGACTGGTATTGCTTCTTAGGCGTAACTGATATTATCACATTGCCGTCCGCATCGGTAAGCGTCGTCTCCGTTCCTGCTGAAGCTGCAGAGGCGAGGTTATATAATAAGGAATATTGGGTAGAGCTGTCCGAAAATCCCTGCGCCATGCCGGAACTTCCGGTTACCACGAAGATTCCTCCGGTAATCTGTGCGCTGCCGTTATAATCCAGACCTGAATTTCCGTTGTCGGCAGGCCCGGTTACATAAGTGGTTCCTCCCGTTACATAAATGGAGCCGTTGCTGTCAATTCCATCCCCGCCTGCATCTATCGTGAGGGAGCCTCCGTTTATGGCGATATAACAGTTCGTATCGTTTGCCATTTCGCTGCCTCCCCCGCCAAAACCGCCGGTCTCTTCGGTTTCCTCAGAGCTGCTCGCGCTGGCCGCATTCAGTCCGTCATCCTGAACTGTAATATCTATCGTGCCGCCATCAATGACGAGAGCCGTTCCTTCGATTCCTTCCTGCCCGTTCAAGACATTAATCTCTCCGCCGCAAATGTATACATAGCCCTTGGTGGCATCGTCACCGTTCTTGGACTGTATCCCGTTACCATCCGTTACGGTTAGGTTGAAGATTCCTTCCTTGATCTTCACGCAATCCTTTCCGTTCAAAGCATCCTTTACGGCTGTAATATTAAAGGTACCTCCGGTTATGACGAGGTCGTCCTTGGAGGCGATTCCATGCTTATAGTTTCCGGTGATATTTAGGACACCGCTGCCGTTAATCGTCAAATCCGCCTTGCTGAAAATGACCGCATCTACTTCATTATCGTCGGTCTGAACATACTCCGCCCCGTCGGTCAGCGTATTCTCACTTCCTTCCTCTAAGGTAATGAATACCTTATCCGCATTCTTAATATATATGGGGGCACTGTCTGAGGCGGACAGCGTAACTCCGTTCAACACCAACTGGACCTTATCGGTATCCTCCGCATCCACTATGATCTGTCCGTCCGTAAGTACTCCCGACAGCACATAGGTGCCCTCGTCGCTGATCGTCACCACATTTCCCTCTGCCTTCGCTCCGTTTCCCGATATCTCGGCGCTGTCTCCGTTTAATGTGACCTTCACTGCTGTGCTTTCTTCATATCCTACATCTAAATCACTCGCTGTGAATTCCTTATCTATCTCTATCTGTGATTCCGCGGACAGAGATTCCTGCGTCTGTACACCCGACGCACTGTCCGAAGCCGTCTGCTCGCCGGCAGCCACCTCCTGGGTCACTTCCTGGGCATTGTTCCCTTGTTCGCTCCCGCAGCCCGTTATGAAAGCTGCCGCTGCCAGAACGGCCACCATGCTTTTCCACTTTCTTCTTTTTATATTTATCATATTACTAACCATACCTTTCTTTTCTTCTGCTGGTTGCATATTATAGCTCTTCGCTTCCGGAACTTATTCTTCCGCAGGTTATTTCCAGATTCCCGTTTCTGCATCGCAAATCATCGATAAATTCCTTTTCCTGCTGCGTATCCCGCAGGGCGATTCGGTACTCCAGCTTGTAGAGACTGCCCATATTGGCAGTCTTCACCCTGACAAGCTGGGATTTCGTCGTATATTTCTCAAATAAATCGTTGAACATGCCTGTATAGTTAAGACCCTCCGGTATCGTGACCCTCAGCTCCTTTTCTTTCTGTCCCGGCTCACCGAAATCGGTAATATTATAAAGGATGCTCACACCGCCTACAATTACTACAAAAATTATAGCCGCTGTAATATACCCGGTACCGGTGGCAAGACCTATCGCCATGGAAAGAAAAATACTGCTGATTTCCTTAGCACTTCCCGGTATGGAGCGGAAACGCACGAGACTGAAGGCACCCATTACCGCTATTCCGGTTCCCAGATTGCCATTCACCAGCATGATCACCATCTGTACCATGGCCGGCAACAGCGCCAGTGTCATGATGAAACCCTTGCTGCTGTCGTTGTATCTGCTGTGTATCCAAGCAATGACAGCACCCATAATCAGTGAGCATGCGATGCAGATCAAAAAGCTCTGTATAGAAAATGTATCGGTTAATATCGAGTTAAGCATATTTCATTTCTCCTTTTCGTATCGTGATTTCATTTTTCTTTTCTCTATTCTGCTGAGCAAATTGATAGCCCCGTCCGTATTTTGAAAATGACACCGGATAAATGTCCAGTTCGCCAAGTATACGGGAAAGCCATAAGGGCATAGATCCCGCAATCTTGATTTCCATGAGCCTCTGTCCCTTTTCCAGCAAAGGACTGCCCCATACTCCCGCTTCCAGATACAACTCCTCTTCTCTCCATAATATATCGCAGTCGAAGGTAATCCTCAGTTCCGGATCATCGCTGCCATACATGGCAATTCTGCTGTAGGAAATATACATTGCTGGCCGTAAATTCTTATAAAAATTCAGAAACCAGTTAATTTCACGGACAATCTGGCTCGTCCTCGGAACAGGGAGATTGTCGTAGAGGTAATGTTCGCTTTCCGTCAGCTCCATTTTCTCTCTGCGCTTGTATACGACTCCCTTGTACTTCTTCTTCAATTCTACGAATACCGGCGTCCCCTCCGCAGGTGTTCCATAACTTCTAAGCCTTAGCTTTTCCTTATAGACCGGCTTCTCTAACGAGCTGCAAATCAGCTGATGATTTGGCGTATCGAAGTAGATATTACAGATGGTAGTCTTACCGAAATGATCGATAACCATATAATCCTCCAGCCGCCCTCTTAGCAATCTATATGTCTTCTCACTGAGCAAATACTTCTTTTCATACCGTTTAAAGGTTCCCTGATACTGACTCATCCTAATTCCTCCTATCATTTGCGTGCTGCTTTTGATAGGTTCATTGTATCGTCTGTACCTAAAACGAACCTTAAACTTTACTTTAAATTTACTTAAAGTTTATTATAAATTCTGCCCTAGTATAAAATTCCAAAATACCTCCGCATTGGCGGGCAGTACATGCTGTCGTTTACGGATCATAGATAAATAGGAAATGTGTTCTGGGGAAACGATGTTTAAATATGCTAACTTACTGTTATCGGTATACCGCTTGACAGAGATGGGACTGATAGCGATTCCCATATTAGATATGACCAAAGGTATAATACTCGCAATCTGATTATATAGACAGAGCACATGGCAAGGCTTTGCGATTTCTAAAAACCAATTGTGAATTTCACTTTGCAAAGGCTGTCTTGAAGGAATAAACAAAGGCTCCTCACATAGCTCGTCCAATTGAATCTCTGTCTGCGCTGCCAAAGGGTGATCCTTGCTTACAACCGCTATCCAGGTTTCTTTTTTAAGAGAAACTGCTTCAAAATTTGATGAGTTAAAGGGCTCGCGGATAAAGCCGATTTCGGCTATGCCCTGCTCCAGCCGCTGACATATATCATTGCTGTTGCCGCACCATATGTCATAGCTGATAAGAGGATACTGTTTCTGAAAAGCGGGGATAATATCAGGCAGAATACTGGCGCTGCAGGTCTCCGTCACGTCGATGGAAAGAAAGCCTTTTACGATTTGCTCTCTCATTTGCGTTAGCTGCTGGGTCGTATGATTAGCCATATTTAAAATATGCTCTGCCTGCTGTGCCAAATATTTACCTTCCTCGGTCAGTTGAATCTTACGCTTTCCGCGAATGAACAGTGAAACGCCAAGCTCCTCCTCCAGCTGTGCCAGCTGACGGCTTAAAGGCGGCTGGGAAATATTCAGCTTCCTGGCCGCGTGTGTAATATTTAATTCCTGCGCTACAGTGAGAAAATATCGTAAAGTCCTTAACTCCATATTTATGATACCTTTCAAGTATGATATTAAATATATTATATGTATTTTAGATAATCAGGTCAATGTGCTATTCTATTGTGCGTAGTATAGGAAAGGCATGGTTATGATCATGGTTAAATGGATTAAAAATGAAATAGATTTGCTTTTGCATTATAATATGTCGATGGTAGGCGGTTTCTTAGGTGCTTATGCCCTGCTGGAAAGAGGGGGGAATTTCGGTTCCTCACAAACTTCAAATATGATATATCTGATGGTCGGCTGGCTTCATGGAAGCATGAGTGAAATATTGATTCACACATTTTCGCTGCTCATCTACATAATTACGTTAGTTATCGCTTTCCTGCTGCCGAAATATGTTAAGACTGATATGCGGTACATTTGTATCATTGCGGAAATGATAGGCGTTTTATTTGCAGGCTTTTTGCCTGCCGAAATGAATCCTATCGTCGCTCTTTACCCGATCTTTGCTATGGCCGGCTTACAATGGGGAACCTTCAGCGGCGCAAAGGGATATGCCAGTTCCACCATTTTCTCTACAAATAATTTAAGACAAACCGTTTATTCTTTCACCGAATATTGCCGTACAAAGAAATCCGCAGAGCTGCAGAAATTTAAATTTTTTATGTTAACTCTTATTTTCTATCATTTGGGCGTCGTTATTGGATTTATTTCTGTGGTCAGCTTAGACATAACAGGGATCTGGGTGTGCATCGTTTTGCTTATTGTCGCTTTTACCTTATTGACCGCCTCAACCACAGCGAGCCGTAAAGCAGATTTGGAGAACCTCGCCCAAAGGTCTTGACTTCCCTTATATTTAAGGCAATACTATGATTATCATCAATAATCATATAAGGAGAAAAATTATGTACGAAGCATCATCTTCACGCTATCAATCTATGACCTACTGTCATTGCGGCGGCAGCGGCCTGCAATTGCCGGCCATTTCTCTCGGACTTTGGCACAACTTCGGAGATACCGCTTCTTATGAAAACATGAAACAGCTATGTTTTACCGCTTTCGATAACGGCATCACCCATTTTGATCTGGCGAACAACTATGGGCCCGCTCCCGGCAGCGCCGAAAAAAATCTGGGACTCCTTCTGGAAGAAAACTTCAAGGCATACCGCGATGAGCTGATCATCAGTACGAAGGCCGGCTATGACATGTGGGAAGGCCCTTACGGCAACTGGGGCAGCCGCAAATATCTCATCGCCAGTCTGGACCAAAGCCTAAAGCGCATGGGCCTGGATTATGTGGATATCTTCTATCATCACCGCATGGACCCCGACACGCCTCTGGAAGAGACCATGAGCGCGCTGGCACAGTGCGTAACAAGCGGCAAAGCTCTGTATGTAGGACTTTCCAACTACGACGGAGAGACCTTGAAAAAGGCTTCCGCTATATTGGACGAGCTGCACTGCCCGTTCATCATCAATCAAAACCGGTATTCTATCTTCGACCGTTCCATCGAGGAAAATGGTCTGAAGAAAACAGCAGTAAAGCTGAAAAAGGGAATTATCGCGTTCAGCCCTTTGGCTCAGGGCATGCTCACCGACAGATATCTGAATGGTATTCCGCAGGATAGCCGGATTATGACAGACGGACGCTTCCTTACGGGCTCCTCTTTGACCAAGGAAAAGCTGACACAGATACAAATGCTCAACGAATTGGCAAAAGACAGGGGACAGACCCTGGCAGAAATGGCGTTAAGCTGGATCCTTCGCGA
Source organism: Kineothrix sp. IPX-CK (assembly GCF_039134705.1). Lineage (NCBI taxonomy): Bacteria > Bacillati > Bacillota > Clostridia > Lachnospirales > Lachnospiraceae > Kineothrix > Kineothrix sedimenti. The sequence goes on along the minus strand of NZ_CP146256.1, from coordinate 1,357,446 downwards.
CGGCATGGTAACCAGCGTGCTGATCGGCGCATCCAAACCGTCACAGATTCTCGATAATATCAAGGCCCTGGCAAATACTTCCTTTACGACGCAGGAGCTTGCCCGGATCGATAAAATTATAGAATTACAGTAAATATTATGGAGCGCCCGTCATCACTTTTGGCTCCGATCTTTCCATGATGGGCCTCCACAATAGACTTGGCGATGGACAGTCCGATGCCGTAGCCGCCGGTCTCTCTGGCGCGGGAAGCGTCCGCCCGGTAAAATCGATCGAACAGCTTATCAAGGTTCTTCGTATCCAGTTCAAACACAGTATTGTATACCTCCAGCTTCACGCCTTTCCTGGCTGCCGACAGAGTGACCCCTACGATGCCTCCCTCGTTGGAATATTTCATGGCGTTATCCACCAGGGTAGAGACTAACTGCTGAATACTGTTCTCATCTCCATGGAACATAAGTCCGGGCTGGATATCCAGTTGAAATTTCTTGTCCTGCATCTCTGCTACCGGCTGAAAAGAACCCGCGATTTCTTCTACTGTCCTGCTTAAGTTCATGTCCGTAAGCACCAGCTTCAGATTATCCTCTTCCATTCTTGAGAGCATGAGCAGGTTTTTGACCAGCTTGTCCAGTCTGGATATCTGATTGCGGATGCTGGTAATCCATTCGCTGCTCCCCCCTGTCAGTTCAAGCACATCCGCATTTGCCGATATGATCGCTATGGGTGTCTTTATCTCGTGTCCCGCATCCGTAATGAATTGCTTCTGCTTCTCCGCATTTTCGATAATAGGCTTAATGGCCCTTCTGGAAAATACGGATACCATGAGGAACATTAGAATAAAGGTTATGACTGCTACCGCACAGGAATTGAACAAGAACTTCGTAACGGTAGCAATCTGCTCCTTACAAAATACAAAAATCAGCATATATCCGTCCGAACTCCAAACGAGAGAATATTTGTAATTGTCCAGATAACCACTCTCTTTGCCTGAGGAAAGCACCTGTGTGGCATAGTCCATCGCCGCTTCGGAGGATATGGCGATATGGCTCGTATCGATTTCCATAATATCCCCCGCTTCCCCTATCCTTACAACAAAATACCTTGTTGCAAACTGAGTCTCTTCATTCATTTCGAAATCCGAGCGGGAGCCTCCCTTTGGAGGCTCCTTTTTTTCGAACTTCGGAAATTTCCCTTGATTCTGCGATAAAATGGCTATGGCCCCATTCAGCCGCTGCTGCATCTGGTACAGATTAATTCCGTTAATGGTACCCATTAGAAGCAGCATGACCAAAAGCAGCGAGCCCATGGTAATCATAATGAATTTTCTCTGTAATTTCTTAATCATCGCTTTCCTCCAGAGTGTAGCCTACGCTTCTCACCGCTTTGATCTTCACATTTGCATTCAAGGAGGCAAGCTTTTTGCGCAGATAGGAAATGTATACCCATACCACGTTGATTTCCGCTTCGGCGTCATATCCCCATATTCGTTCCATGAACTGCTCCGTAGAAATTAAGCGCTTAGGATTTACCATCAGCATCTCCATCATCTGGAATTCCTTATTTCCAAGCCTTAACATGGACTGCCCGTTGGACAGCTCGTAATTTTCTTTATTCAGGCTGATATTTCCCGCTTCTATAAGATTCGGAGTAAATTCCGACTTTCTCCTCCCCATGGCACGTATTCTGGCTAACAGCTCTCCCATGGCGAAGGGCTTGCTTAAATAATCGTCCGCGCCCTTATCTAACCCGAGAATCCGGTCCTCGACTTCCGTCTTGGCGGTTAACATGAGAACGGGGGTATGGATTCCCTGCTGCCTTAGCTGCTCCAACACCTTAATGCCATCCATTTTAGGCATCATAATATCCAGCACGATTACATCGTAATTCCCCGACAATCCGTAATCCAACGCATCGGCTCCATCATATACCGGGTCTACCGAATAGTTATTATGCTTTAAAATTGCCACAAGAGCATTCGACAGTTCCTTTTCGTCCTCAGCCAGCAAGATTCTCATATGCGAATTCTCCCTCCGTATCATCTTTTTTCATCATATCCAAATGGTTCAGAAATTCAAATCCGACATGATCTTTTTTCTTTATAAAAACTATACCAAAGGAACCTTAAATAAACCTTAAATCAGTATGGGCGGATGTGATTAATCTCCATGGAACGGCAGAATAAAACACATAATAAAAAGCTCAATATTATTGAGCTTTTTACCAGGTTATCTATTTTAAACTTTCATAAATCTTAGATAGGTTATCTGACATACGTTCCAGATACGTCATATCATCCTCGTTACTTTCCATAGTATAAATAGTATCCACTTTTGCACCAACCTCATCGGCTAATGTCTGGGAGACCTCCTGACTTGCCATTTCTTCAGCAAAAATAGTGCTTACATCGTTTTCTTTACAATATTCCACAAGTTCCGTCAACTGCTGTGCACTCGGTTCTCCTTCCGCAAACGTATCTTCCACGCTGTTTTGCTCTAATCCAAAATCCCTGCAAAGATACCCGAATGCGGCATGACCCGTTACAAAGCTCTTTTTTTCTACAGACTGAAACTTCTCATTATATTCATTATAAAGATCTTCAAGCTGCGAAATAAAATCATCGCAGTTTGCTTCGTAATAATCTTTATTGGATGGATCTGCTTGAACAAGTGCATCTTTAATATTCTTTACCTCAGATTCAGCACCTTTTAAGCTAAGCCAGATATGAGGATCATACTGCCCGTGCTCTTCTATTTCCTCCTGGTCCGTATTCTCAATAACATCAGCTCCTTTAGATGCTTCTACTATAATTAAATCTGTATTATCAGCAGCTTTAATTGCTTCTTCCGCCCATGCTTCCATTCCCAGACCGCTGTAAACAAATATCTTAGCTGAACTGAGTCCGGCAATATCCTGCGCTTTGGGCTCAAAGTCGTGTGGTTCCATGCCATCTGGTATGATCGTTGCAACTTCTACTTTATCTTTTCCAACTGCTGTAACAAACTCTTTCATCGCATTAAAGGTAACATAAACTTTAAGCGGACTTTCATCCGACTGGTTTGTCTGATCTGTGCTGCTGACCGCTTCACTGCTTTCATCCGGCTTGTTCTCCTGTTTTTTACTGCCGCATGCCGAAAAGCTGGCAATAACGAGTAAACACAATAGCATTGTAATCCATTTCTTTAACATTATATCAACCTCCCTATTTTTACTTGCAAATGCTTACTATTTGCATTAATATATAGTAGTCCATAAAAATATTTTTGTCAAGTGCAAATGATATGCATTTGCAAGTAAATATTTTATAATTTGCATGGAGAAAGGAGTTACTTATAATGGTCAAAATAGAAAATTTATTTTTTTCTTATTCCGGTCTGCCACCATATGTACTCGACGATATCAATTTGGATATACATAACGGCGAATATATATCGGTCGTAGGCGAAAACGGCAGCGGAAAAAGCACACTGATACGACTAATATTAAAATTTATAAAACCTACAAGCGGAAATATATCAACTCAAACACATAAAATCGGGTATGTTCCGCAAAAAAAGGATTTTACCAATTCTAATTTTCCTATCACGGTTTACGAAATGCTGAATTCTTATAGGAAACTATTGAAACTTAAAAATAAAAATATAATTGCAGAAAGCCTTGAGCAGATTGGCATGTCCGATTATAAAGATGCGTTGATGGGAAACCTGTCCGGAGGGCAAGGTCAGAAAATACTGATCGCGAGAGCGCTCATGGGAAGCCCTGATTTGTTGATTCTGGATGAACCTTCAACCGGGGTAGATATGAAAAGCCAAAAAGAAATCTATAGCTTCCTAAAGAAAATAAACAAAGAAAACGGCATTACCATTGTTTCTGTTGAACACAATCTCGATGCCGCCATTTCAAACTCGACATTGATCTATCATATGATGGATGGTCAAGGACATATATACACTCCAATACAATATGTCGACAAATTTTTGAATCCCCAAAGAAAGGTTGATGACAATCATGCTTAATTACAGTTTTATGCAAAATGCACTTTTTGTTTCTCTCTTTATCTCTATTTTGTGTCCCAGCATTGGTATCTTTTTAGTTCTTCGCAGATATTCTATGATTGGTGATACTCTGGCTCACGCCTCTCTGGCCGGCATTACTATAGGACTGTTATCAAATCAAAATCCTGTAATTGGTGCATTCGTTTTTACATCTATCTGCGGTGCACTGATCGAGTTTCTCCGCAGCTATTTCAAAAAGTATACGGACTTGATTTTAACCATTGTCCTTTCCTTAAGCGTAGGTACGGCAATTACCATCATAAGCTCCGGAAAACTTCGTGCGAACGCTGATTCTTTTATGTTCGGCAGTATTCTTACTGTAACCCGATTCGATATGCTGATGATATCTGTTCTTAGTGCGATTTCCGTATTGACACTTATTTTTCTATATCATCAAATGCTCTATATTGCTTACGATGAAGAGGCTGCCAAAATAGCCGGCGTAAGAGTCAAGCTGATCAACTATATTTTTTCTATTCTTGTGGCTGCCGCTATATCTGTGTCAATAAGAGTTGTAGGCGTATTAGTTCTCAGTTCTATGATTGCCCTTCCCGTCGCTACGGCGCTGCAGCTTGGAAAGGGATTTAGGCCCACATTGATATTTTCCATTGTTTTCAGCATAATAGATATTTTGCTTGGTCTGTTTATTTCATACTACCTTAATGTCGCTCCCGGAGGATTTACTGCCCTTGTTTCCGTCGGCATTCTTATTCTGGTATTAATAACCAAAAACCTGCGGGCAGGCCTGCGCGTCTCTCGACGCAAATAGTATATTATTCAACTTTCTCAAAGACCTTGACTTTCTAGTATTGAAACTCTATAATAAACCAAATGCGAATAATATGCATTTACATGACATAAGCTAAAATTAAGGATGAGGTGAATGCGATGAAAGAGGTACAAAATAACTGGCCTGCAGGAATCAAAAGAACAAAACAACGTGAACATGTGCTCTCAATTCTTGAAGAGTCGGAGAAACCCTTAAGTGCGGCAGATATTTGTTCTAAAATGGGAATAAGCGGAGATACGGCCTGGCTGTCAACAGTCTATCGCATATTAGAGCTTTTTTTAAAAAAAGATATTGTTGTCAAAACCAGCATACTAAATAACGAAATGGCAGTATACGAGCTTAATCGTTTTAAGCATAAGCATTACGCCGTCTGTATGAATTGTCACAAAATCATAACAATGGTTAATTGTCCGATGGAAAAATTCATACCAAAACTGGAGGACGAAGATTTTTATGTAATGGGTCATAATCTTGAAATATTTGGGTTCTGCAAAGATTGTAAGACCAACTGACTATTATTACCAACATCAAACTTAGTGGAGGTATTACATGTTGACAGAAATATACGTAATATCAGGCTTTTTAGGTGCAGGAAAAACAACCCTCATTCAAAAGCTATTAGGAGAGACATCCCCAAAAGAAAAAATTGTTCTTATTGAAAATGACTTTGGTGAAATAAGCGTAGATGCTGCCTTGCTGGGATCAGGCAGTGTGGAAGTAAAAGAGATAAATTCCGGATGTATTTGCTGCAGCCTTTCAGGGGATTTTATCAAAGCTCTCAAAGAGGTCCTGGATCGTTTCCATCCTGATAAGATTGTAATTGAGCCCTCGGGTGTAGGCAAGCTGTCAGACATCGTAAAATCTTGCTCAGATATCCGCATTCAGCCCTTTGCCAGGATAAAATCCAAAATAACCGTTGTAGATGTAAAGCGATGCAAAATGTATCTTGACAATTTTGGTGAATTCTTTGAAGACCAGATCAAAAGCGCTGATATCATAATATTGAGCCATACGGAAGACTTTCCCGATAAGGTGGATGCGGCTCAAAAGCTAATAAATGGTTTAAACTCACATTCCATTATTGTTTCAAGCCCCTGGCATCAGATTAATGTGACAGAACTCATATATTCCAGTAATAATTTCGCCAGGATCACAAACCGCTACAGCCATAATAATAAACCCTGTCATCATAGCATCCTTACGCAGAAAAACCATAACGGCATTCATCATCATGGTAATTGCAGCCATGATCACCACTGTAATTGTGAGCATAATCATTCGGCTGAGAATGTTTTTGATACTGTTACCATACGAACAAAACAGATATTCAGCATGGAAGATTTAAAAACGCGTGCATTGGCTATGGAACGGCTCTCGAAAGGAACTGTACTAAGGGCCAAAGGAATTGTACATAGTACAAATGGATATATTAATCTGCAATATCTGCCTGGTGATATCCAGATTACAAAATGTGCGGCAGACGGCAATATGCTCTGTATCATCGGCCAAAACCTTAACCGTCAGGAACTCTGCACCCTGTTTAACGGTGAGTAATATGAATCCAATACCTGTTTTTGTTGTCACCGGCTTTTTAGATTCCGGAAAAACCACTTTTCTGAATTCTCTGATGAACAAACATGAATGGCGGGATGCTACAATACTTGTCATACAATTTGAAACCGGGGAAATGGAATTGCAGAATCATTATCATAACTGCTATAGCCTCAGTTTTCCCAAAAAAGTACTTGAGCAAATGCCCAAGCTTATTATGGAGCAAATTCAAAACTCTGTTACGAGTCATCATTTTGATGAAATTTGGATTGAATGGAACGGGGTCGTCCCTTTTTCTCAACTGCAGGCATTGCTTTTAAATCCCCCATTAAACAAATCATGCAAGATTCAAAAAGTAATGCATATTGCAGACAGCACAGCTATCACAAACTTACTCGGCAGGACAGGCAGCGCTCTGCCTGAACAGATTTCGAGCAGTGATTTTATAGTTGTACATAATACACCCTCACCAAAAGCTTTTAAACAGACACGGAACCTGTTAAGAAATATTAATCCAGGCGTTGCTGTCTACGATACAAAGGCATATAACGCTTTATGCAGACAGCTTTATACAAAGAATGACTCCCCTGTCCATTCTTTCTTCTTAACTGTACTTATGATTTTCATGCTGTATTGGATTTGTGATCCTGCTTATGGAATACTTAAAATTCCATTCAATGCATTTATCAATATATTTTTAGGAATCATCCTGCAAGCTATTCCTTTTTTACTGATTGGTGTACTGATCTCATCCGCCATACAAATTTTTATCCCGCAAGGTGTCATCGAGCGCAGATTCCCTAAATCACTTGGTTTGGGAATGCTGGTGGCGATTATAGGTGGTTTCTGCCTTCCGGTTTGTGACTGTGCCTCTATCCCTATCTTTAAGAGCTTAGTCAAAAAAGGAATTCCCCTCCCTGTGGCTATTACCTTTATGACCGCTACTCCAGTAATCAATCCGGTGGTCATGCTGTCGACTTATTATGCGTTCAATACCGACATAACCATTGTTATCGAACGCGTATGCTACGGAATTATTGTTTCCATCCTGATCGGACTCGCATTTGCAGCCTTTCCTCCAAAAGGCAATATATTATCCGGAGGAATACTTGACAGGCTTATGTGCAGCTGCGGCTGTTACGAAGACGCCGAATCAATTACAACTATAAAAGGTAAACTCGGTTTGTTTCTTCGACATTCCCAGGCAGAGTTTTTTAACATTGGGAAATATATGCTGATAGGGACGTTTATTGCTTCGCTTTTTCAGGTTTATGGCTCCAATTTATTTACAATCGCCCAGAATAATACCGGACTGGCATTATCCATTTTAATTATGATGATAATGGCATTTGTTCTTTCTTTATGTTCCTCCTCAGATGCAGTCATCGCACGCAGCTTTGCTAATCAGTTCCCGATGGGTGCAATTATGGGCTTTTTGGTATTTGGACCAATGATGGATATAAAAAACGTTTTAATGCTTTCTTCAGGTTTTTCAAAACGTTTTATTTGCAAGTTATTATTTGTAACATTTATTACATGTTTTTTCGTGGTATTCTTACTTTATAGCATAGGAGGAAAATAAATATGCAGGCAAAAGCGTTTAATTCTCAAGCTTTCTTAGAATTTCTATGCTTTTTCATATTTGGCGGTCTGCTGCTTTATCTGGCCAAAAGCGGAAAATATCTATCTTATGTTACTCCCAGAATGGAACCCTATATTTATTTTGCGTCCATCGTGATGGGTATATGGGCTCTGACAGGATTCTGCAGACTTTTTCGTCCCCAGCACAGATTACGTTCCTCTCATTGCCTTGTGGTGGGAATCCCTATTTTATTACTGCTGCTCCCTCATAGTCCTCTGACTACTTCCAGCCTTACCGGAAATTATAGTAATAAAAATGCATTTTCTGCTTCAGCCGGTCAGGAATTATATAGTAAACCTGATGAAGCTTCTCTTGAAGATAGCATCGACCAGACAGATACCTCTTCTCCGGCTGAAGATGAGCTTTCATCCGCTGACACGGCAGTGTCAGATACCGTTGATACTGCTGTCGCCGACGCACAATCCGCGATACCGGAGGAACAAGCTTCCGTTGTTCTTCCAGGGTTGGATACTGCGAACAAAAAAATTATTGTATCAAACGATGACTTTAGCATGTGGCTTACAGAAATATACATAAATATAGAGAAATATACAGGATATACTATTGATATAACAGGATATGTCTTTAAAAATCCGGATTATTATAATGATGATGAATTTGTACCTGCACGTCTGATGATGTCATGCTGTGTTGCAGATTTAGTACCTGTAGGACTTACTTGTAAATATGACAATGTTTCTGAATTAGAAGAAGGTTCCTGGGTAACCGTTGAGGGTACCCTTCATGTCGGTCAATATGAGTATGACGGGGAACAATATGAGGAACCACAAATTTCTGTAACACAAATTACTCCGGCAGAAGAAGTTTCGGATTACGTTTATCCTTTCTATTGATTAAGATTTTTTCTATTTCCACATCTCCTGTTACCTGATACAGCATAGAAAAATATAATTTTTGGATTTCACAATCTTTTTCTTCTTTTGCTGCATGATAGCATAGCGCCAGAGTCTCCGCTTCCGGCCGCAATGGTATATCGTGTTCCAATAATAGTTTTTTATCTTCTTCCAAAGTATGATCGGCAAACACACCTGCTGTTGCTGCTTTTAAGAAATCCAGTTCTTTATCCGCAGTCTTCGTTTGATACCAGTAATTACTGTATCGGTATAAACAGGCTGATATTTCCGGCTGATAGATTTCAAGAAAATAACGTCCTAAATACCGGTAATATCTTGACAGATCAACACATGTATAACAGTAATGATACATCTTCCGGACAATTTCTTTTAAAACAAACCATTCCATTCTTTTAACATAGTTCTCACATAAATTTAAATAAATTTCTATGTCTACAGGATTCCATTCCAAAGCACTCAGAAAAGATTGTTCTGCTTTTTCAAACATCCCTCTTTTTTCCTCGGCAACTCCTTGCTGCTTGTACAAAACATTCAGCTGATAAGAAGTACATTCGTATTCCTCCTGATTCACCCAATATTCATACAGGTAAATCTCCAGATTATGATTGGGAGAAAACCATTTTTCTCCGTATTTTCTATGTTCCTCGGAAAGCTTATCTATCAATTCTGTCAGCTGCTCATAACCATATCTTTCAGGATGATCAATATAGGATCGATACTCTTTTGTAAGTTTCTCTTTCATAACCCACCGCTTCCTTTTATTTTACTCACCCAGGCATTCATCCAACTCTTTTGTTATTTTTTCCTTGTCCATTTTTTGTCCGATAAAAACTAATTTAATGCATCTGTCACCGTATCTCTCATCCCATTCTATATCAGGATTCTCTCGCAAATATCGTTTTTGTTGTTCCCTCGGTGCTGATGCGATCCATTTACCGGACATGGCGGCTGTCTTTTGCCGGCCGGACTGCTCAAATATATATGCTTCCTTTCTCAGATTCTCAAACCAGACGATCCCCTTACACCGGATTATATTGGAATGAAATTTATAATTTACAAAATTTTCAAATTTTTCCTGGATAAATGGACGTGTTCTTTTATAAACAAATGTACCAATTCCATACTCCTCTGTTTCCGGTTCCTCATCTTCCTTCGTCAGTTCCAGTACCCAACCAGCTGACATACTGGCTTCTTCAAAATCAAATTTATGTGTATTAATCACCTTCCCAATATCTACTTTTGCATAATTGGTTTCAATTATCTCCGCTTCCGGCTGCAGTGTGCGGATCACCCTAATTACCATATTCTTTTCTTCCTCTGATATATCATCAATTTTATTAAGAACAATTAAATTGCAGAATTCTATCTGTTGTATAAGAAGATTTTCTATATCTTCTTCATCCATGTTTTCCTTCAATAAACTCTGCCCGCTGATAAATTCGTCAACCAACCTCTTCGCATCTACAACAGTTACAATATTGTCCAGACAGCAAACTTCAGGCAGCTTTGAGTTTTCCAGAGAACCGTCCAACAATGTAATGGTCTGGGCAATCGGTAATGGTTCACATATTCCACTCGCTTCAATCAATATATAATCAAATCGTTTCATTTTTATGAGGCTCATTATCTGCCTGATTAGGTCTACTTTTAGGGTACAGCAAATGCAACCATTGGATAAAGAGATCAAACTGTCATCCTTCTGTGTTACACTGCCGCCTTTTTCAATAAGATCTGCATCAATGTTTACCTCTCCAATATCATTGACAATAACTGCTACTTTATATCCTTCCTGATTTTTCAATATATGATTGAGTAACGTTGTTTTTCCTGCTCCAAGATATCCTGTCAATAAAGTAATAGGCACAATATTCGTTTTCATTTCTTCCTCCTTGCTGAACTCAATCAACCTGCGATACAACGGTTAAGCTGCCTTCTTATTTCAGCCTCATCATATTCTCTTCCTATAAATACAATCTGATTCATTCTGTCCCCATAGGCCTCATCCCAGTCATCTAAGGTTTCCGGATACTCTTCAAATACCTCTTTTTGTTCTTCCGCGCTAAATGCTGCAATCCAGTTTGACACTTCCGTAACAGATGCATTTCTTCCCGCCTGTTCAAAAAGCTGTACATGGATATCATCATCAGCAAACCAGACATATCCTTTTGCACGAATTATACTTGCCGGATACTCCTGCTCTATATAATTTATAAATGCATTATATTCAAAAGGTCTACGTTCTTCAAAGACAAAAGATTCAATACCATATTCTTTTCGTCCGTCTTCTTCTGCTCTCGCCTCTCTGGCTAATGCTTTCTGGATGGCAGAAGAATTATTCACCTTAGCATAATCAAAACGTTTTTTGTTAAGTATTAATTTTGCATCTACTTTCCCATGTACTGTTTCGATCATCTCCGCTTCCGGCTGCAGCTGCCTTATAACCATCTTCACTTTCTCTAATTGCTTCTTATTCAGTAAATCACATTTATTTAATATAATCACATTACAAAACTCTATCTGATCTATGACCAAGTTTATAATATCCGGATCATACTCTTCATCCATCTGATTCTGCAGCTCTTCTATTTCTGCTAAGAATTCCGTATAAATCCTGTCAGCGTCAACAACAGTAACAATGGTGTTCAAAAAGACGGATGATTTCTTATGCATCTCTTCATAGGCAAGAAATCCGTCTGCAATGGCTGCCGGATCACTGATACCAGAAGCCTCCACCAGTATTGCCTCTATATCATCTTCTTTAGAAAGCTGCTCTATCTGTTCCATGAACTCATCCCGTAAAGTACAGCAAATACAACCATTCTGTAACTCAATCATTGTCGTATCCATCCGGGAAATACTGCCTTTTTTTAACAAGTCTGCATCCAGATTAATACTTCCCATATCATTTACGATCAATGCTACTTTCTTACTGACTTCATTTCTTAAAAGTTCATTCATAACTGTAGTTTTTCCCGAGCCCAAATAGCCGGTTATTAGCGTCACCGGCTTTTTTATCTTTTTTCCGAAACCACTCATTATTTTACCTCCCTGCAGTCGTTGTACATTTCATAAAGAATGGATCTAATAGCAGACTCAAAAATTGTTTTACTTTCTTTCCTCCTTTACCTAAACTCTTTTTACTAAACCTGATTTCAAAGCAGATGTTGAAACCCAGACTTTTTTGATTGTCCCATTTTCTATTGCTTTGACGCGTTTCATATTTACTTTCTGCATATGCTTCGTTTTTCTGTTAGAGTGACTTACCTTATTTCCAAACATCACTGATTTACCTGTGTATCTACATTTAGCCATAATTACTATCTCCTTTAATATTTAATTTGCGAATGATTCTCAATTTGATATTATAAAGTAAAGCTTTTGTATTGTCAATGCATTTGCGTATCATTCGCAATTAGTTGATAAAATTTATTGGTACACAAGATATACACTTAAAATCATGAGGTCTTTCCTTTCTTAATTTCGTATGATTTCCCTCATATAATAATATTCAAATGCAAACCAAATGCATTTACAAGTCATTTGAAATGAATGCCCTCGGCAAAACCTCAGCCGGAATCGTCTTTTGAGCAAACAAAAAGCCAGCGCCATATCCTGGGACAGGAAATAGCATTATCATATCGAGTTCGATAACGTAAGCTTTTCTTATGAGCAGGAACGAATTCTGGAGAATGTCAGTTTTTTCGTGAAAGAAAAGACCGTCACCGCATTGGTAGGCCCCTCGGGGGGAGGAAAAACAACGATTGCCAACTTAATCATGCGCTTCTGGGATGTGAGCGGAGGCTGTGTCCGCATCGGCGGAACCGATATCAGGCAGATGAACAGCTCGGATTTATTATCTAAAATCAGTGTGGTTTTTCAAGATGTGCATTTGTTTAATGATACAGTAGAAAATAACATCCGTTTTGGAAAACCGGATGCCACCCGGGATGAAATCAAAGAAGCCGCAAAAAAAGCAAAATGCCATGATTTTATTATGGCGCTGCCAGAGGGATACAATACAATAGTCGGCGAAAACGGCGGCCTGCTATCCGGCGGAGAACGCCAGCGGGTATCCATTGCGCGCGCAATTTTGAAGGATGCGCCTATCATTATTTTGGATGAAGCAACCGCAAGTGTGGACCCGGATAATGAAATGGACATCCAGCAGGCAATCGGAGCGCTGATTCAGGAAAAAACGTTGGTCATCATAGCGCACCGCTTGTCAACCATTCAATACGCCGATCAGATTTTGGTGGTAGAAAATAAACAAATTGTGGAACGGGGAACTCATGAAGAGTTAGTGAATCGCAACGGAAGATATGCAAGTCTATGGGAAAAACGGAAAAAGGCAGGCGGATGGAAGCTCCAAAGCAGAGTTAGCCAAAACAATAAGTAATGCAAAAGCAAAAGAGCAGAGTATGTATTTCTACACGCTCTGCTCTTTAAGTGTAATCTTAACTCTATAACATTGGTATAAGCTGTATCGTCTTTTAAAATCAGAAGATTTATCTGTTGGTGATTTTCTTCGCTAACTCGCCGCCGAGCATAGGAACCAATGCCAGAACTAAGGAAACGATTATTTCGTCAAATGTAAGCGTTACAGTTCCGAAGATCGGATTGAGCACCGGTATATAAATACTTGCCAGCAAAAAGGCTAAGGAAGCGATAACACATTTATTGAGATAGCTGTTCTCGAAAATACGCATCTTGAAAATAGACACCTTCTCGGAGCGAGAAGAATAAGCACGAAGCAGCTCGCCTAAAACTAAGGTGAGGAAGCAAGCGGTACGTGCCACATCGAGATCCTGATGCGCAAAGTATCCGTAAGAAAATGCTCCCAGCGTACCTATGGCCAGCGCGATACTCTGAATTCCGACGGCGATCGCCATCTTCTTGTCCACGATAGGTTCGGATGGATCTCTGGGGTGACGGTCCATCACTCCGGGTTCTTCTTTTTCCATTCCGAGAGCAAACGCCGGGAACGCATCCGTAATTAAGTTAATAGAAAGAAGCTGTATCGCAACAAGCGGTACGGGCATTCCTGCCAGCATAGCGATGAAAATAACAAGAATTTCTCCGATGTTACAAGAGAGCAAAAAGCCTACAACCTTACGGATGTTGCTGTAAATGGTACGTCCTTCGGCAACCGCTCTTACGATACTTGCAAAGTTATCGTCCGTCAGAATCATATCTGCAGCTTCCTTGGATACATCGGTACCGGTAATACCCATGGCAACACCGATATCGGCGTGCTTCAAGGACGGAGCATCATTAACACCGTCGCCTGTCATGGCTGCGATGTCTCCGTTAGCTCTGACAGCATCTACTAAACGTACCTTATGTTCCGGAGAAACGCGGGCGAATACATTGACGGTCCTCACACGCTCTCTAAGCTGTTCATCGTCCATCTCGGAAATCTCACGCCCCTCCACAGCAACAGCACCCTCTTCAACAATGCCGAGCTGGCGGCCGATTGCGGTAGCCGTGATTTTATGGTCTCCGGTAATCATTTTTACCTGAATGCCGGCTTTCTTACAAACATTGATCGCATCCTTTGCTTCTTCTCTGGGCGGGTCGATCATTCCAACGAGGCCTACAAAGATCAAATCGTTCTCCGCTTCGAAGGAAATATCCACTTGCTCTACCTGCTTGTACGCTGCTCCGATAACACGAAGCGCATCTTCTGCAAAGCCCTGATTTGCCGCAAGGATTTCCTGACGCTTTTCTTCCGACAGTTCTTCCACCGTTCCGTTCAAATCTATCGAAATACAGCGGCGAAGCAGTTCATCGGGAGCACCTTTGGTATACATTACCGTCTTGTCATCTATATTGTGGAATGTAGACATAAGCTTTCTGTCGGAGTCGAAAGGGATCTCCTGAAGACGGGGATATTTTTTCTCCCACTGATCTTTTACCATTCCTGCCTTGTGTGAGAGTACTACCATCGCACCTTCCGTAGGATCGCCTACGATAGATTCTTTCTCGGGGTCATAAATCGCATCGTTGCATAACAAAACACATTCCAGGATCTTCTGTACCGCATCAGCCCTCTTATTGCCGGATGCATCGAGAATATCTCCCGCGGGACTATAACCCGTACCGCTTACATCATACAGTTCTTTACCGTCGTAAATC
This sequence comes from Kineothrix sp. IPX-CK, assembly GCF_039134705.1. NCBI lineage: Bacteria > Bacillati > Bacillota > Clostridia > Lachnospirales > Lachnospiraceae > Kineothrix > Kineothrix sedimenti. The sequence continues at coordinate 1,342,403 of NZ_CP146256.1, read as the reverse complement.
CGCTGGATAGTCATCTTGTTCTGGGTCAGCGTACCCGTCTTGTCCGAACAGATAACAGTGGTGCTTCCTAACGTCTCAACGGCGCTCAGACGCTTGATTATCGCATTGCATTTTACCATCCTCTGCATACCCATAGCCAGAACTACGGTAACAACTACGGTAAGACCTTCCGGAATAGCCGCAACTGCCAAGGATACGGATGTCATGAATATATCAAAAAGTTCCATTCCCCGAAGAAGGCCGAGCAGGAAAATGATTCCGCAGATCGACAGGCAAACAATACCCAGCAGCTTGCCAAGGCTGTCCAGCTTCTTCTGAAGCGGAGTAGCCTCATCGCTGCTGCTGTTGAGCATACCTGCTATATTTCCCATCTGGGTCTTCATTCCGATGTCGGTGATAACACCTTTTCCTCGTCCATATGTGATTACGGTGCCCATGTAAGCGCTGTTAATGCGATCCCCCAGGCTCGCATCCTCGGGCAGAACTGCTTTTGCATCTTTTTCTACCGGGACCGATTCTCCAGTCAGGGCAGCTTCATCGATTTTCAGGTTGATGGATTCCACCAGACGCAGATCGGCTGGTATATAGTCGCCTGCCTCCAAAATAACCACATCTCCGGGAACCACTTCGTGAGAGGCAATCTCAACGACTTGACCGTCACGCAGCGCTTTTGCATGCGGGCTTGCCATTTCTTTGAGTGCCTTTAGCGCATTGCTGGCTTTATTTTCCTGATATACACCAAGAAATGTGTTGAGTACAACAATTGCCAGAATAACGATGCCTTCCAATTCCTCTCCAAGAAGAATCGAAATCACTGCAGCAACAATCAGAATCAGAACTAAAAAATCTTTGAGCTGATCTAGTGCCATTGCCAGAATGGACTTTTCTTTGCCGCCTTCCAGGCGGTTTTGCCCATACTTCTGACTTCGCTCTGTGGCTTCCTTACCGGAAAGGCCGGTGGACAGATCGACTTGTAGGTCTTCCGCGGTCTCTGAGGCGGATAGGTTAAAATACTTCTTCACAGCATACCTCCATTATTTTATTTTGGGTTGTAGGATATACAAATTTACCGTGCTCTGCCGGCTTCCTATTATATCCATTCATTACAAAAGATAGCATATCATATTTAGAAAAATATCGATAGTACCTTTCTTTTTTTGGCAATATTTTTTTATAATAATCATTTCGTCGCCTGAAAAACCATGCAGCCCATTCATCTCCATATATGAAAAACGAGACGTCTGTGAACAGACGTCCCGTTTCCTATGATATGATTCATTCAAAGCAGTGTTGTCAATTCGGAACTATACAGCTGCAAAGGTCTTTTTATGAACTTCTCCTAGGAAATTCCAAGACCGGCACTGGCATAACCGTCAATAACAGTAGCCAGATCAAGTCCTGCCGTAACCGCTGCAGAGAATACCAAGAGTAATCTGGTTCCTGCGGTAACAGGAATATTTAGTCCCGAAGTAATACCGCTAGTGATATCGCCGATAGATATTAAACCAGTGAGAGGAGGTGCCAGCGTGACTACTGCACCCGGTACTGCGACGAAAGTATCATCAGGTGTGGGGGATTGGAATAACTGGGCAGTTACTGTAACAGTAGAACCTATTAAGCTAACAGCGGCACTAATGCTTAAATAACCAGCCAGAGAGGTAATAACTCCATCTCTGGGCACGGAGAACGCGAGGTTCGTCAGCCCAAGCAGACTAATTGTTCCGCTGGCTGCTGAAATACCAGGAAGGTTAGTGCCAAAGCCAATTGCACTGGAAGCATTAAGCAATCCTCCGAGTACAGTAGTTAAGGTAACTGGACCACCTGATGCAAATGGGATAATTGCTCCCGCACCTGTTGGCCCGGTAGGACCCGTTGCTCCTGTCGCTCCTGTTGCTCCCGTAGGACCTGTCGCCCCGGTTGCTCCTGTTGCTCCCGTAGGGCCTGTCGCTCCGGCTGCTCCGTCTGCTCCTGTCGCTCCCGTAGGACCTGTCGCCCCGGTTGCTCCTGTTGCTCCCGTAGGGCCTGTCGCTCCGGCCGCACCGTCTGCTCCTGTCGCTCCCGTAGGACCTGTCGCCCCGGTTGCTCCTGTTGCTCCCGTAGGGCCTGTTGCTCCTGCTGGTGTCAAGTCAGGACTAAAAAATATTTATCCTTATTGGCACCTTTTCAATCTATCCATTCATATTTGTTTGATTGAAAGTTCTGCTTTACTATGGTAAACTTACTTTATATATCTACCGTGTAAAACTTTTGTGAAACGGTAGCATGGGAAATTAACGCTCGGTGAGCAAGTTTATATAATGTGCGAGGTGGTGCAATAAATGTTTAATGAAATTTGTATCTATGAGGCAAAGATTGAAAAGCAAGAGGAAATTGAGCAACTTATGAAAGAGGTTGCCGCCTTTTATATGGAGCAGGATGGTGTTATTGAAGTTAGATATATCAAACGCACCCACCGCCAAACAGATTTTAATGCCGTTAAAGAAGGGGCATTGCCTGTTCGCCTCACACGCAATGTAGGCAAAGTCACTTATGTTTTACATTGGACTGTTAGAGATGAAGAAACTCACGCAAGGGTGTCAAAGTTAGGGTTAGAGCATTTTTACAAGCGGTGGAACAGATGCTTAACCACTATGCCAAAAATTATTTTGGGTGAAAACATTGTGTAAGGGTATGAGCACATCCTCTGTTAGTGTTTAACTTCACCTACACAATAAAATCCGACTTATCACGAAATTGAGCCGTTGCATCTAACTTGACGCAACGGCTCTTGCTTTGTCTACATGCCAAGAATAGTCCAGTCAATGCTTGCATAAAGACGGTGAACGGATTTTAATTTTCATAGCACCGACTGCCTCTCTATTGTCTATATTTGATTGATTGAAACTTCTATTTTGCTATGGTAAACTTGTTTTTATATTCACCGAGTAAAACTTTTTTCAAATGGCAGTGAAGAAAAATGCCCCGAAGGGGTGTGTTGATATTTGCTTGATTCGCATTCGGCGGATCAGCATAATGAAAACTTTACTTTGAAAATGAGGAGGGAACAATTTGATTACCAAAAGTGGCAAGCAATTCAATATGTTTCCCTCACATGCAGGGCTGAGAAAATATATTCTATATTACAATATCGTATTTCCAGAAAATGATACGTTTACAGCGCACTATACGCTTATGCCTAACGCTTGCGGAACATTGTCCCTTGCCTTTGATGGAACCGCTGTAATTGTTGAACTATGGGGAGCATCCCTAACCCCTGTTTTGTTAGGAATGGAACCAAATAGTTATCAGGTCCTGTTGCTTATCCAACTTTCGCCCTATGGTTTGTATCAAATCACACGCCAAAGCCAAGCGGAGTTTGCAGACAAACGCCTTTCGCTTGAAGACATTGACAACGAGCTATTTCATTTGCTGTATCAAGCCTTTGTAATGTCTAGAACCGCGACAGATTTAGCAAATATTTGTGAAAAGATTTTATACAGGCGTATGGAAAAGTACGTTATTTCGGACGCTTTGTTATTAGCGTCTACTGTGATTTCTGATAGTCATGGACAAGTACAAGTGAAAGAAGTCGCCCGACAATCCGGTTATAGTGAGCGACAGCTAAACCGCTTGTTTCTTACACAAATCGGAATGAATATTAAAAACTATGCTCGTTTAACCCGTTTTAACTACGTGTTAAAACACATTCAAACGTCGCCTTGCTTTTTTGCGGCATTATCGCAACAAGCCGGATATTTTGACCAAGCCCATTTTGATAAAGATTTCAAGGCTATCAGCGGTGTTACCCCTCAAAAGTATCTGAAAACAATGTCGGATTTTTACTATGACGGAACAGAGATATACGATACAATATCCTCAAAGGAGGATTAAAAAATGAAATATCAAGGTTGTCTCTTAGCGGTTAAAGATATATCCGCTTCTAAGCATTTTTATGAAAATGTGCTTCATCAAAATTCGGTCATGGATATTGGCGTGCATGTAACCCTTAAGGGCTTTTCTCTGCAACAAGGTTATGCTGAACTCGTTGGATTGGCCGTCGATAGTGTGAAAGAACAGTCACACAACTTTCAAGTCTATTTTGAAGTGGAAGATTTAGACAAAGTGTATACTGAACTGAAAAGCATATCCGGTTTGCAATGGGTACATGAAATAAAAGAATACCCATGGGGGCAGCGTGACATTCGGGTATATGACCCAGACAAGCATATTGTGGAGATTGCAGAGGATATGAATACGGTTATCAAACGCTTTTTTAATCAGGGTATGTCGTCAGAAGAAGTCGCTACACGCACAATGTTTCCTCTTGAGGTTGTAAAACAGTATGCGTTAGGCTTTGGTATGTGATACACGGCGGCTTTGGTAAATCAAAGCCGCTATTTTATTCCAAACAAGATCGGAGGAGAGGGAGAATGAGTAAATATAAGCCGCTCTGGAAGGCGATAGGTCAACGCACGGAGAACAGCTTCGCGCTGACCTATGCCGAGATTGAACAGATTCTGGGCTTTCCCATCGACCACGCCTTTTTAACCTTCAAGAAGGAGCTGCCCGCCTACGGCTACGAGGTGGGTAAGATCACCATGAAGGCACAGACGGTGACGTTCAAACGCTGCTGACAAGCAGCTGCGTTTCTGCTATCATCGGCTTCACCCATCCAAGAGGAGGAACACTATGAACTGGGAACCATGGACAGGCTGTTACAAAATAAGTGATGGCTGTACAAATTGCTATTTTTATGGACCGTATGCAAAACGCTATGGTCAAAGCACAATACAAAAAACAGATAAATTCGATTGGCCTGTAAGAAAAAATGCAAAGGGCGAATACAATATCAAAGGCAACAAAATTCTTGCAACCTGCTTTGCGACGGACTTTTTTCTTCCCGAAGCGGATGAATGGCGTAAAGAGGCTTGGGCGATCATCAAGGAAAGAACAGATATTGAGTTTTTGATTTTGACAAAGCGAATTGACCGCTTCCCCCAATCGCTTCCGTCTGATTGGGGGTCAGGCTATGACAATGTGAATATTGGCTGTACTGTCGAAAATCAAACACTCGCCGATTACAGGCTTCCACTCTTTTTATCCTATCCGATAAAGAGGAGGTTTATTGCTTGTGCTCCACTTTTAGAAATGATAGATTTAACGCCCTATCTTCATGGAGTAGACCATGTTACCGTTGGCGGCGAAACAGGACGAGAAGCCCGTATGTGCGATTATGATTGGGTACTTAATATCCGTGAACAATGCGTAAAAGCAGATGTAACCTTTTGGTTCAAGAATACAGGCTCACTTTTCAAACGCAACGGTGTAGTGGAAAAAATAAATCCATTTAAGCAAAACAGTGTGGCAAAAGAGCTCAATATTGATATTTCAGATGGGAAAAGGTTGTTCTGATCAAATCAATGGAGTAAAGCATTATTGCCTATTTTACTTCATGAATGTTCTGAACGAACCAAATGAGAAATCCCTCTTTTGGTGACTAAGTTCACCTACACAATCAAATGTGACTTGCCACTAAATTGAGCCGTTGCACCTTACTTAGATGCAACGGCTCTTGCTGTATCTACATCCCCAAAATCGTCCAGTCGATCCTTGCGTAAGGGCAGTGTTCTGATTTTAGGTTTCATAGTGATTATCCTTTCTATTTTTAATAATTTGTGAGTTGAAGCTGTCACTTTAATATGGTAAACTCATTCCATATAACTACCGAAGAAAACTTTTTTGAAACGGTAGTAAGGAAATTGACCGCTTAGGGAGCGAATTTATATTAGCAACGAGGTGATATGGTGGATTATATTCAAGACTTGGTTAATGGCCTGATAGATAGTGATGATAAAAAGGCCTATCAATGTTTAAAGCAACTGAAAAATGAAAGTAACCAATCTAATGTCGTGTACCCTTTCTTTGGCGTGTTTGCAGATATGCTTGATCATGAAAATTCTTATATCAGAACAAGAGGCATTATTTTGGTTGCTGCAAATGCGCAGTGGGATAATGACTATAAAATAGATGAAATTATTGACAAATTCCTCATACATATCACAGACGATAAGCCGATTGCTGCACGGCAATGCATTAAGGTGTTGCCTATTGTAGCAAAATTCAAGCCAGATTTGAGGCTGGACATCATAAATGCACTGCATCGTGCTAATCCATCAAGATACAAGGAAAGTATGCAATCGTTGGTGGTAAAGGATATCCAAAAATGCTTAAATGATATACAAAGCCTTTCATAAAGCGAATGAGCATACCCTCCATCGGTGACTAATTTCACCCACCCAATAAAATCTATCTAATTACGCAAATAAGGCACTGTAATATTTGATTTAGTACAGTGCCTTTTCTTGCTATACTCCAAGTATCTGCCAAGCGTTCCTCGGAACGCTCTTTTTATTATCTGTTTCCATCTATGCACACTCCTTTTTTGACATACTGGACAAGCCTCATATACTCATCTATATGGTTCCACACAATTTCAATCGCTTCACTTCCGTAGATATAGATGCTGTCGATTAGTTCATCTGCCATTTCTTTTGAAAGCTCCGTAATTCCCTCATATCGTTTGAAGCTCTCAATAATGGAAACCGGCTGTCCGTTTTCCTGATAGCGACTTTGCAATGTCGTTTCAAGTTCAACGATTTGGGATTCTGTTTCCGCAATCTGCTTGCCAATATCGGCTTTTCGGCTTATGTAGCTGTCCCTGTCCAAAGTCCCATCCTTGTATTTTTCATATGCCTTAACTTTAGATGCTCTCAGTTTGGAAAGGATGGATTGTAACTGCCTGATCTGCTCTGTCAGGGCAGTCATATCTTGATGGCTTTGCGTTTTCACTCTGTCCAAAAGCCGTGCCATATCAAGCATGACCTCCATCTGCGTATGTATCACAGATAAAACAGTCTGTATCAAGCCGCTTTCGGAAATCCTGTCTTTGGTGCAGTCGCTGTTGGCTACATACTGGTGGCTTTCACAGAAATAATATGCAGTCGCTGGAGTGCTGTTGCTTCTTCGCATAACGTGCCGACAAACCCCACATTTCACTTTACCCATCAGTGGTCTGATCTCGGTCGGTTCTGTCCTTATCCTCGTAGGGGCAGAGAAACGCTCCTGAACCGAAGCAAATAATTCTTCCGAAACAATGGCTTCATGGGTGTTGGGTACGACAATCCACTCACTTTTGGGGATGCGTTTCCCGTGCTTACTCCCGACAAAAGGGCTGCGATTTTTACCGTTTACCATTTTCCCGGTGTAGCGTTCGTCACGGATAATGGTCAGGATGGTCGTATTATGCCAGTGATTTGTATTTCCAACAACATTGTATTTACGGTCACAGCCCATAAGCCGCTTATAGCCATATGGTGTCGGGATATTCTCTGCATTTAGGATGGCGGCAATCCGGACTGCATTTTTGCCCTCATCCGCCATGGCAAAGATACGCCTGACAACGGCGGCAGCCTTTTCATCAATTACAAGTTTCTTGCGGTTTTCCGATGATTTCGCATAGCCATAAGGGGCATGGCTGCCGATGAATTCGCCTTTCTCCATGCGGGTTTTCTTTGCACTCCGCACCTTTTGCGAAAGGTCTTTACTGTAAAGAGAATAAATCAAGTTTCTGAAACCCACATCAAGCCCACCGGTCGTACCGTCAAAGTCATTGCTGTCAAAGCGGTCATTGACGGAGATAAAACGTACCCCTAAAAAGGGAAATATCTGCTCCAAATAATCTCCAATGTCAATGTAGTTTCTTCCGAAACGGGACAGGTCTTTTACGATGATACACTGTATGTTTCCCGCACGCACTTCATCCAGCAGGGCTTTCACGCCCGGACGGTCAAAATTTGTACCGCTGTAACCATCGTCGCAAAACTCAACCACTTCATACTGTGAGAGGTCAGGGGAGCTTTCCACAAAGGCGTTCAGAAGCTCCCGCTGGTTTCTGATACTGTTGCTTTCACCCTCGTTCTCGTCCTCTTGGGATAACCGGATATACTTGGCAAGAATTTTCTTGATACTCACGAAACCCTCACCTCACTCTCCGCCTCAATAAAGCCGAGCAAACTTTCAAACTCATCCCGATACCGAAAGCAGATGGATACGCTTTGATCGCTGAATATTTCCACCCGTTCTATCAACTCGGAAATCATTTCTCCCGTTATGGCTTTGTTCTTCTTAAATTTTTTCAAGGCTACCAGCCATGGATTTTGAGGTGTCAGCATGGTATCAATCCGGTGCTTTTGCATGGACAACTCATCAAGTCGGCGCCGTAAGGCATTTACATCTTTCTCGTACTTGGCTTTTGTAAAGAGATATTCTGCTTCATCAAGCAGCTTTTCCTGATAGTCCTCATACAAGGAGCTTCTGAGCATGGACAGTCTGGACAGTTTCTTTTCCGTTTCGGAAATCTCTGTGTCCACCTCACTCTGCTGCTGGCAGAAGCCTTCCTTTGCATTGAGCTTAGACACCATTCGGTCTATATCAACGGCCAGGTCAATCTGCTTGCGGATAGCCGTATAAAGAATAGAGAGCAAATCCGGTTCGTCCATACGCTTTTTGATACAGTCATTCTTGGCAATATCCTCGTATGTGGCACAGCTAAAGTAATAGAGTGCCGAACCGTTTGATTTGGGCATTTTACGCCATTTCATGCTCCGTTTGCAATCACCGCAGAACACAAGCCCTTTCAAGATATTTGACCGCCCGGGTTTCACTTCTTGTCTCTCGCCGGACTCCCGTTCCTGTTTGATTTGCCGTATAGCCAAAAAGGTTTCTTCATCAATCAAGGGTTCATGGGTGTTCTTGATTTCCACCCACTGATCCTGCGGCAGCTCCACACTGCCACCCTTGCCCCATAGGTCAGATTTTGTTTTTCCCTGCACCATATGTCCGAGATAAACCGGGTTGATTAAAATTCTGCGGACGGCACTTTTGTACCAATACCGCATATTGGCATAACGCTCACTTTTTAAGATGCCCTTTTCATAGCGATACTGGCTTGGGGAGGGAATGCCCAGCTCATTGAGCTTTTGAACGATACGCATATCGCCCATGCCGTCCGCTGCCCACTTAAAAATATCCCTGACAATCGGTGCGGTTTCCTCGTCAATTACCAATCTGCCGTTATCCGCCTTTTGATAGCCGTAGGCTGCGACACAGCCGGTAAATTCCCCTCTACTTCTCTTGACTGCAAGCCCGGATTTTATCTTTTTTGATATATCCCTGGCGTACACATCATGGATCAGGTTTTTCAGAGGAACGGCATACCCTTCATCCTGACTGCTGGCATTCAGACTGTCATATCCATCGTTCACGGAGATAAAGCGAACATGAAAGAATGGCAGTATTTTTTCAAGATAAGTTCCGGTTTCAATGTAGTTTCTGCCGAAACGGGACAGGTCTTTGACCACAATGCAGTTGATTTTTCCACCCTTGATGGCGTCCATCATTTCATTGAAGCCGGGACGGTCGAAGTTCGTTCCTGTCTGATTGACATCCTTAAAAACAGATATGAGTTTCAGGTACGGCCTTTCAGCGATATAGCGTTCCAACATGGAGATTTGATTGCCGATGGAATCACTTTCTTTTTTTCGCTCATCTTCCTCCGACAGCCGCCCGTAAACACAGGTGTTCCATATCGTTTCAAGGGGAACCTGGGCAAAATTATCTATTTGTTTTCTGCTTGTTCTCGCCATCTCACACCACCCCCTTTATAGGAACCGGTGAAGCTGATGCAATTAGGTCTTTTGCGTTCTCGGCAAAGAACAAAGCTCTTTCATATTCATACTGATAGCGGAATCGGATTTCCACCCGGCTGCCGGAATAGATATTGACCCACTCAATCAGGGAAACAACTACCTTTCGGGACAGCTCGGTGATATTCCGATTCTTCTTAAAGGCTTCAATCCAAACGCTGTTTGCCCCCTTACCAGCAAGGATCAGGGCAATGTCCTGTTTCAGCCGTTCGGCAGCTTTCTCCGCTTCCTCACACTTTTTCCCGTATATGACCTTAAATTCCCGGTACTCATCTGCATCAATGACACCGCTTTTCAAGTCCTCATAGATAGACACTTTGAGGTTTTTATACTTTTCGATTTCCTCCTGTTTCATCAGCAGTTGAGTATCAATTTTTCGGATTTCCTCCTGCTGCATAGGAAGGGTGTCGATAAACGAGAGAATCCGTTCAATGTCGAGAATAGAAGCGATGTGATTTTGAAGTGCTTGCAGGACTGCCTTTTCTAATACCTTTTCGCTGATGCAGTGAGTGGTACAGCCATCCCCAGCCTTATTCTTTGAACAATAATAGTAGGCGTACTTCTTTCCGCCTGCGGGTACAATCTTTCGCACCATACCGCTTTTGCAGTCAGCACAAAAAAGCAGGCCGGAAAACGGATAGACAGCTTCTCCGTCTGGAGCAATACGGGTGTCCTGTGCCAGCACACGGTTCACAGTGTCAAAAATCTCCTGTGGGACAATAGGCTCATGGGTGTTTTCCACCCGAACCCATTTATCCTCCGGCTTCATAAACCGCTGCTTAATTTTATAGTTTGGAGTGCTTTCCTTACCCTGCACAAGATGCCCTGCGTAGATAGGGTTTTTCAAAATGCGGCCAACCGCCACCGCAGTCCATTTTGCCTTGGGGTTTACCTGAAAGCTGGTGGCAAAGTTAAGTCCTAAAAAGCGTTTATATTCCATTGGGGATGGCTCGCTGATCTCATTCAGCCTGTCGGCTATCCCTTGCTGGCTGAGTCCGTCCAGCTTCCATGCAAAAATATCCCGCACAATCTTTGCGGCATAGGGGTCTATCACCAGTTGATTTTTGTTCTCTTCTGATTTCATGTAGCCGTAAACGGCAAAGGAACCGATAAACTCACCATTTTTACGCTTTACATCAAGCTGACTCCTGATTTTAACGGAGATGTCCCTGCAATACGCATCGTTGACAAGGTTCTTAAAAGGAATGATAATATCGTCTGACGGTGATTTTTCCTTTGCGCTGTCGTAACCGTCGTTGATAGCAATGAAACGCACACCTAAAAACGGAAAAATCCGTTCAATGTATCGTCCTGCTTCGATGTAGTTTCTGCCGAAACGTGACAGGTCTTTGACTATGATACAGTTGATCCGCCCAGCTCTTACATCCTCCATCATCAAATTAAAGGCAGGACGATTAAAGTCAACACCACTAAATCCGTCATCTATTCTTTCGGCACAGAGGCGGATTTCGGGCATTGACTTCACAAAATTGGTTATTAAATCTCTTTGATTGGCAATGCTGTCACTTTCTGCTTTATCGCCATCTTCTTTAGAAAGGCGCAAATAGAGAGCAGCATTGTATATGATTGTATCCTTATTTAATGGCATAACGAAACCTCCCGATTGAAAAAGTCAAGAAGCAAAACCTGACCTAATCAATGGGCGTTCGCTAATATTAGTCCATGTATAATTATAGCACCCCTTTCAGGATGCGTCCAGACAATATTACCATTTATCCGAACCCATACGGCCAGGCTCTGCCCAAAGCAAACCACCCATATCACATCATCCTCAAAACACTTTCCATCCTGTCCTCCAGCGTGGCGTCGGTATCGTTAAAGCTGATTTTGACTACTACTTTTCCGCACTTGTAGCAATATGGATTTCTTATTTGCTGGATAAAATCCAGTATCCGTTCTTCCATGGGCAGTTTTGCATTGACTTTCGTATCGTTAATGTCAACCAGAGTATCCGGGTTGACCGTTCGGATGTCTATGTTTTTCATCGCTTCAAAGTCTATATCTGGTAAAGAGTCCACCCAATCACTCCTTTCGGGGCATAGGGCGATAAGGCTCCCTGCCTTACCGCCCTGATACAGTGTATTCCGGTTCAGCTTGTCAGGTGACAGCCGAGCGGAAAAAGCAATGAATAGGCTCCGTCCTTTTTCTTGGGGAAAAGACGGGCGCCCACTCATTCAAAGTAGGCGCCCGACTTCTTGGCCGCAATAAAGCGGTTCACGTCAGAAAGCTGGTGCGTAACCGGCATATCAGGCAAGGCCGCCAATATATCATTCCGGTAGCGTCTGCTCGCCCGACTGTCGAGAATAGAAAAAACACAGGTATCCGTTTCTCTGCGGATGCCCCGGCCAAACCATTGGCGCAGTTTGATGAGCATACCCGGTACAATGACCTCGTTCAAATAGCCGTAGAAGTCAGGATACAGGGTCTTTTCATATTCCAACACCGGGTCGGGAGCCGGAAACGGCAGCCGTACCACAATGAGGGAAGATAAAATATCTCCGGCAAGGTCAATGCCCTCTCCGGCGCTGTCACTGGCACAAAGGACACCGTTACCGCTTCTGCGAAAAGCGTCGATGGCGTCCAGACGGCCTTTGCCCATACGGAACATGGGAAACGAAGTGATTCTCCCGCACAGCTCGTCATATGCCTGTTCCATCATGCGGTAGGATGTAAACAGGATCAGTGTATGCCCATGGGTCACTTCAATCAGCTCCGCCAGCCGATTGACCACCGCCTGAAAATAACCGCTGTCTTTGTCTGAAGGAGTGGGCATATCCTGCGGGAGATACAGAAGGGCATGGTTCGGATAATCAAAGGGAGAAGCCTTGCTGGTTTCAAAGATGCGGCGTTTCTCCGCCAGTATAATTCCGTTATTTCGCTTGAAATGTGAAAAATCGCCCCCCACAGAGAGCGTGCCGGAGGTCAGGATATACGGAATTTTTTCCTGCCAAATATCCTCCGATAATAGAAAATCAAGCTGCTTTGGCAAAGCGCAGACCCGGCAGGCTGTTGCTCCGGTCATTTCCAGCCAAAGAATAGAACTTGCATGATGAAACAGGATGAATAGCTTGATTTCCTGCTGTTCCATGCGGTTTACCAGCCGATCGTAACGCTCCCTTTTCTCACGGTCAGTCGTATAAAAAAGCACTGACAGTCTGCGCAGTACAGCCATCAGTGTTTTCAAAGCCCGTATGCAGTTTAGGTCAATCTGCACGGCATAGCAGTTTCTATCATAGCTTGTGCCTGCGGCATATCGCAGGGCTTCAAAGAGCAAGACATTTTGTTCCTGTATGGTTTCACACAGCCTGACGATCTCCGCTTTGTCGGGATTGCCTGTGCCTATGGCATGGTAGATACTTGCCACCAGCCGTTCCAATTCCACGTTTTCCATTGTCATACCGTACATCTGTCGGGCTGCGTCAAGGAGCTTGTGAGCCTCGTCAAAAATCACCACTCCACGGGGCGGGAACAAGGACCTTCTCCCGTTCTTCCTGCCAAGGACATCCGCCAGCACAAGATTGTGGTTGGCAATCTGAAAGTCATATCCAAGAGATTGTGCCTTTCGGATAAAGTCACGGTATCGGCAGACCGAGGACAGCGGGCAGTTCAGATGGCAGCGCTCCACATTGATGCAGGATTTCACATAGTCCGTTAAAGGGAGCTTATCCAAATCAAGGGGGCAGGCTCCGGTGAAAAGTCCGGTCAGGACAGAAAGCAGTTCCTCGTCCTCATGGCGGTCATTGTGTGCGATAGAGGAACGATACCCCTTTACCCGGCTGTCGCAGGCGTAATGGGACTTCCCTTTGCGAACCACAAAGGACAGGGGCTTGTCAATAATCCGGTGTTCCATCAGAATATCGGAAATCTGAGGGATATATTCTTCTGTCAATGCCTTTTGCAGCGCAATGGTGGAAGTAGAGATAATTGTCGGCAGCTTATTGGTGCTGAACAGATTGTGGACCGTTACGGCCAATATGTAGGCATGAGTTTTTCCTGTACCCACCTCGGCCTCACAGAGCGCCAGTCGGTTTCCCTGCAAGGACTCCAGCATTTCCAGCGCAAGAGCCGCCTGATTTTCCCGAAAGTCCATACCATGTTCCGGCAGGATGTTTGAAAAAATGTGTTCCAGAAGATTTTTTGCTCTCATGGCAGGCTTGATGGAAAATGTGTTTTCCGATTCCGATCCTGCTTGTGAAAGCATTTTTTCCATCGCTTTTTGGTATCCGCTTTCATTCAGCGGCGCCGCTTTGGAAAAGAGCCGCTTTGCCTTTAAGGTGGTAAGCTCCACCATGCGGTAGCTGTATGTTTTTCCGGTGTAGTATTCCAAAAGCACGCAATTATCGGCTGTCAGTACAATGCGTTCCTCTTGCCGGATTAAGCCTGCTTCGTAAATCTTATTTTGAATATCTGCCATATAGACAGGTTGGTTCATATCGTTTTGCCTCCTTTGCTTGCCTAAAGGAGCGACACAAGAATGCGGCGGAATCAGGAAACGGTTTGAAAGTTTGATGACTCAAAAGACCTGTTCCGCCGCATGGTTTCTATCGCTCCGATAGAGCACGATAGATTTTTATTTCAAAGCAAAGGTGTGACAAGCGATCCGGCTGGTGCTGCCGGACTCCATAAAAGCCGCCCCTCATTCTATCTCAAACGAGGGTGATGCGTTTTCCCGGCCGTCTGCCGGGCTGCTCAATGCGGTGAAGCGTTCAAAGCAGAAGTACCATGATGACCGGCAGGGATCGTCGCAATCCGTCCCACCACGGGGCGTAACTGCCGCAGACATAATCGCTCGGAGGGCATTGCCCCCGTCTTGGCGTGTCCCGGTGTGTCGCTCCCCCTGCCGGTGATGTACCCATCACACCCATATTCTGTTTTCAATGTTCAGGCGAAAGGGAATTGGAAAATCCTTTCACCCAATGTCAAAAAAACAGGGGGGTGTAGGGGTATGAAATTAAATTTTTTTGAAAAACTTTTGCAGCTTTGCCGTAGCCGCCTCTATGCTTTCGTGGATAGAGGTAAAGTGCACCCCTTCACGGCTGGCGATCTGCCGGTAGGATAAGCCCTCCACGAAATGCAGAATAAACCGGCGCCGCTGGATTTCTGTCAATTCTCCGCTGTCCAGCAACCGCTTTGCGGCTTGCATAGCTTTTGTGGTATCGCTTTTATGTATCAAGTCCAAATCAAGGGGCGGTGCGGCAAGCTGCTCTGTTTCCTCCAGCCCGTTGATACTCACATCTAAACGGCTTGTCCGATTTTCATGTATGACTTGCTCATGATAGATTTCATCCGACAAGGCTTTCAGCTCCAAAAAGTCCTGTGCTGTCTTGCCGGGGTTTTCCGCAAGATAATCCTCCAGCGTGATTTCTACAATGCGGTCTGCAAACTTATATACAATGCCCTCGCTGAACTTATTTAGGGCATAATCACTGTCCCTATAATTTTTCATGTTCCTTTCCTCCAATCTGTTTTGCTGAAATGCGAAAACAGATCGGAGGTGGGGAACGGCATCGTGGATTGGTGGAAAGGTTGCTGCACAATCCCGAAAATGGGATAATTTGTAAAACAAATAGGAAATTTGTCGAAAAAAATAAGACAGCACTTCGCCCGCAGCGAAATGTTGTCTTACTTAGACTTGCATGATTAGGTTGTAAGAGTGATGAGTGGTATGTATAGGTTGCTTCAACTTTATTTACACTCCCAAAAGGGATAAAGACTAAATAAATTCATATGGATACCTCTCTCGCCATAGCCCAATGAAAGCCGGTATCCTGATACCCCAAATTATCCGTCAAAAGCCGTAAAGAAATGGCAAGGGTCTGCCCTCTTGAGAGAGGGCAGACCCTTTGCGGTTTTTGGCAGCCAGACTATCATAGCACATTAAGTGCCTTAGACCCTCGGCTTTGCGTCCCCGGCTTTTGCCGGGTTTGCCCATAGCTGTATTAAAATGTTGTTGCTACTTTGTTTTTCTCACGCCGTTTTTGTCAACCTCATAGCCGTCGATTTTGGTACTCTTGGCAAGAGAGCCGTCGGCATTGAAGTAATACCATTTTCCATCAATCTCCAGCCATTTTCCGGCAATCATGATGCCGTCCTTTGTGAAGTAGTAGCGCTTGCTTTCGCCATTTGCACCTAAATCCCAAAAGCCTACCAGCATGGTATTGCCGGAGTAGAAGTGCCAGTTTCCGGCATCGTCCTTTACCCAGCCGGTTTTCAGCGTGCCATTGTCGTTGAAGTAATACTTTACACCGTCGATGTTCTGTGTCTTGGCAACCGGCTTACCGCCCTTGTAGTACAGGAACTGGCCATCGTCATTTTTCGCCCAGCCCTGCGCTGTGTCGGGGTCGATGGTCAGCTTGATGTAGCGGTGGAGCATGGAGGAAACCTCTGCACGGGTGGCGCTGGATTTTGGATTAAACTTGTTGCCTGTGCCGCCCATCATGATTCCCGCCTGCTGCATGGATGTAACCGCTGTTTTGTAGGCGCTGCCGATACTGGCCGCGTCCGCATAGGTTGTCGCCTCACGGGTAATGGGCAGCTTGTAGCCGGTAGCTTTTGCATAGTTTGCGAAGATGACCGCGATTTCCTCACGGGTAATCGCCCGGTCAGGCGCAAACTGCTGGTTGCCAATGCCCTGAATGATGCCTTTTTTGTACGCCCATTCAATATAGGGGCGAAATGCGCTGTCAGCTTTCACATCGGTGAAGCTGTTGGTGGTATAGGCTTTCGTGTCCACACCTGCCAGTCTGCCGAGAGCCGTTACCAGCATTCCACGGGTCATGGCGGTGTCAGGTGCGAAGGCGGCATCGGATGTACCGGAGAGAAGCCCTCTGCCGACTACATAATCAATGGATTCCTTCGCCCAATGCTTCTCAATGTCGGTAAATTTAGCAGACGGAGCCGTATAACCCACGCCATACACGGAAAAATGATTGGTGCTGAAAATCACACTGCCGCTGTTTGCGTCATAGGTCGAATCTGCAATCCGGTTTAGCTTGCCGTTTCCATCCACATACACGGCGTAGAGATAGCCAGCCGCTTCGCTTTTGCCCGGTGTGCTGGGAATGGACAGAGTAACGTTGCCGGTTCCAAGGCTTGTGATGCTCACGGTTTTGCCGTCCTTTACGGTGTTCAGGGTGATATCGTAGGCATTGCGAACATTCTTAACCGTTACCGGCTTGACGGTAATGGTCACGTTGCCTGTGCCCTGCTTTTGCAGCTCCGAAAGCGCCTGCGCGTCAAAAGTGAGGGAAATCGGCGCACCTGTGAGTTCAAACTGCTTTGCCTTTTCGTTCACCAGCCGGTTCAGGGCGGCGCGCTCCAGCGTGAGGGTCAGCCCCGCGACTGCGGGAGCGTCCAGCGCGATCTGTGCGCCCACACCGTAGGTGGTACGGTTCTGCTTCTTTGCTTCCGCCTGCGCCTTTTCAAGGGCGGCTTTCACAAGGCTGTCGGTTACGGTGAAGGTTCTCTGCGTATTGGTTCCCGCCACCTTGCCGGAAACGCTGCCAATGGTGGGCCAATCAGGCTGGATCACGGGAGGAATGATAACGGTTGTGCCCCGATTGGAATCGGAGCTGTCCGAACTGCCGCCACTGCTGTACCTGCTAAAATATGCCTTTACCGTAACTTCGTTATCTGGCATCACAAAGCTATTGCCGGAAAGAATGGCTCCGCCGCTGACCACTTCCCAACGGGCAAAATAGTAGCTGCCGCTGGCGGGCGTTGCGGTAAGTGTCACCGTTTCGCCTTGGGTTGCGGACGTCTTATTCGCAGCGGCTGTGCCGTTGCCGCCGGTCAGGACGGTTATGGTATGGGCAGTCGCCGGTGGCGGCGTACTGTCGGTGACATTCACGATTACGGGAATATCCGCAGGTGTGGCCGTACCCCCGGAAAAGCTGACTGTAATGCCCGCGCCGCTCACAGTTTGCAAGCCGGTAACGGTGACGGTTCCATCAGAGGTCAGGGTCGCCAAATTTACCGAGATATCGCTTTCGGACCCAGAATCCACCGCAATATCCGCTTGCGCCGCCCGATTCCCAGATTGCCCAAGGAAGATATCCAGTGTTCCGGTTGAGTTGCCGTTCAAATCCAGATTGAGGGTTTGCGGCGAAACATCCGGGCCTGCGGGCTGGGCTTTGGTGGTAAAGGAATAGGTTGCAGGGTCAGGGTCAATCGTATTGCCCGCCGCGTCCTCAAAGTCCGCAACCGTAATTGTGTATGTTTCGCTATAGTCAAGACCAGAATATGGCACAGTGAAAATTGTATTTGTCGGTATGTTCCAAGTTCCTGAAAGAGTGCCAATACTATTATCCAGCGATACTGTTCCTTCACTTGTTTTCATGGGTTCACTAAATGTAATCTCAAGCTCTCCGCTGACGTTAACATTCTCCGCGCCGTTTGCCGGGGTGATGCTTTCTACCGTTGGCCGGATAGCGTCGCTTAGCGTTAAATTCACAGGGATTGCCTGATCTGCCTGCGTGATTTCTATTGTAGCGGTGTAAGGCTCATATCCGGTCTTGCTCACGGTCATGGTATAGCTTTCGTCCCGCTCCAAATATGCGGTGGCCTTACCCTCGCCGCCGGACAAAATTGCGCCGTCGGGCGCTGACGCGCCCGAAAAGGAGATGCTGGCGTCCTCAACCGGACTGTCGCTGCTTGTCACCGTAATCTCCGCCTGCACCAAAGGATTTTTAGATGTGAAGATGTCAGATGCCAGATTGATCTTCAAAGCGGGGCGAACTGCGACAGAGTAGATATCCACGTAGTAGCCGTTCGCGAGGACGTAGCCGTCGTCGTTAACGCCCGCCGCGTTGGGCCTGTAGTTGCCCGGCGACCGCAGCCACCAATAGTCGCCAATCGCACGGTCAGCGTCACCGGCAAAATAGTCGGATTTACTTGCCTCATTCACGCTTAACAAAAACACCTTGGAGCTGCCAGTTGTTCCACTGCCTGTATAATTGCCGCCGTAGGTGTAGTTTGCCGTTACAATGGAGCCTTTTTCATCGTCACTAAATCGGCTCATAAAACCATTAGAGGTATAGTCATTGCTGTTTTTTGTGCAAATTTCATTATTCAACCATGCCTTAATGTCAGAAGTGTTCCAGTCGTTATCTCCACCGCTATTCCATGTGGTGTGAAACTGTCTTGAGCCCACCGATTCCTCCGCCAGCAGCAGGGCGGTAGTGCATCCCGATGCTTCCGCATCGTTCTCTGTTACCTCCAGCACCCGCCAAATCATGCCGCCAAATTCCACATAGCGGTGGCCGTTTGCGCCTGTCCATGTACCCTCCGGGAAATTGTCATTCCCGCCGCTTGTTACTGTCAGGTTAATCTCCACCGGCTCGCTGGCAAAGTCGGTTTCATTATCACCATTGCATTCCTCGTTGAACAGCTTGAGGGTATAGCTGCCCAGCGCAAGACCGTCCGGCACGTCAAAGTTGGCGGTGCCGCTGGCTCCACTGTCGCCCGTTAAATCCACCAGCTTGCCATAGTACAGCACCTCTTCCGTATCGCCATCTGTCAGCACAGCAGAAACATATTTGTTCGTGCCGGTTACCGCATCGGTGTAGGGGATGCTCACCGTTCCGCCCGGTGCTGCGGTGATTGCACCGGTATTGGAAACGGTCAAATTCAGATTATCGTCCTTCATCGTGAATTTCACCGCGCCGGTCGGCGGCGTAGCCGACGACAAAGATGCGCCCACTGTTGTGGGCTTTGCGCTCGCTCCGCTCGCGTCAGATGTAAAGAGGACAGATGCCAGATTCAGCTTAAAAGCGGGGCGAACAGCCCACGCGCTGCTCACGTAGTAGCCGTACGCGCTGACGAGGCCGTCGAAGTTAACGACCGCCGCGAAGTCATTGCAGGAGCCCGGCGACCGCAGCCACCAAAGGCCGCCGAACACCCGTACGGAATTATCCACCGAGTTAGCTTCGCTTACCGACAACGGCCAGAAGTGAGCGCCGGATACAGCATCTCCGGCAACTTTGTTATCATCGTATCCAGAGTAGCCATAATTTGCACTGCCGCCCTCCAGTGCGCGTTCTGCCACAAGCTCTTTTTCCCCGTCCGGCAAGCTGTCGTAGGCTTCATCCATTTTGTCTTGCAGGGTAGAGCCGCTGTAGTGGTTGCTGCTGCCATGGAATTGTGTGGCATCGTAACCGCCGCCCGCATCATCGTTTTTGAGCAGCAGCGTGATGATATCGGCATTATCGGTTTTTACACCATTATTTTCATCCCCGATTACCACCCACTCGTGCCCACCAAAGCCCACGACACTGATATCATTTCCGTTTAATGTAAAAGTCGGGGTTCCGCCCTGTATCGCCGCGTTCAGGGCAACAGTTATGACAGGAGTAGTAATCTCCACGGTGACAATCGGTAATTCTACACCCTCCGCAAACGTGTAGGCTTTCTCCAGCACCGGCGTAAAGACATAGGTTCCCGTGGTTTCCGGGTCATAGGTTGGCTCCGATATCCATTCCAGTACCGGTACGGATACTGTTTCCTGTGTGCCTACGGTATCGTCCGCACCGCTGCTGCCCAGCGTTATGGCGGAACCGGTAACGGATTGTACCCGCAGCGAAGCCCCATCGTCAGACGGTTGTGCGTCAGACGGCGTGCCGTTCTGCTGTTCGTCCGCATCGGAGCCGGGCGCATTGTTGCCGCTGACGGAATCCTCACCGGTCGTATCACCGTCCTGCAAATCGGTTTCCGCATTCTCCTGTGCCGGTGTTCCCGAATCCTGCACGCTGCCGGAATCGCTGCCGGTCTGCTCTGTGGAAGTTTTCACCTCCACCGTCGCCGTCAGGGACGCGGGAAGATTCAAATTCTCCAAGGATGTGCCAAGCGGCACTGCCTGATTTTTTACGCTGTCCTCCAGCGGTTCAAAGGCGGTGATTGTGCCGCCCTCGCTTTCGCCCACCGCAAACACCGTCTGCGGCAGCGTTCCCAGCGCCAGCAGCATTGCCAGCGCAAGGGAAAGCAGCCGTTTGCCGGGCTTGTTGATTGTTTTGTTCATATGCTCGTTTCCTCCGTTTCGTTCAAGGTGCTTCGTACAAACACCGTTTTGTTATATAGCTTCGCACGCAGGCGATAAGTGTGGCCGTGTATTAAATGCCCCTGTGTTGCCGCCATGCTGCGCTTGACATCCTCCCAATCGAGCTTTCCCTCGGCGTAACCCTTTTGTAGTCCCTTCAAGCGGCGTTTCAGCCGTTTCTTATTCTGTGTCCGCAGCCGCTTTACTACCTTACCGGTATCCGTCAGATAGAAGTGCCAGCCGAGATAATCCACGCCGTTTTTCACAGGGAAAAGGTTGGTCTTTTCGTTAAACTCGATTTGTTTCGCTATATAGCCCACCCCCTTTCGTCATCGGGACCCCGGCTGATATCTCCGCAGTGCCTCAATCCGCTCCAGCAGGGTATCCAGCAGATAGGGCTTCACCAGATAATCGCTGCACCCGGCGCCGTAGCCCTCGGCAATGCGCGCCTTTTCGGCAAGACCGCTGGACAGCAGGATGGGGATGTCGCTGTACAGCCGCACCTCCCGGCAGAAGTCGAAGCCGGAGCCGTCGGGCAGCTCCGCGTCCAGCAGCAGGAGATCGGGCGTTTCGGATTCCAGCAGCGTGCGGCCTGCCGCAAGGCTGCCCGCCTCCAGCATTTGATACTCTGTCCGCATGGCGGCAAAGGCCATGCGCAGTACCCGCCGCAGTTCGTCGCTGTCGTCGATTATTAGGATTTTACAGGGTTCCATGTCCGATTCCTCCCTCCACTTTGTATCGGTCTGGACGGCACCGCTTTTTCAAAAAAGGCTTGACAAATCCAAAACACTTGTTCCACTGGACAGCATTCCTGCCCTGCAACCTCTCCAAGAAAAGGCGAAACCGGCTTGAATCATTACTGATTCAGCCGGTTTTTCGCTGTTTTGCCTGTCGCTATTCATTTTATCATACAATTACAAAGAAACACACTTTTTTGAACCTCAACTTTTCGCAAGGTCGGATTGTGCCGCCAGCAGCCGGTATCCCCTGCCTCGTACCGACTCAATATCCGCCGCCGTGCCTGCCACCAGCTTTTTGCGCAGACGGGAGATATGCTCCCATACTGTGCGGACATCGCTGACCGTTTCCATATCCCACAGCTTCTGATACAATTCCTCCGCAGACAGATACCTGTCCATGTTACGCGCCAGATACTCCAGCAGGGTATATTCCATGTGCGTCAGCAGCAAATCCTGTCCGGCAAGATACGCTCGCCCGGCGGTGCCGTTCAGCTCCAGTGAACCGACGCGCAAAGACTCCGGCACAGGCTGCCCTATTTGCGTGCGGCGCAGGAGGGCTTCAACACGCGCCAGCAGCTCCTGCATGAGATAGGGCTTTGTCATGTAATCGTCGCCCCCTGCCCGCAACCCGGCAATCACGTCCTCCGGGGCGTTCATGGCGGAGAGGAACAGAATCCGTGGCGCGTTCTGCCCGAATATCTCCCGGCAGTAGTCCAGCCCGCTGCCGTCCGGCAGCAGAATATCCAGCAGGAGCAGGTCGGGTTGCTCCCGCTGTGCCAGCACTCGTCCTGCCTCCAACGTGTCCGCCTCCAGCACACGATAGTTCTCCATCCTGAGTTCAGCGGCATTGGCTCGCAGAATATCCGGGTTATCTTCGATCATCAAAATTGTCGCTTTACTTGTCATGGTTGGTTCCCTCCTTTCGCAAGGGGCAGCGTAAAGCGTACCGTGGTGCCGCTGCCGCCGCTTTGTATGTCGATTTGTCCGCCATGCTCCCGCACAATTTCCCTGCAAATGGCAAGGCCGAGGCCGGTGCCGCCGTTTCCCGAAACACCCCGCTCAAACACCTGTGCCAACAGCTCCGGGGGAATGCCCTTGCCGCTGTCGGCCACACAGAACACCGTCTGCCCGTTCTGTTCGTCCTGCTGGGCGGACAGGGCAATGACACCGTCCCGCATCTGCCGGTTAGCGTTGGTAATCAGGTTTAACTGCACCTGAAAGAGTTCATCCGGATTGACCCGCAAAGGAATGTGCGCCGGATGGCACGCTACGGTAATCTGATTGTTATGCCCACGGCAGAGAGCCTCGCAGTAGTCCGCCGCACGGTGGAGCAGTGTATTCGCGTCGGTGTCGGTCAGGGTAAGCTGGCGCTCCTTTTCCAGCGACACCTTCATGAGCTGTTCCACCAGCCGTCCCAGCCGCACCGCTTCCTGCTGGACACGGTCTAAATTCTCCTCGGTCTGCTCATCCATGGCATTCCTGCGAAGCTGGCTGATGGTCAGCCCCGCATAGCTGCTGATGACCGCGAGGGGGGTTTTCATTTCGTGGCTGATGTTGTTTAAAAAGTCGATTCTGGCACGGTTCAACCGCTCCAGCATCCGGTTGGTTTCCTGAATTTCCCGCTGGCTTTCCCTCACTGCATCCAGCTCCTGCTCTGTGCGGGAAAAGCTCATCACCAGCGCCAACATGTTGAGGAACAGAAACACCACCATGCCCACCGCCTGATAGGAAAGCCCGAACAGCAGCAAAGCCCGCTGGTGGGCGAAAATATCCGCCGCCGAAAGTAAGGCAAACAGGATCAGCCCCAGCAGCAGGAGCCGCCGCTCCGGCTTTGACAGTGCAAAGGACAGTGTTCCCCGCAGGGCACGCCACAGCATCGTGAGCAGCAGATATGCCACAAAGCCTATGTAGGCAAGGGACAGCTCCACCGGATACCGGGTAAACACCGTGGTGGGAGCAAGGCAAATAAACATAACACAGCCGCCGCAGAACACAGCGAAGCTGCGCATCGCCCATTTGTTTGCCGCACCGGGGAACAGACTGGCGATGTACAGCGATGCAAAGAGCGCCATCAGACAGGTGCCGATGTAAGACAGACGAATTTCCAGAGCCCAGCTCAGCTCCGGCAGCAGAATCGGCAGGAGGCCGGAGCCTATAACCCGCAGGGCGATGCAGCCGCAGAGCAGCGAAAACCAAAGCAGATATTTGTATCGCTCGAAAAACAGGAATAGCCCGAAGAAAAACAGCATAATTGCGGTCAGTCCAGCGATCACCGCCGTGGTCTGGATGGTAGAAAGCTGTTCGTTTCGGACAATACTTGTTACTTTGCCGATATCAATGGGGTACAAACCGCCGCCGTCCGCGTGGACGAAGTTGGAATAGTGGAAGATAATCTCGGTGGTGTCCCCTTGGGGCAGAAAGGCTTCCACAAAGCGGGCGGTTTTAGGCACGGTTGTTTCTGCGCTGTCACCGGGAATACCGATGGCGGAATATTCCTTGCCGTCGATGAACAGGCGCTGGGCATAGGAGGGGTTCTTGGCGGCGATGGCGTAGACCTCACCGGGCGGAAGCCGAAGCTCCATCCGCAGCGTGCCGTAATCTCCCTGTGCGCCCTCAGTACGGTCATATAATATGCCGTCCACGGAAATGTTTCCGGCGGCAAAATCCTCCGAAGTGTAGAACGCGCCAGCGTATATGTAGATGGAGCCGGTTGACTCTGTGGCGACCTGTGCAATACTGCTGTCAAAATCGAAGTCCGTCAGGTCTGTCAGGCCGGGCTGCTGGGCGTTCACCACTTCAAAGTGTATGGCGCACAGGCGGGTAACGAGTACGCACACCAGCGCCGCTGCCAACAGATACACCGTCACCGAAAGCATCCCTTTGAACTCATGATTTTTATTCTGATTTATGCTGCGCACAGTGCTTTTACCTCCATCCATTCTTTACTTAAAATATTTTGTAAACGAGCGTTTATGTTTTAATTATACAGGGAAGTACCGTTTCCGTCAATCATTTGGCCGTCGATATTTTGCACCTGAAAGCATAGGCTTTTTTCGGTTGATATGTTAGAATAAAAAAATAGGAGGGAATGTCGTGAGTGAAAAAAATAAAAGCAAACGAGAGGAAAGGAAACTCTCGATGATTCCCTGTTTTATGAAGATATTTTGTGAGCAGGGACTGGACGGGGCGTTTATGCGAAAGCTGGCGCCTGCCGCCGGTGTATCTCTGGCGCTGTTATACCAATATTTTGAGGACAAGGACGACATCATTCGCCAGTGTACCCTACACTATCATGAACGGATTCAGCGAGAGCTGACCGGTATTATTTTTCGCTGCATCGACCGGCCGGAGGAAATGCCCGACCGGATACTGCAATACATCGACAGTGTGATTGACATCTGTCGGTTTTTATTGCAGGTGATGGCGCACCCGACCTACTGCGCCATGATGGATGAGAGCGGACGTCAGGTGGAGGAGCATATCATGGAGGTGGCAGGGCTGCTGCGGGAAAGGCAAGGACTGACGCAGGAGGCGGCGACCGGAGCGGCCTTTCTGCTCAACAGCACGGTAAATGACTATATCCTGAAAAAATCAAGGGAGAGCTTTTCGGTGCAGTTCGGGGCGATCCGGCTGCTGGTTTGGGGGGAGTGAGACTCTCATAACGGATGAGAAAAAAAGCGGGAAATGATTATCTAAAGCAAGTATGTAAATACTTATTTTCCGCTATTTATACCAGTTCACATGAGTAGTTCAAGGGGGCTGCAAAATGACCCCCACCCCCGTCCACTGAAAAGCAGATGTAAAGCAAGGAAGAAACTGCCCTGCCGCTTCTCTTATTTTGTCTGATAAATGATGGAAGGTCGGCATTCCTGATATTTCAGAATGAACGGGGGTGGTTGTTTTTTTCTTTGTGGAACGTGCGGTAGAAACAAGCTCAGTTCTCGCCTCTGTGGTTATCTGTTTCTCTTGCGTTTCACTTTTCAAGGTATCAAAGGTGATATGTATCACCTCGGCCTTATACTCACCTGTCACTGATCCTGTAATGGCAGGCTCTATGTAATCCTCATGTGCGAGGGTATTATCGTTGTCGGGCATAGGCATCTGCTCTACAAAAAGCAGGATATACAGGTTAGAGCTTTGCCCACGGTTTCTTTCACGAAAACGTGCTTCCTTTTGAATGTAGCCTGCGTCAGCCAGCTCCTTTAGGGCACGCTTTACCGTAGATACAGATATATGAAGCTGCTTGGCCATGGTCGGGATGGCCGGAAAACAGGTCAGGTCTTTGTTGGACCGGTCAATCAGGTAAATCAACACGGAAAGCGCACGGCTTTTCAGATTGCTGGCATACGCCTGTTTTTTCAGTTCAGCTTGCTTGGTCATCATCGAAATCCTCCTTACGCCGGGGCGTTATGCCCCGGCGATATACTTTGTCATCATCGTTTTGTACTGTTTGGAATTACTCATGCCGTCCGTAGGTTCAGGCTGATAGTCCAAAAACAGCACCTTGTGAAAATCACTTTGCAGAATAGCCGCATAGTCACTCCTGACGGCTTCATGGGTAAAGGGGCAGAGTACATAGGCATCTGCGGCTTCCAATCGTTTCAAAAACCGCATAGAATTGGGCAACTCATAAGGCTTTGTGCCGCATACGATGAGCAGCAGTCCCACACCATTCGCCCTTTCATTTGGATTTGGCTGATAGCCAAAATCATGGACGATAAAGTTCACAGGCTCTGCCGATGGTTCCATACCGTACCGGACTCCATCCAGCCGCCAACCCTCCCCGGTCTGTTCCATTTCATAGGCGGCAGCCATGGCGGTTAAAATACTGCTTTCACTTTCCTCCACATAGCAGACAGAAGCCCCCACAGCCGCCAGCCACGCACAAAGACCGATTGCGGTTGTGGTTGCTCCCATTCTCGGCTGTGAGGAAAGCACGGCGATATGGACATTCTCACAGTCAAAACGATAGGTTTTCCTGCATCCTGTTTTTTTCGTTCTCTCCTTGGCAGCGTAACGCACCATGCCCTGTTTACTCAGGCACTCTAAAATCTCAAGCTGGATTTCCGCAATATCAGTAGAGCAGACGATATTGCCCACACCGCTTTCCAGCAGAGAACGGAATAGAGGACTATTCTCCGCAAGCCCCTCGCAGATTACGCTAATGCGAGGGTTATACATGGTCAGAAATTCTTCTATGGCCTCGGCAAATTCTTCATCGCTGTCCCCAAAGGCAACACGATCCAGAACAACTTCGGTCACATGGGAAAAGTTCCGCATATCATAGACAATAAATTGCTTCAGAACAAAATTGCCCACCATTTTTTTGATGGGCATTTCACTGTCAGCATGATACAAGCCGGTAAAATCCAGCAGATTGGTGTGCTGCGTAGATGAAAGATATAAAATCATGTTTAGCCTCCCTGTCAGTTTCCAATCGCCCAAAATGGGCCTCCTGCGGCGGCGCCTTTCCGAGCCTCGTTTATTATCAGTGACAGATCCCACTCCTGTTGGCTGCGTTTGTGGCTGGCAGGGTCAGCCACAAGGATTTTCCCCTCGCTGGTAACACCCCGGAGGACGATAAAGTGCCCGCTGTTTGTAAAATGCCCCTTGCTCATAATGGCAACCACCAGCTTGCCGGACGAAAGGGTATCCACAATATCCTGTGCGGACAAATTCCCTTTGCAGGATAGTCCATATCCTTTAGCGGCTGCTGGTATCAGGCTGTGATAGGAGCCGTTACCTTCGCAGCGGTGTCCGTTTGCCACGGACCAGTTTGCCAGTTCCACGGGATCATGGGGTTCTCCTGTCAAGGTGGATATGGCAATCGACATAGCTGTTGGACCGCAGCCGCCCTCCCCGATGGTGCCGGATGTTCCATACATGGTGTTCGCCCAGCGTTCATCAAGCTGGTTGTAGTAAACCACCTCCATGCCGCCGTCTGTAAACACAATTCCTTCGTAGGACTGCCCGATGCCATCCATATAATCCTGTTCGTGAATACCCAACATCTGATTGTAGCCATACTCCTTTTGAAAATCCTCCACCACCGACAATTCATCACCGATCAGCCACTGCGCCAGTACGGAAAATGGACTGGTAATCAGGTAGAGGATTAAGGCAATGAGCATTAAAAAGGTAACTGCCGGGACCAAAATAATAATGAGCAGGCGCTTCCGTGCCTGCTCATCGGTTGCGGCCTGAGCCGCTATCTGTGTCAATATTTTTGCGGTCAATGGGTCTACTGCCATCAGCGCCCACCCGCCTTACCCATATACATCATCTTGTAATCCGGAATCTCAAAGTTAATATGCAGGCGCTTTGCACCCACCATAAAGAGTGCGTGTCCTCGCTTCCGAGCCAGCAAAAGTTCCTGTTCTGCTTCGGTGAGGTCGTATAGCTTGGCCGTTTCTTTTAGATTGGGGCCGTCTGTTCCCATCAGGAGCTTGTAGCAAGGAATATCAAGGAGAGCCTGCCCATACTGCTTGATGCTTTCAGAGAGGAAGTCAATAACGCTGTGGGAGATAATAGCCAAGGCTGCTTCATACTTTCTGGCACGCTTCATGGCGTTTCTCAGATAAACGAGGGATTGCGGCACTTTTTGGTCAATCATCAAATAAGCCTCGTCACAAATCAAAAGCACTCGTTCCTCCCGGTTCCGACTCATCTGCTCCCAGCAGTAGGTCAGGAGATTAAAATACTGTGTTCGTTTAACATTATCGCTGGTTCCTTGCAGTGCATTTGTATCCAGACAAACGAATTGGCTTTCGCTCGTAATAGTGGTGTGACCATTCCAAATGAAGCTGTCGGAACCTTCGGCAATGTCATAGAGCAGCAGGGAGAGATCGGCATAAGCCTGCCTGTCCTGTTCGGTATCCGCTTTTTCCTTTACCAGCTTATAGAGGTCGGAAAAGATGGGAAAGTCCTCTGGAGAAAGTGCCGCCACATCAGTGTCCCATGTGATATTGAAATTGCGGTACAACTCCACAAGGCTCTTTTTGAGAACCGCCTTTTGCATATCGGTCAGTGACGGAATGTAAAGGCTGAAGAAAATTTCAAGGTTCTTCATGTGGAGAGCCAGGTCATTCATGCCGTAGCCTTCATCACGGTACAGCCTGTCAGCTTCCTTTTCCTGCTCATCATCACGGGGAGATGGACGGACCTGGAGAGGATTAAAACGGCCACCGGCGCCTCCCACAGCGTTGACCCAATCGCCGCCGCAGCCGAGATTATAGCAGAGGTCTTTATATTCGCTTTCAGGATCGATTACAATAATTTTTGTGCCTTTCATGTATTCCGACATGATAATATGCTTGATGGCGGTGCTTTTGCCTACCCCGGAATTGCCCATGATGACAAAGTTGCTGTTTGTCCTATCGCTGCCGCGCCGCCAGATGTCAACAATAACAAGGCTGCCGCTGGCGTCCAGTGCAAGGTAGTAACCCTCTCCATCATTGAAACCGGAGCTGGCAAAGGGAAAGCCGCCTACGAAGGTGGAAAGCGGTACGATTTTTTGCAGGATACTTTCGATTTTTCCATTGGTGGGAAAAGACGGAGAAATATGCTGAAAGCACTCTTTTTGCAGATTGGGAATGACCCGCATTTTGCATTTGAGAACACTGATGATACTCTCCGCACGGCGGCATACCTTTTTGAAAGTACGCTCGTCCTTAGAAATCGGCATGACGGATACACTCATCAGCCCCACGGTTTCCCCCTCACGGTCAATCTGCATGATGATTTTTTCGCCGTCCTCGGCAGCCTTTTCCGCACGCTGGCGCGATAAGGGGTCTTTGGCTCCTTCCGCAAGTCCTCTCTGCTGTACCACGCTTCGGGAAATGGCGTTGATGAGAGTGGCATTGTCCACCGGCTTAAATCCAATGGATACAATGGTTGATGGGATATTGGTTATTTTAGAAAGCCACTCCGTTTCCACCTTTTGAGGATAACGGATCAGGCCGTAAATCTTACCGAGGTTTTCCCCCACGGAAAGGCTGTTCTTGGTAAATTCCAGCCCCACAGGGGTAATCACATTGAGCAGGGCTGAATTTACAATATCACGTTCCTGTACTGCTTGTTTTTTAAGCATAAATATCCTCCTTTAGCGCGGGGATGCTGGCCTCAAAGTCCGTATCCTCTAAATGGGTATAGGAGGGGTTGTTGACAAGGTTCAAAAGCCGCATGATTTCCTTTTCCGTCAGTATGTCGCAGCCGACTCCATTGGTGGTAAACTTCTCCGCCAGCAGGGATGCCCGTTTGAGTAAATCCTTTTCCACGCCGTCCTCATAGCGATCCCAAACAGAAATATAAAACTGGCGTTCTACAATTTCGCCGGACAGGGCAAAACTGCTCATCTGCAAAATTTCCTGCCGTAAAAGCTCTTTCCGCTTATCATCAGCGGTTTTTAACATTCCCTGCATATCGGAAATCAAGGGGGAAATATCTACAGGGCGGCTTACCGCCATAAATTTGAACGGGTACTGAATGTCCGATAGCTCGGCGGTGATCTGCTTGATTAGATTGTTTTTTTCGGCTTTGCTGTATAAATCAATGCTGATTGCATGGACACGCAGATAAACCAATACCAAGCCATCCTTGGTGTATAGGTATTTGTCTTTTACATCCCGCACGTTGATAAACTGCTGTGCGGTCTGAATGGCGATTGCTGTTTCGTCTGACACCGGCCGTTTCTTCGCCGTTTTCAAGAACAAAAGCAAAAGACCGCCACCCACAAGGGTGACGGTCAGCATAATAATCGGGAATAAAAGTCCCTCCATTTATCGTTCCTCCATTTCTTCGGCGGCTTCCTCGTCAAAAGCCTCCTGATCGAGCAGCCGCCGGTAGCGTTCTCTGTCCTGCTGTGCCTGCGGTGAATTTAGGTATTCCGTCAGCCTCATATCTCCACGGGCAGACTCCAGCTTTTCCTCAAGGCCGGTACTGCGCTGATAGATGGTAAGCATCCTGCCAAAATCCTCGATTCCTCGTTCTTCCGCATGGGCAAGGAGCTTTCGCACGTTATCCAGCCCCACATCAAGGTCGATGGAAAAACTGCCCATGGTGCGATACCACGGGCAGTTGGGGTTGTATTCCATCATAAAGCAATTCTGATCAAGGTCAAATACCATACGCATTTCAAGTTCGCTGCGCTCCGCATAAGACTTATTGTATTGGGATATTTCTGTGGGAGCAATCCTTTGGCAGAACATATCCGCATCATCCAGCCGGGGATTCTGATATTGTCCGGCATAGTCCAAATGTTCAAAAACCCGGTGTATGGGCTGTGACGGAGAAAATGTCTTTTGAAGCTCCTGCGCCTGAAGCATACGCAATAGCGGGGATAAGGCATTAGCCCCATAGTGAGCCGAAAAGTAGTTGTTTTCGCCACTTTCCCGAATGATGTAAATTGCTCGGTTTCCCATAAGCCACCTCACTTTATCGGACGAATATGCCAATCACTGAAAAGTGAATCTCGAATGGTCAAGTCATCCGTCAGGTTGATTTGCAGCATTCCGGCCGGTGTCCATGCGTCGATACATTCCGCATAGGTCGTGTATCGTCCGTCAGGAAACCAAACCGGGGAAAAGTGGCAGGGGCGGCCATAGGTGCTGTACTTGTTTTTCTGAAATTCAAAGGTACTGGAATATCCGGTATTCAGCCGTTTGAGCAACCTCCAATAAGTCGTATAGTTAAACTCAGGGAAGTATGCCACCACGTTCTGCGCACCAGTGATGTGACTGCTGGGTGCGGAGGAACGGACCTGTGCCGACACGTTGGCATTTAGTCCATATCCGCTTTTCATTGTCTTGCCAGAAGCCGTAGGCGATTTTGCATCCGGCTTGGTCTGCATCTCTGCGGTCAGGCTGGCCGAATAAGAGAGCCAGGCGTATTCCCACCATCCCTCATCTTCCCACCAACCATCCTCATCCTCGCCGCCGCTGTGCCATACCCAATACTCATGCCACCAGCAGTCCCATTCCCCCCATGTCAGGGAAGTCACGTTCGGCTTGTTGGGCTTGGATGGGATAGAAAACCCGTCATTGCGGTCATTGGCCTGCGGATCGGGTGGAGGATTCTTATCGAGGTCTACAATTTGTGCCACAATCTCGCTGCTGCTCACAGAGCAGTTACTGGAAACGGTAATCGTGATATATCCCGGCTCCTTTGGGGTACGCCATTTTACCCACGCAAGCTGCGAACCGCCGTCAGGGATATAGATACTGTTATGGGAATAGGTGCTTCCGTTGATGGAAAACCGTGCGTATGCAGGATTATCCGGCGTTTTTTGTGAACCGGTCGAAAGCGTAACAGCCGTGACCACCTCGGTATCACAGCGGTAAATCACATTGTTTTCCCTTGGCGGTTCAGGGTCAGGCTCGGAAAAACGGATAATGCCCAGCCCCAAGTTTGCAATAATGGTTTCATCATTCTGCGCCTGTGTGGTAGACCCACCCCATGCAGGGAAGCCCAAATCCGGGGTTTCAAGGAACATGGACAGCGGCAGATTTTTGTGAGATAGGGATACCATCTTGCTCCGCAGGCCGTTTCCCACCTGTTTGTTGTAAAGAGCCGCTTCGGTTGCAGTCATGGCAAACATAACGCTGTTGTACTTAAAATACGCTATCGGCTCCAAAAGAATTTTGTACTCCCCGCCGATCAGGGTGTCATAGTCAAAGCCTGCGGCATTCGCTATGTCCCGAATGGTTCCTTCACGACAAAAATAGTTTCGGATAGCTGTAATGTTGCTGGAGCCGTTTGAGCTGATAATGCGGGGCATGGCGTTTGCTGGCTTAAAAGATGTGTAGCCGTTTTGCTTTGGTGACAGTGTAGAACCATTTTTATAGCTGATTTTGCTTTGATATTGAAAATGAATAGCTATATCTCCATTTGAGCCATTCGACAAATCAATTGGCGTTGATACTGGTGTGTTGTCGCTGTCACGAATAATCGTGATACGGACACCATCGCGTCCCGGCGTCCATGAGTTCTGACTGGTTCCCTGATTCATGCCGCCACCGCCGCCGTCAATGTTGGGGTCTGCGGCAAAAGCGGGAACAGACAAAGAAAAAAGCATTGCCAGTAAAAGCAATGCACAAATCAATCGTTTCAAGTTCTCACCTCCAAAGTGAAAAGGGATACAGCCATCAATCGCTGTATCCCTTTGGATAGGTTATTCCGTTTTACATATCGCCAACCGGCTCACCGGTTCCGGCGTTGGGGGCAGTTTTTGTTTCGTTTTCTTCTCCGCTATCTTCAACCCAACCAAATCCCGGAACATAGATTGCGCCATCTGAACGCTTTTCTCCGCCCTGCGGCTGCTCCTGTTTCGGTTCAGTTTTAGGAGAATTGGCTGGCGGAGGACTGGACGGAGGAACGGCCTCTGACGGCGACTTCGGTTTTCCATCAGACGGCTTGCTTACCTGTCCCTGCGGTTCATTGCCGGCAGGCGGCGCAGGCTGTTCCGGTGTTTCTGACGGCGTGACCTCAGATGTGTTACCATCCTGTTTGACCTCTGGCGTTGTTTCCGGCTTAATCTCCGGCACAAAAACCTCAACCTCGGCAGGGGGAGTACTTTCCGCAGGGGTTTCCGGCGGTTGACCTCCCATATTGCTGATGTAATAGAAAAGTCCTCCTGCAAGGCAGACTGCCGCAAGGGACAATGCGGTAATAACCGCTTTTTTCTTGGCTGTATAACTCTTTTTCATATGATGGCCTCACTTTCATATTGTTATGAATGGTTCAGCCCTATTTACCCATATCGCTGTTTTTACCCAACTTCATTATATCCTGAATCTTCCTGCGCGTCCAGACATTTCAGGGGGCAGAAACCGTCATTTTAGAATTTAGGCATATAGGCTGACCGTGTACGCAATTCCATCTGTAACGGCGGGAGCTTCCCCCAGCCGAAGGACAGAGGAATTTCAATCGTAATGCGGGCGTCCGCCTCCAGATTGTTGTCGGCGTTCCCCGGCGTCAGGGGTGCGTTGGACAATTCCACCCAAAGCCCTGACAGGCGGTATTCGTAGCCCTCGGCCTGCCGCTTGATGTGGTAGCCGTCCTGCTCATCCGTGCCAAGCAGATTGTTAAGGCGGTAATACACATCATCATAGTCAAGGTTCTCCTGCCAGCTATCGCCGGACAGGATATAACCGCCGGAATACCCCTCACGCAGTCCGTTGTAGGCTTCGTCATAATTGGTGGTGACTACGGTGATAACTGCCTGCTGGAGTCCGTCACGGACACCCTGCACGATGATACCCAGCCTGAAAAACTCCGAGATGGCACAGATCAGAAGCAGCAGCCCTAAAATTAAGGCAACCGTCAGGGGCGTTGAACCGCCATTTTTATTTTTTATGATTTTTTTTAGTCGCATAAGCTCTGCCCCCTTTACTTGTAATAGAC
Source organism: Kineothrix sp. IPX-CK (assembly GCF_039134705.1). Taxonomy (NCBI): domain Bacteria; kingdom Bacillati; phylum Bacillota; class Clostridia; order Lachnospirales; family Lachnospiraceae; genus Kineothrix; species Kineothrix sedimenti. The sequence continues at coordinate 1,308,468 of NZ_CP146256.1, read as the reverse complement.
TTCGGATTTTCCGGTTGCCTTGGCCTGAAGCTCGATGGGGAACGGACCAAAGATGAAAAAGCCAATGTCCACCGTATCGGTCAGAACCACCTCAATATCTCCGTTAAGCTGTACCTTTCGTCCGCTGTAATAGTCACAATCCCAGCGGATGTCCGGGTCAAGGCCGGTCTGCTCCCGCATATCCAAGATACGGGACTCCACGCTGGTGCTTCCCTTGATTTCCGCTTCACGCACAATCTCCGCGGCGAAAATATCAAGCTGCTGCTTTGTGGTAAAGACCGGAAACAGGGAAACGGCAAAGGATACCACCAACAGCAGGCAGAGAATACCCACGGCCACATCTAAATAGCCCTCGCCTCGTTTTGATTTCAGTGTTTTTCTAAGCATAGCCGCACCCCCTAAAACATTCCCGACATGGCGCCGAGAATCTGATACCCCATGACCCCCATATACAGGAGCAGCATACAGCCAAGGAGCAGGAAGGAAAACTTGCGGATTTTCGGTGGGCGTTCCATAGCCAGCCGTTTCAATCTCTGCAATTCCAGTTGCTTGAGATCATGGGAGAGCATTTGAAAGAATACCACACCGTCGTCACCCCGGAGTACGCCAATCAATCCCCGCACAATGTCTGACAGCATGGCACTGGACACTCTGGCCTCAAACCGGGTCAGCGCCCCCTCGAAATTACCGGTACGCATATCCGAGGTGGTAATGGCAAGCTCGTTTTTCATGGCTTTTCCTGCGTTCTTCTGATAATGCTCCAAAATAGAAAGCACATCACGGCTTGCTTTCAGCTCCTGTACCAGCGTAGACACAAAGCGGGGCAACTCATATTCAATGTCCTGCCGCCTTGCTGTAATGAGCTTTTCCGCCTTGGTGCTTTCCGTAAAGTACACGGCAATCCCAATAATCACGAACACCGGCGACAGGATTGGCAGAAACAGCAGGCATGGAACAACACCTAAAAAGATCATTCCTGCCTTTACGATTGCCTGTGCCGCATACACCTCGGCAGTCATGGGGATTTCAGCGGATTTGAGAATTGCGGTCAGCTTACGTTTTTTGTAGTCGTCCATGGGCAGGATTTTTGACAGCTTAACCGCCAGTTCCATGATAAAGGCATCGGAATCCCGTGCCTGTTTTCTCGTCTTTTTACCCATGCCGAGAATTGCCTTGGTTGCCTTATAGGTCGGTACACTGAGAAGTTCCGCCGAAATAAGATAAAGCCCTGCGGTCAGAAGCAGGGCAAAGAGAATTAAGATCATATTCTGCATTGTATAGCGCCTCCTTATCGCTTGTATTCAATGGGGCGTGTGTGTTTCGCAACGGCCGCCACCGATACAAAAATCATTCCGGCGCAGATTGCCAGCAGTATCTTCCCAAAGCTGGTAAACATCAAGGTGTGATACCAGTCCTTATTCAAAAAGTACATCAATGGGATACTGCCGAAAAGGAGCACCACCATCGTGATGTACTCCTTGACCGGTTCAAACAAAAGCAAGTCCAATTCAGCCGATACCACACGCATATCCGACAATTTGGCGACAATAGGCGGCAGAATATTTTTCAAGTTATAATCATCCTGACACGCTATCACCGCATCCACCCATTCATGGAAAACACTGTTGTCAATTCCGGCTTTCAAGTCCTCCAAGGCTTCCTTGGTATTGGAGTTGATGAGCTTTGCCTGCAACAAGAAGCCCCGGAACACCTCGGCCACCGGGGGATTTAGGTACGGCTGGTTTTCCTCAATGGCACGGATAATCGTGTTTTTCCCCCGAAGATAGCTGGTGGTAATGATGGACAGCGCCGTTTCCAGTTCGGTGTTGATCTGCTTCTTATGCCTGCCTGCGGTCAGCTTCACAAAGTAGAACGGCAAAAGCGCAAGCCCCACCGCCAGTACCGGCACAAGAAAGCTGTTTTTCATGGTGAGGGCAATCATAGCCCCCACCACAAACAGAAACATGGACAGGATACAAAGTGCCGTAAATTGTCCGCTTTTTCCGGTGATACGCAAAATCTCCTTGGTTTCAAGGAAAAGCAGCTTCAGTCCTTTGGGCTGCTTATTCTTTCGGCTTTTGGCAATCCTGCTTTTGAGTGTGGTGTTTCGGGGCCTCACATAAGCCGCAAGCCCCTCCAAAAAAGAAAAGGGCGATAATGAAAGCAGGATAAAGCTGCCCGTTACCGCCAGTAAAAACGCAATCGTTATGAGTATTGTCACTGTGCTAAACCTCCATTTCCTCTAAATCTTCCATCAAGTCCTCATAGCCTTTATACCTCGTCACGGTATCGGACACTTCCTGCAAATTATCCACCATATCCTGATGGGTTTCCGGCAGGCTTTGGGATGCAATCTCCTTTGCCATATCAGAAAAGCTCCCCAAGAAACCCCAGCAGCTATCGGTTTCCTCTCCATTTTCATAAAGCCGAAAGCCATAGCACTGACCGGAAAGGTAGTAGTCGTAACACTCCACCTCGGATTTCAAAAGCGCGTTGGCTTTCTCGCGGCTCTCCGGCGTCAGGCTGCCGTATTCCTTTTCCATGTCCTCCGGTGTGGCGTAAATCCAGCCTACCTGACCGGAATCCCATTCGGCGTGCTGCGCCCTTCCGATAAAAGAGCTGACCGACATACTGAGCATGGAGTGGTCGTACAGGTTCAGGGGCAGAATGATGTTCCTCTCCGCAGCCAGCGTATAGAGGTCAGCGTTTGGCAGGGCGTCCACAAGGCTTTCAAAAATCTCCTGCCGATTTACTTCCAGCCTGCCCTCAATAGAAGCCTCGTGATACCATTTCTTAAAATAGGTATCGAAGCTCTTGATTTTCCAGCTTGCCGCCGAACGGTCATACTCCAGCTTCACCTTGTCTGTCTTGCCGGATTTCACATAGGCAATGAGGGTGTCGGGCGAAACACTGTCACGCACCAGCTCCTTGAGAAAATCATTGGTGTCCTCGAAATTATGCTGATCCCCAAGGTTATACCGGCTGTGCCAGCAAATCATATGCCCGAAGTTATCGTAGTCGGTGCGGGGGTTCATCGGTTCATCATCCATCATAATTTGCAGAAGATAGGGCGCTTTATAGGCTACCATACTCATCAAATGCACCTCCCTTACGCACTTAAAAGCCGCTGCTGTAATTTCAGCGGCATACCGTTTTCTCGGAGCCGCTTGCACAGGCTCTCAGACGGTTCGTGGACCTTTTCATAGTGGCCGATGATTTTGGGCTTTCCATTCTCCGTGAGGGTATCGGTAATATTGAACCGGTACAGGGTACGCATCATGGGCGCGCCCGCCTTTACACTCACACATTCGGCAATCTCCATCAGGCGGCGGCTGTTGTCCTCCAGCTTCTTGGCAAAGGCCACCACGGGAAAGCCCCTTGTGGCAAGTCCCATCAAGGTAGCGTCATCCATGGAGCTGCTTTCTTTGCACAGCGCCGCCATGCGGTAATAGGTATCCTCGCAGCCGTTGGCGTGAATGGTGGTCAGGGAGGTATGGCCGGTGTTTGCCGCTTTAATGGCTTGCAGGCTTTCCTCGCTTTTCATTTCCGCCACCACAAGAAAATCAGGATGCATGGTAAGGGCAAGCTCCAAGAGCTTTACCATGGACACCACCTGTTTGGGATCGTCGGACTCCTTGGTAATGAAGTGAATGACATTATTAAGGACCCTGCCCGATTCATCACGCTTTACGCTGTCAAACTCACGGCAGCCTTTTTCAATGGTAATCAGGCGCTTGTCGTTGGGTATCTGATCGAGTATCCAGCTCATCAGCGTCGTTTTGCCGGAGGAAGTCGCCCCGGTCATGCACATGGAAACGCCATAATTAAAAAACACCGAAAGCATATCCAGCATTTCGGCGGTGGCAGTTCCATAGCTGACAAATTCCTCTTTTTTGAGCTTTCGGGGGTTGACAATACGGATAGACACGGACAGCCCCTTGTCCTCGTCCACAATGCCGGAGGATGTGGCGGTAATACGGATTTTATTGGAAAGATGGCCGATCACATAGGGCTTGGCATTGTCCAGTATCATGCCGGACTTGTGCAGCATACGCTTGATGACATCAAGGGCGTGCTGGGGTGAGGTAAAGGACTCCTTGGTGGGGAGTACCTCGCCGCTTGCATAGATGACCTTCACATCGTCCCATTGGTTGATGTTCACTTCCTCTACATCATCACGATAGAGGTACTTAGAGAGAAAGGAAAAGCCGGTCATTTCACCATACAGGAGTTCGGCAAGCTCCTCCGGTTCCGTACCGTCCACGCCGAGCTGCTTTTCCTCAAGATATTTGCGGATGTAGCTGCCGATCAGCGTCCGGCTCTGCTCCGGGTCATCTTTTAACTGGTCTGCATAGTTCTTGGTGATGTACTCCTGCACATCCTTCAAGACCTCGGCAAAGGGGCGCAGGCGGATTTCTCCGCCCATCAAGCCCGCATTGTTATGAATATTTAAGATATTTTGCAATTTACGTCCTCCCTTCGATTCAGGATGATTTCATATAAATGTTTCGGGCAGACCGGAGCCTTATCGGTTCTCGGTCTGCCCGGTTGGTTCCAGCTCCCGCCTTTATTGGTGTAGCAATAGGAAAAGCCGCTTGCCAAAAGGCTTTTTCCGGTTTCTCCATCCAAAATATAAGTGATGAGCCTGCTATAACCCAATGCCCTCGCCGCACGGCGGCAGGCTCCGTACAGCTTGGAGCAGGCATTGCGTGTTCCGTCCGTACAAAGCCGCAGAACCTCCACGGTCATGTGCTGGTCAATACGGCGTGATCGAGGTCTGCCTACAATGGCAACACCGCAGAGCCTGCCATTTTCATAGCAGGCAAGAGAAAAGCGGTGTCCTCTTACGGCTTTATGGTGGCGGTGGTGCTGCGTCACATAGGCATTGGCGTCCTTTAGCTCTATATGCCCGGTGGAGAGCATCAAAACTCCCCCCGGCCTTTGGCGAAGGGAAGTCGAAAGGCTATCTTGCTCTTTGCTTTTTTGGGGGATTGTGATGCCGGGGCAGCTTCAGATGTGACCTTGGGCTTGGATTTCTCCGGCTGTATCCCCAAAATGCGCCCGATTGCCGCCGAATACCCTGCACTTTCCGTCTGTGTCAGTGGCATCAGCAGGGCAAGTTCGTCAAATTGCTGTTCCAGTTCAGGTGCATAGGGCAGCACAAAATCTGCACCGCCGAGCTGCTGTGCCGCAGCCTCCCAATCCTGTCCTGTTTTGAGATTTCCGATAACGGTGCTGTGGGTATCCTTACGGAACCGGCTGTCCGCCAGCATGGGATTGTGGGTCAGATAATAGGAAACACCTTTCAGATTGGCGGTTCCCAGCTTTAGCACCCTGTCCGCCAGTTCAATGGCTACGATGGATGCCGGGTCTGCTTCAAAGGTTGATGTGCAGTCAACGATGATGTAATCTGCCAGATAGCGGAGCAAGACAAAAAACTCCACTGCTTTTTCCCTTGTGATCTGCGGATAGTGCATCAGGCTTTCTCCTGCGCAATACCCCAGCAGACTGATATAATCGCTTTTTTCCGTAGGCACACAGGCGTTCAGGATAGTGGTCTGTGTAAGCGCAGGAGCCGTTAAAAGACTTCCCAGCGAGGTATCATGGGTCACATGGGCGGGAAGTACGGCAGGGATCACCGGCGTAAAGGGGTCGCAAAATACCACAATCACATTCTTCTTCGCCGCCGAAAGCGCAAGGGCAAGTTTTAGGGCAGCGGTGGTTTTACCGCTGCCCTGACTGCCCATGACGGCAATGATTTTGCTTTCTTCCATGGTTTTGGCCTCCCTTTCTTAGTCCTGTGTATCTGGAATATTGCCGTTTGCAGACACACCCCCGGCCACACTGTCGGGAGCCGGTGCCACAGTGCTGTCATTATTTTCGGTTTCATAGGTTAAGCCCTCGCTTTTCACAGGATACAGGGCCTCCAGCAGCTTGGCTTGCTCGGTCAAAAACTTCTGTGCGTTCTCAGCACCGCCACGGTAGACCAGGGCGGCGTGAAGTTTTCCTGTCTGCTCAAGCTCCGCAAGAAGCCTTGCCTGCTGCGGTGTTGCAAGAACGGTGATGGTGCTGGCAAGCTCGGTGTCCTCACTGCCCTTGGGCTGCTCCTGAATATTGCGGTCGTTACCGCTGCTGTCGGTGGTGGCGATAATCTCAACATATTGCAGTTCATCGGGGATAAGGGTTTTTCGTGCTTCTCCCACATCACTGGCAATCAGAGAAACAATATCCCCACGCTCCAGTTTGCCGGACAAACCGGATGCAAAGCTCTTGATGGTGACGGAAATAGCTCTGTTCGTGCCGTCCAGCCCGCTGAGATATTCGTTTTTCAGTTGGGGAGTATCCGAGAGCTTGCTTTTCAGAATATAATCGCCTTTGTAAAGGTCGGCATTGGCGTATTTGCCGATGACATCCTCTTTTTGATAAATCACATCAAAGGGCAGATTGTAGCCGCCGGTTTCCACGGTGGTAATCATGCCTGCTGTAATTTCATCGCCCTTTTTGATTTCAGTGGTGACGCGCACCAGCTCCACCTTGGATTTAAGGGCGTCATTGAACATGGGCGTCAATCCAAAGCAAATGATGAGGGCTGTGATAATGCACAGCAGCCCCACCACAATTCTGTTTTTGAGTAAATCTTTCATATTGGTTTATCCTCCATATCGTTTTTAAGTTGGGAAAAGGGTCAGAAATGCCCCGAAAGCAAGAAAGGGTGCAAGGGGCAGGCTTTTTTGCTCCCTGCAAAATGCACGGTTCCAAAGCAGGGCGATTGCAAGCCCCCATATCATCATCCAGATACCGCCTGTTACGCCGAGGGAAAAGCCGCTGGCGGCCATGAGCTTTACATCACCGCCGCCGATTTTTTCCGTTTTCAGTGCGGCAATCAGGAATGGCAAGGGGACGATTAAAAACCCCAAAAGCGCAGGCAGGGGCTGAAAGTGAATCAGCCCTGCCATGGCAATCATCAAATGCAGACAGTCGGGGATTTCATAGGTCATAAGGTCAAAGACCCCGGCCACCATCAGGACCTGGCACAGCAGGACACAGCGCAGAGCCGTTGGGGTAAATTCGTACAAGCAGAGAAAAACCGCCGTCACAGTCATACTGAGAACGGCGGTTTTCGGTGCGGATTGCTTTAATATTCTGCTGATGACCATGTCGCACAGGCTTCCTGCAAACAGGGCAAGGAGCAGGCAGGCAAGAAATGGTGAGAGGTGCTCTTCAAATGCCATATCATCCCTCCATTTCTTTGACTTGCGTAATAGCTTCCCGTATATCAAGGCCGTCGATTTCATCACCAAGGCACACCCAGCCGTCATGCTGCTGTCTTGCGAACAGTTCCGCACGGGGAACATCCCCCATGAGCTGTTCAATACGGCGGCGCACCTCATCCGGTTTCTTGCTATGGTATTCCACCGGCGTATCCACAATGCAGTGAACCGCTTTGGATAAGCGTTTCGGCCTGCCCCTCGATGCGATCAGGCACAGTTCGGGGTTGGCTCTCGTCCAAAAGCCAAGTCCCCAAAACCATTTTTTCTGCTGTTTTTTGCACCGCTTGACCCAGCAAAAGCCGAGGGTTTTGTAAGTAAACCCCCAACGCTCAATGGCTTTTAGCCCCTCCAGCAGACAAGGGAATGTCACCCACAGAAACAGCACACAGTCCTTATCTGCAATCCCTGCCACATCAAGGTTATAAATGTCCTCGGCGCTCATGGTATGGTAATGGTTTTCGGCGCTGCGCCCCTGTCCCTTTTGGGAATAAACCTTATAAGACCACGGTGGATCTACATAAAGAACAGAAAACCTCATAGGCAGCCACCCGGCAGACGCGCCCCAATCTCATAGACAATATTAACCGTAACGGCATTTCCAGCCTGCCGGTAAAGCTGGGCATCGCTGATGCCTGCCGCTTTTGCACGTTCGAACAGGTAGTCCTCAAAGGCTTGCAGCCTCCAGCACTCTTTCGGCGTCAGCCTGCGGATGCGGCAGCACAAAAGAACGCCCATGCTCCCACTGGTCATCAGGGTTTGAGAACACTGGCGCCCGACACGCCCCCTGCTTCGGTGGCTGTTGGGGTAGGCCAGATTGATTCCGTCGCCGGGATACGCCATTGTGCAGCCGTCTTTTTTATCCTCCCTGATAGGCAGGCCATCTTTCCAGCCCTCACAGCAGCAAAGCAAAATACCGTGCTGATCCTGGGTTGTCAGGGTGAAACTGGGTTCTCCCGGTTCCTTAAACCGCCTGCCGTTCTGCCGCTTTTCTTTGCGGTCGGGGGTAAGGACAGCCATCACACAATCAGGGTGTCCATGGCACAAAAAGATACCGGAGGTTTCCCCCCGGTGGTTGCCAATGCCCGAATACTGCCTTGCCCGAATGCACCGGGCGGTTTCCGTGATTTTCGGCTCTATACTTAAATCAATGAACGCCGCGCAAGGAGCGATTTCTGACAAGACCGCATTTTGATCCTGATTACGGTTTAGGCCACGGGCATCGCTGGCGGTCAAAGTGCGGGCTTGGTTAATAGCCCCGGTAATACCCTCCCTGCGGTTGACTGATACGGCATAAAGCCCTGTGCGTCCGGCAAATCCGCCGCCCTCCGCTGTCAGGGTAACAGAAACACCGTTTATGTCGTAGACCCGTTTTCCTTGGCTTCCTCCGATAAGCTGCTTAACAGGCGCCGTGTTTGCTCCGCCGATAGGAAATACCTTTCGTCCACGGATTCCTCCAAAATGTCCAACAAGGTACACTCGCTCCCTGTGCTGGGGAACGCCGAAATGCTTTGAATTGACGGCCTGCCATTCACAGTCATACCCAGCTTCCCATAGTTCAGCGAGAACGGTGGTAAATGCCCCGCCATTCTCGCTTGACAGCAGATGCTTAACATTCTCAACGATAAGCCGCTGGGGTCGATTTTCGGGACTCGTGCTTTTGAGCAGGCCAACGACTGTAAAAAACAGTCCGCTTCGGCTTCCTCTAAGACCTTCCATGCGTCCTGCAATGGAAAGGTCAGTGCAAGGAAAGCCAAAAGTCCAGATTTCAGCTTTTGGAATTTCTCCTGCTCGGATTTGCTTAATGTCCTTGGCGTACCATTCGCCTTTGCAGTTTGTTCCATCACAGTTTTTTCTCACCTCCGGTTTACACATCATAGAAAAATTAGAGCCTGCATCCTCCCGGTAAGGGCAGGGTGCAAGCTCGTACAGTGCCATATAGCTTTTGTTTGCGTATTTATCAATTTCGACATGACCGACACAGGTATGTCCGCTTCTTTCGAGACCTCTACGGAATCCGCCGATTCCTGCAAAAAGGTCAAGAAACGTCAAAATTCTACCTCCTTATCTCATGTCCCATTCGTCCTGCATACGGTAGGGATAAATCTGCTGGCTGCGCCGAAACCGGAGCATATCCCCGACTTGGTCAACCACGCTTTGGTTGTTCTGGTCTTTGGTACACATCATCACCGAGCCGAAAATGCCGGACAGGACTGCCACTACGGTCAGCGCCACATTCCCGGCAATCAGCCAAAGGAGCGCCGCAAGCGCGCCGCCAAACAGGGAACCGACAACGCTCTGCAAAAGCTCCCGCCTGCCAAAACCGTTGAACAGTTCGTTTTCGGCCTTTACTCCGGTGGGGATGTAAAGGTTGATTTCATTATTCACGCCATTCCTCCTTACGCTCCATAGTAGAAGAATACAATCTCCTTGATTTGCCAGATACACTCGGCAATCACATAGAAAACTACGGTGTTTTTCGCCCGCTTCTTATACCGCGCCTGTTCTTCCTCTGCCGATTGCAGGCAGATCATGCAGTAAATAAAGCGGAACACCGCACCCAAGCGGATGAGGGAAATGACCGCCATGGAAATATCGTCGAGGGTTATCATTTCATCACCGCCTTTACTTGACCATACCCTTTGCCATACCCACAAGCCGGACGGAATGATACATATTGTTGATGACACCCGCGCCGCCTCCGCCGGTGGGAACCATAAACTCACTGAGGAAACGGGGGGTCTTGATGGCAAGCACGATGCAGGCAATACCCCAAAAGATATTCATTATGCTTACATTCATCATCATGCCGACACCCAGCTTGCAAAGGCATATCTGCACCACCACCGCAAAGGTGGTCTGAAAGAATTTGTTGATATAGGTCTTGAAAACGCCCTTGTCGCTGTCCAGTAAACCGACGCAGGCAAGAGGCAGGCCAATGCGCAGAATCATAATTTCCAGCCCTCTCATCAGGAATTGGAAATACAGCACAAAGTAGCATATCACGAAAACCAACCCGAAAATGGCTGTCACCAGCCCGAGTGAGCTGATCCCGTTTACCCAAGCCTGCCAGTTATAGCCTGTGCTTGCGCTGATTGCCGCCATCAGTTCATCCGTCAGGCTTTGGGTAATCTCGGCAAGCCAGCCGTACATGACCGGAAAGCAGACCGCCACGGCAATGGCCTGAATAAAGCGAATGACCAGATAGGCCGGTTCCGCATCCGGGTCGCCGTCCGTCCACATGACATAGCACTCAAATCCTTTTTTCAGAAATTTGAGGATAATGAGGGACACGCCAAAGCCCAGCAGAATATCAAACAACACGCTCACCATACTGCCGCCGCCTACCGCCGTCATGTACTGGTCGGCGTTTAATGTCATGGGAACAAGACCGGAGAGCATTTCATCAATGAATATCACTGCGCCGTTTAGAATCGCAACAATCAGCAGTACAAGAATTACTTCCAATCGAACATCACCTCCTTGCCCTGCGGGATGTCCCGCAGGGCATAAATTCCGTGCGGCTTACTCTGCCGGGACCGTTTCTTCCCCTTGGCTGTGGTAAACCTCCAGCACGGTGTCTTTGATTTGACCATGCAGCTCCGGTGTGATGGGAAAGCAAATGTCCCGGTAATCCCCGGCATTGGTTTTCCTGCTGGGCATAAATACGCAGGGGCCTTTTTCGCATTCGACAATGCGCACCCCGGTAATCAGAAACTCGTTGTTCAAGCAGACCGTGGCAATGGCCTTGAGTCTGCCTTCGTCACTCAAATGCGCAACGATTTTAGCAGTTACTTTCATCTTCAATTTCTCCTTTATTAGAAATCCCATTCCGCCGCATCATAACGGCAGCATGGGTCATCGTGGGTCTTACCCTCTGTAATTAAAAAGCTGTTTCACCTTGTCAACGAGGGTTGGAATTACCGTATCGTTGAACAGCATATAAAGCCCTGCCAGAAGGAGGGCGCCGATCACCACGGAAATCAAAATCTTGAGCGCCGTGTCCACAAAGCCCTCGCCGGACTGTTGGGCAAGAACCGTACCGGATTTCGCTTTGAGCTGCCGGAGCTTCCAAACGCCCGCCATGGCGGTGTCCTTTGCCTTTTCTTTCACATCGTTTACCTTGGAAATGACCTTGTTCATAATGTTTTTCATTGTGTTTGTTCTCCTTTTCATGGATAAATTTTGAGTTATGATAAAGCCGGGAGAGGTTTCCCAGCTTTATTCCGAAGGGTTCACCGGCTTACTGGTAGTAGCCGATGATAATATTGAGGGTGGCGCTGCCCAGCACCGCACCGATGCAAGACACAATCGCCACCACAATGCGGTTGTTCCACTTTTTCTGATCCATCTCATCCGCCGCACTTCGCCTGATACAGAAATAGATAATGAGCAGACCCGCCACCACGGGAGCAAGAATCATCAGCCATGTGGTGGCGTCCTGAATGAGCTTTTCCGTACCCTTGGCAATCTGGCTGTCGCCAATCCCGGCGGCATAGGCCACTGTGCTGTTTTGGAGCAAAAGAAAAGCGGTGAGCATTCCTACGCTTACCGCCTTGCCTTTTGCTCCGATTTTTTTAATCATCTGTTCCATCTTCCTTTTCATTGTGTTTGGAACCTCCTTTCCGAAACCCTTTTTCTGAGAAAATTGCGCCCATCTGAGAAGCAAATGCCTGTGACTTCTGCTGGGCTTCTTTCATCTGCAAGTCCTTGGCGTAATACACCCAAATGTTCCACAAGGGAATATCGCCTGTCATTTTGGACAAAACCGGCCGGGCTGCTTCTCTTGCTTCCCGAACCAGACGGTTATGCTCCTTGCCTCCCAATCCGCACATCTGATTAAAATACCACTGCGACAGATCGGGAGCGTTCATCATAGCCGGATGGGAACGGCTGATGACGATTTGTGCCGGCCGCTGGATTCTGCGGATTTCGTCCGTTGTCAAAAGCTCCCTTGCCACAAGGCTGATGCTGTGGGAGCTGGATGGGTTGACATACCTCCCATGCTGGCTGGAAAGCTGATAGGCGCTGGTGGTGTACTTGCCCAGCTTGTCGCACACCTCCTGCAAGGTTTCCTTATCATCCGCTTGCAGATAAATCCATGTCTGGCAGTTGGATTTAACGATAGCCGCCGTTTCTTTGTCATATTTTAGGGAAAGTTGTTCAAAGGATTGCAGATAGAGGTTAAATCTGCACCCGCGTCCGCCCGCTACGGTCAATTTATTGGGAAAATCATTCAATTTTGTAAAATTCCCGAATTCATCAAGCACGAAGTTGACCCGCCGTTCCAGTCTGCCGCCCCGCTGATCGGATTGGCGGACCAGCAGCTCATAGAGCTGGGATACCATCAGACTGGCAATGGGGTAATAGGTGGTCTTTTCATCCGGTAAAATCATAAACAGCGCCTGCTTTTTCTGCCCGATCTCCGATATGTTGTAGTCGCTCTTATGGGTGACAGCGTAGACCGAACGGCTGGTAAACAGACGCAGGGTAGTCAGTGCCGAAGTATCAAAGCTGCCCTTGGTGCGGCTTGGCGCAACCTCGGCAATAGACATGAGCGCCCGTGCCGGGTGGCTGCTGGGCAGCTTCTTCATGTACTCGCTCATAGGGGTTTTGCCGCCCACGGATTTACTCATTTCCGCAATAAACCAGTATACATTGGTCAGGTTCTGATACTCCGGCCGCTTTTTGTTATCCGCCACCACACAGAGAATCGCCGCCGCTATGGTGGATTTCTCACCGTTTTCCCAAATCTTCTCGTTGGAAACATCATCGCCCACAAGGATGTTGGTAATATCCCACGCATACATTTCCGCACGCTCCATGTCACCCTTGTTGACCGCATCAATGACCGGCTGAAGGAGATTATACCGGGTGCTTTTTTCAGGGTTCTTAAAATCCAGACAGATTACCTCATAGCCCAACTTTTTCAGGAATGTGGAGGTGTAGTGAAACAATTCTGCCTTGGGGTCACTGATAATCTGACTCTCCCCGGCAAGCCCCAGCATACAGATGGACTGGATGACAAGGCAGCGGGTCTTGCCGGAACGGGTAGCGCCGATGGTCAGGGTATGGGTATCATCGGGAATGTAGTAGAGCCGCTCGGACGGCTCCCCAAGCTCTTTACTGCTGATTTTTTCCGTACCTACCACGATGCCGCCCTCATCAAACAGCTTGTAGGGGTCTGCTTTTTCTTTCTCCTGTTTCGGTTTATCCTGTGGGACAGCCGGAGTATCCTGCGGCTGTTCCTTGGTTAAATGCGCAGCCGCAAGGTCATAATCCACCGTTTCAAAGCCCTCATCCTGTATCAATTCCTCCTTTTCCTCCTTTGGATTTATAGGAACAGGCGGTGCGGCGGGTTTGTCCTGTGCCGCCGTACCTTGCCCGGTTTCCACTTGCTCTAAAAGCATATCTTCATTTTCGCTTTTCTTCACAAAGGGCAGATCATCAAAGCCGGTGTCCAGCAGCTTGCGGATGATGGGATTTGCCGGATGGATAATCTGTGTTCCAAACACCTTTCCTTTTTCTTCTTCCCGCAGCCACCGGGCTGAGCCATGCTGATACTGTCCTACCGGGGCAGGCGTAAAAATGTCCTCGGCTACCTGTACAAGCTCACTTTGGTAGGGTCGGTTATTCTGCACCCAGAACAGGACACAGCATAGGCACAGAAATCCCTCAAAGGATAAGAACAACAAAAGCTGCTGGCGCTGGGTGAACAGCCCTGCAATACAATCCCATAACGGGAGTAAAGTCAAGGTACGGACCCGATGCGACAGCAGCCCATGCAGAGCCGCAGTAAAGAACAGGTTGAAAATTGTGCCAAGGCCAATGATGATGGAGCCTAAAATGAGCTTTTCCTTTTTTTTCATCGGCAAAGCTCTCCCTCCGGTTCTGCGGCTGGCTGTAAAGCAGTATCAAATTCTGGATAAGTCTGCCTGATGCAGTTTATCGTTTCAGGCGCAGGAACACCCCATACATCGCCGCGTCCAACCGCCATGCGATCCCCGTCCACGGGATGTGTTAGATGGATGGTATCGCTATGGACATAATCCGGGCGGCAGCCGGGGCCATGGGTAACAGTCCATATCTGATTGCGGGATGTCCGATACTCCGGTTTTAGATGTTCATGCCGAAGTACCACAAACTGCCCCTCGTAGCTTTCCTGCCTGCTTTCAGGGGTACAGTCGAGCGAGGTCAAAAGCCTGTTTTCATCGGCACTGATTGGATAGTGCGCCGGGTCATGGGGATGGGTCACGAAAAATATCGGTATCTTATGCTCCATAGCAAACGTTACCTCGCCTTGCATTCCTTGACTGAATGTGGTTCCCATGACCCATAGCTCATCGGATTTTTCCAGCAGGGCAAGGCCAAGCTGTAAGCCCTGTTCACGCTGTTCGGGAATGGTATCATTGCACCATTGGCTGAAAATGATGTGAGGGGCAATGGGGAGTACACCCTGCTCCCCGGCAAGGCGGCAATATTCCACAGCATTTTTAATATTGGTGTTATAGTCCCCGTGCAGGGGACTTGCGATATACACCATGTTCAAGTTGTTCACCTCCTGAAAGACAAAAAAATGCCCCCTGCACCATCAATACGGTGTAGGGGGGCGGTTGCCGTGATTCTGTTTACATATCCAATTTAGGGTTCGTAGCCGAAGTCCTCGGCTTCCTCACCATGGTCATGGGACTCCTTTGCGGCATCTTCCTTGAAGTCCGAGGGTTCCGGCTCACTGGCTGACCGGTCAAGCTGCTTTTGTAAGAACAAGCTGACAGGGGCGCTGACAGGCTGGATTTTCGCCTCCTCCTGAATCAGCTCGTTATAGTACAAAACATAGGTTTTGAAGTTTGTGTTCAGCGTAGACAGCAGGCTATCCTCGGAAACAATCAGGTCACTCACTTCCTCATAAAGCTGGCGCAGTTCAAAAAGAGGGACAGCGGCGGTGGTCAGATCGTAAAGCAGATATTCGCCCTGACGGGTTCCAAAGGCTACTGCCATATCAGACATGAAATGATCGGCTACCGCCTCATGGACAGCAAAGAAATCCTGTCCGTCTGACTGCACGAAATAGATACCGTTTCTCACCGGAACGGGCAGGGGGCTGTCTTTGCCTTGCTGGACAGGCGGGGGGCACTCGCCAAAATAATCGGTCAGACGCAGTTTGCCGTCACGCCTGATTTCCTCCATCATCTCCACCGCTTTGGCTTCCATGCGCTTGCAGGCAGCCACACGCCGCTGAAGCATTTCATACATGGGAACATCCTTGATGTCCTCGCCGTAGCAGAGCCAATCCCCATCCTGCTCTGCCATGGAAATGGCTTTGTCCGACAATACCTCCTTGGCCTTATCTTTCGGGACCATAATCCCCTCGCGCTCAATGCCGTTTTCATCTGTTGCTGCAATAACATAAATATTCAGTGCGATTTCAAGGGCAGTATTGATATTGCCCCAAATCGACTCTCCACTTGGATGGTTCATAAAATCACTCTCCTTATCTGATGGGTTGCTCAACTACACCTACATAATACAACTATATATCCGTATAATCAACCACTATCGTTAGCTTATATTTTGTTGTGTTATATAGCATAATAAAAGAAGGATAGAATATGGGAGGATAACGATGGATTTAGCTCAAAAATTCAAACAGCTCCGAACAGGAAGGGGCATTAGCGTCTATAAGCTGTCAAAGGAAACTGACATATCGGAAAATTATATCCGCAAAATTGAGAAAGGCACAAGCCAGCCGTCTGTGCTGGTTCTTGAAAAACTGTTGAAACGCCTTGGCACGACAATTTCGGAATTTTATAACGAAAGTAACGATGTGCTGTACCCCACTGCATACGAACGGGAGCTTGTAGAAAGTGTCCGTGTGCTAAGTCAAGAAAAAGCAGATGCGGTTCTCCATTTCGCAAAGCTGATGGCAAAATAACCGGCTGCCCTGACAAGGCAGCCGCTTTTTTTATTCCCTTTCGATTCCCCGTTCCATGCTGCCAAAGAGCCAGGAGAAGTCCAGCGCCTTTTCTCTTTTTTGCAGTTCCGGCACAATGTCCTCGATCTTATCCACCAGCCGTTCCACGGAATTGAGATCATCCTGCGTCATGTCGTTGTCAATGGTACGCATTTTGACCAGCCCCGCATAGATGACCTTCAAATCCGTTTCGGAAAAAAGCCGCTTTTCATCAATCAGGCCGCTTCTGGCGGCGAAGCTCTCAAAGGCATCCTCCTTGTTATAGAAATACTGGCGCTGAATCGGGTTTTTCTTTTCATCACAGCGGTAGGTGGAAAGCACATATTCAAACAGGGGATGATGCTTGCAGGCCAGAACCACGCCGTTATGCTCATTGATTTTATACAGGTTGTTGGGCAGCTTCACGGCGGTTTCCTCGTCAAAGGGCTTATCCGAACATATCCCGCAAGCCACCGCTGTGGACTTGGCAAGGGTCTGTATCCTGTCCA
Source organism: Kineothrix sp. IPX-CK (assembly GCF_039134705.1). Lineage (NCBI taxonomy): Bacteria > Bacillati > Bacillota > Clostridia > Lachnospirales > Lachnospiraceae > Kineothrix > Kineothrix sedimenti. The sequence continues at coordinate 1,291,741 of NZ_CP146256.1, read as the reverse complement.
TGAGCTTATCCTGCACCTCCACAAAGGGATTTTTCATCAGCATGTCATTCTTGGTGAAAAAGGCGATCAGCTTATCCCTGTGATAAATATCCGCCACATAGTCCGGCGAAGTGGAGGGCTGTACGGTAAACCCTTTCTTTTGCAGGGTTTCAAAATAGCTTTGGTAAAATTCGGTTTTGGTTTTCATAGGCACTCTCCTTACATTTCATTCTGAAAATAATGGCGGGGGGTGAGGTCAATCTGCCCCGGCAGGCTTTCTTCAATCCTTGCCATCAATTCACGGATACGGCTTTCCTGCCCGCCGTCCATCTCATTATCCAGCATGACGCACCTTGCACAGCAGGACACCAGCGCCCGGAGTTCATCGTGAGAAAAGGAAAGGGGCGCCGGTATCTTTAAGCCGCTGCGCTCCAAAAAATCATCCTGTGCCAGTACGGGGTCGTAGAAGAAATGTTCCCTGTAAAAGCGTTTGGTGTTGTGCTTCGGCATGGCTTTCTGACAGGTGACAAACTCATATCCAAACAGCGTCGTGCGGCGGCAGAGGAGCACCACCCCCGCACTTTCAAACACCTTGATATAGGAGCCGCCTGTCAGCAGGACCGTTTCCGTCCGTTCCATTTCCGCAAAAGGCGGCTGCATACAGCAGGAAAGGCCGGTGCGGGTTTCTCCGGCCGCCTGTTCCAAAGCCCGGACCTTATCGCCGCCATAGGTTTCAAAAATAAGCTCCCCATCCTGTGTAACCACACAGAACAGGGAGTTTTCATCATAGACTTCGGCAGCTATATCGCTTTCCATAATGCTATCCACACGGAAACCCATTTTGGTCAGCCGTGCAAAGAAGTCCTCAAAAAATTCTTGTCTCGTTTTCAATTTACATTCCTCCCTGAAGGTTAATGTTCATAGCCTTTATCCTGCAGCTTCAAAAACAGTTCCTTTTTCGCGTCCTTTGACAGCTCCCGGCCGTTTTTCTTCTCCCAATCATCAAATCGGCTGTCATTATCACGGGTCAGACCGGAAAGCATATCCAGCGCCTCCATTAACATCTGCTCGGCAAAGTAGGAACGGCGGGCGCTTTGGTATTCCCCGGACTTTATTTCATAGTCCAGCCGGTTCAAGGTCTTTACCATACCCAGCACACGGTTTGCAATAATTTTGTCCGCTTCCCCGGCAAAGCGGTTCCGCAGGCTGCCAAGGTATTCGTCACTGCCGCCGTAGAGCAGAGCCATTTTCATTTTGCTGTCTATGTAGCTTTCTTTCTGCTCCCTAAGTGCAGGGACATTCTCTAAAAGATACGCCACCAGCTTATCCACCTCGGCCTTGATTTCCGGTGTCAGAAGCTGATAGGCAATGCGGCCGGTGGGCGGGAGCGCGGATTTAAGACGGAATACACGGTCGGCGGTTTCATTCAGTACCACATCGTCAAAATCAAAGCTGCCGGATAGCTCATTTTCCTCGTCATAGTCATCACGGAGCCGCTTATACTGATCCTTGCCCAGCCGCCGCAGATGCTGTTCAAACTCGTCTACCAGTTCATTGCTGATACTGCGCAGTTCGGCGGTGGACTTGTTTTTCTGCTCCCCATAGGCACGGATGCGCTCGGCAAAGGTATCTTTAATGAGCTGCTTTCTGATGGCATTGGGAACGGCAGGCGGGGTAAAGGGATTTTTGACCCGTGACGAGGTATCCCAAAACACCACATGGATATGGGGGTGGCGCTTTTCTTTGTGGAGTGCGCACGCCCATTGCAAATGCTCACGCCGGATATTGTTTTTTTCGGCAATGGTCATCATGTGGTTTTCAATATACCTCTGCCATGCCTTTTGGTCGGTCAGGTTCAGTTCGGCGGCTGTTTCCTCGTCAAACGAAATCACGCTGCGGTACATGGTGATATGCTTTTTGGAATTGGCAAAGACCAGCCTTGCCGCATCACGCCAGTCCTCAAACTCGGTAACGGGACCAGGGGAGAGCTTCCCGAACAGCCCATGGTTCATGCCCTCATTTTTGGCAACCCTCGGACGGGTGGCGATATAGCGCACATGGGCATAATTCTTACCAGCCGTACTTTTATAATTGGGATTTTTGAATCTCTGCTTATAGACTAAAAGGGAGATTGCCCATCACCTCCCGTCAGCGTTCCCATTCATCCTCGCCGGACTCCAACATCCGGTTTACTTCCCTGATATTGCGGTCGTCCTCCGCGGCCTCCGCTTCGCAAACAGTGCGGTAATTTTCCATTGTGGAGTGATACCGCCTGCTTTCCTCCAAAATGAATTTCATGCCCCCTGCGGTGCTGGGCGGCAGAGTTTCATAGGGCTTATAAAACGCATAGCGGTTAAAACCGGCTTGCGGATCGGGTTCGAGCATATCCAAAAATTCCTCATACCCAAAGGGACAGATACGGTTCACCTCCTGACAAGCAAGGTTCACGCCGGAGAGAGTATCGCTGTCCCGGAGGTTGGCAAGAATCAATGCTCCAATCGGTTCACCGGCTGCCAGCTTTACCTCAACTTGTTGCGTGCCATGGGCTAAAATCTCCGAAGCCGGGGAACGGATGCCGATACTGCCCAAATGCTCCGCCAGCTCATAAGCTCCGCAGGGCAGCTCCACCACCAGCGTACCGCCCTGATAACGGATAACTCCTGTAATCATAATAAATTCACCTTACCTTTCCGGCTCTGTGGCCTCGTCCTGCACCATGTCCGCAGTCATGGTCTTTTGAAACTGCTCAAATTGCTGCTGGATATGCTTGCTTTGCTGATAATGGCTGTCATCCAGCTTGATTCCAAGCTGTCCGTTCCGTCCCGGCTCCAAAACAACCTTAACCTCCCCGGTAGCAATATAAAAGGAATTGCACACCATTTCCAAGTAGGGATAGCCCAGCCGTGAGATTTCAAAGGGAGTAGCCTTGCAAGGGCTGTTGTAGGAAAACAGGTTGTGGGCAATGTCAACGACAAAGCGTGTGCGCTCGTCATAGTCACGGGTTGCCCGTTTCATGCCGGTGAAGCCGATGCCGTCCACGTTGACAAATCTGCGGGCGGTTTCGTAAAGCTCCGGGTCATAGGACAGCAGATAAAAAGCCGCATGATAAGCGGGGTCGAGATTGTCAGCCCGCTTTGTCAGTGCGGCAAGTTCTTTGTATCGGTTTGCCTGTGTCATAAATGCCTCCATTTCTTAATCACAGCTTATCCGCAAGCCTGCGCAGATTATCTGTGTCCTGCAAAAAGCTGTTGATTTGAAAATCCTTTTTCTGCATATAGTCAACGCCCAGCGTGACGGCCTCGTTCAGCATTTGGTCAAACTGATCCTCCGTACCCTCATGGGCAATGTTCATTAAAACCTTAATCAGCAGGAAAAAGGCAGCGGCATCAATTTTGCCGGACTTCATGTGCATTTTGGCAATGCGGTTTGTCTGCTGCTCCACAACCGCCTTGATGTCCTCAAGATGGTAAACTGCCATGAGCTCCTGCCGGATGATGCTGGCGATAAAATCAATGTTCTGGCTATAGCCCTCCACGGACAGCCCTCTTTCGATAAACTGCCGTAGCTGTTCGGCAACTCCGATATTGTTTGCGGCCGCCAGTTTTTTGATTTGTTCGGCGGTATGGGCAGGCACTTTCACACAGAGTTGGATTGTCGGTTCTTGTTTCAAAAACTCACCTCATTTCTGAGAAATGGCATAAAAACAGCCGACAGTCCTTTTACTGTCGGCAATATATGTTTAATGTCGTTGTAGCCTTTGGCTACAAGCTGTTTCCCGGCGAATGGGACATTCGCCTATTCCTGCCTTAACTCCAAAATCTAAGATTTTGGCATTAAGTAGCCCCCACCGGCAAGCGGTGGGGGCGTGGTCGCTTCGCTCCCTAAAAAGGGCGAAAATAAAGGTATTTCCAAGTTGTTTCTGTTAAAAAATACGGCAAACTTATTATAATTTGAATTGCTATATCGCCACTTTTCTTAATTTTCATAAAAATCACAAAATACATTGACAATTATCTATGTATCGGCATATAATACACATAGACAATTATCTATGTGAGGTGATTTAATTGGGCAATAAATATGCCGAAAATGTTGGGCTATTCAAAGCCCTTGCGGACACAAACAGGCTTATGATCGTGGATATGCTATCCTGTGGTGAGCTTTGTGCCTGCAAGATTTTAGAGAAGTTCCATATTACACAGCCGACCTTATCCCACCACATGAAAATCCTCTGCGATTGCGGTTTAGTGAGTGGGCGTAAGGAAGGCAAGTGGACGCATTATTCTCTGAACAACGACAAAGCACAGGACTTGAAAAACTTTTTGAACTCCATCACTACCGACAAAGAAGATTGTATTTGTAAAGAGGGGGAATGCACCTGTGGAAAAGGGTAAGCAAAATCAAGGCATCGGCTTTTTTGAAAGGTATTTGACAGTATGGGTGCTGCTTTGTATGGCGGCGGGTATTCTGATCGGTAAATTTCTACCTGTTATCCCGTCCTTCTTAGGCCGATTTGAGTACGCACAGGTGTCTGTCCCCATTGCCATTTTGATATGGCTGATGATTTTCCCAATGATGCTCAAGGTGGATTTCAAGAGCATTAAGAATGTGGGCAAAAATCCTAAGGGACTTTTTGTAACGTGGGTAACAAACTGGCTGATTAAGCCCTTTACCATGTTCGGCATTGCAAGCCTTTTTTTCTTTGCAATATTCAAAACACTCATTCCAGCGGACTTGGCAAAGGACTATCTGGCCGGGGCCATCCTGCTCGGGGCTGCCCCCTGTACGGCGATGGTATTTGTGTGGAGCCACTTGACAAAGGGCGACCCCGCTTATACGGTGGTGCAAGTTGCGACCAATGATTTAATTATCCTTATGGCCTTTACCCCGATTGTCGCATTCCTGCTCGGCGTGAGCGGTATTTCTATTCCATGGGATACACTCCTGTTATCAGTTGTACTTTTCGTTGTCATCCCGCTTACGGCGGGCATCATCACGAGGACGCAGCTTATCAAACACAAAGGCGCAGATTACTTCAATCATACGTTCCTACCGAAATGGAACAACATCACCGTCGTGGGCCTGCTTTTGACGCTGATTATCATTTTTTCATTTCAAGGCAATGTCATTTTAGAAAACCCGCTGCACATCGTTTTGATTGCCGTGCCACTGATTATTCAGACCTTTCTGATTTTCTTTATCGCATACTTGGCAAGCAAGGCACTCAAACTGCCGCATAACATTGCCGCCCCTGCCGGAATGATTGGCGCGTCAAACTTCTTTGAGCTTGCGGTTGCGGTTGCCATCGCCCTGTTTGGCGCACAATCGCCCGTAGCGTTGGCTACCATTGTCGGTGTGCTGACCGAAGTGCCTGTCATGCTGATACTTGTTAAGATTGCCAATAACACAAAGAAGTGGTTTCCTGCAGAAAGCAGCTAGTTATTGATTTTATCTATACCAATTTAAGGAGTGATTTTTCTATGAAAACAATGTCTATTTACGAACCGGCCATGTGCTGTGAGACCGGCATCTGCGGCGTCGGCGTCGATCCCGAACTGCTCCGCATTTCTACGGTATTTCATAACCTGCAAAAGAACGGCATTACCGCTTCCCGTTTTAACTTGAACAGCGCCCCACAGGCGTTCATCAACAATACCGACATCAACAAACTCATCATGGGAGATGGTGTAGGGTCTTTGCCTGCCACAGTCATTGACGGAAAAATTGTTAAGACAAAGGCGTACCCGACCAATGAGGAAATTGCGGCATGGCTGGAGATCCCGGCCTCGTATCTGGAAGCGATTGAAACGAAAAAGTCGGATGGCGGGTGCTGCTGCGCAGAGGGCTGCTGCCAATGAAACAATTTGACTTGCAACATCTAAACCTCACAAAATACCTGTTCTATACCGGCAAGGGCGGCGTTGGGAAAACCTCTATCGCCTGCGCCACCGCTGTCACCCTTGCCGACAACGGGAAAAAGGTGCTGCTTGTCAGCACCGATCCCGCTTCCAACTTGCAGGATGTGTTCAGCACCGAACTAGATAGCAGCGGTGTGCCGATTGCGGAAGTGCCGGGGCTTGTGGTCGCCAACCTCGACCCGATACAGGCGGCGGCGCAGTATAGGGAAAGTGTTGTCGCACCCTATCGCGGCAAGCTACCGGAATCCGTTATCATAAACATGGAGGAACAGCTTTCCGGCTCCTGCACGGTTGAGATTGCCGCTTTCAATGAGTTTACGAACTTTATTACGGACGAAGCTGCCGCAAGGGAATACGACCACATTATCTTTGATACCGCCCCCACTGGCCACACTCTGCGGATGCTGCAACTGCCCAGCGCATGGAGTAATTTTATCAGCGAAAGCACACATGGGGCGTCTTGCCTGGGACAGCTTTCGGGCCTCGAAGATAAAAAGGAAATGTATAAACAAGCGGTGGCTACTTTGGCAGACGGTAAATTGACTACCCTTGTCCTTGTATCCCGGCCCGAAGGCTCTCCGCTCAAAGAGGCAGAGCGTGCTTCAAAAGAGCTTGCCGATTTGGGCGTGCACAATCAACTTTTGATTATCAACGGCGTACTTTCGGCTTTTGACGACGGTATATCGGAGAGCCTGTACGCCAAACAACAAAAGGCGCTTGCCGATATGCCTGCCGAACTGAAGGACACAGCCACCTATTTTGTGCCGTTGCGCGCCTATAACATCACCGGCATGGAAAACGTCCGCAATCTGCTCCAAAAAGACAGCTTTACCCTAAGCGGCGAAACCCTGCATACCACCGACATTCCGACGCTCCGCAAGGTCATTGACGATTTGGACGCAAGCGGAAAAAAGGTGATTTTCACGATGGGCAAGGGCGGCGTTGGAAAAACGACGATTGCCGCTGCCATCGCGCTCGGCCTGTCGGCCAAAGGGAAAAAGGTACATCTGACAACCACCGACCCCGCCGCCCATCTAAAGTTTGTCATGGACGAAACCAGCGGCATCACCATGAGCCATATTGACGAAAAGGAAGAACTCCGGCGTTACCAGGAGGAAGTGCTGAAAAAAGCGCGGAAAACCATGTCGGAAGATGATGTTGCCTATGTGGAGGAAGATTTGCGCTCTCCCTGCACACAGGAAATTGCTGTGTTCCGCGCCTTTGCCGAGATTGTAGATCGGGCCGAAAACGAGGTTGTTGTCATTGATACCGCCCCCACAGGCCATACGCTGCTGCTTCTGGATTCTACCCAAAGCTACCACCGTGAGGTTAAGCGCACACAAGGGGATATTCCGGAGTCGGTTAAAAAGCTACTCCCCCGGCTGCGCAATGCCGATGAAACGGCGGTTATCATCGTAACTCTTGCCGAAACCACGCCTGTTTTTGAAGCTATGCGGTTAGAGGAAGATTTGAAGCGCGCCGAGATTGCAACAAAATGGTGGGTTATCAATTCATCCCTGTACGCCACCGAGACGGGCAATCAGCTATTGAAAGCTAAGGCCAGTCATGAAATCGAATGGATCAACAAGGTAGATGAACTTTCCCACGGTCATTTCTCCGTTATTCAGTGGAGCGCAGAAGATGTTAAGGGCAGTAATTTACTTTCACCTTTAGGGGGTGAATGAATATGAATAAGGTTGCATTTATTTGCGTGCATAATTCTTGTCGTTCTCAAATTGCAGAAGCCCTTTGCAAGCATTTTGCGGGAGATGTGCTGGAGAGTTATTCAGCCGGAACGGAGACAAAGCCGCAAATCAATCAAGACGCTGTGCGGCTTGTAAAACAGATTTACGGGATCGACATGGAACTGACTCAGTATTCCAAACTGCTGTCCGATATTCCACCCGTTGATATTGTTGTTACAATGGGTTGCAACGTGGAGTGTCCTTTCCTGCCCTGCAAGCACAGAGAGGATTGGGGATTAGACGATCCAACGGGCAAGAGTGATGAGGTATTTATTGAAGTCATTAAAGCTATTGAATCAAAGGTAAAAGAATTAATAACAATTTCATGAGCATCATAGAGCATTAATAAGTAAAGGTGGAAAGTTTTACATAAATTCTTTTCACCTTTACTCATTTCCAGTGTTTTATCGTTCCTGTCCTTGTTCACGTTCCGTCTGTGAAATATGGGTAAGACCTTTTCGCAAATCAAGTAGATCAAGGTTAAAATCCTTGTTTACAGGTGTTTGAATAAATGTCTTGTATTCCAAATCAGCAAAGGTTTCAGCGGAAAGCTCCGCCTGCACCTGACCATGATTGTGTGGTGTACCGTCTTTTAGCTTACCGTCCATGTCGTTGTCATAGCAAAAAACAATCTCGGTGATTTCAGAATGGTGCTGAAGGTAACGGTATAGCGCCTTATCCGACAGGCATCCCTCGGCCACCCGGTGATCCTGCCGCCAGTCAATCCCATGGAGTTTGCACAGGGTAGCATGGCTCATAGCGTCAATGGGTGCTTCAAAACTGTAAACACGGTTAGAATGCCCCTCCATGCAAAAACCGTAGGTCTTATCCGAGTTCTCCACATCCTGCCGAAAGCTGCTGTCTGCGCTGGGCGCCCGTAAAGCACAATAGCGTGCTTTTCCGGTTTCGTCGTAGCCGACAAATGCACAGTTATGAAAAGCGTAGGTACGGCCGTCCTTTTTGGCTTCCGTTCTGGCGCCATAAACCTTTCCCGCATTTATCATGGCATAGACGATTTCCTTGTCAATACCACGGGTTTTAGTCAGATAGGCAATGGTGCGGTTGAAATCCTTGTCCTTGGGCGGCAGTATCAAATCGCCTTTGGGATTTTTTTCGCTGGGCGGGATATAGTGTTCGGTCATTTCATAGGCGCGGCAACCTAAAATCATTTCCACCGCGCCCTTGAAATCCTGCCCAAAATAGTCCTTCACAAAGTCGATGATATTTCCTTTTCGCTCGGTCGTAAAACAATAATATCCTCGTCCATGGTTGAAAAGGTAAAGACCGCCGCTGTTCTTCACATGAACAGAATGGCGGTCGCCTTTTTCAATCTCAAAGCCGTGTTGTAAGGCAAAATCAATCATATTCGTGTCAAAGACCTGTTTCATCTGTTCTTCGGTAAATGGCATGGGCCTTGACTGTATTCTCAATCTCACTCACCTCCATCATAAAATCGCCCTAAAAGCAGGACGGTCAGCGTTCCATATCCATATCCTTGTTTTCTTCAGACAAGAGCTCCGCCGTGCGCTCCTGAAAGGTTTGCAGAATCTCCTTGATACCCTCCGGCAGCCTACTCTTGGAAATATGAATGTCACCGGAAATATCCGCTGTGTAGCAGTAATCATAGGGCAAATACCTTGCGGTAATTTCACCGGAAAGAGCCTTCGGCAAATCATTATGCCCCTGTGAAACGATGCCATATTTACAGAGAAATTCTGTTTGGCAGTGTTCACCGGAGGATGAGAGGTCTATGCCCAGCAGAGCAAGGGCAATTTCTTCAGTTTTCTTTCCCTGTATCACGCCGGGAACTACGGCATAGTCCTCCTGTATATCGCCATGGCCGCAAACAAGCCGAGTACCGCCATACTGCTCCAGCATAGCCGTATGCAGGCGGTTCAAAATCCCTTTCGCATACGCTTTTTCCTCCGTTTGGTAGGAACGGTCAAGCTCGTTGTAGTCGATAAAAGGCAGGATGTGTGCATTGATATAGTCAATATAGCTGTCGAGCTTACTTTGATTTTCTTCCATGTTATCTCTCCATTCCGTCATTGCCGTCCTGCAAAAGCCCAAGCATACGCATTACATCCTCTATGCTGTCGCTTGCGGAGGGCATAATCTTGATTTCACATTCAACATGGTGGGCTTCCTCATCGGTGTACTGCTCCGGCTCCTGAAACCGCTCGGTGTAATATTGGAGCTGCCTGTCAGTCAGGGAAGTATCATTTCCCGCGCCATCGTCAGCACAGATGAAAAAGGTGCCGCAAATAATATCACCGTGATCCAGGCGGCGGTTTCCGGGCAGTCCGTCCAGCTTGCCCTCATCATTGCAGTAAAGGTGGCAGTCAGGCTCCGGCAGCGGAACAAACTCAATACAGCCGTCCACCAGCTTCTGCATCGCCCGATAATCATTTTCAATCTGCTGGGGATAAGGAACCTTTCCCGGCTCCACCACCAGAACACGGATTTTATTGTCCGCCGTTTGCTGTTCAGGCTGGATAATATGAAACTGATCCTCATTTGGTATAAGTGCAAGTGAACGCCCATTCTGCCATGCCATGTGTAGCTGGCCTTGGTCATCAACGTGTTTCACCACGCCCTGCAAGCCGTCAGGCATATCTCGCTCTCCTTCCATGTGGTCAAGCTGGATGCGTGTGCCGGGCGGATATTTCTTTTTAATCTGCTCCACCTGATAAGGTTTCAAAAATCCCTGCATTGTGATCTCCTTTTCCAAAAAAGTATCGGGGCATCACCATGGCTGGCGATGCCCCGAAGCAAACATTTTTTACTTATTCAAAGTGATATTCCACCGTATAGGTAATATTGGATTTGTTATACATACACGAGTGGTTGGTATAATAGTAAAATTCCAGCTTAGAATATACGCCGGGTGTTAAATTCCGGCTGAAGGATATGCCATTGCTGGTCGTCCCGTAGTCAAGCTGATCCCACGTGCCGGTTGTTACATTGTATCCACGCACTCTACCATAGTCCTGCCCACTGTGACCGGAAACGGGAGGTACATTAAAGGTATAATTTGCAATGGTCGCCCCCTCAATCCCGTTTTCGTTGATGGTGGAATCAGGACCGGTCAACATCATGCCACCGCTGCCGTTTGCATCCATAACAAAGAAAACAATGGCTGCCCATGGCGACTCTGCGCCGGTGCTGTCAACGGCTTTCACCCTTACGGTGTTTTTGCCGAGAGGATAGGTAGACGTCTGTGACGGCCTGCCCTCCCAAACATAGGTGATGCTATCTCCGTCCAGGTCAGAGCTGGTTGCAGTGATGGTAACAGGCGTTCCCGGCACAACACTGTTACCGCCCGGTGTTCTTGTAATCTCAGGGCGAGTCGGCGCAGAGTTGGCAACGGTAAAGGTAACTGCCGCCCAATCGGAAACACCGCCATAATTGTCTTTCGCTCTTACCTTGACGGTATGCGTACCAACAGGATAATAGCGATCAGCAGTCATGTTCTGATACTCATAGCTAACAACATCACCGTCCGGGTCTGTGCTGCTTGCTGTAAAGTTCACAAGGAAACTTCCGCCCTTGGCTGTTCTTGTTATGCTGGCTGAAAAAGCAGGCGTGCTGGGTGCGGCATTGGCGACAGTAAAGGTTGCCGATGTCCAATCCGAAACCCCGCCATAACTGTCTTTCGCCCTTACTTTGACGGTATGCGTTCCAAGGGGGTAATAATTGTTGGTGGTCTTACCCTCAAACTCATAAATGACAGCATCTCCGTCCGGGTCGGTGCTGGCAGCCGTGAGGTTCACCAAAAATTTGCCGTCAGCATATGTCCTTGTCACATCGGCCGTTAGGGTCGGTTTGCTGGGTGCGGTATTGGTAATCGTGATAGTTTGGGTGCAGGCAAACACTCTGTTCAGTTCATCCGTGATGGATGCAGTGAGCTGATAGCTTCCTGCTGTATCCACATGAACCGTGCCGCCGCCATTGTCCAGCGTCCCCTTAAAGAAGTCGGAAACTGCCACGGCTGCGCCATCCTTCGTTGCCGTCCATACAATACTCTTGCCGTTCAGATTGATGGAGCTGCTCATGTTGACAACAAAGTTTTGCCCTGTATGAATCGCCGCTGGCATAGAGAAATCGCAGTTGTAAAGGGGGAAAATGCTGATCTGGCTACTGGCGGTAAACATCCTGCCCAGCGCATCTGTCATAGATGCTGTCAGACGGTATTCACCATTCCCGGTAAAGCGGATTTTACCGCCCTGTGCATTGAGAGAGCCGCTGACAGCCTGCTCCAAAGGAATGACCGTACCGTTTTTCATCAGTGACCATTCCACCGGCAGCACATTGTTGTTTCCCCTCGTTCTGACCTCGATCTGCGTGTCGGTATGCCCGGTGGCAGGAAGTTCAAAGGAGAGGGAAAGCACCGGCAAGACTTCTATTTTTCCGCTGTTAAAGTGGAATACCCGTCCTGTGGCGTCTGTCACCCGTGCCTGCAAATCATATACTCCCGCGCGTTTGAAGTGAATGGAGCCGCCCTGATTGTTCAGTTGGCCGTCGATGCAGACCGCCCAATCCTGAAAACCAAAGGTATTGTCAACATACCATACCGCCGTCAGTCCCTCCATATCGGTGAGGATAGTATCAACCGTCACCATGTCATCGGTGTGGACAGCGGCAGGCAGACTGAAAGCAATGCCGGGGATTGGGTAAATCTTGACAGTCTTGCTGTCCTCAAAAGTCCTCCCGGCCTCATCGGTCACGGCTGCGGTCACGGTATAGCTGCCTTTTTCTAAAAAGCGGATAGAACCGCCCTTGTCGGTCAGCTCATGCTCCGGCTGCACCGGCACATTGTCTTTTGCCATGCTCCAAGCCACAGGCAGGGAACCGGCATTTGACAGCTTGACAGAAGCCGTTGCCGCCTTGTCCGTGTGGGTTTCCTTGGTAAGCTCCATTACAACCGTGATGACGGGATAAACCTTAACAGGGGCGGTATAGGTAAAGCTGCGGCCGGTGCTGTCGGTAACAGCCGCCTGTAAATTATATTCGCCAACCTCATTAAAGCGGATTTTACCGCCGTCATTGGTGAGGGTTCCATCAAAGCCGTCCATCAGTGTGATCGGCTTGCCGTCCTTCGTCAAGCTCCATTCGGCAGTCAATCCCGCCGTTTCCTGAAAGCTGGTCTTGACCTCTACGGCCGTATCGGTGTGGACCTGAGAGGGAATATAAAAACCTGTTTCCGCAACAGGATAAACCACAGTGCTGGCCTCATGTTTGTATTCTCGTCCGAGGGCATCAAGCAGGATGGCTTTCAGTGTATAGGAGCCTTTCTGCTTAAAGCGGACCGTGCCGCCCTCATTAGTCAGGCTGCCCTCCAGAACGGATGTAAGCGGGGTGCTTTCTCCGTTATAAAGCACCGTCCATTCAGCGGTCATGTCCTGCAATTCAGAGGACACCACCTTTACCGTGGCAGGTTTATCGGTGTGGGTAGTGGCAGGAAGGTCAAACGAAAAAGCGGCCACAGGATAGATTTTAATATCCGCTTTTCCGCTGAACGCCCTGCCAGCCTTATCGGTAGCTGTGGCGGTTAGGCTGTAATCGCCTTTGCCGAGGAAACGCACCGTACCGCCGGTATTGTCCAGCTTGCCCTCCATACAGTCGGCCAGGGAGATTTCTTTGCCGTCCTTGGTCACAGTCCATGCAAGTGTGAGATCTCCCAACTCCTTGGTATTCACAGCAACGGTAACAGGGGTATCGGTGTGGGCGGCGACAGGAGCCTGTACGCCAATTTCGATAATAGGATAAACCTCTACATCAGCTTTGCCGAAAAATTCCCGGCTGGTTTCATCGTAGGCGGCAGCCTTCAGGATATAGCTGCCCTTATCCTTGATTTGGATAGAGCCGCCATCATTGGCAAGGGAGCCTGTTACAGCTTCCTGCCATTTCACCTCGCTGCCATCCTTGTAGATGTGCCAGTTTAATTGCTGTTTCACATTGTCAGAAAGCGTAGTTTTTACCGCAAAGGATTGATTCGTATGGGCGGTTTTGTCTGCTTCTATCTTGATGTCAAAGGTGGGGTGAATGGTGATTTTCTTGGTAAAGATATAGGCACGGTTGCCATAGTTTTGAGCTGCGGCAGTCAAAACATACTGTCCCGGCTGGGTAATGGTGATTTTCCCGCCATTCTTATCAAGCGTGCCTTTCAGAAAATCCCCCTGCGGGGTATCTTTTCCGTCCTCGGCAACAGTCCAATCCAGCGACTTCACGTTGCGCAGCGTGGTCTTTACCTCAAACTCCATATCCGCGTGACTGTACTCAGGGATAAGGATTTCTACCACAGCGGCGGGATAGCTGGTACTGCCGCCCCCTGAACCGCCGCCCGGTTTGTCAGGCGTACTTGGCTTTTCTTCCTGTTTCGGCGGCTCGGTGGGCTTCACAGGCTCACTCGGCTTTGGTGTGGGGGAAGCAGGCGGTACGGTAGGCTTGGGGGTTGGAGTAACCGGTGGCATGGTAGGGTCGGCAGGCTTTACCGGCTTGGGGGATACAGGCGGTTTTTCCGTAGGCTTTGCAGGGTAAGGCTTATCCTTGCCCTGTTCCGTATCCTTGCCGCCGTTCTCGGTTTCCTCCGGCTTGCTATCCGTGGTGCCCTGCTGAATTGTGCCATCAGGCAGATTGCCGGGGCTTCCTTGGTCAATTTTCGGAATTACGATTTTGTCGCCGGGGGTGGGAGCCGGATTGTCGCTGTCCGTCACAGCAGGCAGTGACGGGTCTTTCTGTGAAAGCTGAATGGAGCAGCTTACCAGACCGATAATAAAAATAATCAGGGCGATGATGGAAAGCACCACCACCGCCCGTTTGGTTTTGGGATTCATCTTCTTTTTCATTCTCTATCCTCCATTTCAAATTCATGTTCTTGCTCCAAAGCAGATTCGATTTCTGCCTTTGACATGGCACACTCCGCTTTATGGATGATGCGATCCAGCAGGGGAGCCTTTTCGGGATTGTTCTCCATCCCTGCCTGTACCGCAAGAGAGCAGATTTCCCGCATTTCCTCATGGGAAAACAGCGGGGTGCAGTCCTGCTTGAAATATTGCAAGGTGTCCCGTTCCTCGGCTGTCATGCCGAACAATGCGCCCCTGTACTGGTGCTTTTGAAAATCGTCACGGCCGGCAAGCAGCTCCTTGGAGCCGTCCGGGGAAAGGGCATAGCAGGCAAGACCGTTTTTTACCGCCTTTTCCGCATCCAATGGACCGGTCAGCACCAAATCGTCGGCAGTATAGCCATGGTCATGGAGCCGGTCACGATCCAGCCTTTTTACATAGTCATCAATCCCCATCGGCTCGGTGGCGTCCCAAAACAGTCCGTGTGCTTCTATGACCGCACGGGCAAACTGATCGGAGTTTTCCACCTGAAATGCAATTCGTTCCACTGTACCGTAACGCTGGGCGATAGATTGATAATTCTCGTCATACTCCCGATAGGAAAAGGTGCGCAAACCGTTGGGGTTCTTGAACACTACTTCTACGGCAGCCGGTTCAAAGGAATGGGTGCAGAGATAGTCCAAGTGCTTCTGATAATCTATCTCCACAATATCGCCCATAACTTTTTCATCCCACATACCTTTCAGTTCAATCCAAAAGGTTTTAACGTGTTCGCTCTTATTCCCGGCGCCGTAGTAATTCCATGTGTTATGCGCATTGGTTCTGCGGATGTAGACATCCGGCTCCGCAAAGCACCATGTTCCGCTGCCCCGGCTCATCCAGAGGAAACGCCGTTCAGCATTACGGTCATTGGCGGCCGCCCGCAGTTTTTCCATATCGTAATTGAAGTCCGTTTGATAATAGTCGGTGTTATGCTCCACAATTTTTTGGAGAGTTTCCAGCACATCCACATTCAAAAAATGGGCGTTCCCATACAGGTGGTAGCCTTGCCCCTTGAGTGCCTCACGCAGATCCGCCATGATTTGTTCTCTGGAGCCACGGACAGAGCAGCCGTTATGCCGGTTTCTGTCTGCAAAATCTTCACCCATATCAACCCGAAACAGGCGTAAACCCTTGCTTTGGGGGAGGACAAAGTTACATACCGATTCCGGCTGATAATCGACGGAACGAATTTCCTCAAAAACCCGGCGCATATCGCCCTCCACAACAGGTGTACCTTGCCGGATTTGCCCTAACTGGTCACGGGGCATGGTGAGCGTCCACAGGGAATAATCGTCCGGGCCGAATTTGGTAATGGTGTTGATTTGGCTATATTCCATGCTCATCCTCCTGTTCCTGTACCGTTTGCTGCGTAACGACTTCTTGGGGCAAATTGTCCTCCAGCTTTTCGATCACATCCTGCAATTTTCTCTCGCTGTCAAAGGTCAAGTCATCGTCATGCTTTCCACGAAACACGCAGGACTGATACAGAACCGCCATTTCTTCCTCCGTGAAAAGCTGATTTTCGTCAATCAGGCCGGAGCGCACGGCAAAATCCTTCAAAGCGCCCTCATAATTGGTTTCATAATAATGTCCGAGGGTCACGCCGCTGCGGTCATAATCATACTGCCATGTGACAAAGCGGATTTCATTGTCCTTGGACTGCTTGGCGGCAAGAAGATGATTGCCAAACTCCGAAATCAGCCGGAAGTCCCGGACACCCTCACAGTCAAGCGGCTTTGCGTTCAAATACAGATCATAGCGTTCTTTTAGGTCTAACAGCAGGCTGTGAAGCTCTTTCCGTTCTTCCACAAAAGGGCTGTCACGCCTGAAACGCATGGCGCCGGTCTTTTCAAATTTGCAGATTTCCTCCTGGTTCCGAAAAGCAGACAAAAGAAGCTGCGGGTCATTCTCCGCAGCTTCTTCACGAACAGAATACCCTAAGACTGATGCTTTTTTCTTGAAAAGCTCGGCCAGTTCGGGCGAAATATCGTATTTCAAAAAAATCCCTCCTATCTATCCATTTCTTCTGAATCTACATCAACAGGGTCATTCTCCATTTCAAGCAGGCTTTCTCGGAACGCCGGGAAATCCCCATCCGAAATACCGTAGTCACGCCAAGCATTCCAGTCAGGGAGCAGAGAGGTATCCTCCGGGGATAGTTCTGAGTAATCGGACAGGCTGATGATTTCCGGTATATCACGTTCTCCCATCTGCATAGGTGCAAGAACCGGGATAAGTTGAGTAGCCAAATAGTTTTGGTCATAGCACCTATCAATGAAACCCATACGAGTATTAAGGAGAAAATGACCTTCCAAAGTTTCCATGGTAATTCGAGGTGCAAAGGGGTATTTTGCGATAAAGGCAGCAATGTTTTCTGCGTCTGCCTTGATACAAAGCTGCATGTCCTCATCCAGCCCCTGTGTGTAAGCTGCTAAGTATTTCTGATTCATATATCCTATCCTCCTATCTCTCAAATTCGCTTTCATCATTTTCCGATGCGTAAACAGACACCTTCTCGGGCTCAAAACCCTGCTCCTTGATGTTGGTAAACCACTGTGACATAAAATCCTTCAAGTCACGCACCCTTGACGGCGGTACGCTGTCCGTATCGTAAAAAAGCCCTATATCGTCCTGTAAGAACGATGTAGGGTGAATGGAACAGGTCTGCTTATCAATGGTGAAGGTAATCTCAGGGTCACGCATGGAATCGCCATTTTGGCGGTAATAATGGGCGATGCTGTACTCATTGCCGCCTATGGCTTCCAGCACCAAATCTTCAAAGCCTTCGCTTTTTAACTTCATGTAATAGGCTTCTCCCTCAAGAATAGGGCCTGCGAAAACCGCCAGTTTCTGATACAGCCGCTGTTCCAGCGTGAGGTGTGCAGAGGGGGGAGCCGTTCTGCTTGGCGCATCTGCTTCCTCGTCCGGCTCATAATTCATTACATCCGTGTTATCCTCATCCGGCTCTAAAACAAGGTCAGAGGTATCCTTAAATTCTAAGGCAAGGTCAAGCTCAACCTTTTTCCGCTGTAACTGCACCAATTTTTCTTCACTGGCAAAGGGCTTTTCACTCTCCAGCTTTGCCGCCTCAAGCTGGCGGTGCAAATCCGCAAGCTCGGTTTTGGCGACTTCTAATTCCGACACAATGCGTTCCGCAAGATTTTCAATACGGGTGATGTTTCCCAGCTCCGACTCACCCAATTCCGTAGAATAGGTGCATTTGCCGCATAGCTGGATACCGACCCCATCTCCCATGCGGCGTATCAGCCGGACCGGAAAGCCTGCATAGCTGCCCACATCAAGGGTATCCCCGGTGCTTCGCCCCAGCTTGCGGGAACGGACCATGAAGTGTTCGGCAGCCTTGGTTCGCTCATCATGGAGCCTGCCGTCAATGGTCATTTGAAACTCGGACGGCTTGTTTCCTGTATAGTCGGCAAGGTCAGCTTCCATTCCTGCTATTTTACGCTCGGTTGCGGCAATCTTGCTTGGATAGTGTTTTCCGATTTTGTACTGAAGGTCATTGCGCTGGCTCTGCCATGCGGATTTCAGCACCGTCAGGCGGCTGATCTCGTTATCCGTTTCCATCTTCTCCTTAATTCTTGGGTCGGAGGTTGCAAGGGCCTTAAATTCGGCATACTGAAGCATCGTGCTGTCCACATCCTCACAGGTTCTGAGGGTAGAGCGACCGGTCATAATCTGACTGATATACCGCTGTTTCTGCTCTAAAATCTGCCACAGGTACGCATCGAAGGTATTCTCTGTGATGTAGTTGAATATGGAAATTTCCTCGTTGTCGTTGCCCTGACGGAGAATGCGGCCGTTGCGCTGAATGAGGTCGGAGGGGCGCCACGGCACATCGAGATGATGGAGCGCCACCAGCTTATTTTGAACATTCATGCCGGTGCCCATCTTCCCGGTGCTGCCCATCAGTATGCGGATTTCACCGGTTCGTACCTTTTCAAAAAGCTGCTCCCGCTGTACGTCCGTCTTGGCATCGTGGATAAAGGCAATTTCCTCCGGTTTTACCCCCTGTGCAATCAGCACCGCCTTGGTAGCCTCGTAAAAATTAAAGCTGCCGTCACCCTTGGGCGTGCCTTGATCGCAGAAAATAAGCTGGGTCAAGCGGTTCTCAGCGGTTTCATGGTAGATTTCAGCCGCTTTCCGGACGCAGACATTGAGCTTTGTATTGGGGTCATCCGGTAAATCCGGGTCAACGGCTCTCGGATCGGTAGACAGCAGGCGGGCCTCCAGCGTGAGCTTCAGGAAATTATCCTCGGAGCTGTCTACCTGTCCGTTGCGGATTTTCTCCGCCCGTTCTCCCAATTCCATCACAAGGCGTTTCTGCTCCGGGGTACATTCCGTTTTGATAACCTGTGGACCGCCGGTTCTTAGCTTTGGAGTAGGTAAGTCCAGCATATCAGCGGTTTTAATATCCGCAATCATGTGGAACATTGCCATCAGCTCAGGTAGATTGTGAAACCTTGCAAAACGGTTTTTCATTTGATAGCCGTTGCCCTCCGGCTTGATTTCCAAGGAGGACTCCACCACACCAAAGGTACTTGCCCATGCGTCAAACATCAGCAGGCCACGCTTTTCCAGTTCCCACGGTTGCAAAGTCTTTTGCAGAACGTACAGTTCCGCCATTGTGTTGGAAATCGGAGTACCGGTTAGGTAAACCACACCTTTGCCATTGTTCAGGTCATTGATGTATTGGCATTTTTGGTGCATATCCATGGCACGCTGGCTGCTAACACCGGTAACTCCGGCTACGTTACGCATCTTGGTGTAGGAAAAATTGTTCTTGTAGGCATGGGCTTCATCCACAATCAGGGCGTCCACACCCAATTCCTCAAAGTTGATAACACCGTCTTTTTTCTCTGCATTAAACAGCCTGTCATAGCGAAACTGGAGGTTGGATTTGAAAATCTGCATCTGTTTGAGCGTCCAGTCCTTGCCGTCACGGGCTTTTACCTCTGTGATTGCTTCTGTAATAGCCGCCATTTCCGACTCCATAGCCGCAAGCTGGCGCTCTCTGGATAAGCCGATGAGTTCAAAGCTGCTATGCCCCATAATGATGGCGTCGTACTCACCGGTAGCAATCCTGCTGACAAAGCGGCGGCGGTTCTTTCGCTCAAAATCCTTTTTCTCCGCCACTAAAATATTGGCGTTGGGGTACATCTTCATGTAATGGGCTGCCCATTCGCCTACAAGGTGATTTGGCACGGCATACAGGGGCTTGTGGACTGCTCCCAGCCGTTTCATTTCATAGCCAAGGCCGACAGCAGCGTAGGTTTTGCCAGCACCCACTTCATGTGCCATCAGCAGATTACCATCACTGTAAAGACCATGAGCAATGACATCGCTCTGATGCTTGCGGAGCTTGATGCCCTCCGCCATATCCGGCATGAGAAGATTGTCACCGCTGTATTCACGGGGGCGGATGTTATTGAAACGGTCATTGTAGAGCTTCGTCAGGCTCGCCCCACGCTCCGGGTCGGCAAATAGCCAGCTTTCGAAAGCCATCTTGATTTCCGCCTGCTTTTCACGGGCCAAGATGGTTTCCTTTTTGTTGAGAACGTATTTCTTTTTTTCCTCTCCGGTATTCGGGTCAATATAATCAACCGGGTCTTTCACCTCCACAGGTCGGAGGTTGAGGGTGGTTTCCAGTATTTCGTAGGCATTGAGCCGATCTGTGCCGTAGGACTGGTTGACCGTCACGGAACTGCTTTCTGCACTTTTATTGGAAATATAATAGGCGCCGCTGTATTTAGAAAATTCGAGAGAAATGCTAAAGCGGCCATCTTGAAGGTTGGGTGCGGTCTGAAAGGTATCATACATGAATTGCTGGTAAATCCCCGGGGGAATCCATGTGGTTCCGAGGGTAAAGCTGATGTCCTGCGGAGTCAGGGGAACCGGCTGCACCAGCTTCAACGCCTCTGCATTTCGGCTGAACCGTTCCGGTTCTTCCTCCGCTTTCAAGATTGCCGTTACCAACTTATCCTTGACATAGCCGCTTAGATACTCGTCGGCAGTTTTCCAGCCGGTGTGCGGATTGCCGGTGTAATCATCAGGGTCTTGATAAATTTTATCCCCTAACTCGTCAATGATTTCCTCCGGTGTAGCCTTGCGGTGATCGGGGTACTGATAGAGCCAGGACATATAATCAAGGTCAACCTTGCCTTTCACATTGAGAGAAACCATCAGGGCTTCCTCTGCCGAAAACACCGTTTTAGGCATAATCTTGGGCTTGATGGTCGCCTTGTAGAAGATAGCGGTCTTTTTCCATACATCCTTTTGGCCTTTTATCTCCGCCTCAATGGAACGGAGCAGAGGGGCATTGGAATCTCTTGAAAATGCGATTACATTGGCATAGGAATTGAGATACCCTTGCTTTTTGACAAAGGCATCATACACATGATTGAGATGGGCGATATGATCCTGAAGCTGCTTTTCATATTCCATGGTAGGCAGCTCATGGAGATCTGCATATTCGCTGTTCTGAAAGTCAATCAAGCTACGGATGGCTGCCGTAACCTCCACCATCCCACGAATACGCTCGGCTTTCCGGCCGGTGATGTTTTGCTTATACATCCGAGAGTTTTCACGGTAGTACAGCTCACCGTCTACCAGCCCATAGCTGAAATTGCGCACATTGGGATCAGCAGAAATGGATTCGGGCAGCACTTCCTTTTCGCCCTCATATTCGGAGGTGGCCTCGGTATATTCGCCGTCGAGATAGGAAATGGCACGCTCCAGCCGTTCATTCAAGTCCTCTCCGGCTATCGGGTGGCAGGCGGTGGTCTTTTCGTTGCCGAACATGGACTCGTCAAACACCATCTCACCCAGCACCATTTCCGGGTGGTCGATAAAATAGGTGTTCATGGGAATGCCGTTTTCGTCTTGCTCTACGGTCAGCCAAGGACTGCTTTCCTCGTCTGGCACAATTTCCCGTTCCCGCTTTTTCAGAAAAAGAATGTCTGTGGTAGCTTCGGTTCCGGCTACCTGTTTGAACGCATTGTTCGGCAGGCGGACAGCTCCAATCAATTCGGCTTTCCCTGCGATATAACGGCGCATACTGGAATTTGCTTTATCCATGGTAAATTTGGAGGTAATCAGCGCCATCATGCCGCCCGGACGGACCTTATCCAGTGACTTGGCAATAAAGTAGTCGTGAATGTGGAAGTTGTGCTTATTGTATCGGGGGTCATCCACCTTGATGGAGTTAAACGGCACGTTACCCACCATCATATCGAAAAAATGGTCGGGAAAAGCTGTCTTTTCAAAGCCCATCACCTGAATATCCGCATCAGGATAAAGCTGTTTTGCAATCTGTCCGGGGATGGGGTCGATTTCACAGCCGTATAGTTTAGAGGAATCCATGCTGTCCGGCAGTACGGAAAAGAAGTTGCCTGTACCAAGGGCAGGGTCTAAGATGTTGCCGCCCCGGAACCCCATTCGCTCCAGCCCTTTATAGATATGGCTGACGATGCTCTGCTCCGTATAATAGGAAGTCAGGGTGCTTTTCTGTGCCGCCTGCAATTCCTCGTCTGTCAGCAGTTCTTTAATTTCCGCGTATTCTGTTTCCCATCCGCTTTTATCCGGTGTAAGGGCATTTGCAAGCCCACCCCAGCCGACAAACCGGGCAAGGGTTATCTGTTCCTCCGCTGTTGCTGGGCGCCCTTGTGCTTGCAGTTCCTTTAGAAGCCGAATGGCTGCAATGTTGTTTTTGAATTTGGTTTTCGGGCCGCCATCGTAAAGATGATGGTCGGGGGAATAGCGGTAATTGAAACCTTCACCCCAAGCACGGGCATGGAAATCATCCATAATGGTACGGTTGTACTCATCATTAGACTGATTGACAAGGGTGGCGGCTTTGATGGCAGCCTGCGTTTCCTCTGAAAAATCACCGCTTTGAACGCTTTCTACCACCATGGTGGCAATCTCGCCATTCGTGTAATGATCTTTTAACGGCTTACAATCCGCAATGGCAGACAGCGGCACACGCTCGGTAATTTTAAGCCGGTTCAGATTTTTAAGCTGTGCAATATCTCCGATTTCCACCGTGCGCCCATCGTGCATGAATTTAACGATTTCAAACACACGGTCATTATAATAAATGCGGTCGCCCTCCTGAAACGGCAGTTGCATCGGCTCCACAGAGTTCCCATCAATCATGCCGTCATTGCTGTCCTCGGCGGCGTCCTCATAGCTCTCCGGCATAGCGGAGGTCATATCGAATAAGGTGAGCTGCCTGTCGGGAGTCTCCTGATCCGGTGCTTCGGGGGCTGGCAAGTACACCGTCTGCCCCTCGGCTTCCATCTCCGTTTTATCTTTTTCCGTAAGGTAGCGGTCTTGACGGATCAGGTCAGAGATACCGCTTTCCACCTGATTCCATGATAGAGTTTCGTGCAGTGCCAGAGAACCGGATCGGTAATCAATCGCCATCCCCTTGGGGGTATACTCCAAGCGCCATCTGTCGCCATTGGGCTGACTGCGGGAGCTGCTATATGAGTAATATTCCTTTCGGATGAAATCAACCCTGTCTTTTTTGGCAGGCATGGACAGCATGGCTTGAAAAATCCGTTGCCTGCCGCCCTGTGTGCCGCTGCCATGCTGAAGGTATTCGTCAATGATTTTTTGTCTGTCCGTGTCAGACAACTCAGCGGATACAGGATGTTCATCAGGACTATTTTCGTCCTCGTCTATAAAGCCCTGCATTTCCTCCTGTTCATCGGGGATGGCATAATCGTCAATCACGGTGTCTGCGGAGCTAAACGGATATACCCCAGTCAGAATCAAGCGGTCAATCCGGCTGACGAGCGTGCCATAGTCCTCGGTAAATTGCTGATTCCCGATTTCAAAGGTCAGCCCATCATCGCCTGCGGTGAGATATAAATAATCTCCGGTTTCCGTGATGTAGTCGGTATCCAGCTTGCCATAAAAGGCTTTCAGGATTTTGGCTTTCGTAGTCTGCTTGTGTCCGCCCTCAAAGAATTTATGGATTTCCGCTGCCCATTCCCTTGTATCAGGGGTAATGTCGTCGGCACACAGCACCACATCAATGAGGTCGGAGATTTCGTCCTCGTCAAGCGTTGATGCAGAGGAAGTGGTTTGAATATCCGTGGGCTGTACGTTTAGATCAGGCACCGGCGTGATGGGCGTATCTACGCTGGCAACTTTCTGCTCAACCCCTGCCATTTGTTTTTCGTAGAGTTCGATGTCCTGCGCTGTCAGCCAATTCGGTTTTTCAGGTACGGCATTGTAAAGCTCCCACATCTTGGTAATTTGGTTTTTTACGTTTCCCGCCCATAAATGCTTTTCATGTCCTTGCCCTGCGCCTAAGAAATATTCGCAATCAGATTGCAGGCGGCTCAATAGCTGATACGAAAAAGATGTGTCTTGTTCCGTTGGCTCTGCCGCTTTTTCCTCCGCAGAGGAGATTTCCTGTACTGTTTTGGGTGGTACAACGAAAAAGCCGCCTACAGACGGTTGTTTACCATCTGTAGGCGGCTCTGTTCTTTGTGTTATCGGGGTTGCAGTACCAATTCGCTGATCATGATTTCCTCCGCTGTGTCGGTTATCATGCCCATGTGGGCGGCTCTCTCCATCGTGTCTTCGGTGTCCGGCATCAGTTGGGCGGTCAGAAGCTCCTGTATCAGCCGCTCCTTGCGGCTCTCGGCTTCCTCGTCCACTTTCAAAATCATCTCGTTGATTTTGCCCTGTGCTACCAGCTCCGACAGGCGGTGCGGGTGGTTCTCCAGCATGAAGTTCTTCCACAGGTTCCCGAATCTGCCCACCGGCATCTGGTCGGTTTTCTCGTTCTCCGAGATTTGCAGTTCGGGGTAGAGCAGACTGTCCTCGCCCTTCCGGTAATTGAATTTCATTAACGGTTCGGTTCTCATAAATTTGGCTCCTTTCGATTTTAATTTGTTGGATTTCCTGATGAATTTCTCTCAGGATGGGTCTTGCAAGGGAAACGGTGCAGTTTCCCATGGTCATAAATAGCTCCAAGCTGTTAAAGTGGCTGATGTTCTCAAAGGTGTGTTCGTCAAACATCTCGGTAGAAAGCCCACATTTGCAAAACACGGTATAGGCCACGCTGTCGGTGACAAGCTCCATAAACTCCGCTTTTACTGCCTCAATAGGAGCGTCATAAAGTACGCTGCTCTCGTCACGCACCTTAAAGTTTCCCATATACTGCGGTAAAACCTGACGGACCCGTTGCTGTACCATCTTATACAGGCACATTTCGATACTGGAGGTTGGAGTGATATACTTCTCGTGAAACCTCGCCATTACGCTGGGTTTGTACTGATCCTCCAACTCCCAAAGGTAGCTCATAACCTTTTTGAAACTCTGCTCACTGCCGTTGGTGTCCATGAAATCAAACAGATACTTCAAACTTGCTGTGGGGTTTGTCATGTCGATGACCGCAATGCCTTTTGCTCCTGCATTGATATTACGGTCAATTCGCTTGTCATGCCATTCGTCAAAGGTGGCAAGCTGGGTTGCATCAGGCCGCTGTGCGTAAACGAGTACCGCATTATCAAAGGAACGCTTGTAATACCTCGCCACACAGGACAGCAGACCTTTCCACTCCACAGGGTTTTTCGTGTATTCCTGTACCGACTTTTTATATAGATCGGCAAGTAGGGTCGCCTTACTCAAGCTGTCACCTCCGATTCTTGATTTTCAAAGTACAGTGCCAAAGCCTTATCAATGACTTCCTCAATTTCCTTTTGGGTCTGCTGTGCGGTAAAATATTTGGAGATGACCGCAGGCTTGATTTTGACTGGCTGTGGCTTGTTGCTTTTGGGTTTTCGGTTTTTTTCCCCTGAAAGGATTTGCATAATGGCGGTGTCAGTTAGCTTTCCAGCCTTGTAGTAGCCGTGGAACAACTCCGCCTTTTTCGTATCTACCTTATAGTTATCGGACTCCATGAGGTCGGCAATTCTCTGCTGTTGTGCCTCGTCCTCTACAAAAGAGAGGTCATAAGCGGCAAGAAAGGCAATCTCACCACTATCAACACGGAAAATGAGAGGTTCAATAAGGTTTGAAATGCGGATGTATTTTGCCACCTTATCCCGTGAAAGGCCATAATTTTGTCCGAGTTTTTCATCTGATCTCAACTTCGTCTGAACCTCAGACGAAGTTGAATTTTCCTCGGTATCATGCGGGTTCAAGAGCATTTCAATCTCTGCCAAAAGGTCATTTCTCTTGCCCTGTGATTTCAGTGCCGCATAGTGCTGGGCAAGACAATAGGCACGTTCAGAATAGCTCATATCTCCAAAGGAACGCTGGCGCAGATTGGTTTCCGTTACTATCAGGACGGCATCTTCATAGGTCAGATTTTCCCTGATGATGACAGGACCTTTTGTAAACCCAGCAAGCTGGGCGGCGTTTTTACGATTGTGTCCGCTGAGAATGATATATTTCCCATCCTCAGTGTACCACAGGATAATGGGGAGCAGAATTCCAAACTGGCGGATACTGTCCACCATATCTGTGAGCTGCTGTCCCTCATAGAGTTTGAACCTGTGATTTGGAAAGGACTCCATCAAACTGAAATCCATATCCACGATACCGCCCTGCACAGGAGCAGGGGCGGTATCGTGCTGGGTTTCTATACCCAGCATTTCATCAAAATCAATTAAGGGCGCCTTGGGTTTTGGTATCGCCATAGGTTAAATGCTCCTTTCCGCAATTTTACCGTGTCCACCCGAAAGCAGTTCGTCCGCAAATTGCCCATAGGCGATTGCCGCAGGGTTTCCCGGCAGAAATTCACAAATGGTCTGATGGTGAAGCACGGCTTCCGCAACCTTGATGGACCTTGGAATATGGGTCTTGAAAATAGGAACCTTGTCCGCAAAGCCACGTTGTATCAGGTCGTTTACCTGTGCGGAAAGTATCGTGTTGGGAGAATCCATGGTAATCAAAATGCCCTCGATACGCAGGCGGTGGTTACTGTTCCTCTGAATGGCCTGATGGTGCTTTAGCAATTCCGCAAGACCTTGGGCGGACAAAAGCTCCGCCTGTGTCGGGATGATAATGCTGTCGGCACACATCATCACGTTAATCATCGGCGTACCCATTTGCGGCATACAGTCGATGATGATGTACTCATAGCTGTCCTTGATGGTATCAATATATTGGGTCAAAATCCTCTCTCTGAAATCCACATTGCAGAGATTGCGTTCAAGGGTGAAAAGCTGGGTATTGGATGGGATCAGGTCAACACCGCACCCGGTCTTGATGATATAGCTTTCGGGTTCGGGTAAAGGCTCGTCCTCAACCAGCTTGCGTAACAGGGTGTTGATTGTCACCTCCAATTTATTGGGGTTCTTCACACCAAAGATGATGCTCGAATGCCCCTGACCGTCAAAGTCAAGCAGGGCGGTGCGGTGTCCTTTCTTGGACAAGAGATACGCAAGGGTGGTAGCCGTGGCTGTTTTGCCCACTCCGCCTTTCTCGTTGATAATTGCAATGATTTTCGCCATCGGCGCTCTCCTTTCTTGGGTAAAAGATTTTGGGTAATGGGTAAATAGGGTAAAAAAATTGGACTAAGATTAGCGAAAACCCTTTGATATAGCAGCTTTCACTTACTTAGTCCAATTATAACAGAGGCACCGGCCGCTCCGTCTGCTCCTGTCGCTCCCGTAGGACCTGTCGCCCCGGTTGCTCCTGTTGCTCCCGTAGGGCCTGTTGCTCCGGCTGCACCGTCTGCTCCTGTCGCTCCCGTAGGGCCTGTCGCTCCCGTAGGGCCTGTCGCTCCCGTTGCTCCTGTTGCTCCGGCTGCACCGTCTGCTCCGGTTGCTCCCGTAGGACCTGTTGCTCCCGTTACTCCGTTTGCTCCCGTAGGGCCTGTCGCTCCCGTCACTCCGCTTGCTCCCGTAGGGCCTGTTGCTCCCGTTACTCCCGTAGGGCCCGTTGCTCCGGCTGCACCAGTTGCTCCCGTAGGACCCGTTGCTCCCGTTACTCCACTTGCTCCTGTAGGGCCTGTTGCCCCGGTTACACCCGTAGGACCCGTTGCTCCGGTTACTCCTGTCGCTCCCGTTACGCCTGTTGCTCCCGTAGGGCCTGTTGCTCCTGTAGGGCCTGTTGCTCCCGTTACTCCTGTCGCCCCGGTTGCTCCTGTAGGACCGGTCGGGCCTATAGGGCCGGTCGGGCCTATAGGGCCGGTCGGGCCGGTCGGGCCTTCTCCAGAGGATGCATTAAGAGCTCTTTCCATTTTTGCCTTTAAAATTATCTGATTCTGAAAAGTACTATCTAATACCTCTCGAACATGTTGATTTACTTCTAAAATTTCATCGATACTCGCATTTGGGCCCGTTATACCCGGCAAAGTACCCAAAGCATATTGAATTTTTTCACCTTCAGCATTAATAATATGGCTTAATCCCAGCTCCTCCATAGCAATGGAGGTCAAAATAAAGTTGATGGCGTCCTCTCTACTAATTGGAGGACTTATTTCTGGAAACCTTGGTAATGACATGCTTTATCTCCTTATTGTATCGTCATTATTTTATCTTCAATTATATTATACGCAAATTTATCAAGTCAGTGCATATATTGTCATATTTTGAAGTTAATAGTCTGATACTACCGTGTAAGACCTTGTCAATCGATGGTATTTTCAGATGATAAACCACTCATTCAAAAGCTCGGATTCGCCACCATCTATAGGAACGCGATAGAAATAATCGTTATTTTGCGTTTCCTCATTTACCTGCGCGATCGCTTCATAATAAAGGTATCCGTCTCCCGGAATAAAATGAAGGATTCCCCAGTATTCATCCGCCTTCATGACTGCGATAGTCTTCATTTCCCCGCTTCCGTCAGCAGGGAGCATAATAATTTTGCCGGCGAGAGAAGCATATAACTTCCCCTCCTCGATGAGAAAAGAATAGTTGGCAGAGCCCGTAAAGTTTATCGGCAGTTCTCTCTCCACCTTACCGCTTTCTCCGCTCCGTACCTGCATCTGATATTCATAAGTACGGTAATCATAACCCTCCGGTTTCGTCACAAGAGTCAGACAATAAAGCTTACCCTCGTAATAAGAAACACTGTCGATATATCCTTCCTCATCCACCTGCGGATAAACTGTCAATGTCTCATCCTTGCCGCTTTTTAAATAGATGCGGCCCAGTATATTCTCGTCCTCCGCCCCATCATAGCCATTATAATACACATATCTTCCGTCATAGCCCAATATATTGTCGATACGATCGGTTTTTATTTCCTTTCGTTCTCCCGTGTTCAAATCCACATAGGCATAACGCATCCGGTAACTGTCATCGTATTCATAGCCATAGAACAGCTTATCCCCTATCAGCTTTTCATGCCCCATACCCGCGAGAAACACATCCTCGGCCAGCACCTTCACATTACTGCTGTTCATGTCGGAACACTTTATGGAAAGCAACTCGTCCGTCACGCTCTCATAAGCCTCCTGCACCTTCTCCACATAGTAAATTTTATCCTCTTGAATCGTAAAAATACTGCTCTGCTGAGGAATGCTATCGCCATATACACCATTTACGCCCCGGTACACCATTCCCTCGTAAGCGCACATGTTGGAAAAGCCTCTGGCTGAATAAAAAGAAATCTTCCCCTTATCCTCCGAGAATGTATGCGCAACCCCGAATACAGCCGGCACCAGCATCACTGTGACGGCAATAGCTGCCGGTATCCATAGCTTTTTATTTATTTCTTTCATTCTTATTCTTCCACCGTGATATCATATCCCGAAGCGAAGCTCATTCCCGGCTGCACCTTGTTTCCCCATTTTCTTTCCTCTAAGGTTCCCGCAAAATCCGTGTGGTCACAGATTCCATTCCATGGCTCTATACAAACAAAGGGTGCATTTTTACCTGCCGGAGCCCACACGGCAACGACGGGCAAATCGAATCTCGTAGTAATATATGGCTTCTTGTCAGGAGTAAGGAGCGCTATGCTGTGAATCTGATAGTCCTCCATGATAATGGCATCCCTTTCGAACAATTCCTCCGAAATAGGTAAAAGTCCGTCCTGCAACTTATAGTTTCTCTTTCCATCGCTTACCAGACCATCCTCTCCGATCACAGTACAGCTTATCTCATCCTGCTTATCGAATTTCAAAAAATAATCTTCTCTCTTTTCGCCTCTGTTTACCGGGCAATTAAAGGCAGGATGCCCTCCTATAGAAAAATAAAGAGGTCCGGCAGAAGGGTTATCTACCCTCCACAACACCCTCAGAGTCGTATCCTCCAAACGGTAGCCTATTTTCAGTTGAAAAGAAAAAGGAAATTGCTTCTTCGTCTCTTCATCCTCTTCGAGTGTAAACCACACCTCCGTGGCTTCATGGGACACCAGCTTAAACTCCGCGTCCCGCACAAATCCATGTTTTTCCATCTTATATATCTTATTGTCAAAACGGTATTCGCCGTTTTTCAAGCCTCCTACAAGGGGAAACAATGTAGGTGAAGTCCTTCCCCAATAACGGGCATCAGCGCACCACATGTATTCCTTTCCGCTTTCCGCTTTTCTCAATGATTTCAGTTCTGCTCCGCGGGAATCCACGGAGACCGTCAGCCTCCCGTTACTGATTTCAAAAATTGCCATGTTCTTTTCTCCTTTTCCACTCCCTGATAATACTTTTATTAATGCAATTATAGTCTAAAATTCTTGGCTTTACAATCCCGGAGCTTCCATGGCAGATGAACACAAAAGGCAACCCATATGCTTTATTCACGCGGATTGCCTTTACAGCTTTTAACCTACCTTATATCCCGTTCCCCACACCACTTTCAAATAATGCGGCTCCTTCGGATTGCTCTCAATCTTCTCCCTGATATGCCTGATATGTACGGCAATGGTGTTATCTGCACCGATGGCCTGCATATTCCAGATGGACTCATATATCTGATCGATGGAAAATACCCTTCCCCTATCCTGAACGAGCAGGCGCAGGATCTTGTATTCAATAGGTGTTAACTTTACTTCCCTGCCAGCAACCGTCACTTTTCTTATTACATCATCGATCACGAGGTCATCTACCCTGTAAATCCGGTTGATATTGTCGCACATATTGGAAAGTTGGGTATAACGTCTGAACTGTGAGTTAATCCTTGCCATAAATTCTAACGGATGATACGGATTCAGAACATAATCGTCCGCACCTGCATTGAGTGCCGCAATCTTCATCTGCTCCGTATCATTAGCCGATAATACGATAATCGGCATTCTTTCCGCATTCCTAACGCTTTTCAATCTCTCTATCCCATCATTTTTAGGAAAATCGATGTCCATGATCACCAGATGAATGTCGTTGCTTTTCAGTCTTTGCACCACATCCTGCAGGGCGTTCATAACAATCACCTGATACCCCTCCTGTGCCAGGAAAATCTTGAGAACCTCCATGTTTGTCGTCGTCTGATTGTAAATCAATACATTTTTCATTTGGCTTCCTCCTCTCTTAAGGCCCTTATTCATACTGTTTCAAGTCTATATTGTCCATAATCTTCTTTGCATCACTTTCTGCAAAGCCCAGAAAGTCAATGTATACCTCATAACTTCCTACGGTAATCGCTGCATGTATCTGCAATTTATCGCTGTCATTTTCCTTTACCGAATCCACAAGTGTATAGGTATACGCTCCCGGTGTGGTGTACTCTCTCTCATTGGTCACTCCTCCTGGAAATACTTTTGAGGATTCGTGGCTTTTGGTGTCCGCATAATCAGTCCTTTCCATCCACATCACCTTATTATCCGCCTCGTATCGGACCATCGCCCAGCTCCCGCAGACTGTAACCTCCGTAGAAACAGCTTTTTTTCCTATACTTACAGACGGCTGAGGGAAAATAATATCTTCATTTTTTATAAATTCTTCCCATGTAGCATAATGATATACAGGAATCTCTCCATTTTCCCAAAACTGATTCTTCGCGCCGTCGCTCCCGGAAGTCGTGTTTTCTGCCGCAGACTTTGCTTCTTTCGGCGAAGCATTTATCCCGCTGTCGCCGCTTACGGAATTGCCCGTTACCGAGCTGCTTATTTCAGAATTCCCTATTGCCGGGCCTGAATTATCCGCGGAGGAATTACCCGTTACAGAATTGCCCGATATGCTGTCCATTTCGATATTCTCTTTATCCTCCAAGATTTGCATTTTAGAGGAAGCGTCTTCACCGGCTATTTCTCCCGCCGGCGCACTTTCATCATACGACGAGACCAGCATTGGACTTTCTTCCTTATTTTCCACCGCTTCCTCCACCACATAGGCTCTGTTCTGAGCGGATTCTCCCTTGGACATGGTAAAAGCATCGCTGGATTCGAATCCCCATTCGTTCACCCGTATGACATTATGGAAATATTCTGCAGCCTTTACCGACCCGAAGCCACATACGAAGATCACACACATAGCAGAAAATGCCGTAGCAGTTGCTTTTTGCGCCCTTTTCACAACGCGGCGCCTATGTCTGCCCTCATCCATACAGCTGGAAACATCAATATGAAATTCTTTTATATCCTGCATGGCAGATTGATAAGCATTTTTAAAATCATCCATACTGATACTCCTCCCTGAGATTCTTCCTAAGCAGTTCCCTGCCTCTTGTGAGCTGTGATGTTACAGTGGATTCTTTTCTCTCCGTAACAAGACATATTTCCTTTATACTCATTTCCTGAAAATAAAACAAATGTATGACTTCACGGTATTTTCTCGGAAGCTTTATTATCGCTTCCATTATTTCCCGGTTCTGCTCTCTTTGCAGCGCATCCCTTTCCATAAGGCTTTCCGAAGCCTCTTCATTATCTAATGCGCATTCCTTTTCCGGCATAGCATCCGTATGACGGTACCATGCGGAACGCCATACTTTCCGGCAGCCATTCAGCGTCACCTTGATCAGCCATGCCTTTTCATGCTCCGTCGACTCGAATACTTTATTCGTTTTAATAAACTGATAAAATGTCTCCTGTACGACATCCTCCGCGTCCTGATTGTTCCTAAGCTGTAAAAATGCTATTTTATACAGCATGTCGCTGTATAAGTTTATTTTCAGCTGTAACGCTTCCGTGTCAGCCACCTTCGAAACAGACAATTTATCCCCTTTTTTCTTGTCCATATGTACGGTCTCTCATCTATACTTTCTATTTATTTTAGAGTTGTCTTGATTTCTTTTTTTGTAATCCATCTATAATTAATATCCCACAGAAAACAAAAATACTGCAAAAAAATAAATTATTTTTTTCTTATTTTTTTCTTGATTTCGAAATCATAAATATCTCTAATAAATTAGACGCTTTTCAACAAGAAAAAGTTGCAAAAATTTCAATTGTTCACAAAATTTTCACAACTTTCTCTGTCAAAGCAATATGCAGTTTTATGAGTTCACACATTTTCCTTCCATTTACCCAGGATAGCCTCCCACTTCACGAAAGCGATCCAGCCAAGCGCGGTCCCGAAGCAATTCAGCAGAATATCATCCACATCGAAAGCGCCGAAAGCGCTGAACAATTGAAAAACCTCGATCCCGAGCACAAAAATGAACGCATTTAAAAGAAGCGTCAGGAAATGTGTGCAGCTTTCCTTCACATATGGAAGAAGAAATCCGAAGGGAATGAATACGGCCACATTTCCTACCAGATTCTCAAAACTATTTAGCATATATGAATAATCAATATACATTCTTATGGTTTTGAATAAGGTAAAGTTGGCAGTGTCCAAGCCTTCCAGAACGATTCCCTTGCGCCATGTTCCTGCAATCGACATCAAATCTGCCCACGGATATTTGAATATGATGACTTTTATGACGATTGCAATATAAGCAAAAAATAATATTTTAATATGTTTGGAATCCCAGCTTCTGAGATTCCAAACTTTGGATTTACTCACGAATAATGAACCTCCACCAGTGTAAGTCCCTTGGCAGGCACTAACATACCGGCTTCTTCCCGCCTTCCAGACGTAAAAAGCTTTTCGATCTGTGCCGCTTCTCTTTTGTGCATCCCTACCTCAAGCAAGGTTCCCATCATAATCCGTACCATATGATACAAAAAACCATTTCCTTTAAAGGTAAACCGGATCTCCTCTCCTACTCTAGTGATCGTTATGGCTTCTACGGTACGTACCGTAGATTTCTTGCCCTTTTTCGTTGATGTAAAGGCTTTGTAATCGTGTGTTCCGCACAGAATCTCCGCAGCCAGACACATGGCCTCCATATCCAGGGATTCCGGTACCTCATATACATATCTTCTGTCGAATATATGCGGCACACTGCTGTTTAACACTCGATAACAATAGGTCTTGCCTGTGGCATTCAGTCTGCTGTGAAAACGAGGGGAAACCTCCTGCGCCTGAATGACCGCTATGTCCTCAGGAAGATACTCGTTCATGTAACACATGATTTCTTCCGGCGTCATATCCGTATCGATATGAAAATTGGCTGTTTGTCCCAGTGCATGAACTCCGGCGTCGGTCCTTCCCGAGCCGGTCACTTCTACCGGCCTGCCGCACATCTTGGTAAGCAGGACTTCAAGCCTGCCCTGAATGGTATTGCCGCCGCCCTCCTGCCTTTGCCAGCCTTGGTATCTCTTTCCTTCATATTGCAGTATTACTTTTATATTACGCAATTATGCGACCTCCCACGGATTTTCTTTCCCTTCCACGAACAGCTTGCAGCCCATAAGGGAATCTCTGACCACCGTTTCTACGCATTCGTCCGTATAGAAAGCCATGTGGTGCGTCACCGTAACATTAGGAAAGCCCCGAAGCACGGAAAGCTCCCTGTTATCCAAGGCGTCTGATTTTCTGTCATAATAATAAAGGCCGAATTCGTTCTCCACAACATCCAGTCCGGCAGCGCCGATCTTGCCGGACTCGATACCGGAAATCAGTGCCTCCGTATCAATGAGTCCTCCTCTGGCCGTGTTTATGATTACTACGCCGTCTTTCATCTTCTTAATGGTACTTTTTCCTATCATATGATAGTTTTCCTCTGTCAGCGGAGCGTGCAGAGTGATGATGTCCGCCTGCTCCCATAACTCCTCCAGGGATACGTAAGCGACATCTTTTTTCACTTCCTCATTTTCATGTAGATCATAGGCCAGCATTTTGCAGCCGAAGCCGGACAAACTGCGAATGACCGTCGTGCCGATTCTTCCTGTTCCAATAATTCCTACGGTCAAATCCTTCAGTTCCCTTCCCTGTATCCCTTCCAGAGAAAAGTCCTGTATGCTGCCCCTTTGCAGGATACGCTTCATTTTGCGGATGGACATAAGAATGAGCATAACAGTATAATCTGCCACCCCATGAGGCCCATAGGGCGCGTTGGCTACTTTGATCCCAAGGCGTTTTGCTGCTTCCATATCGATATGATCATAGCCTATGGTTCTCGTCGTCAGATAAGAGACTCCATTTTCCTTCAATCCCTCAAGAAGCTCCTCCGTCATCTTGGAAGTAATGATATTCACGCATTCGCTTCCGTTAGCCAGAGAAATATTCTCCAAATCCGGCGCATCCGGACACAAGGTGAGCCCAATTCCTAATTTCTTCGCGTATCGGAAAAACAGTTCTTCCTCATCGAATTCCCTGCAATTATACACCGTCACATTCATTTTTTATCACTTTCTCCCCCGCCCGTTTCTTCATGCTTCTTCAGCTTATCCCTCTGGCTTTCCTCATATTTCTTCACCGAAGACATATCCCCATCTTCCAGCCTCCGGAAATTATTAATGCTCGCCATCAGTATCTTCAGACTGTTAAACGTTGTGTCGAACACGCCCTCCTCATACATATTAATTAAAATAATACCTACAGGCACCGCAATGATCATTCCCAGCACGCCGCCTACCTTATATCCTATGAACAGCAAAAACAAGGTGGGAAGGGGCGCGATCCCAATGGAATCTCCTACAATCTTAGGCTGTATGATCTGTCTTGCGAGCTGTCCGACGCACCAGATGATGAGAAGGCCTACGGCCATTTTATAGTCCGCGCCCAGCATCTTGATAACAGCCCATGGTATGAGCACTGTTCCCGTTCCGAAGATCGGAAAAAAGTCCAGCAGTGCAATACCAAGTGCGATCAGCAGCACATAATCCACCTTCAATATCCAAAACCCGATGACTAAAAGCATGTACATCCATATCTCGATTTTGAACTGCGCCTTGAAATATCCTCCCACTGCACGCTTGAAGCTGCGTGACATCATATAATAGCGGTATCTCACGGCCTCGGGCATATGTTTTCTCATTTGTGCTGAAAGGAATTCCCTTTCCGCCACGAAAAAGTACGCGGATAAAAGGCACATGATCACACCGATGATCGCCGTAGGCAAATGCCTTGCAAAATTTCCGAGGGCTTCTATGGTGGGCGTTCCCGCCTGGCTCACCAAATTACCTACATAACCATCCATCTCCTCGCTGATATTTTCTATTGCAGTACGGATTTCCTCGGGAAGCCTGCTGTAAAAAATATCCAGATTCTTGCTGTTCGCTTTAAAGTCGTTCTCAATATCCTCCCATATTTCGGGCAGCGCATTTACCAAACCGATGGTTTCCTCGGTGATTTTGGCTCCTATAATATAACCTGCTAAAATGACAAGGGCTATAACTGATATAATGACGAACGCCGTCCCAGCCTTCCTCTTTATTTTAAGCTTTTCCTCGAAAAAGCGGACGATTGGGTTTGCAATCATGGCGATGATCCACCCGACTACAAACGGCATGAAAAATACGAGCACTTTTGGTACCAGCACTATGAGTAACAGTGCAGTTATCACTGCTATTCCCAGATTCATAAGTACCTTTAAATATGTCTTCGTTGACGGTTTCATATGAACACCTCTCTTGCCGATGGGCTTTTACCTATGCCTTTTTGCTTCGCTTCATTCCAAATGCTCTGCATTCAGAAAGCCGTCCAACAATTCATAAATCTCTTCTCTTCCCTGCTTCGTCAGCGCAGAATAAGGTATGACTATGGTATCCTTATCAGACTGAAGCCCTTCCTTTATCATTTTAACATGTTTTTGTATCTGACTTCTATTTATTTTATCTAATTTTGTCGCGATAATAATCGGTTTGTATCCCTGATTTAATATCCAGTCATACATTATCCTGTCGTTTTGCGACGGTTCATGCCGAATATCGATCAAGAGAAAGACTGCCCGCAGCATTCTGCTCTTTTTCAGGTAATTCTCTATCATCTTTCCCCACTGCGCCTTCACCTCTTCGTTCGCTTTGGCATAACCATAACCGGGTAAATCCACGAAGTATAACTCATCGTTAATATTATAAAAATTAATAGTCTGAGTCTTTCCCGGCTGTGCGCTCGTTCTCGCTAACGACTTTCTGTTCATAAGGCCGTTGATCAATGAAGATTTCCCTACGTTGCTCTTACCGGCAAAAGCCACCTCCATGTGAGGATTGTCCGGCAGCTTACTGGTAATGCCGCAGACGGTTTCCAAACCGACGTTTTTTATTATCATTCCTTCTTTCCTTTCTCTGTATCGCTATCAGAATTTACCAGAGCGTATGAAAGAACCTCTCCCATATTCTCCACAAAATGTATGGAAAGTCCCGACTTGATTTCTGATGCGATTTCTTCCACATCCTTTTCGTTCTTCTTCGGCACAAGCACCGTCTTGATGCCCGCCGTCTTTGCAGCCAGAATCTTCTCCTTAAGGCCTCCGATGGGAAGTACGCGCCCCCTTAAGGTAATTTCACCGGTCATAGCCACCTGTGCCTTTACCGGTACATTGGTAATCGCCGAGAGAATAGCGGTGGCCATCGTGATACCCGCACTTGGTCCGTCCTTAGGAACAGCTCCCTCGGGAATATGGATATGAAAATCGTTCTTTTTAAATACATCCTGCGGTATCTTATATTCCTTGCTGATAGAGCGTACGTAACTCATACCGGTAATGGCTGATTCCTTCATTACATCGCCCATTTGACCGGTTAAGTCCACCTCTCCCTTCCCCGGCATCATATTGACTTCTATCTGTAAGGTTTCCCCTCCTACGCTAGTCCATGCAAGACCGCGCACAATTCCTATCTCATCCTTATCATTTGCCTTATCCGGTGTATATTTTTCCTTCCCGAGATATTTCTCCAGCTTGGACACCGTCACCTTAATACCGGTCTTATTCTTCTGAAGAATCTCTCTGGCCGCTTTTTGGCATATACTGCCTATCTTGCGTTCCAGATCGCGGACACCCGCTTCTCTCGTATAGCCTTCGATAATGCGTTTTAAGGCACTGTCACTTATCATTAGCTGGTCCTTTTTCAGACCGTTCTTCTCAAGCTGTTTTGCTGTCAGATGCTCCTTGGCAATATGGAATTTCTCGTTGGCAGTATAACTGGTCACCTCGATGACTTCCATACGGTCCAAAAGAGGTCTGGGAATCTGCGCCATGGAATTAGCCGTGGCAATGAACAGTACCTCCGATAAATCCACAGGAATCTCTACATAATGATCGCGGAACTTATTATTCTGCTCCGCATCCAGCACCTCTAACAGCGCAGAAGACGTATCGCCCTTATAATCGCTGCTCACCTTATCGATTTCATCTAAAAGCATCAGTGGATTCTTCACTCCGGCCTGCCGCAGCCCCGCGATGATACGGCCCGGCATTGCTCCCACATAGGTTCTTCTGTGTCCTCTGATTTCCGCCTCGTCTCTGACACCGCCAAGCGAAATGCGTACGTACTTTTTATTCATGGCCTCCGCCACACTTTTCGCGATGGAGGTCTTACCGGTACCCGGAGGTCCTACCAGACAGATGATAGGTGTCTGTCCCTGCTTCGTAAGGCAGCGCACCGCAAGGGATTCCAGAATCCTTTCTTTTACCTGCTCAAGGCCGTAATGATCTCTCTTTAGTATCTCCTCAGCCTTGGTTAAGTCCGTGTTATCCTTGGACTTCTTCTCCCATGGAAGGTCCAGCAGCGTTTCAATATATCCCCGTTCAACGGAGCTTTCCGAGCTGTTCTGCGAAAGGCTTTTGAATCTCGATATTTCTTTTCGAATCTTATCCTTTATCTCTTTATCAGCCTTCAGCTTTTCTAATTCCTCCTCGAACTGACTCGCATCGGAAAAAGAATTGCCCTCTCCAAGCTCTTCTTTAATAAACTGCATTTGTTCCCGTAACAGGTATTCCTTCTGGTTCTTTTCCACCCGTCCTTTTATCCGCTCCGTCAGCTCCGTCCGGACCTTGGCTATTTCAGTTTCATTGGTCAGTATGGAAGAGAGCGTATCGAAGCGCTCCTCTAAATCCACCGCCGACAGTACCGCCTGCTTTTTGTCGAAGCTAAGCGGCATATTGATTGTAAGCTGGTCCAAAAGCTGCCCCAAATTGGTAATATCACTGATATGCCGCTCTAAAGAAACGCCCGTCTTAGGATAAAAAAGAGCGTATCCTTCGAACAAATCCTTGATCTGGCGCATCATCGCCTCTTCCTGTATCGTTCCCCTAAGCTCTGCAGGCTCTTCTAATGCTTTTATTATGCCCTCCAGATAATCTTCCTTGTCCGAAAAGGATAAAAGACTTCCTCTGGATATACCTTCCACCATCACTCTGACGATATTATTAGGCACTTTTATAATCTGCTTGACGAGGGCTATCGTTCCTACCGGATATACGTGATCGAATCCGGGGTCTTCCGCCTGCATGTCCTTCTGCGTGACGAGGAATATCCTCTGGTCCTCCGTCATCGCTTCCTCCACTGCCAGTATGGATTTCTTCCGGCTAAGGTCGAAATGAATGATCGCTCCGGGCAGAATGGTCATCCCCCGAAGCGCCACTGACGGCAGCTTTTCTTCTATGTTCAAAACATTTTGCATTATCTGTTCTTTATTCATTCTTTTCATCATTCCCGTATCTTTTATTTGGGTGTTTATTTAAACTTTAAACAAAACGCCGCCTTATCAAGGCGGCGTTAAAATAGCATAATCAGATATTATTTAGCCGGACGCATCGCTTCCCTGTGAATAATTAGCGGTTCGCTCGTTCCGTCCACGGCACCCTTTGTTACGACACATTCTACAATCGTATCATCGGAGGGTATCCGGTACATAACATCCATCATAACGTTTTCCATAATGGAACGCAGCCCCCTCGCCCCAGTCTTTCTCTCGAATGCCTTATCTGCAATCGCTTCGATGGCATCCTGCTCAAAGGTGAGTTTTACGCTGTCAAAACCAAACAGCTTTTGGTACTGCTTGATGAGAGCGCTCTTGGGCTCTTTTAAAATACGAACGAGAGCTTCTCTATCCAATCCCTGCAAGGATACATTGATAGGAACGCGCCCTACGAATTCCGGGATCAGTCCGAATTTCACCAAATCCTGCGGAGTCACTTCCTTTAACAGCGCTCCTATATCCTTCGTGCCCTTAGCCGTAATTTCCGCATTAAAGCCAATTGCACTGCGGTCCAGGCGGGACTCCACGATCTTCTCGAGTCCGTCAAATGCTCCGCCGCAAATGAACAGAATATTGGTGGTATCTACTTGAATAAGCTCCTGATGAGGATGCTTTCTTCCCCCTTGAGGAGGCACACTGGCAACGGTACCTTCTACAATCTTAAGAAGCGCCTGCTGCACACCCTCCCCGGATACGTCTCTCGTAATAGAAACGTTCTCGCTTTTTTTCGTAATCTTATCGATTTCATCAATATATACAATACCATACTGTGCGCGTTCTACATCATAGTCAGCCGATTGTATTAACTTCAAAAGTATATTCTCAACATCTTCACCCACATAGCCCGCCTCGGTGAGCGTGGTGGCATCTGCAATTGCAAACGGCACGTTGATAATCTTAGCTAAAGTCTGCGCCAGAAAAGTCTTGCCTGAGCCGGTAGGCCCTATCATGATAATATTGCTCTTCTGAAGCTCCACATCATCATTATCTCTGGGAGCTGTTACTCTTTTATAATGATTATATACGGAGACGGCAAGAACCTTCTTTGCTTCTTCCTGTCCGATAACGTAATCGTCCAGAAACTCTTTGATTTCTACCGGCTTCAGCAAATTGATGTCCATTTCTTCGTCTACCGGTTCTTCTTCATATTCTTCTTCAATAATATCCGCGCAAATCTCCACGCATTCATCGCAAATATAAACGCCTGCGGGGCCTGCGATCAGCTTTTTGACCTGATCCTGCGACTTATTACAGAAAGAACATTTGATATCGTCGGAATTCTTTCCTGCCATTGTTAACTCCCTGCTTTTATAGCTTATTAATTATTTTCTAAACTGGCATGGTTCTCGATAATCTTATCGATCAAGCCGTATACCTTGGCTTCCTCTGCCGTCTTCCAGTTATCTCTTTCGGTATCAGCCAAAACAACCTCGTAATCCTGGCCTGTGTTCTGCGCCAAAAGCTTCGCCATCTTCTCTTTCGTTGCGAGGATATGCTTTGCGGTGATCTCAATCTCCGTCGCCTGACCCTGCGCACCGCCTAACGGCTGATGAATCATAATCTCAGCGTTGGGAAGAGCCATCCTCTTGCCTTTCGCTCCGCCTGCAAGGAGAAATGCTCCCATGCTGGCTGCCATGCCCACACAAACGGTAGACACATCGCATTTAATATAATTCATCGTATCGTAAATCGCCATACCTGCGGTAATGGAGCCGCCCGGGCTGTTAATATACAAATGTATGTCTTTTTCAGGATCCTCAGATTCCAAAAATAACAACTGCGCAACGACTATACTGGCGGAAGTATCATTCACTTCCTCACCTAAAAAAATAATTCTGTCTTTTAAAAGTCTTGAATAAATATCGTAGGATCTTTCGCCCCTGCTCGTTTGTTCAATGACATAAGGCACTAAACTCATTTTAATTCCTCCTAGCCTGATCCGTTATTTCTCTGTCAGAGATGTTTTAATCATAATTCACACGATTTGTTTTTGCAATAAAACAGGCACTGAATTAAGAGAATTTTAATTGTTTTATAAAGTTTTTATCCTTTATTTTTCCTTCGCATTTTCTACGACGAAATCTACTGCCTTCTGAATAGCGAGATCCTTCATAACCTGAGCTTTTTCCTTCTCACCGAGCATCTCTCTTACCTTTTCGGCTTCCATCTGATATACCTCGGCCATTCTCTCCGTCTCCTTGACGTATTCTTCCTCAGAAACTTCGATATTCTCCTTCGCCACTACGGCTTCAAGCACCAGTCTGGATTTGATTCTCTTCTCCGCCTGAGGCTTAACCTGCTCTAAAAGCATCTCGTAGTTAGAGCCCGTAAACTGGAAGTACTGCTCCATGGAAAGACCCTGTGTCTGGATTCTCTGCGCGAAATCGTCCACTGTCTGTCTCTGCTGTGTAACAATCATAGCCTCAGGAATCTCCATATCGGAATCGTTGATAATCGCATCGATTACCGCTTCTTCTTTGGCATTCTTGGCATCCTTTTCCTTTTTCTCCGCAAGATTCTTCTTTACATCTTCCTTGTATTCTGCCAAGGTTTCGAATTCGGATACTTCTCCTGCGAATTCATCGTCCAGTTCAGGCAGCTCTTTTTCTTTAATTTCTTTTACCGTGCATTTGAATACGGCAGCTTTCCCTTTCAGCTCTTCCGCCTGATAATCCTCGGGGAAGGTAACGTTTACTTCCAACTCTTTGCCGATTTCTGCTCCGACAAGCTGCTCCTCGAAGCCGGGGATAAATGCACCCGATCCGATGGTCAGAGGATAGTTCTCTCCCTTGCCGCCTTCGAAAGCTACATCATCTACAAAGCCCTCGAAATCGATAACTGTCATGTCGCCGTCTTTTACCGTTCTGTCGGTTACGTTGATATTTCTTGCGTTTCTTTCTCTTTCCTTATCGATTTCCGCAGTTACTTCTTCCTCGGTAACCTCTGCATCCACCTTATCTATCTTTACACCTTTGTATTTACCAAGCTTTATTTCCGGCTTCAAAGCGACCTCTGCCGTGAAGATAAAAGGCTTTCCGGCTTCGATCTGTACTACCTCGATCTTAGGAGAGGATACGATTTCTTCCTCACACTCGTCGAATGCCTTCTCATATGCCTC
This sequence comes from Kineothrix sp. IPX-CK, assembly GCF_039134705.1. NCBI lineage: Bacteria > Bacillati > Bacillota > Clostridia > Lachnospirales > Lachnospiraceae > Kineothrix > Kineothrix sedimenti. The sequence continues at coordinate 1,249,202 of NZ_CP146256.1, read as the reverse complement.
CGGAATCAATGCATTAGCAGCATCTTCGTAGAAAATCTCCTTACCGTACATCTTTTCCACCATCGGACGAGGTACTTTGCCCTTTCTAAAGCCAGGAATGCTGATGCTGTTCCTATTCTTTTTGTAAGCGCCCTCTATCGCCTTTTCCAATTCTTCAGCAGAAACTTCTACCGTAAGTTTTGCCATGTTCTTTTCTAATTTTTCTACTTGTAAGCTCATTAAGTGATTTCCTCCTACTTATATTATATAAATGGTCATGTCCATTAATCCACTGACTTTTGGAACAAAAGTGTGCCTCATACACAATCACAGTCATTTTACGATTATATCACATCGATTCTAAAAATACCAGCATTTATTCGTAAAAACAACCCGCCTGAAATTCAGGCGGGTCGTCTTTACCTCTTATCGATATTTCTTATTGGCACTTCTTGCTTCTTTACGTTATTTCATCTGCTCTTCTTGCTTTCTGATCATTCTTTTAACCATCTCGCCGCCGATAGAACCAGCATCCTTAGACGTCAAATCACCATTGTAACCCTCTTTCAGGTTAACGCCTAATTCAGAAGCAACTTCCGTTTTAAAGCGATCCATAGCTGCCTTAGCTTCTGGAACCTCTACTCTATTAGACTTGCTACTTGCCATCTTAATTCACCTCCACTTTACTGTTTCTAGCTTTCCGCTATCTATATTTGAGATAAGCAACCTCTGTTCACTGCTTATCTCAAATGCGTTTCCGTATCTGAACCAAGCACGAACTTAATTACTTATCTTGATGTTAGTATTTACGAAGATGAATTAATTATGAAGGTAAGTTTTGGTAAAATAATTCAATTATTTATAGTAATTTTAACAGAGCCCTGATATCCGTACTTTCCGTCGCCCAACCCGTGGCGATGCGGACTACCGTATGCTTTTCGTCATAAACTTCCCAGAAGCCGAAGGATACTTTTTCCTTTAATTCTTCAATTTTTTTATTTTCCATAATAAGAAACTGCTGGTTGGTAGGCGACTCGAAGAACAGTTCATAGCCTTTTTCCTTAAGCCCCGCCTTCAATTCGAGGGCCTTTTCGATGGCATTGCGGGAAATCTTTATATACAAATCATCCGAGAAAAGAGTATCGAACTGCAGCCCCAGAAGTCTTCCCTTAGCCAGCAGCCCGCCATGCTGCTTAATAGTGGTGAAAAAATGGGAAACCAGCTTCGGCTTAGTGAATACCAGCGCCTCTCCGAAGAGAGCTCCCACCTTTGTGCCTCCGATATAAAATGCTTCGCAGCACTCTGCGATATCACTAAGCGTCACATCCGTATTCTCCGCCGCCAGTCCGTAGCCTAACCTTGCGCCGTCGATATACATTGGAATATTATATTTTTGGCAGACCTCATGTAATCCTTCCAACTCCGCCTTCGTATAAATAGCTCCGTATTCTGTGGGATGAGTCACATACAGCATTCCCGGTATCACCATATGAGGCCAGTTCGCATCCTGATAAAACTGCTCCAGATAATCCTCCACCGTCTTCGCCTTAAGCTTACCCTTCTCATGCGGCAGCGTCAGCACTTTATGGCCGCCCGCTTCTATCGCCCCGGATTCATGAACACTGATATGTCCGCATTCGGCAGCCAGAACTCCTTCGTAAACCCGCAATATCCCATCAATTGCCACCCTGTTGGTCTGAGTTCCTCCCATAAGGAAAAAAACTTCCGCTTCCGGAGCATTGCAGGCTCTTTTTATCTTTTTCTTCGCACTATCACAATATTCATCCGTTCCATAGCCAGACGTCTGTTCCATATTGGTGTCCATAAGCCTCTCCATGATCGCCGGATGCGCGCCTTCCATATAATCGCTGTCAAAATGAAGCATTACCTTTTTTCCTTCTTCCTATGATTATTTATTTAATCCGCACTTTTCCGTCAAGTACTGTATTACATCTTTTCTTGTAATAATTCCGATGAAACACTGGCTACCATCGATGACCGGCACGAAGTTCTGGTTCATGACCTTGCTTATAAGGTCTTCGATATCGGCATCCGCTTCCACCGGCTCATTATCCCTCTTTCTCTTTATGGAATGAATGGGGACATCCTCTGCCTCTTTGAGAGTCAGATCATACCGCTCCTTCATATCCCAAAGCAAGTCCCCCTCCGTTATCGTTCCTATGTATTTCCCGTTCATATGGTCGATAACCGGTATCGCGGTATATCTGTGATGCTCCATCTTTTCTAATGTCTGACGGAGAGTATCATCATCATAAATATAAGCGACCTCTTTCTTGGGTGTCAAAAAAAATAATATATTCATAAATTTTTCTCCAGAAGCCGTATCTGTTAATAATGTCCGTAAACTATTTTATCCGCGAGCGCCTTTGCCGTATCTTCTCCCCGCAGCTTTTTCACTATGGCAAGTCCGAAGTCTATGGAACATCCCATACCTCTGGAGGTTATGATATTATCTGCGATTTCAACCGGATTTTTCGTTACGTTAGCGCCCTCAAGGTGGCTTTCATAGTCGGGAAAGGAACAAGCATTCTTTCCCTTCAGCATGCCTCTGTGCCCTAAAATACTGGGCGCCGCACAAATTGCGGCAATATCCTTGCCTTCCTTATAAAAAATATCCACCTGATTCATCAATGACATGTGCGCCTCCAGATGCTTCGTTCCGGCGCCTCCCGGAAGGATGAGCATCGTAACCTCGCTAAAATCCACGTCTTCAAATAATTTATCCATCTTTACAGCGATTCCATGAGAACCCATCACTTCCATTTCTCCGGTTATGGAAACCAACTCCGTACCGATTCCTGCCCTCCGCAATAGGTCCACTGCAGTCAGAGCTTCTATTTCCTCAAATCCCGTCGCGAAAAATACACATACTTTATCCATTTCATTTCCTTTCCGCCCGCTTTATTTTACCAAAAACGGACTTGGTATATTTATGCCATATCCATTTTACCACTCCTTTCTATTTTTTTAAAGTCGTCTATTTTTCTCAAAATCACAGGATATATTGCAAAATAGCATCTTATCTACTAGAATAATTATATTTAGGAAGGAAGTGATCTGCATGAAAATATTTAAAATAGCAATCGGCGGTGCACTGGCAATTATATTAGCAAACTTGTTAAAACTGGAATACAGCACTGCTGCGGGAATTATTACACTCCTTACCATTCAGGATACCACCAGAGAGACCATATACATTTCTTTAAAAAGAATTGTGGCTTTTTGCATTGCAACTTTACTTTCCTTTGGTCTTTTTAACTTAATTGGGTATCATGCAATTTCTTTTGGACTTTTTCTCCTTGTATTCGTATGGGTTTGTTATACGTTTCAATTACAGGACGCTATTGCAATGAATGCAGTTCTTGCTACTCATTATTTAGTTTCCTACCATATGCCGCTTTCTCTTATTGGGAACGAATTTCTCTTATTATTCATCGGAGCAGGTATCGGAACACTTCTTAATCTCTTTATGCCGGATAAGGTAAAACACATAAGAAACACACAGACTGTATTAGAGTCAGATTTAAGAACAGTATTATCCATAATGTCTGAAAATCTTTTAAAAGAATCAAAGGAGGATTATACCGGCGAATGCTTCCACACTCTCGAATCTCATATTGAAAAAGGCCTGAAGGATGCCTATGATAATATGAATAATACTCTTACCAGGGATACAAAGTATTTCATCGATTACATGCAGATGCGAAAGCAGCAATGTCAAGTACTCCGGAATATTTACCAGAAAATTAAGACACTGGATCATGTCCCTGAACAAGCAAAAGATATTGCGGATTTTATTGACCATATTGGAATAAGTTTAGAAGAAACCAATAACGCTGCTGCTTTGCTTTTGGAATGCAAGACGTTATTCCAAAAATTTCAGGCGAGTGATTTGCCCTCTACACGGCAGGAATTTGAATCCAGAGCAGTACTCTATATGCTCTTAAAGGATTTCGAATATTTTCTGCAAATCAAGCAAGATTTTGCTGCTTCTCTCTCAAGTGAACAAAAGAAAAATTATTGGAAAACTGCATTATAATAATATTCCGTTTCTTTTCTTCCACTTTAACAATAATGTAGAGTTAACTATGACTATAACGGAGCCTGCATTATGTACGAGCGCACCCGCTACCGGATTCAATATTCCGGCAATTGCAAGGACGACGGCGATAAAGTTTAGAGCCATAGAAAAGGTAAGATTACACTTTATCGTAAGCATCATGCGCTTAGACAGCCTGAGCAGATGAGGAAGCTCCTTGATTTCGTCGTTTATGAGAGCAATATCGGCCGCTTCCACCGCAATATCGCTGCCGCTTCCACCCATTGCAATCCCCACATAGGACCTTTTCAAGGCAGGAGCGTCGTTGATTCCGTCTCCTATCATGCAAACCTGCTTTTGGTTTTTCTGATAGCTATCGATCCATTTCAGTTTATCTTCCGGCAAGCAGCCAAAATGTACTTCATCGATATGAAGCTGCCTTGCGATATGACCCGCCGCATTTTCATTGTCTCCGGTCAGGAGCACCGGTATAACGCCTGTTTTCTTTACTTCCGCCATCGTCGTTACGGCGTCTTGCCTCAAGGTATCGGCCAGCGCGATAATTCCGGCAGTCTCGTTCTGTATGGCAACAAATATAACCGTACAGCCATCATTTAAGTATTCTTCCGCTTTTTTTAGCATATTATCTCCGATGCCTATTTGCTTCTCGGAAAACAGCTTCGGATTACCGGCAGTGATTTCTCTTCCGTCTATCAAAGCCTGCACTCCCCTGCCCGGAAGCATATGGAATCGCTGCGCCTCATAAAGTTCCCTCTTAAATGTGCTTTTGTATGAGCGTACCACAGCTTTGCCCAAAGGATGCTCGGAGTGCTGCTCTGCGCTGGCAGAACATAGATATAATTCCTCTTCGGGAAGGTCTTCCTTAAAGCTGTGGACCGCCACTACCTGAGGCTGTCCATAGGTGAGAGTGCCGGTTTTATCGAAAGTAATGCGCTCTACGCCAGCCAGCCGCTCCAAGGCATCTCCTTCCCGGACGAGAAAGCCATGCCTTGTCGCATTCCCAATCGCCGCCATAATTGCCGTGGGTGTTGCCAGGACGAGGGCACAGGGACAGAAAACAACCAGTATCGTTACGGCACGTATGATCTCGCCGCTTATGAGCCACGTAAGGCCCGCCGCGGTCAGTGCGATTATAACGATCCATGTTGCCCACCGATCCGCAACGCCTACAATTTTCGCTTTCCCGGCAGCGGCAGACTGTACGAGGCGTATCATTCGCTGAATGGAGCTGTCTTCGCCCACCTTTGTGGCTTCCATATCAAAAGAACCGAACTGATTGACCGTGCCGCTGGATACAAAGTCCCCGGCTCCTTTATCCACAGGAAGAGATTCCCCTGTCATGACGGCTTGATTTATCGATGTCTGTCCGGACCTGATGCGTCCGTCCACCGGAATAGTCTCTCCCGGGAGAACCCGCAGAATGTCGCCCACATGTACCAGTTCTGCCGGAACGGTCTGCTCTTTACAATCTATTATTTTTCTTGCCGTCCTGGGTGTTAAACGAACCAGTTTCTCAATTCCCGCTCTCGCCTTCGCTACAGTCAGATTCTCCAGCAGCGCACCCAGCTGCATAATAAAAGCGACCTCTCCTGCCGCAAAGGTCTCTCCGATAACGATAGATGCGATCAATGCTATGGAAACAAGCACGTCCGCCTTTATGTCAAAAGCCGTTATCAGTCCCAAGAGTGCCTCTAAAATAATCGGTACGCCGCATAAAATAATGGCAATCCAGACGACAGGGAAGGGAAACGGGTTGAAATCCAAAAGACTGGCCAATAGCGCAAGGGCGGAAATTATCAACGATGTAATATCCTTTTTTACGCCTCCCCATTCTAACAGTTCTTCTATCTTTTTCATCATATATGTCCTCCTCTTATATTGCTATATACCTATAGGGGTATTGGTACATATTATACCCATAGGGGTATACATTGTCAAGAGAATACCAAACATACAGCATGTTTCGTGAATTATTTCTATATTAGACTCATTAAAAAACCGGCCCCTTCACTTGGGCCGGTTTTTCTCTCCGATCGATTAAGTCATATTGGCAAAACGTTCCACCGCTTTTGTAAAACTCGCTATCGTCTTGTCGGCATCGCCGTGCTCGATTCCATCCTTTACACAATGGTTAATATGACCCTCTAAAACCACTTGTCCAACTTTATGGAGAGCAGATTTCGCCGCATTGATTTGTGAAAGTATGTCTTCACAGGGAACATCCTCGTCCACCATTCTGTCAATTGCCTGTACCTGACCAACGATCTTGCTCAGGCGCCGATGCAGATTATCGGAATCCATACACTGTTTCATATTAATAACCATGCCTCTCTCATAGCCTGCAAACTTTGGGCCGCAGGCACAAATTTGCGTGTGAAAAATTCATTTTTCACACTAATAACCATACCTTTCTCATACCCTTAGGGGTATCTGTACAAAATATTATGGAATAAATCGGAGAAATTGTCAATAAGCTGCTTTCCATTTACAGACAGGACATAGTATAATAAAATTACTATCCCTAAGAAAGGAAAAAACACCATAATGAACGGCATGGAAATCGAAAGAAAGTTCACAATAAAAGAATTGCCCGATAACCTCAGTTCTTATCCGTCTCACCATATAGAGCAGGCTTATCTTAACGTAGATCCCGTCATCCGGATCAGAAAACAGGACGAGGAATATTATCTGACCTATAAAGGAAAAGGACTCTTTGCAAGAGAGGAATACAACCTGCCTTTAAACAAAGAATCCTATTATCATCTGCTCGAAAAATGCGACGGCAATACGATATCCAAACGAAGATATTTGATTCCCGCAGGCGGTTCTTCACTTACCATCGAGCTGGACATCTTTGACGAGCCGCACGCTCCCCTCGTTATTGCCGAAGTAGAGTTCTCCACGGTGGAGGAAGCGGAGTCTTTTCTCCCTCCCGAATGGTTCGGCGAGGATGTGACCTATGACCATAGATACCATAATTCCAACTTGATTTAGCCCTTCGCCGGTCCAGTGGATTCCCGCACGATCAGCTCTGCCGGAAATACAATGTGTTCATAGGATTTCCGTCCGGCAATGATGTCGAACAGCAGCTTGATGGTAGTCTTTGCCATCTCCTTAACCGGCTGTTTGATGGTAGTAATTGCCGGATTATAATATTTCCCTACGTCTATGCCGTCATATCCTGCGACGGAGACATCTTCCGGGATTCTCATGCCCGCTTCCAAAAGAGCCCTGCATGCTCCCACCGCCAGCATATCCGCGGTGGCGAATATTGCGGTAAATTTTTCACCGGATTCGATGAGCTTTTTCGCCGTAATATATCCGTTTTCCATGGAATAATGCTCGATGTCATCCTCCACCCGGCGCACAAGTTTCTCATTGAAGGCGATGCCTGCCTCCGAAAGAGCATCCCTGTACCCCTCCAACCGAAGCTGTCCGATACTGTTAATTTCGGACTCTGCCGACAGAATCGCTACATTCCGATGTCCAAGACCGATAAGATGAGCGGTCATGACATAGCTTTCCTTTCTATCGTCCACCGCTATGCTGGAATATAACACTCTGCTGATATTCTCCGGCACAGCAGTTCCTATAGTACTGAATATGTAAGGTACCGTAAGGTTCTCGATCTTCTCCTGCGAATGGAAGAAATAGCCTCCCAGGAAAATGATTCCACGAAGCCTTTTTTCCTTCACCAGCTCTAAGGCAACATCCACCTCGTCCTCGTAATACTCTACATGCTTAAGTACGAGAGAATACTTTTTCTTCTGCGTCTCTTCTTCAATTACCTTGATCATATCGGAAAAAAGCGGATTCGTAATACCCTTTACGAGCACCGCAATGCTTTTTGCATCGATTCTTTTCAAATTCCTCGCGCTGTTATTCGGAACAAAACCCGTAGCCTTTATCACATCCATAATCATGTTCTTCGTCTCGGGATTAATGTCCGGATGATTATTGATAGCTCTGGAAACCGTACTGATGCCTACTCCGCACTGCTTTGCAATATCCTTAATAGTAATTTCAGGCATGATACATCCCTCCATATTTTTCCTATATCCCCGTCATTTAAATTCTTCCGTATAGCTTTGTTATCTTCCGGATTCTTTCCGCCAGCTCATCGTCAAGCTGACCCGGAAGCAGCCGCCATTTCCAATTATCCCCCAAGGTGGAGGGCGTATTGATTCTCGCCTCCGAGCCAAGGCCAAGATAATCCTGAACCGGAATGATCGCCGTGTCCGCAACGCTGGCTAACGCGGCGCGGATAAAATCCCAATGAATATCCTTTTTCGTCTTTATGTTTAAATATCGCTTGGCAAAGTTCTTATCTCTTCTGTTAAAGGTGGTATACCAGCCTACTGTCGTATCGTTATCGTGAGTTCCCGTATAGACTACGGAATTGTTCGTGTAGTTATGAGGAAGATAGTCGCTTTCCTCTCTCGAATCGAAGGCAAACTGTAAAATCTTCATCCCCGGATAGCCGGTCTTATTTACCAGCTTGATGACACTTGGCGTAAGGAAGCCCAGATCCTCTGCAATCACCGATTTGTTGCCAAGCTTAGCTTTCATGACCTTGAAAATGTCGTAGCCCGGCCCCTTCTTCCACTCTCCGAACTCTGCGGTCGGATCGCCGTAGGGAATGGCATAATATTCGTCGAATCCCCTGAAATGGTCAATCCTTACTACATCATAAAGCACATAACAATAGGTGATTCGGCGCATCCACCATTCATAGTCTGTTTTTTGGTGGTATTTCCATTCATAGAGAGGGTTTCCCCACAATTGACCGGTAGCGGAAAAAGCGTCCGGCGGACAGCCTGCCACCCCGATAGGAGTACAAGTGCCATCCAACTGAAACAGTTCCGGGTTAGCCCATGTATCCGCACTGTCAAAAGCTACATAGATAGGAATATCTCCTACAATACTTATATTTTTCTTATTGGCATATTCCTTCAATGCAAACCACTGCTTCGCGAAAAGGAATTGCTGAAATTCATAGAATTCCACTTCCTCCGCGTATTTCTCCTCATAAGCCTTCATAGCGGAAGCCTTGCGCAGCTTGATATCCTCATCCCATTCTATCCAGCTTACGCCCTTGAAGGAATTTTTTACCGCCATATAAAGTGCATAGTCGAAGAGCCAGTGTGCATTCTCCTTCTTGAATTCCTGAAATTTCTCATTCTTAGCTATCTTGCTTTTCTTATATGCCTTTTTCAATATTTTCGACCGCGACAGGTAGATTTTTTCATAATCCACATACATGTCATCGCTTCCGAAATCGCATGCATTACAGTCCTCTTCGGTAATCCATCCCTCCTTAACGAGAGCCTCCAGATCTATATAATACGGATTCCCTGCAAAAGTGGAAAAGGATTGATACGGAGAATCTCCGTACCCTGTAGGACCGAGAGGAAGTATCTGCCAATATCTCTGCCCTGCCTTTTCCAAAAAATCGACAAACTCATACGCCTGCCTGGAAAACGTACCGATGCCGTACTTAGACGGAATGCTCGATACCGGTAATAAAATGCCGCCTTTTCTCATAGTTCCTCCCATTAACCCTTCACCGCTCCGGCTACAACGCCTTCGATAATGTATTTCTGACATGTCAGATAGAATATAACGATGGGAATAATCGACAATACCAGCATCGCCATGAGCGCTCCCATATCCTTATTCCCGTTAGAGCCCACGAGCATCTGTACTACAACCGGAATCGTCTTATACTGCGTACTGATACCGATTACCAAATAGGGCAGAAGGAAGTCGTTCCATATCCACATCGCATTTAAAATGGCTACCGTGATCGCCGTAGGCTTGAGTATCGGAAATACCACTCCAAAAAAAGTCTGTAACGGATTGCAGCCGTCGATCATGGCCGCTTCTTCTATTTCTAACGGAATGGATTTCACAAAGCCCGCAAACATGAATACGGACAAGCCCGCCCCGAAACCAAGATACAATAAGCACATTCCCAGAGGGTTTCTTAAATGAAACTTATCCGCAAGGCTGGTCATCGTAAACATGACCATTTGGAAGGGTACGATCATGGAAAACACGAACATATAATACAGAATCGTGGAATACCTGGACTTTACCCTCGTAATGTAATATGCAGTCATGGAGGTGAACAGTATGATCAGTCCGACGGAAATGATCGTAATGAAAAACGACCAGCCGATGGCCTTGAAAAGTCCCGTCTTGATCAAACCGTTCACATAGTTTGTAAGCCCTACAAAAGTCTCCGAATCGGGAAGGGAAAAAGGGTCCTTACTGATGAAAAATTTCCCTTTAAAGGAGTTATTTAAAATAAACAGCAGCGGATAAAGTATCGCGACTGTCAAAACACTTAACAACACAAAAAATATTTTATTGGAAAATCTGCTTTTTGCCGATGTCATCAATGCTCTACCTCCTTACTTCTCGTAAACGATAACTGCACTAACGCAATGAGCGCTACTATGATAAAAAATACTACTGCCTTCGCCTGACCAACACCCTCATATCCGGTCCTTCCATAGAAGGTCTCGTAAATGTTCAGCGCAAGCATCTGTGTCTTTTTCATCGGCGCGCCGTCAGTAAGCGCCTTGTTCTGATCGAACAGCTTAAAGCTGTTTGACAGCGTTAAGAACAAACAAATCGTAACGGAGGACATTACCATCGGGATTTTGACCTTGATCAAGGTCTGCCATGGCGTCGCTCCGTCAATCTTCGCTGCTTCTATCAAATCTCCCGGCACATTTTGAAGGCCGGCGATGTAGATGATCATCATATAGCCTATCATCTGCCAATTCATAAGGAGCACTAAGCCCCAAAAACCGTAGGTCGCATTGGATACGATCGTCGTTTCATATTTATATAAAATAGCATTAATCATCTGCTGCCATGTATAGCCAAGCACAATACCGCCGATTAAGTTCGGCATAAAAAATACAGTTCTGAATATATTCGTTCCTTTGATTTTTCTCGTAAGTAATAGCGCAATCGCAAATGCAAATAAATTGATCGTCAATACGCTGATTACCGTAAATGACACTGTGAAGCCCAAAGCGCTTGTAAATCCCTGCCCGCCGGAGAAGGCCGTTTTGTAATTATCAAACCCTACCCATTTCGCATTGCTTACCGTGGTGAATTTACAAAAAGATAAATACACCCCCTGCACAAAGGGAATAATAAAAGCAAACGCGAAGGCTATTACCGTAGGAAGGGTAAATATCAAAAAATATTTTTTTAATGTCTTTTCCATAGTCCGTCCTCCTCTTCGCAAATTTCGAAAAACACTCCGCAGCCGAGGCTGCGAAGTGTCTCTTTACTCAACTTGCTGATAAACAAATATTCATTAAAATATTAATCTTATGTCTATATACTACTCTGAATCGAAATATTTATCAAATCCTTTTTCCGTAACAGGAATTACTGTGCCGTTGCGGATTTCTCCTCTGCCCATCTCGTAACTACCAGGTCTTTTACTTCATCCCATGTCATATTTTTGTTGCAGTACTCGAGAAGAGCTGCGCCGAAATCATCCTTGAATGCCTGGCTGGGGAAGGTTGTAAAGTTCCATGTTACGCTGGTCTTTCCGTTTTCCATATAACGATACATCTCTTTTGCAAGAGGATCGGTCGGTTTTTCATCATCGCCGAAGGTAGTGAACGGTGCGGAGTTTCCTAACGAATTAACCATATAGTCCTTGCCTGCATCTGAAGAAATCATCCAGTTAACAAAATCTAAAGTCGCTTTCTGATCTGCTTCTGAAGCCTGACTGTTAACACACCAGAAGTTCTCTGTGCCGGTGCAGAGTCCCTGATTCTCTTCGCCGGGAACGCCGGTGTAGATAGGCATGAATTTAACATCCTCTTCCTTTACCGTATTGCCTTCTACTGTAGAAATCTGTCCCCACGCCCAGTTGCCGTTCTGAACCATAGCGCACTGTCCGAGAGCGAACTCAGCCATAGAATCCGTAACTGCCTTGCTTCCAAGAAGTCCGGGTACAACGGTGGAGTTGTTGATGTATAAATCGAAAATGTTCTTGTAGTTATGGGAATATGTGAATTCGATAGCTGCCATGTCACTTACCTTGTTATCTTTGTATTCATAGTAAACCGGAATGTTTGCAAGGTGTGTCTGCCATCTCCAGTCTTCACCGGGAAGAAGAGAGGTGGAAGCGAATACGCCTTCAATACCCAGGTCCGCTTTCTTCGCTGTCATATCTTCTACAACTTCCTTCAGCTTGTCGAAGGAATTGATTTCGTCAACGCTTGCTGCTTTTGCTCCGTCCAGCGCGAAATATGCCTGCATAATCGCGTCGTTATAAATGATTCCGTAAGATTCTACCGTGTAAGGAACGCCATATACGCCGCCGTCTTCGCCGCTAATTGCAAGGCCCTTATCGGAAAGAGCGCTGTAAAGCTCGGAACTGGATAAATCGAGACAGTAATCCTTCCAGCTATTGTAACCAACCGGTCCGTTAATCTGGAACAGGGTAGGTGCATCCTGACCTGCGATCTCAGATTTCAATACTTCTTCATATGTACCGCTTGCCGCAGTTACGACCTTAACCTCTACACCAGTCTCTGAGGTGTAAGCCGCTGCGATTTCCTGCCACTGCTCATCGACCTCGGGCTTGAAGTTCAGGTAGTATACGCTTCCGCCTTCTGCCGATGCGCTCTCCTCTGCCGGAGCCGCATCTTCCGCTGCAGGTTCCGTTGTCTCTTCCGCAGGCGCCGTCGTCTCTTCTGTCGCCGCAGGTGTTTCTGCTGCAGTGCTGCCGCAGCCAACCAGCATGGAAGAAACCATCGCTACACAAAGTAATGCACTAATCAGTTTCTTTTTCATAATCAATACCTCTCCTTTTTTTGTGAATAAGTTTTTTGGTACCGTTTTCGGTATCGTTATCGGTAACGTTTCCGAACATGTATAAAGCATAGCATTCCGCCTAACAATTTGCAACAGTTTTTTCGTAAATTTTCGTTTTTTTGTCACATATGATACAAACGAAATGCTCGTTTTTGTTAATATTTAATAAATACCATCGTCTTATAAATTATTTGCCGCCTGCATATTCTTTCTGTACTCGGTAGGAGATACTCCGCATACGTTCCGAAAGATTTTCATGAAGTGCTTCTCATTCTCGTAACCCACTTTTTTACTGATTTCCACCACTCGCATTTCCGTCTGTGCAAGGAGCTTCTTCGCCTCCTCTACCCGGAATTCCTTTAAGTAATTTACGAAATTTCTGCCAGTATATTGTTTGAATACATAGGAAAACAGCGAATAATTCATGGATACATGATTAGAAACCACTGCCATGTTCAAATCCTTATCGAAATTCTCCTCAATAAAGCCGATAGCCTCCTGCATCTTCTGCTTGTTTTTATAATCATCGAATTCCTCGTCCAGCCTATCGTGAAATTCCATCAGCCAGCCGGTGAATTCTTCCGTAAAGGAATCGATATCGGGGAAGCTGTAAATATCCTTGAACCTTTCGGCCTCCTGTGCTGCCTGCTGCATCACGTTCTGGTAGATTCCCACTACCGAATCGATCAGTGACAGGATGTCTTCTTCGAAGGTGACCGCGGAATATTTCTTCCGCTTCGTATCCTTAACGATCTGCCTTATACTGGTCAATGATTCTTCGAATCTGCTCGTTCCGATTTGCTGGGCAATCTGGCGCATCTTCTCCGTATTGGGCTTATCGGCATCCGTGCGTATTTCTTCGAAATTCACCTCATAGCGCCCGGTACAGAAAGCTTCTTTTCTTGCAGCCTTTGCTTCCTTATAAGCAGCCTTTAAATATTCCATGCCCTGATATCTTCTACTGATTCCCGTATGACATCCGGACAGTTCTTCCTTAAGAAACCGTTCCTTCTCAGTTCCCACAATTATGTAAACCGAGCTTTTTTCTATATCCTTCCAGTACATGAATTTCTCGCCGGAAGCTTCCGGGACCTCCTGCATCTGAGTACAAAGAATATAATAGTCCTTGCTGACGGGCATCTCCTCGAACCACTCTGCCACCATCTGCATTTCCTTACGGGTCACATCTGATGTCATCACATATTTCAATTGATTTTTTCCAATACTTCTCAGCTCAGCCTCCTGAGCTTCCCTTTGAAGGAGCTCTTTCTGAAAAGTCTCAAGAATTGCTTTTACCTTATCCCGTTCCACCGGCTTTAAAATGTATTCCCGAACTCCTCCCCTCAGCATCTCCACCGCATAGGAAAAGTCGTCGTAGCCGCTGACCGCCACGATAAGAGGCCTATGGGGAAGCGCCTGAACAGCCGAAACCAGTTCTATCCCGTCCATTTTGGGCATACGGATGTCAGTGAACATCACGTCTATTTTCTGGCTTTGCAACATCTCGTAAGCACTCTGCCCGTTATTACACTCTAAAATAGTATCCACCGGAACGCCGGAGCGCTGTATCATCGTCTTAATTCCCTGCCGTATCATTTTTTCATCTTCTACAATGAGTAATGTATTCATTTAGAGTCCTTCTTTTTTCCGTAAGGGTATCCTTACCATGATCTTTGTATAACAGCCCAGCTTAGAGGCTATTTCAATCCCGTAACGTTCTCCGAAGCTCATCTTTATTCTATCCTGTACGTTCTTTAAGCCGATACCATTACCGGAACCGCCGCCGGCCTCGATTTCTCCCGAAATCTTTTTATAAAGCTCGCTTACTTCCTTCTCGCTCATACCCTTTCCGGCATCCGTTATCTCTATGATGCAGTCGTCGCCGTTAACGAAACCCTTAACGTATATGCTGGTATCCTCCGCCATTTCCTCTATGCCGTGATAAATGGCGTTTTCCACAATGGGCTGTAACGACATCTTGGGAATCTCCTGCTTATAAATAATGTCACTTATGTTCAAGGAAAGATAGATTTCGTAGTCGAAGCGGAGGTTGATCAGCGCCAGATAATTCTTGATATAGTCGATTTCCTCCTCCACCGTCACATTTCCGGATACCCAGCGCATACTGTAGCGCAGCAGCTTCCCAAGGGAGGTCACTGCATCCGATATTTCATATTTTTCATCAATTTCCGCCATCATTTTAATGGATTCCAGCACATTGTATATGAAATGAGTGTTGATCTGATTCTGGAGAGCTTTAATCTCCGAATTCTTTACCAGACGTTCTCGGTTGATATTATCCTCCATAAGCTGCCTGATTCGCAGAAGCATCTTGTTTATCTGAGTACCCAGCTCACCCATTTCATCGGTCCCGCACCCCTCGATCACCACACCCAGGTCACCCTTTTGCACTTCTCTGATAGAAAAGAGTATGCTGTAGAACTGGCTCAAGAGGCTCTTTACCACGAAATTGATAAGAACGATCAGGCACATGAGTATCCCCACCATAATGAGAATAAAAAATGCCCGCATATTGTGGATCCTTCCGATTTCGGACGCGATGCTGTCCACATAGATCAGACTGCCTGACAGCTCCTTTACAGGAAGAAATCCTACCACAAAGGGCTCTCCGTCTATTTCCGTATAATAAGTATGGCTTTCTTCTTTTCCTCCGGAAACCGTATTCTTCAAAATATATTCTATGTAGCTGTCCTGATTGTCCTTTTCCGTACCGTAATGGCGTTCTCCGCCATCGTCGGCAAAGCAGCTCCACCGCCCCGGCCTATCCTCATACAGCTCAGGAAACATAGTGTCCATGGACATGGCTACCTCAAGCACGCCCAGATCGCCGTTCTCAAAATCCTCAATGGGCGTTACGAGAGACATTATTTTTTTATTCTGGTCCATCACATAGGAGTCGAAGATCATATCTGTGTAATCATATTTCCAGCCATAAATGTCCGTATCTTGGGCCCAGTCCAGGCGCTCCATTCTCTCCCTTTTATAGAGGATGGGCATCATTTCCTGAAGAGAGTTGCTGTCCGCATAGACCCGGATCTGATAAAGATATGGATTGCTGTTTACCATTCTCTCCAAAGAAGCGATGTTGACATTATAGAATTCCCTCAACTCCTCAGTGCTCATTGGCTGTCCATTTTTAATGCTGCCCAGACAATCCGTCAAAAACGCATCGCTCAGGAAAAATTGAGTGGACATGTTGATGGAATCCACGTTTTTCAGTATGCGGGTATAGCTGCTTTCCATACTGTATTCCATACTGCTTCGCTTTTCCCTGACCGCACTTTCCTCCATGCTGTAAAAAAGGTACATGGAAAAAAAGACGATGGGCACGATGACGAAAGCAATGATGATAACCGTGAACTTTATATTTAATTTTAGGCCCTGCCATTTTTCTCTTATCCGCTTCATCTGTTTCCATTTTCCATCCTGTTGCCCTTAATGAATTCCAAGCTTCTCCTTAGCCTCGATCATCCGCTTCGTCTTTTCCTCCATGACTGCGGCAAATCCAAGCTCCTGCCTCTTTAGCACAAATTCCTCCAAGATGCTGTCAAATTCCTCTTCGGAGGAAGAAAGCAGCAGTTTCGGCAGATAGCGGCCCCAAAGATCTTGTATCTTCATGTCCGCATAGCCCACCTTAGAGTCCGTCTCCAGGTCTATCGTATACTGCTCCAAATAATGAGTGTACGGGTAGGTCCACTCCTCCATCTGGCCGAGAGGCTCCGAAAGCGGCGGCTTCCATTGAAGCTGCATCACATTATTCTGGAACATCCAGTAGGCGTCGTCTCCGCCGTACAGTCTGTCGTATTCCTTCCTGTCCGTGTTGAGGAGATCCATTACATCCTCTCGCGGTACAGGCTCACCCTCCACCACGTCATAGGTTACCCCTTCTACGCCCAGGTAAGTTGCTTTCTGCCCTTCCTCACTGATGAAGTAGCTAAAAAGTGCAATCGCCCGGTCCGGATATTCACAGTTCTTGGAAATGAAGGTTACCGTCCAGCCGGTGATTCCCGGACCAGGAAGCATATAATCATCTCCCGCAGAATTCTTCGGACCGTCCACCGCGATATAAATGCTCTCAGGATTATTTTTATAAAGCACCTTCTGCTGGGCATCCAGATCCGTCCGCTGGTAAATCATGCAGAAATATCTCCCTTGCTTTATCTTCTCCTCCATCTGAGTTCTCTGGTCGATGAAAATATCCTCCTTCAGATACCCCTCTTCTCCAAGCTGTCTGAATGCTTTCATCCATCTGATGTATTCCGCATCCGTAAATCTGTCATAATATTTTCCGTCCTGTTCATAGGGAACCGCAAGGAAGTTCTGCAAAAACTGGTCGAAAGAATCGCAGCCCTTGGCGGTAAAAGCATGAGCGCCAATGGGAATTAACGGCTGCCCGTCTACCGCAGGAAACATCTCTGCCGCCTTTCGCACCGCCTCCATAAAGCCCTCCGGCGTAGTCATGTCAGGGCTTCCGATGGCCTCGTATATATCCTTGCGCACCAAAAACGTCTGGTTAGAGCCGATATTGCCGTAAGTCTCGTAATCTTCCGCCAGATAGCTGGAGTTGGGATAGCAATAGATATTGCCGTCCCCCCTCGTATACCATTCACACACCTTATCGTTCGTCACCTGCCAGAAATATGGATCGTAATCATCCGCCAGCTCGTTCAGGGCATATACCATATCCCGGTTAATCATCTCATCAATCTGCGGTTCCCACCAGCCAAGCGTAATGATGTCCGGCAGCGTATCAGAGGAAATGAGCGCATTGAGCTTCTCCGACTCATTCCCCTTGGGCGTGATGAAATCGATGTTTACTCCGGTGTCCTCCGTAATCTTCTTCGAAACGGCGTTGCCGCCCCACGGGGTGGTGAACCAGGAGAAATTGATGTACCAGTCCAAGGTAATGATTTCTTTATCTTCCGTTTCTGACACTTCCGTCATATTTGAAGAAGAGCCTTTTCCTGCGTTCTCCGCCTCACCGCATCCCCATAGTCCCAATGCCAAAAGCAAGGCTGCTGCCAAAATTCCTGTCCATTTTCTATCAGAATCCTTTTTTATATCTTCTGTCATTCTGCTCTCCACTTAGCCAAATAAGCCTCCTGTTTCTTTATGTCCAATATATCAAATTGTCCATAAAGAAACAAGGAGGCTAATATATTATTCCTTTACACTTCCCGATGAAATGCTGCTGATAATGTATTTCGAGCAGAAGCAGAATACAATGATAATCGGAACAACCGAAATTGCAACTGCTACATATGTGGCGCCGATATTGGTGGCGATATCCCTCACCGAATTGAGTGAAGCAATCATAACGGGCAGAGTAAACTTCCTCTGTGAATTCAGTATAACGAGCGGAAGCAGGTAGCTGTTCCACGAGCCGATGAAGATACCGATTGCCATGGTGGCAATGCCCGGTGACATAATCGGAAGTCCTATTTTATGAAAAATATAGAACTCGTTTGCCCCGTCGATCCTCGGAGCCTCCAACAGCGACTTGGGCATGACCGAAAGCAAATACTGTCTGAGAAAAAACACCGTTGCCGGAGACGCGACGGACGGAACGATAAGCGGAATAAAGCTGTCAATCAGTCCGAGCTTCGTTGATAAATCATAAAATCCTAAAAGTCCAAGCTGTGCCGGAATCATCATGGAAACAATGATAATGGTAAAAATCACTTTTCTTCCCTTAAAACGGTAGAAAGCAAAGCCGAAAGCGGTAAGCGATGAAAAGTAAGCCGCTAACACCGTGCTGAGTACCGAGATGAAGATACTGTTGGCAAAGCCTCTTGGAATATTCAGATTAGCCTTGACTACCGCCCAGTTCTTCATCAGATAATCGCTGGGGATCAGAGTAAAGCTCTTCATGATATCCGTGCCCTCTCTGGTAGAGTTTACTAACATCATGATAAAAGGCAGAAGGCATATCGTCGAAAGCAAAAGGAGCAGCAGGTAAATAATCGTTTGATTCACTTTCTTTGTCATTTAATCCTCCTCCTTCCTTTTTTTTGAGTACATCATCAGGTATACCAAGATGGAGCATATACAAATAATGAAGAAAAGGATAAACGCTATAGCGCCTGCATATCCGATCTGTCTGTTCTTAAACGCCATTGTATACAAGTGCATAACTGCTGTATTTACTGCACGCACCTGCTTCTGCTGGCCTAAAGTCATCAGATAAGGAATGTCGAATAGCTGCAGACCTCCGATCAAGGAGGTAATCGCTACATAAAGCATAATCGGTTTTAAAAGAGGAAGTGTGATTTTCCCGAAAACCTTCCACCTTCCTGCACCGTCGATAGCTGCGGCCTCATAATAATCTCTGTTAATTCCCTGAACGCCTGCCATAAGCATGATGAAAGAATTACCGAACCACATCCACGCGCCGATGACTCCCACCGACGTTCGCAGCAGAGGAGGAGTTCCCATCCAGTCCACACTCTCACTTATGATTCCAAGGCCTCTCAAAATCTGGTTGAAAGAACCGAATTTCCAGTCTAACATCGTTTTGAACAAATAAGCCACAGAGGTGGCTGCAATCAGGTTCGGAAGATAAAACAAAGCTCTGAAAATGCTCAGTCCCCTCGTCCGGTACTTCATGTCGCTGAATACTATTGTCAGCAGAAACGCTATGCCAAGCTGTAAAAAAATATTGATGCTCCATATATTTACCGTATTTCCAAACGCTTCCCACAGTAATTTGTCCTTAAATACCCTTATGTAGTTGGTAAGTCCTACCCAAGTAGGAACGTTGAAGCCGCTGTAATCCGTAAAACTCAAATACAGAGTACGGGCTACAGGGTAGATATTAAATGTAAGAAACACCAAAACAAAGGGTGCAATAAATGCGTACCCCATGTTATCCCGATTGTGAAGCCCTTTTATTTTCTTCGTTTTATCCGCTGCCTTCACCTTTCCACCCGCTTTCTTTTCCATCTTTTTTTATCATTCAATCGGGAATCACGGTATGACCCGTGATTCCCGAGCAGTAACTTTTTATTTTTTTCTTATCTTACTACCGTAATTTCAGGGAAGGTGGCCTCTACCTGCATATAGAAATCTTCAATTGCTTCTTCCTTCGTCATCTCACCCTTTTGTACTGCTTCGATGGATGCTCCCCAGAAGCCGCCAATGGTATCATCATATTTCGTCTTTACGGAATAGTCGATATCCTGCGCTTCCCCCATGTAGAACTCATATGTTTTCTGATTGCCGAAGGATTCGTTCGTATAATCTTTGTTCGCTTCCAGAACTGCTGTGTTGGACACAACATCGCCATTGGAATTTTCCAGCCACCACTGCGCGGTTTCGTCATTCAAGGTACAATATTTTACGAAGTCCCAGGCTGCATCCTTTTTCTCGCTGTATGTGTTGATTCCCAGGAAGGTACCGCCGCCGAAGTAAGAGGAAGGTCCTTTGCAGATTCCGAAGTTACCCTTGTTATCCGCTGCGTTATCACGAACGATCAGAGCACCCCAGGAAGGCAGGGAATAAGAAAATACCTGCGTCATTTCAGCGCCTTCCAACTCTGCCAGATCGCTCCAGCCTGCATTCAGCGGAAGCTCGCCCGCCATGGAAGCATACCATGCAGCCGACCATTCCGGAGCAAAGGCTACCAGCTCATCCTGATATAGCGTAGCAGCCGTATCCATATAAGCTTTGGCCGTATCGCTTAAGTTCAGGACACTGTCCTTAACCCAAGGCTCCTGCGTATTTACATACCATCTTAAATTCCCTGTATCGGAAAAGATTCTATAGCCCGCATCCTTTACTTCTTTCGCCGTTGCAAGAATGGTATCGAAATCCTTGAATTTTTCTGAGATGAATTCCGGATCGTCATTTCCGTAAATTTCCTTTGCGAGGTCACGACGGTAAATGATACTTCCCGGGGTTACCTGATAGCTGAGCGCTCTCTGGATACCCTGAGCATCCTTGCCCGCTTCATATACATAATCTACGATAGTGTCTTTGTAGTCGTCTACGTTGTACTGTGACAAGTCATCAAAAAATCCTGCTTCGAAGAAGTTAGGAAGCATCTGGGGCTCACCTACGATTACATCCACCTCGCTTGATTTCGCGCCGAGCGCGGAGGTGAGTTTCGTGGAATAATCTGCCGGAGCAATTACTACTACCTCTACTTCATTTCCCGTTTCTTCCGTATAACGTGCCGCAAACTGCTCTAAGTCTGCCGCCAGCGTCCATACTACGATTTTATCGCCGCTTCCCGCAGCGGTGTCGGTGCCTTTATCATCTGTCGTTTTTTCGGTACTGTCCGCCGTCTCCGTACCGGATGTCCCGCCTGTTGTTTCGCTGGCACTTCCTCCGCATGCTGCGAGAGATAATGTCATCATTCCGGCAAGCATTAATGCCGTCAGTCTTTTAAACTTCATTTCATATCCTCCTTTTTCATACTTATTAGTAGATAATTTCATTATATAAGTTTATAAAAACGTTTTTAATGGTCCATTTTTTAAAAAGGTGTCTTTTTTTTAGACTGACTCCCTTATAACGATTACGCCCCGTAGCAAATGGTGGAAATAGTATGGGGCTGTAACGTAAACTGTCCGCCCAGGCCGTTTTCCCGAAGGGTTACCTCTGCCGCGGAGTCCGATTTGTTGAGGAGGATGATAACCCTTTCTCCGTCGGGATTTAAGAATCCGACTGTCTCTATTTTATCCGTATAGCGGCTGGTCTCTATTTTTCTCGCTCCGCGCTTAATGTATCTGCTGAAATGTCCTATGTAATAATAAGAAAGCCTCTTTTCGATCGTGTCCTCTTCGGGCGTACACATCATGGGGGCCGCACAGAAGTTTCCAGCATGGTTGGGGCCACCCTTGTCATCCAGCAATAGGTTCCAGTCGAAAAAGGCCTCCACTCCCGCTTTTAAGTTACCGATCATATCGTGGGCGTACATCTCAGCCTTCGTTACTTCCGAGGAATCCGCAAAGCGGGAATATTCCACGCAGCCTTCCGTAAAGAAAAGGGACTTTTCAGGAAATCTTTTCTTCACTGCTTCTAACGCTTCAAAATGGTCTCCCGAATACCAATGCACCGCTACTCCCGCCACCTCGTCTAAAGTTTCCTGAGAAGCGAATACCGCTTTGGCCCTGTCATAAACCTCGTCCTTATTATGGTCCCATATAAAGATTTTCACGTGATCCAAAGAATCCTCTGCCAGCGCCGGAGCAAGATACTTTCTCAAAAACAGCGCCTCCTCCTGCGGGGTGTAGATGCAGGAATCCCATGCCTGGACGGCCATAGGCTCGTTCTGAACGGTCAGATAGCTGATCTTGATTCCTTCTTTTTCATATTCCTGAATATAACGGACAATATAGCCAGCCCAGGCTCCGTAGTATTCCTCCTTCAGCTTACCTCCATGGTTCATATCCCCATTGGTCTTCATAAATGCCGGGGGAGACCACGGAGAAGCAAGAAAATAAAGCTTCGAAGAGCTTTCCTCCATCGCATCCTTTATCATCGGAATCATATTTTCTCTATCGTGCGCGATGTCAAAGCTCTTAAGCTCAATGTCCCCCTCCTTAATATAGATATAGTTTCCAAGCGCAAAATCGCAGCTATGAATGTGGGTGCGCCCTATATTATATCTAAGTCCTTCTTCGCCGAAGTAACCTTCGATCACCGCCCGTTTATTTACTTCCCCAAGCCTGGAATAATTATAGGTACTGGCCTCGGTAAATGCACCTCCGAAGCCTTGTATCGCATGTCCTTTCAGCTCAGGATAAGCATTTACCAAGTGTGCGAAATCCGCCTTCCTGCCTACCGGTATATCCGCTTCCTTCCAAAATTCATTCTTCGAGTAATCTGTCGTAATACGTCTCATAATGCTTCTGCCCTCTTCTTTCCTAGTTGAATCACTGCGAAATCTGCCCTGTTCGGGCTGTTTTTCCTTTTTAACGGGTCCCAAAGTCATGTTTTTTCATGCAGGCATGAAACGAATGACTAATGTCATCATATAAATAAAAACGTTTTTATTCAGTCTTTCATTTTTTAATAAGGTGTTATTTTTTTATAATTGTCACGAACACCGGCTATATGCTATACTATTACAGTTCGGCCTTATGCCTGAACTTCTGTGAATTATATTTACCGCATGATATCGAATGAACCGCTGAGCGGGTATATTATGTTTGCAAATATTGTGTCTAATATGTGCTCGCACATATGGCTCAAAGTTTGCAGGCTATGAGAAAGGCAGAGTGATTATTATGAGTATTTTGAATGTGGAGAATCTGACCCATGGCTTTGGTGACAGAGCCATTTTTAATGATGTGTCCTTTCGCCTATTAAAAGGAGAGCATATCGGCTTGATCGGCGCTAACGGAGAAGGAAAATCTACCTTTATGAATATTATTACGGGCAAACTTATGCCCGATGAAGGGAAAATCGAATGGGCAAAAAATGTGCGCGTAGGCTATCTGGACCAGCATACCGCACTTGAAAAAGGAATGTCGATTCGCGACGTCCTATCCTCCGCCTTTTCCTTTCTCTTTGAAATGGAAGCCAAAATGAACGAGATTTGCGATAAGATGGGGACTGCCGCTGAGAAGGAACTGGAGCAATATATGGAAGATTTAGGTACCATTCAGGATCTTCTTACCATGCATGACTTCTACATGATCGACGCCAAGGTGGAGGAGGTCGCACGGGCGCTGGGGCTCACCGATATCGGACTGGATAAGGATGTTACCGATTTAAGCGGCGGCCAGAGAACCAAGGTCTTGCTGGCAAAGCTTTTGCTGGAAAAACCGGATATCCTTCTTCTGGACGAGCCTACCAACTATCTCGATACGGAGCATATCGAATGGCTGAAAAGGTACTTGAACGATTACGAGAACGCATTCATCCTTATCTCACATGACATCCCTTTTTTGAACAGCGTTATCAACCTGATTTACCATATGGACAACCAATCGCTGGACCGTTACGTCGGAGACTACGACAAGTTCCAGGAGGTCTATTCCATGAAAAAGTCTCAGTTAGAGGCTGCCTATAATAAGCAGCAGAAGGAAATTGCGGATCTGAAGGATTTCGTGGCACGCAACAAAGCCAGAGTGGCTACGAGGAATATGGCCATGTCGCGCCAGAAGAAACTGGATAAAATGGATGTGATCGAGCTTGCGGCAGAAAAGCCCAGGCCGGAATTTCATTTCAGGGAGGCGAGAACCCCCGGACGATATATCTTCCAGTCCAAGGATCTCGTAATCGGTTATGCGGAGCCGCTTTCTTCCCCTTTAAACCTGGAAATGGAGCGAGGGCAAAAAATTGCCCTCATCGGTGCCAACGGCATCGGTAAGTCTACCCTGCTCAAAAGCATCCTCGGACTCATCCCCTCTTTGTCCGGCAGCGTTACTCAGGGCGATTATTTGAGCATCGGTTATTTCCAGCAGGAAACCGACCAGAAGGTTACTACTACCTGCATAGAAGAAATATGGCAGGAATTCCCCTCCCATTCCCAGTACGAGGTACGCTCCGCCCTCGCCAAATGCGGCCTTACCACCAAGCATATCGAGAGCCTGGTAAAAGTGCTGAGCGGCGGGGAGCAGGCGAAAGTCAGATTATGTAAACTAATTAACCGGGAGACTAATGTCCTCCTTCTGGATGAGCCTACCAACCATCTGGATGTGGACGCAAAGGCGGAGCTGAAACGTGCCCTTGCCGCATACAAAGGAAGTATTCTCCTCGTCTGCCACGAACCCGAGTTCTACGAAGGGCTGGTTACCGACGTGTGGGATTGCACGAAGTGGACGACGAAGGTGTTTTAATCAGATTTCTTCGTATATTCCTGAGCATAGTAAAAGCTATCTGTATCAGCAGCGAACGCCCCTGAGCCTTCTCCGGAAGATGTATATGAAAGTTTAATGATCGCTGTTTTCCTTAACAGCGTCTGATAATCCGTGTAATGGGTATGGAACACATAATACAGCTGATCGTCCTCTCCTGTAAATATGTCTCCATGCCCCGTACCATTTACACGTATATTATTTCTGCTTATAATCGGTCCTTCCTGTTTTTCCCATGGCCCCAGCGGACTTTTGCTTGTTGCATAGCCCACAGCATAATCAATATTCCTAAAATCATTGGCAGAATAAAACAGATAATAGGTATCCTGCTCTTTAATAACCGTAGGCCCTTCCGTTACCGGCCATGACGCATTCGCAGTATTTTCCCACGGCTCAGTTGCTACGATACAAGCAGTTTCCGTATTATCCTCTGTTCCGGATAAATCTTCCTTCATTTTTGCCGCATAAATATTGTTTCCGCCGTTTTGCTTCACATAATACAAATAAATCTGCCCGTCATTGTCAAAGAAAACAAAAGGATCGATTGTTTTATATTGTGCATTCTGGAACAACGGTTGTATTTGTTCCTGAGTAAACGGCCCCAGCGGACTTGAACCCTTTGCAATGGCTATCTGCTCATCTGCCGTATATGCCATATAATAAGAATCCTTATATGAAAAGACCTGCGGTGCCCAAAAGCTGCCACTGCCAAATGACTCTCCTTTTTTTAATGCTAATTTATCACCGGTATCAGGTTTCACCCAATGTATAAGATCCTTTGACGTGTAAACCCGGAAGCCCTGCGATGTGTCCATTTCATTTGTACCATAAAGATAATAAGTTCCCTTTTCAAAAAAGATTGTCGGATCCGCTTGATATAGCTGCCCGGCATCCTCTTCTGACCATTTTCCCTTATTGCCGCATCCTGTGACAAAGCACAGGCATAGAGAGAACAGGAACGTTATTTTCATTCTTCTTTTTATGTCAACTGCATCCATTTAGCATTACCTCTTATTTCTTTGAGCAATTATGTTTATGTTTAAAAGTTTATTGATGGTACTGTTTCTAAAGCCGAAAAGAAGACATATTATTTTCCAGCACCGCTGCGATTTCTTTCAATTGTTTTGCATTGCCGCTGATTTCATTCATAATATCGCTGACTTCAATGACAGGCGCAGAGGTTTCTTCGGTACTTGCTGCATTCTGCTGTGCAATAGCAGTGAGATTCTGAACAATATCGACAACACTGGTACGTGCCCCATCCAAATGTGCAGTCTTATCGGCAATTTCGCCGACACCGCCGATGGACTTGTTGATTCCTTCGGTAACCTGAGTAAAAACGGAGCCTGTCTTTGTAACATTTTCACTTTGGCTTTTCATGATCTCTTTTACCTGATTCATAGTCTTAACTGCTTTTTGGGAATCTTCGATCAGGGTATGTATAATTTTATCAATCTCACGGGCCGAATTGTCAGACTGTTCCGCCAGCTTCTGTATCTGCGCTGCAACAACTGCAAATCCTCTTCCTGCTTCCCCCGCTCTTGCGGCTTCTATAGACGCATTTAAAGATAATAGATTAGTTTCATCGGCAATGGACGAGATCAAGGTAGTTGCTTCCTTAATCTTCATAGCAGAGGCATTGGTCGTATTCGTCTGTTCATAAATAATGTCGATAGAAGTGATTGCACGTTTGTTAATCTCACCAAGCTGAGACAGAGTATCAGAAGCCTCATCACTGGAGGATTTCATGACAGCCGCCTTTATATTGAGATTCTCTACCTCGTAATTAGTATGCGCAATCATATTGCCCATATCAATAATATTTTCAGTCGCTTTCTGGGTTTCCGATGCCTGATTATTCGCGCCGCTTGCTATTTCACCTACTGCAGCCTCCACATTCTTTACGGTTGATACCGTAAGCAGGGCATTGTTATCAAGTCTGTCGGCAGACTTATGGAGATTGGTGCTTTGCTCTTTTATCTGTGATACTATAGCAACTAACTGTACCCTTAGTTCTGCAATAGCTCGCGCAATCTGTCCGGTTTCATCTTTCTTAAGGCTAAGACGTTTGAATGTCGGTGTCTCCGTAAAATCCAAGGCGCTAAATCTGTTAATTTCAGTCGTAATTTGTAACAGTGGATTCATTAGGTGTGAAGCACTCCTATAAGATATAATGCCACCCAAAATAAGAACCGCAGACTGATCAGTCGTGATGTAATATGCCGCATACTTAGTAACACCGTTATAATCGTAGCTTACAACATCATTTTGGAGAATATCTCCTGCCTCTTCTTTTGAGAACTCAGCCTCTGAAGCCTCGGCTATTGATTCAGAAACTCGCAATTTATCAGCAACGTCTAAAATAGCCGAATTCTCAATTGGCATCCCCACTTTCTCTTCCTCCGGATGGTAAGCAATAGTGCCATCTGCAAGTATGACATATAGCGCATATTCGTATCAGTTAACGTATTGGTTACAAACGGAATGGCAAAAACGAGCGTCAGAGAAACGGCGGCTGCAATAGACCCCAGGACAAGAACAAGCACCTTACTCTTTAGTGAACCCGCAAAATTTTTCTTCTTTGGTTCTCCTGTTTCTTTTTTCTTGTGTTTCTTCATTATAATAACCGTGCCTTTCTCATAGCCTGCAAACTGCATAGGTTACCTAAGTTCTAACCCTGCTGTGGAGATAGCCTCCAATCGCAAAAATCATAATACAAAGTCCGATGCTGAACCCACCGCTCACTTTGTAGAAGCTGCTGCTTTTCATAGCAAAAATAATAAGATTGCTAACCAGCAGATAAAACAAGCTGTTTTTCCCAATTACATTAACCATGGATAATTTCTTTATTTTGCTCAAATAGCCTGCTGCCAGATAATAGCAGTAAACAATGAACGCGCCTCCGACCAGCCATGCGAGCGACAACGGAAATCTGGACGGATAGCTCTTCGAAAAAAAGAGGCAGTCTACTATCATATATGTGGTTCCTGCAATAGATACAAGCAACATCTTTACATTGTAGTTCAACTTTTTTCTTGCAGCATAAACTCCCGCCACAAAATACACATAAAAGGGAAGCACCGGGAAGTAAGCTCCTCCCGTTCCTCCTATTAATGTTCCAAGAACCGGTCTTACCTCTCTGTGAGGCAGGAGACAGATCAAGAGTGCTGTCACACCGATGCCAGGCAGAATCCCGGGCTTCTTATTAGTTAGTGGTTTCCATAGTATAAGGGTTACCAATGTCAGCATTGCAAATGAAAATAAGAACTCAGACCAGCCTGCCAGCCTCTGAAACAATAATAATTCCAAAGCTCTGTCCCATCTGAGTGGAATTCTCTCTATAAATACGGCATAGGAAAACGCCGAGATGTAATAAGCTCCCAGTAAAACAAGAATGTTCTTCCCTCCCTTTTCCACTGCATATTTAAAGTTCTTTTGCAGATAAGCCAGATAATACGCAAATCCGAAGGCGAATACAAATCCTGAAAAGGTAGTAAGATTTACCCACTCACTGACACCACTCCATACCGGTTCCTGCCCAAGGTCGCAGAAAAACTGCAGACAATGGGCAAAAACCATTTGTATTACAAGAATTCCTTTGAAGAAATCCAGCCTGTTATCTCTCATCTTCCGGTTCCCACCTGCCTTCATTAATAGCGCAAATAATTTCTACCGGAATCTTAGGTTTTCTGTCATAAGTGCACAGGCCATTAATTTCCTGTTCTACATCCGTCATCTCCGTATAGCAGAAGCCTTGCACATGAGGCGAAGCAAGCAATGGACTTATCACGTTATAGTATCTCTTGGCAAAATCTTCATCTGAAACGGCGCTGGAATACCCCCAGCCTTCCCATTCGCCTTTCATATAAGAAATTCCTCCGAATTCAGTAACTAAGACCGGCTGTCCTTGATATTCCCACCCATGAGCGAGCAAAGGGCGTCCCCCCGGCATAAACCTAAGTATATTTTCCAAAGTACTATATCTCTCCTGTATAATCTCTTTATTCCACTCATAATCATGAATGGTAATCAAATCTCCGCAAGTGTGCTCCCATCCGTCATTGCATATTACGGGTCTTGTCTGGTCCAGAGACTTGGCAATATGGACCATAGCCACGCTATGACTCTGTTCTTCTTTCCTGTCCTTTATATTGAAGACTCCCCAGGATTCGTTAAGGGGCGTCCATACCACGATACAAGGGTGATTATAATCGCGGAAGATTTCCTCCATCCACTCATCTGTAATTCTCTTTACATATTTTCTGGAGTACACATAAGCCGCAGGAAGCTCTCCCCACACGAGAAAACCCATCTTATCGGCATAATATAAGAATCTTGGATCCTCAATCTTCTGATGCTTCCTGACACCGTTAAATCCCATAGACTTCGCCAGTTCAATATCCTTGATAAAATCCCCGTCCGTGGGAGCTGTCAACAGTGACTCCTCCCAATAGCCTTGATCTAATAAAAGCTTTTGATAATACGGCCGATTATTTAATAGGAATTTTCCTTTTTCTATAGATACCTTTCGCAGCCCAAAGTAAGAAGAGACTATATCAGCTTCTCTCTCCTCCTCATACACCACAAACTTCACATCAAACAGCCTTGGAGCCTCCGGAGTCCATGTCAGATCCTCCTGGACATTCCAGTCCTTCAGCAGTTGCTGATCTAAGGATACTCTGAAGTTCCCTTCCTTACGCAGTAAGGCTGTAGTATTTACCGCCATCAGTTCTTTCTTATAATAAATCTCCGTCCGCAGGCTAGTTGCCCTGTCACTGCTTAATTCATACTGTACACCCAACTGCACATTATCTAAATCAGGAGTAAGAAACACTCTGGCAAGATGGATTTCGTCTACAGCTTCTATCCATACGCTCTGCCAGATTCCCGTAGAACGGGTGTAGAAGATACCTTCCGAATCTTCTTTCCAATATTGCTTTCCTCTGGGAATCTCAAGATTGTAAGGCTCATCCGTTATCTCCAGAACAATCACGTTTTCTTCTTCCCGCAAAGCACTCGTAATATTCACTTCGAAGCTCATGTGGCCTCCGATATGCTCCGTGATAAATATATCGTTTACCCATAACTTACAGCTATAATCCACTGCACCAAAATGCAGAATAATCTCCTTGCCGGACATTTCCTTAGGTAAATTTATTTTCTTGCGATACCAGACAACCTCATGGGGTTCCGTGATGCCGATTCCCGACAGTTTGGACTGATAAACATAAGGAACAATAATCCTTTTGTCAAATCTATCCGTATCAAAAGAGAACTCCCACTCCCCGTTTAGGCTAAGCCACTCCTCTCTGACAAATTGTGGTCTTGGGTATTCATTTCTTGGAATATTCATATTTTTATAGTTTCCTTTCTTCCGTAAATATGTAGTTTATTTTTTATTACCCTTTTACGCCGGCGGATAAAGAAATTCCCTTTACAAAGTATTTCTGCGTAAACAGATACAATATGACCATAGGTATGATTGCGATGGTTGCAACGGTACACATCTTCGCCACCTGAATAGTTCCATATACTCCTTTGGCAAGCTGTAAGCCTGCCGTCAAAGTTAAGTTGTCAATATTGTTAATGGCAATGGACGGCCATAAGAAATCGTTCCAGCTTCCGGTAAAAGTGAACAAACCTACTGCAATGAGAATCGGTTTGCAGGTAGGAATCACTATCCTCGTAAATATCCTCCACTCTCCCGCCCCGTCAATTCGTGCAGATTCCAGAATCACGTCGGGAATCGCATACATGAACTGGCGGATAAGAAAGATATTCATCACCCCTGCCAGACCGGGAACGATAAGTGACAAAGGTCCGTTTAACCATCCGAACACGTGCATGATTTTATATAATGGGATAATATTTGTTATTGCCGGAAAAGATGACAGAAACATAATTCCCAGAAAAATCATATCTCTCCCTTTAAAATGTAACTTTGCATAGGCATACGCAGACATAGAATAAATAACAACAGCAATGATCGTCTGACTTCCCGATACAATTAAAGAATTGATAAACCACTTATATATCGGTAACTGTTTGTTGCCAAAAGAAAGCAGTTCCTTAAAATTGTTAAGCGTCCATGTCTTTGGAAAAAGCAGGAAACCTCCCGCCTGCTGTATCTCCACATCCAGCTTAAAGGAAGAAATCAGAATCCAGCCTAAAGGTATCAAAGTAATTACCGCGAATATCAGCAGAATAGCAAAGGCAATCCATCCATCTTTTTTCTTATTTGTATATGTAAAAGAACCTTCTTCATTTTTCTTAATTTTCTTCATGATACCCTCCTTAATCTGAATTTTTTCGTAACAGTATCAGCTGTCCTACAGCCACACTACCTATGATAATCCCCAGACAAGTTGACATTGCACTGGCCATGCCTGCCGCCGACTTGCCCGTACCAAAGGCTAAGTTACGAATATACATAATCAAAACAAAGGTGGATTCACTGGGACCGCCTGCTGTCAGTATCAGCGGCTGACCATAGATATTAAATTGTTGGATTACCGACACAATGAGGGTATACACGAGCGGAAACTGAATGGAGGGGACTATGATATATCGCAGACGCTTCCATCCGCTTGCGCCATCTAAATCTGCTGCCTCCAAAACCTCCTTGTTAATTCCTGACAGTGCTGCCACATATATAATCAAATTGCCGCCAATCCCCCACCATATAGTAGTTACCACAATTGTAATCCACGCCCATGGCTGTTCAGCATACCAGTTAATATCCGTCCCGAACATCTTATTGAACAATCCGAGAGAACGATTGAATATAAACAGCCACGTCAGCGTCACAGAAGTAATGGAAAATAATGTCGGCATATAGAATATTCCCTGAAATATATTACGTCCCTTTGGCCTTTTATTTAGCAGCAGCGCCAGCACCAAGGGAATTGCGAGCTGAAACGGGACACAGATCAATACAAAAATCACTGTATTCTTAAGACCGTTCCAAAATTGTCTGTAAAAAACGGATTCTGTATTTGTCAAAAATACACTATAGTTTTTCAAACCCACAAAAATTGGCGATGTAAACAAATCCCATTTTGTAAAGGATGCATAAATACCATAAATCATCGGCACCAAAAAAAATACAATAAATAAAATTACATGAGGAGCAATAAACAGGTACGGAGTAATATTAAGCTTTTTTCTTTTTTTCACTTTCTGCATTTTTTTCATCTCCTATTACTTTTTAAAGGGGATACTACTTTGGTATATCCATCCATTTGCGGCATCCCCTTTTATATTTTACTCGCCCATCTCAATCCGGCCTTCAGTTTCCTGAACTGCCTGATTTAAACCGTCCTCTGCTGTCATACGTCCAAATAATACTTCTCCGGTGATCTTGTCTAAAGCTTCTACTGCATAGCCATAATATTTGTAATCGTAGATCTTTAATTCATCATTCTCGTCTGCAAAGAAAGCCTGCGGCATATCCTGGAATTCAGCAACGTCTTTAATTGCTACGTGTGCCGGTACCTGACCTGCTTTTGCCCATTCTAAGCTGTTATTTCCAATGAAATCAATGAAATCAAGAACTGCCTGTGTTTTCTCTTCATCCCTGTTCGGATTCTTAGGAAGTACAAACTGATGAGAAGATGTCCAGTTACCCTTTGTTCCTGCATCAAATACAGGGAAGTCAAACATTTTTGCATTAAGACCCGTATCCTTTATGTTGTTGTACATCCAAATACCTTCCGGACAAAACATGATATTGCCGCCAAGGAACATTTGCCAAGGATCATCGCCATCTTTCTGTATGTAGCCTGACTCATTTAAATCTGTCCATGTATCAAAGACCTTTTTAGCTTTGTCATTGTTGAAATCCGGTACATTTCCATCCGTACTTAAAGTTCCTCCAAGCTGCGCATAGGAAGACAGGAAGTATACCCTCTGCCAAGTGATTCCAAGAGGCGTGATGCCATCTGCTTTACATGCTTCACCCACAGATTTCACTTCGTCCCATGTCAGCACTCCGTCATCCATAACTCCATTGCCATACTTTTCATATAAGTCCATGTTTACATAGAGGCAGAAAGAATGAACATCAAGAGGAATACCATAATGTCCGCCTGCTATATCTGACATTGCCCATGCTTTGGGGTTATAGTTCTCAGCCTTAACATTGGAATCTCCAATCACAGTGCTATAATCATCAAGAAGCCCCATTTCCTGGAATAAAGGAACTCTCTCAATATGGTTAATCGCTACATCCGGTACATCTTCACCTGTCTGAATTGCAAGAGGCATCTTTAAATATAAATCGTTAGCTTCAATTGCACGATGATTTACCGTATAATCAGGGTTTGTTGCATTGTAAGCATCCACCATAGCCTGCATGGAAGTACCGTCTGCACCTGTGAAAACCGTCCAGAACTCGATCGCCCCTTTCTTACCCGGAGCCACAGATACCTGTTCCTCCGCAGAACCTTCCGTTTCCTCTGTCTGTGTTTCTGCCACCCCACCATTTGTAGTGGTTTCTCCTGTCGTTTCGGTGCTGGAACCAGAACCGCATGCAACCAAAGATAGACTCGTTACCATTGCCAGAAATAATGCCACTGCTCTTTTTGCCATAACTTTTTCTCTCCTTCTTTTTGTTTTATGTAAATGCTTTGCAAAGACATTTAAAAACATATATATTGTTTTTATATTTTCTTTATCGCATTATTTAAAAACAATATTTATGCTTTAATAATTTATATAATAATACATTTTATCTAAAATATCAATATATTTTTTTATTTTTTTATGCGTTTTTATTATCAATAATAATATTTATAATTTTATTTTATGTTTTAATATGTTTTGTTATTATTTTTTTGTCCATTATTTAAACACATTTTTTGTTTATATCGACGAATATACTCCTTATCCGACGGTGTATGACCTTGTCAATCAACGGTATCTTCCTACAGAGCAAGAGTGTGCGAAGCTGTGCATCCTGCACGGAGTGCTTTTATTTCATAGAAAACTGAAGCTTTACTACTGGAACGTAACAAGGATTTCCCCATGAAATGAAAATAGCCAGTCCCATATTCCAGAACTGGCTATCACAAAAAATAACTTAGGGTGTGTCTGAAAACTGCCTGCGCCGAGCGAGACGTTCCCTGGCGATTTCCACTCTAATATTCTATACTGAGTACAATATTTTGCGGATGGTCTCCAAACTTCTCACCAAAAATGCTAAATCCCCCTACATATTTTGCATCTTTTTTATTTCCAATGCGAACTACTATAGGAGCTCCATTCTCTATCTTCAGCATTTCGATAGTGGTATTCCCTGCATTGCTTTCATTGATATAACAGCCGTCTCTTCTAACCTCCCATGTGGTCAGAAGTCCATACTGTGTACTCCCGGACGACCACGAGGTTGGGGTAATTC
Organism: Kineothrix sp. IPX-CK; assembly: GCF_039134705.1. Lineage (NCBI taxonomy): Bacteria > Bacillati > Bacillota > Clostridia > Lachnospirales > Lachnospiraceae > Kineothrix > Kineothrix sedimenti. The sequence continues at coordinate 1,215,061 of NZ_CP146256.1, read as the reverse complement.
TCCCTCTTCTGGCCCCAAAGTCTCCCGGACTCCGCCACGTTCCGCAATCTACGCCGTTAATCCACATAGTAATATCCGACTTCCAATCTTCTCTGTAATTAGGCGCTTCGGAGCAAATCTCCAAAGATATCCCCAGACTTTTCAGATCCGCCTGCTTCGGAAGCTGATTAGGGAATTTGTATTCCACATAGCCCGCCGAACTCCATAAAATCTGTGCTCCGAGATGCTCCGGCATATAAAAGCAGGCTATCAGGTCTTCATTTCCAATGATTCCGGTCTCATCTGCAATTCCACAAGTAGCATACATCTCACAGTCAGTATAGGCGCCAATCGGCATGCTTACGCTGGTTACCATATTAACGCCCTTCATTGCGCCGCTCATCCCAATAGTAACCAAATCGTTCTTCCTGCTGCACAAGCGCACACCCCCTCTTGTTCCCGGCTGAACCTCTGCATTGATCAGCTTGGCTCTCTCAAGAACCTTGACGTGAAGCGCAGCGCTGGAAGCCGGTATCCCAAGCTTCTCTGCTATCTCTCCTATATTCAGACTTTCTTCATGTAAAAGCTTCAGTATATCCAGCCTTACCGGCGTTGACAACGCCTTTCCAACATTACACACTTCTTCGGTATCATCCAAGTTTAATGTCAATAACTTAGCCATAACTCACTTTCTCCGTTCTGTTTTTAATCTGTAGGTGTGCACCCTCTCCTGTTGGAGCGAATATCATATCTAGCGGTATTTTAACACAAACGGAAGAAATCAACAATATGGATTAATTGACGTGATCGCAGTATACGGAGCAGTCCGGGAGATTACAATGCCAAAAGATGCTATTTTATTAGTATATGAACATACTCGACAAAATATGACAACAAAAACATACATATGCATACTATAAAATGAGGATAAAACAATTACAATACCAAAAGGAGATGAAAATATGTCATTACCAATCTTTCCGGAGGTAAGCCCTCCGATCAGCAGAGATGATGCTATCAATTATATTTTAGCCTCCATCGCTCTGGAAGAACTAGGATTAAGTCATATTTTGAACGCCGAAGGCGAAAAGATCCAATTTGCAGTAGGAACACTTCCCGGTGTAACCGGTCCTAGTGCAACTATCGAAGAAGTCATTGAAGTTAATCAAAATGTTCTCGCTATTTTGGACAGTGCTGCCCAAAATCAGGTTATTTTAAATTCTAAGTTACGAAATGCGCTTTCAGCATCCACGCTTCAGGGACCGACAGGGCCCACAGGGCCCACCGGACCTTCCGGCGGACCAACCGGACCTACGGGACCGACTGGCGCTACCGGCGTTACGGGTGCTACGGGTGCTACTGGACCTACCGGCGCTACGGGACCTACCGGCGCTACGGGTGCTACAGGCGCTACGGGTGCTACGGGTGCTACAGGCGCTACGGGACCCACCGGGGTTCTTATTCCGGGAGAACCGCTTTTTAATGTTATAGGCCCGACCGGATCAGCTACCGTAGGTTTTGGAGAAGATATCACTTTTGAATCATCTACTCTCGATATTACCGTAACTCCGGGCTCGGCAATCGTTACGATCGAAGATCCCAATACCCCCGGGCCCACCGGACCGACTGGTGCCACCGGCGCTACCGGCGCTACAGGTGCTACCGGCGCTACGGGTGCTGATGGACCTACTGGTCCGACCGGTGCTACTGGACTGACCGGTGCTACCGGTGCTGATGGACCTACTGGTCCGACCGGCGCTACAGGACCTACTGGCGCTACTGGTGCTACCGGTGCTGATGGACCTACTGGTCCGACCGGACCGACCGGCGCTACAGGACCTACTGGTGCTACCGGTGCTGATGGACCTACTGGTCCGACCGGACCGACCGGCGCTACAGGACCTACTGGTGCTACCGGTGCTGATGGACCTACTGGTCCGACCGGACCGACCGGCGCTACAGGACCTACTGGCGCTACGGGTGCTACCGGTGCTGACGGTGTTACCGGACCTACCGGACCTACTGGTCCGACCGGTGCTACTGGACTGACCGGTGCTGATGGACCTACTGGTCCGACCGGACCGACCGGCGCTACGGGACCTACTGGCGCTACGGGTGCTACCGGCGCTACCGGACCGACTGGTGCTACTGGCCCTACCGGTGCTGACGGTGCTACCGGACCGACTGGACCTACCGGCGCTACCGGACCGACTGGTGCTACTGGCCCTACCGGACCTACCGGCGCTACCGGACCCACTGGTGCTGACGGTGCTACCGGACCGACTGGACCTACTGGCGCTACGGGACCTACTGGACCTACTGGCGCTACGGGACCGACTGGACCTACTGGCGCTACGGGACCGACTGGACCTACCGGTGCTACCGGCGCTACGGGACCTACTGGCGTCGCGGCCCCAGGAGAACTGCTTTTTAGCGTTCTCGGTACTACAGGAACCGCTGATGTAGGATTTGGAGAAGCTATGACTTTCCAGTCAACCACTCTCGATATTACCGTAACTCCGGGTTCCGCAATCGTTACAATCGAAGATCCCAATACCCCCGGTCCGACTGGACCGACTGGGCCTACCGGTGCTGACGGACCTACCGGGCCTACCGGTGCTACTGGACCTACCGGACCGACTGGTGCTGATGGTGCTACCGGGCCTACCGGTGCTACTGGACCTACCGGACCGACTGGTGCTGACGGACCTACCGGGCCTACCGGTGCTGACGGTGCTACCGGGCCGACTGGTGCTACCGGCGCTACCGGACCTACCGGTGCTGATGGTGCTACCGGACCGACCGGCGCTGACGGTGCTACCGGACCGACTGGTGCTGATGGACCTACCGGGCCTACCGGTGCTGATGGTGCTACTGGACCGATCGGACCGACTGGTGCTGATGGTGCTACTGGACCGACCGGTGCTACTGGACCGACCGGACCGACTGGTGCTGACGGACCTACTGGACCGACTGGTGCTGATGGTGCTACCGGGCCTACCGGTGCTACTGGACCGACCGGACCGACTGGTGCTGACGGATCTACTGGACCGACTGGTGCTGACGGACCGACCGGACCAACTGGTGCTGACGGACCTACTGGACCGACTGGTGCTGATGGTGCTACCGGACCTACCGGACCGACTGGGCCTGCTATTACGAGCGACAGCATGTCAACAGCCAACACGACTTCAGCTGTTATTGCCGTTGTGCTGGGCGGTACCGATATCCCCCTGCCTGACAATCAAAACCTGAACACGTTCACTGTAGACGGTACGGATACTGAATTTACCGTACCGGTGACGGGAGAATACCTGATCAGCTATGCCGTTGCCACAACGACTGCGCTTGCGGTTTCCTCACAGGTATTGCAAAACGGCGCGCCGATAGCAGCTTCTGTCGTTTCTCCTACCGTATTGGCAAGCAATCTGTTTACGTCCTTTATTGTTCCACTAACCGCGGGAGATACGCTGACGCTGCAGTTATTTGGTCTGCTCGGAGACGCAACTCTTCTTGGTGGCTCAAGCACGTATATGACAGTTGTTCGGGTAATATAACTTCCCACCTCAGGGCAAAAATGGCATCTCCGCTTTTGTGGAGTCGCATATAAAGGAATATCAGCAAGCGTTGCCCATACGCCGGGAAGTGTTGATTTGACGGTATAAAAGCCAGATTGATTTCTTTTGCGTCAAACTAATCTTATACAAAAGAGGAACCACCTTCTAGGAGGTGGTTCCATTACATACCCTGTGCATTACCCGACTCAAAATCCTCTTTCTCTTTCTATCAGCTCACAATATCTCTCCTTTACGAACCGTCTCCTATCTTCGCTTACCGGAATCTTCCTGCCGTCCCGTATTCTAACACAGGCCTTTAGCAGACTCTTTATGTACATGGTATTTACGAGAAACGATTGATGCGTCCGGAGAAACTGAAATTGGGAGCCCTTAAGTTCCTGCTCTATCTCATTCATCTTCCCGAAAAAGTAGTCTCGCCTGCCCTCTCTGGTATGAATGAATATTTTTCTTCCCTGACTTTCAAAATAAATGATGTTCTCTAACGATATATTATGTACTTCTTTATTAAAGCGGTAGGTAAAGCAGACCGCTCGTTCATGGATTTTTAAATAAGCGTCTAAAAAGTAGCGTTCGAACAGTTCCTTGTCTACCGGCTTGTCCATAAACCGGAAGGTATCTATTTCGAACAGCCTTCTTATATACTTATCCTTGCTGGAGACACAGATGATCAATGCATGCTTATCCATAGCCCTGATCTCTCTCGCCGTATCAATATCGTTTTCATCCTCTATATTCAAATAAATTAAGTCAACCTTTTCTCCCGAATAAATACTGTCGGTAAGCTTGTTTCCATCGAAATATACATCGATGTCCACAGAAACGTCATTTTCTTTCGCAATTTTGAGCAATAGACTTTCCATCTCCGATGTGAGGATTATTTCGTCATCACATACCGCTATCCTCATCATTTGTAATTCCCCTCTCACAAATCTCCTGAAATGTGTGTGCGGTGTTATATCTTAACTAAAAGCCTTTCCATATATTCAAATATTCTCTTAAAGAGCTGGTCTCTCTGCTCCCTTGTACTGTTGGCCATAAAAACATCCAAATCGAAGCTGTCCTCCATTTCCCCGATGATCAGATAGGTGGGATCGATATTTAGCTTGTTATGCAGAATCTTCACCTTATACATAGGAAGTTCAGTGGCACCCGTCTCATATCGTTTATAATGACCTTCGGCCACACACAATATATCCGCAAACTCCTCTCTTGTATAACCGAGGTTTTCACGGATTTCACGCAAACGCTCACCTATTTGAATATTTAGTTCTTTTTCACCGACTGTCTTTTTAGCACCCATATCACACCTCTTTATAAAGAAGCATATCAACTTCCGGTCATTTTCCAAAGCACATAATAGGCACTTATTTAAAACATATTATGTATTACTATTTCTTGTTTTCAAATATTTTATACACCCGGTGTGGCCGCATCACGAACAAAAGTGTGCTTCGTCCGCTCACCCAATCGATGTTTGGCTCAAAGATTTTAAAACAGTACCTTTGACGCTCTGATCTTATTACATAGAAAAAGAGGACATCCCCGGTCTTGCATGACCTTTGGGAAATCCTCTTTCAATCATATTGCACTCTTATCTCTTATTTTAACTTCCAAATATCTCTATTGTACTCGCTAATAGTTCTGTCGGAGGAGAAAAAGCCTGCCTTTGCAATATTCACAAGCATCATCTTCTTCCACTTCTGTCTGTTCTGGTAGTCCTCAAACATTCTGTCCTTCGCCTCAATATACTCTTCCAAATCGAGAAGAGTCATAAACCAATCCTTATTCAGAAGCTCGTTATAAAGCCTCTGCAGGTTCTCCTTATTTCCTTTCGCCATGGCCTCCCCGCCCACAATAAAGTCCACAGCCTCTTTAATAACCGGGCTTTTCTTATAATAATCCTTAGACACATAATCCGCTTTCGCGTAATGATCGATTACCGCCTCCGACTTCTCACCGAATACGTATATGTTCTCATCGCCTACCAGTTCATTGATTTCCACATTGGCTCCGTCCGAGGTCCCTATGGTGACCGCACCATTTAACATGAACTTCATGTTACCGGTTCCGGAAGCTTCTTTGGACGCGAGCGAAATCTGCTCGGATATGTCACATGCCGGAATCAGCTTCTCCGCATAGCTTACATTATAGTTTTCCACCATGAGGAGAGTCATGTAGGGACTTACCTGCGGATCGCTAGCTATAATATCCTGAAGTACCAAAAGCAGATGGATAATATCCTGAGCGATGACATAGGCGGGTGCCGCTTTTGCACCAAAAATGAAAGTAAGCGGCGTGGACGGCTTCTTGCCTCCCTTGATTTCCAGATATTTATGGATGATGTAAAGCGCATTCATCTGCTGGCGCTTATACTCGTGCAATCTCTTTATCTGGATATCAAAAATAGAATCGGGATTGAGGTCCACGCCCTCCGCCGCCTTCACATATACGGCAAGATCCTTTTTCCTATTCATCTTGATTTCGGCAAGCTTATCAAGCACCTCCTGATCGTCACTGTACTCAAGAAGCTTCTCCAGCTCGTTCGCATCCTTCTTGTAGCCGTCGCCGATAATCCGGGAAAGATATCCTGCCAACTCTCTGTTACAGGATAACAGCCACCTTCTGAAGGTGATTCCATTTGTTTTATTATTGAATTTATCGGGATAAATCTTATAAAAAGCGTTGAGTTCCGTATCCTTTAAAATCTCCGTATGAATAGCGGCAACGCCGTTTACGGAAAAACCATAGTGGATGTCGATATGTGCCATATGCACTCTTCCATCCGCGTCAATGATCTGGACCTTGGGATCGCTGTACTGCGCTTTAACCCTCTTATCCAGTTCTTTGATGATGGGCACCAGCTGTGGAACTACCTTTTCCAAATATTTCAGCGGCCATTTTTCCAGTGCCTCTGCGAGTATCGTATGATTCGTATAAGCGCAGGTCTTGCTCACTACCTCAATCGCTTCATCCATGGTAAGGGCCTTCTCATTTACAAGTATACGGATCAGTTCCGGAATCACCATCGTCGGATGCGTATCGTTGATCTGAATCACCGCATGATCATACAGCCTGCGAAGGTCATATTTCTTCTCCTTCATCTCTCTCAGTATGAGCTGCGCTGCATTACTTACCATGAAATACTGCTGGTAGATGCGAAGCAGGTTGCCTGCCTCATCGGAATCGTCGGGATATAAGAACAGAGTCAAGTTCTTCTCAATCGCTTCCTTATCGAAGTCTATCCCCTCCTTTACAATGCTCTCATCCAGAGACTCGATGTCGAATAGACGAAGTTTATTCACGTCATTGCCATAGCCGACTACATCGATATCGTACAATCTCGATGTCACCTTTCTTTTTCCAAAATATACATCGAAGGCAACATCCGTCTTAGTCAGCCATGAACGCTCCTCAATCCAGTCATTCTTTTCCGCGGTCTGTAATTTGTTCTTGAAAACCTGCTTGAACAGACCGTAGTGATAATTGAGTCCGATGCCTTCTCCGGGCAGTCCAAGAGTTGCGATGGAATCGAGAAAACATGCTGCAAGCCTTCCCAGTCCGCCGTTTCCCAGAGACGGTTCCGGCTCGATTTCCTCTATTTTCGCGATATCCTTTCCCCTGGACTTTAAAATAGAGGCAAGCTCATCGTAAACACCAAGATTAATCAGGTTATTTGACATTAGCTTTCCAATCAAAAATTCTGCCGAAATATAATAAATTTTCTTTTCTCCCGAAATCTGTCCTGATACTGCCATCAGTCTCTTGGTAAGCTCTAACAGACAGAAATATACCTCGTGGTCGGTCAGCGCCTCCATCTTCTTCTGAAACATCTCATTTGCCAGTTCTTCCAGCTGAGGTTCCAGATTCGACAATAACACGTCTCGTTTCATATTGGTTTGCTGCAACATACTCTCTCCTCCTGTATCGGTTAAACATTTTCTTTATCTTTTCTTCTCTCACTAAGTAAGTTAACATAGGAAAACGTTTTCTGCAACTGTCATATTTAACATTTTTTTCATATAATTTTGTGAAATCTTAACAGATAATGTCCATGTACTTCATTCTTTCAATGGTATAACCGAGTACTTTTTCCCGTCCTTCCCCTCCATTCATCAGATAATGCAGCTCCTCCACCGCAGCTGAGGACACTCCTGCAAAATTCTGGCGGATCGTGTTCATCTGCTTCCCGGCATAGCCCATGAGCGTGATACCGTCAAAACCGCATACCGGACGGAAAATATCCATTTCCATAAGCGCCCGCATCGCTCCGATAGCCATCAGATCCGAGGCACACACCACCACATCCTTATTCTTGGCAAACCGGAAGGCTATGTTTCTCGCTTGCAATTCCGAGAATTCCCCATGCTTGATCATAAGATCCAAATCCATATCCTGTGCAAGGCGTTTGATTCCTTTTAAACGTTCCTCCGTCACATAGCCATTTTTCTTCCCTGCAATATAAAGTACTTTCTTGCATTTGTTTTCTACAATCGTCTTTTTCGCCACATCATACTGAGCCTGCTCCTGATTCACCCATACGGTGGAGGTGCTCGGATTGTAAAGGGGCGCGTCTACAAGCACCGCCTTGAATTCCTGCATATTGATCAGCTTCTGAAGCACCTTGTCCTCCTTGGACATTCCATAAATGATAATCCCATGGATGCTCTGAGCCTTTAAATATCTCGTTATCTCTTCCACGTTCTTATTTTCAAACATGGAAAAAAAGAACGTGATAACATCCAGCCCCATCTCCATCGCTTTATTGATGGCACCGGAAATATACTGCATAACAATCTCATCGATCGCCTGTGTCTTTGTATTTAAGCCCAGCAACAGGGCTACTCTGCCGGACTGCTTGGAGGAAAGTGCCGCTGCGACAGAATTGGGAACAAAATTAAGTTCCTGTACCGCCTGATTTACTTTTCTCTTTGTCTCTTCACTAACGTTCGGATAATCGTTGAGCACCTTGGAAACTGTGGATATAGCAACTCCGGCGTGCTTGGCAACGTCTTTAATCGATACCATAATCTACCCCTCAACTCGGAAAGCGTTTTCTATAATTTTATAATAAAAGAGTGGTATTGTCTATAGTCAATTCTAATTCATGAATACTTCTATTTGCTTGACTTCTCCTTTTCTTACAAGCCAAACCGTATCGCCGGTTATCACTCCATTTTCAAATTCCTCTGCACAATTGTCCCGGTGCATGATTTTTACCTTTATATTATAGCTTCCGGGAATGAAATCCTTTTTCTCTGCCAAATGGAATACAACTGGAGTTCTTCCCAAAAATGCCGCTCGTATTTTCCGCTCCTCTCCAATTAGATATGCGGGGAACATCGGCATGATACGCAGCTTCAATCTATCCTCTTCCATGTAAAAAGGCCGAGGACCGAACATCATGATCTGCCACATCTGGATAAATTCTGCAGTGGAACCGCTAAGCCTTGCCACAAAGCCTTTTCCGTGCAGCTTCTCATTGCGGTTCGCGCTGCTGACGATAAAAGAGGAATTTTCAAGAGGGCTTCTGCCATACATGTCTGCATCTAAGAAGGGCACTGCCGCATTTTGGAAGTCCTCTATGAATTCACTATACATTCCCGATTTCAAAAGCTCCAGCAAATACTTGTATTCCATGTGAAGCCAAATGGATTCGTTTTCCAGCCAGCCGGGCGTAAATGCTTTGGAGCGGCCCACTTCGAAACCTACACCGTTCAGTGACTCGTTTACCTTATACATCCGAAGCTTTTCATCATACATTCCGCTGCTTTTCACTCTCTGGTACAGCTTTTCCTTCTCTTGCCCGGGCACGCTTAGCTTCAGGAAACGAGAAGGGCCTTCCAGGAAATATGGCATCTGTCCCAGGCATACCGCCTTAACCTCAATACCGCTTCCGCTCTTCTCATAATCCGTCACTTCATATGTAAAATATGCCGGACTCATCCCGTCCCCATATGCAAGTGCTCTCTCGATACCTTCCAAAACAAGCGTGCGGAACCTGCTTAAAATATACACAACTTCCTTTGCTTTGATTTCAACAGTTCTACCGCTCAGTCCAAACAAAGTCTTTTCACGGTATTCTTCCTTTATATCATTGAAGGCTTTCCAAGCTTCAATTCCTCTCCATGTAACATTTCCTGCTCCCAGTTCATTGCTCAACCTTGTCATCAGGTCCGCAATTTCTTCCGCACATACTACTGTTCTTTGGTATTTCTCCAGCTCTTCAATAGTAAAATCCAGCAATCTGCACAGCTCATAAGCCTCACACATGGAAGACCCCAAAAGCCCCGGCATTCCGTTAAGCGCATCGTACCACCCGGGCTTACCGCCCTCCATTTCAATACCCATTCCATAAGGATCCAGCGTAGCAACCTTTATCGCGCACAAAAGCAGCAGCTTCTCCATCAGCGTCGTATAATAAGTATCACCCTTTCCATATCCGGTTCGGACAAGCTGCCCGCGCACATCCTTTTTTACCTCATGATCCAGGGTGTGATACTGTCTGATTCCTTTTTCTGTTTCTTCATAACGAAGCCGTCTCGGATTCACTGACGCCTGTGACTCATAATAGGTAAAGGAAGCATCATCGAACAGCAGCTCCTCCTCCTTATCAGGAAATACTGCCAGATAAGTTTCCACCAAATCCAAATTATATGTCCAATGGTCTGTCCAATATCCCTCTCCGAAGGATGCATTAACAGCGCTGACGGCCTTATCCATTACCACACCGATAAATTCCTCCAAAGCAACACTTTCACTCTTTCCTTCCATCTTTTTCAGAATCTTATGCTTCTTAGCAAATCCTGCCAGACTTCCCGGAGTAAAAGGTTGGGATAACACCTTCTTCGTTTGACCCAATAAGTCATCTTTGATAAAAATAGAAAGCTCCTCAAGCTTTTCCTCTTCTATCGCGTATATCGCCCTTTGCACAAGAAGGGGATTGTATCCATCCGTTTGAATGAGATTATAGAACGTCTTAATATTAATGTCTCCCACATAAGGGGTGAACAGCACGTCACATCTTCTGTTCTGATTCACATCTCTGAAATTGGAATTCCCTTGCGAATAGAATTCCGGCGACATCTGGAAAAAATTATAATCTCTCTCGATATCTCCGTGCTTTCTTGAATAAAGATAGAATATCTTCTCTCTTCCCAGCTTCACGGGATATCCTCCTCGAAGTAGATTATCCAGATAAGTCTGTTTGCAATACGCATCGAATACCGGATTCCCCGTTTCCGTATGGATCACTCCGCACAATTCCTCCGTCAACCGGATGGCCTCCGCTCTCTTTTCTTCGAAATATTCTCTTCCGACACACTTGTCGGAAAACTCTTTCAATACTTCTTTGCTTTCCACCATACCTATTACCTCATATATGGTGATACTTTCTCCTATTTCCAGTTCCTTCTCTATCGCAAAAAAACTGCACGGTACATTGTTTTCCGTTATTTGCCCGCATTCCAACAACTCTGTCAGATTCATATCCTCCAAGCCGACCGCTCTAGTCAATGAAGTATCATACGCAAATACCACCTCCGGGTCCACAATAACCGGAAGCCGTTCTCCGCTCTCCGTTACCGCAAAGCTGTAATTTCCCTCTTTAATCTCCTGTACGGCAATACTATCCACAATACTGGCGCGGACCCTGAAATACGGCAGCCCATTCTCCGTATCCTCTACCTGCATCCACGCCTTAACCGTCTGTCCCATCTCTTTCATATTAGAAAGGGACACTCCGTAAGGTATGAGCGCCGGCATACCATCCAGGGCCTGAATCCGCATCTTTCTGCCGCTTATATTCTTAAACGTAACCTCTCTCACAAGTCCGCCGACATTTTCTTCAGGCAGCGTATAATAAAGAACATTCGTCTGAAGCCCCTCCTCACTATCCGCTTCCTCTATCTCGAACTCATTCATACCAATATACATCGCCGTCTTTTTCCTCTCATCCGAAAACGGTTCCAGATACCTGCCATCTTTCTTCACAAACGTCCGAAAGCCCTGCCGCTTCGTCATCTGATAAGCCTGGTGCGCCGGATAAAATTCCATAATAGAATGATCTTTATCCCCACTCCCAAAGCTGCTAATCCCCTGCCCCCTATTCACATAAAAAGTCCAAACCGGAATCCCCAGCTTTCCGCTAATCCCCGGCAAAAAACTAGCAAAAACCGTCCTTTTCCCATAATCCTCTATTACATATCTGCCCTTCTTATCAAACATCTTTTCCCACACCTTCCTTAATTAAATATGCCTTATTTTTTCATGTAATTTTGTCTTGGCTTTCTTCACAACCTCAAAATCAAAAAAACACCTTTTTACCTCAACACCACCACAATATCATTCTCTCTGCACATCTTACAGGAAGCGAAATACTCCTTTCCAATCAATGCGTCCCTCCCGGCCACAAGCTGCCCATTCATAATAACTTCCTTCACCTCATATTCCCCATACGACTTCATAAGCGGATTCAAATACTTCACATGCAGCTTCCGCCCCCCAAACTCCAAATGCACTGCCGCTTCATGATTTTTATCGAACTGCTCCGCCATAAGCTTCGGTTCCAGCTTCAGACTGCCATACTCCCCTTTTATCCCGTACATCTCAGTGAGAACCGTCATCAACAGCCAGCTCGCCGATCCTGTAAGGTAATGGTAAACCCCTCTCCCTCTCGGGTCTATATATTCAGGGATCCCCGGATATATCTTGCTCTTCGACACATCGCTGGCATGGCTGTAAAGGCTTTTTACCGCCTTATATCCCTCCTTTACAAACCCGCGCTTATAAAGAGCATTGGCATACATAATCGTCATATGGCTGAATACCGCACCATTTTCTTTCTGTCCGTATGCAAAGCCAAACATCCTTCCCATATCGGCCTTTATTTCTCCGAAATTCGTATTCAGGCGATAACCGCCCACCTCCGGCGCGTAAAGATATTCGTCCGCAGACTTCACGATTTCCTCTATCTGCTTCTCCTGCGCAGTTCCCGACATAATAGTAAATACCTGCCCTGTCAGCATCATGCGTACACCTTTTTTGAAATCACCCTCTACCCGGTTTCCGTTATTATCGTAATAGCTGTTATACCAGGAGCATCCTGCGCTATTTTTAAGCCACTCCGTCTTCCTGATATGTTCCTTCAGCCACCCGGCTTTTTTCCGCAGATTCTCTGCCAGCCTTTCCGTATCTATTTCAAATCTCTCGCCGCTAACCGTATGCCCGCAGACATTACAATAACGCTTCAACAGATTCTTTTTCTCCTCTATGCTGTCATAAAGCCCTTTTTCTTCACAAAGAAGCTGCTCCATTTCCTTCAAAAGAGCGACAGTCTTCACCTTTCCCTTTTTTTGCATATAAAGTAAAAGGTCTGCGATTTCCTCCATATTTCCCGCATATGCTGCTGTAAACGCCACACTTTCGCCCCGCTCCGGCGCCATATCCAGCGCATCGTTCCAGTCGGCGCCCCGAAGCCTCATATGGTTGTGCTCTCCTACGTCATAAAACGCTGTAAGGTGCTGCAATAATATATGCTCAAGAATCGTTCCTCTGTAAACATCGCCTTCTGCCGTCTTCTGAATGCAGCCTTGTTCCTCCGCCCAGCTCTCATCGCGACCTTCGCCCCGAAAGCCTTGCGCATCCTTGAAATATCCCGCTTCCTCCAGCATGAAATCCAAATCGCCGCTTTGCTTGATATATAAATAAGAAGTCATGAAGGGCCACATACCGTGGTCCATCCAAACTCTGGCGATTCCGTTTCTATCCGCAATGAACTCACCTTGCTCCTTTCCGATAATCGTAGCGTTGGTTCCGTCCATGCGCACGCCCCCAAAATTAGACAGCAGCATTTCCCTGACACCGGAAGGATTCATCATAAGGAGCGCCAGACAATCCTGCCACAAATCCCTCCAGCCTCTTCCACCTTTTCCATAGTCGTGGTGGGGCAGGAAGGAGCAGCCGTAAATGCGCCGCAGTATCGGCTGGAAATTCACCCAATACATCCATTTATCGAATCTATCATCTCCTGATTCATAAGATATGTTTACCTTCTCATTCCAATATTCCTTTGTCTCCTTCAGCCTCTTTGCAAAGACCTCCTCCGTTAAATAGGAGTCTGCCGCCTTCGAAAGAGCGTCCGAATCTTCGCCATAGCCAAGGGCAATCACATAAGAAATTCTCTCTCCTGGATTTAATGTGAATTCCTCGAACACAATTCCACCCATAGCTTCAAATCCGTCCACCTGTGCACCCGCCGGTACCGTATCTATCTTATCTCCATAAAGTACACCGGGATTCTCAAAATCTCCGCCCTCGCCGATAAAATCTTCAACCGTAGGAATAAATCCGATGGGAAGCCTGCCGCCGCCCCGGCCGAATACACCGTATACTACCGCATTCTTTCTATGGCCCCTTTCGTCGAAGGTCAGCGTCGGATTCACTATCACGCCGTTTTCTGCCGTTATAATCCGATGCAGCATACTCGTAACGTTTCTATGATCCCTTATATTGTCCGCACTGCGCGCATATATCGGAATTGCCGCCACGGGTGTTGCCGTCATATAATTTTTCCCTATATTTTCAATAGTTACCATAGTCAGCTCCACCTTGTCCTCCGTATGAAGAACAAAGGTCGTCACTTCCGAGGTCAGGCCATAAGCAGCAGATTTTCTCTTTATCATATGCCACATAATGCCTGCTTCGAGCACGGTTTCTTCCTTTGCCTTGGTGAACTTCTCCGCCTGCTGCCTGGAGGAAACTCCCGTAGCGGACCAGAGCTCTCCATTCTGCATTTTCAGCCAGAAATTACGGGATGACTTATTATTATGTAAATTTTCACTGCTGACCGGCTCTAACAAGAACGTATTTTGTCCGGTCTTGGAATCTCCGCCAAGAAGAGGCGTAATGCTACTCATGACCCCTGACTCCCCTGCCACCGGAAAATAAAGGTAGCTCGTAAGCTCCGGATCCTCTATCCTGAAGCTGCCTTCTGCGTCGGTATATTTGTACTGCTCCATAATCTAAAACTCCTTCCCTTTTACGACAAATAAACTTGCTTTTTCCAAATCTTATCCGCCTTCTCAATGCACATTGCTTTTTGCCTATATACCAAGTATAATGTATAAAAATATATTTATTCTATATTAAAAATGTAGTTTTCCATAACAATATTGTCTACCCTGGATTGATAAGGTCCTATTCGGCGGTGTGTGCCTTATCAATTGATGGTATAGGAGGATTCCATGGAGAAATTCAAACTTTTTCTTGATAATAATTTGAAGGAAAGAAATACTACCGACAAGTATTCCTTTCCCTTTCGTGTGGGTTATGAAAGACTTTCCAATTATGAGCAGAATTCTTTTCCCATCCACTGGCATCCAGAAGTAGAATTCACTTATGTAACGGAAGGCAGCATGGAATACCAGGCAAACGATAACTTATATAAAATCAGCGCGGGAAACGGGATTTTCACTAACTCCAACGTCTTGCACACTGCCAGAACAGTC